>CALSAQ010000013.1:0-6491 GCA_943372995.1 Sphingobacterium thalpophilum | reverse complement strand
GGCACGACTTAAGTCGTGCCACCAGTTGGTTTAACAAATGCAGGTTTATTTATAATCCTGCATATTTAATCAATTCCGCAAAACAAAAAAGCCACGAAATATTTCGTGGCTTTTTTGTTTAATTATATACTATTATTTTAATTTAAACTCTTTTTTCACCTTTTCTACGTAGTCTAACTTCTCCCAAGTAAATAATTCAACTTTTACTTTTATGTCTTTTCCACCTGGTGATTTAAAAGTTTTAGAAACTATCTCATTCTTACGACCCATATGTCCGTAAGCTGCAGTTTCCGAATAAATGGGATTACGTAATTTTAAACGTTGTTCAATAGCATAAGGTCTCATATCAAAAATCTTTTCGATTTTTTTAGCTATTTCACCATCCGTCATTTTTACTTTTGATGTACCATAGGTATTAATGTAAATCCCCATCGGTTTTGCAACTCCAATTGCGTAAGAAACTTGTACCAATACTTCATCACATAACCCAGCAGCAACCATATTTTTAGCGATATGGCGTGTTGCATATGCCGCAGAACGGTCTACTTTTGATGGATCTTTACCAGAAAATGCACCACCTCCATGAGCTCCTTTGCCTCCGTAAGTATCTACGATAATCTTACGACCTGTTAGGCCAGTATCTCCATGTGGTCCACCAATCACAAATTTTCCAGTTGGGTTGATGTGGTAGTTAATCTTTTCGTTAAACAATGATTTGTATTTAGGGTATTTTTTCATAACCCTTGGAATTAAAACTTTAATGATATCAGCTTTAATTTTGTCTAACATTTTCTTTTCAGAATCAAAATCATCGTGTTGCGTTGAAATAACGATAGAATCAATCCTTACAGGTTTGTTATTATCATCATATTCTAGTGTTACTTGAGATTTTGCATCAGGTCTAAGGTATTTAATTTCTTTGTTTTCTCTTCTGATGGCAGCTAATTCAATAAGTAATGAATGTGCTAGATTTAAAGCAAGTGGCATATAATCAGCAGTTTCATTAGTTGCGTAACCAAACATCATCCCCTGATCACCCGCACCTTGATCTTCTTTCTTTTTACGTTCAACACCTTGGTTGATATCGGCAGATTGTTCGTGAATAGCTGATAAGATGCCGCATGAATTGGCTTCAAACATGTATTCCGACTTTGTGTAACCAATTTTGCGAATCACACCGCGTGCGATTTCTTGTACATCTAAATAGGCACTAGATTTAACTTCACCAGCCAAAACTACTTGTCCAGTAGTTACTAGAGTCTCACATGCAACTTTTGAATTTGGGTCAAATGCTAAGAAATTATCAATCAAAGCATCTGAAATTTGGTCTGCTACTTTGTCTGGATGCCCTTCAGATACAGACTCAGAGGTAAATAAATACGACATAGATTTTCGATAAAAAGTTTATAAAAATTATGTGGAAGAGAAAAAGATTGCAGAAATACTACTTTAGGCTTTTTTTTAAAGTGGTTGCAATCGAACAAATCAATCCACAAAACGTGCGACAAAAATAGAATATTTTTTTATATTCAGTTAATATTCAATAAAAATCGAATAATATTGTGCTCCAAATACAACAATTTAGATGATATCATACAAATTTCAACACATAAGATTAATTACATACCAGCTACTATTAGTATTATTCATCTATTTCATAAGCCGAGTTATTTTCTTAGCATACAATTACGATAGCTTTTCTAATGCTAAAGTTGAAGAGCTGATATATTCATTTATTGGAGGAATAATATTTGATTTATCGGCAATAGTATATATTAATATTCTATATATAGTGCTATTTATTCCATCAATGTTTATGAGAAGAAATAGAACGTATGAGTTAATGTTAATGTATGTTTTTTTGTTATTAAACTTTGTAGGGATTTTATTCAACACGATTGATATAGAGTATTATCGTTTTCAAAAAAAGAGAACAGCTTTCGAATTGTTTAGTGGGGAGAATGATATAATCAAACTATTACCAACATATTTAAAAGATTATTGGTGGTTATTACTTATTAGTATAGCTCTTACTTACTTTTTATACAAATTATACAATAACAGTAGAAAAATAATATTTACAGAAAGAAAACCATACACATCATTAAAAATTATCTCTATTGTACTATATCTAGGAGTGCTGGTGATTGTAGCAAGAGGAGGTACACAAACAAAACCATTACAAACAATTAGTGCAGCTCAATGGGGAAATCCACAGAACGCTTCGTTAGTCTTAAACACACCTTTTACAATCATACAATCAATTGGAAAAATAACATTAGAAGAAAAAAAATATTTAGATCGAGAAGAATTAGATAAAACTTTTCAAATAAGAAAAGACTACTCTTCTACAACGCTGTTTATTCCTAAAAATGTTGTAATTATTATTTTGGAGAGTTTCTCTACAGAATATATTGGAGCTTCTAGCAAGAACTTAAGATTATCTCCTTTTATTGATAGTATTATTTCAGAAAGCTATTATTTTGAAAATGGTTTTGCTAACGGAAAAAAATCTAATGAAGCTGTACCAAGTATTATTGCTAGCATGCCTTCATTACTAGCTGAAGCATATAGTGGTAGTGTTTATCAGAATAATGAAATAAACACTCTCCCCAATTTGTTGAAAACAAAAGGATATTATTCAGCATTTTTTCATGGTGGATTTAATGGTTCGATGAATTTCGATGCATTTGCAAAGAAAGCGGGGTATGACGATTATTTTGGAATGAATGAATATAACAACACCTCAGATTTCGATGGTCATTGGGGTATTTACGACGAACCTTTTTTACAATTTTTTGCAAAAAAATTAGGGTCTGCTCCAAAACCATTTTTTGCAACCTTTTTCAGCCTATCGTCTCATCCTCCATTTGCTATTCCTAATGAATATGCAAATAAATATAAAAACATATCTAGTGATAAACATAAAAGCTTTCTATATACAGATCAATCTCTAAGAAAGTTTTTTGATTACGCAAAAACTAAAAAGTGGTTTTATAATACACTATTTGTTATTTTACCCGACCACTCTCCTGATGCGGAGGATAAATATTACGACACAAAAGTGTCTTATTATAAGATACCAATAATTTTTTACGACCCTTCAAGAGATTGGAAGCAAAAAGAACAAAAAGTAATTTCACAGATTGATGTCATGCCAAGTATTTTAGATTACTTGCATTACGATCAACCATTTAATTCATTTGGGAAAAGTGCATGGAGAAACGATGGTATGGATTATAGTGTAAATTTTAGAGATGGAGTTTATCAAATTATAGATTCTAGTTATGTTTTGCAATACTCAGATGATAAGGTTCTGTCGATGTATAATTATATGAACGATTGGTACCTAACAAAGGATATTAAAACTGAAGAAAATGCCAAAAGAGATGAGATGAAAAAATATTTAGAAGCATTTATTCAAAAATATAATGTTACTTTGATAAAAAATAATTACGACAAGCCGTGAGAAAGAAAATTCTTTTCGTAATCAATCCTATATCAGGGGGTAGGGATAAACAAAAAATACCAGGACTAATTGAAAAGTACTTGGACAAAGAACTTTTTGATCATAGGATTAGTTTTACTGAGAAGGTGGAACACGGCTATATGTTATCTAAAGCTGCGGTGAAAGACAAATACGACATAGTCGTAGCAGTAGGGGGAGATGGTACTGTAAATGAAATTTCTAGAGCAATAATTAACACGGAACTTTGTTTAGGTATAATCCCATATGGATCGGGTAATGGATTAGCTAGAAGTTTAAAAATTCCATTAAAAACAAAAAATGCAATTGAAGTAATAAACAAGTTAGGTGTCGATAAAATTGATTCTGCTAAGTTGAATGATTACCATTTTTTTAATGTTGCTGGTTCCGGTTTTGATGCACACATTTCGCAAAATTTTGCCAACAATAAAATTAGAGGATTTTGGGGTTACATCAAAACAACGTTTAAAGAATTTAGAAAATATGTGCCATTAGAATATGATATAAATTTAGATGGTATTACATATTTAAAAAAAGCGTTCATAGTTAGTATTGCAAACTCATCACAATATGGTAATGATGCTCATATTGCACCAAGGGCTGATGTGAAAGATGGATGGTTAGATGTAGTTGTAGTAAGCCCAATTGTATGGTATAAAATACCATTTGTTGCATTAAGAATGTTTAATAAAACGGCAGAATCATCGTCGTATGTTGAAATTTTCAGAGCAAAAAAAATACAAATAAACAGGGAGTATGATGCTCCAATACATATAGATGGAGAACCTCGTATGGAGAAGAAAAACTTAACCATTGAGATATTACCATTATCATTAAATGTAATTGTTCCTAAACATGTCTAAAAAGAATAAAAACATACAAGGAGTAGTATATTCTACCGACCCCAATTTCTCCTATCAATTCGAACAAAATGAAGACCAAGAAACACTTCCTAATGAAAAGCAGGATTTAAGAGTGATGCTAGATAAAAAGCAAAGGGCAGGTAAAGCAGTGACCTTAATAACTGGTTTTATAGGTAAAGATCAAGATTTACAAGTTTTAGGAAAAACCATAAAAACCAAATGCGGTGTTGGAGGTACAGTTAAGGATGGGGAAGTACTAATCCAAGGTGATTTTAGAGATAAAATTCTACAAATACTGCTTCAAATGGGTTTTAAGGCCAAAAAAGCTGGTGGATAATAATATTTAGTGGGAACTAACTATTATTATAATATCAATTTTTCGTAAATTGCGCCCCTATTATAAATTATTCACTAAGCAAAATTTTATGACTAACGAATTTGGTTTGAAGTCGGCAAAAGCAACAATTGCTGACCTTGGATTAGCCAATGTTGCGGCTGCATATTGGAACTTAACACCTGCAGAACTTGTTGAAGAAGCAATAACTCGTGGAGAAGGCACATTAGTAGATTCAGGTGCGCTTGCAGCTGATACAGGAGAATTTACAGGAAGATCACCTAAAGACAGATTTGTTGTTTGCGACGAAACAACAGAAAATTCGGTATGGTGGGGAGATGTAAACATTAAATTTGACCCAGCTAAATTCGACTTATTATACAACAGAGTTTGTGCATACCTATCTGGTAAAGAAGTTTTTGTAAGAGATTCTTATGCTTGTGCTGACCCTACATATCGAATGAATATTCGTGTTGTAACAGAACAAGCTTATCACAACATATTTGCAAACAACTTATTCTTACGCCCAACAAAAGAAGAAATATTAAACTTTAACCCCGAGTGGACGATAATCAATGCTCCTGGTTTTAAAGCAGATCCCAAAATAGACGGAACACGTCAACATAACTTTGCTATATTAAATTTCACAAAAAAAATAATTTTAATTGGTGGTACTGGATATACAGGAGAAATTAAGAAAGGTATTTTTGGAGTGTTGAATTATGTTTTACCTCATGATAAAAATGTATTATCGATGCATTGCTCTGCAAACATAGGTAAAGACGGAGATACAGCAATTTTCTTTGGATTATCGGGAACTGGAAAAACAACGTTATCTGCTGATCCAAACAGAGGATTAATAGGCGATGACGAACATGGTTGGGCAGAGAATTCTGTATTTAATTTAGAAGGGGGTTGCTATGCAAAATGCGTTGATTTAACAAAAGAAAAAGAGCCAGAGATTTGGGACGCAATTAAGTTCGGAGCTTTACTTGAAAACATTGTATGTTATGATGGTACAAGCACAGTAGACTTTAGCAATATTTCTAAAACAGAAAACACAAGAGTTGCATATCCTATAAATCATATTAAAAATGCAGTAGAACCTTCTATTGCTGGAACACCAAAAAACATTTTCTTTTTAACATGTGATGCATACGGTGTTTTACCTCCAATTTCTAAATTAGATGCAGGACAAGCGATGTATCATTTTATATCAGGCTACACTGCAAAAGTTGCAGGAACAGAAGCAGGAGTTACTGAACCACAAACAACATTCTCTGCTTGTTTTGGTAAAGTGTTTTTACCATTACATCCAGCAAAATATGCAGAAATGTTAGGTAAAAAAATGAAAGACAATAAAGTGAACGTGTGGTTAGTAAACACAGGTTGGTCCGGAGGTTCATACGGTGTAGGTAGTAGAATGAAACTAAGCTATACCAGAGCAATGATTACAGCTGCACTAAACGGTCAATTAGATAATGTAAACTATGAGGTACATCCTGTATTTGGTTTGCAAATGCCAAACACCTGTCCAGAGGTACCATCTGAAATACTTAATCCAAGAAACACTTGGGCTGATAAAGCAGCATACGATACAAAAGCAAATGATTTAGCAGCGAAATTTGTTAAGAACTTTGAGCAATATTCGGAAGGAGCTAGTGCAGAAATATTAGCTGCAGCGCCAAAGGTTGCTCAAACAGTTTAGTTAGGAATAATTAAGATTTTAAAGCGGCTTTTTAGCCGCTTTTTTTAACCATAAACTGGTGGCACGACATAAGTCGTGCCCCCACGAGTACAAAAAAAA
>CALSAQ010000012.1:0-34712 GCA_943372995.1 Sphingobacterium thalpophilum | reverse complement strand
GGCACGACTTAAGTCGTGCCACCACTAGTACAAAAAAAATAATAATATAAAAAATTCATTTTAAGCATATGGCATTAGAAGTTCAAGGCAAATTGGTTGATGTTTTCGAAACACAACAAATCACTGATAAATTTAAAAAACGCGAGTTCGTAATCGAAACAGAAGAAAGAGGCTATCAACAATATGTTAAATTTCAGCTCAATCAAGATAAATGCTCTTTAATCGATGAACATAAATTAGGAGATGAGCTTAAAGTAGCTTTTAACCTATCGGGTAAACCTTACACGAGGAAAACGGGAGAAAAAGACTATATTACCAATATTGTTGCTTGGAAAATAGATAAAGTAACCGCTGGATCTACCCCTTCTACCTCAGAAAGTCCTGTTTTCAACATGGACCCGATGGAGTCGGATGGAAATGACCTACCATTTTAAGCTACAAATCAACTATTTGTACTCCGACATTGTAAACATTTTGTCAGATTATTAAATAATTGTTAATAAATCGTCGGAAAATTTTTTTATTGCTTAAAAATTATAATTTTGTGAGCCCTATAATTGTTTATAGGGCAATTTTATTAAATATACAATCGTTAATCAATCAGTTAAACAAAATAAATTTACAAAATGGCAAATGAGGCAAAAGTAGCTACTGCTGCAAAAGAAGAGAAGAATGGACTAAGCTCAATCTTCGCATCAATCACTATTCCTTTGTGTATAGTTGTAGGTATCTTAATCTACAAATTTGTAATGGGTAATCCAGCAAACTTTGAAGGTGGCGATCCCGCTAATCATCCAATTCAAGAAGGTGCAGGACAAGTATTAGGTTTGGTTTACAAAGGTGGTTTCATCGTACCAATTCTATTGTCATTAGTATTAATGAACATTACGTTCTCTATCGAAAGATTTTTAACAATTACTAAAGCTCAAGGTAAAGGTAGAGCAGAAGCATTTGTTCGTAAGATTAGAACTCACTTAGATAACAATAATGTTGATGCAGCAATAAAAGAGTGCGACGTACAAAGAGGTTCAGTTGCAAACGTGTTGCGTTCAACATTAGTGAAATACAAAGAAATGGAAACTACTACTGGTTTAGATTTAGACCAAAAAGTTCTTTCTATTCAAAAAGAATTAGAAGAGTCGACAACTCTTGAATTACCAGGTTTAGAGAAAAACTTAGTAATCATCGCAACGATGGCATCAGTATCTACTTTGATCGCTCTATTAGGAACGGTAATCGGTATGATTCGTGCATTCGCGGCATTAGCAACAGCTGGTTCTCCAGACTCAGTAGCTCTTGCAAATGGTATTTCTGAAGCCTTAATCAATACAGCTTTAGGTATCGGTAACTCTGCGGTAGCAACAATTATGTACAACGTGTTTACAAGTAAAATCGATGCAATTACTTATGCAATCGATGAAGCTGGTTACAGCATTGTTCAAACGTTTACTGCGAAACACAGATAAGATTTTTAATAATAATTTAAACGAAACAAAATGTCAAAAGTAAAGGTACCTCGTAAGAGCACAGTAGTGGATATGACGGCGATGACCGACGTAGCCTTCTTGCTACTTACGTTCTTTATGTTGGCAACTAAGTTTAAACCCGATGAGCCAGTGACGGTAACAACACCATCATCAATCTCGGAGATAAAGCTTCCAGAAACAGATATATTATTGTTGACAATCGACAAAGATTCTAAAGTCTATTTTTCAATGGATGGTGATCAAAATAAAATCACTCTCCTTGAAAAAATGGCCGAGAAATATAAAGTGACATTTACTCCAGAACAAAAGAAAGCATTCTCTCTTTTAAGTTCTTTTGGTGTGTCTATTAAACAACTTGGTCCATATTTAGATCTTGATGCAGATAAACGTAAAGATTTTAAACAACAAGGAATTCCTTGCGATTCGACAAACAACGAATTAGCAGATTGGATTCTACAAGCACGTTTTACAAATAAAAATTTACGTGTGGCTGTTAAAGGAGATGGTGAAGCTGGCTATCCAGTAGTGAAACAAGTAATTGCAACTCTACAAGATAAAAAAGTTAACCGTTTCAACTTTATTACAAGCTTAGAAAAAGCTGACAATTAATTTTTAATACATTTCTAATTTAATTAGATAAAGATATGGCAGATATAGACACCGGAGGGGGTGGCGGGAAGAAAGGCAAGAAAGTCAGGGGTAAGAAACAGTCGACGAGAGTGGACTTTACACCCATGGTAGACTTAGGCTTCCTTTTGATTACGTTCTTCATGTTAACAACATCGATGAATAAGCCACAAACCATGGAGATTAACATGCCGGTAAAAGATAAGGAGTTGACGGAAGAAGATAAAACGAAAGTTAAAGCTTCTCAAGCCATGACTATCCTGTTAACTAAAGACAATAAAATAGTTTATTATTTTATTGATGCGAAAACAGGTGAGCCTGGAACACCACAAGTTACCAATTTTGGTAAAGGTGGTATAAGAGCGACTCTTTTAAAAGAAAACCGCATGCGTAACGATCGTGTAGATTCTATTGCAATCTATAAAGATCAGTTACAAACAAATAAAATTGAAGAACAAGAATTTAGGGAAAAAGTAGCAGCAATTAAAGCGTTTAAAGATGGTTTGATTGTAATTATTAAAGCTAACGACGACTCTAAATACAAAAACTTAGTAGACATATTGGATGAAATGAACATCTGTAACATTGGTCGTTATGCCATAGTAGACATTACGCCTATTGAAGTGGAAATGTTAAAGAAAACTCCTTTATAGTCTCATAGAATAAAAAAAGATGGCTGGTAAAATAGATTTATACGATAGTAAGTGGCTTAGCCTTGTTTTTAAAGGTAGAAACCAGGAATACGGCGCTTTTGAAATCCGTAAAGTATATCCAAGAAATGCATTTTTAGGAATTGTATTTTCAATTGTGTTGTTTACACTTTCTGTAAGTGCGCCGTTGATTATTAAATTAATTTCTGATGCAATTCCGGAAGATAAAGTGGTTACGGTAAATAATACAACCGACTTGGAGGAACCACCTCCAGTGGATAAAAATCAACCAGCTACACCACCACCACCTCCTCCACCGTTGAAGTCGACAATTAAGTTTACTCCACCGGTAATTAAACCAGATGAGGAAGTACCAGATGAACCACCTCCAACACAAGATAAATTACAAGAAGTGGATGCTGGAGCTAAAACGGTAGAGGGTGACCCAAATGCAGAAGTTGATTTAAGTGGTTTAGAAGATGGAACTGGTGATGTAATTGGTGAAGAACAAGTTTTCTTAGCCGTTGAAGAACAGCCAGAATTCCCGGGAGGAGGAGAAGCAGCATTAATCGCATACATTGCTAAAAACACAAAATATCCTGCAATTGCTAGAGAAAATAACATCGAAGGTAGAGTATTCATCAGCTTCGTAGTAGAAAAAGATGGAAGTATATCAGATGTAAAAGTTGTAAGAGGTATTGGTGGCGGTTGCGACGAAGAAGCGAAAAGAGTAATAAAATCCTTGCCGAAATTTAAACCTGGAAAACAAAATGGACGCCCAGTGCGCGTACAATTTAACGTTCCTGTGAACTTTAAATTGATGTAATTGTTATTACCGAAGTGAATGCAAGAGATAATGTTCTGTTTGTTTTTGGGTTATTAATGGGTGTAATTTATGCCGCTATCGGTATAATGCTCATTGTTGTTCCAAATTTCTTAACAGGTTATCCCCAAAATATAAAAATTGGAATAGGCAGTGTATTCATTGTCTATTCCTTTTTTCGTTTATATCGCTCGATTATTAAATACAAATCGCGAAATGAAGATTAGAAACATATTATTTATTTGTACGCTACTTTTGAGTGGGTTTGTATCATGCACCGAACATGATAAAAATGGCAAAACATTGAACACAACTACTTCAGGTGAAGTATTGATTGCTGCCGATGAAACCCTATTGCCTATTATCGATTCTCAAGAACAAGTATTCGAAACCATTTACCCTAAGGCTGATTTACAAATTAAGTATTTGCCCGAATCAGATATGATGAATTTGTTTTTAAACGATAGTGTAGCTTTAATCGTCTTACCTAGAGAATTAAACAAAGAAGAATTGGCGCATTTCGCATCTATAAAGATAACTCCAAGAGCAAGTAAAATAGCTACTGATGCTATTGCTTTAATTATTAATAAATCAAATACAGATACAACCTTAGAATTAGCACAAGTAAGAGAGATTATCCGTGGAAAAATAACTAATTGGAATCAATTGGATAATAAATCAAATATTGGTCCGATAAACATTGTTTTTGATAATTCTAAAAGTAGCACTGTTCAATACATGATTAATTTAGTGGGTAAAAAAGATATTAATGGTTATGCATTAAAAACAAACGAAGAAGTAATTAATTACGTAGGAAAAAATAAAGGTGCTTTAGGAATTATAGGATTAAACTGGATTAGCGACCGCGACGATTCAAGTACTATTTACTTCAAACAAAACGTTAATGTTATAGGGATTAAAGGTGATCCAGGAGATTTAGGAGACGATTATTATTATCAACCATATCAGGCTTATTTAGCCACTAAACAATACCCTCTACTAAGAAGTGTGTATACTATTAGCAGAGAACCAAGAGCAGGTTTAGCCACAGGTTTTGCCTCTTTTGTGGCTGGTGACAAAGGCCAGAAAATAATTTTGAAAGCTGGATTACTGCCAGCTAATGCTCCAATCAGAATTATTCAAACCAATTAAATTACTTAATGAAAAAATAGAATAAATAATATGATGAAGAAAGAATTGAAGAAAATTTCACTAGGCATTTTTGCAATTTTATGTACTGTATCTTTTGTTAAAGCTCAAACAGCTTTAGAAGGTATCCGTGCAATAGAAGTGGAACAATTTGAAAATGCAAAAAGAATATTTTCCACTTTAATTACTAATAATCCTTCCGATGCAGATAACTATTTTTATCTAGGTAAAGCATATTACAAACAAGATAAATTAGATTCAGCTAAAATTTGTTTCGATAAAGGATTGTCTGTAAATCCTAATTCGGCATTAAACTTAGTCGGACAGGGTTCTATTTTGTTTGATACAGGAAATGAAGCAGAAGCAAAAGCATCTTTCGAAAAAGCCGTTATTCTAACTCAAGCAAAAGATTACAAGACACTTTTAAACATAGGTGTTGCTTATGCAGAATTAGGTAAGAAAAACTACAATGAAGCTTTGAACTATTTAACCAGAGCGAAAACTATTAGTCCTAAAAATCCAGAAGTTTATGTTTCTATAGGTGACGTTTACATGGAACAGGTTAATGGTTCAGAAGCAGTTAAAAATTATAATGAAGCATTAAAATTAGACCCTAATTATGTAAATGCTCATGTGCGTACAGGTAAATTATATACTAGAGCCTTAAACTACTCAGAAGCGAAAGCAGCATTCGAAAAAGCAATTAGTATTGATCCTAATTATCCTCCAATTTATAGAGAGTATGGCGAATTAGAATTAAGTGCTAAGAAATACGAAAATGCAGTTGAGAACTATAAAAAATATATGGATTTAACTGATAAATCGATTAACTCTCAATTACGTTATGCTCGTTTCTTATTTATAGGAAAACAATATCAAGAGTCCGCTGATCTAATTAAACAAATTATCCCAATCGATTCTACAGATTATATTATTTACAGATTGTTAGGGTATTCTTCATATGAGATTAAAGACTACAAAGTAGGCTTGTCGGCAATGAATAAATTCTTTACGATGAACCCTCGTAAAATATTGGCAACAGATTATTCTTATTTAGGAAAACTACAAGTAAAAAATAAATTAGATTCTTTAGGTATGACGAACATCTTAAAAGCTATTGAGATGGACACTACTTCTAAGGAATTATATGGAGACTTAGCAGATGCTTATTTCTCGCAAAAGAAATACAAACTTGCGGCAGAAGCTTATGAGAAAAAAATTAAAGACACAAAACCAGGACCTGTAGATTATTTCTATATAGGAAGAGCATACTACTTTGGAAGTGAGTTTGTGAAATCAGACACAGCATTTGCCAGTCTAATAGCTATAAAAGCTGATTTTGCCACAGCATGGTTGTACAGAGGCAGAAACAATTATAGAATTGATGATGCAGATGGGAAGAATGATGGAATGGCTAAACCCTTCTATGAGAAATTTATAGAATTGACCTTGGCAGACCCTAAATTCGATCAAAAGAAATCAGCTAAAGACTTAATTGAGGCATATAAATACTTAGGCGATTATCACTTCAGTGTTGCGAACGATAAAGCAACCTCTAAAACTTTCTGGCAAAAAGTGCTAGAAATCGATCCAAACGATAAACAAGCAAAAGACGTTTTAGCAGGATTAAAATAAATTATACATTTGTATCCTCAGCACTAAAATGCTGAGGATTTTTAATTTTTTAATATGGAAAGCAATTTTTTACCATCAGACTATTTCCCCATTATATTACAACTTATTGCAGCATTAGGATTTGTTGGTGTAACTATGTTAGCTACTCACTTTATTGGTCCTAAAAGAAAAACAAAAGATAAGTTAGAGAATTTCGAGTGTGGTATTGAACAACAAGGTGATGCAAGATCCCCAATTTCAATAAAATACTTCTTAGTGGCGATTTTATTCGTGTTATTCGATGTAGAGGTAATCTTTATGTACCCTTGGGCGGTTAATTTTAGAGAGATGGGAATGCAAGGATTAATGGAAATGTTTGTGTTTATTGGATTACTTCTTGCGGGTTTTGTATATATCATAAAAAAAGGCGCTTTAGACTGGGAATAAATAAAGGATATTTTGTCTATTCAAACCTTTAAAATCAATATTTGTTGTAGATTTGCCGCTCATCTAGTATGTTACCAGATGAGCGTTTTTTTGATTCGTAAATTAACACTATGAGCGACATAAAAATTGTTGAAGCCCCTGAAGGAATTGAAGGTAATGGATTTTACGCTACTCGTTTAGATAAAGTAGTTGGTCTTGCCCGTTCTCATTCCTTGTGGCCATTGCCATTTGCTACTTCTTGCTGTGGTATAGAATTCATGGCTACTATGGGTTCCCATTACGACTTTGCTCGTTTTGGATCCGAACGCCCAAGTTTCTCCCCTCGTCAGGCTGACCTTTTAATGGTAATGGGCACTATTGCTAAAAAAATGGGCCCTGTATTAAAACAGGTTTATCTACAAATGGCAGAACCTCGTTGGGTAATTGCTGTAGGAGCTTGTGCTTCTTCGGGAGGTATATTCGATACTTATAGCGTTATGCAAGGTATAGATGAAATTATTCCTGTAGACGTATATGTACCAGGTTGCCCTCCTCGTCCGGAAGCTATTATCGATGGTTTCAATAGAATTCAAGATTTGGTGAAAAATGAACCAATGAGAAGAAGAAACCTACCTCAATATCAAGAATTGTTGGCTCAATACGGAATTCAGTAATGATTAAAATAGAAAAAGATAGTTTACTAAACGATTTGCAAACGAAGTTTGGTTCAGCTATATCAAATGTAGAAGAACCTTATGGTTTATTGACATGCACAGTTACCAAAGATCAACTATTATCAGTTTTAAATTATTTAAATGAGAACGATGCTTATCGTTTCAGATTTTTAACAGATGTATGTGGTGTGCATTATCCTGATCAAAAACAATTTGCTGTGGTATACCACTTACATAGTTTAGAAAGCAACTTCAGACTAAGATTAAAAGTTTTTATTCCAGAATCTAATCCTCGTATTCCTACTGTTTGCAAATTGTATAAATCTGCAAATTGGCAAGAAAGAGAAACATTTGATTTCTTCGGAATAATTTTCGAAGGACATCCTAATTTAAAGAGAATATTAAATGTGGATGATATGGTTGCTTTCCCAATGAGAAAAGAACATCCATTAGAGGATCCAAATAGAATTGACAAAAACGATAGCTACTTCGGTAGATAATAAAATAAAAAAATTATGGCTCATATTCAGTTAGGAGACGATTCGTTAGAAAAAGAAACCACGACCTTAAATCTTGGTCCTACTCACCCTGCAACACATGGTGTATTCCAAAATGTTTTGGAAATGGATGGAGAAAGAATCGTGAGTGCAGAATCTACCATTGGCTATATACATCGTGCTTTCGAAAAAATTGCAGAGCATCGCCCATATTATCAAATCACACCTCTTACAGATAGAATGAACTATTGCTCATCGCCGATTAATAATTTCGGTTGGCACATGACAGTAGAGAAATTACTTAATGTAGAAACACCAAAACGCGTAGATTATATGCGTGTGATTGTAATGGAATTAGCTAGAATTTCAGACCACTTAATTTGCAATGGAATTTTAGGAGTTGATACTGGTGCATTTACAGGCTTTTTGTATTTGATGCAAGAGCGTGAAAATATTTATGAAATCTATGAAGAAATATGTGGTGCTCGTTTAACTACTAATTTCGGTAGAGTAGGTGGTTTCGAAAGAGATTTCAATGATAAGTCAATCGCAAAAATTAAAAAGTTCTTAAAAGATTTTCCTACAGTAATGAAATCTTTTGAAAGCTTATTTAATAGAAATAGAATATTTATTGATCGTACAAAAGATGTTGGTGGAATAAGTGCAGAAGATGCATTGAATTATGGTTTCACAGGACCATGCTTACGTGCAGCTGGAGTAGATTATGATATTAGAGCGGTAAATCCTTATTCATCATACCAAGAATTTGATTTCGAAGTTCCTGTTGGAACATCAGGCGACACATACGATCGTTACATGGTACGTAATGAAGAAATTTGGCAAAGTTTAAGAATTATTGAACAAGCGTTAGCTAAAATGGAAAAAGAACCTAAAGGTATTTTTCATGCTGATGTGCCAGAATTTTATTTACCACCGAAAGAGAATGTATACAATAACATGGAAGCACTAATCTATCATTTCAAAATAGTGATGGGTGAAGTAGATATCCCAAAAGGTGAAGTATACCATTCTGTAGAAGGTGGAAATGGTGAACTTGGTTTTTATTTGATTTCTGAAGGTGGACGATCACCATATCGTTTACATTTCCGTAGACCATGTTTTATCATTTACCAAGCATTTGCAGATATGGTAAGAGGTCAATTGCTTTCAGATGCCATTGTAACAATGAGTAGTTTGAATGTTATTGCAGGTGAATTAGACGCGTAATTAGTTTAGAAAAATTTAGATAAGGTAATGAATACAACATTTTCTAAAGAAACATTAGAGCTCATTGAAAAAATGGTGGCTAGATATCCAGAAGGAAAGCACAAATCGGCTTTAATTCCGGTATTGCATTTAGCACAAGCAGAATTCGGTGGATGGTTAAGTACAGAAACTATGGATTATGTAGCGACGGTATTAAACTTAAAACCAATTGAGGTTTATGAAGTAGCTTCTTTCTACTCAATGTTTAATTTAAAACCAGTAGGCAAATGTGTATTAGAAGTTTGTCATACCGGACCTTGCGCAATAAACGGAGGTGAAGATTTAGTAGTTTACTTATCTAAAAAATTAAACATCGGTGTAGGAGAAACAACAAGTGATGGCATGTTTACCTTAAAAGCGGTAGAGTGTTTAGGATCTTGTGGTACAGCGCCAATGTTACAATGTGGTAAAGACTTTTTCGAAAATTTAACCAATGAAAAAGTAGATACCATGTTAGAAAAAATGAAAACAGAAAACAGACAACGTTCATACGTAGATACGATATAATTTATCCATGTCAAGAAGAATATTATTAGAACATATCGACGAGCCAGGCATTCAATCGTACGAAGTATACCGCAAAAAAGGTGGTTATGCTTCTGTTGAAAAAGCATTGAAAACAATGTCGCCTGAAGATGTAGTTGAAGAAGTAAAAAAATCTGGATTAAGAGGACGCGGAGGCGCAGGATTTCCAACAGGAATGAAATGGAGCTTCTTAGCTAAACCAGAAGGCAAACCGAGATATTTAGTTTGTAATGCTGATGAATCGGAGCCAGGTACTTTTAAAGACAGATACTTAATGGAAAAAATTCCTCATTCATTAATTGAAGGAATGATTACATCAAGTTTTGCTTTAGGTGCAAAAACATCATACATCTATATTCGTGGTGAGTACTTTTATGTATTACGAATTTTAGAAAAAGCAATTGCGGAAGCTTATGCAAATGGATGGTTAGGTAAAAACATCTTAGGCACTGGATACGATTTAGATTTATATGTACATCCAGGTGCTGGTGCATATATATGTGGTGAAGAAACAGCATTGCTAGAATCATTAGAAGGTAAAAGAGGAAACCCTCGTATAAAACCTCCATTCCCAGCAATTGCAGGTTTATATGCTTGCCCTACTGTTGTAAACAACGTAGAAACATTAGCATCAGTTTCTTCTATTATAAATATGGGTGGTGAGGAATATGCAAAAATTGGTGTAGGTAGAAGTACAGGAACAAAATTAATTTCTGCTAGTGGACATATAAATAATCCAGGTGTATATGAAATAGAACTTGGATTACCAGTAGAAGAATTTTTGTATTCAGATAAATATTGTGGTGGAATTAAGAACGGGAAAAAACTAAAAGCAGTTGTTGCTGGGGGTTCTTCGGTTCCAATTTTACCAGCTAATTTGTTTATGAAAACAGCAGCAGGTGAAAACAGATTAATGAGTTATGAATCGTTGGCAGACGGAGGTTTTGTGAGTGGAACGATGTTGGGTTCAGGTGGTTTTATTGTGTACGATGAAGATTCATGTATAGTACGCAACACTTGGAATTTCTCACGTTTCTATCATCACGAATCATGTGGCCAGTGTTCACCATGTAGAGAAGGTACGGGTTGGATGGAGAAAATTTTACATCGCTTAGAATATGGGCATGGCAAAATGAGTGATATTGATTTGTTGGTTGATGTATCTAAAAAAATCGAAGGAAATACGATATGCCCATTAGGTGATGCAGCAGCTTGGCCAGTGGCTAGTGCTATACGTCATTTCCGTGATGAGTTTGAATGGCATGTTAACGAACCAAAACTTAGTCAAACAAGGAACTTTGGATTATTGACTTCTCACGAGGTGAGTATCGGGTAGTGATTATCTGGTATCGAGTTGGACAATGATTTTAATATTACAAAAGAAAAAAAATTAAACCGAGAGTAATGATTGAGATTCTCATATCTCAATACTAACATCTCAATACTTAAATACTAGAGAAAAAGATGGCTGATAAAATGAAAGTGACCATTGATGGTCAGTCAATAGAAGTAGAAGCTGGAACTACCATCTTAAACGCTGCTCGTATGATTGGTGGCGATTTAGTTCCACCTGCTATGTGCTATTACTCTAAACTAAAAGGGAGCGGCGGTAAATGTCGTACCTGTTTAGTTAAAGTAAGCAAAGGTTCCGAAAAGGATCCTCGACCAATGCCTAAACTTGTTGCTTCATGCCAAACACAAGTAATGGATGGTATGGAAGTAGAAAGTAAATCTTCTGCTGAAGTATTAGAAGCACGTAAAGGTGTTGTGGAAATGTTATTGATAAATCATCCACTCGATTGCCCAGTATGTGATCAAGCAGGAGAATGCGATTTGCAAAATTTATCATTTGAACATGGTTCATCTAATACTCGTTATGAATTTGAACGTAGAACTTTTGAGAGAATAGATATAGGAGATAAAATTCAACTTCACATGAATCGTTGTATACTTTGCTACCGTTGTGTTTATACGGCGGATCAAATTACCGATAATCGTGTGCATGGAATTTTAAATCGTGGAGATAAGGCAGAGATATCTACTTATATAGAAAAAGCAATCGATAATGACTTCTCAGGAAACGTAATCGATGTTTGCCCTGTTGGAGCATTAACCGACAAAACTTTCCGTTTTAAAAATAGAGTTTGGTTTACCAAACCAGTAGATGCTCATCGTAATTGCGATAATCCGAAATGTTCTGGTAAAGTAGTGTTGTGGTATAAAGGAGACGATGTATTAAGAGTAACAGGAAGAAAAGACAAATACGGTGAAGTGGAAGAGTTTATTTGCAACACTTGTAGGTTTGATAAAAAACAAACATCTGACTGGACAATTGAAGGACCGCGTAAAATTGAGGAGACTTCAGTGATTGCATCTAATCATTATGAAATGGCGCATCCATTACCAGTAGTTGAAAAAGATCCAGCACTAATGGAAGCGAATAGAAAAATGTTTACAAAAAATAGAAAATAGATATGAGATATTAGATATGAGAAAATCAACTCACATCTAATACCTCATATCTCACATCTAATAAATTATGGATTTATATTTTATCATAGAAAAACTAGTTTTAATCTCAGCCATATTAGGAGTGAGTTTATTAATAGCCATGTACACCACGCTTGCTGAAAGAAAATTCGCAGGATTTTTTCAAGATCGTGTAGGTCCAAATAGAGCTGGTCCTTGGGGTATATTGCAACCACTAGCGGATGGAGTGAAGTTGTTTACAAAAGAAGAAATTATCCCAACACATGCTGGTACATTTTTATTTATACTAGGTCCATCATTAAGCATGTTCACAGCTTGTATTACTTCTGCGGTAATTCCATGGGGAGCAGATGTGGTGATGTTTGGAAAAACAATAGCACTACAAGTAGCCGACATTAACGTGGGTCTATTATATATTTTTGGTGTGGTATCTTTAGGAGTATACGGTATTATGATAGGAGGTTGGGCATCTAATAATAAATTTTCATTGTTAGGAGCAATACGAGCAGCGTCACAAAATATTTCATACGAATTAGCAATGGGTCTATCTATTATAGCATTGTTAATGGTAACAGGTACATTGAGCATGAGAGAAATTGCTCAACAACAAGAAGGATGGCATTGGAATGTTTTATATCAACCATTAGGATTTTTAATTTTCTTAATCTGCTCTTTTGCAGAAACAAATCGTACACCTTTTGATTTACCAGAATGTGAAACAGAATTGGTTGGTGGTCATCATACCGAATATTCTTCGATGAAATTAGGGTTCTATTTATTTGCCGAATACATTAATGTGTTCGTTTCTTCAGCAGTATTAGCAACATTATACTTCGGTGGTTATAACTACCCAGGAATGCACTTAATTTCTAATCCAAATCTTGCGGCAGCGATTGGAGTAGCAGTATTATTTATTAAAATATTACTATTCATTTTCTTCTTTATATGGGTACGTTGGACAATCCCACGTTTCCGTTATGATCAGTTAATGAAATTAGGATGGAACATATTAATTCCTTTATCAATCATAAATATTGTAATCACAGGATTGGTAATTATTATTAAAGGATAATTTATTAGATATAAAAACATGGATTCTTTATCGAACCGAAAGAAAGTAATTGAACACAAGAAATTGAATTTCTGGGAGAGAATGTATCTACCAGCAATTTTTCAAGGGTTGGGTATTACAATGAGTCACTTTTTCAAAAAGAAGACTACTATATTTTATCCAGAAGTGGAGAGAGAGTTTTCGGAAAACTTTAGAGGCTTACATTCTCTTAAGCGTGATGAGAATGGCGCAGAGCGTTGTACAGCTTGTGGTTTGTGTGCATTATCTTGCCCTGCTGAAGCAATTACAATGACAGCAGCAGAACGTAAAAAAGGAGAAGAACATTTATACCGCGAAGAAAAATATGCAGCTGTTTATGAAATAAATATGTTGCGTTGTATTTTCTGTGGATTCTGTGAAGAAGCATGCCCTAAAGAAGCAATTTACTTAGATGGAAATATCGCAAAAGCAGATTATAGTCGCGATACATTTATCTATGGAAAAGATAAATTATTAGAACCAATTGTTAAATAATAGAAATAAAATTACACATGAACCAATCCATATTTTATTTACTAGGTTTTGTTACCATTTTCTTTGCGCTGTTGGTAGTGTTGGCTAAAAATCCAATACATAGCGCATTATATATGGTAATGACTTTCTTTAGTATTACTTGTCATTATATACTTTTAAATGCACAGTTCTTAGCTATCGTGAATTTTATTGTTTACATGGGTGCAATCATGGTCTTGATATTATTTGCCATTATGTTTTTGAATTTGGGTAAAGAATCGGAACCGCAGAAACCTATACTCATGAAAATAGCAGGTACCATTGCAGCAGGTTTACTTTTGATTACCATTTTTGCAGCGTTGAAAAAAACCGAAGGTGGAGAAATTACAGGTATAGCATCTAACAATATTGGCTTAGTAAAGAATTTAGGTAAAACTTTATTTAGAGACTTCTTACTACCATTCGAAATCATATCTATTTTATTATTGTCGGCAATGGTAGGGTCGGTATTACTAGCTAAAAAAGAAACGAATTAATGGAAACAATTACACAAACCATTCAAACAGTACCACTCAATCATTACATCATATTGAGTTCTGTTTTATTTGTTATAGGCGTTTTAGGAGTATTACTTCGTAGAAATGCAATTATAGTTTTTATGTCGATAGAACTGATGTTAAATGCTGTCAATTTATTACTTGCCGCATTCTCGGCATTTAGAGGAGATCCAGCTGGGCAGATATTTGTGTTTTTTATTATGGCAGTAGCTGCAGCAGAAGTAGCTGCGGGCTTAGCTATCATTGTGATGATATATAGAAACACAAGATCAATCGATATTAATTTTTTAAATAGATTAAAAGGATAATAAATGTTACAACTAATCGCATTAGTACCTTTGTTACCATTAATTGGATTTCTAATTAATGGTATTGGAAATAAAAACATACCTAAAAGTTTAGTAGGTATTATTGGTAGTGGAGTTATGTTATTATCATTTGTAATTAGTTTGGGAATATTCTTCGAACTAAAAAACGCGGATGTTAGCACTCATACCTTTACTTTTTTCGAATGGATTAAAGCAGGGAATTTTAATTTATCATTTTCTTTTCTTGTAGATCCGCTTTCATCAATAATGTTATTGATAATTACAGGTGTTGGATTTTTAATTCACTTATATTCTATTGGATACATGCACGATGATGAAGGTTTTGCGAAATTCTTTGCATACTTAAATTTGTTCGTGTTCTTTATGTTGCTATTGGTATTAGGAGCAAACTATGCGATTATGTTTATTGGTTGGGAAGGTGTTGGTTTATGCTCATATTTATTGATAGGTTTTTGGTACAAAAATCAATCGTACAACGACGCTGCAAAGAAAGCTTTCGTGATGAATCGTATTGGCGATTTGGGATTTTTAATCGCATTGTTTTTAATTTTCAAAACATTTGGAAGTATTAGTTATAATGAGGTTTTTACTAATGCAGCAAAATTCACATCAGGAGATCCTGTTTTAGTTAGTATAGCACTATTGTTATTTATCGGCGCGATGGGTAAAAGTGCACAGCTACCTTTATACACTTGGTTACCTGATGCGATGGCAGGCCCTACTCCAGTTTCAGCATTAATTCACGCAGCGACCATGGTTACTGCCGGTATATACATGATTGCTCGTTCGAGTATTATTTATGTACTTGCACCAGTGGCGATGGATATTGTTGCTATAGTAGGAATGTTAACAGCTATATGGGCAGCATTAATTGCCTTAACTCAAACAGACATTAAAAAAGTATTGGCTTACTCAACCGTTAGTCAGTTAGGATATATGTTTGTTGCATTAGGTGTTGGTTCTTTTACAGGAGCTGTATTTCATTTAATGACACATGCATTTTTTAAAGCTTTACTTTTCTTAGGTGCAGGAAGTGTGATACATGCCATGAGCGGAGAACAAGACATGCGCTCAATGGGTGGTTTGAAAAAGAAATTACCAATTACATTTTTAACTATATTAATAGGAACACTTGCTATAGCAGGCGTACCGCCTTTTGCAGGATTTTTCTCGAAAGATGAAATATTAGCAGCTACTTATTCGCATTCTCTGCCGATGTTTATTGTGATGTCGTTTACTTCTATATTAACGGCATTCTATATGTTCAGAATGTTATTCCTAACTTTTTACGGATCTTTCAGAGGAACAAAAGAGCAGGAGCATCATTTACATGAGAGCCCGAAAAACATGACGATTCCATTGATAATATTGGCGGTGTTTTCTACCATAAGTGGATTTTTCGGTATGCCAGAAATATTTTCTGAAACACATGCGTTGAAAAATTTCTTGTCGCCAGCATTTTTATTTACAGATCAGAAATTCTCACTAGAACATGCTTCACACACCTTAGAGTATAGCATCATTGGAGTATCTATTGTAGTGGTAGCAATTATTTATTGGTATACACAAAAACGATATGCAAAAGAAGAGTATTTATTACCACGTGAAGAATCAGAAATGTCGTTCATGCAAAGATTATCATATCGTAAATTCTATATAGATGAGTTTTATGAAATGATTATTACAAAACCATTAAACAAACTATCAAGCTTCCTATACAAAGTAATAGATAAAGCAGGCATCGATGGTATTGTAAATGGCTTAGGAAAAATTACAATGAATGGTTCTAAAAATTTAAGAACTATCCAAACAGGATATACTGGCTTCTACATTTTTGCAATGGTAGTTGGTATAATAATTATTATGATGTTGAACTTTATTTTGAGCTAATCGATCGATGATTACACTTATACTTTTAACCTTACCAATTGTTGCAGCATTTGTAACATGGTTCAGCCCTAAAGAAAGTGCGAAGAAAAGCGCATTAATATTTACACTAGCTGAATTAGCAGTTGCTATTTATGCATACACACAATTTGTTTCGAATGCGAATACACAATTTATTTTCGAGAAGTCGTGGATACCAGCATTGGGCATTAAATTTATCATCGGGATGGATGGTATTAGTTTCCTAATGGTATTGTTAACTACTTTCTTGTACCCATTAATTGTATTGTCGGCATTTAAGAAAAAGTTTAACAACGAGAATGCTTTTTATGCATTAATGATGTTCATGCAAGCAGGATTAATAGGTGTGTTTGTTTCTTTAGATGCATTTTTATTCTATGTGGCTTGGGAAGCAGCTTTAATTCCAGTTTACTTTATCTCTGCAATATGGGGTGGAGAAAACAGAATTAAGGTTACGTTGAAATTCTTTGTTTATACCATTTTTGGAAGTTTGTTTATGCTTGCTGGTATAATTTATTTATACCTACAAACACAAGGATTTAAAACATTTGATATAGGAGCATTTTATCAATTAAGTTTATCGAATAAAGAGCAGAGTCTTTTGTTTTGGGCATTCTTTTTAGCATTTGCAATTAAGATGCCGATATTCCCATTTCATACTTGGCAACCAGACACCTATACAGAAGCACCTACACAAGGAACAATGCTACTGTCGGGTATCATGTTAAAGATGGGTATTTATGGAGTTATTCGTTGGTTAATTCCTATAGTACCAGAAGGTGCACAAACTTGGGGAACACTAGCAATCGTATTATCTATCATAGGTATTGTTTATGGTTCAATCATAGCAATCCGCCAAACTGATATGAAGCGATTAATTGCATATTCTTCTATTGCACACGTTGGATTAATTGCCGCAGGGGTGTTTGTTTGGAACATGCAATCGTTGCAAGGTGCGATGATACAAATGTTGAATCACGGTATTAGTGTTGTGGCATTATTTTTCATCGTACAAATTATAGAATCAAGAACAAGTACAAGAGAAATACCAAATCTTGGTGGTATCGTTTTAAAAGCACCAGTATTAGCAATTTGTTTTGTAATTGTAATGATGGGAGCAGTTGCATTACCATTAACCAATGGTTTTGTAGGAGAATTTTTATTGTTAATGGGTATTTATCAATACAATACTTGGGCAGCTGTATTTGCAGGTTTAACAATTATTTTGGGTGCAGTGTACATGCTACGTATGTATCAAAATGTAATGTTGGGAGAAACGAATAGCTTAACAGCTAGCTTTACCGACATTTCTGGTTCAGAAAAAATAGTATTGTTTGTTTCAGCACTAATGATTATTGTAATAGGAGTTTATCCAAATTTCTTATTACACATTTCTGAAGCATCAATATCAGAATTAATCAATTTCGTAAACACTAAATTGGCAGTTAACTAATTTTACTATATTATTATTCAGCATGACTGGAATTATCATTATATCATTACTTGCAATTGTTATCTTGTTTTTAGGTTTGTATAAACTGAACAAAGCAATTGTACCATTGTCGGTTACTGGCTTATTAGCAGCATCAGCAACATATCTAATGAATTGGAACAATCCAATTTATTATTTTAATAATATGTTGTTTGTAGATAATTACGCAATTTGTTTTTCTGTACTTACTATTGCTACAACAGTATTAATTCTATTATTATCTCCTGGATACTTTGAGAAAATCAGTTCAAATGTAGCCGAATACATATCGATGATTTTATTTTCATTAGTTGGTGTATTATGTATGGTTTCATACAACGATTTATCAATGTTATTCATTGGCATAGAAATCATGTCGGTGAGCATGTACATTTTAGCAGGAATAAGAAAAAAAGATTTAGCTTCTAATGAAGCTGCATTGAAATACTTTTTAATGGGTTCTTTTGCAACAGGTTTTTTGTTGTTCGGTATAGCATTGATTTATGGATTTACAGGTTCCTTTAATTTAGAAACCATAAGCACCATTATTATGGAAAGTGGATCGCAAACAGCGGCACTTTTTAATGCAGGTGTTTTATTTATGATTATTGGATTAAGTTTTAAAGTTTCTGCTGCACCATTTCATTTTTGGGCGCCAGATGTTTATGATGGAGCACCATCGTTAATAACATCTTACATGTCGTCGGTTGTTAAAACCGCAAGCTTTGCAGCATTCATGAGATTGTTCATCGTTGCCTTTGCAGGTTCAATGCACATATTTACACCAACACTTTGGGCTATTGCAGCATTAACCATTATTGTTGGAAATGTTATCGCATTGTATCAAGATACCTTTAAGAGAATGCTTGCTTATTCGAGTATTTCACATGCGGGTTATATGTTAATGGCAATTTTAGCATTAGGTCCTGATTCAGGAAATGCAATTTTCTATTATGCAGTAGCCTATTCAATTGCATCTGTTTCAGCTTTTGCAATTTTAATAAAAGTGAAGGCCTTGAAAAACTCAGAAAGCTTCGACGCATTTAATGGTTTAGCAAAAAACAACCCTAAAACAGCGTTAGCCTTAACTATTGCTATTTGTTCATTGGCAGGTATTCCTTTAACTGCAGGATTTTTCGGTAAATTCTTTGTCTTTACCACCGCAATTAATCAAAGCTATTTCTGGTTAGTGGGTATTGCTATTGTAAATGCAGTAATTGCTTTTTGGTATTATTTCAGAATAATTATCGCGATGTATATGAAAGAAAGTGTTAGCGACGATAAAATTGAGTACAATACTTCTTACAAATTGGTATTGTGGATTGCTGCAATAGCAACCATTACCTTTGGTTTACTTCCTGGTATATTGTCAGGTTTAATATAATTTCATTATTTTGCTTGACTTATGGAAAACTTACTAGAGTTTATAAAAACAATACTTAACCCACAAAGCATAATCAGCTATGGTGGTTTAGCATTGTTAATATTTATCGTTTTTGCTGAAACAGGTCTTTTCTTTGGTTTTTTCTTACCAGGTGATTCTTTATTGTTTGTTGCAGGACTAATGTGTGGAACACCAATATTTGATGTCAATATATATACTTTAATATTTAGCTTAATTGCAGCAGGTATACTCGGAAACTTTGTAGGTTATTATTTTGGTAAAAAAACTGGACCGATGTTGTTTCAACGCGACGATTCATTACTCTTTAAAAAGAAACATGCAAATGCAGCTAAAGAATTTTATAATAGATACGGTGGAACTGCAATTGTATTAGGTCGATTTATACCCATCATAAGAACATTTGTTCCAATTATGGCAGGAGTTGTGAATTTAGATTTCAAGAAATTTGTAATTTATAATATAGTAGGTTGTATTGCTTGGGTAGTATCTATGGTACTAGCTGGGTATTTTTTAGGAAGAATATTCCCAACACTTCAAGAGAATTTAGAAATCATTGTTATCACAATAATATTATTAAGCATGATACCTGTTGTTCTTACTTATTTGAAAGAACACAGAAGAATGAAATCTGAAGAAAATAAATAATTTTATGCTCTTCGACATACTCCTTACACTGTTTCTAGTGTTGCTAAACGGTTTCTTCGTAGCGGCAGAATTTGCTATTGTTAAGGTTAGAGCCTCTCAAGTAGAGTTAAAAGCTAAAACAGGAAATCAAACAGCAAAAATTGCAAAGAATATACTAAATAATTTAGATGCGTATTTATCAGCTACTCAACTCGGTATTACATTAGCATCTTTAGGTTTAGGTTGGATTGGAGAGTCGGTTGTTACAAAAATTATTTTAAGTATAATTTCATTGTTTGGACTTACCATTTCTCCAGAGTTAGCACATCAAATTGCTTTACCAACAGCATTTGTGTTAATTACAATTTTACATATCGTGTTTGGTGAACTTGCTCCAAAATCAATAGCTATACAACGTCCGGTTACTACTACATTCGCAATTGCAATTGCATTAAATGTATTTTACATAGTATTCCGACCGTTTATATGGATATTAAATGGTCTTGCAAATTTCTTGTTAAAAAAAGTCGGAATATCTCCAATACATGGACATGAAGTTCATACATCAGAAGAATTACAATTACTACTAGATCAAGGTAAAGAATCTGGAGCATTGGATTCTTCCGAACATGAGTTAATTAAAAATGTTTTTGATTTTAATGACAGAACAGTAAAAAAAATAATGATACCGCGTACATCAATAGTTGCGGTAGATATTGATGTTCCTCATGATGAATTTGTGAAGTTTGTAATTAACGAGGGATACACACGTTTTCCTGTATATAGAAATACTATTGATGATATTATTGGTTATGTTCATGCCAAGGATTTATTGATGAAAGAGTTGAAAGATCAAACCATTAAACTCGCAGATTTAATACGTCCTGTATACTATATACCCGAATCGAAGAGAATTGCCGACTTACTTACTGAAATGAAAAACAAAAAGAATCCAAACATTGCTATTGTATTGGATGAGTTTGGTGGCACGGCTGGTTTGGTTACAATGGAAGATATCATAGAAGAGTTAGTGGGTGAAATTCAAGACGAACACGATGAAGAAAAACCCAAAGTAGTAAAGGTTGGCGATTTTGAGTTTATTATTGATGCACACTCTACGATAAGTGATGTTAACGAACATTTACCACATCCATTACCTGAAGATGATGATTACGATTCTGTAGCAGGATTAATGAACGTAATTTTTGATAAGATTCCAGAAGTTGGTGAACAAATAGATTTTGGAGGTTATAAATTTATTGTAACCGAAAAGAAAAAGAACAATGTAGAGGCTGTTAAAATGATACAGATTACAGCTGCCGATATTGATAATGCTCAATAGCATTTATATCTTTACACTATGCATCTCTTTTACACTCCTGATATTAATACTAGTACATATGTGCTTTCAGAAGATGAAAGTAAACATTGTATTAAAGTACTTCGTTTAAATGAAGGAGATCATATTTACTTAGTAGATGGAAGAGGTGGTTTTTACGAAACTCACATTATCGATGCTCACCCTAAACGCTGCATGGTACAGGTATTAGATGTGAAATTAAATTATGGAAAAAGAAACTATCATCTACACATCGCAATATCACCTTTAAAATCACCAGATAGATTTGAGTGGTTTTTAGAAAAAGCCACAGAAATTGGCATCGATGAAATTACCCCAATTATTACTCAACGTTCGGAGAAAAGAGAATTAAAACTCGACAGAGCAAATAAAATTATTGAATCTGCAATGAAACAAAGTAAAAAAGCGTTTCATCCTAAGATTAATGAAGCAATAGCCTTTAATAAATTCATAGAAGCGAATCATATTGAAAACAATAAGTTAATTGCACATTGTTTAGATACTGATAAAATATCAATGAATGCATTAAATGCTGAGCAAGAAAAAAACTATTTAATATTAATTGGCCCCGAAGGAGATTTTACGGAGCAAGAAATAGAATTAGCACAAGAAAATAAATTTATAGCCATAAGTTTAGGTGAATCAAGATTGAGAACCGAAACAGCGGCAATTAAAGCCTGTGTATTAGCAGCATTTATAAACGAATAAAAAAATGAAAAAGCAGACAACTATTTTCCTCTTTCTTTTTTCTATTTTGATTTTCTTCTCTTCATTTAGTAGTCCTTCGTACAGAATGGCACGACTTAAATATCAAGGAGGAGGTGATTGGTATTCAAGCAGAACGGCTTTAAATAATTTAATAAAATATTGTAATAGCGAAATTAATACTAATTTTTTTCCAGAAGAGTCGGTAGTTGAATCGGGCTCTTCAGAAATATTTAATTACCCTTATGTTTTTGCAACCGGACATGGGAATATCGTTTTTTCAGATGATGAAGCAGACAATATGAGGAAGTATTTAACCTCAGGGGGATTTTTACACATCTGCGATAACTACGGGATGAACAATTATGTAAGAATAGCCATGAAAAAAGTTTTTCCAGAACTAGACTTTGTTGAACTACCCTTTAGTCACCCCATTTTTCAAAAGCCATATAATTTTTCTAATGGACTTCCTAAAATACACGAACACGATGGAAAAAGACCCCAAGCCTTTGGCATTATATATAAGGGAAAATTAGTGTGTTTTTACGATTACGAGTGCGATTTAGGGAATGGCTGGGAGGATTTGGGTACATACCCTACAGATAAGCCAGAGACCCATGAGAAAGCATTAAAAATGGGAGCCAACATCATTCATTATATACTTACAAATTAATTGTATTTTTGAACCATGTATCACGTAAAAGTAAACCAAGATAAAACCTATGATGTTGAAATAGGTACTAATGGAATATCATTAAACAAAGAGAATAAAGATATTTCGATAGCTGATTTAGGAAACAATCAGTACCATGTTTTATTAAACAACAAGTCTTATAATGTGGAGTTGGTAAATATTAATAACGAAAATAAAACCGCTTCTTTAAAAGTTAATAATCGCGTTTACGATTGCGAAGTAAAAGATCAATTTGATGATTTATTGAAAAGCTTAGGTTTAGATAATTTAAACACAAAAAAAATAAACGATATAAAAGCGCCAATGCCAGGATTGGTATTAAAATTACTTGTTGATGAAGGTCAAGAATTCAAGAAAGGCGATAATTTATTAGTGTTGGAAGCCATGAAAATGGAGAATATCTTAAAAGCACCAACTGATGGCGTAGTGAAATCAATAAAAATTAAACCTGGAGATAAAGTAGAGAAGAACGAAGTATTGTTGCTTTTATCCTAAAATACTTTTTATAAAATAGCCCAAAACATGCGGGAACAAAATGGACGTTATAATTAGTCCAGCAATAGCACCCCAAAAGTGAGATTCGTGGTTAATTCTATCCGATTGATTTTTTGACGCATACATACAATAGCCCAAATACATTAAAGCAAACAAATACGCAGGAATACCTATCGGTATAAAGAATAAATATATTCTACTGAGTGGGTCGAAAAGAATATAGCTAAACAATACCGCAGATATAGCGCCTGAAGCCCCTAAACTATAATAAGAAATATTGTTTTTGTTTTTGATGATACTGCTTATGTCGCTTAGTATTAATCCTAATATATAGATTACGGCGAACTGCCAATGTCCAACTATTTTTTCTAAACTAAATGCAAAGAAAAAATAACTAAGCATGTTAAATAACAAATGGTTAAGATCTGCATGAATAAAACCACTTGTTAAAATAGTGTAATATCCCTTACCTCTTTTAATACTATATGGGTGCAACATTAAGCCCCTATTTCCATGACTATCGCCATACATACCATAAAGAGATACAGCAATAGTAAATACAAATATTAGCGAAGAAACAGGTGTGTACTTTAATAAATCTTCTATCATTTTTCTAATCTAAAAACCGGATACCTTAAATAGGATTTCTCAAAGTACGAAGAATTTCTGTAAACAAAGTCAAGTTGAGCATTTGGATTTTTAGCAAAGGCAACATCATCTTGTTTCTTTTTTTCTAATTTCGATTTTAACTCAGGATTTTTCTTCAATAATTCTGCAGCGGTATCTTCAAAAACATAATCTGAGAAATATTCTTTTTGAGCTAAAACATCATCAAAAAAATTCCAATTAAAATAAGAATCTATTGCTTGTGGCTCTAATGTTTCAATAATAAAACGTACCGATGCCTGATTTGTATACACTAAATAATCACCTTTGTTTAGTTTTACCAATTGCTCTTCTGAATGAAGTTTTACATTACTATGTAGATAATGACTTTCATAAGGTTTTGAAACCGTTTTGTAATCATCAATATAATACACATTTAAATTCATCATGGTATCGTTAGCCAGTTGAGTAAATACAACACCATTTAGCTTTAATCTTTCGATTACTTCTGTCCAAGCGTAAGGAATAATATAGGCAATTGGCTTTTTTATACTAGTTGTTGCCTTATAAGTTTCATAATGTTTAACAGTTTTAGTAAAGGGTTTGGTTTTATCGTAGTACAAACGATCCATTCCACTTACTTCAGATTTTTTATAACCTGCTTCGTAGCCTTTAAATGTTATGTAGTTAACCTGTGTAGAATCGAGTTTCCAATTTAATGGGAAAAAAGATTGAGTTTCAACTTCCGAATCGGCTTTAGATTTTAAATCGATTATCACTTTTGCATCATTCTTCGCAATTTCTAAGCATGAGAGTAAAAATGCATAGGAACCTTCTACACGTTGTTGATAGTTTTTTAGCATGTGTGTTTCCAGAGTGAACCCTATTGCATTAAATAATGTACTGTAACCAGTAGCAAATCGAGGGCTTTCATAAAATGCGGCCCAACCCGAATCAGGAATATCTGACCAAGCATTTACATAAGGTACAGGATCAAACTTATATTTCTTTAGAGAAGAATTTAGTTTAGGAATAAAATTCTTGTATTGATATTCGGAAATGGTTTTTTGTAGTTTATCTTTTTGAGTAGCTATATAAGTAACCACATGTTGGTAGTCGGCACCATTACTAGTATGCGTATCGATAAACAAATGCGGTTTTATTTTTTGATAGATTTTTACAAAGCTTCGAGCATTTCTGGAATCCATTTTAATGAAATCTCTATTTAAATCTAAGTTCCTAGAATTCCCCCTAAAGCCATATTCTTCTGGCCCATTTTGATTCGCTCTGCTGCTCGAATTTCTACGAAGAGCACCATCAACATTATATACTGGAATAATATAAATATTTGCAACATCTAAAATAGATGCTAATGTTTTTGTTTCGTTGTATGCTTGTGCGAAGTATTTTTGTTTTGTGATTTTTACATCATGTTCAATATCAATAATATTCTTGACAAGAATCATCGAAGCATCAATACCTTCTGGTTCCCCTGGGTGGATCCCGTTATTTATTAAAATATTTATTTTGCCTTCACTGGAGCCTTTTACCAATTTCACAAGTAGAATACTATCTTTTACATCTGCTGGGTAATACTCGATATCAATTTTAATGTTCAAACTTGTTTTTTTTAGTGAAGTGTAAAAGTTTACAATTTCTTTATATGTTGGAGTCTGATTGCCGTTTGATAAAGAGTATGGAGTTTGTATATTTTGACAGACAGTAATATTGCAACAGAGAATAAATGAGAATAGAAAAAGAAGTTTTTTCATATAAAAAGGTTTATTTTGTGATATTATGAAAAAAAATTCGTTTTTTTCGAACAAATTTGCAACATGTTTGTTTAACTCGGGATGAAAAATTTTAACAAAATGCAACCATTAAAAAGGTTCGCACGTTTATTAAAAGTAGAAAGAAAGGAAATTTACAGCATTTTATTATTTGCCATTTTTAGTGGCATCATCAATCTAACACTTCCTTTGGGTATTCAATCCATTATTAATCTCATCGGAGGAGGTATCGTATCTACATCTTGGGTAATATTGGTAATAGTGGTTATACTGGGTGTAACCATGACAGGTGTTTTGCAAGTTTTTCAGCTTTCAATAAATGAAAACTTACAACAAAAAATATTTGCTAAATCGGCATTCGAATTTTCATATAGAATACCTCGTTTTAAATTAGAGTCAACAGACCAGTATTATATACCAGAAATGGTGATGCGTTTTTTCGAGACTACTGTAATTCAAAAGGGATTATCAAAAATATTAGTAGACTTCTCAGTTGCATCTCTTCAAATTATTTTCGGATTAATATTATTATCACTTTATCACCCTTTCTTTATTATTTATAGTTTGTTGTTTGTGTTGATAGTGTATATCATTTTCAGATTGACAGGTAAAAAAGGTGTAGAAACTTCTATTGAAGAGTCGGGTTACAAATACGATGTGGTATATTGGCTAGTAGATATTGCCAGATCAATGGATTCGTTTAAGATGGCAGGTAAAACAGATTTACCAATGAGAAGAACAGATGAGCTATTGAAAAAATACATTACCGCTCGTCAATCTCATTTTAAAATTTTAAAAACACAGTATTTAAATCTTATTGCATTTAAAGTATTAGTAACTGCAGGATTATTGTTAATAGGAGGTTTGTTGGTTATAGAGCAACAAATGAATATCGGACAATTTGTTGCAGCAGAAATTATTATAATATTATTAATATCATCGGTAGAAAAATTAATTTATAGTACAGAAACTATTTACGATGTATTAACCGCGATAGAAAAAATTGCTTCTGTTACGGATATAGAATTAGAGAGAACTGGAGGTAACCCTTTCCCTGAAAGTACAAATCACGAAAAAGGGATGTCAATCGAATTAAAAAATTATAAGTACAGATTCAATTTTGAAAATGACTATATTTTAAATGATATCAATTTAAAAATAAATCCAGGAGACAAGGTTTGCTTATCAGGATTTAACGGTTCTGGTAAATCAATGTTAATGCACACCTTCGCAAGTATATTTCAGGATTTCGAAGGAGCTTTATTATATAATGATATACCCGTAGCTAACATAAAGCTTGATTATTTAAGAGAGAAAATAGGCAGTTCGTTTATTAAAGAAGATATTATACAAGGAAGTATTACTGAAAACATCACCATGGGTAGAGAAGACGTGAAGTTTGAAGATGTTGTCAATGCATCAAAAATAGTTGGATTGCATGATTACATACAGGCAATGCCATTGGGTTATGAGACCTATATACATCCAGAAGGAATAAAGCTACCTAAGAGTCGAATACTAAAAATAAAACTAGCAAGATGCATTATTGCTAAACCACAATTATTACTTATAGAAGATCACTTTAATTTATTAGAGAAAAAATACAAAGAACAAGTGTTAGATTTTCTATTGGATGAAAAACATAATTGGACATTAGTAATGGTTTCAAATGATATAGAAATCGCAAAAAGAATGGACTATATTATTGCTATAGAAGACGGTAAAATTATTGATCAAGGTAAAATAGAAGAAGTTAAAAATAAGGAGTGGTTTATAAATATTATGAAGGATTAATGTTATGTTGAATCTTAGTGAAAATAGAGTAGACCAACATGTAGATCGTAGTAAATACGATTCTTGGAAGCTTATTAAAGATAATAGGCCTGCTAGAATATTTGCTCGACTATTAATATTCTTTCTTGTATTTCTAGTTATAACGATGTTTCTTCCCTGGACTCAAAATATTAGAACGAGGGGTTATGTTACTACTATAACACCAGATCAACGCCCACAAAGTATCAATTCAATAATTGCAGGTAGAATTGAAAAATGGTATGTGCGTGAAGGTGATTTGGTAAAAAGAGGTGATACTATAATGATGATTTCAGAGATCAAGGATGAGTATTTTGATCCACAATTATTAGATAGAACACAACAACAAATTAGATCAAAATCATTATCGGTTTCTTCGTATGCAGAAAAAATTAAGTCGTTAGATGCACAAATTTCCGCTTTACAAGAAACACAACAACTAAAATTAGAACAAGCAAGAAATTATATTATACAAGCAAAACTAAAAGTACAATCAGACAGTATTGATAATGAAGCTGCAAAAACGAACTATCAGATTGCCCAAGATCAATATGTTCGAATGGAGAAACTCTATAAAGACGGTTTGAAATCGCTTACTGATTTAGAAACTAGGAAACAAAAACAACAAGAGGCTCAAGCAAAAAGTATAAGTGCACAAAATAAATTACTATCGTCGAGAAATGAATTAATAAATGCAAGAGTAGAGTTTGAGTCGATAAAAAATCAATACGTAGATAAACTAGCAAAAGCAGAGTCGGAGAAATACGAAGCGATGTCGGCATTATACGATGCAGAGGCCACAGTATCCAAAATGCAAAATCAATATTCGAATTATATTGTACGTCAAGGGATGTATTTAATTACGGCTCCACAGGATGCATATATTACTAAGATTGTTAAAAATGGTATCGGTGAAACCGTTAAGGAAGGAGAAGTTTTATTAAGTATTATGCCAGCGAATTACAACCTTGCTGTGGAGATGTACGTACTTCCTAGAGATATGCCATTGATACAACTGGGCAATAAAGTAAGAATGGCCTACGATGGGTGGCCAGCAATCGTATTTAACGGTTGGCCAAATATTTCTTACGGTACATTTGGAGGAAGAATAGTAGCTATCGATAATTTTATTTCAGAGAATGGAAAGTACAGAGTTATGGTAGCTCAAGATCCTGATGAAATACCATGGCCAAGAGAAGTTAGAATTGGTTCTGGTGCGTCATGTATTGCTTTATTTAAAGATGTAAAAATAGGATATGAGATTTGGCGAAATCTAAATGGATTTCCACCAGATTATTATAAGAATGAAACACAAATGAATACTACGAAAAAAGAAAAATGAAAAAGATAATTTTCTTTGTGGTTCTTTTTTTTATCACAGAACAAGTTTTTTCGCAAACAAATTTAAAACGATTCGACCCTGATGCGTTTTTGTTTTATGTTAAAAAATATCATCCTATTGCAAAACAGGCGAAAATTCTTATTGATAAAGCAAATGCAGAAGTGTTAGCGAGCAAAGGAGCATTCGACCCTTTGTTATATTCATACTTAGATGAAAAAAATTATAGCGACAAAAATTATTATTCGCTATTAGATGCAGGTTTAAAAGTACCAACTTGGTATGGATTGGAATTTAAAACTGGTTTTTCTCAAAATTCTGGCAATTATATTAATCCCGAAAATGAATTACCATATAACGGCTTATTTCAAGCAGGCGTAAATATATCTTTATTACAAGGTTTAGTAATAGATGAGAGGAGAGCAAGTTTAAACAAAGCAAAAACAATGCTCAATTACTCAAAAGCTGAACAAGAATTATTGCTTAATGATTTGATTTTGGATGCAATGACAGCGTATTGGCAATGGGTTAAAAACTATCAACAGTTGAGTATACATAAAGAGGCGGTGCGATTAGCATTTGAAAGGTTTAAACTATTAAAGGAAACGTACAAGCAAGGTGATATTCCTGCGATAGATACTCTTGAATCGTATATGCAATATCAATTAAGAGCAGCCAATGTAATAGAAGCAAATCAGAATCTACAAGAAGCGCAATTAAAAATGTCGACATACTTATGGTACGAGAACGACTTGCCATTGGAGATTACAGACAGTCTTACAGCCCCCGATTTAACAAAACCTGAGTACATATTAAAACTAGATTCGCTAAGATCAGGAAATATCAGCGCTATTAGTTCTAGCCATCCATTTATAAGGCAATATGATTATAAAATTAAGGAATTAGAGATCGATAGACAACTTAAACTAGAAAAATTAAAACCTAAATTAAATTTAAACTATAATTTGATTAACGAACCTATAAACCCAATACCTTTCGATGGATTAAATATGCAGAATACGAAATGGGGTGTAAGCTTTTCATATCCACTATTCATCAGAAAAGAAAGGGGTGATTTAAAAATTGCAGGATTTAAAATCATGGAAACGGACTTAAATCGTGAATTAAAAAAATACGAACTAACAAATAAATTAAATGCTGTAATTGTTGAACAAAGAAGCGTTAGAGATCAAATATTTATTTATAGAAATCTAGTCGACAATTTTCAAAGAATGCTAACTGCAGAAATTGATAAATTCAATAATGGAGAAAGTTCGGTTTTCTTAGTAAATACCAGAGAGATGAATTTAATTCAAGCGCAGCTTAATTTTGTAAACATTAATTCTAAATATCAAACGATCTATTATAAAAGAAAATGGATAGAAGGAACTTTATATCAATAGTTTTTCTATTTGTTCAGCTAGTTCAATGTCTTTGTCGGTCACAATATCTCCAGCATCATGCGTAGACAAATACAATTCCACAGTATTATAGGTATTAATATAAGTAGGATGATGGTTTTGTTTTTCTGCTAACAGCGCTACTTTAGTCATAAATGCAAATGCGTCAACAAAATTTTTAAATTGAAACTTTGCATAAAGTTTGTTATCGGGAGTTTTAGAGAATTTATTCATTTAGTAAGGCTTGAGTTTTTTTAGGCATTCCTTTTACTACTTCATCATAAGAATGATCAATTAATTCTAGGATTAATTTTTTAGATAACGCTCCGTCTGTATAAACGGTGTTCCACATGGTCTTATTCATGTGCCACCCAGGAATTATTTCGGTGTGTTTTTCTCTTAATTCAACTGCATACTCTGGATTGCACTTCACGTTAAACCTATTAGATTCAGTAAGAGATATCAATAGAAACATTTTACCCAGAACTTTAAATACAAGAGTATCTTCATCAAAAGGAAGGGTTTCTTCAACAGCTTTTTTTGATAAACAGTACTCTCGTATTTCTTCTATATTCATTATTCCTTAATTATTTTTGTATTTGTATTTTTCGTTTTTAGAATGTAAATGCCTTTGTTTAAATGAGAGATATCGATACTATTTTTTCCTTTTAACAAACGCCCTTGCATTTCACTACGACCAATGATTGAAAACAGTTGATATGGTGTATTTGCATTAACTTCTGCAAAAATAATATCCTTTGTTGGATTAGGATAAACTTTAACGTCTTCAAAATATTTCTTTTCAATACCTACCACAGTGTTATTGATGCTAAACTTTAAACGAGTAAACATAAATATTATCGAATAGTCTGTATAGAATTGAAGTGTAACATCGAAATGTCCAGAGGTATCTTTAGGGTAGATGGTTACTGGAAGATAAATAGTTTCTCCAGGTTCTACGCGAACACTATCGAAACGAAAATTGGTTAATGGACTTGTGCTAATGCCATTATATATCAACACCGATTTATTGCCATTATTTACAATAGGAAAATGTACAACAACAGAATCTGTAGTGTCGGATAGTGTAGGCGTTACGATTGAATCTAGCGTAAATATACTTGGTTTGTTTACAGCGGTAGAAGTCCCAATTATTTTAGTTATTCGTTCAATAAGTTGAGGGTAATCAACAAATGGGTTTCTGTTTTTTTGTAATAAAGCAATATCATTATTTCTTTTAACATCTATAGCATTTGGCGGGTAATTAGTGTGCCAAGTACGTAAGATATTTTCTTGTGAACTAAAGAAGTTTGAGTAATCTTGATAGCGTAAAACAAAATACATCATCGCACGAGCGGTCCTTCCTTTTTGTACATTACGAGGTTCATACAAATTGTTTGAGCCTAAATGTGAAGGAGTATTAATAGCGTCGTCTATATAGGGAGTACTTGCCACACCAAAAGGATAACTACCTCTGCTATTATTAGCCGCATCGTTCGTCGGAAATAGGTGATGTAAGTCTGAACGCATAGGTTCATTCTGACTAAAAAAACCTTGTGGGAAAGTATGTTCGGTATTGAAATTGTCGTTGTTTTGAGATTCTGTTCTAGATGTATAGTTTAATGATTTCTTACCTGTATAAACACATTCTATAGTATTTATAGTAGCACCTTGCCCATTAGTTTTTTGATTATCTATAGTCATAAACATATTATCTCTTGCTACTGTATATCCAAGAGAAACATACCCAGCAGATATAATTGATTTTAAACTAGTTTTTAATGACTCTTCAGTTTTATTTTCAGTAGAATTATAATATACCATACTGTATTTTCCTTGACCTTGTAAATCAATACTGATAGAGTAAGCAGAAGGTTCTGTAATGATTAGTAGTTCAGAGTTATGATAGATATTATGATATGGTTTAAAGTAAACAAAAATGCTCAAGGAGTCTTGAGGAAGAATATATAAATCGGAAGTGTCTTTTATAAAAAATGCTGATTTAGAATAGGTGTTAAAAAATTTAAACTCCTTAATAGATATAGGATTATCGCCTGAATTATAAATAACAACTTTACTACTATCGGATTGTATTTCTGAAGTAGGTTGAAATACAATAGAAGTTTTATTCAAAGTTAACTGCGCAAAAGAAAATGTGGTGCAAAAGCATAGAAATGCACAAAAGCCATATAATTTTTTATTCATCATAATACAAAAATAGATAAATGATGGGATAAAACCATTAATCTTTGATATTCAGAGCTCTGTAACAATCTTATGAAAGGATATATTTTAATATATAGATTGTTTAAATTGAGCAACTTTTATATAAAAATTAACACATAATGAAAAAACAAACGCTAATTGCATCAGCTGTAATTGCATCTACATTATTAATAAATGCATGTACAAAGAAAGCTGAACAATCATCTTTTAAAGGCATCGACCCAGCCAACATCGACACCACTGTTCGTCCGCAAGACGATTTTTACCATTATGCAAATGGAATGTGGATTAAGAACAACCCTATTCCAGGATCAGAGGTAAGATGGGGAGCTTTTAATGTTTTACAGGATAATACCTATAAAAAACTAAAAGGAATTCTTGAAGAGTCGGCAGCATCAAATGCAAAAAAAGGAACTAACGAACAAAAAGTAGGCGACTTTTATGCAGCGGCAATGGATTCAGCGAATATTGAAAAACAAGGTATATCTGTGATTAACGACGAGCTTGCATTAATTGACGGTATAAAAACAAAAGAAGATGTATTGACAGTAGCAGCGAAAATGCAAAGAATGGCATTAGCACCAATGTTTACTTTTTATGTATATCAAGATCAGAAAAAATCTACAGAGTATATACCATATGTTGATCAAGGTGGATTAACATTACCAGATAGAGATTACTATGTAAATAACGATGCACGTTCTAAAGAAATTCGCACTGCATTTGTAGCTCACTTAGAAAAGATGTTTATGTTGATGGGAGATGATGCTACTAAAGCAAAAGCTAATGCGCAAGTTATTTTAAATATGGAAACACGTTTAGCAAAAGCTTCAAAAACAAGAGTAGAGCTACGTGATCCACAAGCGAACTACAATAAAATGACGATTGCTGAAGCTAATAAAATTACACGTTCAATAGATTGGGCTAAACATTTTGATAAACTAAAATTAAAAAAATCAGAGTCGTTTATCGTTGGTCAACCAAAATTTTTATCTGAGTTAGATAAGATGATGAATACTGAATCGATTGAAAATTGGAAAACGTATTTACGTTGGCACTTAACAGCTTCAATGGCTGATAATTTGAATAATGCATTTGTTCAAGAAAGTTTCAACTTCAATGGAAAAGTAATGAATGGTGCCAAAGAAATGAAACCAAGATGGAAGAGAGTATTAAACGATATTGATAATGCAATGGGTGAAGCATTGGGAGAAGTATATGTAAAAAAATATTTTTCTGATGATGCTAAAAAACGTTGCTTAGAGATGGTAAATAATATGCAAGCGGTATATCGTGAAAGAATCCAAAAATTGGATTGGATGACTGACTCTACAAAAACAGAAGCAATTGCTAAGTTAGATGTGTTCATTACAAAAATTGGTTACCCAGATAAATTTAAAGATTACAGTAAACTAGAGATTGACCGTACTTCGTATGCAAGAAATGTATTGAGAGCAAATGAATTTGCATTCGATCAAATGATTGACAAATTAGGAAAGCCAGTTGACAAAACGGAGTGGGGGATGAGTCCTTACACAGTTAATGCTTACTACAATCCAACTATAAACGAAATCGTTTTCCCAGCTGGAATTTTACAATTCCCATTCTTCGATCCACAAGTTGATGATGCGGTGAACTATGGAGGAATCGGAGCTGTTATTGGTCATGAGATGACACACGGTTTCGACGATCAAGGATGCCAGTATGATAAAGAAGGAAATTTGAAGAACTGGTGGAAACCTGCGGATGAGCAAGCGTTCAAAGCAAAAACTAAAAAGTTAGTAGATCAATATAATGCATATACAGTTTTAGATACTGTACATGTAAATGGAGAACTTACATTGGGTGAAAACATTGCAGACTTAGGAGGAATAAGCATTGCATATGATGCATTTAAACGTACAGCACAAGGGAAAGCAAATGAGAAGATTGATGGCTTTACTGCAGATCAAAGATTCTTTTTTGGTTGGGCACAAGTATGGAGACAAAACATCACGAAAGAGAATTTGATGCAACGAATAGTAACGGATCCACATTCACCAGGAAAATATCGTTCGAACGGACCATTGAGTAATATGGTTGAGTTCTATGAGGCATTTGGGGTGAAAGAAGGGGATAAGATGTGGAGACCGGAATCAGAGAGGTTGAAGGTTTGGTAATGAGATATTCCCAACTGGTGGCACGACTTAAGTCGTGCCA
>CALSAQ010000011.1:0-49171 GCA_943372995.1 Sphingobacterium thalpophilum | reverse complement strand
TCTATATATTTATATAATAAATTACTAAAACCCAATTTTATGAAAAAACGTTTACAAGTATTAACGTTATTGGCAGTATCGTTTTTTACAACGAATGCAATAGCACAACGCTACGTATCGTCAGTTTTTTCAGATGTAACCGTTACCTCAAACGTTGTATTTGGACAAAACTTTTCGGTATTAACAGGAGCGCCAGTATTAACAGATTTAAAACTCGACTTCTATGAACCAACTGGAGATACGGCTTCAGCACGTCCTTTAGTTATTTATTTACATACTGGAAGTTTTTTACCTAAAGGAGTAAATCAATTACCTACTGGATCTAAGCTTGACAGTACATCGGTTGAGATGTGTAAGCAATTTGCTAAAAAAGGATATGTTGTTGCAGCAGTTGCATACCGTACTGGATGGAACCCTCAAGGAGATCAAGATACACGTACGGGAACAATTTTAAATGCAGTATATCGTGCAATGCAAGATGCAAAAGTTGCTGTTAGGTATTTCCGTTTTATGGGAGCTACAAGTTTCTCTACTTATAAAGTGGATACAAACAGAATTGTAATGTGTGGACAAGGTTCAGGTGGTTATGTTGCTTTGGCAGCAGCTACTTTAGATAAATTATCAGAAATACAATTACAGAAATTTATAAATCAATCAACCAACACTCCTTATGTATTACCACAAGTTACTGGAGATTTTGAAGGTTATGGTGGTAACTCTGCTGTTAACAAAGCTGACAATCATGTAGGTTATTCATCTAAGTTTAATATGGTAGTTAATTTTGGTGGAGCTATGGGTGATTCATCTTGGATGGAAGCTGGAGATATGCCAATTGTTTGTATGCAAGGAAAACTAGATCCGTTTGCACCATATACTACTGGTGGTGTATATGTACCAGGAACACAACCGCCATTGTTTGTTGTTGAGGTGAGTGGTGCAAGAGACATAGCTCGTAGAGCAAACAGATTAGGAATCAATGATGATTTAAAAGCACCAGCATTTACTGATCCAGTTTCAGTAGCTGCGGATTTATATTCAGAAGGAAATCCTGCATTATTCCGCATTAATGGAGCAGCTAACGCATCTGGTCCATGGGAATGGTGGGATCCAGCAGATCCGTTTAGTGCAAATGGTTTAGCATCAAATCCAATGATGTCGAAATCAAGAGCATTATTATATATAGATACAGTACAAGCATTCTTTGCACCTAGAATGAAAAGAATTTTATTCGATTTAAACACAGGTGTAAATACATTATCAAAAGAAAATGTAAAACTATATCCAAATCCAGCATCATCAAACTTAACAATTGAAATACCATCAATTAATAACGATAAGTTTTCAGTTGTAATTTTAGATGCAATGGGAAGAGTAGTATTAGAAGAGAAAATAATTGCAGAAAGCAAAAAAGTTATTGAAACTACAGGTTTAACTAACGGAGTATATTTTGTAAGAATTTACAACGGTTCAGAATCTATGGTTGAAAAGCTAATCATTAACAAATAATTAGTTTCAAATAAATAAAAAAGCCTTCTCGTATTTTCGGGAAGGCTTTTTTGTTTAATAACATATTGGATTTATTCCTCTTCTGTATCAAGTGGAGTATCTAAATCTTCATCTAATAAATTTCTATCAATTTTCTTTTTAGTTTTTAATCCTAAAACACGTAAAGATTCTACACTATTGGTTAAGCTTCCTTTTCCTTCATGAAGTTTTCCAAATGCTGCATTATAGCTTTCTTGAGCTTTACCCAATTGATCACCCATCTTTTTTAAGTCGTCGATAAAACCAACAAACTTATCGTAAAGTAGTCCAGCTTTTTTAGCAATTTCTAAAGCATTTTTAGTATGCTTTTCTTGCTTCCAAACAGACGATACGGTTTTAAGTGTAGCTAATAATGTTGATGGACTTACCAAAACAATTCTACGCGACCATGCAAACTCGAACAAATCTCTGTCGTATTGAGAAGCAACACTAAATGAAGATTCTATTGGAATAAATAACAAGACAAAATCAGGAGAATGTATACCGATTAAATCTTGGTAACTTTTAATACTTAATCCCTGCACATGTGCCTTTATAGATGCAATGTGTTCTTTAATATATTTTTCTCTTTCTTCTTCTGTATTTGCATTTAATAGTTTTTCATAAGCAACAAGTGAAACTTTAGAGTCTATTACTAAATGTTTATTATCAGGAAGGTTAATTATAACATCGGGTTGATATCTGTTTCCATCGTCATCAACTAAACTTAAACCCTTACCTTGAAGTGTATAGTTTTCTCCTTCGATAAGTCCAGAACTTTCGAGTATTTTTTCGAGAATAAACTCACCCCAGTTTCCTTGTTTTTTTGTATCACCTTTTAGAGCATTCGTTAAATTATTAGCCTCTTCCGAAATTTGTTTATTTAGACGCATTAACTCTTCGATACTACCTTTCAATGTATTTCGCTCAGCGGATTCTGACTTATAAGCTTTATCAACTTTTTCTTCAAAGTCTTTTATTCGTTCTCTCAAAGGATTTAAAATTCCATCGAGATTTGTTTTGTTTTGCTCTGTAAATTTTGAAGAGTTTTCTGTTAAAATTTTACTTGCAATGTTTTCGAAATCTTTTGTGAGTTTTAATTGCAGTTCTTCTATTTGTAATTTTTGTTCTTTTAGTTTTTCATCTTGAGCTTTAAAATAAGTTCTCGATTGTTCTAGAGATTTACTTGCTTCAGAAAGTTTCTGACGTTCGTTTTCGAGTTCTGTTTTTAATTCGCTAATTTGATTTTTTAGTTCTTGAGAAAAAACTGTATTTGTTTTTTCTTGATCTTTTAGTTTTTCCTCTAAGATTGCTTTTTGCGTTTTTAAATCCGATAATTCTTGATCATTCAATCCTAGGGGTTTGTTGGATTTAGTAATAAACTTACCTATAAGGAAACCAGCACCAAGACCAATTAATAAAAACAATATATTCATCATAAAACAAAAGTAATAAAAGCCAAAGAGCAAGAGCTCTAAATTTCATTTTTTAAATATGAGCAAAAAAAACAAAAACTATTAACATAAATAAGGCATGGGGGTTTAAAAACAAGGAATGTTTGTTAACTTTGCCCACTGTAATTAAGTAGAATAAAGATGTTTGAGAATTTAAGTGATAAGCTCGATAGGGCATTTAAGGTATTAAAAGGACAAGGGAAAATAACGGAAATTAACGTTGCAGAAACGTTAAAAGAAGTTAGGAAAGCATTATTGGATGCCGATGTAAACTATAAAATAGCCAAAGAATTTACCGATAAAGTTAAAGAAAAAGCCTTAGGAGAAAATGTTCTTACTTCAATATCTCCAGGCCAGTTAATGATTAAAATAGTTAACGACGAGTTGGTTGCCTTAATGGGTGGAGAGAAAACGGATATAGATTTAAAGGCAAACCCAAGTATAATTTTGATTGCTGGTTTACAAGGATCTGGTAAAACAACATTTTCTGGAAAACTGGCTAACTATTTAAAATCTAAAGGAAAAACACCAATGTTAGTTGCAGCAGACGTATATAGACCAGCTGCGATTGAGCAATTGAAAATATTATCAGAGCAGATTGGAGTAGCAGCACATACAGATTTTGAAAGTAAAGATCCTGTTTCTATAGCTCAAGAAGGAATTCGTAAAGCTAAAGCAAGTGGCTGTAATGTTGTTATTGTGGATACTGCAGGACGACTTGCTGTTGATGAGCAAATGATGGATGAAATTGCTAGGGTAAAGTCGAGCATAAAGCCAAATGAAATTTTATTTGTTGTAGACTCGATGACTGGTCAGGATGCAGTTAACACAGCTAAAGCATTTAACGACCGATTAGATTTTGATGGAGTTGTTTTAACCAAGTTAGATGGCGATACCAGAGGTGGGGCGGCAATAACAATAAAGGCGGTAGTTAACAAACCGATTAAATTTATTGGTACCGGTGAAAAAATGGAAGCGATTGATGTATTCTATCCAGATAGGATGGCATCGAGGATTTTGGGTATGGGTGATGTGGTATCTTTAGTAGAAAGGGCACAGCAACAATTTGATGAAGAAGAAGCAGCAAAGCTTCAGAAAAAAATCAGAAAGAATCAATTTGATTTCAGCGACTTTTTAAATCAGTTGCAACAAATCAAAAAGATGGGAAATCTGAAAGACCTGATGGGAATGATACCTGGTATGGGGAAAATGGTAAAAGATATAGACATTAGTGATGATGCATTTAAACACATAGAAGCAATTATTCAATCGATGACACCACAAGAGAGAGAACAGCCAGATCTTATAAATGGAAACCGTAAAAAGAGAATTGCAAGTGGGAGTGGTAGAACGATAGAGGAAGTAAACAAATTGCTAAAACAGTTTGAGGATATGAAAAAGATGATGAAAATGTTTAATGGAGGTAACAACCCAATGAAAATGATGAGAAACAATCCATTTGGTAAAATGACCCGATAAATTATCAAGGTGAATAAATACTGTTTAAGCCGACTTATAGTCGGCTTTTTTCATTTATAACAGATTTTTGACAAAAACCGCAGATTAAGGCATGTTTTTTGTTAATTAGCATCTTTATTTATTTTAAATCAATAGTTATCTATGAAAAAAGTTTTATTCTTATTCAGCGCGATGGCAATAGTGGGCAGTACATTTGCTCAAAATGCACCATCAAAGAAGTTTTTTTCTACGAGTAACCAAACCCCATCACTAGGTTTAGTACTTGAAAATCAAAACGTAAACAAACAGGTTGGTAAAAGCTTACCAGCTAAATTAAATTTAAAATCAAAAGGCAAGTTTCAAAAAGGAACAACCACGATTGATACTATATCAAGTCACTTTGTGGGAACGCCAACTTTGTTTCGTTCAACAAACGGTGGTTATGTTTCTGGACACAATGGTTATGGAGATTTAGCAAAAATGCAAAGATTTGATGCAAACTATGGCATCACATCATCAGGAACAATTAACAAAGTAATCTTGGCTTTTGGAGCAAAAAACGGATCACCAACAAGTGTGGTTAGCGTTAAAATTTGGTCTGACAATGCAGGTGAACCAGGTAATGTATTAGGAACGGTTGATGTGCCTTATTCGGATATCGATACAACAACTGCAAATGGTTTAACAACTGTAACTTTCGCAAATCCTGTTCAAATTCCGTCAAATAAAATCTTTTACGCAGGTATTTCGTTTACCTATGGTGGAACAGATACAGTAGGTTTAATTACTACTGATGATGGAGATTTTGCAAATGCGGTTACACATACTTGGGAAGAGTGGAATGATAACACATACCATTCATTTGGAGATCCAGCAAACTGGGATTTAGATATTGCATTAGCAATATTTCCTGTTGTAGAATTACAAGCACCAACTCCAGCACCACAACAAGACGTTTATTATTTTGAAGATTTTAACGATGGAATTCCGGCGGATTTTTCAATTATTGATAACGACGGCAATACTGTAGCAGCAGCAATCTCTACACTATTCCCAAATGCATGGAATTCGGCTGTAGCTGATGGTAGCACAGATAGTTCAGCAATAAGCACATCTTGGTATGAGCCAATGGGAACATCAGACGATTGGATGATTACTGACACTATTATTATACCTGATACTGCTTCAGCTGTATTTTTAAGCTGGGATGGTGAAGCGATTGATCCTGACTTCCCAGATGGTTACGAAGTATATGTTTCGAACTCAACCAAAACAATTGGAGGCTTACAAGCTAATCCAGCAGTATTTACAATAGCCGCAGAAAATGCAGCTGTAACTGAAAGAAAAGTTGATATCTCATCATTTGTTGGTGATACAATTTTTGTTGGTTTTAGAAACAATTCTACAGATCAGTTTTTATTATCTATTGATAATATTAAAGTATATGCACCAAGTGCATACGATTTAGAGTTAAAAGGAGGTACTGTTAATTTATTTGGTGTTTCTGAATATTCAGCTGTTCCAGCTAGACAAGTATTGTCAGTACCAACATTAGTAAATGTTGTAGTTGGAAATTTAGGTGCTTCAACACCTGATACAGCTTACATATATGCTGAAATTAAAAATGGTAACAATGTTGTTTATTCAGATACTTTAACAGTAACTACTGGTTTACCAGCAACTAATCAACAAGCAGTATTTGCAATGGGAAAAACATTTACATTGCCAAAAACAGCTGGTTTATATAATTTAACATTAAATACTTCGGTATCGATAACAAAAGCAGAAGATGTGAATAACAATAGCTTCACATCTCAAATTGGTTCATTCAGAATTTCTGATACGACTTATTCTAGAGATGATAATGCAGCTGGTACTTCAGCTATATCTATTGGTGATGGTTCTACAGGACATTTAGGATTGGTATACGACATCATTAGTACAGATACACTAACATCTGTAACAGCTGTTTTAAGAGGTAGTAGAATAGAAAGAAATGTAAGTATTTCAGTGTGGGATTTCAATGGAGTATCTCCAGCACAAACACCATTATTTACTACTAAAACTTATAAAGCAAACGCCGCAGGAACATATAATTTTATTATAAATGGTGGTTTTGTATTAACACCAGGACATTATCTGGTTACTATTAATGAACTAGATAGTGCTTTAACTATTGCAACATCAGCAAATATATTTACAAACAATAGAGTTTGGGTTCGTTCACCAGTAATAGCTGGGAATACTTGGAATCCAGCAGAATTTTTTGGACCAACATTATCTAGAACATTTTTCTTACGTGCTAATTTCGGTAATGTAGTTACAGTAGGTATAAACAAAAATAAAGCATTAGCGGCTGATGTTAATGTATATCCTAACCCTTCTAATGGACAGTTTAATGTAGCTATTTCAAGCAATGAGGTAGATAACTACACTATTACAGTATTAGATATGATGGGAAGAGTGATTAATAGCTATGAAAACTTACCAAACGGTGAGTTCAATATCGATTTATCTAATGAAGCGAATGGTTTCTACTTTATTAAAGTACAATCAGGAGATTCAGTAGCAACACAAAAAGTTATTGTAAACAAATAATTTATTGGATTTTAAACTAAAAAACCCCGATTTATCGGGGTTTTTTAGTTTTTGTGCCTTGGTAATCATTGTATTATTGGAAAATTAAAATAAAAATTACATCTTTGCAGCCCTCATTGTGGAGAAATGAGGAGTTAACATAAAAAAATTAAACACATGCCAGTAAAAATTAGATTACAGAGACATGGTAAAAAAGCAAGAGCTTTTTATCACATTGTGGTGGCGGATTCACGTGCTCCGAGGGATGGTAAATTTATTGAAAAATTAGGGACTTATAATCCTAATACCAATCCAGCGACAATTGACATCAACACCGACAGCGCAGTTAAATGGTTAGGTAATGGTGCTCAACCAACGGACACTGCTAGAGCAATTTTATCTTACAAAGGAATTTTGTACAAAAGACACTTACAAATAGGTGTTACTAAAGGTGCAATTACGCAAGAGCAAGCAGACGCTAAGTTTGCAGCTTGGATGGAAGAAAAATCAGCTAAGGTAAATGCGAAAAAAACAAACTTAGTATCTTCTAAAGAAGAAGCTAAAAAAGCGCGTTTAACATTAGAATCTAAGCAGAAAGAAGAAAAAGCAAAAGCAATTGCAGCTAAAAATACTCCAGTAGTAGAAGAGGCTCCAGTAGCAGAAGCTAGCACAGAAGAAGCTCCAGAAGCACCAGCTGCTGAAGCATCAGAAACTGCGGCTGAATAATTTTGTACGTATTCTAGATGTTAAATAGTGATTATTTTTCTATAGGATACATCTCTAAAACTAGAGGATTAAAAGGGGAACTACAGCTTTACTTAGAAGTAGAAAACCCACAAGATTATAAAAATATGGAATCGTTGTTTTTGGAAATTAACCAAAAACCGGTTCCATTTTTTATTACAAAACTTTTGATTCAAAAAAACATAGTCTATATCTATGTTGAAGATATTGATCATATTGATAAAGCTCAAGCCCTAGTGGGTAAATCAGCATATGTATTGAGCAAAAACAAACCTAAAAACACCAACGAAGATTCTCACAAAGTGCTTATTGGCTATGAGGTTCATGATCAAACACAAGGAGAATTGGGCGTTATAAATGCCATACAAGAACTCCCCTCACAATTAATTGCTAATGTGATTTACCAAAACAAAGAGGTTTTATTCCCTTTAAACAATCAATTTGTTACATCAATAGATAAGAAAAACAAAATAATTCACGTTGATTTGCCAGATGGTCTGATAGACCTATACTTGTCGAATTAACAGAATGAATAAATTCTTCTTTTTCTTCTTTTCTTTTTTGCAGCTCATCACCTCTACGTTGTTTGCACAACAAACTAAGCAACGATTTAAAGTAATAGACGCCGACAGTTTAAGAGGCATTCCATTTGCTACCATACAAGTACTAAACAAATCGATTGTACAGATAACCGATTATTCTGGAATAGCACAAGTTGATATAGCTGTTTCAGACACAGTACTAATAAAGGCATTGGGTTATTTCCCGATTAAACTAGTAATTAGTTCATTGCAAATGCCACCTGTTTATAGAGTGTTAATGTTACCACAATCAATAGATATACAAGAAGTAACCATAAAAGGTATTCGCAGCAAAGAGGAATTGAAAATGGCAATCTTAAAAATGCGCGTTGAAGAAAAACAGAAAGATTTACCCGGATTAAAAACATATCATGGCCCTTTAAAAAGACCTCCAGCAGGACCAATGAGTCCGATTACTATGATATATGAAACCGAGTGGGCAAAAAAGAAAAGAGCAAAAAAATGGTCTAAATCCTTAATTATGCCTCAAATAAAATGAGTGCAATAATTCTTTAACTTTGCAGAATGAATATTGATATTGTAACTGTTGTTCCTGGGTTATTAGAAGGACCATTTTCGCATTCTATATTGCAAAGGGCTCAAAACAAAAACATTGTAAGCATTAAGGTTCATAACCTAAGAGAATATGCTGGAGGCAAGCACAAGAATGTTGATGATTATCAATATGGAGGAGGTTCGGGAATGGTGATGATGATAGAACCATTTGTGAATTGTTTGGAGCATTTACAAAAAGATAGAAAATACGACGAAATTATATTTCTTAGTCCTGATGGTGAAACCTTAAACCAAGGCATGGCTAATGAATTAAGTTTAAAAGGCAACTTACTCTTGTTGTGTGGGCACTATAAAGGCATAGATCAAAGAATAAGGGATCATTATATAACTAAAGAGGTTTCTATAGGAGATTATGTATTAAGTGGTGGTGAATTAGCTGCAGCTGTTTTAGTTGATAGCATCGTTCGTTTAATACCTGGGGTTTTATCAGACGAAACATCCGCTTTGTCGGATTCCTTTCAGGATGGTTTATTGAGTGCACCTGTATACACTAGGCCAGCCGATTTTAGAGGCTTAAAAGTTCCCGACATACTAACTAGTGGAAATACACCAGAAATAGAAAAATGGAGGTTTGAACAGGCTTTAGCCCGTACAAAACAAAGAAGACCCGACTTGCTTTAGTGGTTTTCCACAGCCAAAAGCTCAGATTGCCTTTATTTTTTTGATAATTTATTTTTATGTTGATAAAATAATCCCTATACTTGCAATCCGATTTTTACGGGCTAAAAATCGAATTTAAAGGCTTAATATCATGGATTTAGTAAAATTTGTAAACGAGCAGAACCCTAAAAATGAATTACCAACATTCAACTCTGGTGATACCATTACTGTTCATTATAAAATTAAAGAGGGAAACAAAGAGCGTATACAGCAATACCAAGGTGTTGTTATTCAACGCAATGGTACTGGTGCAACAGAAACATTTACTGTTCGCAAAATTTCTAACTCAATAGGGGTAGAACGTATTTTCCCAGTAAATTCTCCTAATATCGATAAGGTAGAGGTGAATTCAAGAGGAGCTGTTCGTAGAGCAAAATTATTCTACTTACGTAGCTTAACTGGTAAAAAAGCTAGAATTAAAGAAAAAAGAGGTTCTTATTAATCTCTTATATGATATAAAGACCCTCAGCCCCAAAGCTGGGGGTTTTTTGTTTTAAAAATTTAAAACTATTTGAATGAAAGACTTATTAAAAAAATACGAAGAAAAAAGACCTGAAATTGTTTTTGAATGGAAGGATGCCGAAACTGAAGCAGAAGGTTGGGTGGTAATAAACTCATTGAGGGGCGCTGCAGCTGGAGGAGGAACAAGAATGAGAAAAGGATTGGATAAGAGAGAAGTTGAATCTTTGGCAAAAACGATGGAGGTTAAATTTACAGTTTCTGGTCCAGCAATAGGTGGAGCGAAATCTGGAATTAATTTTGACCCTGCAGACCCCCGCAAAAAAGGAGTACTAGAGAGATGGTATAAGGCTGTGATTCCTTTGCTTAAAAATTATTATGGGACAGGAGGAGATTTGAATGTTGACGAAATCCATGAAGTAATTCCTATGACAGAGGCTTGTGGATTATGGCATCCACAAGAGGGTGTAATAAATGGACATTTTAAAGCTCACGAAAACGAGAAGATACAACAAATCGGTCAGTTGAGATATGGGGTTTCTAAGGTATTAGATGACGTTAAATATTCTCCTTCTCTAGAAAAAAAATATGTCGTTGCGGATATGATTACTGGTTATGGTGTATCTGAATCTGTTCGTCATTATTACTCAATTTATGGAGGTGAATTAAAAGACAAAAAAGTAATTATTCAAGGATTTGGAAATGTAGGTGCGGCCACAGCTTTTTACCTCACTCAAGCAGGAGCAAAAGTAGTTGGTATAATTGATAGAGTGGGTGGCTTAATTAATGATAAGGGCTACACTTTTGAGGAAATCAGAAATCTATTTATAAATAGAAAAGGGAATACATTGGTTAGTGATCAATTATTATCATTTGAAGAAGTAAATGCTAAAATTTGGGATTTAAATGCAGAAGTATTTATTCCAGCAGCAGCATCGAGGTTAGTAACAAAGGAGCAAGTCGAAAGAATGAAGAAAGCAGGTATGGAAGTTATAGCTTGTGGTGCTAACGTTCCTTTTGCAGATCCTGAAATATTTTTTGGAGCAACAGGAGAATATGCAGATCAAAACTTAAGTGTAATTCCAGATTTTATCTCAAATTGTGGAATGGCAAGAGTGTTTGCATACTTAATGAATAAAGGGGTATCGATGACAGATGAAGCAATATTTAACGACACCTCTGCAACAATTGCTAAAGCCCTTGAAAAAGCTTACATTCATAATAAAGCAAAAACACATATTGCACAAACAAGTTTTGAAATAGCCTTAAAACAACTAGTATAATGTTTTCGATAGAAAAAATAATGCAACAAGAATTTTTTGGAAATACCATCTCACAATACGCATGGTTTCTTGGAATTTTATTGATTGGTTTTATTTTTTTAAGATTTTTCTCTAGGTTCTTGAGTAGAATGTTGTTTAAAGTTTTTAAACGATTTTCTGCTGAAGTGAAGATTGATAAATTCGTTGAACTATTAGTTAAACCAATAGAATTACTACTAATAGCTACCATTGTTTATTGGGCTATTAACCAACTCGAATATCCTCTACAAGAAATTTTATTTAAAAGAAAAAAATCAACAATAACGTATTTCGATGTTATTGATAAACTGTATGTTTTCTTTGTAATACTTTCTGTGTTTTGGATATTATTAAGAATAGTAGATTTTATAGCACTTGTGTTTGAATATAAGGCAAGTTTAACAGATACAAAATCAGACGACCAATTAGTTTTATTCATTAGAGAACTTGTAAAAATTCTTATTATAATAATAGGAGTTTTTGTAATGCTAGGTATGGTGTTTGAAATTAATGTGCTAACATTAATAACGGGTTTGGGTATTGGAGGTATCGCAGTAGCATTAGCAGCAAAAGACAGTTTAGAGAATCTTTTTGGCTCCTTCACTATTTTTATAGATAAACCTTTTGTTGTAGGAGATTTGGTGAAAGTAGATAATATAGAAGGAACGGTAGAAAAAGTTGGATTTAGAAGCACACAAATAAGAGGAACAGATAGAAGTATAGTTACTCTTCCTAATAAGGCCATGATAGATGGAGCATTAGAGAACTTAACATTAAGAAACTTTAGGAGAGTTAAATTCACAATAGGAATTACTTACGATACAGATGCTGAAACCATAAGAAAAATAGTAGCAGAGATAAATGAATTATTGAGAAACCATCCAAACATGAACGAAGAAGGCATTGCTGTTTTTGAAGAGTTTGGAGATTACTCTTTAAGATTGATGGTGCTGTATTTTATTGAAATGATGGATTATTACGAGTATTTGAAAATAAAAGAAGAAATGAATTATTCGATTGCGGCTATAGTACACAAACATGGTTCTACCTTTGCGTACCCTACCAGAACGATTATCCATCAGAAGGAAAGTAACGATTTTGTTGACTAACTAAATTTTCGGAATAATTATTGTTAATTGGTTTTGCAAATTATAAACCCAACAACAAATGAGAAAAAAATTACTTATTCTAACCTTTTCAATTACACTAATCAGCATTACTGTTGGTTCAGTGTACAATAATGCACACACTAACCCAACAGGCTCTCCTAACGCAAGAACGGGCTCTCCTGGTGATGGCGGTAATACCTGTGCTATTTCAGGATGCCATACAGGTATTACAGTAACAACAAAACCAAATGTTATTACATCGAATATACCAGCGGAAGGGTACACACCAGGTACAAAGTATACCATTACAGCTACCAGTACTTCTATTCCTTCTAGAAACGTATTTGGATTCCAAATCTCACCACAATCATCAACTGGTACATTATTAGGAGCAGTAACTATTACAAATAGTACAGCTACTCAAGTAACAGGTGGTGGAAAATATGTAACACACAAACAAGCTGGAATTACTGGAACAAATGGTGTGAAATCTTGGTCATTTGATTGGACAGCCCCAGCAGCAGGAACAGGAACAGTTACATTTTACGGTTGCTTTAACAATGCAAATGGTAATGGTGGTACTTCTGGAGATAGTATTATTAAATCGACTTTAGTTATTCAAGAAAATGTATCTATTGGAGTATCTAACGATATGTTATCTAAAGTAGGATTTAGCATATTTCCGAATCCAGCAACGGAAAAAATTAATATTCAAAACAACAAGAATATAGAGTACAATAGAATTGTTGTTACAGATTTAAGTGGTAAAACTATTTATACTTCTGATAAAACAGACGCTGTAAACCTAGAAGATCTAGGAATGCTTTCTGGCGTATATTTTATTAGTGTTTATAATAATGAAGAGTGGATAGGCACCTCTAGGTTCATTAAGAAATAATAATACAGATCTATATAAATAAAAAAAGTCGATGCATTTGCATCGACTTTTTTGTTATCAATTATTGCTAATTAATTTTTTGGAGTTTCTTTTTTATCTGCTGCTTTATCTGCAACTTTTTCAGTTTTAGAAACAGATGCTGTTTTTGATTTATCTTTAGAGCAGCATGATTTAGACGCAGCTAATTCTTTTTTAGCATCTTTAGAGCAGCAACCTGCTTTTTTACCATCTTTGTCTTTTTCATCGCCATGAGCTAATGCAATCATTGAAGTTGCAGCAACCATAGCAAGCATTAATAATGTCTTTTTCATATCTTTTTAAAATTTAATGTTAATGTTGATAGTCAACCCTTTGTATAACGCAATTTAGCAATAAATGTTGTATTTAAAAATATTAAATATTAGCAATATTTGATATTCCTCCTTTTACTACATCATTAAGCTTTACATTAATTTTAGTTCCAATTGGTAAAAACAAATCTACTCTAGAGCCAAATTTGATGAAGCCCATTTCATCACCTTGTACAACCTGATCACCTTCTTTAACATAATAAACGATTCGACGAGCCAAGGCACCAGCAATTTGACGCATCAATAATTGAGTTCCATTTGCTTTTTCATACACAACGGTTGTTCTTTCGTTCTCTGTTGATGATTTTGGATGCCATGCCACCAAATATAGACCAGGGTGGTATTTTGCATATTTTACAGTACCAGAAACAGGATTTCTGTTAATATGTACATTAAAGGGCGACATAAAAATAGAAACTTGTATGCGTTTGTCCTTAAAAAATTCGGGTTCTTCTACTTCTTCAATTACAACAACCTTACCGTCTGCAGGAGCTAATAAAATAGAATCATCTTTTTTGATGTCGAAAATAGGTTTTCTAAAAAACTGTAGAATGATGATAAGTATAAAAGCACTTAAAAATATACCAAAAACCTGCAACCATGTAGTGTTAGGGCAAAAATAATAGGTGCAAAAATTAACAATTACGCCAAATAGAATGGCCAAAAATATGGAAGCGGTTCCTTCTTTATGTAAAGTCATGCGATTAGTTTAAACCACAAATCTATAAAAAAAGCTGAAGATAGGCATATACCACAGGAGCAGCTAGTAATAAACCATCAAAACGGTCTAAAACGCCACCATGACCAGGTAGAATATTTCCAGAATCTTTCATGTCTTTGCTTCTTTTTAACATCGACTCCACTAAATCACCAAGTGTACCAAAAACAACTAATATTATAGAAATTGCAATCCAATGTTTACTTGAAATGGAATGAAAATACATAGAGAGTATATAAGCAGCAATAGCAGCTATTACTAAACCACCCACAAAACCTTCCCATGATTTTTTAGGAGAGATTCTTTCAAACAAACGATTTTTGCCAAGGGTAATACCAAAAACATATGCACCACTATCATTAGCCCATAGTAAGATCAAAAAGCCTAAAGGTATTTCGAAATTGTATTGTGAAGAGGTAACATAGGCTAGCGATGTAAATAAGGCGAAGGGAACTAAAACATAAACATAACCTAAAATTAATTTAGCGATTTGATCAAAAGGCAAAGATTCTCTTTGGTATAATTCAATAATAAAAACACTAGCTAATAAAAACACATTGGCCCATAAATATTTTTGTTCTATAATGCCTAATTGGTACAAAGCGAAACTACCTGAAATTAATATTGCGAAAAGTGTATAAAGTCTACTTAATGCTTTTCTTTTTTTAGGCCCATTAATTTTTAAGTATTCATGAAAACCGATTATTGAAAAAATAAAGAACAATAAATGAATATATCCATCGAAATAAATACATGCAATACAAGTAATGGCAAAGAAAAGTGCTGTTATTGATCTAATTAAAAAATTATTCATATTTCATTTTTTATTATGATTTCAATGGCATCATCAAAATCTTTTGGGTGTATATATAATTCTATTTCGCCAAAGTTTAAATAACTCGAATCTTTTTTGTTGAGCTCTACAACTTCTATTGCATGATCTTTTAAAAGTGTAGTTACTAAAGCAGCTTTATAGTTGTTGGTAGAAGTATAAATTTTTACCCAGTTCTTTTCCATGCTAGATAATAACTTCTTTGTTATATGATTTCTTCCAATACCAAAATAAAGCAAATGTTGTAATAAAAGAAAAAATTAAGCCAAGTACTCCAAAATATTCATCTTTTGATGGGTCGAAACTACTTAGTCCTTGTTTGAATAACGAATCTAGAATCACAGAGGCTGCATTGTTTACAAAATGCATTGTAATTGGCACCCAAAGAGATCTTGAATACACATAAGCATAGCCCAATAACATTCCTAGAAGTGTTCTTGGTATTAAAGCGAAAAACTCTTGATGTAAAGCACTAAAAAGTAACGAACAGATAAAAATAGCAATATGAATGTTTTTTATTCTTTCCATTAATAGTCGTTGTAAAACCCCTCTAAAAAATAACTCTTCGGATATTGCAGCAAGCACAGCAACCACAAACAAATTAATGATCAAATCTTTTCCTGTGTTGTATGATAAAAATAGTGTAGCATATTTTTCAGCTTCAACTTGTTGAGTTCTAAAAAAACTTTCTAACGACGAAAGATATGTTGGGAAAGTTATTTGCTCATTTAATATAGACAAGTAAGAAACCAAGGGAGAAACGGAGAAAACCAATAAAATACCCACAATAAAATTTACAGGCTTTGTTTTATGTAAGGCAAAATAATCGACAACTTGGTTGTTGGATTGAGATCTTGCAAACAAGTGGGCTGGAATAATAAAAGAAAAAAACACCTGAATGAATTGCATAAACTTCAATGCATTAACCGCTGAGGAATCGGGGTTTTCGCTATTCAAAAGGCTTATTACTTCCATTGCATCTACATTAAACAAACTCTTTAATAATATTAGAGTTACTATAGAGCCAATGATGTTAAACCCAACAAATAAGAGGATTAATCGAATTAAACTTTGAAGAAAAGTCCTATTTGACATTTTATTAATCAATTAAGAATGAATATTTTATTTATTTTTGCAGTATAAATTATGGTAAAGATAGGAAATATTGAATTGGGAGAGTTCCCTTTATTGTTAGCACCTATGGAGGATGTGAGCGATCCGCCTTTCAGATATGTGTGTAAACAGCATGGGGTAGATATGATGTATACCGAATTTATTTCTTCGGAAGGACTAATTCGTGATGCTGCAAAGAGCAGAGCAAAGCTCGATATTTTTGAGTACGAACGTCCTATAGGAATCCAAATTTTTGGTAGCAACATTGAATCGATGAGAGAGGCTACTGAAATCGCAACGTTAGCTCATCCAGACTTAATAGATATAAATTACGGTTGCCCAGTTAAGAATGTTGCATGCAGAGGCGCTGGTGCGAGTTTGTTACAAGATATTGATAAGATGGTAAAGATGACAGAAGCTGTTGTAAAAGCAACGCATCTACCCGTTACTGTGAAAACTCGCTTAGGATGGGATGATAATACCAAAAATGTTGTTGAGGTAGCAGAACGTTTGCAAGATGTAGGAATAAAGGCATTAACCATACATGGAAGAACACGTTCTCAGATGTACAAGGGACATGCCGATTGGACTTTAATTAGAGAAGTAAAAAAGAATCCAAGAATGAATATTCCAATTTTTGGTAATGGTGATGTGGATAGTCCGGAGAAAGCAATGCTTTGGATGAAAGAATACGAAGTCGATGGAATAATGGTTGGACGAGCATCTATAGGTTACCCATGGATATTCAGAGAGATTAAACATTTTTATCATACTGGAGAAAAATTAGCCCCACCAACACTTGCTGAAAGAGTGGAAAGTTGTAAAATTCACTTTGAGAAATCAATAGAATGGAAAGGGGTTAAAACTGGTATTTTTGAAATGAGAAGACATTATGCTAATTATTTTAAAGGCATAGAAAACAGTAAAGAGTACAGAATGAAGCTTGTTCAGGCAGGTACAATAGAAGAAATCAGCTCTATTTTTGAAGAAATTCAAAATATTGGCCAAATGTTAGAAGTTTAGTTTTTTGTAATATTCTAGAAAAAATTATATTTATCAGGATTTTCAATCATGGTAACAAAAACAACAGAAGGCGTAAAAATATCAGTCGAAACGACTTATCAACCGGAGTATTCTAATCCTGCGAATTCTCATTTTATGTTTGCCTATAAAATCAATATCGAAAATGTATCCGATTATACTGTGCAATTACTTAGCAGACATTGGTTTATTTTTGATTCAAACGGCACTCACAGAGAAGTTGAAGGCGAAGGCGTTATCGGTGTTCAACCTGTTCTGGAACCAGGGCAATCGCATGAGTATGTATCAGGTTGTAATTTGAAAACTGAAATGGGTAAAATGTGGGGTACCTATACTTTTAAAAGAATGCTGGACGATCAATTATTCGAAGTGCAGATTCCAGAGTTTGAAATGCTCTGTTCTTTTAAACTCAACTAATTCGTATATCGTAGTTCGTAACTCGTCTATTGTAGTTTACAGGATACATCTTAATCATATAATCTCGTTGATATATAAAAAAACAAAAACCCTGCTATATACTAGCAAGGTTTTTGCGAATTACGAATTACGAGTTACGAGAATCGAGTTAGTCGCGTCGACCCATAAAAATCATAATATAATATACCAAAGTTGCTAATGAACTTAATGCTGCAATTACATAAGTGCTAGCCGCCCATTTTAAAGCACTCTTAGCAGTTTCTGTTTCGTTACGTTGTGTGATGTTATTTGTTTCTAACCACGCAACTGCTCTGTTACTTGCATCGAACTCTACTGGTAATGTTATAAAACTAAATAGAGTTGTTAATGCGAATAATAATATTCCAATTAATAAAAGAGCAGGAAAAGTATTTAACAATAATATACCTCCTAATAAAATCCACTGCATGTATCTTGAACTTACAGATAATGCTGGTACCATTGCAGATCTGAATTGTAACCATGAGTAAGCAGTAGCATGTTGAACCGCATGGCCACATTCGTGTGCGGCAACAGCAGCGGCAGCTACCGAACGTCCGTGATAAACATCAGGACTTAAGTTTACTGTTTTATCTGTAGGATTATAGTGGTCTGTTAAAGAACCTTCAACAGAAATTACTTTTACATCTGTAATACCATGATCGTATAACATTTTTTCGGCAATCTCCCTGCCCGATAATCCATTCAACAGCATTTGTTGAGAATACTCATTGAATTTAGATTTAAATCTCCAACTAATGATAAAGCTTAATATTAAAAACCCTATCATAATAATATACATGAATCCCATATTTCTTTTTTTTATAATATCTTTAAACAAAGGAAATGCCACATTAAAAACACTGACATTTCGTACCAATTATGTCAAATTTAGCAAAATACTAGCATATGAACCAGTCGTTTTGGGAAAGAACGTCATTTTTTAAAGAAGCCGACTATACTGTAATAGGTGCTGGTATAGTTGGACTTTTCGCCGCGTTACATCTTAAGAACAAGTTCCCAGATGCAAATGTTTTAGTTTTAGAAAGGTCTGTTATACCTGATGGTGCAAGTACTAAAAATGCAGGTTTTGCATGTTTTGGTAGTCTTTCGGAACTTATTGTTCAGCTAGAAAAAAGCGACGAGCAAACTTTATATTCTCTGGTAAAAAAGCGTTGGTGGGGTTTAAATAAACTCAAAAGAGAACTTGGCGAACATACTATCGACTTTTATAATTACGGCGGTTACGAACTGTTTAATCATAATCAAATTGAACTTTGGGAAAAATGCATTTCTAAAAGAAATTATTTTAATGAATTATTAAAAGACATAATACAAGGCAAGGAAGAAATTTATCAAACTAAAGATGAAAGAATAAGTCAATTTGGTTTTATTGGGGTGCAACATTTAATGTATAATCCGTATGAAGCACAAATACATTCTGGCAAAATGATGCAAGCCCTAATTAATAAATGTAAAAGCGTAGGGATAAATTTTTTGTTTGGAGCAGAAGTAAAAAAAATTGAAGAGCAAAGTGTTCAAATTGATATTGGAACTGAGCGTATAAATCTTCCAACAAAAAAAATAATTGTATGTACGAATGCTTATGCAAAAGACTTATTGCCAAATATTGATTTAGAACCAGGAAGAGGACAAGTATTTATTACTAAACCAATAAACAAACTAAGTATTAAAGGAGCATTTCATTACGATGAAGGATATTATTATTTTAGAAATATTGATGATAGAGTTTTGATTGGTGGTGGTAGAAATATGAATTTCGAAAAAGAAAAAACAAAAGAGTTTGGAATAACAGAAGAAATAAAAAACAAAATTACTGATTTATTAAACCAAGTTATTTTGCCTAATACTTCTTGGGAATACGAGATGGAGTGGAGCGGAATAATGGCTTTTGGTAAAGAGCTTAATCCGATAGTACAAAAAATTTCACCAGGAATTTATTGCGCAGTAAGATGTAACGGTATGGGTGTGGCTATAGGTTCTATAGTTGGAGAAGAAGTAGCAGAACTCTGTTCTATACAATAAGTAAATTAACTCATTATAGCACCGTTATTAATATCAAACGTTTGTCCTGTTACACTTTGCTGATGCAATAGATATGCAATAATATCTGCAATTTCACTGGGCTCCGACATTTTTTTCAAAGGAACGCTTTGCATAGCGATGTCGTAAAATTCTTCAACAGACACCCCAATACCTTTTGCAATACCTTGCATCCCTTCTTGCGACATTTGAGTATTTACCCAACCCGGGCAGATAGCGTTCACTAAAATTTTATCAGATGCAAATTCAATTGCCATGGAACGCATAAGACCAAGTAAACCTGCTTTTGAAGCACAATAAGCTGAATAGTTTGCAACTCCTAGACGTGCTAATATAGAAGAGGTAATTACGATATGTTTATAGTTATTTGTACTTGCTTTTAGGTGAGGTAAAAATGTGTTTATAAAATTATAAGTCCCAGTTAAATTGGTATTAATTATTTCAGTCCAACGATCATTTTCACCCCAAGTGTTTTCACCTCCAATACCAGCATTGGCAACAAGCGCATCAATAGGCCTACGTGAAGAAGAGAGGGTTGAATTTAAGCTCTCTTTATTTCTAATATCGGCCGATAAAATATAATGGTCGCCATCGTTTAAACTGATAAGCGTTTTTTGTAATTGAACGGCATTTCTTCCGAGTAAATAACAGTCGAAATTCAACTCACTTAAACGAACAGCGATAGCACGTCCGATTCCGGAACCAGCACCACTAATTACTACAGACTTTCTCATATTATAGCCCAGCTTCTTTATCCAAATAACTTTGTACGATATCAATAGCATTAGTAATAACATCACTTAATGCAGTAATAAAAGTTCCAGGTTGAGCTGTAGAGATGGCGTGTTTAATAGCTTCAATTTCTTTAGGGATAATTTCGTAGGTAATCTTTTTATCTACAGAATTAATACCTTTTAAAATCAAGTTGATAATTTCCTCTTCAGTTCTTCCTCTTAAATGTTTTTCTTGACGGATAATAATATGATCAAACATTCGAGCTGCAATTGCACCACAATCTGTAATGTCTTGATCTCTACGATCACCTACGCCAGCAATAATACCAACTTTATGGGGAGAGTCTATTTGGCTTAAGAAATCTTCAACTGCACGGTAACCAGCAGGGTTGTGTGCAAAATCAATCATCACCTTAAACTCTTTAAAGTTGAAGATATTCATTCTACCTGGAGTTTGTGCTGCAGATGGAATAAATGTTTCTAGAGAAAGACGCATATCTTCCGTTTTGAAACCATATAAATAACCAGCTAAAGTAGCTGCTAAAACATTAGCAATCATAAAGCGAGCTTTACCACCAAGAGTAAGAGGAATAGTAGTTACTTTTTCAACACGAATTTTCCAATCTCCTTTTTTAATGGTCACAAAACCATTTTCATAAATGGCAGCAACACCACCAGTTTTACAATGTTTTTTAATTACAGGATTATTTTCATCTAAACTAAAATATGCGATGTTGCAATCGAGTTCAGAAGCCACTTTAACGCAATACTCGTCTTCGGCATTAAGAACCGCCCAACCATCTTTTTTTACACTTTTTACAACTACAGATTTTACTCTCGCAACATCCTCTAATGTATTGATATCGTTTAGTCCTAAGTGATCTTCTTGAATATTTGTAATTACACCAATATCGCATCTGCTAAAACCTAAACCAGCTCTAAGAATTCCACCTCTGGCTGTTTCTAGTACGGCAAAATCAACGGTAGGATCTTTTAAAATAAACTCAGCACTGTATGGTCCTGTTGTATCGCCCTTTTCGAGCATGTGGTTTTGAACATAAATACCATCGGATGTTGTAAAGCCAACACGATAGCCCATGTTTTTTACGATATGTGCAATTAAACGAGTAGTAGTAGTTTTTCCATTTGTACCAGTAACACCAATAATTGGAATACGCGAAGGTTTACCGGGAGGGTAAAGCATATCAATAACTGGTGCGGCAACATTTCTAGGTAGCCCTTCAGAAGGAGCTAAGTGCATACGGAACCCTGGAGCGGCATTAACTTCCAATATTACACCACCATTTTCTTTTAGTGGTTGAGTTAAATTTTCAGCCATAATATCTATACCACAAACATCAAGACCAATTACTCTTGAAATACGTTCTGATAAGAAAATATTCTCAGGATGCATCATATCTGTAACATCGATGGATGTACCACCAGTTGATAAATTTGCAGTAGACTTTAAGTAAACAACCTCTCCTTTTTTAGGAATAGTTTCTAATGTATAACCCATTTTAGAAAGCAAATCTGTAGTGTCTCTGTCAACTGTTATTTCTGTTAACACATTTTCGTGACCATAACCACGACGAGGGTCTTGGTTTTCTAGTTCGATTAATTTTTCAATGGTATTAAGTCCATCACCTTTAACATGAGCAGGGACACGTTGAGCTGCGGCAACTACACGATTGTTTATAACAAGCACTCTAAAGTCGTATCCAGTAATAAAACGTTCGACGATTACTTTTCGAGAATATTTTTTAGCGTGCGCTAATCCCTCAACAGCATCTTCCCAAGTTTTTACATTAATAGATGCACCCTTTCCGTGATTACCGTCGAGAGGTTTAATAACAATAGGGAATCCTATTCTATCTATACACTTTTGAAGATCTTCTTCATCTATAACAATGTCGCCTTTTGCAACAGGAATTGCGGCATTGTACAACATTTTTTTGGTGAGTTCTTTATTACATGCAATATCTACTGCTATGTTCGATGTTTTGTCGGTAATTGTTGCTTGAAAACGAACTTGATTAACGCCATATCCTAATTGGATTAATGAATTTGTTCCTAAACGAATCCATGGGATATCTCTAGATACGGCTTCGTCGACCAAAGAAGAAGTACTTGGTCCTAAACGAACATCTTCACGTATTTCACGCATTCTTTGAATGTCGGCTGCTACATCATATTCATCGCCAGAAATTAGAGCTTCGGCAATTCTAACAGCAGCTTCACCAGCAAATAATCCTACACTTTCTTCACTATAGCTAAAAACAACGTTATAAATTCCAGGGGTTTTGGTTTCTCTGGTTCTACCAAAACCAGTTTCCATTCCTGCTAGTGTTTGTATTTCTAGGGCAATGTGTTCTATGACATGTCCCATCCAAGTACCACGACGCACACGAGTGAAAAATCCACCAGGGACACCTTCTGAGCAACGATGTTCATACATGGTAGGGAACATAGCTTCCAAACGCTCAGCAAAACCATCTACTAAGTTGCTGGGTCTCTGTTCCATTTCTTCCAAATCTAGGCGCATTTGTATTAGTTTCTTACGACGTACACTCCATATATTTGGACCCCTTAATGCCTGTATGCTCAATATTTTCATAAACTTAAGTTTAGTTAGAATCGTAATTTAATAAAATAAAAATTTTAAAACCAAATGCTTAGATGCATATTTTATAAAATATATTATTATCATTGTTTTTAGAATTAATAATTGCATAACACTAATATTATATGAAACCAATAGGGAAGTTAATCATTATTGGGGGGGCAGTAGATACCGGTAGCTTTACCGAAAAAAACTATAAAGAAGAAATTGAAAGCAATTTAAACTTCTTCGAAAAGGGAATCTTAAAAAGAATCATCCTTGAATCATCAAAAAAAGAATTATCCAGAATTGAAGTAATTACCACTGCGTCTCAGATACCAGAGACTGTAGGAGATGAATACGTAAAAGCATTTTCGTATTTGGGTTCTAATAATGTGGGAGTGATGAATATTAAATTAAGAGATGAAGCAAATGATGAACATTTTGTTAATCGATTAATGGAAGCGGATGTGGTAATGTTTACAGGTGGAGATCAGTTAAGGTTGACATCTATTTTAGGGGGTACAGAATTTCATCGACTATTAATAAAAAAATATCAAGAAACAGATTTTGTAATATCTGGGACATCTGCGGGAGCAGCAGCGTGTTCTAATAATATGATTTACCAAGGCTCAAGTTCAGAAGCATTATTGAAGGGTGAAGTAAAAATTACTGGTGGCTTAGGCTTAATAAATGATGTGATTATAGATACACATTTTGTTCATAGAGGAAGAATAGGTAGGTTATTTCAAGCTGTGGTAAGTAATCCGATGATTGTAGGAGTAGGTTTAGGAGAAGACACGGGATTATTGATTAAAAATGGACACGAGATGGAGGCTATTGGTTCTGGTTTAGTAATTTTGGTAGATGGCAGATCAATAAAAGATACAAACATCACAGATGTTGCCATTGGAACACCAATATCTATTGAGCATTTGGTGGTACATGTTATGGCAATGAATGACTTGTTCGATTTAGAAAACCACAAAATGGTTATCAATAAAAACAGAAAACAAGATTACGATAAATACGCAAAAATAGACCGATGAAACTCATCATACACGGAGGTTTCTTTTCCGAATCTACCACAAGCCAAGAAGTTAAAATTGCAAAGCAGCAAGCATTAAAAGAAATTGTGGAGAAGGGGTATAAGTATTTAAAAGAAAATTCAGCGCTCGATACTGTTGCTTACACAGTAGCATTATTGGAAGATAATGAATTGTTTAATGCAGGCTTAGGTTCACAAATTCAGAGCGACGGAAAGATTAGGATGAGTGCGTCGTTGCACGACGGACAGTCAAAGAAATTTTCGGGAGTTATCAATATTCAAAACATAAAAAATCCAATAGCATTAGCAAAAGATCTTATGCAAGAAGATGATAGAGTATTAGGAGCGGAGGGAGCTAATCTGTATGCAGAAAAAAAAGGAGTACCATATTATAATCCAGAGTTACCACAAAGAAGAAAAGAATATGAAGAGAAGGTAAAATCTCTAGGATTAGGTACAGTGGGTTGTGTGGCATTAGATAAAGAAAATAATATTGCAGCAGCTACTTCAACAGGAGGTAAAGGTTTTGAGTTGGTAGGAAGAATATCAGATTCGGCTACAACAGCTGGTAATTTTGCAAATCAATTTGCTGGAGTTTCATGTACAGGTGTTGGAGAGGACATTGTGAGTGTAGCATTAGCCACCAAGATTGTTACCAGAATATCAGATGGCTTTAGTATTGAAAAAGCATTTGAGAAAAGTTTTTTTGAATTAAAAGAATTCGATGGCTTTGCTGGTGCAATAGCTATCGACAAAAATGGCAACATTTTTCATCAAGATTCCCATCCATATATGGTATGGGCTAGTTGTGATGAAGGTAATATTGATTTGTTTAAATAATTTTTCAACTAAAATTTATTATATTTATTCTACTGTTACTAACTAGCGGCATGAATAAGTTTATTTACTTCATTATTTTCTTTTCTTGCATTTCTAGCAAATCTCTTTTAGCAGATAATAAAACATTTATAGCAGACTGTGCTCCACCATCAGCATCTGCAACAATCGATATTAATAATGTTAGGGCTTTGATGTTAAACGGTGGAGATATGTGGTGGGATGTTATGGGAGATGGTTATCCTAGTTATGAAATTCCAAAAGGTTCTGGTTTGTTTCCTACTTACGTCTCTTCATTATGGATTAGCTCGCTTGATGATGGTGGAAATATCCACACTGCTTCACAAACATACAGACAAAGAGGTTTTGATTTTTGGCCAGGACCTCTAGATAGTTACGGTCATATTTTAGATAAAACATGTGTTTTTTGGGATAAAATATTTTCTGTATATAAAACAGATATTCAAAGAATTAAACAAGGTGATATTACTCAATCAATAAAAGAATGGCCAGCGTCTTATGCTCCATATAAAGATGTAGACGGTAATGGAATATATAATCCTTTTATAGGCGATTATCCAGTTTTAGATATACACAACACAAATAATATCCCAGATCAAATGCTGTGGTGGGTAATTAATGATAAAGGCAATGAACATACCGCATTAAAAAACATTTTACCTATAGGATTAGAAATACAAATAACGGCTTATGCGTATGCATCAAACAAATCAAACATTATTAATAATAGCACTATTTATAAGTATAAAATCATAAACAAATCGAACAATATTTTATATGATTTTAAATTTGGAAATTTTGTTGATGTCGAATTAGGAGGGCCAGATGATGATTATATAGGATGCGATGTTCCTAGAGATTTGTTCTATGTATATAATGCGGATAATTTTGATGAGACTTCTCATATGAATGGTTATGGAAAAACACCACCGAGTTTTGGAATAAAATATTTAAAGACTTTAAAAAACAGCAGTGGAGTAGAATCAGGATCTTCAGCGTTTAATGCAATTTTTAAAGGACCAATATGGATGCATATCGGTTTTCCATATGACTCATTAAGCTTAAACAATTACTTAAATGGATTTTGGAAAGATGGACAACCAATTGCTTATGGAAGTACAACAGGACATGGTGTTGGTAATCCAACGAAATATATTTATTCAGGAGATTTATTTGACAGTACATCTTGGATAGAAAGAGAATATCCAGGAGATAGAAAAATGTTATCTGTAATGGGCAACGATATCAATTTATTGCCTGGTGCTGTACAAGAAGTAGTAACTGCAGCTGTTTGGGCAAGAGCAGATTCAATTAAGGGAGAGACAAACAAGCATTCTGTAAAACTACTTCAATTATCATCAGATACTTTAAAGAAACACTTTGATGAGGATTTTAAAGAATACTGGACAGGAGTACCAGAAGAAAAAGTAAAGTTTAGTATTTACCCTAACCCTATCGACGAAAAAATTAACATTCAATTAAACAAACCTTTTAAAGAGTTTAGTATAGAATTATACACATTAGATGGTAAAAAAGTATATTCAAGGTTTTTTTATAATACAGCATGTGCTGAAATATATTCTACAGAATTTGATAATGGTGTTTACATATTAAAGGTGCTTTCAAATAATGAAAAGACGACGAAAAAATTAATCATAAAACACAAATAGTTTTTTCGTAACTTGTATATAAATTCACACATATACAATGAAAAAAATAGGAGTCTTATTATTATCATTTTTGTTGTTCAACAACAATATATTCTCTAGGGATAATTCGATCGTTGTTTCAAATTGTGCTCCACCAACCGCAACTACATCAATAGATATTAATAATGTTAGGGCACAACTAATGAATGGTGGGGATATGTGGTGGTCTAGTAGCAACACGAAAAAAGGATATGAAGTTCCAAAAGAAAGTAACAAAGAAAATATTGTGGGGGGAGCTTTGTGGTTTTCAGGGGCTGATATAAGTGGTAACTTATACACAGCAGGGCAAACTTATAGGCAAACAGGATATGATTTTTGGCCTGGGCCATTGAGTAATACTGGTACTACAGACTCTATAGCTTGTAAGTTTTGGGATAAAATGTTTTCGGTATATGGGACAGAAATTGTTGCAGCAAAGAATGGAACATCATATTCTCAATCTGTATTAAATTGGCCAGGAAGTATAGCACCTTTTTACGATGTAAATTTCGACGGAATTTATAATCCTCAGGAAGGAGATTATCCAACTTTAGATCCTTCAAATGCATCGAATATACCAGGACAAATGGTTTGGTGGGTATTTAATGATGTTGGTAATATACATACTGCATTTCCTGGTAGTATGCCAATAGGAATAGAAGTACAAGCAACGTCCTTTGCCTATCCTTCAACAAATACAGCAATTGTAAATAACACTACGATGTATAGATACAAGCTTATTAACAAATCTATCAATACTATATATGATTTTAAAGTTGGTCAGTTTGTAAATGGAGATATTGATGGTGCAGATGACGACTATGTTGGTTGTGATTTATCTATTGGTAGTTTCGGAAAAAAAAGAGATTTGTTTTTTACTTATAATTCAGATCCAGATATTGGATTAATCCCAGCTGCTATAGGAATAACGATTTTAAAAACAATGAAGAATGCTCAACAAGAAGATATTAATGCTAGTTCTTTTATGTTTTTTTCTAGTCAGGGAATTTTAGGAATAAATACTGTTCCAAGAGATCCTACCGAGTTAAGAAGGTATATGAACTCATTATGGGCTGATGCTGCACCGTTAACTTATGGAACACCTACTGGTAGAGGTGCTGGTGAACCTACTAGTTTTGCATTTCCTGGTTCAACAGATCCATTAGGTAGACCAACTTGGGTTGAAACAGATGTGCCAGGTGACAGAGCTATGCTTACAACTATTGGAGGTAATTATAATTTCTTGCCAGGGGCGACACAAGAAATTATTTCCGCAGTGGTTTGGGCAAAAGCTCATACGGGTAATAATATCACCTCTCTTGAATTGTTAAAACTTTCTACAGATACATTGAAAGAAAAATATAGTAACGATTTCGAAGAATATTGGACAGGCATTAAAAAAGAAAAAATTGAAGCAAAAGTATTTCCAAATCCTACAATGGGTGAAGTTAACATCCAATTAGAAAATCCATATATGGAATTATTTGTAGATGTATACTCTATAAATGGAAGGAAATTGTTTACTGAAAAAGTAAAAAATACATCTCAAGTGAAATTACAAATAACACATTACCCAAAAGGAGTGTATTTGATGAAAATACATACAGGTAAAAACGAGCAAATAATAAAAGTGATAAAAAATTAAAACATCAAAAAATACATTAGTATATGAGAATAAAAGTATATTTAATTTCCCTTGGAATATTTTTGTTTCACACGAATTCTAATGCTCAGTTATCAAAAGGACTCGTTTCGAATTGTGCTCCACCAACAGCAAGTATCATTATAGACATTAACAATGTTAGGGCACAATTGATGAATGGTGGGGATATGTGGTGGGATATTTTTGGTAATGGAAATCCAGTATATCAAGTACCCAAAAACTCATTTAACAGTTCTTTGTTTTGTGGTTCAATTTGGATGTCGGGTATAGATAACGATGGATTATTACATACAGCGGGTCAAACGTATCGACAAAGAGGTATAGACTTTTGGCCTGGACCGTTGGATCAAACAGGAAGTACTGATGCTCAAACCTGTAATGCATGGGACAAAATGTTTAGTGTAAAAAAAACAGAAATAGAAGAGGCTAAAAGTGGAGGAATATTAAGCAACTCTATTTTAGAGTGGCCAGGATCACATGCACCATATGTGGATTTCGACTTTAATGGTTTATATGAGCCCAATAAAGGTGATTATCCTGTATATGATCCACAAGTACTTAGCAATATTCCAGATCAAATGATATGGTGGGTGATTAATGATGCTGGAAATACTCATACCGCATTTCCAGATGCTCTACCATTAAATGTAGAGGTGCAGATAACCGCATTTGCTTACGCTACGAATGAATCTGAGATTGTAAATAATTCTACGATGTATCGCTATCGAATTATTAATAAGGGTTCGTTACCATTGTATGATTTTAAAGTTGGTAATTATATTGATCCCGACTTAGGTGACCCAGATGATGATTATGTTGGTTGTAACTACACAACAAATGGCAATCAAGTATTTTTCTGTTATAATGGGGACAATTTTGATAGTGAATATGGAAGTAATCCACCAGCCGTTGGAGTTACGTATTTAAAACGACCTAAAAATGAAAATGGCGAAGTGCTACCTCCAAGTAGTTTTATGTTTATTACAAACCAGGGTGTCTCAGGCATAAATGCAGATCCACGAAATCCAATAGAGTTGTTTAGATATTTGAATGGAAGATGGGCTGATAATCAATATTTATGTTTTGGCTCAGCCAATGGTAGAGGTAATGGAGACAGTACGATGTTTGCTTTTACAGGCAACGTTTATAATCCATCAAGTTGGATAGAAACAGATCCACCGTCAGACAGAAGAATGGTGCCAGCTATAGGAAATTTCACACTTATTCCTGGTGCAGTAACCGAATTTGTTTTAGCAGCGGTATGGGCAAGAGCAGATACTGGTCAGAACCGAGGTTCTGTTGTTAAACTATTAAAATCATCAGACACCTTACATGCAGTTTTCCAGAATAATTTTTCATCATATACGGTTGGAGTTAATCAAACTAAAACAAAGTCGATTCAAGTATTTCCAAATCCTTTTAATGAAAGTTTAAATGTAGATATCTCTAATAAAACCAATGAAACAATATATTTAAAGTTATTCGATTTAACGGGAAAAGAAATTCTTTCAGAAGATTACGATCCTATAAATACAATAAAAATTAACACTTCAATACTAAAAAAAGGTGTATATGTTTTGGAGGTAATTCAAGGCAAACAAAAACATACAAAAAAGATAATAAAGTAAACTTTATAAAAAATACTGTAATTTAGGATAATGAAAAAGTACTTCATTATCCTTTTTTTATTTACAGCTTGTTCATCAAGGATGAAAAAGGCAGAATATGTTTTTCCATATGATGCAGTAGAAGTTCGAGCAAGTGGTGGAGTTACAGGTATAGCCACGGGTTTTGTTATACAAAAAACAGGCGAGATACAAGTTATATACCATTTACCTAATAAATCATTTAATCAGAAATTCTACAGAACCACCACCCTCGATTCTGTAAAGTTGTTTTTTGATAAATTGCAAGCATCTAATGTTTTAACAAAACCATACAACAAGCCAGGAAATTTAACCTATTCTATTGTTGCCAGAAAAGATAGTTCTACAAGTACGATTTATTGGTCCGACGGACAAGACTCTATTAGCAATTATATTGAAATGTATAGAATGCTAAGAGGTTTTGCGAGTGGTAGACTGAAAGAGTGACAAATATCACATAAGTATTATAGCAAATACTCTATTTTGGTCTTAAATAGCTAAGACATGAAAAGGATATTTATTATAATATTATTAATAGTCAATGTTGGGGTTTTAAAGGCTCAAAATTTCAATTACAGTATTGAACTAATCCCTCAGAATATACCCAATTTATTGGGCGTACAAGCTTTCGCACATGCACACTTCAACAGTTATTATGTAATAATTGGTGGAAGATTAGATGGTTTACATAAAAGACAACCTAATGCCTCATTTGATATAGCTGGTCATAATAACCAAATAATATTAATAGATCCAGTACATAGCATAACCTATACAAAATCATTATCGAGTTTACCTGTATCGATACGAGAACAGCTTAGTAGTACTAATATTCAATATGCTCAAGAAGGCAACATGTTATATCTGATAGGAGGTTATGGGTATAGCACCGATTCTGCAGACCATATTACATTTCCATATTTAACTGCAATTAAAATAGATGATTTGGTAACCGCCATAATAAATAATGGACCAATAGATAATTATTTCAGACAAATACATGATGAGCAATTTGCCGTAACAGGAGCTCATTTAAAAAAAATATACGATACGTATTATTTGGTAGGAGGTCAGAGGTTTGATGGAAGATATAACCCGATGATGCACGGCACGTTTGTGCAAAAATATACAGATGCTTATTTGAAATTTAATATTGATGATAATGGAACTTCAATTAATATTTTTAATAAAAAAAGTATAGTTAACACAGAACAATTTCATAGAAGAGATTATAATGTAATTACACAAATTACCAAGGAAAGAGAAGAAGGGTTAATTGCGTTTTCAGGAGTATTCCAACCTCAGGCAGATATACCTTTTTTAAATAGTGTAAGTGTAGATAGTAGTGGTTATTATGTGAACCCAAATTTTTCTCAATATTACAATCATTACCATTGCGCTACTATCCCTTTATACGATTCTATAAAAAACGAAATGCACAATCTGTTTTTTGGTGGTATCGCACAATACTATGATAGCGCAGGAGTATTGGTGCAAGATAATAATGTGCCATTTGTAAAAACAATAGCGAGAGTAACTAGAGATTCTACTGGTGATTTGTCGGAGTATAAGTTAACTAATGAAATGCCAGGTTATTTAGGGGCAGGTGCGGAATTTTTAATAAACGATAAAATTTCAGTGTATAATAATGGTGTAATTAAACTAAATGAAATAAAAAGTGACAGTACTTTAGTAGGCTATATATATGGAGGAATTAACAGTACTGAAAAAAATATTTTTTGGGTGAATGATGGAACACAAAGTACAGCAAGTGAAATTTTATTTAAAGTATTATTAATTAAAAATCAAAACACTACTAGTGTTTTAAATAGTCAGAGTATAAATAAACTTCAACTACAGATATATCCTAACCCTACAAAAGGAACAATGCATTTGATTTTCAACCTAGCAAAAAAGCAAGATGTTTTAGTTGAGGTTTACGATGTAAACGGAAACTTAATTTGCGATAGAATTATTTCTGATGGTGATATAGGAGAAAATAGGTATAGGATAGAAGATAAAAACATCGAGAGTAAAGGAGTATATTTTGTATACGTTACTGTGGGGACCCAAAAAGCACTACAAAAAATAGTAGTTGATTAGTTATTAGAATAAAAAACACCCCCAAAGATGTATATATAGTGTATTTAAAGAGCACACCGGAGAAATTTATCAAAAAAGAATATTAAAAAATTAATAATGCAAGTATTGTATTTTGTACGCAGATAATGGTTGTTCGTAGACAGCAGAATAATTAATATTTGTATTAAATTATATTTGTTGTGTGATGAAAGAAAAATATCAGCATTTACTTTTTTGGTTACTCTTTTTAGCATTTGAAACTTATCTAGAGTTTTCATGGATAGGCATTGAACAAAAGCAATCTACAATAACATATAGACTGACGCATGCTTTAGCGGTAGAGTCTTTATATTTACTTGTAAAGATTCCGTTCGTATATTTAGCCTTGTTATTAATCAATAATTTTAAGCGAAATAGATTTATATATTTCCTCTTTTTTATATCTACATTAATTTTTTCGTGTTTAGCTCACAGATATTTAACAGCCTACATTATATTACCCACAGTATACAATCATGCCACAGTATCCGAACATTTTGATTTTGGCCGATATATTACTTCATTAATAGACTTGGCGTTTGTGTTAAGTCTAATGGTTGGTTTCAATTATTACCATGTAAACGAAAAACTTAAGCAAAGACAGAACGCGTTAGTAAAAGAAAAATTAGTGTCGGAATTAAATTTATTAAAGGCACAAATAAACCCACATTTTTTATTTAACACATTAAACAATCTTTATCTATTAACAAAAAAGGATTCAACTAAGGCTGCATCAACAGTAATGCATTTATCAACACTACTTCGCTTTATGCTCTACGAATCATCAAAAAAAAGAATTAGTATAAAACAAGAAGTAGAAATTCTAAATAACTATATTAACCTAGAAAAGATAAGATATACTGATGAATTGGACATTAGCATAAAAATAGATATTGATAATGATGAAGAATTAATACCTCCACTGCTTTTATTACCATTAGTAGAAAATGCATTTAAACATGGTGTAAGTGAATCGAGTGGTAAAATGGAAATTAAATTAGACCTAACATTAATAAAACAACAATTTATTTTTAAATTAAGTAACAGCATTGAAGAATATAAAGGAAACAAAACAGATAAAATCGGTTTGAGTAATGTTAAACGTCAGTTAGAATTACTTTTCAAAGAGTATACTATTGAAACTACTATTGAGAATAATAGATTTCAAGTTAAACTATTTATAAATCTTAATACGTATGAAGAAATATAAATGTTTGGTTATAGAAGATGAACCATTAGGTAGAGAGCTGATATGCGACTATATTAATGACATAGATGCATTACAATTGGTGGCTGTATGTAAAAATGCAATGGAAGCATACGAAATATTAACATCCATTGAGATAGATTTAATGTTCTTAGATTTACATCTGCCTAAAATAAAAGGCTTAGATTTTTTAGAGAGTTTAAAACAACACCCTAAAGTAATTATTACAACAGCCTATCCTGAGTATGCTGTAAAAAGTTATGAGTATGATGTTGTGGATTATGTTTTGAAACCAATTGAATTTAGCAGATTCCTTACTGCGGTAAATAAATTTGTAAGCAACGATAAACAGAATAATACAATTCAAGATTTCTTGTTTTTTAATGTGAACAAGAAACAAGTTAAAGTGTATTATGAAGATATAGATTATATTGAAAGTCAGAAAGAGTACGTTAAAATTGTAACGGTAAATCAAACTATTATTACAAAATATTCCATTTCGCAACTAGAAAAAGAACTCCCTCTAAATAAATTCATTCGAACTCACCGATCATTTATAGTTAACATAAAAAAAATACTATCGTTTAGTCATAATGAAATTGTACTGAACAATCAACATATACCAATAGGTAGACTGTATAAAGATTCTACCATAGCCCAACTAAATACCATATAGGTTCGTACGTTTATTTTGGTTGTTTGTTTACAAAAATCTGTTGTATATACATAGGTTAAATTAATTACTCTCACAAAAAATAATTTTATAAAAAAAATATTTTTATGAGAAAATCAATTATACTATTTGTACTTGTATGTTTTGCATGCACTACAAAAGCACAGCATTGGAGTTTAGCAGACAGCATACCTCTAGCAGTAAGAGCAGGAAACACGGCTAGCTATACTAAAGGAAATGAGGGTTGGTTAATAGTAGTTTCAGGAAGAGCGAAAAACGACAAAATAATAAAAACGGTACAGCGATATCGATTAAGTACAAATTCTTGGGATACGATGGCGCCACATCCTACAGGATTATTAGGTGCAGCAACAGCAGTGCTTAAAGATAGTTTGTATGTAATAGGTGGTGTTATTAATCCACCTAATATTGGAGAGTTTTCTGTATACCGATTAGATTTGGTAAATAACAATTGGAAGGCAGTAGCAAATTTACCTGTACCATTAGTTGATGCTAAGGCTGTTGTTTACCAAGACAGTATTATTTATGTAGCTGGTGGCTCAGGTGGGGCTTTAACTGGAATAGTGTACATGTACAATATAAACACCAATAAATGGAGAAAAGCTAGCTCCTTCCCTGTTAATTATACAAGAAGTTTTGGCGGATTTGCCAGGGTAAGGGATACATTAATTTACATGTGTGGTACCGATGGTTTTGGTTCAAAAAATTTATTCAAGAAAGTACATTTGGGTGTAATTGATAAAACAGACCGATCTAAAATAGTTTGGAGTTTGGGTGCTGATTTTCCAGGAAAAACAAGAGTGTTTTTTGATGCACATGAATGGGGTGCGAAAGGGATAATTATGACAGGAGGTAGCACGGATCAAACCTTTTTAAAACCAAGTAACGAATGCTATACCTACAGTCCAGGTGAGAATATTTGGAAACTACAATCTCCTAAACCTACAGCTTGGACTACCGGACAAAGTGCCACACTCATGTTACCCGACAGTACATGGAAGTTAATATGTACAGGAGGATACAACGGAGGCTATTTGAATACAACGGAAATATATACTGAGAAATTAATGCCTGTTGGAATTAATAGGAGTAAAAACAATCCTGCAGTATACCCTAACCCAGTAAATAACACACTAATAATAAAAAGAGAGGGAAATGAAAAGATTGAAAGCATAGAAATGGTTGATATGATGGGGGTAAAAAAGTACGAGTGGAAAGACAATGACTATATCATATCAAATGAGGATATAAGATTAGAAACGTATAATATTCCTGATGGGCTATATTTTTTAAAAATCAATATACTTCATAATAGCATTATCAATAAAATAATCATTAAGCATTAAATAAGGGTTAATTAATTAACCCTTATTTAACATAGTTACCTACCCATTTACCCATCCCAGTAAGATTCTTTCCTTCCAATTCGAGTGATTTTTGCACTATATAGGATATATTATGTGTAGATTGTTCGATCTATAAAACCCATAGTTTACTATAATGCTAATACACAAGCCTTAATGGTTTTAAAAAATATCAAATTAGAATCAATCTAAATTTTTATATTTCGCCCAGTAAAGTAATAGAATAAATACATTTGCGATTAACAGTAAAATCAGAAAAACACACATCATGAGTAATAGTAAACTGTTCAAAACGTCCCTTGGGAAAAAGTACTTAATGGGAATTACAGGTCTTTTATTGATTTCCTTTTTAATTGTTCACGCTGGCATTAATGCCCTAATTTTTATGAATGATGGAGGACATCAGTTTGAAATAGCAGCTGAATTTATGGGAACTAACTGGGTTATTCGTACTATGGAAGTAGGATTAATGCTTGGTTTATTAGTTCACATTGTAGATGGTTTAATGTTATGGGCCGACAATAAAAAGGCACGTCCTGTAAATTATGCATACAGTAATGCATCAGCTAATAGTAAGTGGTATTCTAGATCTATGGGTCTATTGGGAACGTTACTATTGATTTTCTTAATCATTCATTTGCGTCATTTTTGGGTTCTTAGTCGTTTTACCGATGAAATTACTTCAGGTAGAGAAACGCTATTTAATGAAATGAAAGAAGTATTTGTTAGTCCTATTGTAGTATTGGTTTATGTTTTGGGATGTATTTCATTATCATACCATTTATTACACGGGTTCGCTTCAGCATTTCAATCATTAGGTTTAAATCACAAGAAATATACACCAGCTATTAAATCAATAGGCTTTGTATATTCTATATTAATTCCTTTGTTGTTTGCCGCAATGCCAATAGCAATGCATTTTGGTTGGATTAAATAATTTGTTTACAGAAAATAAAATCTAAGATATGTCAGTATTAGATGCTAAAATACCAGAAGGAACATTGGAACAAAAGTGGACGAAATATCGTTCTACGGTTCCATTAGTTAATCCTTCAAATAAAAGAAATTTAGAAGTAATAGTAGTAGGTTCTGGTTTAGCTGGCGCATCAGCCGCTTCATCATTAGCCGAATTAGGTTATAAGGTAAAAGTTTTTTGTTTTCAAGACTCTCCACGTCGTGCTCACTCTATTGCTGCACAAGGTGGAATAAATGCTGCAAAGAATTATCAAAATGATGGAGACTCTGTTTATCGTTTATTTTACGATACGATAAAGGGAGGAGATTATAGAGCTCGCGAAGCAAATGTTTACCGTTTGGCGGAGGTAAGTTCAAATATTATTGATCAATGTGTTGCACAAGGTGTTCCATTTGCAAGAGAATATGGAGGTTTATTATCTAACCGTTCTTTTGGAGGTACACAAGTACAGCGTACTTTCTATGCAGCAGGACAAACGGGTCAACAATTATTATTAGGAGCATATTCTTCACTTCAACGTCAGGTTGGTATGGGTACTGTAAAAATGTACACCAGACATGAGATGTTAGAAGTAGTAAAAATTGATGGAGTATGTAGAGGTATTATAGCAAGAGATTTAGTAACTGGAAAATTAGAGCGTCATTTCGGACATGCTGTATTATTATGTACAGGTGGATATGGTAACGTATTTTATCTTTCTACAAATGCGATGGGATCAAATGTTACTGCTGCTTGGAAAGCTCATAAACAAGGAGCGTTCTTTGGTAATCCATGCTTTACACAAATACATCCAACATGTATTCCAGTATCGGGTGATCATCAATCGAAATTAACCCTAATGTCGGAGTCGTTAAGAAACGACGGAAGAATATGGGTTCCTAAAAAACAAGGAGATACTCGTAATCCTAATGATATACCAGAAGAAGAAAGAGATTATTACTTAGAAAGAAGATACCCAGCATTCGGGAATTTAGTTCCGCGTGACGTAGCATCAAGAGCTGCTAAAGAAAGATGTGATGCAGGCTATGGTGTAGGTACTTCAAAGATGGCTGTATACTTAGATTTTGCTTATAACATTAAACGTTACGGAACAGTTGAAGCGAATAAGCGTAATATTCATAATGCATCAGAAGCTGAAATAATTAGAATGGGTAAGGAAGTGGTGAAAGAGAAATACGGAAATCTGTTCGATATGTATCAACAAATTACTGGAGAAAATCCATACGAACAACCGATGAGAATTTACCCAGCAGTACATTATACAATGGGTGGTTTATGGGTTGATTATAATTTGATGACAACTGTACCAGGTTTGTATGCATTAGGAGAAGCTAATTTCTCAGATCATGGTGCAAATCGTTTAGGTGCTTCAGCATTAATGCAAGGTTTAGCGGATGGTTATTTTGTGATTCCTTACACTATCGGTTCTTATTTATCAAAAGAGATTTCTACAAAAGCAATTTCTATAGATCATGAAGCTTTTGTTGCTGCAGAAAATAAAGTTAAAGAACAAATCAACACATTCTTCTCTATAAAAGGAACAAAAACTGTTGATAGTTTTCATAAGAGATTAGGAAAAGTAATGTGGGATAAGTGTGGTATGGCTCGTAATGCAGAAGGACTAAAAGAAGCAATAACAGAAATTCAACAAATAAGAAAAGAGTTTTGGTCAGATGTAAAAGTTCCAGGCAGCGCTGATGAATTTAATCCTGAATTAGAAAAAGCAGGAAGAGTAGCCGACTTTATCGAACTTGGAGAATTAATGTGTAAAGACGCTTTAAATAGAAACGAATCGTGTGGAGGGCATTTCCGTGAAGAGTATCAAACAGAAGAGGGTGAAGCATTACGTGACGATGAGAAGTATGCTTATGTGTCGGCATGGGAATTTAAAGGAGTAGATGAAGAACCAGTTCTTCATAAAGAAGAATTGAAATACGAAAATATTAAGATTGCACAACGTAGCTATAAATAGAAAGTAAATAAACACTAATAATATGAGTGGAAATATGAACCTCACACTAAAAGTGTGGAGACAAAAAAACACAAATGCAGAGGGTAAATTAGTTACATATCAAGTAAAAGATATTTCTCCTGATATGTCGTTTTTAGAAATGGTTGACGTGTTGAACGAACAATTAATTACTAAGAATGAAGATCCAATTGCTTTCGATCACGATTGTAGAGAAGGTATTTGTGGAATGTGCAGTATGTACATTAACGGACGCCCTCATGGTCCGAAAGAAAAAGTAACGACTTGCCAATTACACATGCGTTCGTTTAAAGATGGTGATACGATAGTAGTTGAACCATGGAGAGCTAAGGCATTCCCTGTAATAAAAGATTTAACAGTAGATCGCTCTGCTTTTGATAGAATTATTTCAGCTGGAGGTTTTATATCAGTAAATACTGGAAATGCAAGAGATGCTAATTCATTACCTATTGGAAAAGAAGAAGCAGATTTAGCATTTGATGCAGCAGCTTGTATTGGTTGTGGTGCATGTGTCGCTGCTTGTAAAAATGCATCGGCAATGCTATTTGTGTCGGCAAAAGTTTCACAATTATCTTTACTACCACAAGGTCAACCAGAACGTTATATGCGTGTAAAAAACATGGTTGCTCAAATGGACGAAGAAGGATTTGGTAATTGTACTAATACAGGAGCATGTGAGGCAGAATGCCCTAAAGGTATTTCTTTATCTAACATTGCTCGCATGAACAGAGATTTCTTAGTGGCGAGTGTGGCTTCTAATAGCTAGTATATAGATATGAGATATGAGACATGAGTTAATTCTCAATTCTCATATCTCAATTCTAATCTCTATTCTTATTCAAAATTCACAGGTAACCCAAACTGTACAGCTACTTTTCTTCCTTCTTTTTCTCCAGGAATCCAATCGGGCATTTTACTTATAACCCTTAAAGCTTCGGCATCGCACTCTTCATTTAAACTTCTTAATATTTTGGGTTGAGTTACTTTACCTTCTTTATTAATGACGAATGAAACAAATACTCTTCCGTTAACTTTTTCCTTTTTATACTTAGAAGGATACTTAATATTCTTACTTAAATATTTCACAAGAGCAACTTGCCCCCCAGGAAACTCTGGCATTTTATCTACTTTGGTGTAGATCGTATTATCATCTTGCATCGAACCTTGGCTGTAACCAAGTTGAATTATAGCACAAAATAATACTGAAAATGTAATTCTGAGGAAGTTTTTCATAGCATTAAATTTTAATAAATATATAGATAATGATTTGAATATCAATCTTAAATTATTATATTTAAGAATGAAAAAGTTGGCTGTAATTTTACTTTTATTGTTTTTTGTGCAAAACAGCCATGTAAATGCAATTAACACTTCATACGAAGAAATGAAACTAGAGTTTGGAACAAACAAAAAGTTTCTTTCTGATGCAGAGATTCCTGCAATTATAGCTTTATCGTTTTATCCAGAATTAAAGCACACCAAAATCAGATTTGAATATAAAGAGATAAAAACCACTATGGCGGCTAGGCCCGACATTAATTGTGTGTTTAATAACTCACGTTCCTATGTAATTTATATAAACTCAAAGGCTTCGGAAATTGGTTCAGTAAATTACCACGACTTAAACTTAAAGCAAAAGATAGGCATAATTGCACATGAGCTTGCCCATATTGTTGATTTTGAAAACAGAAACAACAGCGAAATAATACTCTGTGGATTTTTATATAAGTGTAGTCCGGAATATCATAAAAAACTAGAACGATCTACAGATGAACTAGTAATAAAAAAAGGACTTGGCAATGAGTTATATGCTTTTTCAGATTATGTTATTAATCACTCTAACGCGTCAGCTAAATACATAGAATTCAAAAAGAAAAATTATTTACTTCCAGAAGAAATAAAAGAAAAGATGAAATAGTACATTAGCGTCTTGGAAGAAATTAGGTACATAAAACTTTCGGACTTATCTCGTAGAATAGAGCAGGTTTTTAAACAAAACTTTGCAAACGAATACTATTGGATTATTGCGGAGATATCAGGGCACAAGTTTTATAGAGATACAGATAGACATTACTTTGATTTAGTTGAGAAAAGTCCAGGTTCTGAAGTTGAAGTTGCAAAATTCAAAGCGAAATCGTGGTCCGAAGGCTCAGCAAGCATAGTTAGTTTCGAAGAACAAACTGGGCAATCGTTTCAATCGGGCATACAAGTATTAATTAAAGTAAAAGTAGAGTATCATTCATTATATGGATTATCACTCACTCTTGTAGAGATAGACCCTTCATATACTTTAGGTAATATTGAAAGACAAAGGAGAGATACTTTGTTGCGATTAACTTCAGAAAATCAAGGATACATTGAATTAATTGACGGAGAGTACCACACTAAAAACAAATCGCTTGAGCTACCTAAAGTAATACAAAGCATAGCATTAATAGCTTCACCAAATTCCGAAGGGTATTCGGATTTTGTACATACACTAACAAATAATCAGTATCAATATAAATTTATAGTTGATAATTATTTTTCATCAGTTCAGGGTAAGGATGCCGAGAAAGAGTTAATAAATACACTTATCAGTATTTATGAATCTAAAAAGAAATACGATTGTGTGGTAATGATTAGAGGTGGAGGAGCTAAAACAGATTTTTTAGTTTTCGATACATATCATTTATCGAGAGCAGTTGCGCGTTTTCCAATCCCAGTAATTACGGGTATTGGTCATCATAAAGACGTTAGTATTGTAGATATGATGGCACATAGTCCTACAAAAACACCCACAAAATGTGCAGAGTTAATTATCTCACACAATAAATTTTTTGAAGAATCGATAATGAGTTTGCAAAACACGGTATTGATTAAAAGTCAACAATTGCTGAGTAAAACGTTATCATTAATTCATGAATTACAAGGAAGTATTATCGGAAATGTGCAATATTTGTTAAATGAGCATAACGACGAATTAGCTACATGTAATAGAGTAATTGTAAACAACACAAAGGATTTTATTAATAAACAACACAAAGAATTAGTAGAAGACACTATGGTGTTTTTGAGTAAGCCTAAATTAATATTGCAAAGAAAAGATCAAACGCTTCAATACCTACAACAGAATATCAAAACACAAGTACCTAAACTAATTTCAAGCAAAGCATCTGAAATGAATCATTATGTTAAGGTGATGAAATTAATGAGTCCTGTGAATATTATGAAAAAGGGTTTTGCAATAATTAGTATTAATGATGAGGTATTGATAAATGCTGATAAGATAAAGAAAGGAACTACTGTAAAAATAAATATGTATCAAGCGGAACTTGATGCAGAAATCACAAATAAGACGAATAACGATGGAAAAAAATATGACATATGAAGATGCATTTGAAGAATTAAAAACTATTGCATCAGAAATAGAAGATGAAACAGTATCAGTAGATATACTTGCAGAAAAAGTGAAGAGAGCTTCTGAACTTATCTCATTCTGTCAGGCTAAATTACGTTCAACAGAATCGGAAGTGAACAAGATTATTAAACAGATGGAAAGAAAAAACATTCCAGAGTAGAGTAAATGCGAAGGCGAATAGATTTAAACACCTTCGCATTTGTACTATTACTTCATTTCTAATTTATAGTAAGCAGAACTTTTATCGAACTCTAATTGATCTTTTTTTGTATTAACCAATAATAGTTCATTTTTATCTGGTGTTAAGGTATACACCTCATCGGTTCCCTTTACTTTCACTTTTATAGATAAATCAAATCCCTTAGCAGTATTTTCCCAGTTGTATTTAACTAAAACACTTCTGTTTTGTTCTTTCAACTCAACATTTAAAGCAGGTAGTTGTCCTTGGCGTAGATAAGTGTCGAACAATGGTTTTAAATTCTTACCCGATTTTCTATTCATTAAGTTTAAAACATCTTCAGTAGAAATGTTTTTATGATAATATTCTTTTTGAATAGAAGCAACGATATCCCACCATACTATATCATTATTAATATAATTGCGAAGAGTGTTTAAAAACAAAGCGCCTTTAGGATACATATCACCACTGCCTTCTTTATTTACTCCATATGGGCCAATCACAGGATCTTTGTTTTCAATTCCTCTTTTTAATCCATTTAAATATTTATCAGCACTTTCTCTGCCGTATAATTCTTCTAGATAAATCACTTCTGAATATTGCCCAAAACCTTCGTGTATCCACATGTCTGCAATATCATAAGAGGTTACATTGTTGCCCCACCACTCATGAGCAGTTTCGTGTATAATGATGTAGTCGAATTTTAATCCTTCACCAGAACCAGATAAGTCCATACCTAGATAACCATTTTTATAAGCATTACCATAGGCTACACAACTTTGATGTTCCATACCTAGATATGGTGTTTGTACCAACTTATAACCATCTTCATAAAAAGGATATTTCCCAAATCTTTTTTCAAAAGCATCCATCATCGGTTTTACTTGTTGAAATTGTTTTTCCGCTTTTTCGCGATCTTCTTTTAGAACATAATAATCGAGAGTTAATATTTCCCCATTTAATTTACTCTTATAAGTATCACTCCAATGATGATAATCAGCAATATTTACACTAACATCATAGTTGTTAATAGGGTTAGCAACGAACCACTCGAAGCGAGTATAACCATCACCTAAATCTTTCTTATTTCTCAAACGACCATTAGATACTTCTTCATATTTGGAAGGAGATGTAATATTTATTGCCATGCTATCCGGTTCATCACTTTGATGATCTTTGTTTGGCCACCATAAGCTAGCGCCAGTTCCCTGACAAGCAACACCGACAAATGGATTTCCACTTTTATCCGACTTAAAAACAAAACCACCATCCCATGGAGCACGTTTCGCTACAGTGGGATTTCCTTCGTAGTATATTTTTATTGAACTATTTGAACCCGCTTTAATTTCAGAAGGGAAGTGTACAAAAACGGCATGATATTCTCTATCGAATTTTAATGCTTGATTGTTCCATTCAACTTTATTGATCTTTAAATTATCAAACAAATCGAATTGTAGTTTAGATAAATTATTTACTGCTGTAAACAAAATAGTATTTGAGCCCGATATGTATTTTTTATCTATATCTATTTTCAAATCTAGGTTGTAAAACCTAACATCGTAGTTAGCTCTTTCTGGACTTAATGTTCCACGCAGTGAATCTTTACGAGAGAATTTTTCTGGCAAGCCAGCACCTAATTGAGAGTAGGAATAATTACATGAAATTATAATTACACCAAATAGAATAAGTAGTTTTTTCATACTAATAAAGCTAGTAAGAAATTCTATTACAGACTAGTATGAAGAGTAACAATATTGAGAGAAAAGATTCGATGTAAAAATCAAATCGATTTAATAACCTTTAATAATTTTTAATTTTAACAATGCTGCCACACTCATTGAATCTGTAATTTTACCAGAAAGAACCATATTTATGGCATCTATTACAGGAACTCGTAATATTTCTAACTGTTCTGTTTCTTCCGGTTCAGCGTCTTCTTGACTCAAATTTTCTGCTACAAAAATTATAGCATGTTCGTCGCTTACAGAATTTGATAAATGCATATCAAGTAATCTTGTCCAAGATTTTGCTACTAATCCTGTTTCCTCTAAGAGTTCTCTTTTTTGCTGAATCAATAGGGTCGACACCTATTTTACCACCACCTTCGGGAATCTCCCAAGAGTATGCATTTAATGGATATCTGTACTGTCCAACTAATATAGTATCGCCATTATCAAACAAAGGAATTATGCCAATGGCTAAGTTTTTAAAATGAACCTTACCATAAATACCATTTCCACCATTGGGATTTATTACTTTGTATTCGGTCACATTTATCCAAGGGTTATCGTATTTTTCTTCTGATGATAATGTTTTCCAAGGGTTATATTGTTCGTTCATAAAAATACTGTTACTATGTTTAGTATATTCGTAATTTAAACTATTTATGTAAGGTTTCAGGATCTCACTATGAAAAAAATCTTTATTTCTATTCTACTACTTTTAACTTTTTTCAAAATATCTAACGCTCAAACATACCAATTTAAAGGTAAAGTGATAGATAAAGAAACAAAAAAAGGACTTCCTTTTGTAGCTGTTACTATTGATGGTGAAAACAAGGGAGTGCAAACAGATATAGATGGTAAATTTGAATTACAATCTAATAAAAATGAATTGAAGTTAAAGTTTCAATATGTAGGTTATCATTATTTAGAAAAGATAGTTAGCGGAAATAAAGAGGAGACGATACAATTAGAGAGAAAAGAAAATATCATAAAAGAAGTACAAGTAATAGCTGGAGAGAATCCAGCCAATAGAATTATAAAAAAGGTTTACGAGAATAAAGACAAGAACAATCCAGAGCGTTTAAGTTCATTTAGATACATGTCGTACAATAAATTTGTGTTTACAGGTAAAGACGACACATCTATTTATAAAAGAATGTTTGATAATAGAATAAAAGGACTAGATAGCACTAAAGCAGATTATCAATATAAAAAAGATTCTGTTCTTGCAAAAATTAACAAAGAGAGATATTCTTCCGATTCTTTATTTGATAAACAACATGTATTTATAACTGAAACAGTAACCCAAAGAGATTTTCTGTTCCCAGAGAAAAACAAAGAACAAATAAAAGCAGTAAAAATATCAGGCTTAAAGAATCCATCATTTGTTTTAATAGCTTCTCAGTTTCAATCTTTTTCTTTTTATAAAGATTACATGAAGGTTTTGGATAAAAATTATTTAAGTCCTATAAGTAAAGGAAGTACTGGCAAATATTTTTTTAGTTTAGAAGACACCCTACTTCAAGGAGAAGATTCAGTTTTTGTAATTTCATACAAACCTAAAGCAGGAAAAAACTTTGATGGTTTAATAGGGTTGCTATACGTAAACAAAGATGGGTATGCAATTCAAAATGTTATTGCTGAACCAGAGAAAGCTAATCAATTTAAAATTAAAGTACAGCAACAGTACGAGAAGATACAAGGAGCGTGGTTCCCTACGCAGTTAAACACTGACCTGGAAGTAAATATGGTTCAAATTAATACCAGAAAAATGATAGGTGTGGGTAGAACATATATAAAAGACATTGAAATAGGAGTAGATCAATCGAATAAAAAATTTGATGGGGTAGTGATTGATTACGACCGTAAGTCGATAAAAAACAATTCAGATAGTTTACTGAATAAATATAGAATCGATACACTAGATAAAAAAGAAAATCAAACCTATTATATTTTAGATAGTATTGGTAAAGCTGAAAAGTTTGATGAGAAAATCAAACTTTTCGATATTATCTCTAAAGGATATATTCCTTGGGGATATATACAATTTGATATCAAAAGATTATTAAGTGGGTATAATGATTACGAAGGTTTACGATTAGGAATAGGTGTGGGTACATCTGAGAAATTCAGCAAATACTTCTCAGTTGATGGTTACTTTGCATGGGGTACAAAAGACCATAAATTTAAATATGGAGGTAATTTAAAAGTTCCTATTTATTTGAAACAGGATGTGGAGTTAAATATTTCTTATAGTAAAGATGTTATTGAATCTGGTGCAACAATATTTAGAGGGGACAAAAGAACAAATTTCGATGCATATAGAAATTTATTGGTGTGGAATATGGATTGGCAGGAGGGAGTAGAAGCACAATTAAGTTTAAGATCGCAGAAATATTTATTACATCGATTTTACTTTTCTCAATATAAAAGAAGTGTAACAAATAGCTATCAGTTTTTTGATCAAGGAAAATTATTTTCAGAGTATGAGACTAGAGAGTATGGGATTAGTACACGATGGGCATATGGTGAGAAATTTATGAGACAGTCTTTACAACGTATTTCAATGGGCACTAAATATCCAATAGTATGGTTTAATGTTGCTTATGCAGAAGGAATAAATAAAGTATGGAATGATTCGTATTGGAAATTCGATATCAAGGTAAAAAAATCATTTACAATTCGAAATGCAGGAACAATGCATGTACAAGTTTTTGCAGGACATATAAAAGGCAGCGTGCCCTACCCATTTGCATATAATGGAAGAGCAAATTACAATGGAAGGTTTAGTTTAGCATCGCAAGGATATTTTGAGACGATGAGAATGAATGAATTTTTATCATCGGAATATGGGGCTATGTTTGTTGTTCATGATTTTGGGAAATTGCTATATCAAACTAAATATTTTAAGCCAGGAATTGCAGTTAGCACGGCATATGGTGTTGGGGATTTAAATAACAAATCACAACATCAAGGGATAGGGTTTAAAACCATGGAAAAAGGGTATTATGAATCGGGGATAATATTAAGCGATCTGTTTGTATTAAAGTCGCAGTTATATAATATGGGGTTAGGAATAGGCACATATTATAGGTACGGACCGTATAAAAATTTATCAGAAAAAGATAACTTAGCACTTAAATTAAATTTCTCAATCTCGTTTTAATTTAATGATGGACGAAAAAAAGAAAAAACTGTTAAAAAGATTCGGTTTAGCTGGATTTTTATTCTTTCTATTGAAAGGTATAGCATGGTTAGTCGTAGGCTACATGGCATATAAAGGGTGTAACTAATTAAATCAAAATAGCATGAAAAAATTATTTATTATTTCTGCACTATTATTTTCACAAAGTGTATTTGCGCAAAACACAATGCAACCAGAAACGCTTTGGAAATTTGGGAGAGTGTCGGAACCGCGAGTTTCACCAGACGGGAAAATGGTAGTATACCACGTAACAAGATACAAGGTAGAAGACAACAAAGGGAATACGGATTTATGGTTGGTTCCAGTAAATGGAGGAGATGCTAAGCAATTAACAAATACACCATTTTCAGAATCAAATGCAAGATGGAGACCAGACGGAAAGAAGATAGGTTTCTTAAGCTCAGAATCAGGAGAGTCGCAACTATGGGAAATGAATCCAGACGGAACTGATAAAAAGAAGGTAAGTGAAATAGTTGGAGGAGTATATAATTTCAATTACTCACCGACACAGAAGCATATTTATTTTTCTCAAGATGTAGAGATTGATATGACATTAAAGAAAAGATATCCAGATTTACCTAAAGCAAATGCATTGGAGTATGACGAGTTAACCATGAGACATTGGACACAGTGGGAAGATGGTGCATATAGTCATGTAATGTATTGTTCTTATGATGAAGGTAAATTAGGAACTGTTACCGATATCATGCCAAACGAAAGATACGATGCTCCCACACAACCATTTGGAGGCGAAGAGCAAATGTCGTGGAGCCCTGATGGTAAAACTATTGCCTATACCTGTAAAAAAGAGAGTGGAACAGCATATGCAGTAAGTACTAATACCGATATATACTTATATAATATAGAAACAGGTAAAACAACTAACATCTCAGCACCTAATATGGGTTATGATGTAGACCCAAGATTTTCTCCAGATGGAAAATCAATAGCATGGTTGAGTATGGAACGAGCAGGGTTTGAGGCAGACAAAAACCGATTGGTTGTTTACGATTTAGCCACAAAAACATTAGTTGAAATCACAAAGAGTATAGATCAAAGCGCAGATAATATCCTTTGGTCGAAGGACTCTAAAACTATATATTTTACAAGTTGTGTAGATGCGGTGCATCAATTATATACGTACTCATTAATTGCAAAGAAAGATGCATTAAGAAAAATTACTAATGGGCTAAGCGACTTAGGTAGTATAGACATCAGTTTTGATGGAAAACAAAATTATATTGTTGCTACAAAAGTTAACATGAGTACACCAACGGAGATATATAGAATTGAGACATTAAAAGGTAATATGTATCAACTCTCACATACTAATGATGATTTATTAGACAATTTGAAATTAGGAAAAGTTGAGAAGAGAATGGTATCCACAACGGATGATAAGGAGATGTTGGTATGGGTAATTTACCCACCTGATTTCGATAAGGATAAAAAATACCCAACCTTATTGGTATGCCAAGGAGGCCCACAAAGTACAGTGAGTCAGAATTTCTCTTACAGATGGAATTTCCAATTGATGGCATCAAAGGGTTATATAGTAGTTGCACCAAACAGAAGGGGGTTACCATCATTTGGTCAAGAGTGGAACGATGAGATCAGTGGAGATTGGGGAGGTCAGGCGATGAAAGATTTATTATCGGCAATAGATGATGTGAGTGAAGAGGAATATGTAGACAAAAAGAGAAGAGCAGCTGTAGGGGCTAGCTATGGGGGTTATTCAGTATATTGGTTAGCAGGACATCACAACAATAGGTTTAAATCATTCATTGCACATTGTGGAGTATTTAATTTAGAAAGCATGTACGGAGCGACTGAGGAAATCTTTTTTGTAAATCATGATTTAGAGGGGCCATATTGGAAAAATCCGAAACCAAAATCATATGAAGATTTTTCACCACACAAATTCGTACAAAATTGGAACACACCGATATTGGTAATACATAACGAGAAAGATTTTAGGGTACCATTGGGAGAGGGCTTGCAAGCATTTTCGGCAGCTCAGTTAAGAGGGGTAAAGAGTAGGTTCTTATATTTTTCGGATGAGGGTCATTGGGTGACGAAACCACAGAATAGTATTTTGTGGCAGAGGGAGTTTTACAGGTGGTTGGACGAGACTTTGAAATAGGATATTCCTGACTGGTGGCACGACTTAAGTCGTGCC
>CALSAQ010000010.1:0-76034 GCA_943372995.1 Sphingobacterium thalpophilum | reverse complement strand
GACTTAAGTCGTGCCACCAGTCAAGAATATCTCATTACTCACCCCTCTGCCTCATCGCCTCGAAAGTAAGCACAGCCGTGGAAATCGACACATTTAGCGAGTCAATCTTACCCTGCATTGGTATCTTAATTTGCGCACTACAATTATTCAGCCAAAATTCACTTAAGCCTGTAGCCTCTGTTCCCATAATCACCGCACTTGGTAATTTAAAATCAATCTCTGTGTAAACTTTTTTGGCCGTTAACGCAGCCGCATAATGCTGTATTCCTTTGTTCTCCAAAAAAGTTTTCACCTCTTCATTATTAGAAACAACAATAGGTACTGTAAAAATGCAACCCACACTCGACCTGATGGCATTCGGGTTATAGATATCTGTTTTAGGATCGCAAATAATCACTCCATCAATATTTGCAGCATCAGCTGTTCTTAAAATTGCTCCCAAATTGCCTGGTTTTTCAACCGATTCCAAAATAATTAGAAATGGCTTTTTGCTCAATGGAATATTCTCTAAAGTATAATACTTGGGCTCTAAGAGTGCAATGTACCCGTCGGAACCTTCCCTATAAGCTAACTTTGAGAATATCTCTTTACTTACTTCAAAATATTGCTGTGAAATTAATGCATCTTGCGATGCTCCTAGCATTGGACAAAAATACAACTGACTAATTTTCATTCCAGAGGCAAGAGCTAAAGATAACTCTCGTAGACCTTCAACCACTACCAGATTCTGAGCCCTTCGCTCAGACGATTTTTCAATTAATTTTACAAGATTTTTAACCTTTGGATTTTGCAGGCTTGTAAGAACTTCAACTCTCATTACTATTTCTGATTAGCCTTTATTTCGCTAAAATCTACTCCACAATTGCCGCAATTTGTAGCACAACCTGATTTATTTCTAAACTGTTTTCTGATACTTCGGGCAATGTAGAAGATAGCCCAAATCAATAAAATACCAACTATAACGTATTGTATCATGCTCAAAGGTATAATTTTAACGACAAAAATCCTCCATTCATCGAGTATTTGTTAATTAATAACGTAGAATACTTGTGTTGGTTTTAGCCTAAGCGTACATTCGTATATTAAATATTTGTATGATGAATCAAAATATAGATAAAAAACAAAAAAGCAAAGAGTGGATTGGTATACTAATCATCTTTATTGGAATTCTATTTTTAGGGAAGTCTTTTGACCTAAATCTCCCTAAATGGATATTCTCTTGGCCTATGTTTGTAGTTGGGCTTGGATTAGCTATTGGGATCTCTACTCGTTTTAGAGACTGGAGTTGGGCGGTAGTAACCATTGTTGGTTTATTATTCTTAGGGAATAAAATGGCAGGGTATGATGTCAGACTAACATCTGTGCTTCTCCCTTTAATTATGATTATTGTTGGAGTAAAACTCCTCACAAGAAAGAAAACAAAAAAAGTTCATCATTTCGATGAGCTCTCTGGAAATTTCACCAACATCAGTTCCGATGAATCGCTAGACGATCGCATTTCTTTCGTAGCAATATTTGGCGGAAACAAAAAAGTAATGGTTAGTAAAAGCTTTAAAGGCGGTGAAATCATTTCTGTTTTTGGCGGCAACGAAATAAACCTTAGTAAATGCGACATTAACGGCCAAGTACGTGTTGAAGTAGTACAAGTATTTGGTGGCACAAAATTAATCGTTCCATCAAACTGGAAAATACAAACTGAAATGGTTAGTATTTTTGGTGGCCTCGATGATAAAAGAAATATTATAGATTTTGAAGCCGACAATTCAAAAGTATTAATCATTGAAGGTGTTTCTATTTTAGCTGGTATAGATATTAGAAGCTATTAAGTAAATGGCAAAAACGCTTTTCTCTTACAGAAAATTTAATGCATTATACATTATCCTTTTTTTGAGTTGGTCGCTAACTCATATTTGGATAGTGCATAATGTATTTCATATCTCTTGGCTAACATCCATTTGGGATAGCGTTATTTACAACACTACATTAGCTGCAATTACTGTTCTTATTAGTTTAATACTCTTATTCTACAAACCTATTGCGCGATCAATTTGGATTAGTATTGCAATGGTTTTAGTTCTTACATACACTTGGACTCTATATAGTCCTTACCTGTTAAATTATGTAAGCATTTCTGAAAAAAACTATTTCGATTTTGTTCAACAATCATTCCCAATACGTTTCATATTTGGGTTAATGATTAACTTCTCAGCCCTCGGTGTAAACTGGTTCTGGTATGGAATTGAAGAACAAAGAGAACAAGCAAAACGTCGTCAGACTATTGAAGACTTAGCTAAAGAAGCCGAGCTACTCAGTTTACGTCAAAAATTACAACCTCATTTCTTATTTAATAGCTTAAATTCTATTTCTGCACTGGTAGTTGTAAAACCCGAACAAGCAAGAACAATGATTCATCAACTTTCGGATTTCCTACGAAGCACTCTACGTCAAGAAGAAAATAAAAAAATAAGTTTAGCAGAAGAACTCAAACAATTAGAGCTTTACTTAGCCATTGAAAAAGTAAGGTTCGGACATCGATTAAATACAGAAATAATTGTTGACGAAAATATCCAGGCCGAAGTTCCTGCTATGCTACTTCAACCTGTAGTCGAAAATGCTATCAAATTCGGATTGTACGACACCACTGGAGATGTAAATATTATTATTAAAGTAGAAAAAATAAAAAATCAAGTTGTTATCGAAGTAACCAACCCATTTGATCCTGAAACTCGTGCCGCAAATGATAAAGGAACAGGCTTTGGATTAAACTCTATACAAAGGAGATTATATTTACTATACGCAAGAAATGATCTCTTACAATTAAAAGAAGAAAATAAACATTTTATCACTAAAATAATTATTCCACAATGAGCACCTGTATTATTATTGATGACGAGCCTTTGGCTCGTTCTATAGTAGTTGAATATTTATTAGCACATCCAGAAATAAAAATTCTTGCTGAATGCTCCGATGGATTTGAAGGGATGAAAGCTATTCAACAACATCAACCCGATTTGATATTTTTAGATGTACAAATGCCTAAAATTAATGGCTTCGAATTATTAGAATTAATAGATAATCCTCCATCAATAATATTTACTACTGCATTCGACGAATATGCGCTGAAGGCATTTGAAGCAAATGCTATTGATTACTTATTGAAACCTTTCAACAAAGAACGTTTCGATAAGTCTATACAAAAATTCAATTCTAATCTACTTCCTAAAATAAATACTGAACACCTGCAATTACCACCGAATGCAAACTCGCAAAATAGAATAGTAGTAAAGAACGATGGTAAAATAAAAATCCTTCCAACTTCAGAAATTCAATACATAGAAGCTAATGGCGATAATGTAAAAATTATGACCAACGATGGTAGTTACTCGAAAAATAAAACAATGAGTTATTTCGAACAACAACTATCGGCAAACGACTTTGTTAGAATACATCGCTCCTATTTAGTAAACGTATCTCTGGTAAGCAGAATAGATGCATACGATAAAGAATCTCATTTGGCAGTATTAAGCTCAGGTATACAATTACCTGTTAGCAAAAGTGGCTATCAGAAATTAAAAGAAATACTAGGAATGTAAATTTTTACTCGACGCTCTTTCTAAACGATCGTTAATGGCTCTGCCTATTCCAATATTAGGTAAGTGTTCTACTATAATTAAGTCGATATCCATACTATCCATTTTTCTTAAAACTGAAAACAAATTTGCTGCTGCCTCATTTAACGATTGATTCGGCGATAATAACAATTGATTTTCTTTTGGAAGATAATCCGCATAAGTATGATACCTTAATGCATAAGTTCTGTTTGAAATTACAACATCTTTAGCTTTCTCTTCAAATACCATTGGATGTTTTGTTGCATAATGTCGCTTCATCATTCCTGGTGCAATAATATTATCCGACACTATTAAATCTTCAACTTCCTCATCAAGCACTTCTTCTATCTCTTCTTTAGTGATAGCACCTAATCGAAGTATTCTCACCTTTTTTTGAGTTAAATCAATTATAGTTGATTCTAAACCCACACTGCAATTACCTCCATCTAGTATATACTGTATCTTGTCTCCAAGTTGTGCATATACATGCGCTGCACTTGTTGGGCTTACGTATTCCGAAGGGTTAGCACTTGGTGCTGCGAGTGGAAAATCTAATGAGGCTAATAACGCCAAGCTTAATGGGTGATCTGGTATTCGAATCGCCACACTATCTTGTCCTGCTGAAATAATATCTGGAATTTGTGTCGATTTAGGCAGTACATAAGTTAAAGGCCCTGGAGAAAACTTATTAGCTAAACAAAGTAACTTATCACTAATATCTATCCCCCACTCTTTAAATCGTTCTAAGGAATTACTATGTATTATTAAGGGATTAAATTTTGGTCGATTTTTTACCTCGTATATTTTTAGCACTGCATCTACATTAAAGGCATTAGCAGCTAACCCATATACCGTTTCAGTTGGAATAGCTACTAACTCGCCTTTCTCAAGCAAGTCTCTTGCTTCAATAATGTCGTCGCCAATAATAGCCATTAATATGGATTTGAAAGTGCGTTTTTTATGTGCGCTAAATGATGATTACAATGCCAAGAATATAATGCAAGTAAAAAATTTACACTCATATCTCTTTTACTTTCTGGGTGATGAACTTTACGTTCCCAATCTTCCCCACTTATCGTTTTGAGTAATTTAACCGCTCTACCATGCACCCCTTCAATTATCATTAAAGAATCGTTAATCTCATCATTGTCGGCATCTGGCATTACCGCCCATAAATTTTCCATATATGGTTTAATGGTGGGGTGATCTTCGGTTAATGCCAATTTAAATCTTATTAAACAATTCATGTGGCTATCTGCCAAATGATGTACAACTTGCCTGATACTCCAACCCTCTGGACGGTATCTCCCTTTTAGCTGTTCTTTAGTAACTCCAGCAAGCACTTCTTTTAGTTTGCTCGGCAACTCTTCAAAGTTTTTTATCGCTGCATCTCTAAACAAATCATCATATTGCTCAGGAGCTTTAAACTTTCCTATCGGATATTTTAATTCTATTTCCATTATATTATTATTTATACCATTCTCATCACTCACATCTCATATCTATCAATGTGCTTCCAACCAATTCTTCCCTACTCCCACCTCTACTAAAATTGGCACTTTTAACTTCATCGCATTTCTCATGTTAGAAATCACCAGTTCTTTCATCAAGTCTATTTCCGATTGGTGAACCTCAAACACTAACTCGTCATGTACCTGCATCGTCATTTTTGATTTCAATTTCTTCTCATTCATTTCATTAAAGATTGAAATCATCGCAAGCTTTATCATGTCTGCAGCTGAGCCTTGTATTGGTGCATTAATTGCATTTCGCTCTGCAAAAGATCTCACCGTTGCGTTAGCAGAATTAATATCACGCAAATATCTCCTTCTCTTCATTATCGTTTCTACGTATCCATTTTCTTTTGCAAAGTCAATAGTATCTTTCATGTATTTCTTAATTCCTGGATACTGACTGAAATAATTTTCGATAATTTCTTGAGCTTCTTTTCTAGGAATACCTAAACTTTGCGACAATCCAAATGCCGACTGTCCGTATATAATTCCAAAGTTTACGGCTTTAGCATTTCTTCTTTGTGTAGAAGTAACCTCTTCTAATTTCACCCCATACACTTTTGCTGCAGTTGCCGTATGAATATCCACTCCATTCGCAAAAGCTTCTAACATGTTTTTCTCTTTAGCCATTTCCGCAATTATTCTCAATTCTATTTGTGAATAATCGGCGCTTAAAATCACATGCTCTGCATCTTTAGCTATAAATGCTTTTCTTACCTCTCTACCTCTTGCTGTTTTAATTGGTATATTCTGCAAATTCGGGTTGTTTGAACTAAGTCGACCCGTAGAGGCAACCGCTTGATTGTATGATGTATGCACCCTGCCCGTATTAGGGTTTATCATTTCTGGTAATGCATCTACATAAGTCGATTTTAATTTTTGTAATGATCTGAAATCAAGAATATATTGTACAATATCATGCTTAGATGATAGTGCGGTTAACACATCCTCTCCGGTTTGATACTGACCTGTTTTCGTTTTCTTTGCTTTAGGATCTAATTGTAATTTATCAAACAATACTTCTCCTAACTGTTTCGGCGAAGCGATATTAAATTTTACTCCAGCTTTCTGATAAATCGTTTCTTCTAAATTTTTAATATCTACTTCTAATTCTTTAGAAAATATTTTTAATGTTTCTTCATCTACCTTCACTCCCGTCATTTCCATATCAGCTAATACATAAACCAAAGGAGTTTCAACATTATAAAAAATATTTCCTCCATCGTTATCATCAATAAGTTTAGAAAGAACTTCTTTTAGTTGTAATGTAATATCAGCATCTTCTGCTGCATAGTCTTTTACTAACTCAGGATCAACATCTCTCATGTTCCCTTGGTTCTTTCCTTTCGGACCAATAAGTGTAGAGATAGAAATAGGCGAATAATCTAAATAAGCATTTGCCATAATATCCATGTTGTTTCTGGCATCTGCATCAATAATATATTGTGCCAACATGGTATCGAACAACTTGCCTTTTACACTTACTCCATAACTAGCTAATACTATAATATCGTACTTTATATTCTGCCCTATCTTTTCGATTTTTTCATCCTCTAATACTTCTTTAAAAATGGCGACGAAAGAATTTGCCTTTTCTTTATCGTTAGGTACAGGTATATAATACGCTTCAGTTGTTTTATAAGAGAACGACATTCCTACTAACTCAGCGGTATTGGCATCTGTAGAGGTTGTTTCTGTATCGAAGCAAAATGATTTTTGTTTGGCTAATGTTTTAGCTAGTTCTACACACTCTGCCTCCGATCTTAGTAGTTTATAATCGTGAGGAACAATGTCAATTGTTTTAAATATTCTTATGCTCTCTTCATCTGGATCAGGAAGTGCATCTCTTTTAGAAGGTAATACTTGCTGACCAAACAAATCCATTTGTGCATTAGCTGCAGCATTTTGTGAAGCTGCTGCAATGGTAAATTGTTCACCAAATACTCTTTTTCCTAATGTTCTGAATTCAAGTTCAGCAAATAATGGCTCTAACAATTCTTTACTTGGTGGGTCGAGTGTAAATTCGTTCTCATTGAATTCAACTGGAACATCCAATAATATAGTCGCTAGTTTTTTAGATAATAATCCTTGTTCTGCAAAATTCTCTACATTCTCTTTTTGTTTTCCTTTCAGTTCATGAACATTCGCAATAATGTTTTCCATTGAACCGTATCTTTTAATCAGGTCTTTGGCAGTCTTCTCCCCAATGCCTGGTATCCCAGGTATATTATCCACCGCATCTCCCCAAAGTCCCAAAATATCTATTACCTGATGAACATGCTCTATCTCCCACTTCTTTAAAACCTCAGGAACACCCATAATTTCCATGTCGTTTCCTAACCTTGCTGGCTTATAAATGAATATGTGATCAGATACCAACTGCGCGAAATCTTTATCAGGAGTCATGCAGTATACATCAAAGCCTTGTTTTTCGGCTTTCTTAGCTATGGTTCCAATAATATCATCGGCTTCGTATCCATCTTTTGTAATAACTGGAATATTAAATCCTTCTATCAATTTAAATACATAGGGTATAGCTGTCGATAAATCTTCTGGCATAGCCTCTCTATGAGCCTTATAGTCTTCAAAATCTGTATGGCGCTCTGTAGGTGCAGCTGTATCGAATACAACGGCTATATGCGTTGGGTTCTCTTTTTTTATTACATCCAATAATGTATTTGCGAAACCAAAAACCGCCGAAGTGTTTAATCCATTTGTTGTAAATCGTGGCGATTTACTTAATGCAAAATGCGCCCTGTATATCAAGGCCATTCCATCCAATAAAAATAGCTTTTTGCTCATATGCTTGCTTTACTCAAAGATAGAAAAATATGGCAAAGCCATCTTGCCATATTGTATTTTTTATATCTTTAATCTATGGGAAAATTAGTTGAAGAATTTAATGCATATCGTTCTAAAATGAACGCACGCATTTCTGATGAAAAAAACTTAAATATTAATCGTTTTTTTAGTTTAGATACCACCAGTTATGCCGACGGTGCTTTAAATGTAAAAACAAAAGAAATGCTTGGTCTTGTTGCCTCTATGGTATTGCGTTGCGACGATTGTATAAAATATCATTTGGGTAAATGCAAAGATGAAGGTGTAACAAATGCCGAAATATGGGAAGTATTTATGATTGCCAATCTAGTTGGTGGTTCTATAGTAATTCCACATTTTAGAAGAGCAGTTGAATATTGGGATGAATTAAATGAAAATCAAAATGGCTAAAGAGAAAGTAAGATGCGCATGGTGCTTAAGTGATCCTATTTATATTAAATATCATGATGAAGAATGGGGCAAAGAAACTCACGACGATAAAGTATTATTCGAATTTTTAATTTTAGAAAGTGCTCAAGCTGGTTTAAGCTGGATAACTGTTTTAAGAAAAAGAGAAGCGTATAAAAAAGCATTTGCAAATTTTGATGCTAAAAAAGTGTCTAAATTTACAGCAGAAAAAGTCGAAGAGCTCATGCAAAACGAAGGTATTATTCGAAATCGCTTAAAAATAAATGCTGCAATTTCTAACGCCAAAATATTTCTTGATATACAAAAAGAGTTTGGTTCTTTCGATACCTATTTGTATTCGTTTATGCCGAACCAAAAACCAATTATTAATAAAAGGAAATCGCTTAAAGAAGTTCAAGCAAGTACAAAAGAATCAGATGCAATTAGTAAGGATTTAAAAAAACGTGGAATGAAATTTTTCGGAACTACTATTTGTTATGCACATATGCAAGCTACTGGCATGGTTAACGACCATATAATCGATTGCCATGTATACAAAAGAAAATAAGTTTAACCCAATTCGGAAGGATCCCAGAATTTAGTTTTGAAATCGACCACTCTATCGTTTTTAACTTCTACTCCTTCCGATTTCAATAACTCCTCCATTAAATTTGGACTAGGGAAATGAAATCTCCCCGTTAAATCCCCATTTCTATTTACTACTCTATGTGCTGGTACTGGTTTTTTGGATTGATGAGAAGCATTCATTGCCCAACCCACCATGCGCGAAGAACCTTTCATTCCTAAATAAGACGCAATGGCTCCGTACGAAGTAACCCTTCCGTGAGGAATCAATCGTACAACCTCAAATACTGAATTAAAAAAGGACTCGTCGGCTTTCATTATTAAAATTTGAATTGAATGTAATTTATATTCTTCCCTTTATCTCTATAAATTTTTTCATACGTTGTTTGTATTGATAATACTTCATCGAGCCATTCCTCTTTATACAAATCAGGAGTATGCTTTAATAAAACAAGTTTTAATTCTTTAATTTTTTCTAAAGTATATTCATACAGCCCATCGTTGTCTGTCTTTAAGTGTACAATCCCTGTAGCTTTCAAAATATTTTTATACATCGATAAAAATCGATTATATGTTAATCGTTTTTTCTCTCTACTGATTTGAGGTTGTGGATCGGGGAATGTAATCCAGATTTCATCAACTTCGGCCTTTTCAAAATGTTCTTCTATTTTTTCAATTTCAATTCTTAGAAAAGCCATATTGTTAATATTCTCTTCTATGCCCGTTTTCGCTCCTCTCCAAATTCTAGCACCTTTAATGTCTATGCCAATAAAATTCTTTTCTGGAAAGTACTTCGACAAACTCACTGTATACTCTCCTCTGCCACATCCCAATTCTAACACAATGGGTTGATTGTTTTGAAAATAATTCTGATTCCACTTCCCTTTGTGAATTGGATTTAGCTGAAACACATTATGGAAGGTCTCCAGCTCTGCAAAGCGCTTTAATTTATCTTTTCCCACTTCAATATTTTAAGAGCACAAAGATAATAATTCCATTCATTTTAGGTTTTTTGTATATTGGAGCATGACCCAACAGATATTAATCACTATAAGCGTTCTAATTATTCTATCCTATTTATTCGATATCATGTCTAAATGGGTTAAAATCCCTTCTGTACTTTTTTTACTAGGAAGTGGCTTAATAATTAATATTCTATGGAAAAACATTGGCCTACCAAATTATGAAGTCAGGCAACTTTTAGAACTATTCGGAACAGTAGGTTTGATTCTTATTGTATTGGAAGGTTCCTTAGACCTAACTTTAAACAAGGGGAAGCTGCCAATTATAAAGAAAAGTTTACTTTCTGCAACACTACCTTTAATTTTAGGTTCGTTTGTAGTAGCCTATATCTTACAGTACTATTTCAATTGCACATTTCAACTAGCATGGATAAATGCCATTCCCATTGTGGTGATTAGTTCTGCCGTTGCCATTCCATCTGCGGCAAATTTTGAGCGATCGAAAAAAGAATTTGTTGTTTACGAATCGTCGTTCTCAGATATTATTGGGATTATGATTTTCAACTTTGCTTTAATGGACGATGCAGGCTCTCCACTATCTTTTCTAAAGTTTGGCGGTGATACACTATTCATTATCCTTATCTCGATAGTATGCTCTATAATACTTTTTGTATTCCTACATTTTGTAAAATTGCATATCAAATACATTTTCACATTTGCCATACTTATCTTGGTATACGCATTGGTAAAAATGCTTCATTTACCCTCATTACTACTTGTTATGTTTTTTGGCTTATTGTTGAATAATTACAAACTAATACAACTCGATTGGATTCAAAAATGGCTTAAAGAAGACAAATTCGACAAAGAGTTAGAGCAACTGAAAAGCATTACAGGAGAATCGGCATTCCTAATACGTACGTTCTTTTTTCTCTTATTCGGCTTTTCATTAGAGCTACAAAGTTTACAGAGTGCAAACATGTGGTACATTGCATTGTTAATTATTGGAGTGATTATTGGATTACGTTTTATTACGCTAAGGCTATTAGATAAAAAACTATTGTTCCCTGCATTATTTATTGCTCCCAAGGGACTTATTACAGTACTTTTATTTTATAGTATTCCAGAAGATAAACGTATTTTTGGCTTCGCAGAACCATCCATTTTTATGATCATTATTATCTCCTGCTTATTAATGATGGGTGGAACATTATTTACAAAAAAGAACGCATATTAAATAAATGGAAAAAATAGCTAAGATTTATGTAGCTGGCCATAAAGGCATGGTAGGATCGGCAATCTATAGAAAACTATTAAAGGAAGGTTACGAAAATATTGTTACTCGTGGCTCAAAAGAGCTCGATTTAAGAGACCAAGTTCAAGTGACTGATTTCTTTGAGAAAGAAAAACCTGAATATGTTTTTTTGGCTGCTGCTAAAGTCGGAGGAATAATTGCAAACAACACTTACCGCGCTGATTTTCTTTTCGAAAATCTCGAAATACAGAACAATGTTATTCATTCTGCCTATAAATACGGAGTGAAAAAGCTTATGTTCTTAGGGTCGAGCTGCATCTACCCAAAATTAGCTCCTCAACCACTAAAAGAAAGCTACTTATTAACTGGAACATTAGAACCAACTAATGAGCCATATGCTATCGCAAAAATTGCTGGTATAAAAATGTGTGAAGCTTATAGAACACAATATAGATGTGATTTTATTTCCGTGATGCCAACCAATTTGTATGGGATAAATGATAATTACCATCCTCAAAATTCTCATGTTCTTCCTGCATTAATCCGTCGCTTTCACGAAGCAAAATTAAACCAAACTCCTAGTGTGGAAATTTGGGGCACCGGTTCACCTTTAAGAGAATTTATGTTTTCTGATGATTTAGCTGATGCATGTTTTTTCTTGATGCAAAATTACAGCGAAGCTGAATTTATTAATATAGGTACTGGTCACGACCTAAGCATAAAAGAACTTGCGGAATTAGTGAAAAGAATCATTGGCTATGAAGGTAAGATTAAATACGATACTTCTAAACCAGATGGGACTCCAAGAAAATTAATGGATGTAAGTAAGCTTCACGCTTTAGGATGGAAACATAAAATAGAATTACCCGAAGGTATAGAACTAGCGTACGAAGATTTTCTGAAGAAATTGTAAATTACAAATTAATACCTATTTAGTTTGTACAATTTGTAATTTACAATTTGGCATTCGTAATTAGAACTTGTAGGTTAATCCAATTGTTGCAGTTCCCAAACCATAACCAAGTTCGGCGAATCCACCAATTTTATCAGTAAATCCATAACGAGCACCAGCGTAACCTCCTAAGATTACTCCACCTGCTGAAATGTTGTTAAATGGAGCTCCTGGATCTGGATCGAAACTAATGCTTGCTACGTTATATCCTAACATTAAACCTGCATAAGGATCTAATTTATCTACTCCTAAATCGAAGTGATACGAAGCTCTAGCTCCCAATAAGATGTAAGTGTAATTTACTTTGAAAAATCCTAAGTTCTCCTCTTCACCTGCATAACCCAAAAACCCACCTACTGAGATCTTTTCTTTTAATCCGTAATCAAAGCTAACAGATACTGGCATCCCTATTCCACCACCTAATCCTATACCTAAATTAATTACTTTTGAGCCTTGCTCATACTCTTGCGCTTTTGCTGTTTGTGTACTATAAGCAATAATCCCTATTGCAAATAATGAAAGCATAAATAATTTTTTCATAAAGTTTATATTGGTTTTGTTGACGCAATATTAAACTGAATGAATAATTTATTATATCCCGACAATGGGGTATTTTGTTCTACCCACTAGTACTGATTTGGCTAAATGGTATTGAGATATGAGACATGGTATAATACTACAACCATGCCTCATATAAAAAAGAATTATTTTCCTGGAAACGCAGGTTTGCGTTTCTCCACAAATGCAGTAGTACCTTCTTTGAAGTCTTCTGTACCGAAGCACTTTCCAAACTCATCAATCTCTACATCATATCCGTTAACTCCATCTGTAAATCCTGCGTTTACTGAGCGTATAGCGTGTCCGATTGCTACAGATGATTTAGTATGTATTTTTGCAATAATTTCTTCGCACTTTGCAATTAAGTTTTCTGGTGCAGTAACGTGGTTTACTAAGCCCATTCTATATGCTTCTTGTGCGTTAACCATATCCGCAGTCATAATCATTTCCATTGCTCTGCCTTTTCCCACTAGTTGAGCCAAACGTTGTGTTCCTCCATATCCTGGTATAACTCCTAAACCTACTTCAGGCAAACCCATCTTTGCATTTTCACTCGCCACTCTAATATGGCAACTCATCGCCAACTCTAATCCTCCTCCTAATGCAAACCCATTTACTGCTGCAATAACTGGTTTTGGACAATTCTCGATTAAATTAAAAACAGTTTCGTGACCTACTGCACTTAATCTTTTACCTTCTTCGATATTAAAGTTTGCAAACTCTGCAATATCAGCACCTGCTACAAAAGCTTTCTCACCATCGCCTGTAAGTAATATGGTTTTTACTTCAGCATCGTTAATACTAGACGTAAATGCATGATTTAATTCTTCTAGAGTTTGTTTGTTTAAAGCATTTAGTTTGCTTGCTCTGTTAATGGTAATGTATTGTGTACCATTTCTCTTTTCACTTAAAATGTTAGTATATGTCATTATTCAAATATTAATTTTTCTAAACTTAATGTACTTTCTGGTAATTTCGCTTTCATCGAATTTGATGATAACACACAAATCGCAGGCATTCTTTTCCCATCATTTATAATTAAGATGTGTGTATCTCCTGATACCCAAACATACCCTGTTGATTGATTATCGGAATCTAAAGCCTTATGTTGTTTTTCTTTAATTATTGGGTTGCCAAATTCTTTACTGAGCTCTGCTATAATGTGACCTATGTCTTCGTGTTTAATATCAAATTGTAATTCACATAATTGACCCTTATAAAAACGTAAATTAAAAAATTGATATTTATACTTAGCCATAAATAGTGAATCCGATTTGCTCAATTCACAATTCACGAATTCCGAACCGCTTAATTTTGAGTTGCAATTCGATATATTTTTTACCGATTCTATAGCTTGCCCCCATTTCAATTTATCGTACCCCGACTTAGTAATCTGTGCAGATAAAAATAGAGGAAACAATATAAAAAATAAGGTGACGATCTTTTTCATTTTAGAAATTACGATGTTCATTAACCCAAGTGGTAATGTATTGTACTATTTCTGTAGTGGGAGTACCTGGAGGAAATAACTTGCCTACTCCTTTATCATTTAATAATTGCATGTCTTCTTCTGGAATAATTCCTCCTCCTGTTAACAACACATCATTTAGATTCTTATCTTTCATCAATTGTATAATCTTAGGAAAGACTGTATTGTGTGCACCACTTAATATACTTACACCAATAGCATCAACATCTTCTTGTAATGCAGTATTTACTATCATTTCTGGGGTTTGGCGCAATCCAGTATAAATTACTTCCATACCTGCATCTCTTAATGTAGTAGCAATTATTTTTGCTCCCCTATCATGCCCATCTAACCCGCACTTAGCAACTAAAACTCTTATAGGTCTTTTCATTATTCTTTAACTTGAATAAGTTTAATCGTATTTCGTTTATTTTTCTTTACATACTTCAACAAACTATTCTCGTCCATTTTAGCAGTACAAGTAATCATATCCAAAATCTTAGTGTTGTCGTCGCATTTTACATCTGAGAAATATTTCCCTACAGCTTTTCTTCTTTCATCAATATTCCCTTTTGTAGGCACTGCTATTTGTAATGCCCCGATTCCTTTTTTGTTTTTAGTAATATGAAACCCTAACCAATATCCTTCTTCTTTAGCAAAAAGAAAATAGTTGTTTTTATACATCGAGTATACATGATTACTATCTAAGAAATTCACACTTGTTTGATGGTTATCATATATTGTATAGGAATCTTTAGAAATCCATACCGTTACTGTATCATTTGCTAATTTCCCTCCTGATACATATTTACCTCTTATGTTTTCTGGAAATTCGGCCATTGGAGTGCCTGGGTATCTATCGAATTTTATCGATTGACAACCTATACCCATCAAGGCAAAAAAAGAAACCAATAAGACTAATCTTTTCATTATACCAATGCATTAAATGCTTGTATAGCTTTTTCCATTCGAGCTAGTACTTTTTCTTTTCCTATCAAAGCAACCATTTCAAAGATAGCTGGGCCTGCGGGTAACCCCGAAATAGAAACCCTAAATATCTGCATAACAGATCCTGGAGAAATCCCCATTCGCTCTGCAGTATTTTTAAATGCTGCTTCTAAATTGTCGTGTTTGAAATCATTAATACCTGCAATTTCTTTTCTAAAATTCTCTAAAAACTCAGGTGTTTGATCTTTCCATTTTTTCTTCACCACTTCTTCATCGTAAGCATTAGGCTCTTCGAAGAAATAACTTGCTAACGACCAAAACTCTGTAATGAATTGAGCTTTTTCTTTTATCAATCCGCAGATCTGCTCTACATATTGATCATCTGCAACTATCCCTTTTGTTTTTAATTCTAACTGAAATATTTTTGCTAATGATGAATTATCTTTCGCTCTTAAATATTGTTGATTAAACCATTTTGTTTTAGCAGCATCAAATTTTGCTCCAGATTTAGAAATTCTCTCTACACTAAATGCTTCTATCAATTCGTCCATGGTAAAAATCTCCTGGTTGGTGCCAGGATTCCAACCTAACAAAGCTAACATGTTGATGAATGCTTCAGGGAAGTATCCTTTCTCTCTGTATCCTGAACTAATTTCTCCCGATGAAGGGTCTTTCCACTCTAAAGGAAAAACAGGGAAGCCTAGTCTATCACCATCTCGTTTACTTAATTTTCCATTGCCATCTGGTTTTAGTAACAAGGGAAGATGCGCAAATTGTGGCATCACCTCTTCCCATCCCAAATACCTATATAATAATACATGTAATGGTGCCGATGGTAACCATTCTTCTCCTCTGATAACGTGAGTAATTTTCATCAAATAATCATCCACAACATTCGCCAAATGATAAGTTGGCATGCCATCCGATTTGAATAACACTTTATCGTCCATTTGCGAACTATGCACCAACACATTTCCTCTGATTAAATCCGTTACTCGTATCTCTTCTTTACGTGGAATTTTTATTCTTACAACATATTGATCACCCGCTTCTAATCTTCTCTGCACTTCATCATGAGGTAAACTCAAAGAGTTTTTCATGCTTTCTCTGGTGATGTAATTATACTGAGGCGAAGCTACATTTGAAGCTTTTAATCGCTCTCTCATTTCTTCTAATTCTTCTGGAGTATCAAAAGCATAATATGCATGTCCCGATTCTATTAATTGCATTGCATACTGACGGTACATTTCTTTTCTTTCCGACTGACGATATGGTGCATCGGGTCCTCCTAGATGTACTCCTTCATCAAAAGTAATTCCACACCAAGTTAATGCATCTACAATATATTGCTCAGCACCTGGAACATACCTAGTCTGGTCGGTATCTTCAATTCTTAGAATAAAGTCTCCTTTATGTTTTTTTGCGAATAAATAATTGTATAGAGCTGTTCTTACTCCTCCCATGTGTAATGGCCCCGTTGGACTAGGGGCAAATCTTACGCGTACTTTTCTTTCCATAGCATGGCAAATATAGGATTTTACGCTAAATATCGTCGAAATGCGTTTTTTTCGTAATTTAACCTTGATGAATATTACTGAATCGAAAAAGCGTTGGAAAATAGGTCTTTTGACCTTTGCTGGCATTATTGGGCTCTCTTCACTAGTTTATACCAATATTTTGGTGAAAAAACTGCAGACCCAAGAAAAAGAAAAAATTGAGCTCCGCTTAGAAGCCACTAAACAATTGGTGAAAGCTACAGATACCACTGATAGTCAGTTTATTGTTTTTCTTTTCGACTATATTATCAATAAAAATACCACTGCGCTTATCATTGCCGATTCTAATGATGTAATCCTACAAACTAGGGGCCTCGATTCAACAAAAACATTAAATCAGGAGATAGAGCCTAATAAAAAATATGATCCTGAGTATTTTGAAGATGAATTAGAGGAAATGAAATCTCAACATGATCCTATAGTTTACGAAGTTTTTCCAGGGGAGCGACAATATATTTATTATAAAGATTCTGCGATTCTTACTCAACTTAAAATATATCCTTATTTACAATTAACCATTATTGCTATTTTCTTAATTGCATCATATTTAGCCTTCAGTTCGAGCCGAAAAGCTGAACAAAATAGAGTTTGGGTAGGAATGGCAAAAGAAACTGCACATCAGTTAGGCACACCAATTTCATCTTTGATGGCTTGGATGGAACATCTTAAAGAAAAATACAAAGACGAACAATCGGGCTCTTTACAAGAAATGGAACACGACATTCAACGATTAGAATTAGTGGCCGATCGTTTTTCGAAAATTGGTTCTATGCCAAAATTAAAATCAGAAAATGTTCTTCAAGTAGTAGAACATGGTATAGAATACATACAGAAAAGAAGTCCAGCGCGCATTGTATATGAAATAAATGGCGACGAAAGTATTGAAGCAAAACTAAATCCTTCATTATTCGATTGGGTAATAGAGAATCTATGTAAAAATGCAGTGAATGCGATTGGGACAGAGGGAAAGATAAGTATCTTCATTCGTCAACATAAGAAAAAAGTATATATCGATATTTCAGATACTGGTGTTGGTATCCCGAAATCAAAATTCGAAACAGTATTTGAACCAGGATATACTACACGCAAAAGAGGTTGGGGCTTGGGGCTTTCACTTGTGAAAAGAATCATTGAAAATTATCATCATGGACAGATTTTTGTTAAAGAATCTACACTAGGCAAAGGCACAACCTTTAGAATTATTTTAGATGCTTAAATTAATTTTCATTTGGACTATTATTTTTATTACATCTTTTCATGTAAGTGCTCAACATAAAAGCAGTAGCTCTCCACATCCTGTTCAATTACATTATGTGAATTTCTATTGGGAAGTAGATCCTCGAATTCAATACATAAAAGGTGATATCAGTTACCACTTCTTCACTAGAGAAACTAATTCTATCATTAGTTTCGATTTAAGTACTGCTTTAACTGTCGACTCTGTTACCTATCATCAATCAAACATTACATACACTCATACAAATGATGTTTTAGAAATTACGCTACCAAATACTTTACCTCTAAATCATTTCGATTCCATTAAGATTGCATACCACGGTGTACCTCAGCAAAGCGGGTTTGGTGCTTTCAGTATTGGCAAGCACTCCAACGGCCCTGTATTATGGACACTTTCAGAACCATATGGCGATAAAGAATGGTGGCCATGTCAATCAAACTTAAACAATAAGATAGATAGCATAGACATTACTGTAAAAACCCCTAAACCTTATTTAGTTGCAAGTAATGGATTGTTAATGAGCAACGATTCCATCGACACATTTTATATACAACATTGGAAACATCGTTATCCCATAGCTAGTTATTTAGTTGCTATAGCTGTTTCAAATTACACCGTATTAAATGATACTATTCAACTAAACGGTGGTGTAATGCCATTTATTAATTATATATATCCTACTCAAATAGAATTCAAAAAAAATCAGCTACAAGAAACCAAATCTATTATTCATCTATTTGAAAGTTTATTCGGCGACTATCCATTTCGTAAAGAAAAATATGGCCATGCACAATGCAACTTCAGTGGTGGCATGGAGCATCAAACGATGAGTTTTATGAATAATTTCAACACTAGTTTGGTAGCCCATGAATTAGCTCATCAATGGTTCGGGAATAAGGTAACCTGTGCCAGCTGGCAAGACATCTGGCTTAACGAGGGTTTGGCTAGTTATCTAACAGGGTTGATTTATGATTTTGACAGAAACGATTCTCTTTGGCAATTATTTAAAAAACAATCTTTGGCAGAAGCTCTAGATGCAAAAACAGGCTCTGTATTTGTTGAAGATACGAGTTCAGTAAGTAGAATCTTCGACAATACTTTATCTTATGTTAAAGGCTCTTATTTAATTCACATGTTAAGGTGGATCATAGGTGATGAGCAATTCTTTTTAGCTTGTCGGAATTATTTGAACGATCCTAAACTGGCTTACTCATTTTCAAATACAGAAATTTTTAAATCTCATTTGGAAAATGTAAGTGGATTAAATTTAGATGAATTCTTCGACGATTGGTTCTATGGAGAGGGTCATCCTTCTTATGAAATCCTATGGGAGCAAAAAGAAAATAATGAACTAGAAATAAATATAAAACAGCAGACCAGTTCAAGTAAAGTTGATTTTTTCGAAATGCCAATACCTCTTCATTTATCAAACAACACCTTCGATACTATCATTAGAATTAACAATACTTTTTCCGACCAAAGTTATCTAATCCCTCTTCATCATAAAATAACATCAATTGTGCCAGACCCAGAAAGGTGGTTATTAGCAGAGTATAAAATTAGCAATAAAGCTGAGCTAGAAGATTTCGACAAGTTAATTGTAAACTCATACCCAAACCCAACTAGCAAACTATTGAATCTAGAATTTAACAAATCGATTAGTATAGAAAAAATTGAAATAAGTAATTGCTTAGGTCAAACTATTTCATCAATAAAAACAGATACTAGTCCGAACAAAAACATCTCTATTGATTTTTCTCTTTTCGAAAACGGAATTTATTTCATCAATATTAGAGAGAGAAACAGAAACACTGTATTAAAAACAATAGTATATAAATAAAAAAGGTGTTGAATTTCTTCAACACCTTTCTCGTATCATTTTTATCTTATTATTCTAAGATTATTTTCTTTAATTCTGATGATTCACCAAAGTTAACTTTAATAAAATATGTTCCTTTTGCAAGTCCACTTAAATCAATTTCTTTTTTAATTGATTTACTATTATCGTCGTAATTTGATGTCCACACTATTCTACCTAACTGATCTATTACTTGAACATTTAAGTTAGAAGCAACTGTGCCTAACAAACTCAAATGAATAAGTCCTTTAGAAGGAACTGGGGTAACTGTAATTGATCTGATAGAAGAGTTTTGATTAATACCTACTGCATTAGTTACTTCGATATTTCTCTTTGCTGAATTCACACAACCTTCTGGACTAGTATAGGTATAGGTAATTTGATGAGTACCTTCACCTGCAACTGCAGGATTAAAGATATTATTCGATACACCTGGACCAGAATATACACCACCTGCTGGCAAGCCACCAGTTAATGCTCTAGGATTTGCATTAGGATTGATAGGGCTCAACGAATCTAAAGTTACAGTTGGTAAAGGGAAGAAGGTAATGTCAACACTATCACTTCTTCTGCTACACAAACCATTCGGAGCAATGATATCACAATAGTATGTTCCTGATTGATTTACTGTAATTGCTCTAGTAGTTGCTCCTGTATTCCATAAATAAGTTGCACTAGATTGCAAAGCAGTTAATGTTATAGAATTTCCTTCGCAAGGTTTAATAGAATTTTTATTTATAGTTCTTACAGGTCCTGTTAGTACTACAATATATCCATCTTTAATTTGCGTTTTACCATCAGCAACTAAAGTTACTCTGTACTTACCTGCTGTTTCATAAGTTACAGTTGGGCTAGCACTAGTCGACGAAGATGGCGTTCCACCTGGGAAAGTCCATTGTAAATTCGTGCCTCCAAATGAAGAAGTATTGGTAAATGTTACCGACTCTCCTGGGCAAACATAATTTTCGCTTACAGTAAAATCTGCAACACTAGCATCTGGATCTACCTCTGCCCACCAAGTTGCCCAACTGTTTATAGCAGAACCAGCATATTCTTGAATAGTCCAGAATGTTGAATCATTTACTGGATCTACAACTGTATTCGAATAGTCGCCCCAACGATTTCTTCCTGCACCAAAATCTTTGAAATAAGAATTCTCACCAAATTTATAAGTATGCTCATCTCTAAATGTATTAATAGGGTCGTTCTCTCTTCTTATTGAATAACCAGCAGATGCATATTGCTCTGTTGAAAAACTAGTATATCCAATTAACACATCATTCTTATTATTCACAGCAATACTTGGATAGTTAAAATGACGACCACTTGATTGGTTATCTATTAACGATCTTTGTAATACATTTCCTAATGTATCTAACTGCCACCATTGAATAGATGATCTGTTCGGACCAATCGCTGGTAAAAATATAGCATGTACTGCATATATTTTACCATCTCTAACTACTACCTGACGCATGCGGTGATCACCAGCATTAATTAAATTAGTTGATCCTAGTTGAGGGTTAAAATTACCATTCGCACCTGCACCTGTTGCCCAAGTGATGTTTGCTTGAATTGCAATTGGTGATGACATTACAGGAGCTGAAGCAGTACCTGAAATGGTTCTCATAGTAAGTGTTCCTTTCCCTCCACTGTTTCCACTAGAAGAACGTAATAAAAACATCTTGCTAGTAGAATTATCATAATGGATAGAAGGACATGCTACTGCAACACCTTCGTTAGTTACTTCAAATTTTGTAAATACTCCAGTACCATTATTATAAACATCTGCTTTATCCCATGCATATATTTGATGAGAAGTTGCAGTTTGTCCTGGCATTGAGAATAAATTCATTTGAACAACAATCCATTTATCGTTATAGCCTAAGCTTGGGAAATCTACCCATTTGATATTTGTTGGATCAACATCCACTTTATATAAATTCCATCCTTGTGTTGGGTCGTCTGTTTTTGATACGGCCAATAGAGTACAAGAATTGTCTGATTGAGGTTCTGCTGAAGAAACAAAAATCCAACGATTTGCAACTCTATCATATAGTATTTTAGGATCGTAAGTACTTGTTAAACCTCCTAATGGGAACCAAAAAGAGTTAAGAGAAACTGTACTAATAATATTTCCATTTTTATCCTGAATTCTAACTTGAGTGTTCAGTGTAACCATGGTATGATTAGGACCAACTGCTCCATTTACATCTGGAGGAATTGATGTGCTATTATCATTTAATCCATTAAAACTTCTAACAGGAGCAATAGATGCTATAGCTGAACTTGATTTAAATGCTGTAGTATTAGTAAAAGGATCTTGCTTTACTACCATCTCATTTGGATTAATATCCATTTCAGGAATAGTTCTAGCTTTTCTGTTACCAATAAATTGGATTTGTTTCGGCGCTTGTTTGTTGTAAGCTTCAATCAATGCTATTTGCATGAAATTCACTTCTTTTTTTACCATTGCCACACCACGCTCAACTTTTACTGTAGCGTCTTGTGCTTGTACTTGCACGAATCCCAGAACTAATCCAATTAGACTTGCTCTTGATAGGAGTAAATTTATTTTCATTCTTTTGTTATTTAGTGTAAAAAAGGTGTTGAATTTCTCCAACACCTTCCCTTTGTTTATTTAATTGTTACTCTAGAATTAATTTTCTCATTTCAGAAGAATCACCAAAATCTGCTTTAATAAAATATGTTCCTTTTGGTAATGCACTTAAATCAATTTCTTTCTTTACCGATTTGCTATTGTCATCATAGCTCTGTGTCCAAACTACTCTTCCTAATTGATCGATAACATGCACTCTTAAATTACTTGCAACCAAACCTGATAAATTCACATTTATCAATCCTTTTGATGGCACTGGCGTAACTGTGAAAGATTTAATATTTGAATTCGTATTAATACCTACAGCATTTGTAACCTCAATATTTCTCTTAGCTGATGCTGCGCAACCTTCTGTGTTAGTATAGGTATAAGTAATTTGATGTACACCTTCTCCTGCTACAGCTGGATCGAAAATATTATTGGTAACACCTTTTCCGCTATATGTTCCACCTGCTGGTAAACCGCCTGTTAATGGACGTGGGCTTGCATTAGGATTTAAAGGGCTTAATGAATCTAATGTCACTGTTGGGTAAGGCACAAAAGTAATTTCAACACTATCACTTCTTCTTTTACATACACCATTTGGTGCAGTAATATCACAATAATAAATGCCCGATTGTGTTACAGAAATAGATCTACTAGTTGCACCTGTATTCCATTCATAAGTTGCAGATGCTTGTCCAGCCGTTAAAGTAATAGCATTCCCTTCGCAAGGCTTAGTGGTATTTTTATTAATCGTTCTTACTGGCAATGTTAATACCATGATGTACCCATCTTTTACTTGAGTCTTGCCATCTACCACTAACGTCACTTTATATTTTCCTGCTGCTGAATATGTAACAGAAGGGTTAGCACTAGTAGAGGTTGCTGGAGTACCTCCGGCAAATGTCCATTCGAAGTTGCTTCCACTAAAATTTGAGGTATTCGTAAATGTTACCGCTTCACCAGGACATACATAATTATTATCTACATCGAAATCTGGAACTTGAGCTGCTGGGTCTACCTTAGCCCACCATGTTGCCCAGTTATTCACTGCTGTACCCGAATATTCTTGAATTGTCCAGAACACTGAGTCGTTCACCGGGTCAATTACTGTATTGGTATAATCTCCCCATCTATTTCTTGTTCCACCGAAATCTTTGAAATAAGTATTCTCTCCGTATTTGAATACATACTCATCTCTAAATGTATTAATAGGATCTGTGCTTTTTCTAAATGAATATGAACCTGATGGATATTGATCTTTTGAGAAACTCGCGTAACCCAATAACACTTCATTCTTATTGTTTACAGCAACACTTGGGAAAGAGTAAAATCTTTTTCCTGTAGGATCTTCTATTCTCGAACGTTGTAGTACCGATCCAGTTGTATCAAACTCCCAATATTGCACTGCACTTCTTGAAGGACCTACTGCTGGTAAGAATACAGAATGTACTGCCCATATTTTACCATTACGAACCACCACATGACGCATACGGTGATCATTAGTAGCCACTAAACTGGTAACTCCTAGCTGTGGTGCAAAATTCGTGTTGTTTGCCCCAGATGTTCCCCAATTGGTTGTTGCTTGTATTACCGTTTCTGTAGATAACACTGGATTTGTTTTAGTTCCTGTAATCGTTCTCATTCCTAAAACCCCTTTACCACCTGTATTACCAGATGCTACACGTATAGTGTACATCTTAGAAACAGAGTTATCGTAGTGAATAGATGGACATGCGATTGCAGTTCCTTCGTTCGTAATTTCAAATTTTGTAAATACTCCTGTTCCGTTATTGTATACATCTTCTTTATCCCAAACATAGATTTGATGTGATGTAGCACTTGAATTTGGCATTGAAAATAAATTCATTTGCACAACAATCCAACGATCGTTGAAACCTAAACTTGGATAATCCACCCATTTAGTATTTGTTGGATCAACGTCTACCTTATACAAATTCCAACCTTGTGTTGGGTCATCAGTTTTAGATACACCTAATAATGTACAAGAGTTGTTTGTTTGTGGCTCTGCTGAGGAAACAAAAATCCAACGATTTGCCATGTGGTCGTATAATATTTTTGGGTCATAGGTTGAAGTTAATCCCCCTAGTGGCGCCCAAAAGTTATCCAACAATACAGTGCTAATCACATTACCCGAACGGTCTTGTATTCTAACTTGAGTATTCAATGTAGTCATTACGTGATTCGGGCCAACCGCTCCATTTACATCTGGAGGGATTGATGTGTTGTTATCATTTAATCCATTGAAATTTAATATTGGAGATGGTGAAGGGTTAGCTGCAGCTGTTTTGTTTGCAGTAACACTTTCTCCAAATGGATCTATCTTCACAATTTTACCTGTTCTATCAATATCCATTTCTGGAATCTCACGTGCTTTTTTGTTTCCAATAAACTGGATTGGCTTAGACTTTTTTGTAGTATAAGATTCCATTAGTGCTGTTTGCACAAAACTGATCTCTTTTTTAGTATCTGCCACCCCTTGAGTTCTTACAACACCTGCCTCTTGGGCTATTACTTGTGTAAAAGTGCTAAATGCAAGTCCAAGTAATGCGATTTTCTTGAATTGTAAATTTTTATTCATACGATTTTATTATTCAATGGATTATAAAAATACAAAAAAATATATATTGGCCGACAGCTTTTTATAATTTGTTACCTTTGAACATGAAGAAAACACGCTTACTGGTTTATTTTAGCCTTTTTTGTATCCCTTTATCAGTTACCCTCAGTTCTTGTAAAACTAAAACTGCTGTTGCTCCAGAGCCTACAAAAAACGCACCAATTCAAGTTAATAGACCCCTATCTACAATAAATCTACCCATAAGTCTGCGAATCGACGATTTGGAATATTCTATTAACAATCAATTTAAAGGAGTGCTGTATAACGACAACTCTTTCGAGAATAATAACGACGACAACCTAATCCTGAAAATCACTAAAATCGACGATTTCAAAATCTCGGCAAAAGGCGATCGTTTGTTTATTACTGCTCCCTTAGAAATTTATGTGAAAGGTCGATTGAAAAAAGATTTCTTTAGCATGTTCGACCAAGATATTGGTATCAATAAATCTCAAGATGCTACCTTTAGAATCAATGTGAACATCAACACCAAACTTAGCTTAAATCAAGATTGGGATATCGTAGCTAAATCGGAAGCTGGTTTCCAATGGAGAGAACAACCTTACCTAGAACTAGGTCCAATAAAAATACCTATCGGAAGTATAATTGAAACAATAGTTAATAATCAGATTAGCGATATTAACAAGAAACTCGACAATGAAATTACACGCAACATTAAACTAAAACCAATTGCTACTCAGTTTTGGAATCAGTTGCAAAATCCAATTGCTGTAAGCGAACGCTATCAAACTTATTTAAAAATAGTTCCTGAATTTATCTCCATGTCGAATATCAGAAGTGATGGCGAACAATTAGATGTAAATCTTGGCTTCCGTTCTGATATCACAGTAATTAGTGGGTACAAGCCAGAACCTGTAGAATTAAAACCTTTGCCAAAGCTGCAACAGCAACAACGTACAGACAGTACATTTAATTTATACTGTGGTGCATCTATAAGCTATGCCTTTGCAACAGAACTCGCAAAAAAAGAATTTGTTGGTAAAGAGCTTTCCCTCGATAATGGCCTGCAAAGTTTTATCATCAACGATTTAAAACTCTTTAACAATGGTGATAAAATCGGCATGATGCTCGATATAAATGCTGTGCTAAAAAACGGAATATTTAAAAAGAAATTTAAAGGAGTGATTTACTCTTTAGGCACACCAATGTATAGCGACACTAATCAAACTTTATATATTAAAGATTTTGAATTCGATGTAAAAAGTAGAGACGCTCTTGTTGGAGTAGCGGAGTGGATATTAAAAAGTAATCTTCAGAAAAAAATAGAAGAAAAATTAAAATACCCAATGGCCGAAAGCATAAAGAAAGCGGAGATTACAGCGAATGATGCATTAAACAACACTAAATTACCGGGTATGAAATTAAAGGGTAAAGTAGATAAAATTAAGCCTTATGGAATAAAATTATCGGAGGAGCAAATCCAAATCATTATTCAATCTACTGGTAAGTTAAATGTAATACTTAATAAATTTTAACATGAAAAAAATTGAAAGACCAGCATCTACAGAATATGCTGAATTCTACAAGACCTATGTTGATTTAGTTGAAGGTAATGTTATAGAGTTTCTCGAAAAACAAATGCCTCGTGTACTCGACATTTGCCACAACCTTAGTGAGCAGCAACGTTATTTTAGGTATGCCGAAGGTAAATGGAGTATTAAAGAATTGATTGGTCATTGTATAGACACCGAAAGGGTGATGTCTTATCGTTTAATGAGAATAGCAAGAAACGATGCTACCAACTTGCCAGGCTTCGGTGAAAATGAGTACGTTGAAAATGCCAATTTTGACAAACGCGATTGGGACTCTTTATTGCAAGAATTCCAGGCCTTAAGAACAGCTAATCTTTTGCTTATCAAATCTCTAAACGAAGAAAGCATTGCTCGCATGGGCACAGCAAACAACAAAGCCGTAAGTGCTAGAGCATTGATTTACATCATTGCAGGTCATTTAGAACATCATTTAGGGATACTCATTAGGAGGTATTTAAAATAATACTATTTTTAAGAAAATTTTCAGACTATGGATCGTTACTTTGGCCTTATAGGCATTGTGTTAATATTAGGATTATCGTTTTTATTATCGAACAATAAAAAAGCGATTAATTATCGTTTAGTTTTTGTTGGGTTATTTATACAAGCCTTACTTGCCATTTTTATCTTAAAAGTTCCATTGGGTCAAAGTATATTTTCTAGCATCGGCTATTTTATCACAAAGATTCTCGATTTTTCTAATAAAGGTGCCGACTTTGTTTTCGGGCCACTTGTAAATGCTCAAATACTTTCTCCAATATTTGGGCCTGGTCATAGCTTTATTTTCTTCTTCAAAATTATCCCTACTATTATTTTTGTTTCAGTATTAGTAAGTGTTGCTTACCATATTGGATTGATGCAACGTATCGTTGCAGTTTTCGCAAAAGGTGTGCATTGGCTAATGGGAGTAAGTGGGTCTGAAGCTTTATCAAATGTGGGGTCTGCATTTGTTGGTCAGGTTGAAGCTCAAATAATGATTAAACCCTACATCAGTGGAATGACCATGTCGGAATTATTAGCAAGTATGGCTGGTAGCATGGCTTGTATTGCTGGTGGTGTTATGGCTGTATATATTTCTATGGGTGTACCCGCAGAGTATTTAATAGCAGCGAGTATTATGGCTGCACCTGGTGCACTTGTTATTTCAAAAATTGTATATCCAGAAACAGAAGAATCGGAAACAAAAGGAAACGTTAAACTCGAAATAAAAAAAGCTCATGCAAATTTAATGGATGCTATCTCACATGGCGCAAGCGATGGAATGAGAATTTCATTAAATGTGATTGCCATGCTTTTAGGATTCATTGCATTAATTGCAATGGTCGACGCAGGATTAGGTTGGATAGGAAATTGGTTATACTGGCATACTAGTTTAGACTTAAGTTGGGTTGGTATTTCATTAAAAGATTTAAGTTTAAAAGAAATATTAGGTTCTATCTTTTCAGTATTCGCATGGGCAATGGGTGTTCCATCTCAAGATACTCATGCAGTAGGTGCCTTAATGGGGACCAAACTAGTAATCAACGAATTTGTTGCTTACTCAGACCTATCGCCAATGATTGCTGCAAATATGCTATCACATAAATCAATAGTAATAGTGAGTTTCGCTCTATGTGGATTTGCAAACTTTAGTTCTATTGCAATACAAGTTGGTGGAATTGGAGAGCTCGCTCCGAATAGAAGAGCCGATTTAGCAAAGCTAGGATTCAAAGCTTTAATTTGTGGAACTTTAGCTTCTTACTTATCAGCAACTATTGCTGGTTTACTATTATAATAGATTAGGAATTTGAACTATGAATTTACTCCCTTTACCGGGAGTAGATTCTACTCTTACAGAACCGTTTATTCTTTTTAGCGCTTCTTTAGCTACATACAATCCAACTCCTGAGCCTGCATTTTTGTGTACGCCTCTAAAAAACATTTCGAATATTTTCTCATGATGCTCAGGATCTATTCCAATACCATTGTCTTCTACTTCAACAATAGATTTTTCGTGTGTACTAAATACTCTAATATTAATTTCTTTTGAGTTGCTATCTTCTTCATGGAATTTAATAGCATTCAGTAAAATATTATTGATGATGATTCTTATTCTACTTTCATCTGATCGTATAAAAACTGGCTCATCATATAATTTAATAAACTTGATATTTAAATCCATAATATGATGACTAAGCTCATCAACAATCTCATTAATAATATTCTGAAAATTAATGTGGTTAATCTCTACATCGACTCTATTGCTCCTATAATACTTGATGATATTTTGAACAAAAGCATCCATACGATTTACTGTATGATCTATCATATCAATATATTCTGGCATCTTATTAGCATCGTCTGTTCTAGCCACTTTAATTATTCCCAATATAGAAGCTAATGGAGCACGTAAATCATGAGAAGCACTGTACACAAATTTATCCAACTCATCATATGCTTTCTGAAGCTGAATATTTTGCTCTCTTAATAAAAACTTAGTATGATAGATTTCATAAGCATTCTGTATTGCTACAGATAACACTTGTTGATCCCAAGGTTTATCTATGAAACGATAAATCTGGCCTCTGTTAATCGCTTCTACAACGGCTTGTATATCTGTATAACCCGTAAGTAAAATCCTAATCGGATGAGGATACTTATCTAAAATCGATTCAAAGAATTCTACGCCTGTCATTCCAGGCATTCTTTGGTCGCAAATAATTACATGGACCTGCTCATCTGCCAATAACTTAGTTCCCTCTTCTGCTGATTCGGCAATAAAGATATCGTACTCCTTCCTAAACAATGCCTTAAACGCATGCAAGTTGTTTACTTCATCGTCGATATACAATACACGAATTTTCTCCTTGCTCATGTTATTGGTTTAATGGTAAGGTAATGATAAACTCAGTACCTTCTCCCAGAGTAGATTTTACTTCTATTGTTCCTTTATGTAACTCTATAATACTATACACAATTGATAGGCCTAATCCTGTTCCTTCCCCAGCTTTTTTAGTGGTAAAGAACGGATCGAAAATTTTACTTCTAACCTCTTCCGACATACCCGTACCATTATCAATGATATGTATACTTACACCATCTCCATTTTGTTTCGTTCTTAAAATTACCTTTCCTTCATCATCGTTGGCATGAGCCATTAACACCGCTTGAGCCGCATTGTTTATAATATTCATAAACACTTGGTTAAGCTTACCTGCAAAACACTCTATTTCTGGTATCGGTTCAAGTTCTTTAATGATATTTATTTTACCTCTAAACGTACTACTCAATATAATTAAGGTCGACTCTATCCCTTCGTTCACATTGGCGTATTTCAAATCCGATTCGTCGAGTCGCGAGAAACTCTTCAATCCTTTTACAATTTCAACTGTTCTTCCAGCACCATCAGCCATACCTTTTAACAACACATCAATCTCGTGTTTTAAATAATCGTAATCGAGCTCTTTCTTCAATTTTACTATTTCACCAAACTGCTCAGTAAGATTTTGTTGATTAACCAACTCCTCGTATTTATCCACCAACATTTGTATGTCTTCAATATCTCTTCTCAATGGCTTGATGTTAGAGCTTACAAAGTTTATCGGATTGTTAATCTCGTGTGCTATACCTGCTGTGAGCTGACCAAGAGATGCCATCTTCTCTGCATCTACAAGTTGTGTTTGGGCATTTTTTAAATCCGTTAATGCCGTATTTAATTCCTGATTAGATAAGTTTAACTCGTGAGTACGTTCTTCAACTTTCACTTCCAACATTACATTTTGCTCACGTATAATTCTTTCGTTCTCTTGAGAAACTCTTAAGGCTTCTAATTGAGAATCTTCTTTTTCTTTTCTATAAATATTAATCTTATCAGCAAGTGCGAAAGAAAGCAATGTAACCTCTAAAGCCGAACCTACCTGAAGAGAGTAGTAAGTCATGTCGTTGTATGGTAGAATGTTGAAATTCTTCAGTACAAATACCACAACGCTTAATAAGAAGATTGTCCATGCCACTAAAAAATAATTGGCAGGTCTGTATCCTTGTTTACCTATTCTATATGCTATATATATGGTTAACAACGAACCCACTGATGCGGTGAGCTGAACCAAATTTTGTGCGAGAAAATATTTGTTCATTAAGCTCAACACCAAACAAAGTGTATAGAAAACAAAAATCCAATTCAATATTTTGTTTCCTAGCTTATATGTTTCTTTTGTATTTAAAAAGTGCTTTACGAAGGCAATAGCTGTCCATCCATTTAATACAGGGACCAAAAATGTACTTTGTAACACCAACCATTTTGAGTTTGGCCATAAATACTTAAAACCATAACCTTGTAATACCGCTTGGGTTAATCCTACAAATACGATATAGGACACGTAATAAATATAACTTCTATCTCTAACTGTAAAATAAACGAAGAGGTTATAAATAGCCATTACCAGAATGATTCCGATATACAAACCGAAAACTAAATCCTTCTGAATTAAATCCTCAAAGACGGGCTTTTGTGCACCTAGTAATAATGGCAATTGTATTTGCTCACCACTTTTTACTTTCATGTAATAGGTGAGCGTTTCATTTTGCGGGATATCTAAATAGAAAAGATAATTCTGATTATTTACCTCTCTTTTATCGAATGGATGAATTTCACCCGTTAATATAGTATCGTATTTTTTAGTTTCTAGATTGAGAGAATAGAATTCTACTTCATCAATTATAGGATATTGAAGTTGTAATAGGATCCTTCTATTCTCCAATTGGTTTTTTATGGAGAATCGAATCCAATATGTATTTTCAGTAATCCCGAGATTGGGGACTTTTTCTGTACTCTTCTTAAAATCCGTCGATTGTTTAACATCCTCGAAAGTTAAAGAGTTTGTTTTATCTGTTAGAATTTGTACTTGATCGCCAATGCTGAAGATAGTATTTTCATTATTAAATAAAATAGAATCTTCAACGGGGGAAGCATTTGAATAAATGGTAAAAAAAAGAAGCAGAAACAGAATGTTAAGTTTCTTCATATCATCACTGAGCGTTTATATTAGGTATTTTCAATTGGTACAACACTTCGAATTCTCCTTTAGGCCCTTTTTCAATTTTAAGCTGATCGGGATTATTCCTTAATTCAAAAATATTTTCTCTCTCTCGTTCTTCTGCATGCTCGAGAACATCTACATCTAAAATCGCCATCGCTGTTGCAACGAAGTCGTCTTTTGGGTAGAAAAAGATTCCTTTATCGCCAAGCGACTCTTCAACCACAGCCCCTACACGTTTTCCCATGCGAGTTGTAACTGGAGCACATAATACATAAATTTTATCAATTGGCAATTGGTTAACAATAGAAACGCACACCCTACACAATATCAAACTCCCAATTCCCATCCCTGCAACCTCCATCGAATTCCACATTCCACATATCTCCGCACATCCTGGTTTTACAAATTCAAATATTTTTGGATCATAGTGCCCTAAAGCATGTTCTATAGGTAAAGGGATTTTCCCATCTACCATTTGCACCCTCGCACCGCCATACACCTTATCCCCAGTTTCATCTTCAACAATAATTACAATCGTACTCTCACTTTTCACCCAGTCGTTACTGCTAGAAGTAACCTTAGCTACTCCAAAATGGATTTCCAAGAGTCTTCTGTGTCCTTCTATGAACTTCAGACAAGCTTCTTGGTCATCAATAGCTCTAAATGCTCTAATTTTTATCATTAGGCTGAGGTGATATATTTATTTAATAAGTTCATTGAAATCGACGTAGTATCTTCCAGATTGCGAAAACTGGTTTAATAGTATTCGCCTGCAAACGTCGGTGACCATTGCGCCTCCCAGTACTACTGAAGAGGCCAGTTGAGGCCATGTTGAAATGGTTTTACCCATTTCGGTAAGCGATAATTTCATTCTCTCTGAAATATGCTCTATACCCACCATAGCTCCTAATAATGGCACCTTTTCCTGATTGCTTAGGTTTCTAAGCGAACCAAGATCCGTCATGTTCTCTGGAATTAATCCATGTAATAAAGCTCTTTTGGGTTCTAAATCATATCGCTCAATGTCGATCATCCCGCGGTCATTGGTTTCCATAACTACTGGAATACCATACTCCCTTGCTTTAATTCTACTTAGAATCTTCACATCTAAGCCGTCGCATTCCTCTACCAATAAATCTATCTTCCCGCCTTCTAATAAAAAGTCGTCTATGTTATTTTCTGTAATGCCTTCCGTGTAAATCTTTACCTTAATGTATGGGTCTAGCTCAGCTATTTCCCTTGCGGCCACGATAGCCTTCGACACACCGATATTAGTAACCGAGGTCCTGATTCGATTCATATTACTCAACTCTATTAAATCGAAGTCGGCAAGACGAATTTCATCACATGTTCTCTCCATAGCCAAGGTCAATGCAATCATCTGACCCACGGATAAACCTATTACTGCTATTTTTTTACGAAGCAATACACTTCGCTCATCAGGAGTAATTTTGTAAAGATTTCTACTTGTTCTTAATTCAATAAACTCATCTTTTGGTAAAAGATGGACTAATTTCTTATTCCATGGATAATAAACCCAACAACCGTAATAATGACTAGACTTACCACCTAATTGTAAATCTATTTGCTCTTCGTACTCTAGCTCGGTTAGGGCTCTTTGGGGGTTTCTAATTTTAATTAGTTCCCTCAACTGGCTTTTTAGCTCGTCGAGTACTACTAATCCTTCCTGTTCGGCAATAATTTGTTGAACTGCAAGGTGGTCATTGTTGTTGTTGATGTTAAAAATCTCTGGTAAGAATGCACTGCTCAATTTGCTTTCTTTAAAATTTAACATTTTAGTTGTTTAATTTTAGCTCTGTAATTTAAATAAGTATTAAATATCCAAATAAAATCCGATATTTATGGAAAATAATCGTTTATTTTATTTTTTATAGACGTTTTAACTATAACCCAATCACGCACAATGGCTGATTCTCGAATAAAAATTCTATATGTCGACGATGAAGAAAACAATTTGAATTCATTTAAGGCAGCATTTAGAAGAGAGTACGATGTAACTGTGGCTCTGTCGGCTAACGAAGCCCGAGAGCTTTTGAAGGAAAACCAATATGAAATTATTATCACCGATCAACGTATGCCCGGTGTTACAGGTGTTGAATTTCTAGCCAGTATCATTAGCGAATACCCAGAAGCTATACGTATGCTACTCACAGGCTATGCAGACATCCAGGCGGTTATAGATGCTATTAATAAAGGTCAAATCTATCAGTACATTACCAAACCTTGGGACGAACAACAAATGAGGGTGGTGATTAACAATGCGTATGAAATTTTTTCTCTGCGCCAGGAAAATAAGAAACTACTGAAAAGCTTAATCCGTGCAAATGAACAATTAGAATTTCTTCTTCGTCAGAAATTACTTTCTTAACGCTTCTTAGTTTTTGTTGCAGTTTTCTTTGCTGGAGTTTTTAATTGCTTCAACTCAGTTGCCATGGCATCGAACTGCTTCTTCAACTTTTCGAATTCCGATTCTAATGAATTCTTCTGATAACTTTTATCTTCATTCTCAGCAAGAATATATTTCCCATTCATTTCTAAAATAGTACTCGCTTTCACTTTTAATATCCCAGCAATTAAAATTAATCTGGAAACAGTTAGCTCCGAAACATCTCTTTCAATATTGGAATATGCAGAAACAGAAATATCTAATTCGTTAGCCATGTTTTCCTGACTAAGTCCTCGTAAAACTCTTAGTAATCTTATATTCTCACCAATGGTGTTTTTCATACTACTAAAATAAATCCCGAATGGAGCACTTATTTCTACATTTATTAGATTATATTTATTAAATCAAGAATAATTTTAGTATAACTAAAAATTGGAATATACTATGAACTATATCAAAGCCTGCATACAAGAAATGGATGCCAATAATAGCAAAGCATTCAGCACCTTAGTCGATTATTTTGTGCATTCGTATGAAGAGGAGCTTAAATACAAAATCTTGGAGCTCTGGGCCGACTACCAGGCACAAGCAGAGAAAAGTAATAGCCTCGATTCGCAATATTTTAGCGACAATTAAGATTATAAAAATAAACTCTTAATTTAGTAAGCCAAAATAACTCCCTATGGCATTACCAAATGTATATTCAGAAGCAGAAGCTAAAAAAATAATTTCTAGAATCGATCAACTCAGTCAGATTACACAACGACGTTGGGGTAAAATGAATGTATCCCAGATGCTTGCACATTGCTGCGTTCCGTACGAACAAGCTTTTGGAGAGCGTAACGATGCACCTCCAGCAATAATGCGACTATTTATGAAACTGTTTGTGAAAAGAAGCATGACTAATGAGATTCCCTACAAACCAAACCTCCCTACCGCTCCAGCCTTCATCATTGTGGATCAACGTGATTTCGAAAAAGAAAAAAATCGTCTCAGCAATTATGTGCTAAAAATGGCCGAACTTGGCGAAAGCTATTTCGATGGGAAACATCAACTTACTCTAGGCAAACTTAACGCCACCGAATGGAATAATTTGATGTATAAACATATTGACCACCATTTGAGGCAGTTTGGAGTTTAAATGAATTGTGAGTTATGAGTTGTGAATTGTGAGTTGTGAATTATATTACTTACTTTATACTTATAACTAACTTAAAACGATGAGGTATAAATGCATATATATCGAGTAGCTATGTATTTAAAATCTTCAGATTTGCTCTTCAAAAATATTTAATCTTCCTTAATTATTGGAACAACACCTTTTCAGTATAAACATTAGCTGAAGAAGTATAAACCGTCAAGAAATAAGCACCTGCTGGATAAGAGTGTATGTCGACATCAATTACATTCCCATTCTGTATTATTTCTTTGGCCATAATACTTGTAGTTCTTTTTGAATCTATAGATAACAACTCCAAATATTTTACAGTTTCATTTTCCTTTAATTTAAAATGAAGTATTCCTTCTACTGGATTTGGAAAAACTATTTGAGCGTTACTTTTCATTTCTTCTTTATCCGTTCCTAAAATTAAATCTGTCATTGCAATCATAGGTCTCGGACCACCATAAGCACCCATATCATTTCTTCTAGTACCTTGTGCGGGAGCTAAAGGTGAAGTGGTATCTGCAGGATCAGCAAGGTCTCTATATTCAACAAGATTCTCTCCAGCATCTATAGTTGGAGATGCACTTTTCAAGAAGTAACCTATTGAGTCGAACAATGGATCTCCGCTGATGTTACCTTCACCAGTTAAAACTTCTGAAACACTATTATATCTTGCATCTATTGTACCACCAACATATGTTCTTACTGAAGCACCACTGCTTTGAACATTTCCCCAAATGATGTTGTTTTTCAGAACCGCTTTAATTGAAAAAATCATCACAGCTCCTTTACCTTGTGCCTGACTACCCGTTCCTTTACAAGTGTTGTAAGCGATGGTATTATTTTCTATTTGCACTAAATGTTTAACACTATTGTCTCCAGTAACCCAAACTCCCGATCCTCCGTAATCTTCTCCACCTGAATTATCAACAATGATGTTGTTCTTTACTTTTCCTTTCGAATAATTAAAAACGATTGCGGCTCCATATCTTCCTTTATTTCTTGAAAACATATTATTGATAATTGTTGGATTACCATCGCCACTTCTAATTCCACCACCACCAGCACTCGACATACCTCCACTTCTATCAATTGCTTCATTATCGATAATATAATTATATTGAATTACAGCTGAACAAAACTCCATCAGAATCCCTCCACCTTCTCTATAAGTAAGTCCGTTATGAATGTCTTTCCATTTTGTTCCCTTACCTCCGGTGAGTGTAAAACCTTGCACAACTGTAGTAGAATCTTCTTTCCCAGTCATCATAATACAACTAGCAGAATCAGGGTTAGTAGGAGTACTACCATTAATAACCGTTGTAGAGATAAAACTCTTATCCATATCTAAGTAAAACATACTAGTAAGTACGATACTCTTCCCTTTCATTTTTAAATTTTCGAAATAAATTCCAGGCATCACCAATACGGTATCTCCATTCACAGAGGAATCAATTGCTTCTTGTATAGTAGAAAACTTTGTTGGAACAATAATTTTTTCAGCTAACGCTGAGGTTGTCACACAAATAAATGTTAAGAGAATGTATAATTGCTTCATAGTATTTTGAAAGTTGCTTCCATATAAGACAACGCTAGTTCTGTAAACCCTTACTCCTTTGTTTTAGATTTGGTGCGACTAGATTAGAGATACAGGACACAGGATACAGGACATGGGATACAGGATATGGGATACAGGATATGGGACCAATAATAGATAATTATATATGAAAAAACGATATTAAAGCCTCTGTTTATTAGTAAATTATGAGATTTTTACATTTTTTGTTGAAAATAAGCTTTGAAGCTGTATATTTGCAGTCCAGTAAAACGGAGTGGTAGTTCAGCTGGTTAGAATGCCTGCCTGTCACGCAGGAGGTCGCGGGTTCGAGTCCCGTCCATTCCGCTAAAATTCTCGAAGAGACGCCGAAATTCACAAGATTTCGGCGTTTTTCTTTTCTTCATATACAAAATTCCATACAAATCTGATTTCTTATACCGCTGCCAAGTTTTTATTGCTTTTATTTTTTTAATAGTTAACTGGAAATTCGAAGATTTCTTTCAAGCTAAAAGGTATAGCTTATGCAATGTAATGAAACGCCGAATTTTGATAATTGATCACAATTAATTGTTTTTATCTCAAATCCCATTCTTTCTATCATTTTAACATTAATTGTATTGTAGAACTTGTGCTCTATCTTATTATGTAATTTATATTCTGGAAGTATAATTGTATTATTTAATCTTAAAAAGTTGATATAATTCCCCTTTGCTGTATAAAAACAACCTGCTTTATGTTTATCGCAGTTGCATTTCACAATCTTATCTACTGGTCTCTCAGCCATTTTAATGAAGTTAAGGTTATTTGCATATAGTACTTTTTGAACATCTTTTAAATAAAGCTTGTCCTCCTTCATGAAGCTAAAACTAGGATAATCGCTTATTAATATATTTTTATCATCTATAAACGAAAGAAACCCATCTGTATGCCCAATTACATCATTAGGTTGTTTGTTGATGAAAATCGGATTGAGTTCTAAATAGTCTTTTATTATATTTTCAATTGTAGCTAATTCGAATTTTGGATTATCCTCTAATAATTTATTTGTGATAATTGCATATTGATGATTAGATACAATATTCCCAATATCCCATATTAATGGAATTTGCTTAATTGGTTTATCTATTGTTCTATTTATTAAATCAAGTGAGATTTCATTGATTTTTTTGAAGTATTTCCAATGCTTTTTGTTTTCACAGTAGTATGGAAAATATATAGGTTTATAAAAGTAATCTTGGGTGTTTATCCCTAAGCAATCCCGCAACCAAATTTCATCCCAGTATTCATTTACAATTATATTTATTGATCTGTGAGAATATTTTGAAAGTAGATCTAATTTTAATTTTCTTGAGTTTACAATTAAAACCAAATTTATTTCACTTGGAATTAATTCAATTAACTGGTCATAAAATTTAACCAATTGTACATACTCATTCTCGTAGTGTTGAGGATATGCAAGAATTAGATTTTCGACTTTGTCGAAATCAGTTACGATCATACGAATACAGTTTTCCTAATTTTGCAAACGTATGAAGGAAGATTTAAGAAGGAAATTTTTTTAAAATTCTTTATTGTATAATAGCATCTATTTTTGCGAAGAATTGTTTTTGTCCCCAAGTATCTAGAATAAATTTAGATCTTATTCTTTCTAAAATAATAGAGTGATATTTTTTATCAGTTTTAAAAAAATTTGTAACTGAAGTTTCAGTTGAACCTCTAGAGTCATATAAAATTGTTAATTCTTGAATTATATCATTGAAAATAGATTCGAGTATTATTTCAAATTCATCAGGCAAGTTTTTTATAAATAAACTGCCATTCAAATTATCCTTAGTAATATCTTGTACCCAATCTTGAGAGTCAGTTGAAAGTTTGAGATTTATTAACGACCTTTTATATTTAATTAAAAAGCAAATAATTGCTAAAATTGTTAATCTGCCATTTCTAGCTATATTCAATTGTGAATCACCAAGTTGATCTTTAATTATAAAGTTATCAAGCATGTTATTGATTTTTAGCAAATCAATAATTGTTCCCTTATCTTGAGTTCTTTTAAAGATTGAATTATATGTAAAAGAATCTGAAAATATTTTCTTCTTTGCACTTCTCGCTGTACCAGGTTCTTGTAATAAACCTGCCAAAATTAATTGACCAAGCTCATCATTTTTAATTTTCTGCCAACCCTCATTATTTTTGGGAGATTTTTCACCTCTCTTAATTTCCATATAAATTTTTGGATTTTCTAACTTGAGTAAACTTTGTAATTTTCTTTGCTCTGGCAAATTAGATTTTAAATCTCTATCTGATATTGGTTTTTGGGAGTTTGAAGATTCTGCAATTTGTGAAATAAATAAATTGAAATAATCTTCACCATCCTTGTCTGGTTTGACTATTTTACAAACAATAGGGAAATCTAAATCCTCCTCTGGACCTTTATATGCACCTATCAGAGTTGTAGTTTGACAGCCATTTACTATTGAGAAATCTGTTAGTTTAATATTATCACCATCTTCACGAAATTCTTTGCAACCAATAATTATCCCATTGTTTAGAAACCAAAATTGATCACGTTTATTTTTAAGTGAGTTGTTGATCTCTTCATCAATTTTTTTGTTCTTTATGAAGTATCTGAAATTCTGCTCAAATAACCCATGTTCCTTATATCTGTCAAATAATTTTCTTAATGACAAAGCTGAGATATTAACGATTAATCCATTTTCACCAAATTCAATAGCCCCATGTTCTTTAAAGATTTCAATTTTGCCATTTGAAACATATTTAGTATTCTCATCATACATTTCAATTTGTGATACTAATTGTTTTAAATCATATATATTACATTCGAATGACTCCAATTCAGCAACCCTATTAATTAAATCTTCAATCACCTCTCTATAACTATTCGTCAACTCTGTTCCTATGAAAAGAGTTAATTTGATTTTAAAATTAGGGTCATCACAACTATCATCATACTTTTCTCTATAAACCCTTCTTAATTTTGAATTATAATTACTTATTTTTTCATCTTTAAAATCTTTTACTGTCTGAGCCATTTTCGTAAAAGTATCTTTTATTTGATCTTTTGATTGGATTGTACTTATATTCTTAGATTGAATTAATACTAAGTTTTTTTCCAAATCATTTTCTTCAACTGCAATTAGATCAATTCCACCATCATTACTGCCATCTACAAACGAGCTTTTAAATTCTGCTTTATCATACCTACCCTTATTATAGAAATATTTATAAGAGATTATCCCAAAAATGAGGTCGTCTGAAAGCGAAGTTGTCTGAGGAATAGTTTTTCTTATCTCTTCTATTTCTCTTTTAATTAATGTATTCATACTTACTTGTTGATTTTTTTTAAAACTTAGATAGTAATTTAATGTATGCTAGATTATTTATTTTTTTAATATTTCCCACAGCTCCTCATTATTACCAGTTGATAGTTTGATTTTAGTATGTATACTGCATATGAAATTTACTCTTTCATATGGTAAATTTGTATAGCTTGAAATACTTTTTGTCGATCTATATTGATAATCGGATTGATTTTTACTATTAGCTACTAACCAATTATATATTTTTCGTTTGTCACAAATTATTTTTATTTGTTTAATTGACCAATTTGAAATACTAAGAATAAAGCCGCCTGTTGATCCTCCAACAGCCCCTATTATTATTCCCTCTAATATCACTAATGAATTCATATTCTAAATTTCCTTTAAGAAGTATTCGTTGATTATTTTTTTAAATTTATTGGAACTCAAGCTTTTTGTTTTTTCTATTATATTGTTTCGATCAAAATAATTTAACTTAATTTTCTTAGTTTTATTTTTATAATTGTTTAACAATTCTAACGCGTCTTCAGTAAAGCCATTAATTGACCAAAACTCAAAAATTATTTCTTTATCTTTATAGGTGGAGCTTTTAACCCAACTTCTTATAGAAGGAATATTTATTTTTAAATAGGTCTCAATATATTCTACATCAATAGGGTAATTAGTACCTTTGCATTCTACAAGATATAATATGTTATTGTCTATCGCTAAAATATCAATTTCTTTATTATCATAAGGATCGTAAGTTGTAATATTTTTCCCAAGTTCTATATATTGACAATGTTGACTATAATAAAAGCCAACTCCAAACTCAAATAAATCCCCTTTAAGATTATTCGTTTTTCCATCAACTAGTTTTGTTAATTTTGAAAGCAATTCAACAAACTGCTCAGGATTATTTTTTAATATTGTTCCTGCATTTGACAAAGTGCTAATTAAATTTTTTAGTAATAAAGCATAATTTTCTCCAAAAATTTCATTTACGAAACCAATTACAACTCCATTGCTTTTGGCAATATTTAATGCGTCTTGATCAGTATTTTCTAAAATTAATATCGGAAGTATTTTTGTCTTTGAATTTATTCTTGTAATTATATTAATTTTTTGAATAAAAAAACTCAAATAATCAACTGTAACCTTTTCGCCAATTAGAATATCTGCAACTAAAAATCCTGGTTGAGGCTTACCTTTTGAATCATAATGTATTAATCCATTTATATAAGTAGGCGCAGTCAATGCAAAATTAAATCCGGAAATATTCGAATTAAATTGAGCTGAACCAAAAGAGAACATTCCAATATTTTTACCCCAATTTGCAAATTGTGATAATGTATATTTTTTTGAGAACTCAATTGCTTTATGAAGCTTAAAATTTAGATCAGTAATTAAGAGTCGTTTGTTTATGCTTAAATGTTGTTCATCATAATATTCTAAAATTCTATTTTTTAATGCATTTTCAATAAGTGTATCAAAATGTATGTGCCCAACTTTATTAGTTGTTGGAGAAAACGAATAGTTTTTTAGCTGTTCTATTGAAATTAAACCGTTATGATAATTAATAGCACATATTAAGGCATAATACCTTTTTCCACTTGATTTTAATGATTCATAAAGAGCATCAAAGTACTCATCAGATTGGTATTGTGATTGATGGTAAATTAATGATTGTTTGTCCTGAAAAAGCCCTGTAAGTTTATGTATAGGGGATTTAAGTCTTTCGATTGCTTTTCGAGCTGCAATATTTGTAATCTTTGATGAGATTTCGAGGTGTCTCGCTAGGTCTCCTGATAATATAGGCCCTTGATTTTCAATATGTTTAACAATGTTTGTCACACCACACTATTTATAATAAAAATAATAACCATATGTGCCAGTAATTTTTTAATTTAATTCTGCAATTGATTTTTCTGGAATATGAATTAAATGAAATTTAACATCTTTTGTTGTAGTGCTAAAAACCTCATCGTCATTATTAAATGAGGCAGCAACAATACTTTGAGCGTTAGAATTACTAAGAAATAGCAATAAGTTTTTTAAGCTTTCGTCAGACATTGAGTGCTGTCCAGGCTCATCAAATATTAAAAGTCCTGGATGATTGCCTTTCAATTCTTCTGAAACTGTATAAAGTGAGCAAGTGTATGCCCAAATTGATCGTACTAAATCACTAGCAGAAGAATCAAACCTTATATTGTATTTATCAATAATAGGTAGATATTTATCTTTTGAAATTTTAATTTCGTTTATTGATTTACTTGAATAACCAAAATATTTAACTAATCTCTTAAATTCACTTTCAAGTTGACTTATTTTCTTGGTATCATTAAGAGAGTAAGTATCTTTCGGAATCTCTTTTAATTTACTAATAACGTCCACCCATTGAGCAGATAATTCATTGAATTTTTCAATTGAAGTTTCAAGCTCTTCTTCTAAGTTTCTATAAAAAATTATTTTATTTCTAAGGTTAATTTTCTTTTCAATTTCTACTGTTGAAGGTAACCTATCATCTGATACTAATTCTTGTTTTAGAGCTCTGATTTCTGATCTTTTAAAAATTAATCTATTTCTTCCGCTTTCAATTGTATTTTGAAGATTGCTAATAACGATATTTAAACCATTAATATAAGCTTTTATCATTTGCTCTTTTGATTTCAAAAACGAAATATTGTCTTCTATACTCATTGTTGATATTTTTTCATTTTGATCTAAGAGAGTATCTTTTAATTCTTGATTACAAGTAGGACAGATGTCCAAAGTAATATTAAGATTTATTTCTCCCCCAAATTTTTCAATTTTCAGAATAGATATATTCTTTCGAAGATCGTTTTCTATTAAACCTAATTGTAAATTATAATCATTTAATCTAGACTTATTGCCTTCTAATTCATCGCAAAGTGATTCTATTTGCAAAGACATAATAGATACATCATCAGTTAGTTTTTTTATATTATTTTCGTTTTCGACTGATTTTAAACCAACTAGACTATATTTTTTCGACTCTATTTCATTAAGCTGATTGTTTAAATTATCAATATAATCCTCTATTGTATATGTTTTGTTATCCTCTTCTAAAAGAAGATTTATTAGTTGGTCAGATTTAATAACTTCAGGGTCGTATGTTAAACCTTTTATTTTCATTGCTCCACGCCTTGATAGTTCAAAAAGAATATCATATTGATAATGCCATTTTAATATAATGTCATTTTTTATATTATTAAGCAGCTGTTTTTTCTTTTCTATATTCCATAAATCCAAATCTAGAATGAATTCAACACTTTTGCTTTCTCCGTTTTTCAATCCATAGAAAGGTGTTGTTGCTAAAAAATCTGACCAACCAATTTTTTGTTCTATAATAAAGGTTGGAAAAATAGTTGTTAAATATAGTTTTCTATCTGTACCATCTGAATAGTTTAGACTTGGCAACTTCCAATTTAAAAATTCTTCCAAATAGGCATGAAATCCGAATTCTGAATCTTGTGCTGATCCAGCATCATGCAAATACATTTCCTTTGAATTGTAATTTCCTCCTTCTGTGAGGAGTGGACCGAAAATTACTTCAACTAGTTTTGAATCTTTTTTATTGCTAATTATAGACCTTTTTATCGTAAGAACTTCCTTGTTCTCTATTTCCAATAAGACCTCCGAATCAACAACTTTTAATTTCTCCAATTTATACTCAATCTCGTCTTTTAGTACAGATTGTAGAACTTTTATACCCTTCCCTCCAAAAATTTCTTCCATACCAAGTGCATAAATCATTGATTGGATAATAGTACTTTTACCAGCAGTATTATTACCCCGAATGATATTTAACCCTTCTGAAAAATCAAATTTGTTCCCAAAAATCCCTTTATTGGTAGTTATATTTATTTTGAGGCTTCTAATTTTTAGCATATTTTTTCCAATTAGATTTAAGGGTATCTATAGTTTTTTCAGTAACGCCTTTTCCTATTGTATTAGAAAGTATTTTTTCTTTAGTTAGAATAGTGGAGTCGTTGTAGATTAAATTTTTCATTTTTACACCTTTCTCAGTTATAGTATACCTATCATCTGTTTTTGTTATCAAACCTTCAGCAATGCATAGAACTAGTGCTCTGTTAAGAGAAGGTTCAATATTGAAAATATCTATTTTATATAGATATTCATTTTTCATAAACTCAATAAGTAGACTCATATTAGCGTCATTTCTCATTGCCCAAGAGAATAGATGTAATTTTAAAAGAGAGGATGATTTCCTAATGCTATTATTATCTAAAATGATTAAAATGATAGCTATTTTGTATAGTGGCCTATATTCTGGCGATAACGGAATTGGTTTTCTTTTGAACACTAAGTTTTCTTCACTCATATTAATTGAAATTAAGTGGACATCTTACAAGCCAGTCTGCGATAACTCTATTTGTTAAGTATGCAATTGTTGATTCTGAAATCATTGGAAATTCCCTTGCTAGCCTCTCTTTCACATCGTTTTTTATTTCATTATATATATTTATATTAGTTGTATTAGGCGCCAAACATTTTTCTTCAACATCCAATTCTATTTGCGTTACTACTCTAATAAACCTCTCATATTCATTTTGATTTAAGTCTTCAAGTTTCTTTAAAAGATCTTCACCTCTAAAATAAGATTCAATTGCACGTGTAGTGAGTATATTTAATCTTTCGTCATCAGCTTCTTGTATATTATTAGGGTCTAAATCAAGTCTTTTTGTCTGCTTTTCTTTTATTCTTGTAATCAGGTCTACAAACTTTTCAGAATTTTCTAATTCAATTTTAGTTGTATCCAATTCAATTTTATGCATAGTTATCCCAAGTGCAACTGGAATATACTCACTTAGAAATTGATAATCTTGAACTAAAACAACGAAATTGTCATCTAAAATTTCGAGCCCTTTACTTTTGTATTCTAATACTTTTTGTTGACAATATTCAAGTAATTCTTTTCTGTTGAATATTGGAGTTAGAAATATCCATCGTTTTATTTTAGCTCCTCCAAATAAATTTAAAAGCTCATCTGAATATTTGATAAGCTTTTTTAAATCATCTCTTACCTTAGATTTTTGTTTTTTTAATAGTTCATCTGGATTGTAATTTTCATCTGGACAATAACATTGAAATACATCCCCCTTGTTATTGTAACCCTCAATACCATAATCTCCAGGTGATGCTGGAATTTCTTGGTAATTATCTTTTTCAAACTTTTGTTTTAGGCAAATTTGACATATTTCTTCCCACTTATCACCATCTAAATACCCAATTGGTGTTGATAGCATATGTAATTGTTTAGTAGTAAATATAAGTAATATCAGATTTTTATTCTTAAAAAATAAATTATATGACAACTTAATTTTAAATATAGACAATTATAGCCCCTATAATGTAAGAATACTCTCCTTTCGGGAAGATCTTCCAAAATCCTTTTTTATACTTATAAGTCCTTGCCCTATTATCCTGACGTAATTTTCTCTTACATAAACAATAAAAGCCTCATTTACATGAAGCTTTTATAAAATCATTATATAGGATAGACTTATTATACAGTACCTTCTTTCATCCTTTCGGCGTTTTCGGCGAACTGTAAGCCATCAATAATGTCTTGTATATCGCCATTCATTACGCCTGGTAGGTTGTATGATGTCATTCCGATGCGGTGCTCGGTAAGTCTGCTTTGTGGGAAATTGTAAGTTCTGATTTTTGCAGATCGGTCGCCGGTTGCTACCATGGTTTTACGTTTCTTAGATACTTCTTCTAAATGTTTCGCATACTCCATCTCGTATATCCTCGATCGTAATACCCCTAATGCTTTCTCGTAGTTCTTATGCTGCGATTTTTCGTCTTGGCACTGCGCAACTATACCCGTTGGAATATGCGTCAATCGTACCGCCGAATAAGTGGTGTTTACTGATTGTCCGCCTGGCCCCGATGAACAGAATAAGTCTTTACGGATATCGTTCGTCTTTAACTCGATATCAAACTCATCGGCTTCTGGTAATACTACTACCGATGCAGCTGAAGTATGTACCCTGCCTTGTGTTTCTGTTGCCGGTACTCGCTGCACACGATGCACTCCCGACTCGTATTTTAATGTACCGTACACATCCTCGCCTGATACATTAAGTACAATCTCTTTGTAGCCTCCTGCAGTTCCTGGTGTGTAATCTACTAATTCTACTTTCCAGCCTTTAGTCTCGCAATAGCGTTGGTACATACGGAATAAATCCCCTGCAAATAAACTCGCCTCGTCTCCTCCTGTACCTGCTCTAATCTCTAAAATGGCATTCTTAGCATCCTCTGGGTCTTTTGGAATTAACATCACTCGTATGTCTTCCTCCATCTTATCCCTTTCTATAATCAATGCATCTAACTCCGATTTGGCCATCTCACGGAACTCATCGTCTTTCTCTGTAGCCAAAATCTCTTTATTCGACTCAATATTGCTCATTACATTGCTGTAAATGCGATATTGTTCTACAATCTTCGATAAATCCTTGTATTCTTTATTAAGTTGAGCAAATCGCTTCATATCGCTCATCGCTTCCGGACTAGAAAGTTCCTTTTCAACGTCCTCAAAGCGGTTTTTGATCGCTAAAAGCTTTTCCAACATATCATTCATAACCTAAAATTCTCCTTATAAAGTTTGCAAAATTAAGCAAAAAAGGGCTAAAAACCTTTTACTTATAACGTAAAAATGTCTTACTGGTTTGATATGTCGGTATTATCTTCATTTGCGGAGTCAGGCTACGTCGCTTTTGTGGATGATACGATTCAAAAGAAACTCTTGCTCTTTAATCGTATTAATAATCTGCATAATGTTTGGCAGATTATTATCCACTAGTTCATTCCTTGTTGTACTGCTTTTAATGTGTATCAAAGCCTGAATACGGTTGCTCAATACCTGATCTACATCCACATTTAACAAGTCGGCAATCTTCTTGTAATTGTCGATGGAAGTCTGACAACTAAAATTTTCGATTTTTGAGTAAGCAGATTGCGTTACTCCGATTTTACTAGCCACAAAACTTTGTGTGTAGTTACGAATCTCACGTAATTGTTTTAAGGTTATAAAAGTATACATCTGGGTAGGATTTGTAACAGTATTACTTTCTGGGAAAAAATAATACAGTTTAGTTTATACACCAGATTTTACAAAATGCATGCCCCCGTGCCAATCGACTATTTTATGCAGGTATTTCTTTATTATACTTCCATAGAATAAGCCTATAATAGTACTGAAAATAAGGTTTTTGGTAGATTTTGGCTTTTGGTATAATACATATTTTATGCAGTCATTTATCCGTAAATAATACTCAAATTCCCATAATGGAACATTTTTCCATTTCTGTCTTTCCGTTTTATTCGCTTCTCTGAATTAGTGAATTATTTTCTAAATAGTAACTCGTTTTTTTATCCCACTGAATTGGGCTTTTACTATTGTTTGTAATCGGGTTGAGCGTATCTGTTTTGAAATCGGAATAACTTAACCATTGAGAATTTTTTTCGAATAAAATTTTATCATTATCAATTTGTAAAATCTTACTCGGATAAATCGCTAATGTTTTTTTATATCCTCCAAACAAATCGAAAACAAAAACTCCGTATAGAGAATCACTCAAATACAATTGATCTGCATATTCGATAATCTCTGTTGGATTTATTTTTTTTGATAACACTAAATATAAATCACTACTGATAAATAAAGTATTTAGTTGCTCACCTAACTTCAATAATTTTCTATTCAAATTATCGTACATCCATAAACCATTATTATTTGAGGTAGCTACTAATGATATCCATCCTTCTGGATAGCTGTTTCTAATTTGAAATGAATTTATTTCGGTAAGATTAACATCCAGAAATTTCACTACAGCCTGATCGGCATAAAACACTATTACTCTCAATGGGTTGCTAACATCTATCGAGGAAATTTTTCCGCTTCTTAAGTCAGCAAAACGTGTATAGCGTTGTATGTTAGGTTCGTATTTAGTTAAATTATTTCTTGCATCAACAAAATACACATTGCCTATTCTGTCTACTTTATAGAAACTTACTTCGTCTGCAATTTTTTTAATCGTTTGTGCAAATGTTTGTTGCACCAACAGCATTAAAATAAATAACAGTAGTTTGGTTTTCATTATTGTTCGAATTTCTTTAGTGTGATGCCTTGTGCATTCCACTGTGCATACGTTCTATGATGCACCCACTCTCCTAAGTTTATATATAAACTCTTTTCGTTCAATTTTATTTCAAGTGGGAGATGTCTGTGTCCGAAAATAAAATAATCGAAATGCTCTTTCTCCAGAATTTCTTTGGCATAAATGGCTAGCCACTCCTTCTCTTCCCCTAAAAATTGTTCTTTGTTATCGTTGGCTATTCTACTGCTTCTCGACCATTTATCGGCAATCCACATCCCTAAATTAGGATGTATCCTTGCAAATAACCACTGACAGATTTTACTTGCAAATATTTTCTTTAAAAACTTGTACGAATAATCTCCAGGTCCTAATCCGTCGCCATGCCCTATCATTACTCGCTTCCCAAAATATTCTCTTACTATATTATCGCGATATATCTTTACTCCTAATTCTTTCTCAAAATAATCGAACATCCACATGTCGTGGTTACCTGTAAAAAAATATACTGGAATACCTGAGTCTGTTATTTCTGCAATTTTACCTTGTAAGCGTACAAATCCCTTAGGGATTACTTTTGCATATTCGAACCAAAAATCAAAAATATCTCCAACCAAATAAATTTCTTTCGCGTCGTGCTTTACCATATCAAGCCAGCGCACCACTGCAAGCTCTCTCTCTCTCGATGATTTTTCATCGGGTACACCCAAATGAAAATCCGACGCAAAATATATTGATTTTTGCTCTTCCATATTATGCTTGATCATCGATTAAGAAAACAAATATTTCTCTTGGACCATGCGCTCCTAGTACAAGTGTTTTTTCTATATCCGCTGTACGACTTGGTCCGGTTGTAGTGCTAATCATCGAAGGTAATTTTTCTTTATATCTATCTTGAATAATATTCAAGGCATCGCCGATGTCGGCACAAAGTTGCGAAGTATAAGCAATCACTACATGCACATGTGGGTAAATAGATAATCTTCTCCCTGCTTCCGAAGCATTTGTAATCATTATGCTTCCTGTTCTTGCTACTAGTGCATCGCAAGTGGTAATGCCTACATTAGCTTCATCGAAATTAGAGTCGTTGCTCTGTAATAAAATGCTTCCTGTATTTAACCAAGTTAATAATTTTTCTTCCCAGCAATAGATGTTTGTCCAGTTTCTCTCAGAAACCAATGCAGCTAGATCTTCTATGCATTGTTCTTTGCTTTCGCAAAACTGAAATTGCCCGTTTATTTTTGAAAATTCTTGAGCAAAACGTATTTCCAAGAGCTCATCATCTTGAACAAAGATTGGCCCAGTTTCTTCTAGTTTTGAATATGGATTTTCTGTTTTATCAATCAGGGCTTTCCTGATTTGTTTTAACATTCTTTCTTTTGGTGTAGCCTCGCGCATAGTACAAAGTTAATAATAAACAAGAAAGGACGCTAACGCGTCCTTCTATTAATTTAATTTCTCTGTTTCTGGCTGTTCTTGGCCTTTCTCTTCTTCTACTACTTTCTCCTTAGTTTCATCATCTCCATTTACAAACTCATCATAAGTAGTTCTAGTATCAAAAGGTCGTTTACCTAATAATTCCTCTAAATCCGATTGGAAAATAATTTCTTTCTGCAATAATGCTTGAGCTATTTTTTCTAAACCTTCTCTATGAGTAGTTAATAACTGTTTAGTCTCATTATATACTGTATCGATAAGAGTTCTTACCTCTATATCAATCATCTCTGCAGTTTTATCTGAATACGGTTTTCCAAAACCATATTCACCTTGAGGATCGTTAAATGAAACATTACCTACATTTTTATTCATACCATACATGGTAATCATTGCATAAGCAAGTTTTGTTATTCTTTCCAAATCGTTTTGTGCACCAGTAGATATTTTACCAAACACAATCTCTTCCGCAGCTCTACCTCCTAATGTCATTTTAATACTATCTAACAATTGTTCTGTAGTATATAAGTATTGTTCTTTAGGTAAGTATTGTGCGTATCCTAAAGCCGCTATACCTCTAGGTACAATAGATACTTTTACCAATGGATCAGCATGTTCTAAAAACCAACCGGCTATAGCATGACCTGATTCGTGGTAAGCAACTATTCTCTTTTCTTCAGGAGAAATAATTTTATTTTTCTTTTCTAATCCACCAATCACACGATCGATAGCATCTTGGAAATCTTGCATGTCGATAGCTTTCTTATCTCTACGTGCAGCTATAAGCGCAGCTTCGTTACATACGTTTGCAATTTCAGCACCTGCAAAACCTGGGGTTTGTGCAGCTAATTTTTTAGCATCTACTTCTGGTGCTAAAGTCAAAGGCTTCATGTGCACTTTAAAAATTTGCTCACGACCTTTTAAGTCTGGGCGATCAATTGCAATTTGTCTGTCGAAACGACCCGGACGAAGTAATGCAGGGTCGAGTACATCCGGACGGTTAGTAGCCGCCATGATAATTACACCCGAATCTGTACCGAATCCATCCATCTCCACCAATAATTGGTTTAATGTATTTTCACGCTCATCATTACCTCCCATGATTTGATTTTTTCCTCTTGCACGTCCTACCGCATCAATCTCATCAATAAAAATAATACATGGAGCTTTTTCTTTTGCTTGTTTAAACAAATCACGTACACGTGATGCACCAACACCCACAAACATCTCCACAAAATCGGAACCCGATAAAGAGAAGAAAGGAACTTGAGCTTCACCTGCTACTGCTTTTGCTAATAAGGTTTTACCTGTACCAGGAGAACCAACCAACAACACCCCTTTCGGAATTTTACCTCCTAAGGCTGTATATTTTTTAGGGTTCTTCAAGAAATCGACCACCTCCATTACTTCTTGTTTCGCTTCTTCTAAACCTGCAACATCATTAAATGTAATGGTTACCTGAGATTCTTTATCGAACAAAGTAGCTTTCGATTTTCCAATATTGAATATTTGTCCACCTGGACCCGATCCACCACCTGAAATTTTTCTCATGATGAAAATCCAAACCGCAATCATGATCGCCAATGGCAATATCCATGTCAATAGAAAATCTCTACCCCAATTAGAACGCTCAATAAACTGAATGTTTATTTGTTCGTTTGGTGCAAAACCTTTTTGAAGTTCGCGTAACTGTTCTTTCAAATCGCTTACTGAACTTGCTGCTTCAGTGAAATAATAGTGAGGACCCACACCCGATAAAAATTTATTGGTGTTTATGTCTTTATATTTTTCATTCTGAAGTTTATCTTTTTGAATATAAACTTCGATTTTATATATACTTCCTTCTTGATATCCTATTAATTTATCAACATCATGACTCAGCAACATTTCATTAGTGAAACGTTGAAAAGAAATTTCTTTAGCAGAATTTCCAGAATATAAAAGATTAAACCCTATGATACCTACCAATAGGATTCCATATATCCAATAAAAATTAAACTTTGGAGGTTTGGGTAAGCTCCTCTTTTGCTTATCTTTCGAATTACCCGTATTCATTTTCTTATTATCTTCCATTTTAATTATGTTCCGTTAATTTAATTAAGCTGATTGGTAACTTACCACTTCAGCATCACCCCATAGTTCCTCTACACCGTAGTGCTCTCTTTTTTCTGTTCTAAATATATGTACTACCACGCTTACAAAATCGAGTAAAATCCATTCCGAATTTTGAAAACCTTCTTTATGCCATGGCTCTTCACCAAAAGCTTTAAACATTTCGTCTTCTACAGAATCGGCTATGGCTTTTACTTGTGTAGATGAATCAGCGTGACAAACTACAAAATAATCACTGACAGAACTGCTGATATTTCTTAGGTCGAGGCTTATTATATCTTTACCTTTTTTCTCCTGCATCCCGTGTACAATTACTTCGGTGATGCGTTTTGACTCTTCAGATTGGGTGCTTGTTTCTTTAAGCTGTTTGTTTCTAAGCATTAAAAGCGATTAATTTACACAAAAATAAAAATTTATCATTTACATTAGCTACAATGTCGGCACTATTCACAGGTAAAAATCTTGTTCATCTCGACCGTGTTATATCTACAAACACCGTTATCTCCGAAATGTTGTCAAATTCCAAGCCATTAGAGGAAGGTGCTGTAATTATGGCAGACGAACAAAGCCAAGGACGTGGTCAGCAAGGCGCTTTTTGGGAGTCGAGCCCTAAACAAAACATCACACTCAGCCTGCTTTATCGTCCAGAATTCTTACAAATAGAACAACAATTTTACTTATCTATCGCAATAAGTTTAGGCATTTGCGCATTTCTAGAAGAACAATTGAATACCGAGTTGAAAGTTAAATGGCCAAACGATATCTATGTAGGTAACGAAAAAATTGCAGGTATTCTTATAGAAAACACTTTAATGAATAACCACTTAAAAACTAGCATCATAGGTATTGGAATCAATGTAAATCAAACTCATTTTTACAGCACGGCTAAAAATCCTTGTTCAATGAAAGGCATAAGTAAAACACATTTTGATATTCCTTCTTTACTACCCTCTTTATTTGAACACATTGAGATTCACTACCTCATGCTCAAAGCAAAAAAGTTCGAATACTTAAAGGAATGCTATTTAAATAAGCTTTATAGGTATCAGCAGATGAGTCAGTATACTATTGCCGGAAAACCACAAGCGGGTAAAATTGTTGGTATAGAACCTTCAGGACGCTTACAAGTTCTTGTAGATAACGATGTAAAAAGCTTCGACACCAAAGAAATAGAGTTCCTCGTTTAAAATAAATTGATATTTTTGATGTCTTGCCAATTTTTTAGAAAAACAATTGAAATGAAGAAAATAATCGCATTACTTTTTTTTACAACTATTAGCTTTTTAAGCTTTTCTCAAATTCTCAACCCTATTAAATGGTCTTATGCTGTTGAAAATAATGGGTCGGAGAAAGTGACAATAGTAATCAGTGCAAAGATCGACCCTAAGTGGCATTTATACTCCCAACATATTGGCGATGGCGGCCCTATCCCTACTAGCTTTAGATTTGAAGAATCGAAAGCATATACTTTAGTAGGAAAAGTAAATGAGGTTCCAAAAGCTATTTCGGCATACGATGAAATATTCGGAATGCAAGTAGCATGGTTTGAAAAAAAGGCAAATTTTCGTCAAGAAATTAAAGTAAACAGCAAAGAAGACTTTAAACTTAAAGGAGTATTTGAGTTTATGGTATGTGATGATAAGCAATGTTTACCTCCAGAAGAAGTAGAGTTTAGTTTCGACATAAAAGGAGTGAACACATCTGGTGTTGCCGACGATAAATCGAAAACAGATGAACCAAAAATTGCCACTGAAGATACACCTAGTACAAGTAATGTAAGTACTAGTCCTGCTTTAGATTCTACAAAATCCGACACCAGCACAAGTTTAGCTGATGCTAATTTGGGCAAATCGCCACCTGCAGATAATTCTATGTGGGGAATATTTTTTCAAGGTTTTCTTTTTGGATTCGTTGCATTGTTAATGCCTTGCATTTTCCCAATGATTCCTCTAACTGTAAGCTTCTTTACTAAACAAAGTAAATCTAAAGCATCAGGAATTAGAAAAGCAATTATCTATGGAGTTTCTATCGTAGTAATTTATGTAGCATTAGGATTAGGTATTACCATTCTACTTGGCGCAAGTGCGTTAAACGAACTATCAAGCGATGCCATATTCAATTTAATATTCTTTATCATATTAGTGATTTTCGCGATTTCATTTTTTGGAGCCTTCGAAATTACATTACCAAGTTCATGGTCTACAAAGGCTGATGAAAAAGCAGACAAAGGAGGCTTGTTGGGAATCTTCTTTATGGCTGTAGTTTTAGCTATCGCTTCGTTCTCGTGTACCGGACCATTAATCGGAACACTATTAGTAGACGCTGCAAATAAAGGTCAGTACATGGGCCCATTTATGGGGATGCTTGGATTCTCTATCTCATTAGCATTACCATTTACTTTGTTCGCCATATTCCCATCGTGGTTAAACTCTATGCCTAAATCTGGTGGGTGGTTGAACTCTGTTAAAGTAACTTTAGGATTTATAGAATTAGCTTTCGCACTTAAATTCTTATCTAATGTCGACATGGCTTACCATTGGAGAATATTGGACAGAGAAGTATTCATAGTATTGTGGATTATCATATTTGCAATGCTAGGATTCTATCTATTAGGCAAATTGAAATTCTCACACGATAGTGATGTGAAACACGTATCTGTACCACGATTATTTTTAGCGATTATAACCTTGAGTTTTGCATTGTACTTAGTGCCGGGATTATGGGGAGCTCCGTTAAAAGCAGTAAGTGGATTCTTACCTCACCAAGGAACACAAGATTTTGATTTATACACTAAAGGTTTTACATCAGCAAATACAAGCGAACATTCTACTAATAAAAAATATGCAGATCGATTACATGCACCACTTGGCATCGATGCATTTTTCGATTATGAAGAAGGATTAGCTTATGCGAAGAAAGTAGGCAAGCCTGTATTCCTTGATTTTACAGGGCATAGCTGCACGAATTGCCGTAAAATGGAAAATGCAGTTTGGCCAGATCCTGAAGTATTAAAAAGATTGAAAAACGATTTTGTGGTAATCTCTTTATATGTAGATGATCGTACAGAATTATCAGAATCGGAAAAATATGTTTCGAAATATACAGGCAAAAAAGTAAAAACATTAGGTAACAGAAATGTCGATTTACAAGTATCTAAATTCAATAGCAATGCACAACCTCTTTATGTAATTGTTGATGCCGATGGTAATCCACTTACCACAACTCATGGTTACAAAGAAGATGTTCCTGGATATATTGAGTTTTTGGATTCTTGGAAATAACTCGTATTTCGTAGCTCGTAAAAATCGAATTTCGAAATACGAGCTACGAATTACGCTATAACGAAAAGCTTCTCCTCTATCACTCTCACTTCAAAAGGAGCGCTTCCTTTAATCTCTCCATCAATTGTTAGGTTCTGTGTAGAATTTGTGGTAAGGCTTAAGGTTTTAACCTGACGATATTCTAAGTATTTAGATTTAATGTGTTTACCTGAATATATTTTTGGGAACAATCTCAATAAATTAATCATTGAAGTTTTTCGGACCAAAATAACATCCATTAAACCATCTTGTAAATCAGCATAAGGAGCCATCTTCATTCCTTTGCCTGTGTGTTTAGTGTTTAGTATAAGTACAAACGAAAACTCTTCATCGTAAGAAACATCATCCATTTTGATTTGTAGTCGTGATGAGGGATTGGGAACGATTGCAGCTAAAGCTGATAATGTATATCGAATTGGACCAATCCATCTGATATTTTCAGAAAGTTGAGAGATATCATTCACCAAACCCCATCCAATCATATTGAAAGAAATACAAGGTTGTTCATTATATACAATCTGCATCAAATCAATTTCTATAGTTCTAAATTGTCGTAAACGACTTGCAGCTTTTTTATAGGTTAAAGAATCAAAATCATGATTAAAAGCGTTGCCGCTACCTGCCGGAAATAGCAATACAGGTATATCTAAGCGGTTATTTGTATAAAGCGCGTTAACAACATCATGCATTGTTCCATCACCACCTAGGACTAAAACTCCATCAATATCGGTCAGTATAGTCTGATCAATGAACCGACTAAAGTACCCAGGACTCTTGCTCTCAAGCACAATAAATACATCTTCAGGAAAATCATCTCGCAAATAGGAAAGCATTTTACTCGCCTTGTGCGTACCCGATAATGGGTTCACTGTACATAGATATTTTTTACTCATAGGGGGTGTTTATATCACAATATAAGAAAAAGGTTCATTAAATTTGATAAAATCATTTCTTATGCAACGTAAAATTATAGAGACCCTTAGTGTATTACTTATTTTATTTAGTGCATGTACACAAAACCCTACCAATAAATCAAACACTGTAGTTAATACAAATCCTACTGATTATAATCCATCAATAAAAATTATGGAGCTGGCAAAGGACTTAAATTCTCCAGTAGGTATGATTGATGTTTCGGACGACAAAAAAAGATTTTTAGTAATTGAACAATCGGGTTTAATTAAAGTGATAGAAGATGGAAAACTTTTGCCTCAGGTTTTTCTGAATATAAAAGACAAAATGGTTTCTCTAAATTCTTTTTATGATGAAAGAGGACTACTTGGAATTTGTGCTCATCCTGATTACAATCAAAATGGTTTATTCTATCTGTACTATTCTGCACCATCAACAAAAAAAGGAAGTAACCATAAAAGTGTACTTGCTGAATATAAAGTATCGAACAATAAAAATGTTGCTGCTGGATTAAGTAAAATTATTTTAGAAGTAGAACAACCTGAATCCAATCACAATGGCGGACAATTAGCCTTTGGTCCCGACGGGTTTTTATATATCGCTTTAGGAGATGGCGGCGGAGCAAACGATGAGCATGGTGAAATTGGGAATGCACAAAATCTAAATACACTCTTGGGTAAGATATTAAGAATTGATGTTTCAGGAAATCCATATAGTATACCAACTGATAATCCATTTGTAAATAGAAAAGATGCCCGACCAGAAATCTTTGCTTATGGATTGAGAAATCCATGGAGATTTAGTTTTGACAAGGGAACTGGAAAACTATTTTGTGCCGATGTAGGACAAAATGAATATGAAGAAGTAAATATTATTGAGAAAGGCGGAAACTATGGTTGGAGAATTATGGAGGGCTTGCATTGCTTCAATCCTGCAAGCGATTGTAATAAAGACGGATTAACAATGCCTATACATGAATATGCTCACGACAAGGGACAAAGTGTAACTGGAGGATTTATGTATAACGGGAAAACAGTTAGTAGTTTAAATAACAAGTATGTTTTTGGCGATTGGACAGGTCCATTATTTTACCTTATGCAAGAAAATGGTCAATGGCGTTCGGGCAGTATTGAAATTACAGACAGACCACAAGATTTAAGAATATTGAGTTTTGCAGAAGATAAAGAAGGAGAGTTGTATATCTTAACAAGTAGAGAAGTTTCTCCAGAAAGTTTTACAGGTTCTGTATACAAAATTGTTTCAAGATGATTATAATTGTATTATGAACGCCATTAAAAAACATTTCGAAGAAGCACAACTTGTGTTGAGTAAGTTTTTGTCTGACGATAAGAATTTTGAAAAGATTGAAGCTGCAGGGCAATTAATGGCTGATGCAATAGAAGCAGGCAACAAAATTATTTCGTGTGGTAATGGAGGCTCTATGTGCGATGCCATGCATTTTGCAGAAGAGTTGAGTGGTCGTTATCGCAACGATAGAAAAGCAATTCCAGCAATAGCTATTAGCGATCCTTCTCACATTACTTGTGTGGGAAATGATTATGGCTTCGATTATATTTTCTCTCGTTATGTAGAAGCACTCGGAAACAAAGGCGACATCTTAGTTGGTATAAGCACTTCGGGCAATTCGAAAAATATTATCAATGCAGTAAATGCAGCTAAACAAAAAGGGATGAAAGTTATTGGCTTAACAGGTAAAGATGGAGGAGCATTGGCTGGGTTATGTGATGTAGAGATTAGAGCACCGCACTCTGAATATGCCGACCGAGCACAAGAAATACACATTAAAATTATTCACTCATTAATTGATTTAATTGAGTCGAAAGTCTAAAAAACATCATTATTGTTGACTACCCTCCACATTAATGAGGAAGTATTTCCTCATTAAATTGTATCCTACGATTATTTCTCCATCAATGATTTGTCATGATTACATAGTAAAAACCTTGCTATACACTCATTACTAGCATAATATGTATTGTGCTAAAACATTAATATTTAATATCGAAACAATTGGAGAAGATTTTGTCTTGTGTTAGAAAGTACTAAACAAGATAAGATATGAAAAAATGGATTTTAATGTTCGCGCTGGTTCTTGGAATAGGACTAGTTGCATGTGAAAAAAGTGAAGATGCAAACGGAGTGAGTAAGATGAATGTGAAAATGACCGATGCACCTGGGAATTATGATTCTATTTTTCTTAGTGTAAAAGAAATTGAAATTTTGACTTCTTCAGGTAGGACAGTCATTGCGGTTAACAACTCAGAGCCTTTCAATATTCTAGAATTTAGAATGGGGAAAGACACCTTGATTGCCTCGCAAGATATACCATCGGGCCGACTTCAAGAGATTAGATTAATATTAAATGATTCTGGCAACAGGATTGTTGTTAATGGTAGTAGTCATGAATTACAAACACCAAGCGGACAAAGTTCTGGTGTAAAAATTAAAGTACAAGAAGAATTAATTGCAGGAGTTGCTTATACATTGTTATTAGACTTCGACGCAGCAAGTTCTATTGTTGAAACAGGAAATGGTTCCTACCTATTAAAACCAGTAATTAGAGCAATACCTAACTCAGTGTCGGGTGTAATTACAGGTACGGTGTTACCTATAGAAGCCAATGCAAAAATATATGCTATAAATGGTGTAGATACATTAGGTGCAATTACAGATGCTAATGGAAAATTTTGGATTCCTGGCGTAGCCGCTGGTAGTTATAGTTTGACAATAGACCCTATTTTACCATTCCTTGATACCACTATCCAAAATGTAGTGGTGGTAAACGGACAGGTAAATAACGTGGGTACCATCATAATCCGTTAATTCCTATTTTATTACAAACACACCATTCTCTCTGATTTATTTGCTACTGTAAATAATAAACCGAGAGGTGGTGTTTTTTATTAACTCACCGCCCACGTATCCCGATCCAAACTCCTGTAATTAATCGCTTCGGCGAGGTGTTCTAGTTTTATGCTTTCTGAGTTTTCTAAATCTGCAATCGTTCTCGATACTTTTAATATTCTATCGTAAGCTCTGGCCGACAATCCCAACTTATTCATAGCATGTTTTAATAGCGTTTTACCTTCTTCAGAAATCGTACAAATACTTCTCACTTTCTTCGCACTCATTTGTGCATTACAATGCACCAACTTATTCTCTTTAAATCTTTCCGATTGAATTGCTCTTGCGATTACTACTCTTTGTCTAATAATTTCACTCCTCTCCGATTGACTCTGATCCGATAATTCATTAAAACTAACTGGTGTCACTTCTACATGTATGTCGATTCGGTCTAACAAAGGACCAGAAACTTTACTCAAATATTTTTGCACTACCCCAGGTCCACACGTGCATTGCTTTTCTGGATGATTAAAAAATCCGCAAGGGCATTCAAGCGTTGCCTTTTTCCAAACAGTTCAAAACCGTCAAAAAACCACTTTCTAAGGCATATCCGAAGGAAGTTATCACAATTGGCGACCAGATACGAAAATCGAGGCTTGATAGGGGATTATTGCAAAAAGATGTAGCTAAACTGATTGGGGTAACCGAGGACTGTATTACGAATTGGGAAAAAAACAAATCAAATCCTCAAAAGAAGTATTGTCATCTAATATCCACTTTTTTAAAATAAACCTCTTCTTTTATATCAAAAGTCTACGTATTTTGAAGTTTACTACATACATATTTGTCATAATTTAATTACTCTTCTTATATTGTGAAAAGCATTTAATTCATAAATTATGTCAGATAATATATCTATTGGCTTAAAAATTCATGATATACACCATGGACTGATTGGTGCAACGGGAGCTATTGTCGAGTCTGAATATTCTTTTTTAAAGGAATTGGGAGTTGCAGTACAAATTGCTACAACTATCAAAGATCACGAAGTAATTAATGAAATGAAAGCATTTTACGCTGCTGCAGGAGAATTGAAAATACCTATGCAAATAGCAAATGCAGGTTTACTTCACCTAGAGACATTAGGTTTTGTTCGTCTTAAAAAATCCTCTGGTAGATTACCCATAGAAAGAATTGATGTTCTTGTACCCGACTTAAGGAAAATATATAACGACTTGGGAGAGTATTTCGTTTCTGAAAATGATAGTGAAATTTCATCACAAACAATTAAAATATTAGAACATTTAAGTGCCTTTCCGCATAAAGAGAAGGATATAATAAGTAATTTAGGAATTGATCCTAAACAAAGGGATATAATTATAGACGTTGGAAAAAAGACTTCTTTGCTTGATTCCTACATATCCCCTGCGGATTCTGAAAAAATATTATATTCACCATTATATTTTGATGATAATCCAGAATCTATATTTAATCTTTTAAAAAAATATGACTCTGTTGAATTCTTGAAAATAATTGAGCAAATAAAGGCTTATCAAGGACTTCCAGACGGGAAGTTCAACGAGGAATTACTAAGAGACGCTATTAAACTTGGGTGCCTGCCAACTTTAGCAGTAAATTCAACTACTGGTTTAAAGAAATTTATTTTTACACCGAGAACTGGTGTTGGTAAAGAAGAAAAAGAATTATTACATAAAGCAAGGGCTTTGATATCATGTGTTAGATATGGTGAAAATTTTGCTGGTATTACAAAAATATATGATCCTGAAAAACTTATTAATGCTCTTGTAAGAAGAGGCTATTTAAAAGGACATTCAGAAAGTTTAAAGCAATATGAGTCAGTTAGAAACTTGGGATTAGTGAAAATAATGCCATCAGGCTCAAGATATGAAGTGCATTTCATTGATAATGATGAGAATAAAAAAGTTGTTACCATGGCCAACGAAATGATTAAAATTGGAGAGACTAGTAGATTTGATAACTCTGAAGAGGTAGCTAAACAAATATTAATGCCTGGAAACATATTACATCCAACTCAAACTAGAACGAAGGTGCTTGATGACAAAAGCATTAGTGTAACGACTTCCACTGTTGAAACAGTCAATGATTTATTAAGAGGTATAGATATATAAAATGGATAACAAAGATCTTAATCTTAAAATAATGTGTAAGCTCTTATATAGGTATATGGGCTTTAATACTCATTATGAAATTATTCTTAGAAATAAGAGTTATATAACAACATTTAAAAGTCATGATATATCGGATATAGATGTATATGGATATAATTTTAATGCTGATTTATCTTTTTTCCAAATTGGTGCTGAATGTAAGAGTGGTGAAAATAGTGCATTAGATGAACTATATAAGTTTATGGGTATTGCTTCATTTTACAAGTTAAATAAAGCATATTTAATAAAGACAAAGATCCATCAGAATGCTAGACAAATTGCTCACTCTCATAATGTTATTTGCTTAACAGAGTCTGAAATTAGAAAGATGTTACTTGGATTTACTGATGATGTAGATAAACAAATAAAGATAGAACACGCTAAATACAAAAAACTTACTAGTAATATAACGGCGTACAAAGTTTCAAATGAAAAACTAATTGATTACATAACAATTGATTTCTGGAATAGAGAAAATTGGAGAAGTATCCATAATATTATACATATTTTAAAGTCAAATTCAAATCAGAAAAAACTATTCCCTGAAAAAAGTTTGCTTGAAAAATATATTCACTATTACACCGTGGAACTGTTTTGCTATTTAGTATTAAAAAATTCAAGCGAAGCGATTATTCTAAATTATTCTGATTTCGAAAGTGCATGTATTAATTGTCTGTACGGTGGAGCAGAAGCCCTAAATGAAAAAAGGCGAATTCACGATGCCGTAAATATTGCCACACAAAGTAACAAACCTTTTGAACCTGAATGGCAGGCTGATTTCGTGAACATTTGTACAAGATTAACATTACAAACATCTGCTACGTCAAAAATACCTGCGTTTATTCAAGATGTTTATGAGAATTGCTTTTATGAAAAGGGGATCAAAATTGATCAAAAATTGGTGAAGAAATACCCAGATATAACAAGAAAGTTTATTCAGGACATTATGCAATTCTTGATTAAGCATTGTAATGTAGATGACAAAATATTTGAAGAATTTATGCAATTATAAAATAACTAAAATATGAGTAAAAAGTATCCAAAATCAAAAATAGCTGTTGCGATTCACAGAATGGTGATTGATGATGGTGATTTAAAGTCACGTCTTCTAGGTGCCTTTTATAATATCATGACACTTAAAGAAGATGATTTCCCTCTTGAGTTAAAAGATGATTGGAATTTTATTCATAATACTTTGACCACCTATAATGGATTAGAATCACTTGTTGAGGACAACCTAAATAGAATGGAACTTGAGACATGCATATCAATAGCTGAGCGATTGTATACTCTTAATGAGAAACTTAATGAAAAACAATAATAACTTATTCAATCATTTTTAAAATTACATTTTTAGTTAGCAGGTAATCGGTAACAGTATAGATTAACAAATTTACTAAAGAATATTATTTCTTAAACTATTGGACTGGTAACTGGCATTTCCCTATAAATTTTACCATCTAATTGACACCCTCCCTTAGCATGCTGTGGATGTTCCGAAGCTATTGTTGGATCTAACTGATTAGAATTAAATCTAGCTTTCCCCCATTGCTTGAAGAAAAAAGGGACATCATTTTCTTTACATTTTTTTCTTATAAAATGAATCCATTTTTTTTCTATGGGTCTCGCTTTATGCCCTGACTCTCCTCCAACTATTACCCAATTTATTCGTCTTAAATCCAACGTATCAATTTCACCTATTAAAGGCTCTATAGATAAGAATTTAATCTTTGCTCTAGTCTTTGCTAAATCCTTCACTCTAAAAGTGTAGTCTTGATTTTCAACAGAAACACCCATCCAAATGTTTTTTGTCCATCTTAACTGAGAGGATATTTCGAGTAACCTCTCCGATCGCTTCGTCAGCACTTGATAAATATGTCGTGGCGTTTTATTCATTACCTCAAACACTTGTTGAATAAACTCCAACGGAACATCTGGGTGAAATAAATCGCTCATAGAGTTAACAAATACGACCTTTGGTTTTTTCCATTTATAGGGTGTAAGTAATTCTTCTGGATGTATCCTAAGTTTAAAGCTTTGACTATATTTTTCTATACCCATTGCATGCAGTCTTCTAGACATTACTTCAGCGTAGCAAAACTTACAACCTGGACTAATCTTAGTACAACCAGTAACTGGATTCCATGTCAACTCTGTCCACTCAATACTTGATTGTGCCATATTTAAAATAATTTCATTTGAACCGTTTGATATCTCTCTATACTTTTATAAAAATTATTCCCTTGAGGATTTTTTGAGTAAAATGCCAAATAATATAGCGGTAAATTAGATTTATTTTTTACGGGGTACTTTAATTTGGGATCAACAACATAACCCAATTTTGACATATTTGAATCATAAGAATCAGCTAAAAATTTAACTAAATTATCTTGTGATATTTCTCCATTTCTAAACGGTGTTCTCCATTCATTATTCCCTATAAATTCATCAATTCTTGAACTTTCATCTTTAATATAATTATGAAAATTCCGTTTCCCTCCCATTTGCAAAGCCAATAAGATTAAAAAGTCCACCCTTCCAATTTGTGATATTTTTTTAATTGTCTCAAAATTAAGATTCAAGGAAAATGGATCAACAAAACAAAATCGTAAAGCACTATTTGACTTTGGTATTTTATCAATTATTTCATCTACCATTTCATTTGAATCCCCACAAATAAAATCAGCATTCAAATTTGGATAATTAACATTAAATCTATGTTTTAATGCGTTCATCTTTTCTTCGTCTTGCTCACAAAGAATGTATTTTGTAAACTTATGCGGAATTGAAGCTGCTATTAAACTAGAACTTTTTACATTCCGATTTTCATCTCTAATATTTGCAAAACCAGCCCCAGCAAATAAATCAATGTAAACTAGCTCCTCCCATTTTTTTCTCATTCCTGAGGTAAAAATGTCACAATATGCTCCTTGTAGTTTATACTTTTCTAAACCCCAAATACCTACATCTGGAATAATTAGTCCATCTTCTCGGACATATTCTATCGGATCAAACCTGTTCATAATCGCAAATATAATTAAAAAATACTAAAAATATTAGCACGCATAGGTGCTCTATTATTATTTATCAGGCTTTATTTATTCCTCATTTTGCGTATTGAATCTGCAATAACTCTTCCAATCGAATCTTTTTTGCTCTCCATTTCCTTTGAACTCATTTGCTCATACGACACTTTAACTCTGTAACCCTTACTCCTTGTCTCCGTATTAATTTTCTCCTTTGAATTATCTTCTAAATATTTTATTAACTCATCAGGGAATAACACCAACACACTTCTTTGTTCAGATTCACTAAGCTCAGTAGAAACTATCTTTCTAATGTTCGATAACGTTTTGGTATCTCTTGAACAAACAGCAACAATATCATATCCTGCACCAAAACATTTTTTTATATTATGAATTTCCCACGTATGAGAAGTGGTAATTGAAATTTCACAGGCAATCCTGAAGTTATTTCTTTCCAAGCTCACATCAACCCTTCCTGTTCCATCTGGAATACTTTGCTCAATAGTTGCAGTATATCCAAATGATTCGGCCATCCTTTTAATCAATGTCTGCAAATATCTATGCTCAGAAATGTTTGGTTGTATAACTTTCTCTTCTTCTTTGACATCCTCTATAACCTTTTCAGAAACTTTTGGCTTGCTAACCTCTGATTGTGTAGCAGGTTCAACTGACGTAATTTCTTCTAAGAAATGATCCGAAGTTGGATTAGTCGTTGCATACTTCTCACGAGAATTTTTAAGTACATCTTCAAACGAAACTGTTTCCAATTTTTCATGAGATACCACACATTGCATATTAAAATCATTATCAGATTTTTCAATTCTCACAATTGCTTCTCCTCGTCCAAGATTTAAAAAGTCTTCCGAATTAAAATACAGGTATCCACTTTCTAATTTCTTTGCATCAGTTTCTCCCAATCGAAAACACACTCGAATTCCTGCATTAGTAATGAGAGCATTGGTAAGTTCTGAATCAGCGTGCTGTATTTGCTGTATATCTTGATGTGCAAGTATCAATCCAACATTGTACTTTCTTGCACCTGATAGCATGCTTGAAAGAGAAGGGGAAATGAAATGTTGGAATTCATCAATATAAATATAGAATGGTTTCCGATGTTCCTTTTCAATAGATTGTCTGCCTAATGCTGTTTGCTGTAGTTTGGATAACAACAACGAACCTAATAAATAACTATTCTCCGCACCAATGATTCCTTGTGAAAGTTTTACAATAAAAATCTTGTTGGTGTTCAATATTGATGCAAAATCTAATCCTTCTTTTTGGGTGACAATATTTCTAATTGGCTTTGGTCGCAAGAATGTATCTAATCGAGTAAGGATTGGAGCAATTGAAGAGCTCTTTAACAATGGAAATTCTTTCTGCCAGTAATACACAATATGCGGGTCTTTAATTGAAGACAGAAATGTATCTCGGAAAGACTTTTCAATGAGGAATCTTCGCAAATCAAAAAGCGTACACTTCTCAGAACTCTCTAACATTGCAAGAATCGCATTTGCAAATACTGAATTCATTTGGTCGCCCCAACTTGTCGATAATCGCTTAAAGATTGCAACTAAGTCTGATGCTAATACTTCTTTTTCAATATCAGAATGTGCAGATAGGATATTCAATCCAACAGGAAACTCAACATCAGAAGGGTCAACAATAATAACATCATCAAGTCGAGATTTTGGAATTGATGCAATCACTTGCTCGGCAATATCTCCGTGCGGGTCAAAAAGAGCTAACCCATGTCCATTCGCAATATCTTGCCTAATTGATTCGAGTAAAAAAGTAGACTTTCCAGTTCCTGTTGCTCCAACAACATGCGTATGTTGCATTCTCTGTTCGGTGCTTACAGTGATATTTCTTGAGACTCCTAAATGATTATTTACACCGAGCACATGAGTATACCTTGTCTGTGAAGATGCAATTTGTTTTGACCGCACCATACTCCTATTCAGTTTTGATGTTGTAACCGAAACAGAAGGGAAGTGTAAGAGGGTAATAAGCTCTCTGCTATTTAACAGCATTCCTAAGCGATGTGTCCTTCGTGCATAGATATCTTCTATGCGAGTGCTAAGCAGATACGATGCATTTGATAATTGCACAAGCGAATTACTCTCCGATTTAGATAAATGATTTATTGCAAAACACAATGCATTACACAAACTATCTGCTCGTGTATCTGACATACTTTTTACACAAAGAGAAAGCGTAACACCAAACAACGGATGAGCAACTTTTTCCTGTGCAAGTTTTACCATCTCTGGTGCATCAATGAAAAAGGAAGAGCCATCACTACTTGTAACCGATTGCACAATGCTTTTTGACCAACTATTTACTGCTCCAGAAAACAAAATTTGCAACACGCATTGTTCATCATCTTGCAACTGGTCAAACATTCCAAACAATCCAACATATGGGTCTAAATCAAATCCTCGTACTTGAGCAAGCGGTCGCATAAATTCTTCTGCCAGTCCGAGATTCGCAGTTGCATAATATGACTCTCCCTTAAAAAACGTATCAAGCGTATCTACAGAGACAATGCAACTGGAAAGAGGGAAGTATGCTTTCAGCTGATGCTGTACGATATGTTGGTCAACTGTCCTACATACAAATTGCATATTGATATTGCTTGCAGATGCAATCAATTCAAAGCTTATTGGATACGAGCAATATGACAGCATAACAATGAATTGTTCCATCTCAGTTACACCTACCTTGTGTCCTTTTGGAAAACGTACTGACAAGCACACAAGCGGAACATCATCAGAAAACACAAATGCATCTGTTACTTCATCTTCTTCAATTTTTTCTGTTATATGTTTTTCTTTCGAAGATGTAAACAAAGAAATTATAGAATCCCACCACGAAGAAGTTGCACCATCATCTTCAAATGTTTCGTATTGTTCTTTGAACAGTAATGGATAATATCGAGGTTCAAGAAATACAGGATGTTCATAGACATCCCATCCTCTCCCTCGATGTTCCCATTCATAAAACTGTTGCGTATATGAAGAAACTAAATCAGTATTCATACGCTCTCAGATTAATATTGCGGATTGAGTTCAGCGGTATCAAGCATTCTCATTCCGTGCTTGCTTGTTAGCACTTCGATTGCTTCCTTCACCGCGGACTGAATGCAGCCTTTGAACATTCCTTCTGTGTCAATCTGAAAAAAAGTTTTATTCCTCTGTCCACTGAACCATCCTCCGATAAACGGTATTTTCTGTAAGAGAGCTCGAATAGGACTGTTATCCTCTTCTCCTAACCACCATGATACAAAAAAGCCTGTGCCAAATGGTGCTGCACAAACATGAAAAACAAACTCTTTTCGAGTCACTTTTAAATACAAACGCTTAGAAGAAAACATTCCTCCTGTTGAAAGCGAAACTTCAGACATTTTTACATCGGGAATGTTCCGTTTTTCAACTGCTTTTTGCACTTCTAAATAAAAATCTTTTGTAGAAAAAGGTACTGCATCAAAGAAATGACTCCAATGCGAAATAATCGATTGTGGAATTGTTGCCATAATAATTTGGTTTAGTTGTGTATTCCAAGATACAAAAAACAACCTATATCTGGGGTATAGGCTATTTCGTATCTATTGCTACGCTTGAGAAATGGACATACGAACACCATCACTACAATTATTTCTAGTTACAAAATATGCATGCGATTTATTAGAACTAAAAAAACAGTATGGAAAGTGAGCTTCTTTAAAGGATATCTTTCCATTACGGGCATACGGAATACCGACACATTTCATAAGCACAACACCATTCACATCAAACTAAAAGACAACCTCGTTTCAAGCTACAACTTCCATAACCCGAACAATGAAGACCTTGAAATTATCGGATTTCTGCTCCTTATGTACTTCATTACTCAGTTCTTTACCCAACCATAACTATGACCCAACCATACGCATCACGATTCGGAAACATCGCATCCATTGCCTCATTCTTCAATAAAGGATTTGTCATTGGAGAGCATGTCCGATTAACTCGAAAAAAATCATTTGAAAACATACTCATTGCTGGACCGACAGGCTCAGGAAAAACATCGCATCTTTTGATTAAGAACATTGTTGCACTCAAAGACTGCTCAATGATTATCAACGATCCTAGCCATGAGATATACCAAAAAACAAGCGGATACTTGCAACAGTTTTTCACTGTCCAAACACTTAACTTTTCTAACAGTGCAACAAGTGCAGGATATAACCCTCTAGCACGTATTACAACGCTCTCAGACATCAACAAACTAGCAGACCTACTCATTCGCTCGACCCTAGATAAAAACAGCAGTAACGATCCGTTTTGGAGCTTACAGAGCAAATCACTGCTTGTGCTCTGCATCAGATTAGTCCGATACCAAGCAAAGGAATATCAAAACTTTGCAAACGTGCTTCATATTGTAAACACGCTTGCAAGCAACGAATCAAAAGTTGAGCAATGGATGGTAGATACACGCGATGATTCACTTATTTTAGAATACAAATCATTCATTTCAATTCCTGAAAAAACACGTCTTAATATTGTTGCTTCAACTCGTGCATCGCTTGAAATGTTTTCCGACCCAGAGATTGCAAACGTTACCGCACATGACTCAATTGATTTTGCATCACTTCGAACAAACAGCACGGTATTGTTCATCCATAATTCGATATCAAGTATGAAGTATTTGAATGTTCTTATCGGTATTTTCTTCGACCAATGCTATGGCTCACTTATCGAAACACTTCCATCAAAAAATGAAAAAGATATCTTCATCGTTCTCGAAGAGGCATCTAGTTTGTATGTGCCAATACTTCCGATTGCACTTGCAAATACTCGAAAGTTTAGAGTGGGTACTATTGTATGCGTACAATCTCCATCACAATTGCAAACGCTTTACAAAGAAGAAGCCCAAAACATTACTGCTCAATGTATGACCAAGATGTATCTTCCTGGTCATACGTCAATTGATATGATGCGAGAACTGGAATTGCTTTCAGGTATGACAACATATACCAATGCATCAGGTATTGAGCGAACACGACCACTCATTACCATAAGCGAAATACGAGAATTAAAGAATGGAAAATCGCTCATCCTTTCTTCTAATCTTCCATTCATCATAAGCAATACCTCTCCGTATTACACATCATGGTTGTACAAGCATCGAACAACTATGAGTCCAATGCATCAAAAGCGAACAATGCACTTTGAAACCATCCGATTATTAGGCAATAACTGATTATTCTTATATGAAAATTCGCAGTAAAAAACTCTTTGCTTTTTTAGAAGCAAAAGGCGTGTTAGACGGAACTGATGATGCAATTCTCGAAGCAAAAAAAGAGTTTCGCAAAAACTACAAACGAGATTGGAAGCGATATACGAGAATAAAGCGAAAAGCAATCAATTGCTTGTTCACGCTTCACGAATATTCCGACATACAATCTCAAGCAAAACGGATGGGTCTGCGACCAGCATTATTCGGCAGGGAAGTGATACTTTCAGCAACGCATAGTTCTGTGCTTGTGCCTAATAAAAATGAACTTCTTAAAGCATTGCAATTGGTCGGCATGACTGGTATTTCGCTTGCAAATGCCCAACTTCCAATATCTCCGTATGTTCTTTCAGAGAGTGTCGAACATTTGCACAATGCAGAACAATTATTGATGACCGTCATACATCCGCAATGATATACAAAGTGCTCTCTCGGCATTCTAATTCATATGCTTCACTCCTCTCCTACATATTCAAAGAAACGAAGACTTCAAGCAAACAAATGTTCCTGCATAACATCAGAGGAACTAGTAAAAAAGAATGGGTGCGAGAATTCAAACAGAATGAATCATACAGAAAACACAAGCGTTCAGATCAAGCATATGTATTTCACGAAATACTCTCATTCTCCAATGCTGATAAAGAAAAGATAAACGAAACCATATTGAAAGATATCGTTACAGAATACATCCGCTTGCGAGGCAAGACGGGTGTATTTGCAGGTGCAGTCCATTACGACAAAGAACATATTCATATCCATTTCTGCGTTTCTTCTGTGGAGTTCAGAACTGGCAAAGCCTTTCGATTAAGCCCAACACAGCTAAGAGAATTAAAGACTACACTACAGGAATTTCACATTCAAAAATATCCTGAATTAACTGCAAGCATTTGCGAGCACGGCAAAGGAGGGGAATACCTAACAGATAAAGAATATCAGTTTAAACATAGGACTGGACGAAAACTTCTTAAAGAGGAGATTCAGCACTATGTACTGAAATATTTTGAGGAATCTAATTCTCTTAAAAGCTTCTTGGAGGCTCTCAGAGAAGCAGGATTGCATCATTACGAACGAAAAGGAGTGGCTATGGGAGTTACATATCTAGGTACTAAATTTCGCTTTTCTAGGCTTGGAATTAGCAAAGAGGATATTGAAAAGCTCCATCAAAAAGAAAAAAATCGCTCAATACATATCAAAAAAGAGGGTATTGAGCGATAAAAAGGGGTTCGGGGAAAAGTCCGTTTTCCCCGCAAGATCCGCTGTCCGAGTTATTGTCAATGAGGGACAGCGTATCTTGCTAAATAAATTGCTTTTTTTGAAAACATACTTTAGATTTATACAAAATAGGTAAAAGCATAATGATTGGGTCACTTATAATTATTTTACCACTAATAATTTATATTATTGGAGCTTTCTCAATTAAGCGAAAAGAAATTAGTCACCCAGATGATTTTTTTGTTGCATATAAGCGTGTAGGAAATACTGCTTTCTCAAGTTCATCTATCGCTTATGCTTTTCAAGTTAGTACAATTTACCCCTTCCTTCTTTGGGGGGCTTCGAGATTTTATTTTGTACCACTTATAAATACTATTAGTTGGGGAATTGGTATTCTTCTATTTTACTTGTGTTTTAGTAAGTATAAACAATTTATTGGTAAAGACATCACGCTTCATGGTTTTATAGGAGAGCAATATGGGAACAGTGTTCGTATCATAGCTTCATGGCTAACAATTGTTGCTTTTCTTGGATTTGCAATATCTGAAACATATTTCGGCTCAAAAGTATTATTATCTATAATTGATGATAAAAACCTCTTTTACTTAGTAATCTTAGTTTCTGTCTTTTTTGTTTATGGTTATATCATTTACGGAGGGCAAATTAGTTCCATAAGAACGGACCAACTACAATTAATCATTTCTTATGTTGGAGTGTTCGGACTATTGTTATATTTTATTTATCTAATAATCAACAATGGGATTGAAATTACTCCAGTACTTTCACTCAGCTTTTCAATTATCTCACTATACATTATTGCAATTCTAGTACATAGGAAATTTAAATTTATAAAGTTGAGCGAACAAGCCAGCAAGGTAGATAATAGAATAAATCAAATCTTAAACATAATAGTTGGTATATTTTTCTCCGCATTAGCCATTTGCTCGTTGTTTGCATTAATAACAGCAAGAAGAGGTGTGTTCTTACATGATAATAACTTCTTCAATATTGAAGGATTTGGCTGGGCAGGATTATCCTCACTTATGATTCTTCCCTTATGCTTCCAATTTGTTGATTTGAGTAATTGGCAAAGATTATTATCAATTAAACCAACAGATGAGAATAACTCAAATGTACTCAACGAGAGAATAAAGAAAGGGCTACTCACGTATGCATTAGAATCACCTTTTACGTGGTTGGTTTTTGTTTTCTTTGGCTTACTTGCGATTACATCACTTCCACATTTTACATTTGAAGATTTATTGATAGACATTCCTAAAAATCTAATTAACTCAACAAATATATTGGAAGAAATATTAGGATATACTTTTATTGTAAGTGTTTTGGCAATAATGCTGTCTTCAATTGATTCGTTCATTATGGGAATTATATTTACATATGTATACGACAGCAATAAAACAACAAGAAAATTACTTGACAGCAAAAACACTACTTTAATAAAAGACAACTATACTGAAATTACCAAAAAAGGAAGAGCTTTTGGGTTTTATATTATCTCTCTTGGACTGTTACTATTCATAATTTTTGACAAGAATGTAGATAATGGCGGTCAACTTTTTATAAATTTATTGCTTGCGTTTTATTCTGCTCAAATTTCGTTCTTTCCTCTCGTCTTCGGTATTCTATTTTTAAAAAACCACCCATCAATGGTTTGGGCAAACGCAAGCATGCTTGCTGGAGCATTCTTGGGAATATGTCTTGGTATTTACGCTGTAATTAATAGACCAGAATATGCTTGGTATCCGATACCAGTCAGTTTTATTGTAAGCACAATCATTTATTTTATAGGTATATTTATTAATAAAAAAAATATTGTAGAATTTATAAAAAAAATTTGGTGGTTAGTATTTCCTATTACTCTTATTCCATTAGTATTTTTCTCTGTTATAGAACTTAGGTATGCTCTACTTGCAAGTGTAGTGATATACATTGCGATATTTCTCATAAGAAACATAACTATCATTAAAAAATACTGTAAAAAAAATTGGTATATAGTTCTCTTTTTACCAGCAGCAATTATTTTTGGAATGCTAGATTACTTTGGAAATTATTGGAAGGGTTTCGAATTAGCTTCAGTTTTAATGACACTGATTTATACCATTATTCTTTATTTGAGAATGTTCTATTATTCAGACGTTGATAAAACTGCGTTAAGAGGTAGTATTATTGCACTAATAATAGGAATTGCATCTATTGTTTTCTCTGTAATATTATCTGTTGCAGAGAAGATATCAATTAAATTGGACACTTTTTCTATTGATACTATTGTCTATGGCTCAAGAGATATTACTCTTGGTTTATTATGTTTAGGTACTCTAATGTTCTGTGTTGTTAACTATAAGTTATATAAATCTAACACGAAACATAAAGAATCTTTTTTAAGATCACTACAATATAGTGATTTACCTGTTTTTATAACCTTCTTAATTCTATGGTCAACCGTAGTTCCATTTTCAAAAAATCTACATGACCCTATTCTAGAGGGTTTTTATGGAGGAACGATTGCATTTCAAATGATTTATTCAAACATAGTTTGGTCTTTTATTGACGACCCAATTCTAGAAAGCCACTTAAACGACAACAAAGAAATAGTTTCTAAATAGATACCGTTTAAATATGATATTGACAAAATAATAAGTCTATTGTTTACAATAGCAAATAATTGACAATTTAGTTTAAAATTAAATAATATAAATATATGCCACTTTGCGGATTCAACGAAAAAATGCTTAAAGGTATAACCGCCTTTAATGAAGGTTTGGTGGAGCACGGATTAATGTACCGTTCTCAAAAAAATGGGGAGACAATTGACCAAGCTCTTAAGAGAGAATTGTCAGATATGACAAGATTACTTTTAGAATTAAATAAGATTGATGACTCTGCTAAAAGAACCCTAACCGAAGGTCTAGTAAAATATGCCATGGGTTTTTACCTTATTATGCGTAGTCAAGGAACAGACAACTACAAGGAAACTCTTAAAGAAATAGCAGACTATTTCCATTTTATGGATGATAAATATTATGGAGAACTTGAAGGAAAATCTGATGACATGCAAACACTGGCGGAACTTCTCAACCAGAAAAAAATATAAGAAGTAATAAACACTAAAATTTCGCAAGCAAAAATAATATCATTTAACTCTCTAAAGGCTTCTCAGGAAAGAAGTCTTTTGGTGAACATTTAAAAATAATCGCAAGTTGATTAAGATGTTCAATATTGTATTTCGTATTCTCTTTAGTTGATTCAATCTGGCCAATAAACCCTTCACTTACAGCCAATAATTCAGCCAAAACACGCTGGGTATACCCATGTTTTTTACGCATGGATGTCACTTGGTCTATCACATATTGCTCCAGTGGTGTAAGTAAGGTATCTGCCATACCCTAAATACGTTTATTTGCAAATAATGCTTGCTTAGCTATGGCTAAGTATTTATATTTGATTACAACCAAAAAAAATCAAATTATGAAGTACGTATTTATCGCTCTCTCGCTGATATCCCTCATCGGATGCACAGCACCCAAACCACTGAGCATTTCCAAACACCCTGGTCAGACAACCGTACCGAAGCCATCCATGAAAGAACAAAGCGACGATGTGTGGTATGTGTATTATGCAGACCAAATAGATGCTTATGAAAACAAAATCCAAATGCCGTCTGACGACTATCCCGAAAGTGCCAAGCGAGGATATTATCGGGCAAAAACAGAGTATCAGCAGAAGTATGACAACGCAGCTCAAAAGATGCGTATACAGAGAACGGTATTGCTTCCCATAGTCGGAGGTGGCTTACTGCTTCTGTATCTATTTGCTATAGGCGGTTCGGCATATTAAGAACCATTCACAATCCAGTAAAAATACATTCCAAACTCAACCGCTACGAAATGAAAACAAAACACAGCATGCTTGTATTAGCCCTTGTCATTACAGGGCTTTCAGCGTTTGCACAAACACCAACGGAAAAGCAAGCACAGGCAGTGCTTGCTGAACAAGTGCTCAAGGAATCAAACGAGCATATCCGAGTTATCAAGCTCACGAAAACGGATGGGCAACTGCAAACTTTCGGAGGACAAGAACGATACATTCTGTATTACGATGTGCTCATAGAATTCACGAAAGACACATACAAAGCGTGTGATCCACTGAATGGCTGTTTCTATACTTATCGAGATTGCACCGACTATGCACGAAGCGGATGGGAGGCGTATGGAAAGCAAATCAAGCACTACGCAATCGGGCAATTGCTGAACGTGAAAGGACGCAAGATGTATTTTTTAAAGACTGAACAAGGATGGAGAGCAGAGAAGGAGTATCGGTAACAGATAATAGTCAGTAGATATATTTTATACACTCGTACAGAACGGATAACGTATGCATAAAATATAACCTACCGATACTTGGCACAATTAATGTGAACATATTTTAAAGCCCCCCAGTTTCAAGATAACTGTATTTAATGTTATCGGAATAATAAGTTTAAAAATACGCAGAATTGCGTATTGATAGCTTTGTATTGTTACGTTACTTTTACGCACATTATGGCGAATGACTTAACATATTTTTCAAAATAGTACTACACCTAACAAAAGAATATTTTTAATTAATTCATACACTAAACCAACTAAAAACCATTGCTATGAAGAAAAACAAACTCCTCGGCATTGCATGTCTCATGCTTTGCTTTATCTTTAGTTTCAACCAAACTAAAGCACAAACAGCACCCACACTCGGCATCAATAATCAATTTGCTGTATTTGTGGGGGGCACACTTACTGATAACAATATGTATTCTGTACAGGGATTTATGGGTACAAATATATTAGCAGGATCATTCTACAATACCGACAGCACTTTTGTAGGTACAGAAGAATACACCGCTGCACTTTCTTCTTTAGGAGAAGCAATTTCTGAACTAAATGAGCAATCGGGTGATGAGTTTACAGAAATAAATCATGAAGCAGTCCTTACTGAAGGTGTGTATCATTTTGCTACACACCTAACTATATTAGAGAATGCAGTTTTTACTTTATCTGGAAGTGATGAGGATATTATCATTTTTAATGTCGATGGTGATTTGGTTATAGAAGCAGGAGTTACTATTGTACTCGATGGTATTAAACCAGAAAACGTATACTGGAATGTTAAGAATAATTTAACTATTTATGGGACAAGCGAGACGTATGGAATATTTTTAGTAAGTGATAATGCACTCATTAATGCAGGTTCTCTAGGAAAAATAAGTGTACTTGCATTGGATGATGTAGAGATTAATGATGGACTGGAATATTATGCAAGAAACTTATTTGATTCAGAAAATAATGCAGTAAATAGCTGTCCCAATTGTGTAAGCGGTACGAACTTGGTAGAGCATGGTAGCTTTCCATATACTACTGCTGGAACTTCACCAGGAACAAATAATTTTACTTCTACATTCATCTTTAAGTCACTAACAACAACTCACAATTCAGATACTAATGGAGTATATACACTTGGACACAGTACTCTTGACTATAACAATGTGGGTGT
>CALSAQ010000009.1:0-82163 GCA_943372995.1 Sphingobacterium thalpophilum | reverse complement strand
TTTGCATTTGGAGTGTAAGTATAGTTACCATTTGCATTTAATGTTAATGTTCCTTTTGTAGTTGTCGTAATTACAGAGAACGATAAGGCATCATTGTCGATGTCAGAATCGTTTGTCGCTACAGTTCCTGTCGCTTGTTGATCTTCGTTTGTAGTTTTAGCATCATCAACTGCTACTGGTTTATCATTTACTGGTGAGATAGTGAACACTAAAATTGCAGTATCGCATAATGTCGGTGTTCCGTTATCACATACTTTGTATGTTAAAGTATCCTTGCCATTATAGTTTGCATTTGGTGTATAAGTATAATTACCATTTGCATTTAAGGTTAATGTTCCTTTTGTTGTAGTGGTGATTACCGAGAACGATAATGCATCACCATCCAAATCAGAATCATTGGTCGCTACAGTTCCTGTCGCTTGTTGATCTTCGTTCGTAGTCTTAGTATCATCAACTGCTACTGGTTTGTCATTTACTGGTGAAACAGTAATGATGAGTTGCGCAGTATCACATAATGTTGGTGTTCCGTTATCACATACTTTGTATGTTAAGGTATCCTTACCATTATAGTTTGCATTTGGTGTATAAGTATAATTACCATTTGCATTCAATGTCAATGTTCCTTTTGTAGTAGTGGTGATTACTGAGAACGATAATGCGTCGCCATCCAAATCAGAATCATTGGTCGCTACAGTTCCTGTCGCTTGTTGATCTTCGTTCGTAGTCTTAGTATCATCAACTGCTACTGGTTTGTCATTTACTGGTGAAACCGTAATGATGAGTTGCGCAGTATCACATAATGTTGGTGTTCCGTTATCACATACTTTGTATGTTAAGGTATCCTTACCATTATAGTTTGCATTTGGTGTATAAGTATAATTACCATTTGCATTCAATGTTAATGTACCTTTTGTTGTAGTGGTGATTACCGAGAACGATAATGCATCACCATCCAAATCAGAATCATTTGTTGCTACAGTTCCTGTCGCTTGTTGATCTTCGTTTGTAGTTTTTGCATCATCAACCGCTACAGGTTTATCGTTTACTGATGTTACTGTAATGATTAATCTCCCTGTATCGCAACCAACAAGTACACTATTATCACATACACTATAGGTTAAAGTATCTTTACCATGGAAGTTTGCATTTGGAGTATATGTATATGTTCCATTTGCGTTAAAGGTTAAAGTACCATTTTTTACATTTGTTAGTCTAGTAAATGTTAAGGCATCTCCTTCAACATCCGTATCGTTCGCCGAAACATTGCTTGCTGTTGCAGAAGCGTCTTCTGCCACCGTTAATACATCGTCGTTTGCAACTGGTGGGTTGTATCTAACCTGAACTTTTACTCTTACTGCATTTGATATTGACGAATCGCAATTACCTGAATACGCTTTTCTTCTATACCAAGTAGTCGTATTTATCGTCGATGGGTCAAAATCTTTATTGTTTGCACCAGAAATATTTGTAAAGCCTGCTATCGCACTTGTTGTAGAAGATTGCCATTGGTAGGTATATACTGACGTTCCTCCCGTAGGTGTTGTACCTACAATATTTGTAGGGTTTCCACTAATGTATAAACTATCTGGCGTAGGGCTTGTAATTGTATTGTTTGATAATGATGGATTGATAGTAATTGTTAAAGCAGCAGTAGTGTCGTTCGGACAAACGCCTGATTTCACAATAGCTCTATAATAAGTAGTAGCATTAATATTTGTAGCGGTTAAAGTAGTAGTGGTATTTGTCACATCTGACCATGAAGATCCATTTAATGAACTTTGCCATTTTACTACATTACCTGTTTTACCCGATAAACTTAATGTGGTAGAATTTGTTCCCGCACACACAACTGATGTACCAGAGCTTATCGATAGTGTTCCTGCTGCTGATGTAGGGTTTACAGTTATCGTTACAACATTCGAGTTAATTGTTCCATCATTCGATGTTGTTGCGTTTCTTCTATAATATGTTGTTTGTGTTAGTGCTCCAGGATTATATGTCGCTGATGTTGCGCTAGAAATATCTGAAAACCCAGAAGAAGTAGATGTAGTAGACGATTGCCACTGATAGCTAATTGCTCCTGTACCGCCACTCGCTGCAGTTGTAGATGTTAAACCTGCTGGTGTTGAACCCGAACAAATTGTTTGGTCAGCAGCAATTGCACCTGCACTAAATGCTCCATTGATTGTAGCTACTACTGGAATTCTTGACGTAGATATACATCCTGTTGTTGTATTTCTAGCTTGTGCATAGTAAGTAGTAGTTGTACTAATTGAAGGAGTAGTAAATGTAGTGGTACCTGTACCATTTGTTAATACTGTTCCACCTGTAGCATTTGCATACCAGTCTATTGTTTCTCCTGCCGAAACAGAAGCACTAATATTAACTGTTCCTGTACCTGTTCTCGAACCTCCAACACCTGATGTAGGTGCATTAGGTATAGGATTAACTGTAATAGTTGCTGAGCTAGAGTTTGCTGTGGCACATACTCCATTTTTAACCACTGCTCTGTAATATCTTGTTGCGGATAAATTTGCAATAGTAATGGATGCTGATGTTACAGCAGTATCGGTAACACCTGAACTAAAGTTTGAGCTTGTAGATATTTGCCATTTTGTAATACTTCCTGTATATCCAGTTAATGTTAATGTGGTAGAATTTGTTCCCTCACATACACTCGTTCCTCCCCCAACAGAACCTCCAACAGAAACAGGATCTACAACGATACTTGCAGACGAAGAATTTTGCGCTGCACAAACACCTGATTTTAATACCGCTCTATAATATCTAGTTGCTGTTAAGTTGGTAATAGTAATTGATGTTGATGTTACTGCTGTATCAGTTACTCCTGAACTAAAATTAGAACTAGTAGAGATTTGCCATTTTGTAACAGTTCCCGTATGACCAGATACTGTTAAGGTAGTAGAATTTGAACCCGCACATACAGTAGCTCCTCCTGTTACAGAGCCTCCGATTGTAGTTGGGTCAACTGTAATGGTAACCACATTCGAATATGCAGTTGCATCAGTATTTGAACTTACCGATCTTCTGTAATAGGTAGTCTGTGTTAATGCTCCTGGAGTATATGTTGCAGAAATAGCACCTGAAATATCTGCAAATCCAGTAGTACTACTTGTTGTCGAAACTTGCCAGATATAATTTAGTGTACCTGTACCTCCACTTGCAGCAGAAGAAGATGTTAATGGATTTGGTGTGCTTCCGTAACAAATAGTTTGGTTACTTGCAATAACTCCCGCATCTAATGCATCATTAACTGTAGCAACAACTGCTGTACGTGTTGCTGAAATACAACCTGTGATTGTATTTCTAGCTTGAGCATAATATGTAGTTGTAGCACTAATGCTTGGTGTAGTAAATGTATTTGTTCCTGTGCCATTAGTTAATACCGAACCTCCTGTAGGATTAGCATACCAATCTATAGTAATATCTGTTGGCGTACTTGCACTTATAGATACAGTACCCGGTAATGTTCTTGCTCCATTTGTAGGACTTGTAGGTGCACCAGGCAATGGATTAACTGTAACTGTTGCACTTGAACTTGTAGTGCTTGAACAATTTCCACTTTTTACTACTGCTCTATAATAAGTAGTTGTTGTTAAATTGCTAGCTGTATAGTTCGTAGTGGTATTGCTTATATCAGTTAAATTAGTTGAGAAATCTGATGAGGTAGACGATTGCCATTTTACAATTGTACCTGTATGTCCTGATAAAGTTAAGTTTGTTGAATTCGTACCTGTACATACTGATGTTCCGCCAGAAATACTACCTCCAACACTTACAGGATCAATAGATAGTGAAGTAATTGAACTATTTGTAGATGCACATTGTCCACTCTTTACTACCGCGCGATAATAAGTTTGTGTAGAAATATTTGTTACAGTATAGCTAACTCCCGTATGTGCAATATCATTTACATTTGAAGAGAAGTTAGAACTTGTAGACCATTGCCATTTTACAATAGCACCTGTATGCCCACTTAATGTAAGTACTGTACTATTTGTTCCTGAACAAACTGATACTCCTCCACCATTAATTGTTCCTCCAACACTTGCTGGATCAACGAATATACCTACACTATTTGAATACGCTGGAGCGGCTGTTGCATTGGTCACTTTAGCTCTGTAGAATCTATATCCTGCAGCTAAAACATTTGTGGTTAAAGAACTTGTGGTAACCGTTGTGTCTGTCCAAGAAGTCCCATTCCCTGACGTTTGCCAAACAATAGTGCCAGTATTTCCTGTTAAGTTAATTGTTGCTGTACTCCCTGCACAAATATTTGCAGCAACTGCAGCAGCAGTACCTCCAACACTTGGCAATGGATTTACGGTTACAGTTACTTGTGCAGAAGATTGACATCCATTTGCATCAACACCTGAGACAGTATATGTAGTGGTTGAACTAGGACTTACTGTTATGGAAGCCGTAGTTGCACTAGTGTTCCATGAATATGTATTTGCACCACTAGCCGTAAGTGTAACACTATTACCTATGATAATAGCCGGACTAGAAGGACTAATAGAAATTGTTGGCAATGGATTTACTGTAATAGTAATTACATTGCTATATTTTATTGCATCTACTTCTGTATAAGCACCTCTTCTATAATATGTAGTAGTAGAGATTGAACCTGGTGCGTATGTAGCATTTGTTGCACTTTGGATATCAGAAAAACCAGATGTACTTGAAGTTGTAGAAACTTGCCATTGATAATAAATAGTACCTGTACCGTTTGATGCAGCAGTAGAAGATGTAAATGCTGTTGGAGTTCCTGAGCCACAAATAGAACTGGTACCCGAAACAATACCTGCAGATAATGACGCATTTATAGTAGCGGTAACTGGAGTTCTATCTGTTGAATAACAACCAGTAGTTGTATTTCTAGATTGTGCATAATAGGTAGTCGTAACAGATATTGATGGAGTAGTAAAGGTATTTGAACCACTCAACAATAAGTTACCACCTGTTAAAGCATCATACCAATCGATAGTAGATCCAGCAACCGGAGTTGCTGATAGTGTTACACTTCCTGTACCTGTTCTTGCTGCCGAAACAACTGTTGAAATATTTGAAGGTAATGTATTTACTGTAACGGTAATAATATTACTATATCCTACCACACTATTTCCATCTGTTGCTTTTCTTCTATAATAAGTTGTAGCTGTGATTGAATCTGTTGGTGTATAATCTAAATCTGTTGCAAACCCATCTGCAGCAATTGCGTCATCATCTAAATCAACAACACCACTAGCAAATGTAGAAGATGGCGACGATTGCCATCTGTAGGTAAAGCTGCCGTTTCCTCCACTTGCTGCTGTTGTAGACATTAATGTATCTGGAATATTTGTTCCACATAAAGAATGTGATGCGGTTACCACACCTCCATTCACCGTACCATTTACAGTTGCTGTAACTGCAGTTCTTGTACTCGACACACAACCTGTTGTAGTATTTCTCGTTTGAGCAAAATAAGTTGTAGTAGTTGTGATTGTTGGTGTAGTATACGAAGTAGTTCCTGTTCCACCACTCAATACAGAACCTCCTGTTGAAGCTGCATACCAATCAATAGTATTTCCTCCTGTAACACTAGCTGAAATTGTGGTTGATCCTGAGGTAGTAATTACAGCACCTCCGTTAGGGCTAGTAGGAGCACTTGGTAATGGGTTAACAGTAATTGTAATTACATTACTGTATAAAGGATCATCTAAACTAGTATATACTTTTCTTCTGTAATATGAAGTTTGTGTTATCGCAGTTGCTGGAGTATACGCTGCAGAAGTAGCGCTTGGAATATCTGAAAATCCAGAACTTGTGCTTGTTGTTGAAACTTGCCATTGATATTGTATTGTAGCTCTACCATTTGTAGCATTAGCAGAAGAAGTAAATGCAGCCGGTATACCAGAACCACATATTGCTGAACCTCCTCCTGTTATAGAGCCTGCTGTTAATGGAAGGTATAATGGAATATATACTCTACCAGTATCGAGCGACTGGCTACCTCCATTATCAACAACTTTAAATGAAATTACAGGAGTTACTAATCCTGCATTAGGTGTAATTCTTATTGGTGTTAATAAAGCAACTGTTACACCAGCACCTGGCCATGTTCCACTAGTGTAGGTTGTTGAACCAATTTTAAATGCACTTACATTCGTAGGGAATGTTAAATATTTAATACTTGTTAATGCACCCGACTCGCCATCAATTCCGTTCACTTTAGACGAATCGATAATCATACTTGCTCCAGGATTAACCTGTTCTGCAAAAGTGTAATCTTGTGCTGAAGGTAATTGGTTTACACCAAAATCCTGACCAGAAATATCTACGTTTCCTGTATTTAACTGTTTAAATAAAGGTGTAGTATTTGAATAGGTCGTTGGCAATTCGTTTACACTTAATGTACCTCCATTATTAAATGAATTATGGTTTACTCTTAGCTTAACTTTATTTTGAACTCTTGGAACATTTACTAAAGTATAATTACCATCATTGTCGACTGAAGTTTGATCAATAATAACATTATTACTATCTACCAAATAGACTTTTAATGTTGCAAATGCATTAGTACCTATTTCAGAATTTGTTTGAATATTATTAAATGTACCATTTGCTGAATTATCTAAATCCGACCACACTGTTCCTGAAATACTAATAGGCACTGCACTTACTGTTACATATACTTTAGCAACAGCACTAAGTGAGGTGTTTCCAGAACATGATTCGTGGTAATCTGTTAGTTTGTATTCAAAAGTATCTTTACCTGAAAAATATAAATTTGGTGCATATAAAATTTGATTATTTTGTAATAAACTTATCGTTCCACTAGTAGGTGCCTTTAATCCAGGTGCTGTAATGCTAATTCCTAAACTATCATTATCTGGATCCGAATCATTTGAAAAAACATCTATTGCAAAATCTTGATTGATGTATGTAAGATCAGAATCGTTCTTCGCAATAGGTGCAATATTAGTAGATTGAATAGGGAAAACGTTTATTGAAACTGTAGCAGTATTACTCTGAAGTGAATCTGCAGATCCATCTTTAATCTTATAAGTAAATTGATCGGTACCACTGTAGTTTGGTGTTGGTGTATATAAATATTTTCCATTCGACTCTTTTCTTAATGTACCATTAGATGGATTTGAAACAATCACTGCTGTTAAAAGAGTTCCTTCAGGGTCTGTATCGTTTGCTAATAAATCGATTTTTTTAGATAAACATAACGTAGTATTTATCGTATCTGGATTTGCAATTGGATTTTGATTTAATACTCTTACTACAACAATTGCGGTATCGCTTAATGCAACATCACATGTTGCACTAACAATACTTGATCTTGAATAAATTAAAGTATCGTAACCAACATAACCAGATGTTGGGGTATAAACAATTGAACTACCACTTACAGCTGCTGTTCCGAATTTTGGATTTAACGTAATCGTTGGACTTGATATCTGCCCTTGAGGATCCGTATCATTCAAACCAATACTAATTGTTTTTGCAGTATTAGAATTTGTTGTGGTATAGTCGGCAACAATAGTTGGTGCAACTCTACCTACTGTAACTCTAACTGTTGTGGTAAATGTTTGTGAATTTGTTGCATCTGTAATCGTATATGTAAAGGTATCAACTCCTGTATAACCAGCAGTTGGAGTATACAACACATTTCCACTTTGAATTACTGCTGTACCATGTGCTGGAGTAGTAACCGATGTAAGGTTATTTGTATTCCCATAATAGTTAACATCATTACTTCTTACATTGACTGTTTTAGAAGAATTCGATTTTACTGAGAATGTATCGGGATAAGCAATAGGCTTGTAATTTGTAGGTATAGTTACACATGGGAATGAAACCGTTGCAGTTGTATAATTTACTGTCAATTTTGGTCTTGTGGATGTTGTGGTTGCAGTCCTACTATGAAAAGTAGCTGTCTTAGAAGTTGAACCCGAATTTGATTTTGGAGCTAACACTAAACCAAGATTATTTGCTGGAGTAGTTATCCAAGCTTGAACCTGACTCGTTACTGTTGCACTAATTACATCGCCAGCAACCTTATTTGATGAATTGGTAAACTGAGAAGTTGGAGTTGAATTGTAGTCGGTTGAAGAACTTCCTGCTCCTGCAGTACCCCAAGCAGTAGAGGCTTTATAGTTCGTCCACGTTGAACCCGATTCTGTCCAATCTCTTTTCAAATTATAAATATCGATTGGGAAGGGGCCTGTTGTAGAACTGTGAGTATAACTTGCTGAAAAAGTTAAATCAAGTGTTGCACTTGTGATGGTTATATTTGTTGGAATAGAAGATACATCGAATTTTAAAAGCGGCTTGTACATCCTAGAACTTCTACCCTGAATAACTAAGGTTGAATTTGACCCATAATTCGTAGATGTATATCCACTTCTAGCGTAAATATGGTTATCGATTGTTGGTGTAAACGTTAATGTTTGAGGAGTCCCCGCTACATCAACACCTCTTTTGTATTGACCAGATGAACATCCATCATCAACTATTGTAATATTCACAGTACCAATAGATGTATAACCCAAATCGTTTACTACTAAATATGTAAACTGATCAGAACCAGTACCAGAACTTGCATCCTTTTTACTTAAATAAGATAAGGTTCCATTGCTATTTCTATACACATACCCTTTACTTGGTTTTGTTAATATATCCCTGATGTATAACTTACTCGCATTGGAGGCCGATGGGTTATTCTTATCATTAGCAAGTACTGAAATTGTTGTAACACTATCCTCCAATACAGTTACTGCATCTGTGTTTGCAACTGGAGCCAATGCTACTTGTCCAACTGTTATACTAATGGTATTATTAGCTGTAAATACACCATTAGAAATTGTATAAGTGGCTACATCTGTACCCGTAAAGTTTGCATTAGGGGTATAAGTAATCTGACCCGAAGAAGTAAATGATGCACTTCCATTTGAGAATGAAGTTAAATTAGTTAATGTTCTTGCACTTGCTTTAGGATCGTAATTGCTATCGAAAACATTAAAGCTGATATTAACATCACCACAACCAGCCTCAATACTTTGTGTAATTGCATTTGCAGAAAATGCAGCGCTTGCTGGTAAAGCAACAATTTCACCCTCAGTATCAAATGTTGTTCTTCCACACGCATCACCCACTAAACAAGAAATAACCGCATCTGTACTAGTGGTTACACTAGGAGTAAATGATGTAGTTGCTCCAGTTGGATTACTAAATGTACCTGGTATGTTAGAAGTCCATTTATAAGTGGTTACTGTATTTGTACCACCAGTATTTGCTGTAAATCCAGTATAGGTAGTACCCGAATACATTATCTTAGGAACACCAGTTACATTTACAGTTAAAGCTCCTTGTAATTTATCCTTTATAGCAAAAAATGAGAAGTTAAAAAACATTCTCTGTGCTGCAATTTGTGCTGTACTTGGTGAACCAGAACTTGGTGAAAAACTATGTGCTCCTTGATAAGCTACATAACCTCTTGTTGGATCATCAAAAGCTCTACCATATAAGTTTGTAGCTGCTGGACCAGGAGATTTACTTGGAACTTCATACTGGTTTGGAGCTCTTGATACAAATACCACACTCGAACGCCATGCACCCCCTAATTTTGGCATGTAAACATTTTCAGCTCCGCCAGATTGTGCCGCATCAGAAATACCAATGTACTGAGACATTGGACTCGCTGGACTTACATGTGTTAGAGGTAAAACTACTTTACTGTGTTGAGCATAATTAATTAATCCTGTAGTCGATAAGAAGTTCATCTGTAATCGCTGCGAAACACCACTAATTACAGTATCCTTAAACAAACCCTCCATGATAGATACCGCATTACACCCTGCCCATATTGCTCCTTTTTGCGATTTATTCCAGAAATATAAATTGTTGTGCGATATCCATTTTGGATCCGCGTGTGGCATCACATAAATATCATCGCAGTTATTTAATTGTGACGGCCCTTTAAAAATATATGATGATGATGGAATACCCGCAGCAGTAAGATAGGCAACTGCAACACGACCGTTGGTTGCATCCATCACCCATTTAGGTGCGAATGTCATCGTATAGGCCACTTCTAAAGTAACATCAGAAACTAACGAGTCTATTAATACCCCCTGACTCTTCCAAGCATTGATAACTTTGTTTACAGCTGAAGTTCTATAGCCTTCTGGTATGATAAAAGGACCTCCTCTAAAGCTTTTTCCATTATGAGAAAAGTCGATTCCGTCTTTAACTTTTGTCGGATTAATAATACAACTTACTGGTGTATTATAATTTTTCAACAAATCGTAAACTAAACCGTACGGCTTAAGTGAGTTACCAACAGTGGGAGTAGTTGCCCCCATATTGATGATAATTGATCCCTTTTTAAAAGTTTCAGTTCCAGCATAGGATTTGCTGATGAATAAAAAAGAAAGTAAAAAGGCATAGGGCAAGTATGCCTTAAACTTTAAAAATTGGGGTGTAAACATTCCTATCAGTTTGGTTTAGTTTGCAATTCATTTTTAAGGGTAAATGCGATTTCTTTTTCAACTAACATTCATTGATAAATCAATCCCTTTATCTAAACCGCCCCACTTTTACCAAAAAATATACTCTTTTTAGTCGCTTTTTAAAGAAAAAAGCCAGTTACCAATACGCTAATACTCAATTATTCTACCAAGGAATTTAAAGGTTGAAGAATATATTATAACTCTTTATTTTTCAGGGAATTAAAAAATAATTTAATAGCCAAATGAATAAAATATAAGCAACTAAACTCCCAAAATGGGATATGTAATTTTTTTATAGGAAGAAAATGGATGGATAAGAGAGGTAAATACTACCTAGTCAGTGAAATTGATTTAAGGAAGTTGGGAAATTGAGATCTCCAAAATGTTTCATTATGTCGTCCATTCGGAACTACTTCGGCATGTATATCTTGTATGCCCTTGCTCAATAATATATTTTTAATTTCGTACATATTATTGATGTAACGTTCGCCTTCTAACTCTCCAGTAATCATATAAACATTACCACGCCATTTTGAATTATTTGTATTAATCTCTTTTTTCAAATCAGGCATGTTTGTCCAAAACGCTGGTGAAAAAACTCCAGCATAACCAAAGACATCAGGGTATCTCATTATAGCATAGAATGAAATTAATCCTCCCATAGAACTTCCACAAATTAAAGTATGTTTTACATCAGAAAGTGTTCTATAATTTTTATCAATATATGGTTTTAAATCGTACACTACACTTTCTAAGTATTCAGACCCAAGACCTTTTATTTTTATTTTATTATTTGATTCCGATTCGTAATCAAAATCGTATACACTGTACTCCGAAAGCCTGTCTTCTCTACCATTTTCAATACCCACTACAATGTATTCTTGCTTAGTGATTTTATAAATAGTATCCATGCATTCATCAACTCCCCACTCTCCAAACGCTGAACTTAATTCATCGAAAACATTCTGCCCATCATGCATATAAATAACTGGATATTTCTTATTCGAATATGCATAATCACTAGGGGTATATATCCAAATTTTTCTTTTCTTATTGAGTTTAGACAAGAAAAAAATTTCATCTAGAACATGTACATTCTTACTTGCCGTCGATTTTTTAACATGGTTTTCAAAGTCATCTTTCCAAGCTAAAATATTAATAAAGATGGTAGTATCTTTTGTAATGAAAGAAGTATTAATTATTCTATTACTAATATCTTTTCCATCTATAGCGGATTCTACTTTATCCCATGATCCTTTAGTAATCTTATATTCAATATTACTTTGTTTTTGTGAAGGAAAAGAAAGTTCATAATACCCCGAATCTGATTTCAAGAATTGATACCCATTCGTTTTGGGGTTCCAAGAGTTTATATTAGATGCTAGAAAATAATTTTCCTTAGTGTTAGTATGTTTTGTGTTTAATCGCAGTGTAATGGTTGGTTGTGCTATTACCAACTGATAACACACAACGAGAAAGGTGATAAGAATAACAACTAATTTATTTTTCATAGCTGTATCTTGTATTTATTAGCTTGCCAGAGGAACCAATCGACCATCTTCCAAGATAGGCACGACAGTACAAATATTCAACTTTAAACAAAACTGAATGTCATCTTCAATATTTAACTCCTTTAATCGTTGACTATGTGAAGATTTATATAAGTATGTTCTAAGATTGTCTTTCGCTAAAACATACATATCTTCTGCTGCAACAGACGCATCGCAATGGTGACTAAACCTATCTTTCAATTTATTTACAACTGCACCTGCGAATAAAGTGTCTTCTAAATTGAATTTATTTTTCCAACCTGAACAAAGTAAAATAACATCTTGCTCCTGAGCACTAAGCCAGGCACATAAAGTATCAAGATTTAGAAAAGAGCCAACCACTATTTTATCAGCTGCTTTAGCTTGTTGAATTGCATGTGTTCCATTCGTTGTGGTTAATACAATTTTTTTACCAGAAACTTTTTCGCTAGTATAACTAAACGGAGAATTACCAAAATCAAACCCATTGACAACTTCTCCATTTCTTTCCGCTGCTAACAAATATCCCTTACCTTCATAACTCTTACATTCTTCTACACTAGCAACCGGAATAATTTCTTTTGCTCCATTTTCAAATCCATAACAGATAGATGATGTAGCTCTGAAAATATCAATAACTACTACTACTTTACCTTCTAGGTTATAGTTAGGAATTAATGAAGGGCTTAAACATACCTCAATTTCTCTACTCATTTTCAACCTTTATAAAAAGGATATTTTACTATTCTTGCTTTTATTTTTTGATCTCTAATAGAAATAAAAATGTCTGTATTCTCTTTTGCAAATTCTGTGGCTACATAACCCATGCCAATCGCTTTTTGTAACGATGGTGATTGTGTTCCTGATGTTACCACACCAATCTCATTCCCATTTGCATCTACGATTAAATAATCATGACGAGGTATTCCTCTGTCAATCATTTCGAACCCCACTAGTTTTCTTTTTATTCCCGATTCTTTTTGTGCTAATAAGTTTTTAGAATTTGTAAATTCTTTAGTGAATTTTGTAATCCATCCTAAACCTGCTTCTAATGGTGAAGTATGATCATTGATATCATTTCCATATAAACAAAAACCCATTTCTAAACGGAGTGTATCTCTTGCACCTAATCCAATAGGTTTAATACCAAATTCTTCTCCTGCCTCAAAAATTGCGTTCCATATTTTTTCTGCGTGTTGGTTTTCGAAATAAACCTCGAACCCACCAGCTCCAGTATATCCTGTTGCCGACACTAATACATTTTCAATACCTGCAAATACCCCTTTTTTGAAAGAATAATATTCCATTTCAGAAAGGTTCATATCCGTTAACTTTTGCAAAGTTTGTGTAGCTTTTGGCCCTTGCACAGCAAGTAAAGATGTTTTATCAGATATGTTATGCATTTCTACACCTTTTGTGTTGTATGAAGAAATCCAATTCCAATCTTTATCAATATTAGAAGCATTTACCACTAACATATAGCTCTTCTCATCTATTCTATATACCAATAAATCGTCGACTATACCTCCATCTTCATTAGGTAAACATGAATACTGGACTTTACCATCAACCAATTTCGAAGCATCATTTGAAGTAACTCTTTGGATTAAATCCAATGCATTTTCTCCTTTTAAAATAAATTCTCCCATGTGCGAGACATCAAACACTCCAACAGCTTTTCTTACTGCTTCGTGTTCAACATTAATACCCGAATATTGTACTGGCATATTATACCCAGCAAAAGGGACCATCTTAGCTCCCAATGATATGTGTAAATTGGTTAGTGCTGTATTTTTCATATAAATTATAAAGGTTCAAAAGTACAAAAAAATATCAGCTAAATCAGGGCTATAGTCCTAAACTTAACTGACTGGGTAGCAAGGTAAAACTCATACGATGTTCCGAACAAGGTCCATGCTTAGCAATAGCATCGCGGTGCTCTTTAGTAGGGTATCCCTTGTTCTTTGACCAACGATACATAGGAAATTCTTTATCCATTTTTTCCATATACTCATCTCTGTAAGTCTTTGCTAGTATAGAGGCTGCTGCTATCGACATAAACTTTGCATCTCCTTTCACAATACAGTGATGTTGTAAATGAGCATATTTTTTGAACCTATTCCCATCAATAAGTAATAATTCTGGCATTAATGTTAACTGGTCTATTGCTTTATGCATTGCTAAAAAAGAGGCATTTAGTATATTAATTTCATCAATCTCTCTCGGACTACATACCCCAACTGCATAAGATAAAGCTTCCTTTTCTATTATTTCACGTAAATAAAACCTATTCTTTTCTGTAATTTGTTTCGAGTCATTTAACATTTCATGCTCAAAATCAAGTGGTAAAACCACGGCGGCGGCAAATACTGGTCCAGCCAAACATCCCCTACCCGCTTCGTCGCAACCCGCTTCTACTAATACATCTTGGTATCTTTTCAATAACATCCAACAAATTTATAATTCTATTTAATATTGAGGCTTTATTATCTAGCTTTTGTGCTTTAGTTGGATTTGCTGTATGTTTGAACTTTGTGAATTATCAGATATGAGCTACCAATACAGAAAAGTACTTTACCAAGATTATTATCAAAATCAATCAGGGCGACATATTCAATTGCAAATTGAAGAAAAAATGAAAAGTGATGCATTACTTTTCAAAGCTGAAGTATTGCCTTTGCTACCAATAAACCGAAATGCCTCTATTTTAGATATTGGATGCGGTTTTGGCTCTTTAATAAAGATGCTTAAGAATGAAGGTTATACAAACCTCAAAGGAATTGATTTAAGTGAAAGTCAGGTAAAGATTGCAAAAGAATTCGGATTAAATGAAGTGGAGGTAAACGACATTTCTAGTTATTTGTCCGATAAAGAAAGTCATTTCGATGTAATTACAGGTATAGATATCATCGAACATTTTAGCAAAGATGAATTAGTTGATCTGTTAAATCTCATAAAAAAATCACTAAAACCAGGAGGCATAGCTATATTTAGAACACCAAATAACGATGCCCCTTTTGCAACAGTATTTGCCAACGGCGATTTTACACACGAAAACTATATGAATAGTTCATCGGCCCAACAGCTTAGTTTAAGTATTGGATTTACAAACATTGAGGTAAGAGCTTCTCATTTAGAAGTGAATGGTTTTCTAAAAGAAGTTTTGCGAAAAATAATTTGGACGATTATAAGTTTTACTATCAAAGTTACGCTATTCGCATCTGCAAGAAGCTCGAAGTCTGTTTTGCTAACACCGAATATGATTATTAAAGTTCAACGACCTGTATAAATATTTTGAGAATAGGAATTAATACTCGGCTTTTACTCGAAAACAAACTAGAGGGAATGGGGTGGTTTACTTTTGAAACACTCAAGAGGATTTGTATTAATCATCCAGAGCATGAATTTTATTTCTTCTTCGACAGAACGTATTCCGAACAATTCATCTTCGCCGAGAACGTAGTGCCTGTAGTACTTTTTCCACAAGCCAGACATCCATTTTTATATTATCTTTTTTTTGAATTTGCAATCCCACGTGCTATAAAAAAGTACAACATCGACTATTTTGTTAGTCCAGATGGTTTTATTCCACAAAAACCAAGTGTGCCTACTTTAGCTGTGATTCACGACATCACATTTGAACATCGCCCACAAGATGTCCCTTTTTTAACCAGATTGTATTATCGTCACTTCTTCCCCATCTTTGCAAAAAATGCAACAAGAATTGCTACGGTATCTAAGTTTTCTAAAGAAGACATTGTAAATACCTATAAAATTTCTAGCGAAAAAATTGATGTGGTATACAACGGTGCAAACGAAAGTTACACGCCTTTAACAGAAGAACAAATATACTCCGTAAAACAAAAATATAGTGATTCCAAAGATTACTTCATATACGTAGGATCTCTCAATCCCAGAAAAAATATTAGCAATCTTCTCCTTGCCTTTGATCAATTTAAAGAAAGAACAAAGTCATCAATTAAATTATTAATAGTTGGAAGTGTAATGCATTCCGACAAACATTTTAAGTCTACTTTTGAAAAGCTCATTCATAGAAATGATATTGTTTTCTGCGGCAGACTCTCCAATACAGACCTTCACCATGTTATAGGGGCCTCATTAGCTATGACCTATATTCCATTTTATGAAGGCTTTGGAATTCCTATTCTTGAAGCAATGTATTGTCAGGTTCCAGTAATAACTTCTAACACTAGTTCTTTACCTGAAGTTGCAGATGATGCTGCTTTATATGTAAATCCACACTCTATTGAAGAGATCGCAATTGCAATGGAAAATATAAGTAGTAATAACTCGATAAGAAATAGTTTAATACAAAAATCAATAAAAAGGAGAGAGTTGTTCACTTGGAATAAAACCTCTCAGTTATTATGGAATTCTATAGAGAAAATGATGTTGTCATTCCCTAAAAAATAATCAGATGCAAAAGAAGTTTATTCTGAATTTAATCTTAATCATATTTGTTAATCTTCTGATTAAACCACTCTATATTTTTGGAATCGATTTACATACTCAAAATATTTTAGGTGCTGAGAATTATGGACTATTTTATGCCCTCTTTAATTTGAGTTTTATTTTAAGTATTGTCCTTGATCCTGGTATTACTAATTACAACAACAGACATATTGCACAAAATGTAAATGCATTAAGCGAAAGCTTTTCAAATACTTTCTCATTAAAAATAATTCTTTCATTTGTATATACCATTTGTTTATTAGTCTATGGCCTAATTAGCGGGTTCAATCAGCAAGAGTGGACATTAATTTGGATATTAATCCTTGGTCAAATTTTCAACTCGTTTACATTATATCATCGTTCAAATTTAGCGGGATTACATCACTTTAAGGCCGATACATTTATCTCCATCCTAGATAAATTATTGATGATACTATTTTGTTTGCCAGTGCTCTATTTTAATGTATTTACATCCTATTTCAATATACAAACATTTGTAATTCTTCAAACTCTATCTTTCTTTATTTCCTCTTGTATTTCTTTCTATTTCGTAAAAAAACACACCACATTTTTTAAGCTACAATTGAACAAGGAGCGAATAAAAGTAGTTCTAAAAGAAAGCTACCCATTCGCTATTTTAGCCTTACTCATGTTAATCTATACGAAGGCCGATACCGTTCTTTTAAAAGAGCTTCACCATAACGGGAACAAGGAAGTTGGTATTTATGCATCAGCCTACCGTCTTATAGATGCTTTAAATATGATTGCGGTTTTATTTGCTGGTTTGTTATATCCTCTATTTTCAAGGATGATTAGTGAAAAAACGAATTTAGTTCCACTTGTAAAAACTGCATTTTCGATACTAGTTATACCTGCATGTGTATTAGCAGTATTTTCCATTCTATGTTCACAACAATTGATGGGAATACTACATAAAGAAAATCTATCTGATTCTGCAGAAATATTTTCTATACTAATTATAGCTTTTGTATTTGTTTGTAATGGATATATTTTTGGAACCCTATTAACAGCAAATGGGAATATCCGTCTGTTAAATCAAATCGCCTTAGTAGGTGTACTTATAAACATAGGGCTGAACGTTATTATTATTCCTAAATATGGCGCTTATGGAGCTGCCATCGTCTCATTAATAACCTATGTATTCGTAACTACCTGTCAGTTAGTATTTTCATTTATAAAATTTAATATCAAAATCAATAGAAATCTAATTTACAGAACACTCATTTCCATAGTATTGGTTTTTGTTTTATACTATTTTCTAGATAGGATAAATATACTATGGCTTATAAAGTACACGCTGGGAATAATATTAGCTATAATAATACTGATAATTACCCGTTTAGTCCCAATTAGGCAAATAACCTTATTAGTAAAGCAGGATAAAATAATTTAGATAATTAATTTTACCTTTGCAGTCTAAATAACCTTATCATACATGAATAAAGAGCACGAAACGAGCTATTCTTTTGACGTCATATACTTTGCAAAGTTAGTCTGGAAATGGAAATTTGCAGTTGCAATCGTTTGTATATTATCAGGATTACTTACTTATGTATTTACTGGTCCATCATTTGTTAAGCCATTATACAAGGCTAATGTAATATTTTACCCTACAACCAACGCTAATCTTTCCACAACTCTTCTAACAGAAACTGGCACACAAGGATATGGGTTATTAGAATTTGGAAGTGATGAAGATGCTGAGCAATTATTGCAAATACTTAAATCAGATGAATTAAAGAATAATGTAATTATTAAATATCATCTTGCAGGCCATTATGGAATAGATACAACTCAAGTGGTCTCATTATTAAAAATGAGAACCTTATTTGATAAAAATTACAAAGCAAAACTTACAGAGTATAAAGCAATAGAGGTTATTGTTTATGATACAGACCCAAAATTAGCAGCCGAAATAGCAAATTATATCGCGAATTATGCAGACTTTCAAAAGACTGCAATTCAAAAAGTAAAAGCAAAAGAAGCACTTAGAATAATTGAGGCCGAATACCTTAGTCAGAAAAGCTTAATGGACTCTGTTGAAGAGTTACTCTCGATCTTAAGAAACAATGGTATATACGATTATTTCAGTCAGTTTGAAGAACTAAATGAATCATTGACAACAAATTCAGTTCGCTTAGAACAAGAAGAAGCTTTGTTGAAAGTATATGAGGAAAATAAAAGTAAGTTGCCCGACACCTTATTAATAAAGACAAAAGCAAGAGTAGAAGGCTACAGGGCTGCCGTTAAATCGCTTGCCCCTACTTTAGAAAAATTGAAAAAATATGGGGGTGCATACGTAAATCATGTGAACAATCAAGAATTAGAACGTAGAAAGTATCTTAGTTTAAAAACAAGGTATGAAAGTGCTAAAATGGAATTTGAAAGCGCACTGCCTCAGAAATTTATTATTAACAAAGCAGATGTGCCAGAAATACCGTCGACCCCAAGAAGGATTTTAACATCAGCAATTGTAATTGCCTCAGTATTTATATTCGCATTACTTATTATTGCATTAATAGATGCCTTCCCATTTATTAGAAGAAAGCTGGCTTGAACAATATAAGGAACATAGGAAAGGGTGAATATTTATTCTTCATAAGTTCATTACTGATATTCACTTTTGCAAATATTATTGGTATTTGGAAAGGCATTCCATTTGTTAATTTAGCACCTTTAGCACTAATATTTTTAGGAATAAGTTTATACAATTATAAATTTGTTTTTTACTGTTTACTTGCTTCTTTACCAATATCACTGGATTTTTCTTTCGGAAGTTTAACTTTATCAGCACCCTCTGAACCACTTCTTATTTTTTCTTCTGCATTGTGGTTGATTTTACTCATAAATAACCGAGCTGAAATTAAGCAATACCTAAAAAATCCACTAATAATAATTATTAGTCTACAAATTCTATTATTTGTATTAAACATTTTTGTGTCATTAGAACCTGTACTATCGTTAAAATATCTTCTCGCTAAATTATGGTTCTTTGGTGGATTCATTTTTATTCCTTTGTTAATTTTAAAGAATGAGAAAAATTATAAAATAGCTTTTTGGAGCTTCTTTGTGCCTTTAATGCTTACTGTTTTTTATGCGGTTTTTAATCACGCTCTTACTGGATTTAGTTTCGAAACTGTGAATGAATCCGCTCGTCCGTTTTATGTTAACCATGTTATCTACGCTTGTACATTAGGCTTAGCACTACCATTCTCAATTGCTGCTTATGGTTGGTATAAGGATAATTTTATTATCCGATTTATTTTAATCACATGCATACTTATACTTGTATTTGCAATTATTACATCTTATACACGTACAACTTGGCTCTCAGTTCTTGCAGGACTTTTTAGCATCATCGTATTTAAATCGAAATTTCTAAAGCTTAGTTTCATCATTGCATTAATTGGAGTTATAGCATTCTGCTATCAATTAGTGGATGATAATTATTATATGAGGTATGCCCCTAAATACACTTCGACAGTATTCAATAGAGAGGATTTGGGCAAACACTTAGAGGCAACTGTAGAACTTAGCGATGTGTCGGGGATGGAGAGAGTATATAGATGGGTAGCTGCAATAAATTTAATTAAGCATAATTTCTGGTTGGGAACTGGGAACAATACCTTTTACCCAACTTACAAAACTTACGCTAACCCAGCATTTGTGACTTATCTAAGTGATAATCCCGAGCGATCAAGCACTCACAATTATTTCTTACTTATTTTTTGCGATCAGGGTGTTTTTGGTTTTTTGCTATTTGTTATTTTATATGTGTGGGCGATGCTAAGAACAAAAACCATTTACTTGAAAAGCAATGAAACTTTTATAAAAAATCTGATGATTGCTTGCTTCTCCACACTAGTAATTTTCTTAATTCATTTAATATTGGGAGATATGGTTGAAGTCGACAAAAACGGTGGGATTTTCTTTTTAATTCTTTCCATCATTATTTCTATGGATGCTAAACTCCGTTCCGAAAAAAAGGTAATCAGTTCTTCTGATCAAACGCATCCCTAATTCCTGAAGAAAAAATATTAAATGCATATACCAATAGCATAATTGCAAGACCTGGAATAATTGCTAAATAAGCTGCATCCATAATTATATATCCGTAATGCTCTTTCACCATCCCCCCCCAAGTAGGAGTAGGTGGTTGAGCGCCAAAACCCAAGAAGCTAAGCCCTGCTTCCAACAAAATAGCAGAAGCAAAATTGGCAGAGGCCATTACTAACAATGGACCGATAATGTTCGGTAAAATATGTCTAAAAATTATTCTTATTTCGTGATATCCTAAAGCTTTTGCAGCTTCTACAAATTCAACTTCTTTTATGCTTAAAATCTGACCTCTAACTAATCGAGCCACTTCTACCCACATGCTCAATCCAATTGCAATAAAAACCTGCCAGAATCCTTTTCCTAAAGCAAATGAAATCGCAATTACAAGTAATAATGAAGGTAGAGACCATATAACGTTGATTAACCAAGAAATTATACTATCCCATTTACCTCCATAATATCCTGCAATTGCTCCTAGAAAAACACCTACGAACATCGAGATTATTACAGAAACAATTCCTACCGACAAAGAAATACGAGTACCTAAAATCATTCTGCTTAAAACATCTCTGCCATACCTATCTGTTCCAAGCCAATACTTTCTAGTTATGACGGTGTGTTCAGTTGATTTAGTCAATAAAGAATCATCAAGTATTGGAATATATTTCCACTCCGATTCTTTCCCATACAACCACGTAAATAAAAGACTTTGAGGAGTAGGTACTTTATCATTTGGTATTTTATAGAACTTTACTGTAGATCCAGGTGATAATGTACTTATCTCTAAATGCATTTCATTTGCATTCGGACTATTATCCGGCATGATTAAATAACCTAGAACTGAAATCAGTATTGTAGCTATTATTAGCAGACCACCAAACACTGCTAATTTATTTCTTAGCAATTTATTTAATCCACGTTTAAATGGACTATGATGTTCTTCCTTACTCATATAACTTTCCGGCCTTTCCATTGGTAAGTAGATTCTGTATTCCCTATAATACCAATATAAACAATATAGAATATATAGAAAAATAGCACATGTAGCATGTAAAACAAATAACTCTTCTTATTAACGAAACTCAAGGTCATGTACATAAAAACCCCATCGAATATAATTTTAGAGATGCCAGTTATGATTAGAAAGTTTTTTATTTCTGGATAAAAAAAAGCAAAAGGAAATCCAACTAACAATAATATGTTGGTAAGAAAAATTACTGCTACCATTATAAGCAATCTATTATCGAAATAATTAGCATTTTTCTTTGCCCATCTTTTTCTTTGTTCTATAAAATCGCTTAGCTTTTCTTTTGCATAGGTATATACTAAGGCCTCTTTACTTTTATTAAATCCAATCCCTTCTGGATATTGTTTATAGATTTTATGAAGCAACAATTCATCATCGCCAAAAGCAATATCATCTATTCCATCAAAACCATGGATCTCCTCGAACAATGCTTTGGTATAAGCAAGGTTTGCTCCATTACAAGTGCTTGGCATACCATTTTTGATACATGCTGCCCCAACACCAATTAAGTATTGAAACTCCACTGTTTGAATTTTTTCATACCATGATTTCTCATTATGAAAAGACACTGGAGAAGAAATTAATTTATATTGATGAGTATTATAAAAAGACACTATTGACCATATCCAATTTGGCCCCATTCTACAATCGCCATCGGTAGTAATGATGAGTTCTGCATCGGAGTTATTTACACCTGTGGTTATCGCTTTTTTTTTATACGCGAATGTCTCTTCCTCAAGTTCCAAGGGAATTACTCTTACATTCGAAAATCCTAAGCTATTTATTACCTGAACAGTTTTGTCTGTTGAATAGTCATCAACGATAATTACATCATAAAACTCTTTAGGATATGTTTGATTCTGTATATCTAATAATAAGTCCTGAATATAACGCTCCTCATTTCTAACTGGAATTATTATGCTTACTTTAGGATACCTGATAAGGTCTTTGATTTCTTGTGATGGGGTTCGTAGCCAACCCACTATAAAATAACATACATAAGATAGGTATGCAAGAAGTATCCCATAAAGAATAATTTGGATGAATATCACTCTATTTCTATCTTAAAAATTTACAAATTGACGGCAAGATAGCATTAAATTATAAATTGATGACGTATCTTTAAACGTATTTTTCAATAAACAAAAGTTGGCATTAAAGGAAGAAATTATTTTAGGAGTAGACCCTGGTACATCAGTAACTGGTTATGGTTTGGTGAAAATTGTAGGAAAGAAGATAGAGCTTATTACATTAGGCATCATTCAAACTGGGAAGTCCGACGATCATTCTATTAAACTCAAAAAAATATTTGAAGGTGTGCTTAAAATCATCGACGAATATCACCCTGATGCAATGGCTATTGAAGCTCCTTTTTTTGGAAAAAATGTACAATCGATGTTAAAACTTGGAAGAGCTCAAGGAGTATCTATTGCTGCTGCGATGTATCGCAATGTTCCTTTAACTGAATACTCTCCTAAAAAAATCAAACAATCAATAACAGGCAACGGTAACGCTTCTAAAGAACAAGTTTCTCACATGCTACAACAACTTCTTAAGTTTGATGGACATCCAGAATTCCTTGACGCAACGGATGGTCTCGCAGCCGCTGTATGTCATTACCTACAGAACGACTTAATGCCAAGCTCTGTTAAAGTTGGCAAAACAAAAAAAAGCAACAAAAAACATACAGGTTGGGCAAGCTATTTAACAGACAATCCTGATAAAATCATTAAGAAATAATTGCTTTTTCTATTTCCGATGCAAGAGACACAAATTCTTCTTCTGTGAAGACTGGTCTTTCTGCCATAAAATTCATATCCCCTAATTCATTCATTGGCACTAAATGAACATGTGCATGTGGAACTTCTAACCCTATTACTGTAATACCAATTTTTTTACAAGGAACTACTTTCTTAATTCCATTGGCAACAATTTTTGCAAATAGCATTAGTTTCGCATAATCCATGTCTTCGAGATCAAAAATATAATCTACTTCCTTTTTAGGAATACATAAAACATGACCTTTTGCTACAGGGCGAACATCTAAGAATGCAAGGAACTCTTCAGTTTCTGCAACTTTGTAGGCTGGTATTTCACCTTTAATAATTTTAGAAAATATGCTCGACATTATCTTGATATCTCAATAATTTCAAATTCCATTTTACCATTAGGAACTGTAATTTCTACTTTGTCGCCTACCGATTTCCCTAATAAACCTTGAGCAATTGGCGATTTAATAGATATTTTTCCTGATTTCAAATCCGCTTCTTTTTCGGCAACAAGTTGATACTTCATCTCGGCACCGTTTTTTACATTTTTAATCTTCACAATAGATAAAGCTAATACTTTACTATTATCTATTTTCGACTCGTCGATTACTCTTGCATTACCAAGCACTTGCTCGAGTTTTGTAATTTTCAATTCTAACAAACCTTGAGCTTCTTTAGCAGCATCATATTCTGCATTCTCAGACAAATCTCCTTTATCTCTTGCTTCTGCAATTTGTTTTGCAATACTAGCACGACCTGCTGTTTTCAATTGAGCAAGTTCCTCTTTTAATTTTTCTATACCTTCCTGAGTGAAATAAGTTACTTCAGCCATATCCTTCGTTGTTTGTTGCAATTAAATAAAAATAAAAGAAGACTGTATTTGCATACAGCCTTCTTTTAAAACAAAAATAGTAAATATTATAATGTTATGCGAGCACCTATTACATGTGTTCCATCGAATACACGAGTAGGAGAATATGAATAATCAATACCAAAAGTAGTTCCTTTGTCGTTGATTGGCACTTCAAATGTTGCACCATAAGAAACACCTGTGTATACACTAGGAGTTAATGACTCATCAGAAATATCTTTTTGAGCATTATAACCTGCACGTAACATTAGATATTTTTTGTACCCATACTCAGCTCCAAAGCCTAATTGATCTTCAGAAAAAGCATTAGAAGTAAAGTTTCCTAAAGCAGTAAATCTATGATCAGCTTTTATGTAGAAATCGTACGACAAACCAATGTTTAGTAACGATGGTAGTTGATACGCTTGAGATTTACGATATCCCTCTACAGCAAAAGGCAATGTAGGATCCTCGAATTGAGCCATAATACCATCTCCCGACATTCTCATATCTGGACCGATATTACGTAAAGAGATCCCCAATTTTAATTGATCAAGATCCCCTGAGCAATATTGAATACCTGCATCAATTGAGAAGCCTTGAGCTTTTAAATCAGCTATAGTTTGTTGTATCCCACGAACCAACACTCCCCCGTGAATACTATTAGAGAACTCTCTTGAGTATGCAACAGCGAAGTTTATTAATTGTGGAGAAAACCTTCCTACATTCCCATCAGGTTTATCATTAGTAGTTACATCAATATCTCCAAAATTCATAGAGAAGATGCTTACTCCTAAAATTCCTTGAGTAGAAATCCTTTGGCTCAAGCCAAAAGAGTTAATAGAAATATCTGATCCTTTTAACCAATTTGATCGTGAAAAGATTACTTCTGTTTTTTTAGTAAAAGCAAGTCCACCTACATTCAGGTTCATTGCCTCTACACCTCTAGCTGAAGAGCTGTTAAAGCCTCCGAAACCGCTACTGCGAGCCCAAGGGTTTATCAATAGCTCTGTAGCTCCTCCAGTTCCTGCCCTTTCACCATTACCTGCAATTAATGCTGCAGGTAATAATGCGGTGAGAACCGATAAATATGTTAGTCTATAAAATTTTTTCATATCCAATTTTTTAAATCGTTTTACCATTAGAAGTTAGTGAAGTCGACAGGTCTCATCACTCCCATCCATTTTAAGGTTTTCTCACCTATGCCAGGGCAGTTGACGTGTATAATATATACGCCACTCGCAATTGGGATTCGGTTAGCATTTCTTAAATCCCATTCAAGATAAGTTTGAGCAGGATCTGATTTAGATAGTCGTCGCACTAAAATACCATTAGTAGTATAGATAGTAGCGGTAGCATTTGCAGGCAAATTACTAATACGAACTCTAAAGTCATTTCTATCTGGTTCATAGCTTGAATATGCATAGTATGGATTAGGTACTATGTTGATTAAATCAAGAGCCAATTTTTTATTGGTATTCTCGTCGTTAGTAGCACCTTTTAATACCGATATGTCGTTAAATCCAAATTGTGGTCTTCCCCTGTTAATAGCAGTTAAGCTATCTATGTCATAAGGTTTCGCCACTCTCAATTTAACTTTCACGTCTGTTGAAAGTAATTCAGCTCCTTCTTTTAAAATTGGAATAGTTACCCAATCAACCATAGAGAATACAATGTGTTTGTTATCTCCAACAGGTGCATCAATAGTATTACTTAACAAGCTATAAATCTCATTACATTTATCATATTTCCTTCTAGTAACATATACGTAGTGACGACCACCTCTGTTTAAGAAGTCTCTGTTGCTAGTTGGATTCCACAACATATCATTACCATTATCACCTGGCAATCCAGATGCTTCTGCGAAGAAAATATTAACTCTTTGACCTGTTTCTAGGTTAATTGCATAACCAGGGAACTTAGATCTACCGATTCCATAACCAATGTCTTTTTTGCGTAGGTTAAGTTTTTTCTGATTTCCTTCTGTTGTTTCAGCAGGAGCTGAGTTAGATGGAACACCAGACTCTAAAACCACACACTCTGACCATTTTGTAGTATCACTTGTAAATACAATATCATAACTACCTATCGAATCTAAAATTGAGAATTTAGGATTTTTAGACTTAGGGTCTAGCATAGGAGTTGTACGCGCACCAACTCCAGAGATTACTCTCAAGACTTTATATGGCGCCCATGTTGAACCTAATACATCACCATAAACATTATCTGGATCTATATTAGCATTACCTTCTACCCAACCTTGTATGATTGGATTTGATGTCTCTAAAGCAACACTACCATCAAAGCCTTCTAACCAGTCCTTAGATGGGTCAGCAAAAGTTACAGATGCTCCTAAGAAGCTATTGTTTTTCGTACGAGCCGCAGTTGTTCCTGGTTTAGGCACTGTATTATTTACCACTATATAAAATCCTAGTGAAGTTCTGCTTTCAAGTATTTTTGTTCCTGGTCTGAACTTTCTTACCTCTGCTATTTGTTCATTACTAGTTAGTGTATTTGTCTGACTGTAGGTTGTATCTGAAATCATTAATGTATCACCAGTATTTGCATCCTTCAAAACATAAGAAGTCATAGAGTCATTAAATATTAATGAGTAATTCCTTTTCTGAATTTTATTAGGATCAAACACTTTAATATCTACTGGACCTTTACCAATCTGATAAGTAACAGGAACCCCACCATTATTAGCAATTATTGCAGCTTCTGATTCAGGAGTAATATCTAAGTATACTCCACCATTACCTGAACCATCATAACGTGTAATAGGCAATGACGTTTCAAAAGTACCGTTAATTAAGCCATTGATTACTTGTCTACCTACAGTAGTGCTTACTACTTGGGTTGATGTTCTGCCTGGCAAGTATTTTGTATAAACAGCATTTTTAGCGTATCCATAAGGGATAACTAAGAAATAATAGGTTTTACCATTAATAAACTTAGCATCAAATGAGGTAGAGAAGAAATCTCTTGTTAATTCAAATACGTGTTTAACACCAGTGTTTTCGCCATCTACCATCAATTTAGCATTGATGTTCTGTGTAATAGGGTCAAAAGCTCTGTTCACAATAGTTGTAACTGAGTCTTCTAAATCTACTTGAGCAATCTCAATTGCTAATTCAGTATTGTTTATATCTCCAGAAGAAACGTTACCATCTCTGAGTTGATAAATTCTATACCCTTGGAATTTATAATTATAATTTACCAAGTCTTCATTGTCAAGCTCATTTTTATTATACTTTTCTGTTTTATCTGTCGATTGTAAGGTTAAAGTTATTTTTTGATCACCTGGGATTAACACAGTAGTTACAGGATCTGGACCATTTGCTAATTTGAAATCATTATCAAATAATACCTGAGCTTTATCATCTGCAATAATAGCTGATGCTATTGATGCTAAGTTATCTCCAGAAGAAGCTCTAGCCCAAACCGCTCCAATAATTACTTCATTAGTTGCACCTGGTTGTAAAGTGAACGGACCAGAAGACTGAACCATCCTTCTATCACCAGGAACATCGGTTTCTACCCAATTTGCTCTTCCATCAGGATCTGTCAAACCAGGGAAGGCATATGAACATTGCTCTCCTGCACCTCTACCAGTTGCTGTACCATAAGTCAACTGAGCATTATCAGCCCAATATCCTCTTAAATAGCGATACAACTCTGTAGCGTCTCTAGGATCTGAATTTATACCTAATACCCCTTGGTTAGTGAAAAACATAAAGGTAGTCATTGGCAATTCATTTCCATTTTCATCTTTAGGGCCTCTAAAATAGTCAATACCGAATACTGGTGGAGTTGTACCATAACCAGGTGAAGCTCCATCTTCATCGTTAGCATCGGCATTATAAGTATAACCAAAACTTCTGCGTTTAGGTTGAAGTGGTCCTGAAGGACCATCTGGATCTACTAAAGCCATATTACAACCTACGTAATCGTCATCTGGTCCACCCAAATCCGAATCTGTAAATACACCAAAATATGTATTATACAAAGGAGACGATGCACGGTTTGCAATACGATATTTATAGAAGGTCATGTTATTAATCTCATTAGACGTAGAGAAGGCAAATGCTAAAGCATGGATCTCTAAGCCAATTGGCTCTCCTCCAGGATAAGCAGTATGTACTCCTCCTTTGTCATTGTATACCCACCAAATCATTTGATCTGGTCTAGCACCTAAAACTTGAGGGTCTAAAGTTGGATAATCACCATCGCCTGGACTGTAAACTCCGTCACCAGCAATATCTACGAATGGAGCCAAAAACTGAGTTTGACCCAATGCTTGATTTCCATTACCTGGCCAACTTAATATTCCTGGGGTAGCTTCTCCACCACCTATAAATTCTTGGATGTCTTTTTGTAAAACAGAGAACTGTTTATCCCATGCTTGACACTGATCAGAAGAGATTTCTGCTGTTGTAGTGTCTAACGGACCTGCCCAGAAATCAATACCTCTTTGACGGTAAGTCTGACCAGCAGTTTTCAACTGCCCACCGTCATCTTCACCACCAAACCATAATGCCGAAGCAAATGAAGAGTGAACACTTCTAGCACCTGGTTCTACTTTAGGAACTTCATATCTAGCATTTGTTGAGCCGAAAATATCCCACCACATATCACCCCCGTTCATTAATCTCGCTCTAACGTTGTTAATATCTAAATCTATTTGTGAAGTAGGAGGGTCACAACCTGCAGCTACTTTCATTGCTGAATTCGTAGTTGCTTTTGGAGCCTTCCCTTTACCAGTATAGTACCTTGCACTAACTGTCTCCAACCCAAACAACAGGCAAAATACACTTGCCGCTATTGTTAAGAATATTCTATTTATCTTATTTCTCATTTTCTTATTCCTTTCCATTAGAAGTTGTAAATAGCTCCAACTCTTATCACTCTTGGTGAACGGAAGTTTGCTGGATCATTTATTGCAATGCGGTATAAATCTAAGTATGATTGAAGATTTCCATCATCTCCAACATTGTTCAAAAATTCTACTGCTTGACTAGAGTTCAAATAACCGTCATCATCAGGCAAACCAGTTGCTGGATAAACCGCTGCTACACGTTTTGTATCGAATACGTTTTGTACCAATAAGTAAACGTTTAATGTAGTATTCAAGCCTTTACCTTCAGCTGATTTAGAAGTGATTTTGAAGTCTTTATCTAAACGTAAGTCAACATTATATTGCCAAGGCAAACGAGAACCATTTATTTCACCAATTAATCTTCTAAAACGAGTATCATCAGCACTTAAGAAGTTTTGTACAATGTTTTGAGAAATTCTAGAATATGGAGTTCCTGAACCTGCTCTGAAAATAACATTAATACCAAAGTCTTGAAGTATATTTTTCATACTTGCTGGACCATTATAATTTGCACCTGAAGCATAACGATAATCGATAGTAGTAACGATTGTATGTCTTTGGTCATAGTCTAAAGGCAATGCAATACGAATTGGCTCAGACTCACCACTAGAAATTAAGTTAGCAGCAGAGTTATTATTAGAACCTGTACCATTAGCATATTGTAATGTATAAGCTGCATTAAGTTGCAAGTTATTTGTACGTCTTAAATCATACTGTAATGTGAAACCTTTAATCGTTCCAAAGTCACGATTTGTATATGTTAAATATGCAGTAGGGTAAGCAGTTGCAATTTGCACTTGTTGGAAGTTATCTTTTAACTCTTTGTAAAATGCTGTCATTGTAATTGCCGACGTTTGACCTAATCTTTGTTTGAATCCAAACTGATAGTTAATTGTTTTCTCTGGAGCCAAATCAGGACTAACAATAATTTGTCCTTGTTTACCTAACGATTGTAAATGGTAAGTAATAGGATTTGCATATACGTTAGTTCTTGGACGTTGTGTTAACACATCATAGTTAGCAAAGAAACTTGCTACATCTGAAATAGGGAACGAGAACGCTATACGTGGCATGATTTGAGTTTGTGGCTCATAATCTTTAAATGCACCTGCAGTTAAAGAATCTGTACCATCATCGCCAGTTGCATTATCTGCTAACCATGGAGTAGCACGTCCACTTGAACCGCTAATCTCATTGTAATCTTGAACTACGTTTCCTTGTGCATCATAGAACACATCATCAACACGATATCCTTTAATATCATTTGGATTTTGTGCATTCTCAATATACACTGCTGCAGAAGCTGGAATGTTATCTGGACGAACACCTGCTGGCAATTCACCCGCAGATCTTAATTCATATAATGAATATTTATCTTTCAATACTTGTTGGTTCGCATCAAAACGGTCAACACGTACTCCTAAGTTAAATACGATATCCTTAAACGTAAACTTATCTTGAATGTACCCTGCTGTATAGATAGGGCGGAAAGCTCCTACTGGACGATTAATTGGGTCACTTAAGAAATCTTCCATTGATGGAGTAGAGTTCGATTTTTTACCATCATAGGTATAACCAAAATAAGTATACTGTAAAACTGATGGATTTAAATTGTTTAACAAATCAGAAGCGTCAAACATATTTAATCTGAACGTACTTGGATCATAAGCATCAATGTCAACGAAATCACCAGGATTTAATCCTAATTCAGTACGAATGTTTTTTGCAAACTCAGTGGTATTAACATTATACTCATTAACTGTACTAAGTGTGAATGTAGAGTCATTTATCAAAGTAACTCCTGATCCATTTACATTTAATATACCATTATCATAGTCAATCGCACTATCATCTAATCTTAAATAACTATTCTGTTCAGAACGCATAATGTTCCATAATCCTCTTGGAGTGATACGGAATCTGCTTTCTACTCTTTGTTCGTATTCAACACCCACTTGAATAGCATGTCCTTTTAAATCGGCTGAAGCCATTGCTGTAACTCTGTACTGATCTCTGTTTTGAACATCATAAACGTTCGAAACAGAACCTCTTGAGTTAAACAAACCTCCATAAACTTGAGGTAATATACCTCCATTTAATATACCAGTCTGACCTTGGAAAGATGATGAATTAGTATAAGATCTATCATTTTCTAATAAAAACTGATTTAAGTTAAGGTTGTGTTGTGCTAATATTGGGTTTAAAGTTCCTGGAGTAAATACATATGACGTATCAATTTTACCTCCTTGTGAAGAAAATGCATAATTAGATCTGTTGTATGTTTTTCCATCAGAACCTAATATCTCATCAAACCCTGGATTACTTGGATCATAATCAAAAGCACCAATAAAGTCAGCTTTGCTAGATACGTATTTACCAACATATCCATAATTAAAGAAATTGTCTTTATGGTTTATATCTTGAGTTACAAAATGGTCTCTAGAAAAATCCCCTTGAATAGTGTAATAAGCATTTTTCAACAATGATTTTGAATCATCTCCTGCTTGATCAAACTTTTGAGTATAACGTCCAAAAATACGATAGTTCGTTCTATTTAACACCGCATTGTTGTCGGAGTTAAATATCATATTTAATCTGTTATACTGTCTTTGACGTTGCATAGTTCCTGAGAACCCTACAGCGAAAATATTATTAAGTGTAGGTTGGAAATCAAAACGAGCATTGAAGTTTAAGTTTCTATTCTCATTATCATCTTGAGCTTTTTGTTTTTCGATATTATCTCCAATAGCAAAGTTTGCTGATGGCAACGCTCTCAATGTTCCATTATCTTGTATCTCAAATGTTAATGGATTTTTTTCTAAATAGCTTTTATAGTCAGACGACGCATGCCAAGCACCATTGTATGAAGGGTCTTGATCTCGTCTTGTTTCTAACTCTGCCGAAGCAAAGAAACCTAACAACGAACGTTCTTGATCTGTACCTTTATTTTTCATCATTAAAGGACCACTGATATTACCACTAACAAGGTTGTAACCGTATCCATCTAAGAACTCAGAAGTCACACCTTCAATACCACCATAAAAAACTTTAGAAGGTCCTTTGGTAGTAATTGTAATAATACCCCCTGTAGCATCACCGTATTGAGCAGGTACACCACCTGTAATTACAGAGATCTGTTCAATTGCACCTTGAGGCAAGTTTGTAGTTCCTCTCACTTTAACTCCATCGATATAGTAATCGTTGGCATCTGTACGAGAACCTTTAACACTTAACTGATCACCTTCTTCTGCTTGATATACACCCGCAGTTGTAGATACCAATGAGTTGATGTTACGTGTTGGTAACTTCACAATCTCTTCGGCATTTAAACTTCCTCCCGATGATGTATTATCAATTTCGATTAGAGGTTTAGCGTAATCTGATACAGTAACCTCTGCGATGTTTTGTACACTAGCACTAAGATCTGGATTTACATACGTCTGCTTGTTTGAAGTAATAATTACTCCATTAATCACACGATTGTTGTAACCAATGATCTTCACTAGAACATCGTACTTACCTGGTGGGATAGGCTTGATGACGAAATTACCATCAAAGTCTGTTTGCTGTGCCGCAACTTGTGAACCATTCGATTCTACAATTACCGCCGCAAAAGGTATCCCTTCTTTTGTCTTTGCATCTTGTACTTTACCACGTAACTCCCCAGCACCACTTTGTGCATACAAGGAACCACTATAGGCAATAGACAACAAGATTAAGAATGCGTAGAACTTTCTCATCATAATATTGATCTAAGGGTTTTTAATTTATAATAACTATAAAGATAATTGTTAAAAAACGTTAATTCCAAATAAAAGTAAGATAAATGTTACACTTTCTTTTGGCATATTTTATACCTATTACCTTATATTTTTCGTTTTCAAGAACTTACACCTAATTATGCACTTTAAGCATTTTTTCGGCCATTACTCGTGATATTTTAACATAAGATTCATTCGTCCACCCTGCTATATGACTTGTTAAAATCACCCTTCCCGACTTCAACAATTCATTATGCCACTCTAAATCATCACTTTGTAAGGTATTAAACTGTTCATTTTCTAATACGTCTAACGCTGCTCCTATAATCTTGCCAGTTTTTATCGCTTCTAATAAATCTGACGTTTTAATGACTTTTCCCCTTGAAGTGTTTATTAAAAAGGCTTTTTTTGCCAATGTATCAAAAAAGTGACGATTAATCAAATGACTTGTTTCTGACGTTAATGGAATATGAATACTAATGATATCTGCAGTTAATTTGAGTTCATTTAAGGTCACCTGTCTTGCGTATTCGTCTGAAAAATTAGACAAATACTTATCGTACGCAATAACTTCTACTTCAAAACCAGATAGCTTTTTTGCTAATGCTCTACCTGTATTCCCATACCCAATAATACCAATGGTTTTCCCTATTAACTCAAAACCTCTATTCTCTTCTCTAAGCCATATTCCCTCTCTAATTTCCTTATCTGATTTATTAATGTTTCTAGCAAAAGCCAATAATAAGCCAATGGCGTGTTCAGCTACTGCATCCCTATTTCCTTCTGGTGCATTTATCAATACTATACCTTTAGTTTCAGCATATTCCTCATCTATATTATCCATACCAGCGCCGGCACGTGCTATTATGAACCCTTTTGGCATAACATCTATTAATTCTTTATCAATAAAATATTTCGACCGAACCACCATTGCATCATAAGACATTAGTTTCTCTTTTAATGCTGCTTTTGTCCAATCAAATACCTCGAAAAGCTCATGTCCATTAGCTTTCATTATCTCATGAAAATCATGATGTATTTCATCTACAATTAATATTTTCATTGATTCTCAATTAATCTTGTTAACTCAACAAAGTCGTTTACACTTAATCGTTCCGCTCTTAAATCAAAAATTGGATTTGTAATGATATCTGTTCTTAAGTACGACCTCAACCCATTTCTTAAAGTTTTTCTCCTTTGATTAAAGGCCATTTTTACTATACTTTTAAATAAACTCGGGCTCACTCCTTTAAACACATCATCCTTTCTTCTTATCGCTTTTATTACTCCCGACTTTACTTTCGGGGGTGGATTAAAAACACCTGGTGGTACAGTAAACAAATACTCTACATGATAGTAGGCTTGAATCAATACGCTTAAAATCCCATATTCTTTAGACCCTGGTTCCGACGCAATTCTTTCGGCAACTTCTTTTTGAAACATCCCTACAATTTGATCCACAACATCTACATAATCTAATGCATGAAACATTATCTGTGATGAGATATTATATGGAAAATTTCCAATTATATTTATAGAAGAAGAGTTTGGAAATACTTCTGATAAGGGTAATTTTAAGAAATCTCCTGAGATAATATCATCTTTTAATGCAGGATATTTCTCATGCAAGTAGACTACCGACTCTTTATCAATATCCACTACTTTTAAATGGATGTTTGGATCCAGTAGCATAATATCTGTTAAGATTCCCATACCCGGACCAACCTCTAGTACTTGTATTTTTTCATTATTCGATGCAAGTCCAGCAACAATCTTCTCTGCTATTCTTTTATCCGTTAGGAAGTGTTGACCTAGATGCTTTTTTGCTCTTACTTGCATATACATGGGTTTAATATTACTGACAATTTTAGTTAATTTGCGCAGATAATGGAAAAATAGAGGAAGAACATGTCAGATCAAAATAAATTAAAAATAGGAGTTAGTATTGGAGATATTAATGGTATTGGTATTGAAGTACTGCTCAAAACAGTAGTAGATACTAGGATAACCGATCTTTGCGATATAATTGTTTATGGCTCCTCTAAAGCAACTTCTTTTCATAGAAAACTTTTAGGGATACAAGACTTTAGTTTTAATATTATTAATGATGCTAACCAAAGTAACCCTAAAAGAGCAAATCTCATTAATTGCTGGCAAGATGAAGTAAAAATAGAACTTGGTGTGTCAACAGAAATTGCTGGTAAATATGCTTACATCGCTTTGCAAAAAGCCACAGAAGATCTGAAACTAGGTAAAATTGATGGTTTAGTGACCTTACCTATCAATAAACATAATGTAAAGCAGGCAGGATTTGAATTCCCTGGGCATACAGAATACTTACAAGCTGCTGCCGAGATGAAGGAATCGATGATGTTAATGGTTAATGAGCAGTTAAAGGTTGGTTTTGTTACTGGACATGTGGCTTTAAAAGATGTGGCTCATGCTATCACTCAAGAAAAAATCGTCCATAAATTAAGTTTATTGAACGATTCTTTGAAAAAGGATTTCGGGGTGAGAAAGCCTAAAATAGCAGTATTGGGATTAAATCCACATGCTGGCGATAGTGGGGCAATTGGGCATGAAGAAGAAAAAACAATTATCCCTGCTATTGAAAAAGCAAGTCAGAAAGGCTTACTAGCTTTTGGTCCGTACTCTGCTGATGGATTTTTTGGAAATCATAAATACAATCAATTTGATGCGGTTTTAGCCATGTACCACGATCAAGGCCTAATTCCATTCAAGAGTTTATCTTACGACAAGGGTGTAAACTATACTGCGGGTCTTCCATTTGTTCGTACTTCACCTGCTCACGGCACAGGATACGACATTGCTGGAAAGAACATCGCTTCGGAATCGTCGTTTAGAGAAGCTATCTATAAAGCCATCGATATTATACGAAAAAGGGAAGAATTTGATGAAATCAATGCCAATCCGCTGAAAATCCACAAGTTGTCGAGAGATAGAGGGGAATAGCTTTTTTAAAAAATCGTTTCTTTTTACAATTAGTTTTTATACATTTGCAGGCTCTTAAAAATCAGAAATGAACAGGCTGAAAACATTTTCAATCCCGTTTACGAGTTTAAAAAACGGTAAACATCAGTTTGATTTTAAGATAAATGATACGTTCTTTAATGAATTTGAGTACTCTCCAATACAGAAAGCTGATTTATCAGTTGATGTAGAATTCAACAAACAAGAAACCATGTTTGTATTGGATTTTGTAATTAAAGGAGAAGTTGAACTTTTATGTGACCGATGTAATGAGGAGTATATGAGCCCGTTACATAGTAATGAAAGGTTAATATTCAAGTTTGGTGAAGAAAATGAAGAACAAACTGAAGAGATTGTGATTCTTTCGAGAGCCGAACATGAGATAAACCTTGCAAATCACATATATGAGTTTGTAATTGTAGCTATTCCATTGGTGCATACGCATCCAAACTTAGAGAATGGTGAACCTGGTTGTAACCCAGAAACGCTTGCTATACTAAAAAAGTTAAGCTTGCAAGAGAGTGAAGAAGAAAAACCAGAAATAACAATGGATCCTAGATGGGAAGCATTGAAAAAGTTAAGAGATAATTAATTGTGATATAAATATTTGAGCCATGCCAAATCCAAAACGTAAACTTTCGAAATCGAGAAGAGACAAAAGAAGAACTCATTATAAAGCGGAAGCACCTGCATTGGTAGTTTGCCAAACTACAGGTACAGTACATATGCCACATCGTGCATATACTGTTGACGGTAACTTGTACTACAAAGGCAAGATGATCGTAGAAAACGCTGCTAACTAAACATTAATTCATGAGAATCGGTATAGATATCATGGGTGGCGATTTTGCTCCCAAGGCTACGGTCTTAGGAGCAATTTTAGCTTATAAGGAAGTCCCATCTGATTGTCGTATTGTATTAATTGGAGACCAAAACATAGCTCATAGTATTCTTACTGAGCAAGGTGTTTCTATTGATCAATTCGACTATGTTCACACTGAAGAAGTGATTGAAATGGGTGAACATCCTACTAAAGCCTTAACTCAAAAACAAAAATCAAGCATAAGCGTAGGTTTTTATCTTTTAAAAGAAGGTAAAATTGATGCTTTTGCAAGCGCTGGTAACTCTGGTGCTATGCTTGTTGGTTCTATGTTTAGTGTAAAAGCCATTCCTGGAATGAGTCGTCCGGCTATCTGCACTTACATTCCTAAAGAGCACGGTGGTTTTGGTGTTATGCTTGATGTTGGAGCTAATGCCGATTGTAAACCTGAAATGCTTGTTCAATTTGCTGAGTTAGGATCCATGTTTATGGAGACTGTGTTCAACACTAAAAGTCCTAAAGTAGGTTTACTAAACATTGGTGAGGAAGAAGAAAAGGGAAGCCTATTAACTCAAGGCACATATCCTCTACTTAAAGCATCTGAAACAATAAACTTTATTGGAAATATTGAAGGTCGCGATTTGTTTAACGACAAAGCCGATGTAATTGTTTGCGATGGTTATACTGGTAATGTGGTATTGAAGCTTGCAGAAACTTTCCATGATTTAACTATTGGAAAAGGGTTTAAAAACGAGTTCTTCGACAGATTTAACTATGAAAACTATGGGGGTAGCCCAGTATTAGGAGTAAATGCTCCAGTTGTAGTTGGACATGGTATTTCTAGCGACATAGCTGTTAAGAACATGCTTTTACTTTGTAAAGACATGGTTCAGTCGAAGCTTACTGAAAAAATAAAGGCCCGTTTTAACTGATTTTTTTAAATAAAAATATATATTTAATCCCGCAATAATCCCGCGGGATATTTTTTTTATAACAAATGAGCAACACCAAAACACTAGCAGCTATAACTGCTGTAAATGGATATGTACCAGACTATGTGCTAACCAATGCAGAGTTGGAAAAAATAGTCGATACTACCGACGAATGGATTCAATCGAGAACCGGGATTAAAGAACGCAGAATACTTAAAGGCGAAGGAAAAGGAACATCTGAAATGGGTGCGGAAGCTGTAAGAGGCTTATTGAAAAAACGCGGCATAGATGCTTCTGAAATCGACTTGTTGATTTGTGCTACTACTACTCCTGATATGCAATTCCCAGCTACAGCAAATATTATTACCGACAAAGTAGGCGCAAAAAATGCTTTTGGTTTTGATATTAATGCCGCTTGTTCGGGTTTTATTTATGCATTAAATACTGGTGCTAAATTTATAGAATCGGGTGCATACAAAAAAATTGTAATTGTTGGAGGCGATAAAATGTCGTCGATTATTAATTACGAAGACAGAACAACTTGTATCATTTTTGGAGATGGTGCTGGCGCTGTTTTATTAGAGCCAAGTACCGATGGTAACGGAATACAAGATGCTATATTGAGAAGTGATGGTTCGGGTAGAATTCATTTACACCAAAAAGCTGGTGGTTCTGCAAAACCCGCTACTCATGCTACAGTTGACGCTAAAGAGCATTATGTTTACCAAGAAGGTCAATCAGTATTTAAATTTGCGGTTACCAATATGGCAGATGTATCTGCAGAAATAATGGAAAGAAATAATTTGAAAGCAGAAGATATCGCATGGTTAGTACCTCATCAGGCTAACAAGAGAATTATAGATGCTACTGCAAATAGAATGGGATTAGGCCCAGAAAAAGTAATGCTAAATATCCATAAATACGGAAATACCACTAATGGAACTATTCCATTGTGTTTATGGGAATGGGAAAAACAACTTCAGAAAGGCGACAATATTATTTTAGCCGCTTTTGGAGGTGGATTTACATGGGGATCTGTGTATATTAAATGGGCATATAATAGTTAATTTGTTAATGAGTTAATTTGTTAATGGGTTAATGGGAATTTTTGTAAATAATTAAATTAGAAAACTAAATAAATGGATATGGATATTAAAGAAATACAAGAGCTGATTAAGTTCGTCGCGAAATCGGGAGTGAGCGAAGTATCAATTGACCGTAAAGATTTTAAAATTACAATCAAAGCAGCTGGAAATGCTCCAATGATTGTGAACGCTACAGTTCCTGCGGCTGCACCAGTTGCTCAATTAGCAGCACCTGCTCCAGCACCTGCTGCTGCTAGTCCAGCTCCTGCTGCTCCAGTTGCAGAGTCATCAAATTTAATCACTATTAAATCGCCGATGATTGGTACATTCTATCGTTCGTCGTCTCCTGATAAACCTTCATTTGTAAATGTTGGTGATGAGATTGGGACAGGAAAAGTGGTATGTATTATCGAAGCTATGAAATTGTTCAACGAGATTGAGTCGGAAGTATCTGGTAAAATCGTGAAAATTCTGGTTGATAATGCTAGTCCTGTAGAATACGATCAACCATTATTCTTAGTAGAGCCTAAGTAATAAGAACACTAGTTCTATAATCGTATTATTTTTTGAACCCTCAATTTGAACTCATGTTTAAAAAGATATTAATTGCTAATAGAGGTGAGATTGCACTCAGAATTATTAGAACTTGTAAGGAGATGGGAATTAAAACAGTTGCTGTTTATTCGGCTGCTGATCGTGATAGCTTACATGTTCGTTTTGCTGATGAAGCAGTTTGTATTGGTCCAGCACCAAGCAAAGACTCTTACTTAAGTATACCAAATTTAATCTCAGCTGCAGAAATTACTAATGCAGATGCGATACACCCTGGTTATGGTTTCTTATCGGAGAATGCTAAGTTCTCTCAAATTTGCAGAGACTATGGAATTAAATTTATAGGTGCAACTCCAGAGCAAATCAATGGCATGGGCGACAAAGCCTCAGCTAAAGATACGATGAAGGCTGCAGGAGTTCCTACAATACCTGGTTCTGATGGTTTATTAACCGATGTTAAACAAGGTATACAAGTTGCTAATGAAATTGGTTATCCTGTAATCTTAAAAGCTACTGCCGGTGGTGGTGGTCGTGGGATGCGTATTGTATGGAAAGACGAAGAGTTTGAACCAGCATGGGATTCTGCTCGTCAGGAAGCTGGCGCTGCATTTGGTAATGATGGTATTTATTTAGAGAAATTTATTGAAGATCCTCGTCATATCGAAATTCAAGTCGTTGGCGATCAATTCGGAAAAGTTTGTCACCTTTCTGAACGCGATTGCTCAATACAACGTCGTCACCAAAAATTAGTTGAAGAATCACCTTCTCCTTTTATGACTCCAGAACTTCGTAAAAAAATGGGTGAAGCTGCCATAAAAGGTGCACAAGCAGTGAATTATGAAGGTGCAGGAACTATTGAGTTTCTAGTGGATAAACATCGCAACTTTTATTTCATGGAGATGAATACTCGAATACAAGTAGAGCATCCTGTAACAGAAGAGGTGATTAACTACGACTTAATAAAAGAACAAATAAAGGTAGCGGCAGGCATTCCTATTTCTGGTAAAAATTATGAGCCAGCAATGCATGCTATAGAATGCCGTATAAACGCTGAAGATCCTTGGAATAATTTCAGACCTTCACCTGGGAAAATTACAAACTTCCACTCACCAGGTGGACATGGAGTAAGAGTAGATACTCACGTTTACGCTGGGTACACTATTCCATCTAACTACGATTCGATGATTGCTAAATTGATTACTGTAGCACAAACTCGCGAAGAAGCTATAAGTACAATGGAAAGAGCATTAAGCGAATTTGTTATTGAAGGTGTAAAAACAACCATCCCATTCCATCTTAAGTTGATGAAAGATCCTAATTTTAGAGCTGGAAATTTCACCACCAAATTCTTAGAAACATTCGACTTCACAGAATAATATAAAGCGGACTTCGGTCCGCTTTTTTTGTTTAAATTTGACAGCAATATATGTCAGGCTTTATAGATAATTTTCGTCGCGCAAGCGACCCCAATTCAGATATGTCGTTCGTCGACCACCTTGAGTCGCTTCGATGGCACTTGGTGCGCTCAGCTATTGTTATCTTTTCTTTAGCACTAGTATCCTTTTTCTATAAAGACATTTTATTCGACCAAATTATTTTTGGACCAAAGCGTCCTGATTTTTGGACCTACAGAATGCTTTGCTTATTTGCCACAACTTATAACCTTGGAGCAGACCTCTGCATCGATAAAATAAATTTCACCATCATGAATAATACCATGGCGGGGCAATTTAACTTGCATCTAAGCGCTTCGTTCATTGCAGGTTTTATTATGGGATTCCCTTACTTGTTATGGGAACTATGGAGATTCATCAGGCCAGGTTTACACAAAAAAGAACGCCGCTATGCAACGGGTTTAATTTTTTGGGGCAGTGTGTTGTTTTTGTTAGGTGTTCTTTTTGGATATTACATCATTACCCCTATGTCTGTTAACTTCCTAGGGAGTTATGTCATCTCTGATGAAATTATAAATCAAATCACATTAGATTCTTACCTGAGTACAGTAACCATTCTAACTTTGGCTACAGGACTTGTTTTTGAGCTACCCATTATTATTTATTTTTTAACATTAATGGGAATTGTTGGTCCGAAATTTCTGCGTTCAAATAGAAGAATAGCTTTGTTTTTAATCTTCTTAGTGGCTGCATTTATTACACCATCACCAGATATTCCTACACAGATGTTAGTTGCAATACCATTATATATATTATTTGAAGTAAGTATATTAGTATCGGCAAGAGTAGCAAAACGTAAAGAAAAAGAATTGTACAGTTAATATTGAATTTATGAAAATAGCAATTGGTGGCGATCATGCCGGATTCGAATACAAAGAAATACTAGTTCCTATGTTAAAAGAAATGGGACATGAGGTAAAAGATTTTGGTCCGTATACTGCTGATTCGGTCGACTATCCAGATTTCGTGCATCCTCTTGCAAATGCAATACAAGAAGAGGAACATGAGTTAGGCATATTAATTTGTGGTAGTGCTAATGGAGTTGCTATAACCGCCAACAAACATAAAGACATAAGGGCTGCAATTTGCTGGGACGTACCATTAGCTTCGCTAGCACGTCAACACAATAATGCCAATATATTATGTATTCCTGCACGCTTCACTACAATTGAACAGGCGAAAGAAATTACTAAAGTTTTTATTAGCACCGATTTTGAAGGAGGCAGGCATGCTAACAGAGTAAACAAAATAAATTGCTAGGCAGCGAAAGCTAGCAATTTATTGTCAGCAAGATAGTTGAAAAAAATATTCTTTATACTTATTCTATTTTCAAGCATTCTCCCAAACACTCTATTCTCACAAGAATTAAATTGGGCTGGTAAAGAATTTGTTTTTACTCAACCTAACTACAACTTCGTTATACTCAATATTAAAATCTGCTCAAAGTACGCTAATAATGGAACGGTATCTTTTCAAGACACCAGCATTAATTTCAGTTCAAACGAATACAATTGCGCTTCCGTAAATATTGAAAGGTCTTTTCTCGATTCAATTATCAAAATAGGTATTAATCCTATGATGGCAATAAAGGTAATCTGTAATGAAGAATCTACTTGTTATGTCACTGTATATAATACGGCTGAAGATGAAGGGTATAATGTATTGCCCATTAGTTCGCTTAGTAATGAATATTACGATATTGATTTTAATGCTATTGTTGCTGATACCAGTATCTCGAAAAATATCTTAGCATTAGAAAACAATACGGTAGTAGATGTTTTGGTGAATAATTCGATTTCAAATCAATATACATTACAAAAAGATGAGCTATTGAAAATAAGCGAGTATAAAGTCGATATAAAAAGCAATAAACCTATATGCTATTATATTTCTTCGAAGACTAATATTGATGGCGATAATTGCATTGCTCAATGTTGTACCGAAGAACTTTATGAGCAGATACTCCCCTCTCAAAATAATGGCAAAAATTACATCATTAATAGTATTCATGCTAATAACGAATACCTAGTTATTATTAGGACTCAAGAGGACAATACCTGTATTGAAGTAGATGGTAAATTCTATAATTTAAATTCGACTGAAAGTATCCAATATTATACTACAGAAAAAAGTATTATTCGATCTTCAAAAAACATTTCAGTTTTTAGGTTATTTGAAAGTAATTCATGTTCAAATAATGATATTGGAGATCCTGAACTATTTCAATGCATGAGTATAGATTATCTCCAGAAAGAAGCAATATTCTACACCCCAAATGGATACTTCCAGAAATATTACTTAAACATTATTGTTCCAAAACAATCACTTGATTCTATTTACTTAGATAATGTAAATATTGAATCAGAATTTGAGAAAATAAATGAATTTTATTTTGCTGCTGAAATTCCTGTAAGTCAAGGTATACATTTACTAAAGGCTAGTAAAGGATTTCAAGCCATCTGTTATGGTGTATCTAATAGTCTATCTGGCCCAAACTCTGCTGGGTACAATATAGTTGGGGATAGTTATCAGTTAGAATATCAGTATAAACTACATCCTAGTTACACGTATAAAAAACTATGTGATAACGAAACTTTTTTATACGAATCTTATGATACTAGTTCATCATTTATATGGAATGATGGTATAGTTTCAAGTAAAAGACTATTTACTGATTCGGGATTGTATATAGTCACTATTGAGAATAATTGTTTAGGCTATCAATACCAAGATACCATCAGTATTGATAAACAAAACTGTTTATGTACTCCAAATGTTCCAAGTGCTTTTAGTCCAAACAACGACGGGAAAAATGATATTCTAGAAATCGAATACTTATGCAGCAATCAGCATTTATTAGTGTTTAAAATTTTTGATAGATGGGGGAAGCTTATTTACATAAATAATAACAATCAAAAAACTTGGGATGGAATGTCAACGGATAACACACCGTGCAGCCCTGGCTCTTATTTATACACAATGAAATACAGGGACGATACAGGTAAAGAAAAATCTAAATCAGGAATTATAAATATTATTAAATAAAAAAGGAGAGTTAAACTCTCCTTACAAACCTTTTATGGTACAACTATTAATTTACTATAAACTTCGCGTAATATAAATTATCATGTGATTTTAATTGTATAAAATATACTCCCTTAACAAAATCTTTTGCGTCAATTTCAACTTCAGATTGTATATCATCTATATCTTTTAATATTCTACCCTGAGTGTCGTAAATGAGAAGTTTGAATTTCTCATAAGGGTTCTCCAAAGTAATTTTAGAAATATTTGTTACTGGATTAGGAAATACTTTTATTTCTTTTATCCGTTCATCAGATACCCCAGTTAAAGCTCCAGAATTATATTCATTCAACAAATAATCTGTAGCCTCTTGTAATTTACATACACTCGACTTTACTCCTGAGTCCCCTCTTGCATAAACAAATGCAACATCATAATTAAAACCTGTCCCTGCTTTAAAGGTATCAATCTTAAACATCGACATCATTCGTCTATCTCCTGGCACACCAATTTCTCTCCAACCCTCTTGCAAACATACGTCACCAGAAAAAATATAATTCGTTCTTTCGCCAGACCCTCTTCCATTAGCCGTTCCATATGCTATGTATTGACCATCTGCCCAATACCCAGACATATACCTGTTTAATTCAATAGCGTCTCTTGGATCTCCATTTACTCCCGGGACCGATTGATTCGTAAATCCTATCGATGTTTTTAATACTCTATTTAAATAGACCATCCCTTGAGCTGGTGGATTTAATCCATAACCAGGCACCACACCATTTCCATCGTTTTCATCTGCATTATAACAATACACTAAATTTCTCAAGGTATCGGTAGCCATATAATCATCATCTGGATTTCCAATATCATAGTCGGAAAATTGAGACACCTTTACATCATAATAATCAGTTGTAGATCGATTAAAAACAGAGTATGAAACAAAGGTTGCTTGATTCAGAAATGGATTAGTACTTATTTTAGCCCAAGCCATCCCATGCACTTCAACTTTTAAAGGTTCCCCTCCAGGATATTGGGTATGCTTCCCTTTGTTATCATTAAAAATAAAATACACCGCCTGATCTCCTTTAATTTTTGGGTAGTCTCCTTCTATAGGTTCATACAAACCATCACCATCTTTATCAAAAAATGGGGCAAGTATTGGAGAACATCCTACAGGTCCATTCCCAGGCCAATCGAGAATATCTTGAGGCACTACATAATTAGGAGTTTGATAATTTGCTCGATGAAAATCAATATCAGATTTTTTTACCGACCATATCCTGTTCCAGTTCTCAGGTTCATGAGCTTCTCCTGTAGTTACATTTAGAGGGCCTGGCCAAAAATCAAGGCCTCTTTGTCGGTAAGTCATTCCAGCTGTATGTAGTACTCCTCCTTGGTCTACACCACCAATCATTATCGAACTTGAAAATATTGTTGCTTTCTGAGGAATTTCATTTTTAGGAACAAAGTATACTGCATTTGTACTACCCGTCATATCCCAAAACAATCCTCCATCGGAAAAATAAACCGCCTTCACATCATTAATATCCAAAAATGTTTTTGCAAGTTGAGAATACGATGTGCCTGCGAAAAGAATTAATACAAAAACCGTTTGTATTAATTTTAGGGTAAATGTTTTTTTCATAATCTATCGAATTAATCTACTCATAAGACTATTGAGTATGCTATTCCGCTGCCTACCAAATTTTATATTTCAATCCGAAGCCCAACTCTAATCCTGCACCAACAGCAAGTGTGTTTTTAGTGTTCGATAAATTTCTAGAATACCCAGAATTAAAATATATATCTGTTCTATTATTAAGTTTATATCGCGCCTCTAAACCTATTGTTGAAAGCACAAATTTTGTGCTAAAATTATTAATATGATTTTCTGTTTCCCCTTCATCAAAATAAAAATACTTCGATGTAAATAGTTTATTGTAAGAAACTCCTGCTTTTACATTTAAATTAAATTTATGTTTATCATAAACATTATATGTTAAACAAACAGGTATATGTATCCCATTCAAGGTATTAGAAAGTCTCAATTTTGTCTTTTGAATTTCGTGAACATCTCTTTGTTGCAATTCTACTACTGGAATTTTTCCTAGCAAAGGATCCTGAATATATCCTACAATAATTGTATCTGTAACACTGTAATTGTTTTCTGTTGTTTTTATAGTGTGATTTGATAGATGTGTTCTATGGTAATTTAATCCAGTGCTTAATAGTAATTTTTTACTTAACGAATAATCAAATTCGATTCCTATATGTTGTGTGCTCTGTATTAGCTTGGTGTCGTTTACTTTATTTAACACACCAAGTTGACCTGCTTTTAAACTAAGATTAAATTTATTAAATCCTATTGGCTTCATTCTAATCTCCTCAGCTGCGCTTAAAGAAAATTCTTTTATTCCTAAAGTCTGTATATTTTCGGTTTTAATTGATGAGAGTTTCTCTAGGTATTCATTATTGTCTTCTTCACTAATTACTGGTTCTTTATCTACAATTGTGGTGTTATCTATAGAACTAGCATCAACAAGAGTGCTTGAGATTAAAGTAGAGCCTTCGTTACCATTTTGATTCTCTTGTTGATTAACCTCTTTATCATTAATTGTTTCAAAGGTTTCCTTAGAACGATTAATGCTTTTCAATAACTCCGACTGATAATCAGAATAATTGTTTAGTTCGAAAATTATACTTCCAAAAGCAAGCCACATACTAAACATTGTACTAATAAATACAATAAAGAATGATGATTTATTAAACCAAACAATTCTGATATTTCTTTTAACTGTGCTTTGAGAATTAACAATAGCATTCCATGAACCTTCTGGAGGAGTTACTTCGTAATTAGCTAATTTATCACGAATCGCTAATTCAAAATCATCCAATTCTTCTATGGTGTTCATTGTTATTATTGATTAATAAATCTCTTAAATGTTTCTTCGCTTTTGTTAATTGCGATCTAGAGGTGCTTTCTGATATCTCTAATAACTCGGCAATTTCTAAATGTGAATACCCATCTATTACGTATAAATTAAATATAGTTCTGTATCCTAAAGGCAAGGAAGAAATCAATTTGATTAATTCCTGTTCAGATATCTTATCGATTATTGTTACTTCATTAGAAGCCCTATTTTCATCGTTATCGGGCAAGTACAATTCGTTTTTAAATTGTTTTTTACTTACCGAATTAATGGCGTTGTTTGTAAATACTCTTCTAATCCATCCCTCGAACGAGCCGTTGAATTTAAACTCGTTTAAATGAGCAAACACCTTTATAAACCCTTCTTGTAATAAATCTTCAGCTTCCATTTGATGACGAGCATAGCGAAGACACAACGCATACATCTTCGAAGAAAATTTTTTGTATAAAATTTCTTGCGCTTTTGTATCGTTTCTCAATACTCTTTCTATGAGTTCTTTGTCATCCATATTATCCCTACACACTAAGACTATTGATTGTAATTTTATGCTGCCTGTACAATGTGTTTTTTATATGTTGATTATCAGTATATTACAAATTATATCAATCCTTTTACAGAAGTAATATCTAAAATACTTTTACTAAATTTACAAATCTTTACTTAACAGAGTCTTCTGAAAAATTAATCTCATGAAAAGAAAAATCAGTTACATCGTCTTATTGCTGTTTATTAACAGTTTTGTGTTTGGTCAGGCTAAACAATTTTTACAATACATTGACACTAAAGATTTATATAATCATTTAAGCGTGTTAGCTTCTGACGAATATGAAGGAAGAGAAACTGGACAAGAAGGGCAGCGAAAAGCTTCTGAATATTTACAATCTGAATTTCAGAAATTAGGTTTATCTCCGTTAAGCGATGCTGGGTACAAGCAAGATTTCAAATTAATACAAAAAGTATTAGCTAGTCGTAAATTAATTATCAATCAAAAGGAAATGCAAATTGGTGATGAATTCACTGTTGCTAAAGATCGTACAAGCATAGAATTGCAGAGCAACGAAATAGTATTCGTTGGATACGGTATAATGGAAGAGCATTACAATTCTTTTAATGGTATTGATATAAAAGGTAAAACAGTAGTAGTACTCGCTGGCGAGCCTAAAGTAGACGGGAACTATTTGTTAAGTGCAGATGGTGCAAAAACAAAATGGTCGGATAAGAAAACAAAAGTTGCTGAAATAAGAAAATTAAACCCATCATTAATTATCTACATCGACAATTCTTACGAAAAAAATAAAGCCTTTTATAAACATCAACTAGAAGGCAACAGTTTAACCCTAGCTTATAATACAAACAACTCTACAGAAGTACCTGTTATTACTGCTGGTAAAAGTGTTGCTGAAGAATTATTAAAGCCTAACAAAAAAGTGTACGATAAAATCATAGAATCTTTAAGTAAGAGTAAGAAGGCAAAGAAAGCTATTGTATTAAAAAGCACTATTCAAGTAAATATTAATTTCATTAACCAAGATGTATTTTCTGATAATGTTATAGCTATGATACCAGGTGCAACCAAGCAAAATGAGTACATTTTTATAACAGCTCATTACGACCATATTGGTGTAATTGATGGCGAAGTATATAATGGCGCGGATGATGATGGTTCTGGAACAGTTGCTTTATTAGAATTAGCACAAGCATTTATGGAGGCTAAGAAAGCGGGGTACGCACCTAAAAGAAACATCGTATTTATGGCTGTGTCTGGAGAAGAAAAAGGATTATTGGGCTCTTTATATTATACCGACCATCCTGTAGTTCCTTTAAGTAGCACAATTGCTAATCTTAATATTGATATGATTGGAAGGATAGACGATGCACATACGAGTGACACTAATTATGTTTATGTAATCGGAGCAGATAAACTAAGTTCAGAATTACATACCATTAACGAAAGATGTGGTGAAGAGCTTGGTATTAAACTCGACTATAAATACAACGATCCGAAAGATCCTAATATGTTTTACTACAGAAGCGATCACTATAATTTTGCTAAAAACAATATTCCAATTGCATTTTATTTCAATGGCGTTCACGCCGACTATCACAAAAAAGGAGATGAAATTCAGAAAATTACCTTCCCAATGTTAGCAAAAAGAGCTCAACTTGTATTTCTTACTGCTTGGGAACTTGCAAATAGAGAGAACAGAATTATAGTAGACAAGAAAAACGATTTCCCTGAAAAAAATAAACAATAATGACATCAGTTGCCGAGAAATTTATAAATAAGAGTGAAAGTAAAGCATTTGATGTTGATCATCGCAAAAAGATAAATTTCAATATCTCTAAGTACAACCATTCTGTTGAAAAGGGATTATTGCAGTTCGACAATTTAGAATATGCAAGAAAAAAAGCATACTCAACAAAATGGAAAACTATAGAGAATCTCGATAAGTACCTGTTAGAATTCGAAAGTAACTTTATGCGTAAAGGCGGGAAAGTTATTTGGGCTAATGATGCAAAGGAAGCTCAAAAGGAAATTCTAAAAATAATGAAACAAGCTAACGCAAAAATGATTGTAAAATCAAAATCGATGGCTTGTGAAGAAATTGAACTGAATGAATTCCTAGAGAAAAACCATATCGAATCTATCGAGACCGATTTGGGAGAATATATTGTACAATTGTTAGGGCAAAAACCTTATCATATTGTAACTCCGGCAATGCATTTATCTAAAGAGGATATTGCAAAATTATTTCACGAAAAATTTGGTACACCCATCGACGCTACTCCTACCGAGTTAACATTAAAAGCCAGAGAGTTGCTTAGAGAAAAATACCTCCAAGCAGATGTTGGAATATCGGGTGGAAATTATTTGATTGCTGATACAGGTAGTATTGCCATTACTGAAAATGAAGGCAATGCAAGACTTAGTACTTGCTTTCCAAAAATTCATATCGCGGTAGTTGGTATTGAAAAAATAATTCCTTCGATAAACGACTTAAATTTATTCTGGCCATTACTTTCTACCAGAGGAACTGGGCAAAATCTTACCGTTTACAATACACTTTTAAGTGGACCTAAACAATTGCATGAAGCAGATGGACCAGAGGAGATGTATGTTATCTTATTAGATAACGGAAGAACTAACTTACTAGCGCAAAAAGATCAACGACAAGCTTTATATTGTATTCGTTGTGGTGCTTGTTTAAATGCTTGTCCTGTTTATAAAAATATTGGCGGGCATACATACGACACCACCTACTCTGGACCAATAGGAAGTATTATTACTCCGCACTTAAAGGGCATGGCCGAATTCAAACATTTAAGTTATGCTTCTAGCTTGTGTGGTAACTGCTCGGAAGTTTGTCCGGTAAAAATAGACATACACAAAATACTTTTATACAACAGAAGAGATGCTGTTGCTCAGGGATTAAGTTCTAGTGCAGAATCTTTTGGTTGGAAAATATGGAAACGAAGTATGATGAGTAGAAAACTCATCGATATGATAGGTGGTCAATGGAAAAATAATTTCATGAAAATGTTTTTCAAAGGCTCGTGGGGCAAACGAAGAGAACTCCCTAGTTTCGAACAAAAATCATTTAGCAAACAATGGAAAGACAAAAATGCCAAGTAATTACTTGGCATTTTTATTTCTTTTCTTTTTATTTTTTATTGCTTCATTCAATATATACTCAATTTGTCCGTTCACACTTCTAAACTCCTCCGCAGCCCAACGCTCGAGTTCCTTCATCATTTCCTGACTAACCCTTAGTGCAAAAGCTTTTTTATCAGACATAAATTTTAATATATACTTCCTGCATTAACAACTGGACTAACTGATTTCTCTGCACACAACACCACCAACAAATTGCTTACCATTGCTGCTTTACGTTCATCATCCAAATCCACAATATTTCTGTCAGATAATTTTGCTAAAGCCATTTCTACCATACCCACTGCACCTTCAACAATTTGCTTACGTGCCGCTACTACTGCCTGTGCTTGCTGACGTTGTAACATAGCCCCCGCAATTTCTGCCGAATATGCTAAATGAGAAATTCTTGCCTCAAGAATTGTAATCCCCGCTCTACTTAACCTCTCGTTCAATTCTTCTTCTAACTTCTCGTTTACAATATGTGCACCTGCACGTAAAGTAATACTCGACTCTTCATCTTCGAAATGATCATACGGATACGCTCCTGCTAATGATCTTACTGCCGCTTCCGATTGTACAGAAACAAATTGAAAATAGTTATCTACTTCAAACACCGCTTTTGCAGTGTCGCTAACCTGCCATACAATTACTGCAGCAATTTCAATCGGGTTACCTACTTTATCATTTACTTTAATAGGACTTCCATTTAGGTTCATTGCTCTTAATGAAACTTTTTTCTTAGTAAAAAAAGGATTCATCCACAAAAAACCATTTTGCTTTACTGTTCCTTTATAAACCCCAAATAAAGTCACTACTATACCTTCGTTCGGATTAATTACTGAAAACCCAGGCAAAATAAAGATAGCTAACACGGCAGTAGTTATTGCTGCTGCTATCATCATTTGTGAGGCAAAGAATGCCACTAAACCCAACATTCCAAAAAATAGCAAGAGGATACCATATCCCGACATTGCTTTTGTAATTTTTTCTGATTCCATATCTAATTTATATTAATATCATTTTGATATCACAATAATACATGGTAAAAATGAGATTTGCAAGTTTTTTCTTAGCAAATACCTCCTATATAGTTACTGGTGAATAGTGGCTAGTGCCTGGTAGTTGGGGTTTTATTTAATGAGCAGCTTTTTGTGATAAGTATAATCTGCTATAATTTTTACCGTGTAGATTCCTTTAGGTAAATGAGATATATCGATAGGATTATTCAATGCGTTTTCTGTTTGTTGAAAAACTAGTTCACCAAGAGTATTGTAAATAAAAACTTGCTTTAGTTTTTCGTTATTAATTTTAATATGAACCAGAGTATTGGCTGGATTTGGATATAGTACGACATTATCTTTTTTTTCTTTAGTCTGATGTATACCCACTGGCGGTTCGTAATAAGAGGCAATACCTTTACATAAAGTATCCGTACCTACTTGATTAAAATATCCACCAACTATAAGTTTATCTTGGTATTGAATTAAACGTTTAACTGTACCATCAGGACCTAAATGTGGAGTCCATTTTTTGCCATCCCAGCTTGCAAATACGGTATCTGTAGGCGTATATGTTTTCCCACTTCCTCCTATAAACAACTTATTCCTATACATACAGATTCCTTGTCCGCCATTGTTAATTGGCGTGCCCACAGAATCCCATTTCGTGCCATCCCATTGTGCTATTCCACCTACCTTTATTCCACCAGCGTACTGAAAGCCTCCCACTAAATACAATACATTTTTTACGGTATCCACTACCATACCACCTACTCCACCACCACCCGAACCTGCAGCTAATCCTGTACCTACTGGGCTCCAAGTACTCCCATTCCATTTAGCCACACCTAAACACAATTGAGAATCTATTCCTGTAAAACTCCCCCCAATATATAGTTCGTCCTTATACACCGCCATTGCACTTACATCTCTCCAGCCTCCTGTAACACCAGAACGAACACTTCTCCACTTGCTCCCATCCCATCGGGCAATACCCTTAGTAGTTACTCCTTTTATCGCTAAAATATTTCCTCCCACATACAGTTCACCTTTGTATACGGCCATGCTGTATATTTCTCCTGAATTTTCTAAAGTCCCTTTCCAATAGCCTATCTCATCCCAAATGCTATCGTTCCAAGTTGCTACCATTAGATTATTAGCCCCTGGTTGATTAATAATTTCACATACATCATCAATATACCCACCTACATGCAACTTATCATTATAGATTCGCATAACGTCCGAAGATCCCATAAATCCCCTAGGACATCCTACACTGTCCCATCCAGCCCCATCCCATCGCGCCATTGCTCCTATATTGGTATTGTTAATGTTAAAAAAATTCCCTGAAACATATAATCTACCATTATAAATCATTAATTCTCTCACTTTAGATGCCCCTTTCTGACCAGTAAGTCCTTTATCCAAAGGAGACCATACTTGGGCATAGGATTCAAAAGAAAATAACAATAATATACTATAAAGGATTCGCATTAACGTTGAATTAAGAATTTAACTTTATCAAACTCTGTACCATCACATTCTATTCTGCAAATATACAATTTGTGGTGACTGGTCGCTTGTAGCTAGTAGTTGGTATTTTATTGATATATCAATTATTTATTTTGTATATATATTACTCAAAAGATTTGATTTGAAATTTTATGCTTCAAAGACAAACAGATATAATAACTTAGGATCATAAATATAACTACGAATGAAAATACATTCAAAACTCCCAGCACTTGGTGATACCATCTTCACAACGATGAGTGCTTTAGCGAACGAACATAAAGCGATAAATCTCGGACAAGGATTTCCTGATTTTCCTATGAATGCTGAGCTGGTTGAACTCGTAAATAAAGCCATGAAAGATGGATTTAATCAGTACACCCATTCTAATGGATATGCTCCTTTAAGAGAAAATATTGGGGCGAAAGTTTTTGATTTATATAAAAACAAAATTGATCCAAACTCTGAAATCACTTTAACACCTGGTGCTACCTATGCCATTTACACTGCGCTCACCACAATTTTAGAACCAACCGATGAGGTTATTGTATTTGAACCTGCTTATGATTCTTACCATCCTGCTATCGCATTAAATGGAGCAAAATCAATCATCATCGAATTAAAAGCTCCTGAGTTCTCTATTCCATGGAATGAAGTGAGAGAAAAAATAAATGCTAAAACAAAAGCAATAATTATTAATACTCCTCATAACCCTACTGGTTATGTATGGACAAAAAATGATTTAGAAGAATTGCAACAATGCACAAGAGATAAAAATATTTTTATCATAAGCGATGAAGTATATGAACATTTAATATTTGATGGCAAGCAACACGAAAGTGTATTGCGCTATCCTGAATTATATGCAAAAAGTTTTGTATGTTTTTCTTTCGGAAAAACATACCACTGTACTGGTTGGAAATTAGGTTATGTAATCGCTCCTCCAATGTTATCCAAAGAATTCAGAAGCATTCATCAATACAACGCATTTTGTTCCGATACTCCTAAACAAATAGCCTTATCAGAATACATAAAAAACAAAGATGCCTACCTTAGTTTGGGCTCTGAAATTCAGCAGAAAAGAGATTACTTTGTAAAACTAATGGCTAATACTCCATTTATCAGAATACCTTCTTCTGGGAGCTATTTCGAATGCTACTCTTTTGCGAACATTTCTAAAGAAAAAGACATGGATTTTGCAAAACGTTTAATCAAGGAATATGGTGTAGCAGGAATCCCCGTATCGGCATTCTACAAAAGCGGAAAGGATGAAAGTTTAATACGGTTTTGCTTCGCCAAGCAGCTAAGTACGCTTGAAAGTGCCGCTAGTCAATTAGCCAATGTGCCAATTAGATAATTAGCCAATTCGTTAATGTTCCAATGAGAATTTGAGTAAAATTTGCGACATTTACCCCATCAACATATTAGCATACCAGCATATTAGCATACTAACATGAATTACGTAAACACTCGCAATCACTCTAAAGAAACGCTTCTAAACCTATATCATCATCTGCTAAAACCTCGTATGATAGAGGAAAAGATGTTGATTTTACTTCGTCAGGGTAAGATTGGTAAATGGTTTTCGGGGATAGGACAAGAAGCTATTTCTGTAGGTACTGCCCTAGCGATGCAAAACGACGAGTATATTTTACCAATGCATAGAAACTTAGGTGTATTTACTTCTCGCGAAGTGCCACTCGAAAGATTGTTAGCACAGTTTCAAGGAAAAATGTCGGGGTTTACAAAAGGGCGCGACCGTTCTTTCCATTTTGGTACTCAAGAGTTCAAAATTGTGGGAATGATTTCTCATTTAGGTCCACAATTATCTTTAGCTGATGGTATTGCATTGGCTCATACATTAAGGAATGAACATAAAGCTACACTAGTTTTCACTGGCGACGGTGCCACTAGTCAGGGTGATTTCCACGAAGCATTAAACACAGCTGCAGTATGGAACTTGCCTGTAATATTTATTATCGAAAATAATGGATATGGATTATCCACTCCTGTATCCGAACAATACAAATGTGAACGATTGGCAGATAGAGGAATTGGATATGGGATGGAAGCTCATCAGATCGACGGTAATAATGTACTGGAGGTTTACGATACCATGTTGAAATGTACTGAAGAAATTAGAAAAAATCCTCGTCCTATTCTTATCGAATGTATGACGTTCAGAATGCGTGGGCATGAAGAAGCATCAGGAACAAAATATGTACCTAAAGAATTATTCGAAATTTGGGCTGAAAAAGATCCTGTAGAAAATTTTGAAAATTATTTATTGGCAGAAGGCATTATCGACGAAGAGTATGGAAACGAATATCGTTATACGCTAAAAAAAGAAATCGACAAAGCGATAGAAATTGCCTTTGGAGAAGAAGATATTATACCAGATACTGAGCAAGAGTTAAAAGATATGTATGCTCCATATGAGTACAAAGAAATTTTACCTCTTAGCGAAAAGAAAACAGAAAAAAGATATTTAGATGCGATAAGTGATGCCTTAAGACAAGGTATGCAACGTCATGAAAATTTTGTGCTGATGGGACAAGACATCGCCGAATACGGTGGTGCCTTTAAAATCACACAAGGTTTTGTGGAAGAGTTTGGAAAAAGCAGAGTACGAAATACACCATTGTGCGAATCGGCAATTGTAGGTGCTGCTCTAGGATTATCTATTAATGGATATAAAGCCATGATGGAAATGCAGTTTGCAGATTTTGTTACAGAAGGTTTTAATCAGATTATAAATAATTTAGCTAAAACACATTATCGTTGGGGTCAGCATGCTGATGTTATCGTTCGAATGCCTACAGGTGCGGGCACTGGAGCTGGACCATTTCATTCGCAAAGTAATGAAGCATGGTTTACAAAAACACCTGGACTAAAAGTTGTTTACCCAGCATTTCCATCTGATGCAAAAGGATTATTAGCAGCTGCTATAGAAGACCCAAATCCAGTAATGTATTTTGAGCACAAGTTTTTATATCGTGGTATCTCTGAAGAAATCTACGACGATTATTATACTACTGAAATTGGCAAAGCTAAATTAATAAGAGAAGGAACTCAAGCAAGTATTATTACCTACGGGCTTGGCGTACATTGGGCAATAGAATATGCTAACGAACATCCTGAATATTCTTTAGAAATTATAGACTTAAGAAGTTTATTGCCATGGGATAAAGACGCAGTGGAACATAGTGTGCAAAAAACAGGAAGAGCATTTATACTACATGAAGATACCTTGTGCAATGGATTCGGGGCCGAACTTGCTGCACATATTTCGGAGCATTGTTTCCAATATCTTGATGCCCCTGTTGTACGTTGTGCAAGCTTAGACACCGCAATACCTATGAGTAAAGCACTAGAAGATAATTTCTTAGCCAAAGCTCGTTTATCGGAAAAGTTACAAAGTTTACTGAACTATTAGCTTTTATAATTGTAATGAGTAATGGGTAGTGAGTAATGAGTAAAAATTTCTCATTACTCATTACTCACTACCCATTACTCATTACCCAAAAAAAATGACAAAAATGCTCTACATCCTTCTCATTACCATTGCAGTACTCGTTATTGCAACACTACTTTTTATGCAACAAGCCCCCTTCGGGAAGAACCCAAATGGCGCCCGTCTAGAGCGAATAAAAAAATCTAAAAACTATCGCGACGGAGCTTTTCAAAACATTCACCACACACCGAATTTTGGAGAAGGTTATAATTTCTGGAAGATTTTAAAGATGTATTTCAAAAAAGGGCCTACTTCACCAGATCGAGTTCTCCCATCACAAAAATTATCATTCGATGGAATAGACACTAACGATTTTAATATTACATGGCTTGGTCATTCTACCTACCTAATTCAAGTAGACCATAAAACCATACTCGTTGATCCGGTAATTGTTGGGAATGCATCTCCAGTAAGTTTCTTTGGTAAATCATATCCGATTGAACATCCATATTCATTGAACGATCTACCTGAAATAGATTATTTGTTAATTACTCACGACCATTACGACCATTTAGATTATAAAACGATTGTTGAATTAAAGGATAAAGTAAAACACATTTATACTTCATTGGGTGTAGGTTCTCATCTTGAATATTGGGGCATTGCACCTACAATGATAACAGAACTCGACTGGGAAGAATCTGTACAGATTAGCGATAGCATGAAACTCACCGCTTGCCCAGCAAGACATTTTTCTGGAAGAGGGTTTAAAAGAAATCAAACACTTTGGTCATCGTTCGTTTTAAAAACAAAAAATAAAAACGTTTACCTAGGAGGCGACAGTGGTTACGACGATCACTTTAAAAAAATTGGAGCGCAATATGGTCCTTTTGATTTAAGCATGTTAGAATGCGGCCAGTACAATCCAGCATGGGGATATATTCACATGCTCCCAAATGAAGTCGCGCAAGCTGCTTCTGATTTAAATACAAAAATATTACTGCCTGTACATTGGGGGAAATTCACATTGGCACTACACACTTGGTCGGAGCCCATTGAATTAGTAACCAGCGCAGCCAATAAAATGAATATAGAAATTACAACCCCTATGATTGGCGAAACGGTTACACTCGATAAAAATATTCCAAAAAGGACATGGTGGAAATAAAAATTATTCCACCATCCACTTTATTGTTTTGCTTTTATTGTTTTCAAAAACATGAATAATATACATTCCTGTTGGAGGTGTTTTTAATTCTACTTTAGTTTCTATTGTGTTCTCTTCGTATACCAATTCCGATAACATGTTGTATACTCTAATTATTCTGGTCTTGTTGTTTTCAAATTGGATAAAAGCGGACTCTCCTGTTCCAGTAGGATTAGGGAATAAGTTTAATTGAATAGACTTCTCAGGTTCATTTATTCCAGTATGTAAACTAGTATCCGCCCAGTAAATTCTGAAATCGTTATGTTGTATCATGTACACCTTCCCTTTACTATCTTCTACAAAACGTTGATAGTTCATTCTACCAGCGTTATCGGTTCCTACACCTTGGGTATGTTTATACCAATTCCCTCCTTGATTAGTAGAAAATAAAGACCCGCCATAATTAACTGAACCTGATATCGAACTATACCAATCGTTATTTTTAGCAATATGTACCCCATTCATTAAACGATCGGCCCACCATAAATTAATTTTGTGCACAAATTTTTGGTTCCAGTAACTTGTGTTTAACAAATCGTCGACATGCTTGGTTAGGTTCATAGTCACACCTACGCTACCCACTACTCCATCAAAAGAAATTAATACAGAATCTGTACCTACATTATTTATCCCAGTAAAATAAGATACTCTTGCCTCCTGGGTATTAATATTATTTTTTCCATCAACTATTAAACTTATTTTTTGCCAAGTAGTGCCACCCTTGGGAAGCATATACAACCCTGTATTATTACTTACTTCATTATCTACAACACCTACTAATAATCTACCGTATTTATCTGCTTTAATAAATTGTGTTGAAAGCATATTTCCTAATCCTGAATTTATTGAAGACCATGATGCCCCATTATTGATACTCTTAAATACACCATCTCCTTTATAACCATCTAACCCAAATTGGCCGCCAGTATTAAAGAAAACCATATCATCTACTTCTTCAAATTGCAGAATTAAAGTCTCAGTATTTATTGAAACAGAATCCCAATTTTTCAAATCATTAGAATAAATCACTTTAGATTTACCTCCTACAAACAATCTTCCCGACTTTGAATAATAAAGTGTTGTTATACTTTCTGTATTAAGTACAGTATCCCAGGTTACACCAGCATCGTATGTAGCAATTACTGCCTTTTCTAGCCCAACCACTAGAGTATTATCATCAATTAAAGCAATAGAATTTTTTTCATTTCCAGGGAAGGAGTAGGTTAATAACCAAAATTTTTGGGCCAATGATACATGACCTGCTGCTATAAGTAACCCTATCAATACTAATCTTTTCATTCTAATATATTTTTTTTAATGTTGACATTTAAATACCGCTCTATCCCTTAATTTATAAAACAATTTGCATACTATTCATTTCCAAATATTTACTATATTTATTCTTTTAATAAACCTAACCCAATGAAACACCTATTCATCAGCCTACTCTTATTTATGAACATTTGCAAACCTTCATTTTCACAAGATGCAACTTGGAATGGAGGAGTCGGACAAATTATCTATAATAATTGTGCCAATTGTCATCATGAAGGAGGAATTGGTCCATTTTCTTTAATGAGTTATGATGATGCGAAAGATAGAGCAACAAGTATAAAATCACATACTCAAGACAGGCACATGCCACCTTGGAAGCCAGACCCGAGCTACCGACATTTTATTGGGGAGCGTAGACTTAGCGACGAACAGGTTAATTTAATTGCTGAGTGGGTAGATAATGGCACTCCATTAGGAACAGGTGTATCACCAATACCACCTACGATAAAAATAGGATCACAATTAAACAGAATAGATCAAACAGTAATCTCACCAAAATATACTGTACAAAAAACGGTAGACGATTATCGTACGTTTGTAATGCCAACAAAACATAACTCTTTGCAATATTTAAATGCAGTAGAATTTATTCCGAGCAATGCAGCAATTGTGCATCACATTATTTTATATCATGATCCAAGTACAGTTTCAAGAAATCTCGATAGCTTAGACCCTGGTCCAGGATACGAAAGTAATGGCACTGGGGCAGAGAGTCCGAATGCAAAATTGATTGGATTATGGACACCAGGAGCAGGTATATTTTATTTGCCAGATAATATGGGATATCAACTACCAGCTGGTACCGATTTAGTATTAGAGATTCATTATGCACCAAATAGTAATGCTAAATCAGATAGTACTACAATCAATTTTAAATACACATCGAGTACGCCAGTGAGAGAAGTAAAAATGGAATTGCCTTTATTTCATTTCCCTCCTGTATTATTACAACCCGCTCTTATTATACCTGCAAATACAGTTAAGGAATTTGGACAAAGAACCATTAGCAGTAATTCTCAAGATATTTCTCTTGTAGGTGTATTTCCACACATGCATTTAATTGGAAAATCATACACTATTTTTTCTACTAAAGGCACAGACACAACAAAATTAATTCGCATACCCGATTGGGATTTTCATTGGCAAGGATTTTACACTTATCAGAAACTAATTAAAATCCCTAAGCAATCTTTTATACATGGTAGGGCTGTTTATGATAATACCAGCAACAATCCACACAACCCAAGCAATCCACCTATAACTGTGTCGGCAGGCGAGAATACTAAAGATGAAATGATGGTTGCATTTATAGCATATACAGATTACCAGGCTGGTGATGAAAATATCATTTTAGATAGTACAATACTTACAACAGGGATTGCACATGAGAAACCTTCATTAACTTCAGTTTATCCTAATCCTGCATCAGACATCATAACCATTTCATCAACTGATCCAGTAAAAAACGCAAAGATTTATTTATTAGATGGCAGACTAGTTGCTGAATATAAAAATGAATTTAGCATTGATGTCTCTATGCTCTCTGAAGGAATGTACTTTATTGAAATAGAAACATCAAAAAGTAAAAGTTTTGAAAAGATAATTGTAAAACGATAATTTACTCCTTCGTTTTGTTAATAGCATCTAAAAATATTTTTTTGATGCTATTTTTTTCTTCTCGTTCTATAATTCCATCGAAAATTGTAGCTAAGTCTTTATTGAATTTGGAGTTGAGTTTATAGATTTCTCCCAATGCAAATGCAGAACTCCAACGCACAACAGTGCCTTCGTGTTCTGAGTTTTTTAGCAAGCCGTTAATTGCTTGTTCTAATAGCATAGGGAATAAACTTGCTGTGTTTCCAATAACTTTAGCACTCTCCCATTTTATGCGGGGAGCTTTATTATATAAACCTTCTATGGCAAACAAGAAAAGTTCTTTACTGGTCAATTCGGGTTTGTTTTTTGTAGCATATTCAAAAGCTTCTATACACGTAGCTTTAATTGGGTCTTTTTGAGATTTGGCAAACGTTATCAAATCATTTACAGAAATCAGAGAGTTTAATAACCACGTCGACAACTCCTCTGTTTTCTGTTTGGGTTTAACATTTTTATCATTAAAAAACTCCTTTAAATCCATCTGAATTATTCTCTAAATAATTTAATTGTTAGACGAATAAAAGCAAGTGTCATTAATAAGCTAATTACCGCTGGAGCCAAAGATGATGGACCTTTATACAATGCATTTCCTAAAGCTGAATCTGAGTGTACAAAATCGATATAAGTATACATTGCTAAAATTAAGCTCAAAGACAGAGCGACCCATTTTTGTTTTTGTGTTTCTGTAACTGCATAACCCATAATAAAAATAAGGGCACCTATAACTGCCATATGGATGTAAACCCATGAAATGGCATCTTGGTAATAAGGAGAACTTATTACTTCTTGCGGGACACCATATTCTGCCATTGCAATAAGTATTCCTTTTGCAAACAAGGAAATTGCTAGTAAGGACATTACTAGCCCTACAACAATTGATGTGATTTTGAAGGAAGTTTTCATCTTTTTATACATTAAATATCATGGAATGCAACACTCTGCACCCGATACTCTATACTATTTCAAAGATAACCAATCGGCAACAATCGCGCAGGTTTCGTCTAAAACAAAATCGTACGGTTTTTCACCTTTAGGCTTAGTTTCTCCTTTTTTAAGTGGTGATAATCCCCTTGCTACTCTTCTATCGTTTTCACGAATTAAGTTTTTCTGGTCGTTATCATCACGCTCTTTTTTCATCTTTTCTTCATTAAGCACAACTGGCTTTTCATTCTCTCTATCCTTAAGCACTTTAATATCGTCTAACATATATTGATATTCTTTGTTAGACTTCATTCTTTTCTCGTGTTTCTCTGTAAGAGTTTTTATAGAAGTATTCAATAATGCAATAGGCTTATAGTTCGACTTTTTAATTTCATCCCAAGGTAATGCTGATTTCTCGGCACTCTCACCGTATTTATCCGCAGGGTAAATCATAGGGAAATTAATATCAGGGGTAACCCCTTTATTTTGAGTGCTACTACCAGTGATACGGTAGAACTTTGCAACTGTTAAGTTAATTTGACCATAGGTATTTTCTTTCCCTACCACTTTATTACTTGAACTTCCTATCACTTGGTCTAAATCAATTGCATTTTGAACTGTACCTTTTCCAAAACTTTGGGTACCCACTACTAATCCTCTTCCGTAATCTTGTATTGCTCCTGCAAATATTTCAGATGCCGATGCACTAAAACGATCAATCATTACAGTTAGTGGTCCTTCCCAATATACACTAGGATCTTTATCTTCACCTATATCAACTTTATTTCTAGTATCTCTAACTTGTACTACTGGTCCTGATTTAATAAACAATCCTGTAAGGTCAATAGCTTCTACCAAAGAGCCGCCACCATTACTTCTTAAATCGACAATCACTGCATCTACATTTTCGCTTTTTAAAGAATCCAAAATTAAACGAACATCGCGAGTGGTCGATTTGTAATTTTTATCGCCCGATTGATAGGCTTTGAAATCCATATAAAATGCTGGAATATCTATAATCCCTACTTTGTATGTTTTTCCATTTTGCTTTACTTCTCTAATTTCTTTTTTCGCCGATTGATCTTGTAAGATTATTTTCTCCCTAACTAATTCAATAATTTTTGGGTTCGATACATCTTGACCTTTTGACACTACTTTTAGTCTTACTGTAGTCCCTTTAGCGCCACGGATTAATTGTATAGCATTATCTAATCTCCAACCTACAACATCTACAAACTCTCCATCTTTTCCTTGTGCTACTGCTAAAAATTTATCATCTACACTTACTAAACCACTTTTATCAGCTGGCCCTCCTGGAGTAATTGCATTCACCGTTACAAAGTCGTTGTCCATTCTTAGCGTTGCTCCAATGCCTTCTAATGAACGAGCCATATCAATATTGAAGTTAGCCGCATTACTCGGATTAAAATAATTAGTATGTGGATCTACAGATTCTGTATATGCCGACATGAATGCCTGAAATGCATCGTAGCTATTTACTTTATCGGCTTGTGAAATTAAATTCTCGTATCTCTTTTTTAAAGTTTCTTTTGATTTGGCTTCATCAGAACCTGTGAGTTTAAGATTCAGTAAATCGTATCTTAATCTGTTTGTCCAATATTCATCTGATTCAGCTTGTGTTTTAAACCACGATTTATTTTCTCTATCAAACAAAATGCTTTCCTCGCCAGTAAATTCGAATTTTTCATTTGGCAACTTTGTAAGAATAAAGTTAATTCTGTTCAAATACCTATCCATGTATATATTAAACATTTTGTAGGGCTGAATCAAATCACCATCATTCAAATATTCATCAAAGTTATTTCTAAAAGCATTAAACTCGTTCACCTCGTTTTCGAAGAAATATATTTTACTTCCATCAATACTTTTAAGATAAGCGTCGTATACAACGTTCGATAAAGAATCATTCAATTCTACTTTTTTATAATTATAGTTCGACACCAAACCAACTACTTGGCGGCATACTTCTATTTGCTTTTCATCTGGCACAATTTCTTTTTTCTCTCCGCTGTTGCAAAATGAAAAAGCAGTTGTAGTTGCTGCTAACAACAAGAATGATCCAAAGCCAATTTTCATGATATTTCTGTACATATTTTTTGATCTGTTACAATAGAACAATTATAATAAAGTTTTGGTGTAAATACTTTGTAATAATTTTAATATAATGTTTTTAGTTATTTTTGGACATGCAAGGCTTTCCCATTGAATTTATAACACAGTTAAAAGCTGATTTAGGGGCTGAATACCAGCAATTACTGGATTCTTTATCAACCGACAGTCCGACATCAATTCGATATAACCCCAGTAAACAAAGCAGTTCTTTGTTTACTAATGAGAATCCTGTGTCATGGGCAAGTCATTCTTACTACCTCGAAACTAGGCCATCTTTTACTTTCGACCCCTATTTCCACGCAGGGCATTATTATGTTCAGGAAGCCTCGTCTATGTTTTTAGAAACAGCTCTTAAACAATGCATAAATCTCGATGAGCCAATTAGAGCACTAGATTTATGTGCTGCCCCAGGAGGAAAGAGCACTCAATTGTGTTCTCTACTATCAAAAGATAGTCTATTAATCAGCAATGAAGTTATTGCAACAAGAGCATCTATTCTTGTAGAAAACCTTAGCAAATGGGGAAATTCTAATGTAATCGTAACCAACAACGATCCCGAACATTTTTCTGGATTAGAACACTGTTTTGATTTAGTAGTAATTGATGCTCCATGTTCTGGTGAAGGAATGTTTAGAAAAGATAAAGAAGCTATCTCTGAGTGGAGTATAAATAATGTAAATATCTGTAGTGCCCGACAAAAAAGAATACTGCACACAGCCGCAAGTTTATTAAGGACCGATGGTGTTATTATATACAGTACTTGTACATTCAACACACAAGAAGACATCGACCCTATACAAAGTTTATTAGCAGAAGGTGGATGGGAATCTATACAATTAAATATAAATTCTGATTCTGGCATTTATGAAAGAATTGTAGAAAGCAGTAATCCAGTGTATGGATACCACTTCTATCCTCACAAAACAAAAGGGGAAGGATTTTTCATTTCAGCACTAAGAAAAACTCAAGAAGCAGAATCGAATTGGCCTAAGGTGATGAAAAATGTTCCGCATGCCGACAAAAAAACAAAGCAAGCGGTAAATAAATTTATAACTGCCAATGATTTTGATTTTTTGCAACATCAACAACAAACACTAGCCTACCCTCTAAGTCTACAAAAAGAAATGTTAGGCTTGCTAAATACTTCATTAAGAATTAAAAAATTTGGTGTCGACTTAGGTCAGGTCATTAGAGAAGAGCTCATCCCAGATCAAGCTCTAGCTATGTCGATTGATATTAAATCTAATTTTGATGAGATAATTCTTAGTGAAGAAGAGTCCATTCAATACTTACAGAAGAAAGAATTCAATATTAGTTCTCCAAACAAAGGTTGGCATATTATGAAATATAATGAAGCCAGATTAGGTTTTGCAAAATTAATGGGCAATAGAATGAATAATACTTACCCGAAAGAGTGGAGAATTAAATCAGAAAGGTAGAGACAAAAAATTGCCTCTACCCAATAATATTTATTTCAAGAGAAACTCATCAAGAGTTTTAATAAACCAAGCAGGTTGATCGTACATTATAAAATGTTTTGCACCATCTGTTTGCTTAATCATAACACCGTTCAAATTTTTGTATTGATTTACATAAACTGCAAGTGAGCCTTCTTTAGTAAATTGAGGATAAGCTGGAATTGGTTTGTCCCATGCTGCCATAACTAGTGTTTGTGTTTTTATATTTTTTATATCATCACGCAAATCTGTGCCCATCATTTCTGTAAATGTTTTCCCCATCGTATAGCGATCGGACTTCATAGACCATTCGCATGCTATGTTGATGTATTTTTCGTCAGTAATCATAGTTCGGAGTATACTCATTTGCTGATTTCTCAATGCACTTTCCTCTATGTTTTCATACATCTTTTCTGAACCCTTTAGCATACCATTAATTTGCTCTTCGGTTCGAGTAGTATCTTGAGCACCCATTAAAAAAGGCAAGGCATCAACAACAATTAATTTCTTTAACAATGTAGGCTCAGATGATGCTATTAATAATCCATAGAATCCACCCATACTATGCCCAACTAAAATAGCATTTGAGTTTGAGTGGCTTTTGATGTATGCCATTAAATCTTGTTGAATTTTCAACATTATTTTATCTGATTTAATTGGCTTAACACCCGAAAAGCCTGCTAAAGTAAACGCATAACACGTGTAATTTTTCTCATAGTACTTTACTGTTTCGTTCCATACTTCTCCAGAACACAATATACCTGGAATGAAAAATATAGGTTCTCCTTTACCAGAAATTTTCACTTGAAACGACTCGTGCTGTTCTACTTTTTGAGCAATTGATTCTCCACTAATAAGTATAGAGAACAATGATAAAATGCATATAATTCTTTTCATAATTATTGGTTTTTATTATTAGAGTACAAAACCAATATATTGTTACAGTATTTTTTACAATTGTTCTTCTATATTTTCTAATGAAGAAATCATCTCATCAAGTTTTGCTTGATTTTTTTGCGTAGTTTTTTTATTCATTACAAACTGTGCATATAAAAGCCATGCTATAGTAACCGAATATGCTATAACTTTAAACATCATACTTGCCTCTGCAAGTACTTCGTTATAATATAAAAGCAATCCTAAGAGTAATACAAGGAAATATATATTTATATAATATTTACTCATTAATAATTGACTCTTTTTTATTTCTTTTAATTGCTGTATATGTTCTTTGGGCGTTAGCAAGTTATCGTTGTTTTTTATTTTCAATACTCCCCTCAACATAATAATAGCGTAAATAAAAACTAAGGCTACCATTAAAGTGATACCAAGGTGAGTAGATATTTGTTTAAAGTCTATAGATACCCAAACCAATATCATAACAACTACAGAAAGCAGCATTAACAGTACACTTAAAAATAATTTTAGTGCCATTTTATTTCTTTTAGCATTGATGTTACTCAACACTTGTTCGGAAGATAAGCTATTCGCTTTTTGCTCTTTCCAAACACTTATTAATTCATCAAACTCTTTCATGTTTATTATATAATTCTGTTAACTGTTGCTTAATTCTATGTATTCGAACCCTTAGGTTTCCTTCTGATATTGCTGCTATTTCCGCAATTTGAGGGTAAGGTATTTCATCTAAAACCATGGTTATTATTAACCTATCACTTTCTTGTAATAAAGCAATGCATTGATATAGTAAACTAACCTTAGTGTCGATAGAGTTTTCGGGATCTGTAATGGATTCAAGTAAATTGTTGTTGATTTGTTCAGTAACTATTCGCTTGCCTATTTTAATGTAAGCTAGGCAAGTATTTACCGCAATTCTATAAATCCAAGTACCTATAGAAGAGTTTTGCTTAAAAGAATCAAGGTGTTGCCAAACTTTCAGAAAAGTATCTTGCACAAGATCATAGGCAATATCGGGATCACCAGTATATGCATAGCATAGATGGAATATCTTTTGATGATGACTGTCAAAAGCCGATTTGAATAGACGTTCTTTCTCGTTCATTATTACTTAGAGAACCGTCGTTATAAAATGTTACAAGAAAAAATAAAAAAATTATAACAGACCGTTAATAATCTCTTCTACGCTTATGTTTTCTGCTTCGGCTTTATAATTTCTCACTATACGATGACGAAGAATAGGCAATGCTACTGCTTTTACATCTTCAATATCTGGAGAATACTTCCCTTTTATTGCAGCATGACATTTAGCTCCTAAAACAAGGTATTGTGAGGCTCTAGGTCCAGCTCCCCAACTCAAATAATCGTTCACTGCTTTAGTTGCTGTATCTCTACCCGGACGGGTTTTGGAACTCAGTTTTACTGCATATTCTAATACAGAATCTGTAATAGGTATATCTCTTATTATTTTTTGGAAGTATACAATTTCTTCATGGTTCAATATTTTATTTAGATCTATCTGGCGATTTGCAGTAGTATTTTTTACAATTTGTAATTCCTCTGCAAGTGTAGGATAATCTAAAGATACATTGAACATAAAACGGTCAAGTTGAGCTTCAGGAAGTGGATAGGTTCCCTCTTGCTCTATTGGGTTTTGCGTTGCCAATACAAAAAATGGTTTAGGCAACTCGTGGTGAACACCCGCAGCTGTAACCGATTTCTCTTGCATTGCTTCTAATAAAGCAGCTTGTGTTTTAGGCGGAGTACGATTTATCTCATCTGCTAAAATAATGTTTGAGAAAATTGGTCCTTTAATAAATTTAAAATGACGATTCTCATCTAAAATCTCAGCTCCTGTAATATCAGAAGGCATTAAGTCGGGAGTAAATTGAATTCTATTGCTCGATAAGTCTAATACTCCACCAACGGTTTGCACCAATAGAGTCTTTGCTAAACCAGGCACACCTACTAATAAACAATGTCCGTTACTGAAAATAGATATTAATACCGACTCAACAATATCATCTTGCCCAATAATTACTTTAGCAATTTCTTTTCTAATCTCTTTGTATTTAGATGCTAATGCATCTATAGCTTCAACTTCCGATTTATACATAATTATTTCGCTCTTTTAGCACTTTCATTAATCCATGGTTGTAGTTTTTCACAATCCTTAAACTCATCATTAATTCTAATGTAAGTTTCTTTTCTTCTTGAACTAAACCACTTTTCAATTTCTTTATTTTGTTTATTCGTTAATGCAGCTTGTTGTATTTTTTGATAATCGTCTTTTAGGTTCGCTTGGTGTGGTTCTGTTTTTGAAACATACTTTATAATTCTATACGCTTGCTCACCAGTTGCTGTTTTATATGCCGATGGAGCAGAAACCTCACCAACTTTTATGTTCTCTAACTGAAAATAGATAGATGGATCTACCTGATCAGAAGGAATCTTAGTGCTACCATCTTGAGGGTTCAACATCATCCCTCCATTATTTTTTGTCGACTCATCATCTGAGAATTTTAATGCGGCTTCATCAAAGGTCATTTTCTCTGTCAATATGAGAGTATATACACTGTCTAAAAAGCTTTTTGCTTTCATTATATCGGTATAATCGTAATTAACCTTAATAAGAATATGTCTAACATTAACTTGCTCTCCTCTACGCTCTACTAATTGTACAATATGGAATCCAAATTCCGTTTCTACTATTGAAGAAAGCTCGCCAGGTTTCAATTTAAATGCAACCGCTTCAAACGCTTTTACTAATTCCCCCCTACCCACAAAACCTAATTCACCACCATTCTTAGCCGAACCATCTTGTGAATACAAAATGGCTAGAGTTGCGAAATCTTCACCTGCTGCTACTCTTGCTCTAAGTGCTTCTAACTTATCTTTTGCTTCTTGTTTTGCTCTGGCACTTATTTCAGGCTTTTTTACAATTACACCTACTTGAACTTCCTTATTAAAATAAGGCAAGCTGTCTCTAGGAATTTCTTCGTAGAATTTTTTTATCTCGTTTGGTGTTACAGTAACCTTGCGTGTAATTTCTTGTTGCATGTTTTGTGCCATAATTACTGCACGCACATCTTCTCTTAACTCATCTTTAAATTCTAAAACAGATTTCCCGATAAATTGCTCTAATTTTTCTTGAGAGCCAATTTGAGAAATAAAATATTTCACTCTTCTATTTAACTCGTCTTCTACTTGTTGTTCAGAAATCTCCAAACTATCTACCTTTGCTTGATTCTGAAGCATTTTTTGTGCTAATAATGCCTCTAAAATCTGACATCTTAATGCACCATCATCTTTATATCCTTGAGCAATATATTGTGCGTGTTGCCCCTCTATATCTGAACTCAAAATAATATTCTCGCCCAATACAGCAACAATTTTATCCGCATTTTTATTTTGAGCATAAGTAGCAACAAATGCAAATACACTAAATACTACTGTTAATCCAACTTTTCTAAACATTCTATTTTTCTTTATACCATTCAATATCTTCACCATCTCGTGCCTTTTGATACACTTGATTTTCCATTTTATCGATGAGCTCTATTTTTCTCTTATTGATAATTCTATTCTTAATATTTTCTATTTCAAATTCCAAAGGAGATAAATCTTCTTTGTACATAAAATCCTTAATCTTTACAAGATAAACAAAGTCGGCGTCGCTAAAGTTTATGTAATTATTTTTTTGCAAAATAGAGGCCTCCGAAAATCTATCCAAGGGCACTTTTGACGATAATTCATCCAAATAAACCCAGCTAGTGTCTACCAAAGCATAATTTGGTGAAAACTGCATACAATACGTCTCTAACTCATCTCTATCTTTTTGTTTTGTAGAATTAAACCACTTTTTCGCACTTTCTATCTTTAACGTGTTTTTAGGAAGAATAACATACGTGGCTTTAACAATACTTTTCTTTAACTCAAAATTATCCTTGTTCTCTTCATAATATCTTTTTATCTGTTCGGCACTCACCATTGTATCTAAATTCTGAGCAACCAACTGCTGTTCATAAGAGTAAATGATTAACGACTGCCTATATGTCTCTAATTGTTTGTCAAGCGCTTCTTGGTCGAGTTCCACATTATCTGTAGCCTGTTTAAGAATAACCTCCTGACGTATCCAATTTTCTATATACGATTGCACTAACAATGCACTATCGTTTGCTGATGTCCCCACTGGAACCACTCCATCTAAATCTGAAGGATATAAATAAGAATCGTATACACGAGCAACTGGTTTCTCCTTGCTGCTAAATGTTTTTTTAATAAACTCACAGGAAGAAAATGTAAAACAGATTAATAAGGTGTATATAATTTTATTCATAGTAAAAAAGGGCTCCTAAGAGCCCTAAATATTATTTTACAATTAGCGACTTAAACACCGATTCGTTTATGTTTACAGGATATTTCTTACGAAGTGTATCTAACCATTCTTTCTCTAAATAGTTTTGATACTCAGCTGTAGCTGCACCTCTCACTTCCGACAATTGTTTGGGTTGCGAAGGTATCTTCTCACTCACTTTTACAAACACTACTGTATTGTTTACATTAATGTTTTTAGATACACCTTTTTTCCAATCGATATCGTCAATAATATGGTTATCTCCTTTTTCAAACTTATCTGATTTAATCGTAAGATTTAAAGGGTTACTTTTATTTACTCTTCTCAATAAAGAATCCTGACTTATCTTTTTATTCTTAATAAGTTTTCTCACTTCTTGTGCTATTGTTTCATTAGCACAAGTATAAATTGTAGCATTTAAGCGATCAGGCCAAGTATATTTCGACTGGTTGTTTTTGAAAAATTGTTCTAAGCCTGCTGAATCTTTTACTGCAGCCGACCATACTTTTTGATCTGTTAACTCGAATAACAATATACCATCACGATACTCTTCCATTAAAGCTTTAAACTCTGGATATTTTTGATCCAAACGTGTTTCTTCATAGTCTAATAAAATCTTTGAAACATAGTTGTCGTATAAAGTAAGTCTAGCTTTACCTAAAGTTTCTTTATATGTTGAACTTTGATTCGACTCTACATAAGCTGCAAAATCTGCAATTGAGTATGGCTTACCTGCAATATAGCACAACACATCGTTTGGATTTTTTGCAGATGCTTTTTTAAATTGTGTTTTTACAATACTAGAGTCTGCTGCTGTATAAAATGTATTTAATGCTTTTTGATTTTCTGTAAACTGATATTCCTTTTTTAATTTATTTACAAAAGAAATTTTATTTAAATCTGATCTAGAATCTCTGTTGATTTTCCCTTTTAATTCTTCTTTTGCTTTTTCAAATGTCGGTGCGGCTTTACGCTCTAAAAGTTTTACAATGTGCCATCCGTACGGCGTTGTAAACGGCTTAGAATAATCACCTATGTTTTTCAAACCAAAAGACTGCACTTCAAACTCAAGCACCATTTTGCCTGTACCAAACATTGGAAGTGCTCCTCCTAATCTTGCTGATGATTTGTCTTCTGAATATTGCTTTGCTAAATCTTCAAATTTTTCTCCTTTAGCCAAACGAGCATAAATTTCTTCAATTTTTTCTTTTGCTTTTATCGAATCTTCTTTAGTGAACTTGTCGTTTGATTTCAACATAATATGTGCAACTTTCACTTCACCTTGTGCAGGTCGTTGATCAACAACTTTAACAATATGATAACCAAACTTAGTTCTAAAAGGCATAGACACTGTACCTACTTTTGTATTGTAGCAAACATTTTCAAATGGATACACCATAGCAAAAACGCTAAAGTATCCCAAGTCGCCTTTGTTTTGTTTTGCACTTGGATCTTGTGAAGTTTCTAATGCTACTTTTGCGAAGTCTTCTTTTTTCTCAACCAATCTTCTTCTTATTGCCATTATTTTATTGTACGCAGCAATAGTGTCTTTTGGCGATGAACCTTCTGGACAGTTGATTAATATGTGAGATGCTCTTACCTCTTTTTGTGAACGCTCCCAAGCTTCGTTAATTAATTTCTCATTAACTTCTTTATCTGTTAAATAGGGTGCTGCTAATTGTTTCCTATAACCACCCAACTCTCTAACAAACGATCCCACTGTATCCATCCCTAAACTTTTTGCTTCAATTACCTTTAATTTGAAATTTGTATATAAATCCAAATATTCACGCAGGCTTTTTTCATCTGGATTAGAAGCATTTTTGTTGTTATTTTTTTTGAAAACGTACTCAAATTCCTTTTTCGATACCTTTTCATTTCCGATGGTCATTAAAACGTCTGAGTTCTGAGCCATCACGCCAAACACCATACTTGTGCATGCAACAGAAAGCACTGTTCTTTTGTACCAATTTGTTAGTTTCATCTTTAAATTATTTTTTACCCTTTTATTTAAGTTGTGCTAAAATAGAATAATTTTTAAAGTGTTACAACGAATAGAGAGTATTGATGTTATATAGTTTTCTTTTTTTAATTTAGCCCTATGGAAAACCCTTTGTTAAGTAGTGACCTAAGTACCCTTAAAGAGCTTTTGCAGGAGCCTATTCTGTATATAAAAGAAGAGTTTACAACTAAAACGACTTCTGTTAGCCCAGAGAGCAGCAACCCACAAAGTCCTATAATTCAAACGATTGGACAAAACAATAAAGGGATAACATTCCTAGTGTTTACTAATACTAAAGAATTAAATAGTATCGACAAGGATTTATATACTAAAACACTATCAGCTTTAAAGCTAAATAGCGACGATATCGCCTTCGGAATAGCTGATTTGAGTTTTGCTAATAATTTTGATGAGATTAGCTCCTCTCGAAAAAATCAAAGAATTGTTTGTTTTGCAAATAGTGACTTATACCCGTCGGATACTATCCTAACTAGCTTTAGTTATAACGACTCAAATATTTTTACTTGCCCCTCACTAAACGAATTATCCTCAAATCAAGAATTGAAGATCAGGTGGTGGAATGGATTAAAAGCTTTTCTTAGTTAATGATTTTGTCTTTTATAAGTCGGAAGACCATATAAAAATGAACTAACAAGTTCGGCATTAGTCCAAAATGGCTACTTAAAATTTTAAAACGCTCGTTTAAGCCTTTTCGATGGTGAATAGTAGACATTCCACCTTCCATAAATTTAGATATGGTGATTTGGGTATTAACAATTTTCTTTGCTTGTTTAATAGAACGTATTGCCCAATCGATATCCGCGGCAATTCTATAACTCAGATTATATTCTACAGACAGCTCTCTTTTTATAATTATTGATTGATGGCATACTAACATTCCGTACCTAAAATCTTTCCAATTTAATCGCATAGGCGGCCTAAGTCTTCTATTACGTAAGGGATTCCCTTCTACATCAGTAATTAATGTATCACCATAATATACATCGGCAGATAATTCTTTTGAAAAAACATTCTTCAATACATCATTATCATTAAACTCATCCCCAGAATTCAGAAACATCAAATAATCTCCAGAAGAATACTTTTGTGCTTTATTCATCGCATCATAAATGCCATGATCCTTTTCTGATTTCCAAAATGCTATTTCATCATTATATCTCTTAATGATATTTAAAGTATTATCCTTAGAACCACCATCTAATATTACATGTTCAATATTTTTAAAGCTTTGAGATAAAACAGACTGAATAGTTCTCTCTATATAATCTTCACTATTATAAACCACTGTTATAATAGTAATTACTGGGAGAGAATCATCCTGTCGACTACTTTTCCCTACTAATCGGTATCCGCCTTCTGTTTCCATCATAAAAAAAGCCCCCTATATTTGCATACGGGGGCTAAATACTTCAGTTTTAAATTTCTTATTTATTAGGACTATTTTTCTTGAATTTTTTTCCGTTAGGTGTACCTAATCTAACCATTGCACAACGGAAACCGATATCAGCAGTACTTGCTTCTTCATCTTTAAATCTACGCATACCTGGATTTAAGAAATATGCTCTATCATTCCAAGAACCACCTTTATACACTCTAGCTTTATTATTAATCATACTAGTTTGTCCGTAAGCATACATAGATTCATCATCTAAGTCGCCACGTTTATCAGGATTAGAATACGTATCATAATCTGTAGAACGTTTGATTCTACCTAAACTATCTTTTTCTGCGATGTTACCATCAGCATCTAATTGAGGCTTATTGTAAACGTTACCACGGAAAGGGTTTAAATCATCTTTATCTTCTGCAGATAAAGGACGATAAACATCCATTACCCATTCACTCACGTTACCCGACATATTATACAAACCATAATCGTTTGGTAAAAATGCTTTAACAGGACCTGTATAATCGTAGTTATCGTTTAAGTAACCAGCAACCCCCATGTTATCACCACGACCACGTTTGTAGTTTGCTAGCATCACTCCTTTTCCACCACCAATTTCATCACGCATGCCTAAACCATTCCAAGAGTATAATTTCTTTTCGTTTACGTTTTCGTATTTAGAATTACCTTTAAGTGATTTAGCCGCATATTCCCACTCTGCTTCTGTAGGCAAACGATAGCTAGGCAATAAGATACCATCTTGCATACGTACTCTACGTGTAGGCTCTCCGTTAGGGTCTAAGTTTTTAAGATTTTTCTTAACCATACCTTCGTACTGTCCAGCTAAATATGCGTCAGTATTGAAGTTATCTTCGTTAACTTGGTTAGGATTGTCTTTTAGAATTCCTTTGTTAATTAGGATTCTTTCGTTTACACGATCAGTTCTCCAAGCACAAAATTCATTTGCTTGTACCCATGATACACCAACTACAGGGTAGTTTTGGTAAGAAGGGTGACGGAAATAATTATCAACGAAAGGCTCGTTATACGATAGTGGATTTCTCCAAACTAAAGTATCTGGCAAAGCTTTTTTGTACACTTCAGGATAATCCTGTCCGTATACTCTTTGCAGCCAATATAAATATTCAAGATAGTCGAGGTTAGAAACTTCAGATTCGTCCATGTAGAACGAAGAAACTGTAACACGACGTTCAAGATTATCTTGATCGAACATTAAATCTTGTTCCATTGAACCCATTACAAATGTTCCACCTTCAACGAGTACTAGACCCGGACCAGTAGCTTGTTCAACGTTTTTGAACACTTGAAAACCACCGTTGTTCTTATCATTATAATTCCAACCAGTAGTAGATGATTTCTGTGAACATGACACCGCAGAGATAGCTACCCCTACTAACATCATTTTGACAGAAAAATTAACCCATTTTTTCATTGTTTAAGTGCTAAATTTTGCTTAAAAACGCAGTAAATATATTTAATATTATTATAAAATGCTAAAAAGAAGGACAATTTACCCTTTTATAGCTTTTGCCACGACCTCTTTTGTTAGGTGGAGGTAGTTCAATTGATAGTGAAATCTCATGGGCTCCAGATGCTGATGCTCTAAGTTCAGAGGTAACTATATCATAACTATATCCAAACTTATAGATGTCGTATTTTATACCCACAAGGCCTATAATTGCATCTCCATTAACAAAGCTGGTTCTATACCATCCCCCTAAAACGACAGGGCCTCTATTGTAGTACATACCTAAGTTTAATTGACTCCACGACGATTGTTGTTGGAATAATACGTTAGGTGATATCGATGCGTTGTATTGTTTTTTCCCAACTGGGATAAAAGCACCTAAATGTGCAGTGTATTTACGTGGTAAAGGAGAATTTCCGCCTGTTAACGATTGATTGGGTTCCGTTAAATGGTCAACAGAAAAACCTCCATAAAACGCTTCAGTAAAAAATAATGCTCCTGCGCCAAAATCAACATAGTTTTTAACCAAGTTCGGTCCAAAAGATTCTCCTGAATTAAGATCTGCTACGCCATTTGTATATCTATATACCAAGCCATTTGTATTTACAGAGTTGTTTGTATATGCAGTGTAAATTCCTGGTTTGATAATTAATTTATTGTTCACTTTTAATTGATAAGAATACACCCCAGCAACTCGAGTGCTTTTAAATACACCCCCTGCTTGGTTGTCATTTGTAACTAGTACGCCTAATCCACCATTAACTGCAGGCACAAATTGATCGTAAGAAAATGCAAGATTTTTAAATGCATCACTTATTCCAGGCCATTGGTTTCTATAATTAAGAGTTATTCTCGGACCACCCGCTGTACCAGCAAATGCAGGGTTTAGGTACAATGGTGCCGCATAGAATTGAGAAAAATGCATGTCTTGTGCATATGACTGCATTAATGCTAAAATTCCTGCCAGTGTTAGTATGTATCGCTTCATTAACATAGAAACTTAAAACAATTTTCTAAAATATTACATTTTATGTGAGAACATCAAATATAGCACATTTATTTTTTTTGATAGCCATTTTGGCAATTTAATTGATAAAAATGCGTTTTTCGTTCAATTATTTGGGCTATACCCTTAATAAACGTAGTTTTAGACCTTTTTTAAAGATAAAATAAAAAATGCGTAAATACCATTTTAACCTTATTCTAGTCATTTTTTGCACCTTTGGCGCTTTAAACACTGTTTCTGCACAGTCCATTTTGTCGAAGAAACTCACTTGGCGTTCTTCAGAAATTCTGGCTCCTGATCAGACAAATAGCATTAAACTAGAAAGCTTTGATGGTGCGGTATTCGACTATCGTTATAAAAATCTATCCTTTTATACGGAAAGAATCAAAGGAAGTTTTCATTCTGTTGAAATAATTCAAGCTCAATACGAAACACTATCACAACCTTTAAGTAAAGAACAAAAAGATTCTATTTCGAGTTCGCCTAAAATTTATTCTGGATTAGTTTATGATAGAAAAGTGGCTCACACCTTAATTCGGATTCTTCCATATAGGATAAATTCTAATGGAACTGTAGAGAAGCTCGTTTCATTTCAAATAAGAATGTTACCATTAGCATTAAAATCAACAGGTAATGCAAGTAGAGTTTATGCGAGTAATTCTGTACTAAAAAATGGGGAATGGTTTAAAATGGGAATCAGTAGTTCAGGGATGTATAAAATCACTTATGATGATTTGGCTAAACTCGGATTATATGTAGATCAAATAAATCCTAAAAACATAAGAATATATGGAAACGGTGGGGGTATAGTGCCAGAAGCAAATTACATTACTCGTTATGATGATCTTCAGGAAAATGCAATTCAAGTAATTGGTGAAGAAGATGGCAAGTTTAATCCTGGTGATTATATTTTATTTTATGGAAGAGGTCCGAATGAAACTACTGTTGACATCAACAACAATATTATACAAAACACTACAAACCCTTACTCATACGAAAGTTTTTATTTTTTAAATGTTGACAAAGGTGCAGGTAAACGCATGAGTATTCAAGCAAACGATCCAAACACCGCTACACAAACCATCGACGACTATAATTATTTTGCATACCACGAAAAAAATTACAGTACTGGTTTAAACACTACTATTAAATCGGGTAGAGAACGCTATGGAGAAGAGTTTAACAACCAAACGGTTTACGATTTTAACTTTAACATTCCAGATGTAGTTACAAGCAAAGCAACAAAAATCAGAGTAGACTTATTAGCAAGAGTTCAATATCCGTACACTAGTTCATTCGTTATAAAAGCCAACGGAACAAAGGTAAGTACCATGATTTGTGAAGGAGTAAAATTTAGTTACGAATGGCCTTATGGAAATACAGCCTCTACGGGAAACTTAACAATAGCCACTTCAGAGAATATCAACTTAAACATTCAGTACAACAGACCTGATATTTCTGCAATTGGTTACTTAAATTTTATTTGGGTAAATGCATACCGCAAATTAAAAATGAATAGTAATCAATTAAATTTTATTAATACTTCAGCCTATGGCGCTGGGAAAATTTCTCAGTATTCTTTAACAACTATTAATCCAGCATCAACAATTGTGCTTGATGTAACAAATAAAACAGAGCCTAAAATTCAGACGACTCAAATAAATGGTAACAATTTATTATTTACACTTAATGGAGATGTCATTCGAGAATTTCAAGCCTACAGTGGCTCTGATTTTTCGGCACCAAGAATGTTAGGGAAAATTGAAAACCAAGATTTACATGCCCTTGGTCAATACGATTTGATTATTATCACACATCCAGAATTCAAACAAGAGGCAGAGCGATTAGCTGAATTTAGAAAAACAAATAACAACTTAAGATCTCTAGTAGTTCTACCAAGTCAGATTTATAATGAGTTTGGTTCAGGGGCTCAAGATGCAAGTGCAGTAAGAGATTTTGTGAAAATGTTTTATGATAGAGCTGGTAATAATATTGCAGAAATGCCCAAGTATCTATTAATGTTTGGCGACGGCTCGTATGACAATCTTGACATCATTAAATCTAATTCAAATTATGTAGTAACTTTTGAAAGTAGAAATTCGATTGCTCCATTTGGATCTTATGTATCTGATGATTTTTTCGGTTTCTTAGACGATATAGAGGGAGATTGGGACTACAATCCGTCTGCTGATTATGGAGCGGTAGCATTAGATGTTGCTGTAGGTCGTTTGCCTGTAAGGAACTCTTTACAAGCAAAACAAATGGTTGATAAAATTATACATTACAGCAATTCAGAAACATTTGGTGATTGGAGAAATAAATATGTGTTAATAGCCGACGACCAGGATGGCAACTTACATCAAGAGGATGCCGAGTTTCACGCTGCTACAATAAAAAGTAGAAACAAAGATTTTAATATCGACAAAATTTACCTCGATTCTTACCAACAAATGAGTACACCATCTGGCAATAGATATCCAGAAGTAAATGCTGCATTTAATCAAAGAGTGAATACTGGAGCATTAGTTATAAACTTTATTGGTCATGGTGGTGAAAACGGGTTAGCACACGAAAAGATTTTAACCATTGAAGATATTAATAGTTGGAAGGGATTGGATAATATGCCAGTATTGTTAACAGCAACCTGTTCTTTTTCTAGATGGGACGATCCCGCATTTCAATCGGCAGGTGAACTTTCGCTGTTAAATCCAAATGGTGGTGCGATAGCATTATTTACTACTACACGTATTGTGTATGCAAACGAAAACAAAACAATAAATGACTCATTTGTAAAAGCATTATTTGATAGTACCAATGCTGGAGGAACAAACACACTTGGAGATATTTTCAGAACAAGTAAAAATTACAACGGTATAGGAGTAGAAATAAATCAAAGAAATTTCACCCTACTTGGAGACCCTTCTTTACCTTTTGCTACACCGAAATATAAAGTTATTACTGAAAGTATTAATAACAAACCTATTGATACAGCAAATGCTGATACCATAAAAGCATTAAGCACGATACAAATCAAAGGATACATTGCTGATAAAAATGGAAACTTACTGAGTAACTATAATGGTATTGTTTATCCAGCAATTTACGATAAGAAAACAATGCAAAAAACATTAGCTCAAGACAAAGGTGTAGGTGGTAGTACGGTGATGTCTTATGAGGTTCAAAAAAGTGTTATCTATAAAGGAAAAGCGAGTGTACAAAATGGTCGATTCACTTTTAGTTTTGTTGTACCAAAAGACATATCTTACAATATAGGTTATGGAAGGATAAGCTATTATGCTCAGCTAGGTACTGTGGATGCGAATGGATCGTATGATAGTGTAATGGTTGGAGGAAGTTCTAATTCGATTATTAATGATACTCAAGGTCCAGAAATGAGTATCTACTTGAACGACGAAAATTTTGCACCCGGAGGTATTACAGGAGAGAACCCATTATTAATTGTTAAGGTGAGCGACCAACATGGTGTGAATACCGTTGGGAATGGAATAGGTCACAACATTACTGCTACACTAACTTCTGAAGCAGGAGTACAAAAAATAGATTTAAACGAGTATTATGAAGCTACTCTGGATAGTTATCAAGCTGGAGAAATACAATATCCTTTAACTAAACTATCGCCAGGGAATTACAAATTAAGTGTAAAAGCATGGGATGTGCTGAACAATTCATCAGAAAAAACTACGGAGTTTACGGTGCTCGATTCAAAAGAATTTGCTATTGATCGTGTATACAACTATCCTAATCCATTTACAACAAATACAGGATTCCAATTCGAACATAATAGACCAGGAGATCAATTAGATGTTATGGTGCAGATATTTACCGTTTCAGGAAAATTAGTTAAAACTATACAACAAAACATACCTGGAGCTGGTTCTAGAGTAAGCAATATTGCTTGGGATGCAAAAGATGAGTACGGGGACAAACTAGCCAGAGGTGTCTATGTATATAGAATGAAGGTTAAAAGTTCCGATGGGACCATCGCCGACAAGTACCAAAAACTAGTGATTTTAAATTAATTGGGTAAAAAAAGGAAATTTCTATCTTTGACCGAATTAATTGGGGTTAATGCTTGTTTTAAACATAGCATATCAAAATAAAATACAAAAAATACAGTTATATAGGGCTGTTTGTAAACATATATATAATAATTTTGAAGAAAGTGGATTTAAAGAATTTTAGCGTAGGGGTAATTTTAAGCACGATATGTGTTGTTTTTACTGTAGAAGAATCAATTGCTCAAATTAACTCACAACAATTAAATGGTAGGGAGACTTCGGTTAATGCAATTACAACTGCAGTGCCTTTTTTATTAATTGGGCCTGATTCAAGAGCTGGGGCAATGGGTGATGGTGGAGTTGCAACTCCTCCTGATGTTTATTCTAACCATTGGAATCCATCAAAATTAGCTTTCATGGAGAAAAAATATGCATTCGGTATTGCCTATACTCCTTGGTTGCAACAACTAGTTCCTGATATTAACCTAGCATATCTAGGAGGGTATTATAAGTTAGATAAAAAACAAACTATTGGAGCAAGTTTGAGATATTTCTCATTGGGAGATATTACATTTACCGATTTAACAGGACAAGTTACAGGAACAGGTAATCCAAATGAACTATCTATAGATCTTTCATACAACAGAAAATTGTCTGATAATTTTGCTATTGGTACTGCCTTTCGTTTTATAAATTCTGATTTAGCACAAGGTCAACTTGCACAAACAGGTCAATCTGTTAAAGCTGGACGTTCGGTTGCGGTTGATATTTCTGGATACCACACCAAATCAGATTATTTAATTAATGGTAAAAAAACAACTATTTCATACGGTTTTAACATCTCCAACATTGGAGCAAAAATGAATTATACTAATTCTGCAGATAGATACTTTATACCAACAAATTTAAGACTTGGTGCTGCAGGAACAATGAAATTAGACGAGTTTAATGAAATTATGTTTTTTGTAGAGGCAAATAAACTATTAGTACCTACGAATCCAATATATGCTGTAGATAGTAACAATAAAGTAATTCTTGATAGTAACGACGAACCCATTATTGTTAAAGGGAAATCGCCAAACGTATCGGTTCCAAGAGGTATATTTCAATCTTTCAACGATGCACCAAATGGTATGGAAGAAGAGTTTCATGAAATCTACTACTCAACTGGTTTTGAATATTGGTATGATAAACAGTTCGCAATAAGAGGTGGATATTTCTATGAACATCCGACAAAAGGGAATAGACAATATTTTACATTTGGGGCAGGTATCAAATACAATATTTTCGGATTAGATTTGTCGTACTTAGTACCTACGACACAACGTAACCCATTAGAAAACACATTACGTTTCTCGTTGACTTTCAACTTCGAGAGTCCTGAACAAAAAAACTAAAATAATATGAAAATCAAAGTAGGTTTTGGTTTCGATGTCCATCAGTTAAAAGATGGACATCCTTTTTTTATGGGAGGGGTAAAACTTGAGCATCATAAAGGAGCATATGGGCATTCGGATGCCGATGTACTTATACATGCTATCTGTGATGCCCTACTAGGGGCTGCAAACCTTCGAGATATTGGCTATCACTTTTCTAATAAAGATGATAGATGGAAAGGAATATCAAGTCTGGTATTACTTAAAGAGTGTGTAAAAATGCTCACTGAAAAAAACTATCGTATAGGCAATATAGATTGTATGATATGTTTAGAAGCGCCGAAAATAAACCCACATATTCCAGCAATGAAAAAAATACTTTGCGAAACAATGGGAATTATAGAAGATGACTTATCGATAAAAGCAACCACAAACGAGCAAATGGGATTTATTGGGAGAGAAGAAGGAGTTGTTGCTTACGCTACAGTTTTGATTGAAAGGGTTTAACTTAATAAGTGCAGGTTTTTAAAAAAACCTGCACTTATTAAACCAACTGGTGGCACGACTTAAGTCGTGCC
>CALSAQ010000008.1:0-106167 GCA_943372995.1 Sphingobacterium thalpophilum | reverse complement strand
ACGACTTAAGTCGTGCCACCAGTTGGTTATAATCCATTCCAGCACCAAACAAAAATCCCGCTTACGCGGGACTTTTATCTTTAACTCTTTTTCAAAAAATTCATGGCTGTTGCATAAAGCAACAAGCATCTGTTTAACTGCATCCGCCTTGTGTACCACAGTTCAAGCACTTGTAACAAGTTCCCGAACGGATCATTATATGACCACAATTAGTACAAGCAGGTGCATCCGATTGCGCTCCACCAGAGATATCTAATACTGGTTTCTTATTCGCAAACTCTGCTGCAGTTACTTCTGCCTTTGGAGCAGGATTTGAAGCCGCCTCCATTTTGTTTGTCACATCTGGATTTTGGTCTTCGTCGATCATCTGCGGATTACCAATAACCGCATTTTGCTCGGTAATTACATGAACTAAATCTGTTCTGTTGAGGTATTCGTAACCCAACAAACGGAAGATGTAGTCGATGATTGATGTAGCACTCTTGATGTTATCATGACCAGATACCATACCCGATGGTTCAAATCGTGTAAAGGCAAACTTGTCTACAAATTCTTCTAGAGGTACTCCGTACTGTAAACCAACTGAAATAGCAATTGCAAAACAGTTCATCAATGAGCGGAATGTTGCTCCTTCTTTGTGCATATCGATGAAGATCTCTCCCAATGTTCCATCTTCGTATTCACCGGTACGTACATAAATGGTTTGACCACCCACTGCTGCTTTTTGTGTAAAGCCTTTACGTTTAGCTGGCATGCTCTTCTTTTCTACCACACTTGATAGTTGACGTTTGAAAGAAGTGTCTTTAGAACGCTCTAAGATTGCTCTAGCAGCTTCTAAAACTTGCTCAGGTGTTAAGTCGCTTAATTTAACATTAGCAGCTTCTCCTAATACTTCTTCTACGCTTTCTATTTTATCGTCGCTAGATGCTTTAGTTGATAATGGTTGTGATAATTTACATCCATCACGATATAATGCATTTGCTTTTAATCCTAACTCCCAACTTAATTGGTAGCAATCTTTAATTTCATCTACCGATGCTTCGTTAGGTAAATTGATTGTTTTTGAAATTGCTCCCGATAAGAATGGTTGTGCAGCTGCCATCATTTTAATGTGGCCATGTGCATGAATATATCTTTGTCCGATAGTACCACAACGATTAGCACAATCGAAAATTGGATAATGCTCTTCTTTTAAATATGGAGCTCCTTCGGTGGTCATCGTACCACAAACATAGGTGTTCGCTTCGTTGATTTGTGATCTGCTAAATCCTAATGCTTGTAGTAAATTAAAGTTAGGTGCATTGTATTGTTCTGCTTTGAACCCTAATCGTTTTAAGCAATCTTCTCCTAAGGACCATACGTTAAATGCAAAGCTAATTTCGAATGCAGATAGCATTCCTTTGTCTACTCTTTCTAAATCATCTTGAGTAAATCCTTTTGCAGCTAATGAATCAAAGTTGATATGTGGCGCTCCTTTTATTGTTGCATATCCTTTTGCATAATTGATAATCGCATCAATTTGACTTTCATCATAACCTAAATTTCTTAAGGTTGCAGGAACTGCTTGATTGATAATTTTGAAATATCCACCACCAGATAATTTTTTAAATTTCACTAATGCAAAATCTGGTTCAATACCTGTAGTATCACAATCCATTACTAAACCAATTGTTCCAGTTGGAGCAATTACTGTAGTTTGTGCATTTCTGTATCCGTGTTTTTCTCCTAACTCTACTGCTTTATCCCATGCATTGCATGCTGCAGATAATAAGTAATCTGGGCAGTATTTCGGGTCGATGCCTGGAGGCGCAATCTCTAATCCTTCGTATGCATCTGTTGCATTATATGCTGCATAACGATGGTTGCGCATTACTCGCATCATGTCATTTTTATTCTCTTCGAATTTTACAAATGGTCCTAAATGCTTAGCCATTTCCGCTGAAGTAGCATAAGCTACACCAGTCATGATAGCTGTAATAGCTCCACCTATTGCACGTCCTTTTTCACTGTCGTATGGAATACCAGCTACCATTAACATAGATCCTAAGTTTGCATAACCCAAACCTAAGGTTCTGTATTCGTATGATAATTGTGCAACTTCTTTTGATGGGAATTGCGCCATCAAAACAGAAATTTCTAGTACCATCGTCCAGATACGGCAAATATGCTCGAATCCTTTTACGTCGAATTCCAATGTGTTTTCATTGAAGAAGTGACGTAAGTTGATAGATGCTAAGTTACATGCAGTATTATCTAGGAACATATATTCCGAACAAGGGTTAGAAGCGTTTATTCTTCCTCCTTGAGGGCAAGTGTGCCATTCGTTAATTGTTGTATCGTATTGTACACCTGGATCTGCACATGCCCATGCGGCAAACGCAATGTCGTTCCATAGTTTTTCTGCAGGAACACTGCTGATTTTTTTACCGTTAGTACGTGCTATTAAATCCCAATCCGTTCCATTTTCTAATGCGCGGAAAAATGAATTAGGAATACGAACTGAGTTGTTAGAATTCTGACCAGCAACCGTTCTGTATGCTTCACCTTCGTAGTCTGAAGAGTAACCTGCAGCAATTAATGCAGCAACTTTTTTCTCTTCTTCCACTTTCCAGTTAACAAATTCTACAATCTCTGGGTGATCTAAATCCAAGCAAACCATTTTTGCTGCTCTTCTGGTTGTTCCGCCAGACTTAATTGCTCCTGCTGCTCTGTCGCCAATTTTCAAAAACGACATCAAGCCTGATGAGTGTCCACCACCCGAAAGTTTTTCACTTTCACCACGTATACGTGAGAAGTTTGTACCTACACCAGAACCATATTTAAAAATACGTGCTTCACGTACCCATAAATCCATAATACCACCTTCGTTTACCAAATCATCATCAACAGATAAGATAAAGCAAGCGTGTGGTTGTGGGCGTTCGTATGCTGAAGTAGACTTTTCTAATTTTTCAGTTTCAGGGTTTACAAAGTAATGCCCTTGTGGTTTACCTGTAATACCATATGATGAATGCAAACCAGTATTGAACCATTGTGGTGAATTTGGTGCCGCTAATTGACCTACAATAGTATATACTAACTCATCGTAAAATACAGTTGCATCTTCATCGCTAGCGAAATAACCATAGCGTTTCCCCCAATCCATCCAACAATTAGCCATACGATGTGCAACTTGTTTAACAGATTTTTCCGAACCTAATGTACCATCTGCTTGTGGAACACCAGCTTTACGGAAATATTTCTGAGCAAGAATATCCGTTGCCACTTGCGACCATGATCCAGGAACTTCTACATCGTTCATTTCAAATACGGCATCACCCGCGGGGTTACGTATTACCGAAGTTCGTTTTTCATATGTAAATAAATCGTAAGGACTTACTCCCTTCTGGGTGAAATAGCGGTCTAATTTCATCCCTTTTCCTTTAGTTTCTTTTTTGCTCATCGTAATAAATTAATTTGCTGTTAACGTTATAGTTAGGCACTTCAAAAAAGTAGAAGTGTTTTTCATCAAATTTAATAGACCTTAAAGGGCACATCAAATAGAGTTTTCCACACCGCATACGATAAAGTACCCTTACACGAGATAAATACGTTTAAAACGAAGAAAACCAATGTTTTATCCCTGTGGAAAACATTGGTTTTCGATATTTTTTCAGGAAAAATCCAGAAAAAATAGGCTACTCGATTTTGCTTATTTTTATAGTGTTTGTACGCCCACTTCTTCCAATAGGTGTGCTGGCTGTATTAATTACAGTATCTCCCTTTCTTACTAGCTTATTCTGCTTAAGAATTCCGTTCACATCCTTCATGGTTTTATCTGTACTCTCAAACTTGTCGTAGTAGAAGCCTCTTACTCCCCATACCAGACTGAGCATACACAGTAATGACTTGTTTGAAGTGAAAATAAAGGTTAGGGCTTTCGGACGGTGACTAGAGATTCTGAAAGCGGTATATCCAGAATGTGTCATCGATACGATTCCTAAAGAATCGTTTTGCTCGGCTAAAATACAAGCCGTATAACATATACTATCTGATAAATAGGTGCTAGATCGTTTATGTGGTGCCTGCATTTGCATGTAAGGATAACTTGATTTCTCAATATTTCTTATAATAACCTGCATTGCTGATATAACTTCAATTGGATACTCTCCAACAGAAGTTTCTCCACTTAACATTACTGCATCCGCGCCATCTAATACAGAGTTTGCCACGTCGTTTACCTCAGCCCTAGTTGGACGAGGGTTTGTAATCATGCTCTCCATCATTTGAGTAGCTATAATAACAGGTTTGGCATGCTCCATACATTTCTTTACTATTCTTTTCTGAATAATTGGAACTTCTTCCATCGGACATTCTACCCCTAAATCGCCACGTGCTACCATTACAGCATCTGTTGCTTGTATAATCTCATCTAAGTTTTTTAATGCTTCAGGTTTTTCAATTTTTGCAATAACCCTAGCTGAAGATCCTCTTTTATGGATGATATTTTTTAATTCAACAATATCCTTTGCTTCTCGAACAAATGATAAACCAATCCACTCTACACCTTGTGTTAAAATAAAATCTAAATCTTTTAAATCTTTTGGGGTTAAACTTGGGATAGAAACTTTAGTGTCTGGAAGATTTACTCCTTTGTTTGATGATAATATACCACCATAAATTACTTTTACCTTAACAGTATCTTTTCTATTTGTACTGATAACTTTAAACTGAAGTTTACCATCGTCTAATAAAATAATTTCTCCGGGTTTAACATCCTTAGGAAATGCTTGGTATGAAATGTAAGCCTTCTCTGTGTCGCCAATACATTTCTTGGTTGTCATTAAATACTCTTGGTTTTTCTTTAAGAAAACCCCATTGTTTAACATCTCACCAACTCTAATTTTTGGCCCTTGTAAATCAGCAAGAATACCCACATGTAAGTTGTGTTTATCATTGATCTCTCTTATTGTTTTTATTAATTTAGCAAGGTCTTCGTGCTTACCGTGAGAAAAATTTATTCTACAAATATCCATCCCTGCCTTAATCATTTTTAATAATACCTCTTTTGATGAAGATGCAGGCCCAAGTGTTGCAACAATTTTTGTACGGTTATGATATACTTTCATAATTAAATTTTATTCAAGATAAATATTTATTCAAACATAATATAAATTTCACTAATAAGTGTACTTATTACAATTACTATCGACTTAACTCCACTAAAGGTGCTTTATTTATTCGACATACGTGATAAGAATGTGTTAAAAGAACAACAAATTCTCTCTAGATTTTAAATTATTAGGATCGATAGGGTAGGCAGTTTGTATAACGTCAATTTTATTTAACAACTGAATAATCTCTTTTTGGTCTTCTTCATTTAAATCTTCGGTGCTTAGAATGAAAAAGTCAGTTTCTTTTAATTCGGGTAAAATATGGGTAACAGTACTTCTATTGCTAAGTAAAAAAAGGTCAGTTTCGGAGTTTGGTAAGCTATATTTAAAGCAAGAATGATAAGATTCTTCACCAAACTCGCTGTAAATGAGCACATCATCAATTCGAGCAAACTTAAGTGGTAAATTATTGTTGATATACCAACACAATCGATAATCTCGTGCACTGGAGCTGATACCAATCAATGAAAAGTCGAAATTATAGTCGACTCTAAGTATTTTCTTAGACAAAGGCTTAAAATTTATTTGTCAAAATTAATAAAAAAGACTACTATTGAACTGGAAAAAGTGAAGGGAGGGGGTATTTTTAGCCACAAAAAATAAAATTTTTGTAATTTGTTATAATATCTTTTTCTTTGCACAGAATTATTAAAAAACCTAAATATTAAAATTATGTCAGATATTGCATCAAGAGTAAAAGCAATTATTGTAGAGAAGTTGGGTGTTGACGAAAGTGAAGTTACACCAGAAGCAAGCTTTACCAACGACTTAGGTGCTGATTCACTGGATACAGTTGAATTAATCATGGAGTTTGAAAAAGAATTTAACATCGCTATTCCAGATGAGCAAGCAGAAACTATTGGTACAGTAGGACAAGCGGTATCTTATTTAGAAAAGAACGTTAAGTAATCAAATTCTCTCTTAACCAACCTTATGGAATTAAAAAGAGTAGTAGTTACAGGTATCGGAGCACTGACTCCACTAGGGAATTCTGTTCCAGAATTTTGGAAAAATCTAGTAGATGGGGTCAGTGGTGCTGATATTATTACTCATTTTGATGCCTCTAAGTTTAAGACGCAGTTTGCCTGCGAAGTAAAAAACTTCCAAATCGAGAATTACCTCGATAAAAAAGAAGCCCGCAAATTAGATCCATTTGTACATTACGCTTTAGCCTCTACGGATGAAGCTGTAAAAGATGCAAATCTTGATTTCGAAACCATTGACAGCGATAGAGCTGGTGTGATATGGGGTTCAGGAATTGGTGGTTTACGTACTTTTATTGATGAAGTAACGGGATTTAATGCAGGCGACGGTACACCAAGATTTAATCCTTTCTTTATTCCTAAGATGATTATTGATATTGCTCCAGGGCATATTTCAATAAAATATGGTTTGAGAGGACCAAATTTTGCTACTGTTTCAGCATGTGCATCATCAACGAATGCTATTATAGATGCTTTTAATTATATCCGTTTAGGAATGGCCGATTTAATTATCGCTGGCGGTTCTGAAGCGAGTGTGAATGAAGCAGCAGTTGGTGGATTTAATGCGATGCACGCCCTTTCTACGCGTAACGACTCTCCAAAAACAGCTTCTCGTCCATTTGATTTAGACCGTGAAGGTTTTGTGTTGGGTGAAGGTGCAGCTACGTTGATACTTGAAGAGTACGAGCACGCGAAAAAAAGAGGAGCAAAAATTTATGCAGAATTAGCAGGTGGTGGTTTATCTGCCGATGCAAATCATATTACAGCACCTCATCCTGAAGGTTTAGGAGCTAAAAATGTAATGAAAAATGCGATGCGCGATGCAGGAATGCAACCAGAAGATATCGATTATATCAATGTTCATGGTACATCAACTCCTCTTGGCGACATCAGCGAAACAAAAGCTATTGTTTCTTGCTTTGGAGAACATGCATATAAATTGAATATCAGTTCTACAAAATCAATGACCGGTCACTTGTTAGGTGCCGCAGGCGCTTTAGAGGCTATAGCTTCTATTTTAGCCGTAAAAAACGACATCATACCTCCTACAATTAATCACTTTACCGACGATCCACAGTTTGACCCTAAATTGAACCTTACTTTTAATAAAGCACAAAAGCGTGTAGTTCGCGCAGCTTTAAGTAATACTTTCGGGTTTGGTGGTCATAACGCATCTGTAATTTTCAAAAAAGTAGAGTAATTTATCCTCTTTGAAAAACTAAATAATTATATTGATGCTACAATTCGTGTTTATTGTTAAAGATTGCGTATGCCATTTGGTTTTTTAAAACTCTATACTTCACCACATAAAAAAGATCTAAAAGCTTTACGTAATATTTTGGGTTTTATACCTGGTAATTATACCTTATATAGATTAGCATTGCGCCATAAATCCATGGCGAATGATATCCACAAAAAAGGAGTTAAAAATAGTAATGAGCGCCTAGAGTTTCTTGGCGATGCCATTCTTGGCTCGGTAGTCGCTGAAGTCTTATTCAAAAAATTCCCATACAAAGATGAGGGTTTCCTTACTGAAATGCGATCTAAAATGGTTAATCGTTCTCACCTTAATCAATTATCGAAGAAGCTGGGAATTGGTGATATGATTGATTACGATGCGAAATTAAATAATCAAGGAAATAAAAACTCTTCTCTATTTGGTGATGCATTTGAAGCCATAATTGGAGCTATTTATTTGGATAAGGGTTATGAATTTACTCGTCATTTTATCATCAATAGAATTTTAATACCACATGTCGACATCGATCATTTAGAACAAACAGAATCGAATTTCAAAAGTAGATTGTTGGAGTGGGCACAAAGAGAAGGGAAAGAGATTTCTTTTGAGGTGGTCGACGAAAAAAATCATGGTCAGTCGCGATTATTTACAGTTCGAGTAATGATTAGTGGAGAAGAAATGGGAGTTGGACAAGACTTTAGCAAAAAAAATGCTGAAAAAAATGCTGCAGAAAAAGCATGCTTGAACTTAAATATATTAGCATGAGAAATGTTCTTGGAGCGATTTATTTAATATACGGTCTACTTGTTTTTTTTGCTGTGATGATTGTTTTTTTACCCTTCATCATCTTAAGCACATTTCTTCCTAAAAAATTTGGCACTACAGTTTCATTTTTCTTCTTACGCTGCTGGGCATTTCTGTTTTCTACTTTATCGTTGTTTTTTTATAGAATGAAAAATACCGAAAAGATAGATACCACTAAACAATATATATATGTTGCCAATCATGGTTCATATTTAGACGCACCTGCAGTAGTTATTGCAACACCAACTGCATTTAAACCTCTTGGTAAAATTGAGATGTCTAAAATTCCGATTTTTGGTTTTATTTACAAAAGAGTGGTAGTGATGATTGATAGAAGTAGTAAGGAAAGTAGAACAGAAAGCGTAGAAAAATTAAAACAGATTTTAAAAAATGGAATATCCATATTGATATTCCCAGAAGGTACGATGAATAGGACACCTTATGTTTTAAAAGATTTTTACGATGGAGCTTTTAGAATAGCCATAGAAACTGGTACTGCAATTGCACCTTTTGTAATTATTAATGCAAGAAAATTAATGCCTAGAAATAATCCCTTACAGGTACATCCAGGTATAATGGATGTTGTTTTTGCAGATCCAATTGATGTAAGTATCTATACATTAGAAGACATAGAGTCTTTAAAATTTAAGGTGTATAAAGTAATGGAAGAACTTATCCTATCTAATGAAAAATAATTCTTAATGCCCAAAATAGCTAGAGTACATATTGCATTGTTTCTTGTATCACTAATTTATGCAGCAACATTTAGTATTGCAAAAGAAGTGATGCCTCAGTATGTTAAACCGATGGGGTTAATAGGCATAAGAGTTTGGGGAGCAATAATCTTACTTTGGATTACTCATGCAATTTTTGTTAGAGAAAAAATCAGAGATAAAAAAGATTACCTAGAATTATTAAAGTGTGCTGTATTTGGAGTTGCTGCAAATATGTTGTTGTTTTTTAAAGGACTTGCAATTACTACTCCTATTAATGGTGCAATTTTAATGGTAACCACTCCTTTATTTGTTGGCTTCTTTTCATTTTTTATTTTAAACGAAAAAGCAACAATTATAAAAGTATTAGGCCTAATACTTGGCTTAATCGGAGCCTTATTATTATTGGTTGGTCCGAAATTGAGTTTTTCTTCATCAACTCTTAGTGGCGATTTAATGGTAATGATTAATGCAATTATTTACTCGTATTATTTAATTATTGCGAAACCTTTATTGCATAAGTACAATCCCATTACAGTAATAAAATGGACATTTTTCTTTGGTGGTATACTTATATTACCTTTTTCAATCCCCGAATTAAATCAAGTAGAATGGTCGTCTATATCAACTATTATTTGGTATGATATTCTTTTTTTAATCGCAGGAGCTACATTTTTAACTTATTTATTAAATGGATGGGCGCTAAGAAATGCGAACTCATCTTTGGTAGGTGCATATATCTATTTACAACCTATTTTAGCTTCAATTATTGCAATAATATTAGGCAAGGACGAACTTACTTGGCAAAAAGTATTCTTCGGAGTATTAATTTTTATGGGTGTTTATTTAGTTAGCCTACCTTCAAGCCTCCCCCTTTTACGTCGAAAAGATTAATTAATTAGTATCTTTGGCGATTAAACGAATATTATGTTGAAATCGATGACCGGTTATGGTCTTGCTAGTAATGAGTATTTACAGAAAAAAATCTCTGTAGAAATACGTTCGCTTAATTCTAAGTTCTTAGAGTTAAATGTAAAAATGCCAAGAACATATTCTGATAAAGAAAGTATTATTAGAATCGAAGCTTCAAAAGCAATTGAAAGAGGAAAAGCAAGTGTATTAATTAATATCGAGCAAAATGATACGCAAGAGTTATCGCTATTAAACAAGGCTAAATTTAACACTTATTATAACCAATTACAGCAACTAGCATCAGAGCTGGGGGTTGATCAATCGAATTTATTTCAACAAACTTTATCTATTCCTGATATCTGGTCGGTGCAAGAACAAAGTATTGATGAAGAGGAATGGAAAATAGTTTTACAAACGTTTAATACAGCTCTCGAAAACTTTAATCAATTTAGGATAGATGAAGGAGCAACATTAAGTTTAGATTTAAAAAAAAGAGTTGAACTTATATTGGCAGCAATACCTGAAGTAGAAAAATTTGAAAACTCGAGAGTTCCTGCAATAAAGGAGAAATTAGATAATTTATTAAGAGAAGCTGTTGGAGCTGAAAATATAGATAAGAATAGATTAGAGCAGGAGTTAATTTATTTTATTGAAAAATACGATATCACCGAAGAGAAAATCAGATTGAAAAGTCATTGTGATTATTTCTTTGTAGTAATGAAAGAAAAAGAAGCGAACGGGAAAAAATTAGGTTTTATCTCACAAGAAATAGGAAGAGAAATTAATACCATGGGTTCGAAAGCGAACGATGCTAATATTCAAAAAATAGTAGTTGGTATGAAAGACGAGTTAGAAAAAGTTAAAGAACAATTATTAAACATAATTTAGATAATTAGTCGTTAGGCTGATTATCTAGAAGCTAAGTATTAAAATGGGAAACCAAGGCAAACTAATTATATTTTCTGCACCATCGGGAGCTGGTAAAACTACTATTGTACATCATGTTCTAAAATCATTTTCTAATATTAAATTTTCGGTGTCGGCTACTACTAGAGAATTAAGAGGGGATGAAGTAAATGGCAAAGATTATTATTTCATAAGCAAAGAGGACTTTTTACATAAAGTTGCAAAGCACGAATTTATTGAATTTGAAGAAGTGTATTCTGGCACTTTTTACGGCACTCTAAAATCAGAAATTGATAGAATATGGGCGGAAGGCAATCATGTGATTTTCGATTTGGATGTTGAAGGTGGATTAAGACTAAAGAAAAAATTTGGAGAAAAGGCAATTGCAATTTTCGTACAAGCTCCGTCGTTTGATGTACTTGTGGAGCGATTAAGAGGAAGAGGTACCGACTCTGAAGAAAAACTACTAGAACGTATAGCCAAAGCTTCTAAAGAAATGACATATGCAGATAAGTTTGATGTTATTTTAGAAAACAATGATTTATCTGAAGCATGTGCAAAAGCAGAAAAACTTGTAGCAGATTTTTTGAATAAATGAAAATAGGTTTGTTTTTTGGTTCATTTAATCCTATTCATATAGGTCATATGATTATTGCTAATTATATGGCAAATCATACCTACCTTGATAAAGTGTGGATAGTGGTATCTCCACAAAATCCATTAAAAGATAAATCGATACTAATCAATACTTACGATAGACTAGAAATGTGCAAGTTGGCGTTTAACGACGATTTGAAAATTCAAGTATCAGACATTGAACTGCATTTACCTCAACCTTCTTATACAGTAGATACTTTAGCATACTTGAAAGAAAAGCATCCTGAGCACGAGTTTAGTCTTATTATGGGTGCAGATAATTTGAACACTTTAAAAAAGTGGAAGAATTACGAAGTAATATTGAGAGACTATAAAATATTAGTATACCCTCGTCCGAAAGAAAGTGTTTCCGAATTTAGTGATCATCCTAATGTGAGTATAACAGATACTCCTATTATGGAAATATCATCAACATTCATCAGGAATTCAATAAAAAACAAAAAAGACATTCGATATTTCTTACCCGATAATGTGTTGCGTTTTATTGAATCGAAAAGCTTATATAGTTAGTGGTTATTCAACCCTAATTTTTTCACCTAAATATAATTCGTTGGAGGTTTTTTTGTTTAACTTTTTTAAAGTGTCGACATCAGTTCGATATTTTTTAGAGATTGAAAATAGAGTGTCTCCTTTTTCAACTTTATGATATTTGTAGTTGTTTGAATTTGTAATGTTTTCTGTTGATGAATCATTGTTTTCTTTTTCTTCACGCTCTTCTTTCCTAATCATCCTTTTTGCCCCTCGTTTATCATATTTATCTAAATCATATTTTTCAATTAGATTGATAAGCAATGATGGATAATTGGGATTCGTTGCATAACCTGCTCTTTTTAATCCATTGGCCCATGATTTATAGTCTTTCTTATCGTATTCGAAAAGAAATTCGTAACGTTTTTTAGTTGCTAGAAACTCCGAATGATCTCTGTACGAGTGTTTGGCTTTTCTATAACGTCTGAAACATTCATCTTTTTTGTCGTCGTCTTCGCGAATAGTTCTTCCGTGCCAATCGCTTGTACATTTAATACCAAAATGATTTCTTCCTTTTTTTGCTAATCTGCTTTTACCATTTCCAGATTCTAAAATACCTTGAGCGAGAGTTATACTAGCAGGCACTCCATATCTGCGCATTTCTTTTATTGCAATTTTTCTATATTTTTTAATATAGAACTCAGTATCATCAGCATAGTTTAAAGTTGGAATAAGAACCAACAATAAATACAATAATGTTTTTTTCATAGGATATGTTAAACTTTTCTAAAACTAGAAATGTTAATTTGATTATTATTTTGGTATTATCAAAATTTTCCCCGGTTTAATCAGATTTGATTTTAGTTTGTTGGCTTTCTTTATTTTTTCAACAGATACATGATATTTTCTTGAAATAGAATACAGTGATTGTCCACTTTTTACCTTGTGTTTAATTACATTAGTGTTGTTCTGTTCAATTACTTTTTCTTCCTTGGGTTCCTCTGTTGGAATATCAAATACAATATTGTAACTAATATCGTCGAGGTTTTTTATGGTATCAATTCTAGCATAATCTAATTGATGTAGATTATACATTTTTATTGTTCTAAGTAAATGTGATGCATAGCTTTTACTACGTGCATATCCCGAGCGTTGTAAACCATAAGCCCAGCTTTTATATTGTTGATGATTGTATTTAAATAAGAATGCATACTTTTTGTTTTTAGTAAGAAAACTTGATCGATCTGCATACGCATCTTCAACCGTTTCATATTTTCTAAAACAAGAATTCTTTTTATTACCATTTCTATGAAATCGCTTACCCGACCAATTTCGAGTGCACTTTACACCAAAATGATTATTTGCTTTTACGGCCAATTGACTGGTTCCATTTGCCGATTCGTGTAATGCCTGGGCCAAAGTAATACTGGCTGGAATTCCAGTTTTATGCATTTCAGAAATAGCTAGAAATTTATATTTTTCTATATATTCCAAAGCAGAACTTTGTTTCTTTTGAGCAAGTAGTGTGCTTTGAAATAAGAGAAATAGTAAAATTAGCTTTAACTTCATTTTCAAATATAATAAATGTAATAGGTATTAAGTATTAAGAAATGGATAAACGAAGGATAATAGATTATTAATCGTCTAATTCATAAAATCAAATATTATGAAAAAAATAAGCTATATCACCCTGAGCTTAATAGTACTAACGCTTCAGTTAAATGCACAATCTAACCCCGCAATTACTGGTTGGTTGATTAATACAACAGGTATAATGGGCAGGCATTATGTAAATGGAAACTCTACTCCTATTAATGATAATGTATCAGCTAATGTTCAGCAAGTTCAGTATTCAACAAATTATTCTTATATCAGTGCAACGGGAATTCCTGCATACATAACGGGTCCTTTTCTAGATGGAAATCCATCTCTTGCAACAAATCAAAATAGCATTTTTAAATTTCCATTAAACCCAGTTGAGAATACTGGTACACCTACAAGCACTACTGGTGGTAATATTGGAGTATTTATTAATGGTGTTGCAATGTTTGATTATAGAGATGGTGTTTCGTGGAAGAATTCAACAAATTCTTTGGCGGGTGGACCATTAGGCGGACAAGGTGATAATGTTTGGAACAGAGATGCTGTTGTTGCCGAAAGAGTTGGTTTCGATTGTGCCAAAGGTCATCCAGCAATGGGTAATTATCATCATCATCAAAATCCTTCTGCATTTAATCTCGATCTTGCCGTAATTTCTAATGTATGTGATTTGTATTTAGCAGACGGATTATATGTTATCGATAGTACAAAACATTCGCCACTATTAGGTTTTGCCTATGATGGATTTCCTGTTTATGGTGCCTATGCATTTAAGAATGTTGATGGTAGTGGTGGTATTACTCGTATGAAATCTAGTTATACCTTAAGAAATATTACTACAAGAACTCATTATGCTAATGGGAACGATGTTACTGATGGCCCTGCAGTAAATAGCACCTACCCACTAGGATTATTTAGAGAAGACTATGAGTATATTACAACTACTGTTAATACACCCGACTATTTAGATGAACATAATGGTAGATTCTGCGTAACGCCAGAGTATCCTAATGGTATATATTGTTATTTTGCTACAGTAGATGAAAATTGGAATTCTGCATATCCTTACATGATAGGACCGACCTTTTACGGAGTAAAGAGTGTAGTTAAAGTTACTTCTATATCAGAACCGGTTACTACGTACAATCCAAGTAGTGGAATTGGCGCTACATCAAATAAAATAAATTTAACAGTGTTCCCAAACCCTGCTTATGATTTAATGGCAATACAAGTTAAAAATGATTATCAAGAGAATTTCAGTGTCGAGCTAATTGATATTTCAGGTAAATTAATTCAAAAAACATACATATATCAGGGTAGTTCAATTGCTTATTTAGAAACAACAGGTCTCGCTAAAGGAGAGTACATTGTGCGTGTAAGTAATGGCAAGAGTGTAGAGAATAGGAAAATTAGACTTAATTAATGTGTTAATGTGTTAATGAGATAATGTGTTAATGGGATAAATTATTAATATTTGTATTAACACATTATCTCATTAACACATTAACAAATCCATGAAAGGCATTTCCCGTACAGTTTGGATTTTATCTCTAGTAAGTTTATTTACCGATACTGCTAGTGAAATGCTCTATCCTATAATGCCTATTTATTTACAGTCTATAGGATTTTCAATTGTACTTATTGGCTTTTTAGAGGGATTAGCAGAAGCTACAGCTGGTTTAAGCAAGGGTTATTTTGGCAAATGGTCTGATAACATTGGAAAGCGTCTACCTTTTGTACAAGTGGGTTATATGCTAAGTGGTATATCACGCCCGATGATGGTCATTTTTATTTATCCTGTATGGATTTTCTTTGCAAGAACTTTAGATCGATTTGGTAAGGGAATAAGAACAGCAGCAAGGGATGCAATACTTTCCGATGAAGCAACACAAGAAACGAAAGGTAAAGTGTTTGGTTTTCATCGCTCAATGGATACTTTTGGTGCAGTAATAGGTCCAATAATTGCTCTCATCTATTTATACTACTACCCCGAAAATTATAAAACACTTTTTATTATTGCTTTTATACCTAGTTTATTTGCAGTGGGTGCTTCCTTTTTAATAAAAGAAAAAAAAGGAATGGTTAGTAAATCAGATAAGAAAACTTCTTTCTTTGATTTTTTGAAATATTGGAAAACTTCAACAAAAAAATATAAAGAGTTAGTAGTTGGATTATTAATATTTGCAATTATTAACAGTTCAGATGTTTTTCTGTTATTAAAAGCAAGAGAAGCTGGACTATCAGATACAATGGTAATTGCATTATTTGTTTTTTATAATCTAATATATGCTTTATTTGCGTTTCCACTTGGGAGTTATGCTGATCGCTTAGGTTTAAAAAACATGTTTGCATTCGGATTATTTATGTTCAGTTTGGTTTATTTGGGAATGGGCTTAACAGATAATCTATATGTAATTATTGGTTTGTTTTTTTTATATGGTTTGTATTCTGCAGCTACAGAGGGAATATCCAAAGCGTGGATAAGTAATATATCAGCAAAGAGCGAAACAGCGACAGCTATCGGAACATATGCAGGCTTTCAAAGTATATGCGCTATGATTGCAAGCTCTATTGCGGGATTATTTTGGTATAATTTTGGACCTTCGAGTACGTTTCTAATTACAGGATTTGTAAGTTTATTGTTAATATTATATTTCAGGAAATTATAATGATAAAACGTTTTGTATTTTTTCTTTTAGTTAGTTTATATGCAACTATACTTTGTGCACAACCAAAAACTGATGCATTCTTGATGGGACATGTTAAGAATCCAAAAAGTGATTTTATAGAATTTAAATATTTAAATAATCCATTAGATGATTCATTACAAATATTTAGACTTACAATAGATGAAAGAGGAACATTTTATAGAACTCTACCCATTCAAAGACCACTGGATTTAATAATGACATATAATAATATAAGTTATCCAATTTATATCGAACCTGGCGAGCAAATAAAAATTTACTTCTACGAAAAGAAAGATGATTACATGTATGTTGTTTCTGATTATAAGAATAATGACTATTTAATTGAATTTAACAAGAAGTTTACCCCGAATAAAATAACAGCGTTAAGAAAATTTCATACTTTGAATGATACACCAGATAAGTATAAACAATTTGAAGATAGTTTATGTAAGGCAAAACTTGATTTTTTAGAAGAATTTTCAACAACAAAGTTTTTATCAAATACCTTTAAAAGAAGACAAAAAGCATCATATGTTTATGGTGCAAGTAACGAAAAATTCAATTATCCCAATAATTATCAATTTCTAACAAATAAAAAAAAGAACCTCGATCTGAACTATTATGATTTCATGATGAATTTATCTGTAAGAGAGAACGATTTAATATCAGTAGCAGAATTTTTCGATTACTTAAGTAATTATTACACCTATAGGTATAATACAGAAAGTGTAAGTCTAAATACAGAAAAGGAATTAATTTCTTTTGAATACCATCTGGCAGAAACGTTGTATGAAGACAAAATAAAATCTATTTTCTTAACAAAAAAATTTGCAGAGATAATAGAGTCACACCCCTATGATTTAACTAAAGGATATGTTTCTTCGTTTATGTCGGAGATATATTCTAATGAGTATAGGTCGTATATAGATAGAAAAATTGCAGAAGCTCTAAAAGGTTCGTCAGAAACTAAGGCTTACAATTTTAACCTACTAGATCAAAATGGGAACCCCGTGCAACTTGCGGATTTTACAGGTAAGAATGTTTACCTTAATTTTTGGGCAAGTTGGTGTTTACCTTGTATCGCTGAAATTAATAATCACAATGAAATACAAAGAACATATAATAATAAGAATTTCATAACGATAATGATTTCTGTTGATGAAGATATAAATGCTTGGAAAAAAGCATTATCCAATTACGATAAAAACATAATACAATTGAACGTTAAAGGAATGGAGAATGAAGTGGTAGAGAAATATAATGTAAAATCTATACCAAAGTCATTTATGATTAATAAAGATGGAATTATAATTCACTCTACAGTACCATCCCCTACAAATATTAATGTACATAAATATTTGCTTTTCGATTAATTACCATTCGATTTTATATAATCGCTTACCAGATATGCAATTAATTTTGCATTAGCTTGTTGTTCAGATTCAGAAATATTTTCCAGAGAGGCTTCGGTAATATGTAAATATACAGACGAAAGAAGTGTGCAGCACTGATGCAAAATAGCTCTGGCTTCTGTAGTCGACCAACCTGAGTTAGTTGTAGCAGAGCTCGGAATAGAGGCAATAGAATCTAAATCAAGTTCTATTCCGCAAGGTTGTTTTTGTAAAAAAATAATAATGCTATTTAGGGCGAGCTCGAGTGGAAATCTTTTACGTATAGCGATATCTTCGTAACTAATGTATTGGATATTACTATCTTTTTCTATTTCTTGTAATACATTGTCAGAATTGTAATTCTCGTGAAGGCCAAAAATTCCATACTTGTTTAAATAAGACTCCTCTTTAGCATACCTAAATCCATTTCCACTATGTCTACCTTCTTTAATTCTATAATCGGTATGAGCATCAATGTTAATACAATTTAATGAAGAGCCTAAGCCTATTGAACTTCCTTTAAGAAGTGGATAGGCATTGTTATGTCCACCACCAATAGCTATTAGTTTTTTGCCGCTTGCAATAATAGTTTGTACTATAGGATACACAGCCTGATCAATCTCCGAACATAAAGAACGTAATTCCTGGGTGTTCATGTTTTTTGATTTTTCCATTTCTTCAGAAAAATCTATATGCCCTAGTAAAAGTACTTTGCTTGCGTCTTGAAATTTATTCTGTTGAATATTTAAGATAGATTTAATAGCAATCTCAAATGTTTTATCAGCACCACCTTTCCCTAAATTAGCTCTTATGCCGATATCTTCAGGCAACCCTAAAATAACATAGGTAGCCATAGAATGCTGTAGTTCTTCTTGCCAATTGTTTGCATCCTCAATATTTAAAATCGTTTGCCCCCATTTTGTTTCATTTGCTCTTTCTAGAAACAAGGAGTTTATTTTTTTGCGATTATAAACCTGAAGTTTTGCCATTCTATTTGCCATTAATGAATACACGTTCAATACAATTAGTACCGAACGAGTATGGAATATATGCTAAGCTAGGAATCTTTTTGCTAAGAATTAAATTTGCTGTTTTCCCTTTTGTAATGCTTCCACATTCACTTTGTAATTCCATTGCATAAGCTCCATTTATAGTACATGCATTAATTGCTTCCTCGGGCAACATTTTTAATTGAGTACAAGCCAGAGATGTAATAAACGACATGTTGCCACTAGGTGATGTTCCAGGATTATAATCACTAGCTAATGCTATCGCTAAGCCAGCATCAATCATTTTCCTAGCGGGTTGATAGGCTAAATTGATAAAAAATGCAGCCGAAGGTAAGAGGGTTCCAATGGTTGTTGAATTTAGCAGGCATTCTAATTCTTCTTCACCCACACATTCTAAATGATCAACAGATACAGCATTATACTTAACACCCACTTGAATACCTCCTGAATAATTTAATTGATTTGCATGTATTTTTGGTTTTAACCCATATTTAGCACCAGCTTCTAATATTTGTGCGGTTTCATCGACACTAAAAAAGCCATATTCACAAAATGCATCTATATAATCCGCTAAACCTTCATCTGCTACCTTAGGTAACATTTCATTAATTATTAAATCAATATACCCTTGATGATTTTCTTTGTACTCTATTGGAAAAGCATGAGCAGCTAAAAAATTAGATTTAATAAGTATATCCGTATTTTCTTTTAATTTACGAATAACCCTTAACATCTTTAATTCAGATTCGGTATTTAATCCATATCCACTTTTTATTTCTATTGCACCAGTTCCCTGCGATTTTACTTCTTCTAAACGTTTCCATGCCGCCTCATATAATTCTTCTTCGCTAGCTGCTTGTAAACGCTTTGCAGAATTTAAAATCCCACCTCCTCGTTTAGCTATTTCCTCGTACGGTAGACCTTTAATTCGATCTACAAATTCAGATTCTCTACTACCAGCATATACTAAGTGAGTATGTGAATCACACCATGCGGGTAAAATAAACTTGTCTGTTGCATCAATTATTTCTTTATGGCTATTTATTTTATCAGCGGCAAGATTTTGCATGCTTCCAAAGTCATCTATTTTCCCATCTATAATACTCAACCATGCATTATCTATTGAATTTATTATCGACAATTCTTTGCCCTTTAGCACAGATGTTTCTTTGCTAAGTATTCCTGCAAGAGATTTTATATTGATAAATATTGTACTCATTTTAATTCAAGAACTACTGGACAATGATCAGAATGTTTCGCTTCAGATAATATACTCGCTCTGTTTAATCTTTTCTCTAACTCTTTACTCACTAAATGGTAATCGATACGCCAACCTAAATTTTTAGATCTAGCTCCCGCTCGAAAACTCCACCAAGTATAATGATGAGGTTCTTGATTGAAGTATCTAAAGGAATCGATAAATCCTGATTGAATAAATTTCTCCATCCATTCTCTCTCTTCTGGCAGAAAGCCCGATGATTTAGCATTGGATTTTGGATTATGAATATCTATGGGTTTATGACAAATATTATAATCGCCAGAAATAATCAATTCAGGATATTTCCATTTTAACTCATGTATATAATCGTGAAAGAAATCCATAAATTGATATTTTATCGCTTGTCTGTCTTCTCCACTTGAGCCAGAAGGTAAATAAACACTCATGATGGAAAGGTCTTCGAAATCAGCTCTAATTATTCTGCCTTCGAAATCGAATTGCTCATGACCACAGCCGTACTCTACGTGTAAAGGTTTCTTTTTTGATAAAATAGCAACGCCACTGTATCCTTTCTTTTGGGCAGGATACCAATAATGGTGATATCCTAAATCTTCGATCATTTTTAACTCCATTGGAATTTGATCGAGCTGTACTTTTATTTCTTGTAAACAAACAACATCTGCATTACTTGATTGTAACCATTGTAGCCAATTTTTACTCATCGCAGAGCGAATACCATTTACATTATAGGAAACAATTTTCATTATTCTTTCTTCTTAGGCTTCTCTATTGGTGTTGCTTCTTCGTTAGCCCCTCTTGTTGGAGAGTTTTCATTTTGCAATACACTCTTTTCTTTTTTTATAGGTTGTTGTGTTTGCACAGCAACTTGTTTATTTTCTTTTTTCTTTTTTTTCTCTTTGTATTTTTTTAAAACTTTAGCCTTAATTATACGAACATCCGTAACTGGTCTATCTGGTGTTACTGTTTTTACACTTGCAATGGCATCAAGCACTTCAATACCTGCAACAAGTTCACCATATACAGTGTAATTATTATCTAGGTGAGGAGTGCCTCCAATGGTTTTGTATACTTCACGTTGTTCTGCTGTATATTTCCATCCGTTGTATTTTTCCATTCGGTCTAAATCAGCATCAGTAAATGTTTTACCTTGTACAATGTAGAACTGACAATTACTACTTGCTTTTTCAGCATTTCCATCACGAGCTGCAGCAAGAGCTCCTTTTTTGTGATATAGAGCTGGATTAAATTCAGCAGGTACTCTTGGAACACCAGTAATATCACCACTTCCTAACATATCGGTAGCTTTTGCATTTTTTGAAGTGGGGTCGCCACCTTGTATCATAAATGAATTGATTACTCTATGGAACAATAAACTATCGTAAACTTTATTTTTTACATTTTTGATAAAGTTATCACGATGTAATGGAGCTTCGTTATATAACTTCAACACCATAGTTCCCATAGTGGTTTGCATTTCAACATAAGTGCTTTTAACTTTTTTGTTTTTCTTTTCTTTTTTCTCTGCTAGAGTAATATTGCAGAACAGTAGTAATGCAATCGAAAGGCTTAGTATCTTTTTCATATTATTAAATAAAGTACCAATATAGTTATAAAAATAGAAGGGTAGAAATGTAGAAGCTTGGAATGAAAGAAATGTAAAATTATTGAAATATAGTGTGCTATAGCGATTTTCATTCATTATTTTCACAACATGAAACATACTTGGATACTATTCTTAGGATTAATCGCTTGTAAATCAAACGAGGTTAAAACTATTTCAAAATCAAATGATATACATACAGTGGCTTCGAAAACAGATGCCAGAGTGAAACATTTGGATTTAGATTTAGTAGTCGACATGGACGCTCATCAATTATTGGGTAAAGCGGCATATGAACTAGAAACAAATAGAACATCAGACACTATTTATTTCGACACTAAAGGTTTAAAAATAGAAAGTGTTATAGATTTAAGTACAAATACCCCTCTTCAATATAAATTATTAACAGAAGACAGAGTATTGGGTTCGGGTCTAGAAGTTGTACTAAACAAAGAAACAAAGAAAATTACCATTACTTATACAACATCAGAAAATGCAGCAGCTTTGCAATGGTTAAGCTCAGAGCAAACAGGAGATAAGAAATATCCATTTTTATTTACACAGTCGCAAGCCATTCTTGCTCGTTCTTGGATACCATGTCAGGATGGACCAGGAATACGTTTCACCTATAATGCAAAAGTGAAAGTACCCAAAGAATTATTAGCATTAATGAGTGCAGAGAACCCTGTTGCTAAAAACGATTCAGGTATTTATTATTTTAAACAAACTAAGCCAATACCATCTTATCTGATGGCACTAGCTGTTGGAGATTTGAAGTTCAAATCGCTAGGAGAAAACACTGGTGTATATGCTGAACCTGGTATGATTGAAAAATGTGCAAATGAATTTGTTGATCTGCCAAAAATGATGAAAGCCGCAGAAGCCTTATATGGAAAATACCAATACCATAGATATGATGTGTTAGTACTTCCCCCAAGTTTCCCTTTTGGTGGTATGGAGAATCCTGAATTAACATTTGCCACACCAACTATAATTGCAGGAGATCGCTCATTAGTTAGTTTATTAGCACATGAACTTGCACACTCTTGGTCTGGTAATTTAGTTACTAATGAAACATGGAACGATTTCTGGTTAAATGAAGGATTCACAGTGTATTTTGAACGCAGAATTATGGAATCGATAGAAGGGAAAGATTATAACGACATGTTGCAATTATTAGGGTATCAGGATTTAGAAGCAGAGTTAAATGCTTTTGGAAAGAATCATCCAGATACAAAGTTATACCTCGACTTAGAGGGAAGAGATCCCGATGAAGGGTTAACAGATGTGGCATACGAGAAAGGTGCATTATTTTTAATACATATTGAACGTATTGTAGGAAGAGAAAAGCTAGATGCTTTTTTGAAAAATTATTTTCAAGGCAATGCTTTTCAAACCATGAATACAAAAAAGTTTATTGATTTATTAAATGACAATTTAATAAAAGGCGATACTGTTATCAGTAAAAAAATAAATGCAAATGCTTGGATATATGAATCGGATTTACCTCAAGATAAACCCATCATAAACTCTACTAGATTATCGAAAGTAGATTCTGTAATTAGCAATTTTCAAGCAACAGGAACAGTCGATAAATCAATTACTAATAAATGGTCGAGTCACGAGTACTTATATTTTATTAGAGGATTATCAGATGAATTGTCATTAGCACAACTGGAGAGTTTAAAAAGTAATTTCGATTTTGCTAAATCGGGTAATTCAGAATTAATGGCGGCTTGGTTCGAACACGTAATAAAACACCAGTATAAAAAGGACTACTCAGCCTTAGAAGATTTTTTAATAAAAGTAGGAAGAAGAAAATTTCTTATGCCTTTGTATTCTGAATTAATTAAAACAGAAAGTGGAAAGAAATATGCTAAAGATATATATCAGAAAGCAAGACCGAATTATCACTTTGTAGCAACACAAAGTTTAGATGAGCTATTGAAATAATGGCTCATCTAAACGTGTTTATTATAACCAGATATTAATAAAATAATAGATTAAAGCTGCTAAAGTTGCAGAAACTGGAATGGTAAGTACCCATGCCCATAATAAGTTAATGGTTACTCCCCAACGAACTGCGGAAACTCTTTTAGAAAGCCCTACACCTATAATAGAACCAGTAATGGTATGAGTAGTTGAAACTGGAATTTTAAAATGCTCAGTCATGAAAAGTGTAATAGCACCAGCAGTTTCAGCAGCAACACCTTCTAGTGGTGTTACTTTTGTTATTTTTGTACCCATTGTTTTTACAATCTTCCAACCACCAGAAACAGTACCAGCTGCAATTGCAGTATAGCATGCTAATGGAACCCAGAATGGAGGTTCTAAAATTTTCACTTTCCCTTTAATGATTTCGTATTTCAAATTCAACCAATCAGGTAAAGTACTAGGGTCTAGTTGATTTTTAGTAACATAAACAATAATTGCTGCAGAAATAATACCCATAACTTTTTGAGCATCATTACCACCATGTCCTAAACTGAATGCAGCAGAAGACACTAACTGTAAACGCTTAAACCATGTTTCAGCTTTTCTCGGAGCACTTCTTCTGAAGATGTACATAATTAGTACTGTAATAATGTAGGCCATAATCATACCCATTATTGGGGCAAGTACAATAAACGAAGCAACTTTTGCAATTACTTGTAAGTTTACTACACTAAAACCAGCATGAGCAATTGCAGCACCTGCAAAGCCACCAATTAAAGTGTGTGAAGAACTGGAAGGAATTCCGAACCACCAAGTAAGTAGGTTCCAGAAAATTGCTGCGATGATTCCGGCAAGTATAACTACTAAATCTATTTGAAGGGTATTCACTGTTTTAGCTACAGTATCTGCAACGTTTAAGTGAAAAATCCAATACGCAAGAAAATTGAAAAATGCAGCCCAAATAACTGCTTGAAAAGGTGTAAGAACTTTTGTCGACACAACCGTCGCAATTGAATTCGCAGCGTCGTGAAAGCCATTAATATAATCGAAAACTAACGCTAAGATTATAATGACAATTAGTAAAGTTAAACTCATGTATAATTTTATTAGGCGTGCTTAACAATAATAGATTCCATTACGTTAGCTGCATCTTCACATTTATCTGTTGCAGTTTCTAAAGTCGAAAGTATTTCTTTCATTTTAAATAATTCAATAGCGTTTGTTTCATACTTAAACAAATCAGCAATTGCATTATCAAAAACGTAATCAGCTTGGTTTTCCATGCTGTTTATTCTCACACATGAATCGGTAACATTTCTAATGTGTTTTAAATCTTTCAATTCTTTCACTGCTTTATCTATATCCCTACATCCTTGAGCGATTAGTTCAGCTAGTTTTTTCATAGGTTCAGAAGTTGTTGCTAAATTGTACAATAACATTCTGTTAGCAGCACCATGGATATAATCTGCAACATCGTCGATAGCCGATGCTAGCGCATGGATATCTTCACGATCGAAAGGAGTAATAAAGTTTTTGCTTAGTTCAATAAAGATTTCATGAGTAATTTCATCGCCACGATGCTCTAAATCATCTATTTTTTTAATTAATTCGTTTCTTTGATCTATGTCGTTCACATTTACTGCTTCTACTAAATAATTGGAGAGAGTAATTAAATTTGAACTGGCACTTTCAAAAAGTGGGAAGAACTTTTTGTCTTTTGGCAAAAAGTATTGAAAAATGGAGTTTAGTGACATTTTTAGTTTTTATTTGCACCAAAAATAAGTACTTAATGTTAAGTCTATGTTAAGAAATTGAAAATAAGTGAGAAATTAATTTTATTGTTAAAACATCTTTAAAATTAAACACAATCATCAGATAATCAATGTAGTATAAACAACTTAAATAATGAAGATGCCTTATAACATCAGAGAAGCCAAAACAGAGGATATACCCAGAATCGTAGAAATAGCATATAAAACATGGTTTACAACCTATAAAACTATAATTTCTCAAAAGCAAATGGATTTTATGTTTGGAGAAACATATACACCTGAAGCTCTCTGGAAACAAATGGATTTCTTAAAGCACCGGTTTTTCTTATTGGAAGAAGATGGAATGGTATTAGGTTTTGCCTCGATTAGTGAAATGGTGCATGAAGAAATGAAAACAAATAAAGTACATAAACTTTATTTTTTGCCAGAAATGCATGGTAAGGGATTAGGTAAAATAATGTTGAATTTTTTGGAGGAATTGCTAAAGAATGAAAACAATGAGTATATCATCTTAAACGTCAATAGAAATAATCCAGCATATTATTTTTACTTAAAAGTAGGCTACCAAGTTAGAGAGACGATCGATATTCCTTATGGTGAATTTGTATTGAATGACTATATAATGGAAAAAAAGTTGAACAGGTAATTTGCTATTAGAATAAAATATTACTTACATTTGCTGAACTCAAAGGGGTGGTGCCATAACACGGTGCCTGAGATTATACCCATAGAACCTGAAACGGATAATGCCGGCGAAGGGAAGAGGTGATAAAATCGTTGTAGGACAACTAATCCCTTGTTGTCTGAGGTTTTATACTAAAAAAAGTATTATGTTTTTTAAAAGAAAAGCTGTTTTATTGTTATGCCTATTTATAGGATTAGGCGTACAAGCACAGACAAACTACAATTTAAAAGTTGTAGATGAGCAGAACAAAGCATTAGTATCTGCTAACATTTCCATCGACGGTATTGTACTTGCACAGACCGATGACAATGGAGAGTTCAAATTAAAAACCAAGCAACCCCAAGTAAATTTAACCATCAGCACGATTGGTTATTACACTTATTCCGCTTTGGTTGATTTAAGTATTCAGAATGTTTTTCAATTAAAGAAAAAAACATTTTTATCTGAAGAGGCAATGGTTACTACAACTAGAGTTGCAGAAAATACTGCCGGTACATATAGTACAGTTGATAAAAAGTTTATCGACAGAAATAACACAGGGCAAGATTTACCTTACTTACTAAACCATACTCCATCGGTTGTTATTAGTTCAGATGCAGGTAATGGCATTGGATATACCAGTATAAGAATTAGAGGTACAGATCAAACAAGAACAAATCTCACCATAAACGGTATTCCATTAAACGATGCAGAGTCGCAGGGTACATTTACAGTAAATATACCTGATTTCGCAAGCTCAGTAGAGAACATTCAGATACAAAGAGGTGTGGGTTCATCTACTAATGGTGCTGGTGCATTTGGAGCTGCTATAAATATTCAAACCGATCAACTTCCAGATACAGCATCTGCTGAAGTTAATTTTACCCAAGGTGGTTTCGAGGCAAAAAATTTACTTTTTCATAATGATATGGAAAAATATACAGCAAAAGTAAATACAGGTTTAATTAATAATCATTGGAACTTTAGCGGACGATTATCTAAAATTGCTTCAGTAGGTTATATAAATAATAGTTCTGCAGTATTGAAATCATTTTTTACTTCTGCTTCATTTCGTAATAAAAGACATTTAGTAAAATTTAATATTTTCTCGGGTTTAGAGAAGTCTTATTTGGCGTGGAATGGAGTTCCTCAAGATTCGTTAAAAACAAATAGAAGATATAATCCTATTTCTGATGAGTATGATGATCAATACGATAATTATCAACAAGATCATTATCAAATTTTCGAATCTTTTAGAATTAATAACAGACATCATGTTAACATTGGATATCACTATACCAGAGGTAGAGGATATTTTCAAGAATTTAGATATAATCAGAAATATACAAACTATGGTTTAGATACTTTATTTGTTGGAAATGACACCATAAATAGTACAGATATTTTACGTAGAAGATGGTTGAGAAATGAATTTGAAGGACTAGTATACAGTTGGGAATATACACCTAATGATAAATTAAAATTCATATTAGGAGGAGCATCTAACAAATATGAAGGGGAGCATTTTGGAGAAATAGTTTGGGCAAAACAGGCTTCTAACAGTGTACCAGGATCTCGTTTTTATGAAGGATGGGGTTACAAGAATGAAAGTAACATTTACACAAAATTAAACTATGAGTTTAATTCTAAATGGTCGACTTATATTGATTTACAAGCTAGAGTGGTTAATTACAGAATAGAAGGAATAAATAAAGATAGATTGGATATATCTCAAGAACACAATTTTAATTTCTTTAATCCTAAAGCCGGACTAAGCTATGCGTTTTCAAAATTGAATTTTATTTACTTGGCTATGGGTATAGCGAATAAAGAACCTAACCGAGATGATTTGGTGAATGCAAAAATAAATGGGTTAACACCAAAGTCGGAACAATTGCAGAATGTAGAATTGGGTTGGAAAAAAAGAAATAACGCGTACCAAATAGAACTGAATACATTTTTAATGAACTATGTGAACCAATTGGTATTAACAGGTGAAGTAAATAATGTTGGTGAGTATATCCGTACAAATACACCATCGAGTTATCGTTTTGGTATTGAGGCGAGTGGTAGTGTAAACTATACTTCTAGATTAAATATTTCGGGCTCTTTTTCTTGGAGTGCTAACAAAATAAAATCGTTTACCGAATCTATTTATGAATATGATGCTAATTACGATTATGTAGGTGTTGTATTAAGAGAGCATAAAAATACAGATATTTCTTTTTCACCAAGTTTAATTGTAAGTACAAACATCAGATATAAATTATATCAAAATCTATTTGCTTCACTCGAGTCGAATTATGTAGGTAAACAATACATGGATAATACTTCAAATGAAAATAGAAAAATCGATGCGTTTTTTGTAAATAATTTGATGGTTGATTATACAATTAAATTAAAGAATTATATTCCACTTTGTACCATTATGTTTAAAGTAAATAATGTATTCGATTTGATGTATGAACCTAATGGATATACGTATACCTTAATAGAAAGTGGTTTGGAAAACAACTATAATTATTACTATCCACAAGCAGGAAGAAATTATTTATTTTCTTTAAACTTTAAATTTTAACGCGTAATTATTTACTTGTTAATATCACAAATGGAACTAACATTTCTTCAAGAGAAATCCCTCCATGCTGGAATGTGTTATTAAAGAAATTTACGAAGTGATTATAATTATTTGGATATACAAAATAATAATCTTCTTTAGCAAAAATAAAAGTTTGACTTACATTAACCCTCGGAAGAAAACCTTCTTGAGGGTTTTTGATTTCTAAAACATCCTTGCGATTATAGTTTAAATTTTTTCCTTGCTTGTATCTCAAATTAGTATTTACAGTGCGATCGCCAACCACTTTACTTGGTGTTTTTACTCTTATAGTTCCGTGATCGGTTGTAATAATTAATCGTGATGGTTTTTGAGATATTTTTATAATAGCTTCTAATAAAGGAGAATGTTCGAACCACGAGAGAGTAATAGATCGGTAAGCAGCTTCGTCGGGAGCTAACTCTCTAATAATTTCCATTTCTGTTCTCGCATGAGAGAGCATATCAACAAAATTATAAACAATTACATTTAGAGGGTTTTGAAATTTTTGATGTATAGACTCTACTAAATTTTTTCCTTCTTCATTGTTTACTACTTTGGTATAGCTAAACTTAATATTCTTCCTGTGTCGTTGAAGCTGAGCGGCTAAGAATTCCTCTTCATGTAAATTTTTACCTCCTTCATCTTCATCATTTTTCCAAAGTTTTGGATGTTGTTTCTCCATTTCAGCTGGCAGTAAACCAGAGAAGATAGCATTACGTGCATATTGAGTAGCAGTAGGTAAAATACTACTGTATATTTCTTCTTCTTCTATTCTAAAATACTCTGAAATGATTGGAGATATAATTTTCCACTGGTCGTATCTTAAATTGTCGATAAGAATAAAAAAAGTTGGTACTCTCTCGTCAATTATAGGGAATACTTTGTTTTTCATTAACTGATGTGATTGAAGAGGTGCATCATTGGGCTCTTTCAACCATTTCAGATAATTCTTTTCTACATATTTTGAGAATAGAGCATTTGCTTCTAATTTTTGATGGGTAAGAATTTCATGCATCCCAGAGTCTTGTAATTTTTCAAGCTCTAATTCCCAATACACTAATTTTCTGTATACATCTTTCCATTCTTCGAAATTAGAAACGTCATTAAGTGCAATGCCCAAGTTTCTAAATTCTTGTTGATAAGCAGAGTTTGTTTTTGCAGTGACTAAACGTTTGTTATCAATTATTTTTTTTAATGTAAGAAGTATTTGTTTTGGATTAACGGGTTTAATTAGATAATCAGCTATTTTACTGCCGATAGCATCTTCCATGAGATACTCTTCTTCATTTTTAGTGATAAGTACAATGGGTAAATCAATATTATTTTTTTTGATTTCTTGTAAGGTTTCTAGTCCCGATAAGCCTGGCATATTCTCATCAAGAAAAACAACATCTACTTTTTCGGTTTTTAGAATATCTAATGCATCAGAGCCATTTGTGGTGCTAATTACTTTATATCCTTTATCTTGCAAAAACAGAATATGAGGTTTTAGTAAATCTATTTCATCATCTGCCCACAAAATGATACTTTCTTGCATATAAAATTTATATTTGGTTTCCGTTAAAATTAACAAATTTGTGGGGCTTTTATTGTTGTGCTTTGAATAAAAAGAAAATATTTAACGATCCTGTTTATGGTTTTGTAAGCGTTCCTTATGAAATCATCTTCGATTTAATTGAGCATCCTTATTTCCAAAGATTAAGGAATATCAAGCAATTAGGGTTAACTCATTTGGTGTACCCTGGAGCTTTGCATACCAGATTTCATCATGCTTTAGGAGCGATGCATCTAATGGGTATTGCTTTGGAGAGCCTAAGATCAAAGGGAATAGAAATTACTGAAGATGAAGCTAAAGGAGCAACAATAGCCATTTTACTTCATGATATTGGTCATGGACCATTTTCTCATGCTTTAGAAAGTTGTATTGTACCTAGTATCCATCACGAAGACCTATCATTACTATTGATGAAAAGGTTAAATGAAGAATTCGGTGGTCAACTAAGTTTAGCTATAGAAATATTTGAGGATAAGTACTCCAAAAAATTCTTACACCAATTAGTATCTAGTCAGCTCGACATGGATAGAATGGACTATTTAAATAGAGATAGCTTTTATACAGGGGTTTCTGAGGGTGTAATTGGTTTTGATAGAATTTTGAAAATGATTTATGTGGTTGATGATCAACTAGTGGTTGAGGAAAAAGGTATTTACTCTATAGAAAAGTTTTTAACCGCAAGAAGGTTTATGTATTGGCAAGTTTACTTGCACAAAACAGTTATCGCGGCAGAGCAGTTACTTGTAAAGATATTGAAACGAGCAAAGTATCTAGCAATTAATGGAACAGAATTGTTCGCAACGCCATCATTTGCCTTTCTTTTGAAAAACAACCCTTCTGCCAATGATTTCAAAGGAGATGAAAGGTATTTAGATGCATTTGCAAATATCGACGATCATGATATTTATTCGGCGATAAAAGTATGGACCGATGCTTCAGATCCTGTTTTATCTAGATTATGTGTTGAATTGGTAAATCGTAGATTGTATTCTATCATCATACAAAACGAAAACATAGCTGAGTCTATGGTTGAAGCTAAAAAGGATGAACTACTGAAAAAATGGAATATACCTGCTGAGGATAGTTCATATTTTGTTTTTACGGGAAATATCAACAATAATGCATACAATCCTGATAGTGGGCATATCTATATTTTGAGTAAATCGAAAGGTTTGCAAGATATAGTTGTAAGCTCCGACGGATTAAATCTAACCACTTTGTCAAGAAACGTTCAAAAGCATTACCTCTGCTACCCAAAGTATAAATAAGATGTTAACAAATTATTAAGCATAAATTGCATAATAGATTTGCAGCATTGAAGGATAATTTTATTTTTGTATAATGCAATTTAAGGCAATAGAAATTTGTGTATTACTAAACGGCGAATTAGAAGGTAATCCCGACGAAGTTGTCTATTCATTAGCTAAAATCGAAGAAGGTAAGAAGGGGGCGTTGTCTTTTCTTGCTAATCCAAAATATGAGCCATTTCTGTACACTACAGAGGCTTCTGTAGTAATTGTTAATAAGTCATTAGTTTTAGAAAAACCTATTCAGTCTACTTTAATACGTGTTGAAGATGCCTACAGTGCATTTTCTGTCTTATTGGAGAAATATAATACGATAAAGCTTAATAAATACGGAATAGAAGAGCCAAGTCATATCAGTAAATCAGCAACATTAGGTAAAGATTGTTATGTTGGTGCTTTTGCATATATCGGCAATCATGCCAAAATTGGCAATAATGTAAAGATATATCCACAAGTATATATTGGCGATAATGTTGTAATTGCAGATAATACTACAGTTTTCTCAGGAGTAAAAATCTACTCAGATTGTGTTATTGGATCCAATGTTATAATTCACTCAGGAGCTGTAATAGGAAGTGATGGCTTTGGTTTTGCACCACAAGCAGACGGTTCTTATCAGAAAGTTTCACAAATTGGAAATGTGATTATAGAAGATGATGTAGAGATTGGTAGCAATACAAGTATCGATAGAGCAACCATCGGCTCAACAATAATCAAAAAAGGAGTTAAACTCGATAATCTAATTCAGATAGCTCATAATGTAGAGATTGGTAATAATACAGTTATTGCTTCTCAGTCTGGTGTATCAGGAAGTACTAGAATTGGAGAAAACTGTATTGTGGGAGGCCAAGTGGGCATAGTAGGACATATACAAATAGCAAAAGGCTCACAAATAAACGCGAAATCGGGTATATCCAAATCAATTACAGAAGAAAACAAACAATGGAATGGTGCTCCAGTATCACCTTTCAGAGATTCCTTAAAGATGCAAGCGGTATACCGTCGTTTACCAGAACTCGAAAAACGCATTGAAGAATTAGAACAAATGCTACGCGATTTAAAGGAAACCATTTAAAATCCTTCTTAAAGATTTTGTTTAAACCTTGTTTCTGGATACATTTGTCGGAATATTAGGTTAAGAATGAACGTAAAACAAACAACATTAAAAGGCCCAGTTACAGTGGTTGGTGTTGGCTTACACACTGGTTCACAGGTAACTATGACCTTTAAACCAGCGCCAGAACACCATGGTTATAAGTTCCAACGTATAGATATTGAAGGTGCTCCTATTATCGACGCCGATGTAGATAACGTTACTGATATTTCACGTGGTACCACTATTACGCAAAATGGAGCAAGTGTTTCTACAGTAGAGCATACCTTAGCAGCATTAGCTGGTTTAGAAATCGACAATGTACTCATTGAACTCGATGGCCCTGAAGCACCCATTATGGATGGTAGTTCTATGCCCTTTATCGAAGAGATAGAAAAAGTAGGGATATTACAACAAGAAGCTGATCGTGAGTATTTCGTAATTCCTAATAATATTTATTATCAAGAAACTGATCGTCATGTTGAAATGACGGCAATGCCATATATAGATGATTATAGAGTAACTGTAATGGTCGATTATAACTCACCTGTATTAGGAAGTCAGCATGCATCATTACCCTCAATTTCAGATTTCAAGGCTGAGATTGCTTCATGTAGAACCTTTTGCTTCTTACATGAATTGGAAATGTTATTAAAACATAACCTAATTAAAGGCGGTGATTTAAACAATGCCATTGTGGTGGTCGACAAAGTTGTAGGCGACGAAGAACTTGAGCATTTAGCAAAACTCTTCAATAGAGAGAAAATTGCTGTAGCAAGAGAAGGAATTCTTAACAATATAGAGTTGAGGTATCAAAATGAGCCAGCACGACATAAATTGTTAGACGTAATTGGTGACCTAGCTTTAGTGGGTATGCCATTGAAAGGTCATATCATGGCTGCTCGCCCCGGACATGCAGCAAACGTTGCTTTTGCTAAGAAAATAAAAGCTCTTATAAAGAAAGAAAAAGCCAAAAAGAATATACCACATTATAACCCTAGCACACCACCGGTATACGATATCAATGGTATAATGAATATTCTACCACATCGTCCACCATTTTTATTAATCGATAAAATTACCGAGCTTACACAAAAACATGTGGTAGGGATTAAAAATGTAACGATGAATGAAGAGTTTTTCAGAGGACATTTTCCTGGAAACCCAGTAATGCCAGGTGTTTTACAGGTTGAGGCGATGGCTCAAACTGGTGGAATATTAGTATTAAATACTGTACCTGACCCAGAAAACTATTGGACATATTTCATGAAAATTGAAAATGCCCGCTTCAAGGATAAGGTACTTCCAGGAGATACTATTATATTTAGGTGCGATTTAATTGCTCCTATACGTCGTGGAATCTGTCAGATGCGAGGAATTGCATTTGTTGGTGAAAAGATTGTAATGGAGGCAGAACTAATGGCACAAATTGTTAAGAAAAGCTAAACTAAACGAATGATATCTCCTCTTGCATCAATACACCCCAAAGCGAAGATAGCTGATAAAGTTATAATTGAACCGTTTACTACTGTTTCAGCGAATGTAGAAATTGGTGAGGGTACTTGGATTGGTCCTAATGTTACCATAATGGATGGCGCTAGGATTGGTAAAAATTGTAAAATATTTCCAGGTGCTGTAGTTTCTGCAATACCCCAAGATTTAAAATTTAAAGGAGAAGATACCATCGCAGAAATTGGTGATGGTACTGTTATAAGAGAATGCGTAACCATTAATAGAGGAACAGTAGATAGACACACTACCAAAATTGGTAAGAACTGTTTACTTATGGCTTATGCTCACGTTGCACACGATTGTATTTTAGGAGACAACATCATACTTGCAAATAATGTGAACTTAGCTGGACATGTTACTATTGAAGATTATGCAATATTAGAAGGTATGGCAGCTGTTGGACAATTTTTAAGAATAGGTGCGCATACATTTATTGCAGGTGGTACTTTAGTAAGAAAAAATGTTCCTCCATATACTAAAGCAGCACGTGAACCCATTTCGTATGTTGGAATAAATTCAGTAGGATTAAGACGTAGAGGATTTTCTGATGATGAAATTCGTCAGATAGAAGATATTTACAGAATACTTTACGTAAAAGGACATTCTATTTCTAATGCTATTCCTTTGATTGAAGCTGAAATAGCTGATAGTCCAATAAAAGCAGGTATCCTAGAGTTTATCAATTCATCTACGAATGGTATTATGAAGGGTTATTCTCGCGATTAATGCAAATCAATTTAACTCAGATAGGAAAAAGATTTAACCGAGAATGGGTTTTTAAAGGAATTGATTTAGAGATTTCTTCAGGAAGTCGTTTAGCTATTTTAGGCAGCAATGGCTCAGGAAAATCAACCTTACTTCAAATAATTTCAGGAATACTCAGCCCTACTGATGGAAAAGTAAGCTATATTTTCAATGAACAAGAAATATCAGTTGAAGAAATATATCAGCAAATTAGCATAGCTTCCCCATACCTAGAGCTTGTTGAGGAAATGACATTATTGGAGAGTATAGATTTTCATTTCTCATTTAAAAATAAGTATACCAACATAAACACAGAAGAGTTTATCTCGATATTAGGTTTGGAGAAGTCGAGTAATAAAGAAATACGGTATTTCTCGTCGGGGATGAAACAGAGAGTAAAACTTGCATTTGCAATACTCTCAGATGTGAAAGTGATTTTATTAGATGAACCTTGCTCTAACCTCGATCAACAAGGAATAGAATGGTATCAACAATTATTAGAAAAATACATAGAAAACAGAACATTAATTATTTGTTCTAACCAAGAGTACGAATACAAGATTTGTGATAAAACACTATCGATAATGGATTATAAGTCAGTATAAAAACTTAAAATTATTATCTTTGCAAACTTTATAATTTAAAAACAAGAATATGGCAAAAGCATCTGATGTAAAAACAGGAAATGTATTGCGTTTCAACGGTGAACTGGTTTCAGTAGAAGAGTTTATTCACCGTACACCAGGTAACTTACGTGCATTTTATCAAGCTAGAATGCGTAATGTTAAATCAGGAAAACTAGTAGAATATCGTTTTAGAACGGATGAAGAAGTAGAAATATGCAGAGTAGAAACAAAGGATTATCAATATTTATATGATGATGGTGATTTCTTTGTAGTGATGGATAATGAAACCTACGAGCAATTTAATATCCCTAAATTCTTGTTTGGTAACTCAGCTAAATTTATTTCAGAAGGAATGAATTTAATTATTGCTTTCGAAAGCGATGAACCTATATTGGCTTCAGCACCAACACATGTAGAGTTGGAGATTACTTATACTGAACCTGCTGTAAAGGGTGATACTGCAACTAACGTTACCAAAGCAGCAACCGTTTCTAATGGAGCTGAAATTCGTGTTCCTTTATTTATCAACGAAGGAGATCGTGTAAAGGTAGATACGAGAACTGGTGAATACGTTGAGCGTATAAAACAATAGATAGTGTGCTAATATGCTGATATGTTAGTATGCTGATATGCTAATGATTCCTGTGGGTTTTGTTAAATATAAACACAATACTTACAGGAATTTTTTTTGAGATAATCTAGAACTCCCACAACTTTGAAGGGCTAATCGCATAATTCAATTTCACATCATGACTATCGATGTCTTCAATATTTTCTAAGGGCTCAAAATAACTTAATCCGATTTTTATTACGTCTTTCCTACACTGAGATAAGAAGCGATCGTAAAATCCTTTGCCGTAGCCCACTCTATATCCATTTTTATCAAAACTTAGTAAGGGGCAAATTACCATATCAATGTCTTCATAAGGTATAATGGTACCATCAACAGGTTCCATAATGCCATAATTGTTTTCTGATAGTATGGTTTGATCGTTACAAATGATGTTTTGCAATTCGTATGTTTTGAAATTACTTCTAGGAATAACTATAGTAACGTGAGGAGCAATAAGTCGAAGAAATCGAATAACAGGGAAAGTATCAATTTCATTTTTCTTTTTTATAGGGAGATAGATATGTACCACCTTTATTTTTGTGAAATCGAAATTGTTTAATTGATCGATTACACTTTGTAATAAAGCACATTTATTCTCTTCGCTCAACATTTCACGTTGTTCGAGAATATGTTTACGTATAGATTCTTTGTTCAATTTATTAGAATTATGGCATTAGAATTGTTAAATTTATGAAATACAATTAGATAATCAACCCATGTATAGAGTATTATTCTTATTAATTCTGCTTCCAACACTAACTTTTTCACAAGTATTTACACCGGAAAAGAATAAAAAAACTGATTTAAAAAGTTTGCAATTGGAGTTCGACAATTTTCGTCATTCTCGTGATTTGACCAAAACCAAAGGTTGGAAATGGTATAAAAGATGGGAAGCTCATTATGAACAGAGAACATCTTTAAATGGTACTATCGACCAGTCATCACTATTTTACAATGAGGTGAAGAAAATTCAAGCAGAAAAAAACAGAGCAAGTAAATCGAGCTCTTCAGCATGGATACCTTTTGGTCCGAGCGAACTTCCACCCTCTGTTGATGAGATTACTTCGCATGGTATGGGTAGAATAAATTGTATAGCATTTCACCCTACAGATTCAGCAACAATTTTTGTAGGAGTTGCACAAGGTGGAGTATGGAAAACTACTAATTCAGGACAATCGTGGACACCACTAACCGACCAGTTACCAATAATCAGAATTAGTGATATAGCAATTGATCCGAATAATACAAACACGATGTATATCTCTGTTGGCGATTATGCTTACTTAGGTGTATCATTAAAATCAGACGGAAGAAAACGTCATACTCACTACGGAATTGGAGTTTATAAAACAACTGATGGTGGTAATACATGGACAGAAACGGGTTTAAATACTTCTTTATCTGATTATGACGAATCGTTAATTAGAAGAGTAATTGTAAATCCATCAAACTCCTTTCATCTAGTAGCAGCAGGTATTTCAGGTATTTGGAAATCGTACGATGGAGGTACAACTTGGACTAAAAAAAATAGCTCAATTATTTGGGATATCGAACCTAACTCAAAAAACAACAATACTATTTACGCTTCAACGGGTTTCATCGCTACTTTAAATGAAGGAACGGCTGGTATATTAAGATCTAGGGATTTTGGTGAAACTTGGACTTTATTAAACACAAGTATACCTTCTACTATGGCACAAAGAGTAGAACTTGCGATATCACCAGTAGATACAAATTATGTATATGCAATTACATGTGGGTTGGATAGAGGACTCGAAGGTTTTTACAGAAGTGTGAATGCAGGTAATACTTGGACTAAGCAATACGATGGAGCTACTGGTTTAAATATTTTAGGATGGGATAATTCACAAGGTGGAGGCGGACAAGGTACCTACGATTTAGCCATAGTAGCTGATGCTAATGACGTAAATAAAGTTTATATCGGTGGAATAAATATGTGGGGAACAGATGATGGAGGATTAACTTGGGATGGGATGTCGTATTGGTTACCTTATTACGGAGAATATTTGCATGCAGATCAACATCAATTTAAACACAATCCACTAAACAATGCATACTATGTAGCTAATGATGGAGGTTTATATAGAACAGATAACCCTGTTATAGGTTCTTGGAATGATGCATTGGCAGATCCAAATTATAAATGGCCAACACGTTGGAGATTTTTAGGAAGTGGAATGCAAATAACATCTTTCTATCGTTTAGGACTCCGAGAAAAATTTGGTGATGTAATTGCTGGAGCACAAGATAATTCAACATATTATAGAACCAATAATAGTTGGGTAAATATGATTGGTGGAGATGGAATGGAATGTGCTTTACATCCTACAGACCCAGATATATTGTACGGATCAGCGCAATATGGTTACCTAGTTCAATCTTTTGATGGGGGTGAAAGTTTTAATTTTTTAAATGTGGTAGGTAACGAAGATGGAGAATGGACAACACCTTATAAAATTGATAGAAACATTCCAGAAATTATTTATGCAGGTTATGAGAACATGCATATTTCAGACGATGAAGGTCTCTCATTTTTTCCAATATCAAATTTCCCTACAATGAATAATGGAGCAGGTGCTCCTATATCGGCGTTTGATTATTCTGAGAATGATCCTAATTATATTTATGTAGCAAAGAGAATTGTTCATCAAAGAAATGAATCTATGAAGTTTTATGTTACTACCGATGCAGGAATGAATTGGGAAAATAGAACTTCAGGTTTGCCAGATTCTTTATATTGTACATATATTTCCGTGAACCAAAATAATCCTCAAGTAGCTTGGGCTTGCTTTAGTGGATTTGCTGCTGGAGTTAAAGTATTTAAAACAGAAAACGCAGGTCAGACTTGGGTAAACATATCTAGTGATCTCCCTAACATACCAGTAAATACGATAGTTCACGACGTTAATACAAATAAAAATGCAATATATATTGGAACAGATGCAGGTGTATACTACACCTACGACGGCTTAAACAGTTGGGTATTATATAGTAATTTATTACCGAATGTAATTGTTAGCGAACTAGAAATACACGTAGATTCCAATAAATTATTTGCAGCAACATTTGGTCGTGGAATTTGGATGACAGATTTAGTTGACATGAGTGGCGTAGGAAAAAATACTAACCCATTTGCAAAATTAGATTTTCAACTATTTCCAAATAAAAACACAGGTGAGTTTAACATTCAAGTTAATGGTATTGATAACAAAATAAAAAATGTTTCAGTATCAGTAATAGACGTGTTGGGAAGGGAAGTTTACAATACTTCTGAGAGTATAAATTCAGGCGAGCTAAAAAAAAAATACAACTTGGATTTATTGCCAGGGATGTACTATTTCAGGTTGAAAAGTGGGGGTTATTCTGGAGTGAAAAAGTTTGTAATTGAATAATTGATTCCAGACTGGTGGCACCACTTAAGTCGTGGCACGAGTCTGGAATAAACTAATCTTCCTCTTCGCTCAAATAATTAATAATCAAACTTTTAAGTAAAAACTCCTGTTCTAAAACAGTATAGGCAGGAATTTGTCTTGTTGGCTTCCAATGCGGCCATCCATCTTGATCCAATCCCTCCAATTCGTAGAATCCTAGTTCGCTCATTAGCCTACATGTGGCAATATGCATCAACTCTTCTTTCTGTCGTTTGGAAAATTTCTTTGGTCCTTTGCCCAACTCTTGTACTCCTATTAAAAATAAAAATACTTTCACATCTGGTTCGTCAGAATCAAACTCGTGCTGAATTCTTGCACATAATTTTTTCCAATCTTCGTTAATCTTTTTTATATCTAGATTTAAACTCATGCTTCTTGTAATTTTTGTTGTCCACTCATTTCTAATAATATATTTATGGCATGTGAAACTGAAGTTACATTGTCGAATATCATCAACAAACTTGTTTTACCTTCTTTCATTTTCACTCCTCTTGGATTCTTTTGAACAAACTGTAGTATCGCTCTAAAAGTATCCGACTCATAAAATCCTGAATGCGGGTTCGATGGAAAATTACCTCTAAGTATATTGTTTTTTAAACTCAATTTTTCAAAACCAATAACTTTAGCTAACCATTGTAAGCGCATCGCGTTAAGCAATTCTTTTACAGGTCTTGGTACTGGTCCGAAACGATCTTGCATTTCTAATTCGAAAGCTTTTAATCCTTCTTCTGTTTCAATTTTATTTAACTCTGTATATAGGTTTAAACGTTCAGCAATATTGGTTACGTATTCATCTGGAATTAATAACTCTTGATCCGTATCAATCTGACAGAATGATACATGTGGCGGCGGTGGTTGATCTTTGAATAAATCTTTAAACTCATCGTCCTTTAGTTCTTGTATCGCTTCATCTAATATCTTATGATAAAGCTCAAATCCAATTTCTGCAATAAAACCACTTTGTTCAGCTCCTAATAAATTTCCTGCACCTCGTATATCTAAATCACGCATTGCTACCTGAAAACCACTTCCTAAATCAGAAAATTCTTCAATGGCACTTAATCGTTTTCTAGCTTCTGGTGTTAAGGTTGATAGTGGTGGACTTAATAAATAACAAAATGCTTTTTTATTCGATCGTCCCACTCGTCCTCTCATTTGGTGCATATCACTTAAACCGAAATGATGTGCATTATTAATAAAAATAGTATTGGCATTCGAAATATCTAAGCCCGATTCAATAATTGTTGTTGCTACTAATACGTCGTATTCACCCGACATGAACTTTAACATGACGTCTTCTAACGCATCACCATCTAACTGACCATGACCAATGCCTACTCTTACTCCAGGGCAAACTCGCTGTATTAAGCCTGCAATTTGTGCAATGTCTTGCACCCTATTATGTATAAAGAAAACTTGTCCTCCTCGTTCTACTTCATACTCTATCGCTTCTTTAATTAATTTTTCATTAAAGACATGTAACTCTGTGGTAACTGGTTGTCGGTTGGGTGGTGGTGTATTTATTATTGATAAATCCCTTGCTCCCATTAAAGAGAAATGTAGGGTTCTTGGAATCGGAGTTGCAGTTAAGGTGAGTGTATCGATGTTTGCTCTAAATTGTTTTAATTTCTCTTTTGTACTTACTCCAAATTTTTGTTCTTCATCAATTATCATTAAGCCTAAATCTTTAAACTTAACATCTTTGCTCACTATTCGATGTGTACCAATTAATATATCTACTTTCCCTTCTGCTGTTTTTTGTAATATTTCTTTAATCTCTTTATTCGATCTAAATCTATTAATGTACTCCACATTACATGGAAAATCTTTCAGTCGATCTTTAAAAGTTTTATAATGTTGCATGGCCAAAATAGTTGTGGGTACTAAAATGGCAACTTGTTTACTATCAGTAACAGCTTTAAATGCTGCTCTTATTGCTACCTCTGTTTTTCCAAACCCAACATCTCCACATACTAGTCGATCCATAGGATGTGGCGACTCCATATCTTTTTTTATATCGGCAGTAGATTTTATCTGGTCAGGCGTGTCTTCATACATAAATGAAGCTTCTAGCTCTGCCTGTAAATAGGTGTCCGGACTAAATGCATTTCCCATTTGTGCTTTACGCTTAGCGTATAACTTAATAAGATCTCTTGCAATATCTTTAACTTTTTTCTTGGTGTTTTTCTTAAGTTTCTCCCAAGCCTCAGTTCCAAGTTTGTGCATTTTAGGTAATGTACCATCCTTACCTGTATACTTAGAAATTCTATTTAAAGAGTTTATATTCACATAAAGCAAATCATTGTCGGCATAAACCAAACGAATCGCTTCTTGCAATTTTCCATTTACTTCTATTTTTTCTAAGCCTGCATATTTACCTATACCATGATCTATGTGTACTACAAAATCTCCTGGTTTTAATTCTCTTAACTCTTTTAAGGTAAGCGCTTGAGATTTAGAATAATTTTTATGAATCTTATATTTATAGTAACGATCGAAAATTTGATGATCCGTATAGAATGCATATTTTAATTCATCATCAATAAATCCTTCTCTAATAGATAAAGGCAATGGTGTGAAATTTACTTTTTTAGTATCGTCGTTTGTTCCTTTATAAATATCATCAAATATGGTATATAAGCGCTCTATTTGTTTCGCTTGATCTGCAAAAATAAAGTTTGCAATACCTTCCGATTCATTCTTTTTTAAATTATGAATAAGCAGATTGAAATCTTTATTGAATGATGGTTGTGGTCTGTTCGAGAAAAATATTTGCTCATCAGCATTAAAGAAAAATTGTTTTCCAAACTCAACACAGCTAAAAGTGTTTAGTTGTTTGTTGAATTCTGATGAACTCTGAAAAACTTCATTTGGATCTAAGTACTCTGGATGCAAAATTAAATCCTCTTTGCTTAAGGCTGAATATACTTCAGAGGCTTTTTCTTTTCCTTGATCAAAAATATCGTAGGTGAATTGTACATCTTTAAACCAAATACTAGTACTACTATCTAAATATTGTAATATAGAAGCTTGGTGATTGGCGAGTTTTTGAGATTGAATATTTGGAATAATAGAAAGCTCATTTACAGCTTCAATTGATAATTGATTCTCAATGTCGAACGTTCGTATCGATTCCACATGATCTCCGAAAAACTCTATACGATAAGGTAATTCGTTAGAGTATGAATAAATATCAACTATACCACCTCTTATTGAAAATTGACCAGCTTCATAAACGAAATCTACTCTTTCGAATTCATACTCGGTTAAAAAGTCATTAATGGTTTCTATTGAACAACGTTCTCCATTTTTTATTTCTAAAGTATATTCTTCTAATGAGGTTTTATCCATTACCTTTTCAGCTAAAGCTTCTGGATAGGTAACAATTATTTTTCCATATTCTTTACTATGCTTTAACTCATTCAACACTTCAGCCCTTTGTAATACAGCTTGCCTATCGATATTGGTAATATCGAATGCTTTTCTATAAGATGAGGGAAATAGTAAAATCTTTTTCTCGCTTAAATTTTCAAGGTCATTCTGGAAATAAACTGCCTCTTCTCGGTCTGGAAGGACAATAAGCTGCCCTTGCTTTTGTATAAAATACAACGCTAACGATACAAACGCATCCGACGAACCCACTAACCCCTTTAAATGTATGTGTGCATTTCTTTTTGAGGCAATTGCCTTAGCAATTGAAGCAATACGATTGTCGGTTTTGTATAATTGAAATAAATCTTTAATATTCAAAACTCCACAAAGATAACTATCTGAAATGAGATATGAGATACTTAATCTGCTACTTTTTACTATTATTTATAGCTTTAATCCAGAGTCCATATAATACATGGGCTACAGGCATAGTAACAAGTCCGAGCATAAAGAAAAGATAGGAAACTCTTCCGGCAGATGAACTAAATGTCATTAACCCAGTAAATATCATAAGTATTGAAAACAGATAGATATTTCTGGATAGTTTACCTATTCTTATTTTTTCTTTAAAGTCTTCTTCAAAAAGATCCTCTTTAGGTTTGATGATAAGAAAGAAGATTATAGCTACAATATTCATACAAACAACCGACCAAAGTGTAATGGTATAGAATGGATTTAATTCGTTAGTCCATTCATAATGATCAATTAGGTATGAGATGATGGATAATAATACACTAATAACAATTAACCTTATGATTACCCAATAATGAGATTCTATTAATTTCATTCACAAAGATATTAATAAAATCGTTTCGATTCTATTTCGAACTCCATCATTTTCCCATCACGAAGAACTATTAATTGGTTTCTTTTACCAAGCTCACTTAAACCCGATTTTAGTTCTTCTATTTCATTAATAGTGCTTTTATTCATACTGATAATGATGTCTCCTTTTTTTAAGCCAACTTCCTCAGCAGAAGAATGTTCAAGCACATTACTAATGTAGATCTTTCCTTCTGTATTTTTCTTAAAATGAAGCCCAGTTAGATTAAATTTAAATGGCTTCACGTAATTTGAATTTGGAATTAACTTGATAGTTTTTTTCTCATAATCGAGTATAACATTGAATTTGCCAATAATATCTATACCGATTACTCCATCTACCTCATCGCCACTTGTAATTCCTTCTTTTGCCATAGAAATATTTAATGGAACATCGGTTAAAATAGATGAGCCGATACTTATTGAAGGCATTGTACTTATATAATTATCAAAAGGATTACTTTGCGACGCACCAATAACTTGAACTTTACTTTTCTTTGGTAATTCTGATATTAAATTATATTTATTATTAAATGATGCATTTAAGCTCATCGCAAAACCAGCACCCGAATCAAAAACCAAATTACATGTTAATTTTCGTCCAGATGGAGTAGTAATTTGATGTTTAATAACTGGAATACCGTCTAATAGCACGAATGGAATTTCTTCAGCTTCAGGATTTAATCCTGTATTCTTTGCATATAGTGATAAATATTTTTTTTCAAAATCAATTTTCGAGGTGTACCTAACTAATAAATCATAGCCAATTACACCCCAGATTTTTTCACTACCAATAAAAGGAGGTAGACTTTCTTGTACATAAAAATCAATATTATGTATCTGTTCATCACCAAGTGTAATAGAGTTTTTTAAGCTCATTTTTACAGATTCACTACCACCAGCCATATCTAGTAAAGTATCTTTTTGGGTTAAGTGAAGATTTAATTCCCTTACTAAATCAGAACTTACAATAGTTCCTCCTGCACCTGTGTCGAAAATAAATAAATATGTTTTTTTAGATTTATTTACTTGTATTCTGATATAGGTATGATTATCCTTTTTTTCAAAAGGTATTTTTGCAATCAATGCTTGAGAAAACACTTCATTTGTAACGATAAGGACACAAATAAGGATTAATGCTATTCTAACTTTTTTCATGTTTTTTTATTTTGATGAAGCAAAACTAGCTGAATACAGTTTATGCTTTTGTTAATAAATGTTAATTAGAATTAAAAGATGTGAATATTACTGCGTTTGAAAAAAATACTATCTTTGAATCATAAATAGATATTGAATGAAAGCATATATATTTCCTGGTCAAGGTGCTCAATTCGTTGGAATGGGCAAAGAGCTCTATGAGCAAAATGCAGAAGCAAAAGCATTATTCGAAAAGGCGAATGAAATTATCGGTTTCCGTATTACGGATATGATGTTTAACGGAACCGACGAGGACTTAAAACAAACTAAAGTTACTCAACCTGCAATTTTCTTGCATTCTGTAATTTTAGCAAAAACAATTGCCGACTTTAAGCCAGACATGGTTGCAGGACACTCACTTGGTGAATTTTCTGCATTGGTTGCCAATGGAACATTAGCATTTGAAGATGCGTTTCGTTTAGTTATAGCCAGAGCAAATGCTATGCAAAAAGCATGTGAAATTAGACCTTCTACGATGGCTGCAATTCTAGGATTGGAAGATGAGAAGGTAGAAGAAATATGTGCATCAATTTCGGAAGTAGTTGTTCCTGCAAATTACAACTGTCCTGGTCAATTAGTAATTTCGGGTACCATAGAAGGAGTTAATGAGGCATGTGCAAAAATGACAGAGGCTGGAGCTAAACGAGCTTTGGTACTTAATGTTGGAGGTGCTTTCCACTCTCCACTTATGGAACCAGCAAGAGTAGAACTAGAAGCAGCTATTAAGGCAACTACATTTAATACTCCAATTTGCCCTGTATATCAGAATGTAAATGCAATGCCTACTACAGATCCAAATGTCATTCAACAAAATTTAATTGCTCAACTCACTGGAGCAGTTCGTTGGACACAAACGGTCAAAGCGATGATTGCTGATGGAGCAAGCTCGTTCACTGAAGTTGGTCCAGGTGCCGTTTTACAAGGTTTAGTTAAAAAAGTAGATCGTCAAATGCCTACTGCAAGTGCATAATGAAATATCAACTTTCTGAAATCCATAAGGCCGTAGAATTAATAAAACCATTGTTATCAAAATATAAAGTGGTCTTATTCAATGGCCCTATGGGTGCAGGAAAAACAACACTAATCTCAGCTCTGTGTCGCGAATTGAAATCTGAAGACGACATAAGTAGCCCCACCTTCTCTATTGTAAATGAATACCAATCAGCATTTGGAAAAATCTATCATTTCGATTTCTATAGAATAGAGTCGCTAGAAGAAGCTTTTGACTTCGGTGTAGAAGAATACTTATTCTCCGAAAACTATTGTTTTATAGAATGGAGCGAACGAGTACTAGAACTACTACCCGAATCGTTATTGATTGTGGAGATTGACATTATCGATGAGAATACTCGACAGATTCAACTAATTGAAAAATAGTTCAATTCTATTTAAAATTAGTTACAAATTAATCCTTAATTTTACTATTATTTTATATGTTATGATAAAGAAAATATTATTAGCTCTCGGAATTGTTGTTGTGCTGTTTTTTGCTGCAGCTATTGCTTTACCTATTATTTACAAAGATGATATAATAGCGAAGGCAAAATCTACCATCAATGATAATGTAAACGCTAACGTTCAGTTTGGTGATTTCAGCTTAAGCTTAATAAGAAGTTTCCCTCATCTAACATTTAGTATAGAGAACTTAATGGTTGTAGGTGTTGATTCTTTTAAGAATGATACTCTTGCCGACATTGCTCAATTTGATGTTGTTGTAGATGTGATGAGTGTAATAAATTCAGAAACCATTAAAATAAAATCATTAAACTTAAATAAAGCAAATCTGAATTTTGTGGTATTGCCTAGTGGTAAAGCAAATTGGGATATCGCAAAAGCCGACACTACTACTGCTCCTACAGATACTACACCAACAAGTTTTAGTATTGCCTTGAAGTCTTACTCTTTAGAGAATTCTAATATTGTTTATGATGATAAATCTTTAGGATTTTTCACTTCATTAAAAAATCTTAACCACAAAGGTTCTGGAGATTTTACACAAGACCTATTTACTTTAATTACGAAAACCAAAGCCGATGAACTTACTGTTGGTTATGCAGGTGTAAATTATTTGAATAGAGTAAAATTAGATGCTGATGCAGCTATCGACATGAATTTAAAAGATATGGTCTTTACGTTTAAAGACAATGTGTTTAACTTAAATAATCTAATCATAAATTTTGCTGGTATGGTAGCTATGCCAGATACAAATATCGATTTGGATTTAAAATTTGATGCAGAGAAATCAGAGTTTAAAAATTTCCTATCCTTAATACCCGCTATATATTCTAGTTCATTTGATAACTTAACAGCTAGTGGGAAATTTGCATTAAAAGGATACTATAAAGGTAGAATGAATGCGGTGAGCATGCCTGGTTTTGGAATAGATGTCATCGTAGAAAATGGAAACTTTAAATACCCAGATTTACCTACAGGAGTAAACAATGTTCAATTGCAATTAAATGTTGAAGACAAAGATGGTGTGTTCGACCACACGATTGTGGATATGAAAAAATTACATATTGAATTTGGTAACGAACCTTTCGATGCAAGTCTATATTTAAAAACACCAGAATCTGATCCTGATATTCAAACAGAAATAAAAGGCACTATCGATTTAGCTAACATCATGAAAATTGTACCACTTGAGGGAACAAAATTATCTGGAGTTATTAAAGCTAACATGCAAGCTAAGGGTAAACTGTCTACTATAGAAAAAGGAAATTACGAAAGCTTTGATGCTAAAGGTAATTTAAGTATTTCAAAATTAAATTACAGTAGCACAACCTCTATTATACCATTAACAATTAACGCAGCAAATTTTGTATTAAGTCCGAAGAACATAACAATGAGTAACTTCTCGGCGCTTTATGGTAAGAGTGATTTTAAAGCTGAAGGTACTTTAGAAAACTATCTGGGATATGTATTGAAAGGCAGCCCGATTAAAGCAAGATTAAATTTCTCAGCAAATTTAATTGATGTGAATGAGATGATGGGGCCAAGTACCGAAGAAGAAGTAACATCTACAAATAGCGATACTTTAACATTGGTTGAGGTTCCAGAAAATATCGACTTTGTGTTAAATTCTTCTATTAAAAAAGTATTATACGACAATATGGAATTAACAGATTTGGGAGGAAGTATCATTATCAAAGACAAGAAAGTTAGTTTCGATAAAGTTGCAATGAAAACATTGGATGGTTCAATTAATATGGATGGTTATTATAGTACCGAAGATTTAACTAAACCTAATGTTGATATGAACTTTACCATTTCTCAAATGGATATTCAAAAAGCATTTAAAACATTTAACACTGTTCAAAAGTTAGCGCCTATTGCAGAAAATACCCAAGGTAAATTTAACACACAACTTAAATTTAATTCTCTAATAGCAAATAATATGAGTCCAGTGATGAGTAGTGTACAAGGTGCTGGTGTATTAGAATTATTAGGAGCAAATATTAAAGGATCAAAAACATTGGTAGCGATCTCTGATGCATTGAAAACAGATAAACTAAAAGAACTTAATGTGAAAAACACGAAGATTCAATTTAGCATTGAAAACGGGCGTGTTATTGTTAACCCATTTGATATGAATATTGGAATCGCAAGTTTAAACATTGCAGGCTCTAGTGGATTAGATCAGACAATTGATTATGTGATGAAAATGAAACTGCCTAAGAATTTTCTAGGTACATCTTCTATGGGAGTACTAAACGGATTAACAGATAAATTAAACAAAAACGGAGCTAACTATTCAACCGAAGAAGCATTAAATGTTAGTGCGCTTGTTGGTGGTGTTGTTGGTAAGCCAACAGTTAAATTAAGCATGGCCGATATGGGAGCTGGACTAAAAACAGCAGTGAAAGATGTTTTGAATGCTAAAAAAGATGAAGCCGTTGCAAGAGGAAAAGAAGAGGCTAAGAAAAGAGCAGAACAAATTTTAGCAGCAGCGCAAAATCAGGCCGATGCAGTAAAAGCTCAAGCAAGGAACTTGGCCGACATTACTCGTAAAGAAGGATATGCAGCAGCTGATAAATTAGTAGCGCAGGCATCAAATCCAGTAGCAAAAGCAGCAGCTAAGAAACTAGCAGAAAAAGCTAGAAAAGAAACTGATGAGAAATGTAATAAGATTATAGCCGAAGGAGATAAAAAAGCTGATGATATTATGGCGAAAGCTAGGATAGAAGCTGATAAATTACTTAAGTAGTTGGGTATCGGGTAGCGAGTATCGGGTATCGAGAAGAGAAACACCAATACCTTTCTCGATACTCGATACCCGCTACTCCACAGTTGGGCAAGAGTCTTTTCTTTGGAAGCGATAATCTTTTTCCCCGATTAAGTATTTAATGCCAACGAATGTAAAACCGTATTTATCGTATTTGTTTTTATTTACTAGGCCTTCTATATTATTATCCCAAGCGATATAATATCTATATCCTATCTCAAGCTCCCAACGTTTCTTAATTACTCTTCCTGTACTAATTTGAAGTGGTGTAATTATAGAGGAATTCTTTTGGTTAAATGTACCTGGTGGACCAACGATTTCGTAGTTATTTGATAATGAACCGAGACCTAAAGATGCTCTATATTCCCAACCATACCAATCATACAACATATAACTGTAGTTTAAGGAGAAGTCGAATGAATTAGAAAGCTGGGAAGCATAACCTAACACATTATTCCATTGACCATAATTACCGAGAAACCTAAAATGTAAATAAAGGGAAGGTCTATATCCTAAGGGTTTCTCAAATGCAAAAGCAATACTGGGAGCAGCACCTCTATTTTCGAAATCTTTATTAAATAATGTTATGCCAGAATTAGCACCTACTTGTAAATGGATATAATATGGTAAGCGAGAGCGTGATTTCCCATATAAAAATTTACTAGACTTATTAAATTGTGAATAACCTATTGATGGAATAACTAGCAATAATATGAATATCCATTTTTTCATGGCTTCGAAGTTACATAATTTGATTTGAGCTTTTCCATTATTCGAGCTATCTTCGTTCATGGCTAAATCGAAATCAGTTTTTTTCTGTCAGAGTTGTGGATATCAAACGCCAAAATGGTTAGGTAATTGTCCTTCGTGTGGAGAGTGGAATACTTTTGTAGAGGAAGTAGTAGAAAAGAATACTGCAAAACCCGATTGGAAACAGAGTACACCAAGCCGTTCAAATAAGCCCATTGCATTAGAAGAAATTGAAAAGAATGCAGATGTTCGTATTTCAGCTCAAGATGATGAGTTGAACAGAGTTCTAGGAGGAGGTATTGTACCCGGTTCTTTAGTGCTTATTGGAGGTGAACCTGGAATTGGAAAATCAACACTTTTACTACAAGTAGCAATAAAATTAAAGAAGCTAAAAATTTTATATGTTTCGGGTGAAGAGAGTGAACAGCAAATAAAGATGCGTGCAATGAGGATGCAAAGTAATGAACCCTCAAACTGCTATATCTTAACAGAAACATCAACGCAAAATATATTTAAACAAATTGAAGAATTAAAACCTCAATTAGTTATTGTAGATTCTATACAAACCCTTTATTCTTCACACATTGAATCTACCCCAGGTAGTGTTTCTCAAATTAGAGAGTGTACGGCAGAACTTATACGATTTGCCAAAGAAACTGCAACACCAGTTTTTTTAGTGGGTCATATCACCAAAGATGGTTCTATTGCTGGTCCAAAAATTTTAGAACACATGGTTGATACTGTACTACAATTTGAAGGCGACCGTCATCATACCTATAGAATCCTTAGATCTATAAAAAATAGATTCGGATCTACTAGTGAATTGGGCATATACGAGATGAGAGGTGTTGGATTACGCGAAGTATCTAATCCTTCAGAAATATTAATATCTCAACGTGATGAAGAATTGAGTGGAATTGCAATTTCTGTAACCATTGAAGGTATGAGGCCAATGCTTATTGAAGCACAGGCCTTAGTAAGTGTTTCTGCTTATGGTACTCCTCAACGCTCCGCGACTGGCTTTGATACTCGTAGGATGAACATGTTATTAGCGGTATTAGAGAAACGTTGTGGGTTCCGCTTAGGAGTAAAAGATGTGTTTTTAAATATTACGGGCGGAATAAAAGTAGAAGACCCAGCTATAGATTTAGGAGTAGTAAGTGCCATTATTTCATCACATGAAGACCTTGCCATTTCAAGTAAACATTGCTTTGCCGCTGAAGTTGGCTTGTCAGGAGAAATTAGAACGGTAAACAGAATAGAACAAAGAATAGCAGAGGCAGAGCGTTTGGGCTTTGAGAAAATATTCGTATCGAGATATGCCATTAAGGGAATTGATACCAAAAAGTACAATATTGAAATAGTCCCCTTAAGCAAGCTTGAGGAGTTGTTTCAGCAGTTATTTGGGTAATCTATAAAGGTATTGACGTTCAACCTTTTTTCTTTTTTAGATAAACGTTTTTATATATTTGTAAACTAAACAACACAATCGGAATACAATGAAAAGAATTTTCTTAGTGATAGCAGCAGCAACTTTTTTGGTTGCATGTTCAACAGAACCTAAAAAAAGTACAAGTACTGATTCTTCAGTAGTAGAAACAGAAAATGGTAAATATGATGCTTACGGTGAAGTAATCACTCCTGATAGCGCAATGGATGCAGCTACATTAGTTGCTGAAATGGGAAATGCTCCAACTTTTGAAGCAAAAATTAAAGGTAAAGTGGTAGATGTATGTGCTAAAAAAGGATGTTGGATGCAAATAGATATCGGTAATGGTGAAATGATGCGCGTAACTTTTAAAGATTATGGCTTCTTTGTACCAACTGATAAAGAGAAAATGGCTGGTAAAGAAGTAATCTTCCAAGGAACAGCTAAATTCGAAACTATATCTGTTGCTGATCAAAAACACTATGCTGAAGATGGTGGTGAATCTCAAGAAAAAATTGATGCTATTAAAGAAGATAAAACTACTTTATCTTTTGAAGCAGTAGGTGTATTGGTTCCACAATCAGCCGACGAAAAAAAAGCAATTTAATTTGAATATCAATATTTTAGAAAGCTAAATGGGAAACCGTTTAGCTTTTTTTATAATATAACGATTATACTTTCTATATGAGTACCATCAAAGTACACGATAAATTTTTTGAACCTTACTTATCAGCAAAAGATATTCAAGCTAAAATTGCGGAGTTGGCAGTAAGTATTGAAAGAGAATATTCCGACAAAGAAATTTGTTTTGTAGCTGTATTAAATGGTGCCTTATTTTTCGCTTCAGATCTAATACTCCAAGTTAATATTCCATGTACATTGGAAACCATTAAATGTAGTTCATATCATGGTACAGAAAGCTCAGGGGTTATAAAATTTGAGCTGCCTTTTAATGATAATATTAAAGGGAAACATGTTATTTTTTTGGAAGATATTGTTGATACTGGCAATACTCTACACTTTTTACTAGATCAAATAAAGGAATATCAGCCCGCATCGGTAAAAATTTGCTCATTACTTTTCAAACCAGATGCATTACAACATAAACTAACTATCGACTTTATTGGCTTTGAAATTCCTAAGGTCTTTGTATTGGGCTATGGGCTCGATTATGATGGTTTAGGAAGAAACTACAAAGATATCTACTCCCTTATTTCTTAATTTTTAGATTTTCCACAATTCTAGCTTTCGACATTTCGAAAAAAAGAATACCTTTGCCCAATTTATAGTTATCCCTACCATGCCAAAAGATCAATCCATAAAATCAGTTTTAATTATCGGTTCAGGTCCAATTATTATTGGTCAAGCCTGCGAATTCGACTATTCTGGCTCTCAAGCCGCTTTATCTTTAAAAGAGGAGGGCATTGAAGTCTCAATTATTAATTCGAATCCTGCTACAATCATGACCGACAAAGTGATTGCAGATCATGTGTATCTATTGCCTTTAACATGCGAATCTATAGAACAGATTTTACAGGAACGTAAAATTGATGCCGTGATTCCTACCATGGGCGGACAAACTGCTTTGAATTTAGCTAAAGAAGCAGATGAACGTGGTATTTGGAAAAAATATGGAGTAAGAATTAAGGGTGTGGCTATAGATGCGATTGAGAAAACAGAAAATCGTGAGGAGTTCCGTAAATTAATGATTGAAATAGGAGTTGGGATTGCAAAATCGAGAATTGCGAACTCTTACCTAGAAGGAAAAGAAGCTGCTCAAGAAATAGGATATCCACTAGTTATTCGTCCATCATATACCTTAGGAGGTTATGGAGGTGGTTTTGTGCATAATAAAGATCAAATAGATTCGGCATTAAATCATGGTTTACAAGCATCACCTACTCACGAAGTCTTAGTGGAACAAGCTGTATTAGGATGGAAAGAATACGAGTTAGAATTGCTTCGCGATAATAATGATAACATCATCATCATTTGCTCTATAGAAAACTTCGATCCTATGGGTATACATACTGGAGATTCTATAACAGTTGCTCCAGCCATGACATTATCCGATCGTTGCTATCAAAATATGCGTAATCATGCTATAAATATGATGCGCTCAATTGGTGATTTTGCTGGAGGATGTAATGTTCAGTTTTCTGTTAATCCAGAAAACGAAGAGATTATAGCAATTGAAATTAACCCGCGTGTATCGCGCTCGTCAGCACTAGCATCAAAAGCAACAGGTTACCCTATTGCAAAAATTGCTGCGAAGTTAGCCATAGGCTATAATCTCGATGAAATAGAAAATCAAATTACAAAAACAACTTCAGCATATTTCGAACCTACTTTAGACTACGTGATTGTAAAAATTCCTAGATGGAATTTTGATAAGTTTAAAGGTGCCGACAGAACATTAGGCTTACAAATGAAATCGGTAGGTGAGGTGATGGCAATTGGTAGAAGTTTCAATGAAGCACTACAAAAAGCATGTCAATCATTAGAAATTAACAGAATAGGTTTAGGTGCTGATGGTAAACAAAACAGAAATCTAGAAGACATCATGAAGAATTTGGAGAACGCAAGCTGGGATCGCTTGTTCCATGTTCGTGATGCCTTGAGTTTAGGTGTGCCTGTTACATCTGTACAAAAAGCAACGAAAATTGATCGTTGGTTTTTAATGCAAATAAATGAATTAGTAAATATTGAATTAGAAATTAAGAGATATTCTCTGCATAATATTCCTAATGAAATATTATTTAACGCTAAACAAAAAGGATTTTCGGATGCACAAATCGCTTACTTGTTAGGAGTAACAGAAGATGAAGTGTATGAAAAAAGAAAATCTTTAGGAATGCGTAGAGTATACAAAATGGTTGATACTTGTGCCGCAGAATTCCCAGCACAAACTCCATATTTCTATTCTACTTTCGAAGGCGAGAACGAGTCGAAAGTTACCGACAAGAAAAAAATTATCGTACTAGGTTCTGGTCCTAACAGAATTGGTCAAGGAATAGAATTCGATTACTCTTGTGTACACGGATTAATTGCTGCTAAAGAATCGGGTTATGAAGCCATCATGATTAATTGTAATCCTGAAACTGTTTCTACCGATTTCAATATGGCAGATAAACTATACTTCGAGCCTGTATTTTGGGAACATGTAAGAGAGATTATCGACCTTGAAAAACCAGAGGGTGTAATTGTTCAATTGGGCGGACAAACTGCACTAAAAATGGCAGAGCTTTTACACAAGAATAATATCAAAATTATCGGAACATCATACGATAATATGGATATCGCCGAGGATCGTGGAAGATTTTCAGATTTATTACATGAATTAGGAATTCCATATCCAAAATATGGAGTGGCAGAAACTGCCGATGAAGCATTAAAAGTAGCCAACGAAGTAGGTTATCCAGTACTTGTTCGCCCTAGTTATGTATTAGGTGGACAAGGGATGAGCATTGTAATTAACGATGAAGAGCTAGAAAAAGCAGTAGTAAAATTATTAAGAGATATACCAGGCAATAGAATATTAATTGATCATTTCTTAGATCGTGCAGAGGAAGCAGAGTCGGACTCTATTAGCGATGGAGATGATGTTCACATTGTGGGTTTAATGGAACACATAGAACCAGCCGGTATACATTCTGGTGATTCGAGTGCTGTATTACCACCTTTCGATTTATCACCAAAAGTAATTTCACTAATGGAAGAATACACAGTGAAATTAGCGAAGGCATTAAATGTATTGGGACTATTGAATATTCAATTCGCAATTAAAAATGAAATGGTTTATGTTATAGAAGCAAACCCTAGAGCTTCGAGAACAGTTCCGTTTATTGCTAAGGCTTATGATGTTCCTTACATTAACATTGCTGCTAAAGTAATGATGGGTGCGAATAAATTGAAGGATTTCAAGATAGAAAGAAAACTAACAGGTTATGCAATTAAAGAACCTGTATTCTCGTTTCATAAATTCCCAGAAGTGAAAAAAGAATTAGGTCCAGAAATGAGATCCACTGGAGAGGCAATACGTTTCATCAAAGATTTAGACGATCCATATTTCCGCGCATTATACAAAGAGAAGTCAATGTTCTTAAGTAAATAATAAATGGAGATGAACGCTATAGAAATCATTGGGTTTATTACAGCTGTTCTTGGAATTTATTTAAGTGCAAAAAAAAATATCTTAGCTTGGCCAATACTAATCGTTAGCTCATTGGCTTATGCCTATTTCTTCTTCGATATTAAGCTATATGCAGACTCGGTATTGCAATTTTTCTTTGTAGGTACTTCTATATTTGCTTGGGTGAATTGGAATAAAAATATGAAAAGTGAACATCAGTTAATTGTTCAATCCCTATCATTTAATAGTCTATTAAAATATTTATTTATCACACTTCTAGCTGGTAAGTTTTTTGGTATACTGTTGAATAGATATACTGATGCTAGTTATGCAGAATACGATAGTTTGTTGTTTGCTGCTAGTATTCTGGCTTCTGTCTTATCCGCAAAATTATTTATACAAAACTGGTATTTGTGGATTGTAATTAATGCTTCATATATTATTTTATACCTCAACAAACAAGCGTACTTAACTGCTGTTCTATATAGTATACTAATTGTTCTTGCAGTGCTCGGACTGTTAGAATGGAGAAAAAAATCTAATGCTTAAAATTGCAATTGTTGGTCCAGAGTCTACCGGTAAATCGGAAATGGCAGCATACCTTGCACAACAGTATAACTGCTTGTGGGTGCCAGAGTATGCCAGAGAATACTGTTCAACTCTCGATAGAGAGTGTACACTTGAAGATGAACTTAATATTTTTCGAGGACAATTAGCATTAGAAAACAAAATTGAAAAACAAGCGCTCAGCAACAAGCATCCTTACCTATTCTGCGATACTACTATTGTTACAGTTAAAGTATGGTGCGAACATGTATTTGGATTTTGCCCCGATGAAGTAGAACACGAATATCAAACACGTCAATATGATTTTTATTTATTGATGAAGGATGATTTACCTTGGCAAGATGATCCACTGAGAAATTTCCCCAATGAGAGAGCTTACTTTATGGAATGGTATATTAAGTTGATGGAAGAAAAAGGAGCCAAGTATAAAATTATTGAAGGACTAGGAGATGCAAGATTTGAGAATGCACTCTCACATCTCACATCTCACATCTCATATCTACTCTAGTACAAACTTATACCCAATCCCTCTCACTGTTTGCAACAGCATTGGATGCTCTGGGTTGTTTTCTATTTTCTTACGAAGTCTAACTATATGCATGTCGAGTGTTCTGGTGTTTACATCCGAATTGTAACCCCATACCACCATCATTAATTCATCTCTGTTAATTACTTTGTTGATGTTCTTTAAGAAATACAATAAAATTCTGTTTTCTAAAATGGTAAGCTCCACCTTTTTGTTATCTCTCATTAACATGTGAGTACTTGGGTGATGTTCCATATTAGCGAATTTAATCACATCTGATTTATCAGAGTTTACAATAAACTTCACTTTGTTTTCTATTAAAGCCATTAACACTTCCATGTTAAAAGGTTTGGTGATGTAATCGCTCACTCCAAAATTATAAGCATCAATTTTATCAACGTCTTGTGCTTTTGCAGTAATCATAATTATAATACCACTAAACTCTTTCTCACGAACGGCAGTACATACCTCATTACCCGTTTTACCAGGTAACATCCAGTCGAGTAAAACAATATGAGGTTGTTCTCTTAAAATCATTTCTTCACCACTCTTCCCATCAGCAGCTTCAAATACTTGGTACCCTTCAGAAGCAATACGCTGACTTACCAGAAGACGTAAGTTGCTGTCGTCTTCTACAATTGCAATTTTTACTTGTTGCTTTTCCATCGTTTTGGTTTTAATGTTGCAAAGCTATTACAGAAACCTATATGATTGTGTAACAAGCTTATTATGTTTATTCAATTGGCAATATAATTCTAAATTCTGATCCTTGGCCCAATTCGCTTTTTACAGAAATATCTCCTTTCATAAATTTCACTACTTCTTTGCAAAAAGCCAAACCTATACCCACACTTCCTTGCTGATTAAATTGGTTCTCAATCCTATAAAACTTATTAAATACGTTATCAATCTCTCCTTTCGGTATCCCAATGCCCTTATCAATGAAATAAATGGCCAATTGATCTTTTACCCTTTTTACCTTAATCTGTAATATTTTTTTGTCGATAGGTGAGTATTTATAGGCATTATCGATAAGATTCTGGAATAAGCTATATAATAACACTCGATCTCCATCGTAATATAAAATATTTTGAACTGAATATTCGATATTAAAATCGGGATACTTAATTTGATAAGCATCTACAATGTCGCGACAAAAATCGTATAAATCAATTTTCTCTTTTTTAACAATCAAACTTCTATTCTCTAGTTGAGTAAGCGATAGTAGTTTGTTCATTAGATCATTTAACTTATCTGCTTCTTCATCGAGTATTCTCCCGTAAAGCTCTTTGTCTTTTTCGTTTAGTGTAGCCTGAGTTTTTATATTGTTCGCTGCAATTTTTATTACGCTTACTGGTGTTTTAAATTCGTGTGTGAGGTTATTCACAAAATCGTATTGTAGCTTAAATAGTTTTGCGTTGATGTTCAGATTTCTATAAATAAGAATAGCTATGAATAACATGATGAGGTAAACAGCCAGAATACCAATAGCTATTGGGGTAAATAGCATTCCAATTCTTTTATTTACGAAGTCTTTAGATGAAATAAAATACAATTGATAATCGGAAAATGCACCAGGTAAGGCGATACCTGTAGTAAAGTAATCTCTATCATTCAACAAAGAGTCGAATGTTATTGGTCGAATAAGTATGTTTTCGTACAGGTATGGATTATTATTCTGTATCTCTAGTTTATTTGGGTCGAGATGAAAGGTTAATAAATCCTGATCGTATCCAAGTTTTACTCCAACATTTTCTCCTAACAGACCATTATACACTCTCATGTCGGCTGTACGAGGAACATTAATAAAGCTTACTTGTTTATCGTTGAAGGAGTAAAATACTTTAAACACTACATCCGGACTGATTTCTTTAGTGGAATCGTAATGATTAATATAATCGGCAAATTTTATTACAGCCTTACTAAAATCGTTTGCATCTCTTCCGGTAAATTCTCCGAACTCATCTTTTTTAAATAGTAAAGTAATATAAGAAGAATTATTTTTGAACTGAATATCATAAACAGATTTCACTCCTATAGAAAAACGATCTTGCCGAAACCCATCATTTATTGGCAAGTTACCCACTTCAATATCATAGAATGTGATGTTTTTAATGATGCTGAAATTTCTAAAAAAATTATTCGACAAACCTACCATCGACACAGAATCTAAGTAGCCTTGATATAATGAGATTTGTGGAATTTTACTGAAAATAAAATCGTTGTAAGGTTTTAGAGCTTCTTCGAGAACTTCTACTTTATCGGTTACAAACTGAGATTCTATTACCTTTTGTGTGAATTTGTATCCAAAGAACAAAGCGATAAAAAAAGTGATGGTTAATACCACAATGAAGATAGGTATTAGGGCATAGTTTTTACGATAAGAATTTTTTTGCTGTGTCTGACTCATCTACTGCCTCAATAAATTTTCTTCAAAAAACATTTCCAGTTCAGTGTAAAGATTTATTTTGTTTTCTTCTTTTCTGAATATATGACCTTCATCGGGTACTAATAGGTAATTTACTTTTACGTTTTTATTTTTTAAGCTTTTTACAAACTGATTAATCTCATCTACACTCATTTTTTGATCTTTCTCTCCGTGAGCAATAAATAGAGGGCATTTTAATTTGTCGATATGAAATGCAGGGGAGCACTCTCGTAGGTAATCTACATCTTTCTCCGGATTACCAATCATCTCATAAATCATGTCGAGGTATTGATGATAGTATGGAGGTATTTCTTTTATGTATGAAAATAAATTTGTGAAACCCGAATAGGAAGCTGCACATTTATACAAACCAGAATCTCTTACTAATCCGTTTAGTGCGAAATACCCACCGAAACTGGCACCATATATACCTATTCTCGCCGTATCAATAATTCCTTCTTTAATTAATTCAAAAACCGCATCGGTGTAATCGTCTTGCATTTTTCTACCAATCTCTTTATATCCCGCTTGATGAAACTTCTTTCCGAAACCTTCCACACCTCTATGATTTACTCTTAATACGGCATAACCTCTATTCGCAAAAAATTGCACCTCTGAATTAAATGCCCAACGCGCACGTTGCCATAAACCAGAATGAGCTAATACAATGAGGGGATACTTTTCTCTTTTTTCATTAGGCAAAGTTAAGTATGCATGAATATCTAAACCATCTCTCGATTTGAAAATAAAAGATTTGGTTTCTGCTAAATCTTTTTCCTTTAACCATGGAGATACTTGTGCAATTTCTTTCAATTCATTTTTAGTAACATCATACAGATAGTATGCACCTAAACTTTTATCACTATACATTCTAATCAGAAACTTTTGATCGTCGGTTGTATAGTTGATAATTGAATAATTACTTTTCGGATCTATTTTTCTTGTAGAGCTTTCTATACCCTCTATTGATTTATCAAAATAGTGAGTCTTTAATTGATCTGATCTGTAATTTGCAAACAATGGCTTATGTGTTTTATAAGAGAATGACATGTTGCTGATGTCGGCATCTTGGTGTTGAAACACAACTTTGGTTTCTACACCTTTAACTAAATCGAAAACAACTAAAGCTACTTTATCTCTATTCATGCTCGACAGAGCATAAACACTGTTTCCATCTTCTGTAAATGAAATTGGATAAAAAGTTTCTTTAAAATTTAAAGTAATTACTTCTGTATAGCTGGCATTCTTGTCTTTTTTGAACAGGATGGTTTCATTAACACCATCCGTGCTAGAGGCTAACCGTATATCGCCCTTAAGATCTTCTTTCCAATAAGAAATATTACCAGGGTTTTCATCTATCATTTTAAGTTTACCTGTTTTGTAATTCAATTTATATAAATCGAAAACCGCGGCCTTTCTTTTATTTAAACAGATATAAATTTCATCGCCTTTTTGTGGAGGGATATCTAAGAATTTCAGTTTGATATTTTCAAATGGAGTAAGGTCTACACTTTTTGTACCTTCTTTATTTACCGAAAATAAATGGAAGGTTTCATTTCCATCGATATCATTTAAGTAGAGTATTTGATTATTATCAACCCAAAGGTAGTTGGTTATACCTCTAACGGTGTCGAATGTCAGTTGATAAGCCTCTCCATTTGTTAGGTTTTGACAGAAGATATTGGCTCTGTTTTTATAATTTTTGATGTAAGAGATAAAACTTCCATCAGGAGATAAGAGCATATTGCTTTTTTCGGGGTTTCTAAAGAAATCCTCTAAAGGAATTTTTGCATATTCCCTTTTCTCTCCTTTACAGGCAACTAGGAGGCTAATAGCTAATAAAATAATATAATACTGTCGTTTCACACTGTTCAAATAGATACGAATTTAACAAAATATTGCAGCTGTTTCTCTTTTTTTACAAAGCTGTAACACCATTTTTACCCATAATTCGTTATTTTTAACACGATTAAAAATGAAAAAGTTTCTAAGTATAATATTGTTATTCATGTTAAGCGCTTTTCAATTGTTCGCACAACGAACAAATATGGAGAGCTTAGCCAAGGAGTATTTCAAAAATGGGGAGTACGATAAAGCAGAAGCGGTATATGCAAAGCTTTTTCAGAACGACCCTTCAAACGATAATTATTATAATAATTATTACCAATGCCTTAGTATACAAAAAAAATACGAGCAATCGGAAAAACTCGTAAAAAAAATGATAAAGCGTACTAATGGTTATCCAACGTATTATATTGATTTGGGTTTAGTTTATGATTTGCAAAATCAAAAAGAAAAAGCTCAAAAGCAATACGACGAAGCAATAAAAAAACTAGTACCCGATTTATCAATTCTAGTTGAAGTAACAACCAAATTTGTAGATGTATCTTTATACGATAATGCATTGGCTGCTATTCGTAAGGGAAGAGAACTTACAGGTAATTCTACATTAATGAGTGCCGATGCCTCTAAAATATATAGTATACAAAACAATAAGCAAGGTATTATTGAAGAGCAACTAAATACGTTTGAACAAAGCGCCTACGATCAAGATCAAATACAAAAAACATTTCAAGATTATTTTAGTGAGCCTAAAGATTACGACTTATTAAAATCTGTATTGATTCAAAAATTACAACAATTTCCAGATCAAACTTTTTATGCAGAACTTTTAATTTGGACATTCATACAACAACAAAATTTTGATGCTGCATTAATGCAAAGTATTGCAATGGATAAACGTTTTAATGAAGATGGTCAGCGATTATACCAACTTGGAGTATATTGTAAAAGCAATAAGCAGTTTGATGTTGCCATTAAAACCTTTAAAACAGTTGTAGAGAAAGGAAAATCTTCACCATTTTATTTGCCTTCTCGTGCGTTAATATTATCGACTCAAAAAGAAAAACTCACATCAGCAATTTATTCTAATGCCGATATCCTTCAGTTGGAAGCTGATTATAAACAATACTTTGCAGATTTCGGTGAACAATCGAGCACAGCAGATGTGATGAGAGAGTATGCGGAATTGTTAGCACTATATTTAAATAAATCGGATTCGGCTATAGCGGTCTTGCATAAAATTCTAGATAATCGTTACGGGATTACTTCTTTCCAAGCACAATGTAAACTCGATTTAGGTGATTATTATTTGTTCAGTGGAGAAATTTGGGAAGCAGCATTATTATACGGACAAGTAGATAAAGCTTATAAAGATGAACCATTAGGACAAATGGCAAAGTACCGGAATGCACGTTTATCTTATTACGCTGGAGAGTTCGAATGGTCTAAAGCACAACTCGATGTACTTAAAGCGAGCACTACTCAATTGATAGCTAATGATGCACTGAACTTAAGTTTATTGATTTCAGATAATGAGGCTATAGATTCTAATTTTACGGCGTTACGATTATTTGCAAACGCCGATTTATTAGTGTATCAACATCAATATTCAAAAGCAATACAGAAACTCGATTCAATAGATATATTATTTCCCAATAACGAATTAGCAGATGATATTTTATGGGTAAAAGGAACCATGGAATTGAACCAACAAAATTTCAGTAAAGCCATCGATTTCTTTACTATTATAGTGGAGAAGCATAAAGATGGAATATGGGCAGACGATGCTTTGTTTGAAATAGCAGAGATCTATCAGAATAAATTGAAAAATACTGAACTGGCTATGAAATCGTATGAGAAACTAATAAACGATTTCCCAGGAAGTTTATATATCATTGATGCTCGTAAACGATTTAGAGCTTTAAGAGGTAGTTGAGAAAAAGTAATAATATGATACTATATAGTGTAACGATAAATGTAATGGACGATGTTCATGAGGAATGGTTGAAATGGATGAGAGAAGAACATGTGCCAGATGTAATGAATACAGGTTGTTTTGTGATGCATAAAATCATGCGATTAAAAGATCCTAAACAAGATGGTAATACTTATTCTTTTCAATATTTTGCAGAGTCGCAAGAAATATTGAACGAATATTTAACGAATCACGCGCCAGGTTTAAGAGCAGATGTAGATGCTCGCTATGCGAATAAATACTTAGCTTTCAGAACTATTTTAGATGTTATTGAATAATGGAAATCACTAAAACACATATAGAAGGATTAGTAGTTCTTCAACCTAAAATTTGGAAAGACGATAGAGGTTATTTTTTCGAAAGCTTTCGTCAAGATGTATTTTCTAAATTAGGTATCGATGTAAATTTTGTTCAAGACAATCAATCACTTTCTCAAAAAGGAACTATTAGAGGCTTGCATTATCAAGCCGCCCCTTTTGAACAAGGAAAACTAGTAAGGGTTGTTCAGGGTAAAGTGCTAGATGTTGCCTTAGATATCAGAAAAAACTCTCCTACTTACGGACAGTATTACGCAATTGAATTAAGCGCAGAAAATCAAACACAATTTTTTATACCTCCAGGCTTTGCTCATGGATTTTCTACATTAGAAGATAATACTATCTTTTGTTATAAGTGTACAAACTACTACAGCAAAGTAAGTGAAGGAGGAGTACGTTTCGACGATCCTGCATTAGCTATCGATTGGAAAGTAGAGGGATTATTTGTTTCCGACAAAGACAAAGAGTTGCCATTGTTTAACGATTTTGTAAGTCCGTTTTAATACACTGATTACTGAGTATTGTTTTTCTGCAATATGATTAATCCTCTATTGCTTCAATACCTTGCTCTTTAAGTTTTGCCAGTGCTTCTTTCATTGCTTTGATTTGTTCTGATGGATGACCTTGCCAAACGGTAACTTCTCCAACAACTTTAAAGGGATGTTTCGAGCGATATGACATGGATGGATTACCAGGAAATTTTTTGTCGGTTAAATTTGGATCGTCTTCAATAGGTCCTGTAGCTTCTACTAAATAAATTCTTTCGGGACCTTCACCTGCTGCCAACTCAGCGCCCCAAATTGCAGGATCAAGAGTAGCAGTGAGGTAAATATATTTTGCTGTTCTGTCGCCAAAGTTCGATTGGTAACCAATTTCAATAAGCTCTCCTAATTTTAAATCGCTTTTAGTGCCGTGAAAGAAGGTTTGTTTAAATGGACTGTGAATAGTTGACATAGGATTGATATTGTTTTTCATTATAGATGTAATCGTATTATTTCTGCTCCATTTTTCCGTATTTCTTTTGCAAGAACTTAATGGATTCTTTCATTATTTTTTTAAGCTCGTTTTGATCGATGTCGGAAAGTTTCTTAATGTAAATACAAGCTTTACCCATTTTAAACTTCCCAAGATTTTTTAATAGATGTTCGTGTTCTGGATTACCAGTGAATACATAAAGAGATATAGCAGCCTTACGAGGAGAAAAACCAATGAGAGGCCAATCGCCTTCTTGTTTGCTTCTCTCTGATTTGTAATGATAAACACCGAAACCAATAATAGATGGCCCCCACATTTTGGGTTCACAGCCAGTTACGCCCTTCATCAGTTCGATGAGCTCATAACTGTCTTTTCTTTTTTGTTCCGAATCAGTAAAACTGTGTATAAACTCGTGTACGCTTACTTCAGTTTTTTTTGTTTTTATCTCTGCCATATGACCTGAATTTTAATGAGAGAATATAAATAAAGAGATATAAAAATAGTAATTAGTTTAATAAACATATATATGATAATAGCAAATATTAAACAAAAGTGTGAGTTATGTAATACTTATAAATATTTATGCAATTCAATGTCATAAAATAGTAAGTATGTTCGTTATATTAATAAACAGATACAAGTATGCAATTACAAGCAAAAGGATATAATTTAACCCTTTCTATCAATAATTTTAATGTATCGTACAACGATATTGGGGAGGGAAACATACCCATATTATTTTTACATGGCTTTCCTTTTGATAAGAGCACTTGGAATGCACAATTAGAGTTTTTAAAATTCCAACATCGTGTAATTGCTTATGATGTTAGGGGTTTCGGTAAGTCGACAGATGAAGAGTCTCATTTAAGCATAAATATGTTTGCCGATGATTTAATAGCGTTTATGGATGCGCTAAAGATTAATCAGGCAATTATTTGTGGCTTATCAATGGGAGGATATATTGCTTTAAACGCATTGAAAAGATTTCCTGATCGTTTTGTATCAGTAATATTATGTGATACACAGTGTGTCGCCGACACCCCAGATGCAAAAGAAAAAAGATATAAAGCTATAGAAGAAATAAAAGAAAAAGGTCCCAAAAAATTCAATGATGGTTTTATTAATAAGGTGTTCTATAAAGAAACGATAAACAACAAACCAGAAATTGTAGAAGGCCTGAGAAAAATAGTGTTTAATAATACTCAACACATTATAACTACAGGTTTAACAGCATTAGCAGAAAGAGATGAAACTTGTACTAGCTTAAATGAAATCAATATCCCCACATTAATTATTTGTGGAAGAGAAGATGAGGTTACGGGACTGGAGCAATCCACCTATATGCACGAAAACATTAAGAATTCTATTTTGTGTGTTATTGATAATGCAGGACATGTATCTAATCTCGAAGAGCCAAATGAATTCAATAAACACTTGTTATCGTTTATTACCTCACACACTCCAACAGCAATATAATAGAATAGTACTTGTATGTTATGTAGTTAATTTATATTCAAAATAACATACAAGTACTTTTGCTCTATTTACACGAATTACAATTTACGCATTTGCCCATTTACGCATCCCGATAAATCGGGACAAGTTCTGCACATTTACTTAATATCCTCGTTCAGCAAATTATAAAGCACATCCAATTTAGGAGTCAAAATAATTTCTATCCTTCTATTTTTACTACGAGCTTCAGCAGTATTTAATTTCTCTACTGGCATAATCTCACCTCTACCCGACGCAGTTACTCTAAGTGGGTCTAATTTTTGAGTTTCGGTTAAGAAACGCACAACCGCTGTAGAGCGTAATACGCTTAAATCCCAGTTGTCTTTTATTTGACCAAGGTTGCTCACTTTCATGTTGTCGGTATGTCCTTCAACTAATATATTGATATCGTTTTGCGATTGTAATACTTTAGCTAATTCGGTTAATGCTTCTTTCCCTTTGTCATCAATTTCTATACTACCACTACCGAACAATAATTTATCGGTTAAAGAAACATAAACTTTACCATCCTTAACATTTACAGCCAATCCACTTTTGTTGAAACCTAAGAGTGCACTTTGTAATTTATCTCTTAACGCTTTCACTGCAGCATCGCGTTTTGCCATGGCATCTTCCACTTCTTGTAAACGTTTTTCACGAGCTGCTAAATTTGCTTGTGCAGTTTCTAAGTCTTTTATCAATTTTTTAATTTCATCAGTACTGTTCGCTCTTAACTGTTTGTAATTATCAGATAGTGTATTATACTGATCTTGTAAAGTGTTTAATCTAGAGGTTAATGATGAAACTTGTGAACGTAAATCGTTAATAGTGTCTCTATGAAAAGCTAAAGCTTTTGTTAAGCTATCAATTTTGATGTTAGCAATGTTTAAGCCATTTTGCAAAGAATCACGTTCATGTTGCATCGCTAAGAATTTCTTCTTAGGTACTACACATGATGCCATCATCACTACACTAATCAATAGTATTACCGGACTAATTATCTTTTTCATATGCTAATAGTTATAGTATAAAAATAAATCTATACCTCAAATTTAAACGCATCACCGTATCTATTGGGTTTCTATTTATCCACATTTATGAAAAATCGGTAGAATGCTTTGATTTACAATGGTTTCGTAGCGATTAATATCTTAATAAAAAGCCTAAAAATTTCTTAAATTTGCGGCGTTAAAATAAACAATCATGGAATTTCGTATCGAAAAAGACAGTTTAGGCGAGGTAAAAGTACCTGCTGATAAATATTGGGCAGCGCAAACTCAACGCTCTCTACAAAATTTTAAAATAGGTGGTCCTGGCGATAAAATGCCAATAGAGATTATTAGAGCTTTTGCTATTTTGAAAAAAGCAGCAGCATTAACTAATCAAGACTTAGGTGTTTTAGCCGCAGACAAAGCAGCATTAATTGCTAAAGTTTGTGAAGAGATTTTAGACGGTAAATTGGATGCAGAGTTTCCATTAGTAATATGGCAAACGGGTTCGGGTACACAAAGTAATATGAACGTGAATGAAGTGGTAGCAAATAGAGGTCATGTAATTACAGGCGGATCTTTACTTGATGAGAAAAAAGTATTACACCCTAATGATGATGTAAATAAGTCGCAATCTTCTAACGACACCTATCCAACGGCTATGCACATCGCAGCATACAAACAGGTAGTTGAAATTACGATACCAGGTATGTTACAATTGAGAGATACTTTAGCCAAAAAAGCACAAGAGTATATGAATATTGTAAAAATTGGCCGTACACATTTTATGGATGCTACACCATTAACTCTTGGTCAAGAATTTTCAGGATACGCACAACAAATTACGAATTCGGTAAGAGCATTAAACAATGCTTTGGAAATGGTAAAAGAGTTGGCATTAGGTGGAACAGCAGTAGGTACAGGACTAAACGCACCTAAAGGTTACGCAGAATTAGTAGCTAAGAAAATTGCAGAGATATCAGGTTACCCTTTTGTAACCGCTCCGAATAAATTCGAAGCATTAGCAGCACACGATGCTATGGTAGAATTATCGGGTGCATTAAAACGTTCTGCAGTAGCCTTAATGAAAGTGGCTAATGATATCAGAATGTTGAGCTCTGGTCCTCGTTGTGGTATTGGTGAAATTATTATTCCAGATAACGAACCTGGTTCTTCAATTATGCCAGGTAAAGTAAATCCAACTCAACCTGAAGCTTTAACAATGGTTTGTGCTCAAGTGATTGGTAATGATGTAGCAGTTTCTATAGGTGGTGCTACAGGTCATTTTGAGTTGAATGTATTTAAGCCAATGATTGCAGCTAATGTATTGCATTCTGCTCGTTTAATAGGCGATGCTTGTGTTTCTTTTGATTTGAATTGTGCCGTAGGTATTGAACCTAACTATGTAGACATTAAAAAGAATTTAGATAACTCGTTGATGTTGGTTACCGCATTAAACACTCATATCGGCTACGATAATGCAGCTAAGATTGCGAAAAAGGCACATAAAGAAAATAAAACATTAAAAGAAGCAGCAATTGAACTTGGATTATTAACTGCTGAACAATTTGATGAATGGGTTCGCCCTGAAAGTATGGTGGGAAATTTGTAATTTCCCACTATGAAAAAATTTGGCTTAATAGGATATCCTCTCTCTCACTCGTTTTCTAAATCGTATTTCGAAAAAAAATTTGCCAGAGAGAATATCCTAGATGCCGAATACCAAAACTATCCCCTTCAATCTGTAGAGGAATTCTCTGATCTAATTTTAAATCATCCAGATTTAAACGGATTGAATGTAACTATACCTTATAAAGAAAGTATCATTCCTTTTCTCGATGAGTTAGACGATACTGCTAAATCTATTGGTGCAGTTAACGTAATTAAGTTTATTGAAGGAAAGAAAATAGGTTACAATACCGATGCTTGGGGTTTTGCGAAAGCCTTAATTAGTTTGGCTTCTCCAGACATGAAAAAAGCACTAATTATTGGAAATGGTGGAGCTGCAAAAGCAATCAAATATGTGTTAGGTAGAATAGGTATCGAATATATTGTGGTGAATAGGACAAAAATGGATGGTGTAATTACATACGACGAATTGAATGATGATATCATTACATCAGTAAAATTATTAATCCAAACCACACCTTTAGGAACTTCTCCTAATATTAATGAAATACCACCAATTCCATTAACTGCTATCACATCAAATCATATAGCTTTTGATGTAGTGTATAATCCTGAAGAATCATTGTTCCTTAAAACGATGAAAGAAAGAGGTGCTAAAACTAAAAATGGATTAGAAATGCTCCAAGCACAAGCGGAGGAAGCTTGGAAGATATGGAATACTTAGTAAGTGGTGACTGGTGAATAGTGACTAGAGTTTTTACTATTCACCAGGCACTAGTCACCATTCACTAGAATTAAAAGTCAAACTTAATCCCTTGCGCCAATGGCAATTCTGTACTGTAGTTGATTGTATTCGTTTGACGGCGCATGTATACTTTCCATGCATCGGATCCAGATTCACGTCCGCCACCAGTTTCTTTTTCACCACCAAAAGCGCCACCTATTTCAGCTCCAGAAGTTCCAATGTTCACATTTGCAATACCACAATCAGAACCTTCATGTGATAGGAATTTTTCTGTTTCTAAAATGTTGCGAGAGAATATCGCCGACGATAATCCTTGAGGAACATCGTTGTGCATTTGCATAGCTTCGTCGATGGTCGAATACTTCATTAAGTATAAGATTGGAGCAAAGGTTTCTTCTTGTACAATATGGAAATTGTTTTTTGCTTCTGCGATACACGGACGAACATAACAACCCGATTCGTATCCTGGTCCTGTTAGTACTTCTCCTCCGTAGATAACATTTCCACCTTCTTTTTTTACCGCCTCAATAGCATTACTGAAACTTTTTACTGCATCAGTATCAATAAGTGGTCCTACAAGGTTGGAAGTATCTAATGGATTACCAATAGTAATCTGTCCGTATGCTTTAACTAATTTCTCTTTGAAGGTATCGTAAATACTATCTTTTATTAATAAACGACGTGTTGAAGTACAACGCTGACCAGCAGTTCCAACAGCACCAAACAATACAGCACGTAATGCCATATCTAAATCAGCATTTTCTGTAATGATAATAGCGTTGTTTCCGCCTAATTCTAATAAGCTTCTACCTAAACGTTCTCCAACAATACTACCAACTCGTTTACCTACTCTTGTAGAACCAGTAGCAGAAATTAATGGAACACGTTTATCAGCTAAGAAATTATCACCTACGTATTTCGATCCTGCAGCAATGAGGTTTAATACTCCTTCTTCAACATTGTTTGCCTTTAATACTTTTGCTACAATATTTTGAGTGGCTACAGCACATAACATCACTTTTGAACTAGGTTTCCAAACAACAACATCTCCACAAACCATTGCTAACATTGCATTCCACGACCATACCGCTACTGGGAAATTGAATGCCGAAATTACACCTACAATTCCTAGCGGATGGTATTGCTCATACATTCTATGTTTTGGTCTTTCAGAATGCATAGTAAAACCATGTAGCTGACGAGACAAACCAACTGCAAAATCGCAGATGTCTATCATTTCTTGTACTTCACCTAAACCTTCTTGGTAACTTTTACCCATTTCATAAGAAACTAGGTATCCTAAATCTTCTTTAGATTCTCTTAATGCATTACCAATCTGACGAACAATTTCACCACGCTTAGGCGCTGGCATCATTCTCCAAGTAGTATATGCTTTTTGAGCTTTTTGTATAATGGCTTCATAATCATCGGCAGTACCTTGAGATACTTTTGCAATTAGCTTACCATCTACTGGTGAGTACGACTCAATTAAATCACCTGTTGTATTCATCCAAGTATAGCCTGTTGATGCCCCTTGGTTAATATCTTTAATTCCTAATCTGTTTAATACTTCTTGTACGTTCATTGTAATTAAAATAAGTGTTCAAAAATACCATTTTTTAACCGTGTTTTTAGGCTTTTTAAATTTTGGAAAAATATACTAGGAATATTCTGGAATGTAGAACATATAACTAATACTCACTACCCACTACTCAATTTAAAACAATTGCAACTTCCTTCTTAGATTTAATGGTTGCATAGCTTGAAAGTCTACAATTACTCTAATCATATCCTTATAGTTTTGAGGACTGATGTATTTTTGAGTAACAAATACTGGGAAATAAAGTTCAACTACATCAGTTATAAATGGAAAATATATACCTGCATCGTAATTTAATTCTAAATCGCCGATGTTTTGGTAGTTGTTTGACCCAGCAATATCAGCAAAAATTCCGATGGGAAATTTTGACTTTAGAGGCGCCTTAAGGTTTATTCCCAACATGGTCCTTTTGGTATAATCGAATGTATTCGCTTTAAATCCTCCATCAGTTTCGTGAAACTGTTGCCTGTAAGTGCCGTATCTATTGATAAATGCTTTATCGTACGTATAATCGTTATTGCCCGAAATGCTAAAGAAATATTCTTTATTTATTCTATTTCCACTCGCAAAAATAGTTCCTGCAAATGCTCTTAAATGTACTCCTTTTCTCGAATTCGAATAGTTAAACTTCTGTTTATATACCGCTAAAAACTTGTGGTGTGTATTCGAGTTTCTAAGTATATATACATCATCAGAATACTCATATAAAAATGTAAATTTATTAGGGTTGATTAGCTTACTATTACTCCTGTAGTATCTGAATTGATGATAACTATTTACACTGGTACTTTCTTGGTATAATCCAATTAAATAGTCAGTTGAAGAATAAGTATTCCTAGTGAATATTAATCGATAAGACAAACTATTTTTAATACTCGATCGAGCTGAGCTTGGGTTGAGTACTACTTCCGTTCCTAGTGAAAGCTTTAGAAAACGTTCATAATAATTGGTTGATGTTCCATAAGAATCATTTAAAGTAGAGAATGAATTAAATGAGAAGTTGGTCACGATTTCTTTCACTTCTTTTGGATAGGAATAAAAACTTAGTTGCCCAGTTCCATTCAATTTTTCCGACTTTAATCCGTACATAGGAGCAATTGCCCATTCAGTATTTTTAAAAGGATAGAAATTATTATAAAGTGCAAGACCAGGCATTAATCCATCGTTTACATTATATCCTAATACAGGAAGAAAATACAAATTAGTTTTATCGGGTCTGTTAATACCACTTATGAATTGTACACGTAATGGTTCAATTTTTCTGAACACACCTTTTACTCTCATCGTGTTATTATTTCTATTTGTTTCGGGTATAACATACAAAGGATCTATCACTACTTTTTTAACATCTTTTCTGTCTACATATACAAATGCATTGCCATAAAATGCTTGTGTTTTATAGGTTTCTAGCGCATTCCCTTTCTTATCGAAACTGCTTACAAATACAGGCCCAGCAACTTCTGTAGTATTACTTATTTTAATTCTTAGCTGCTCGTTTTCTTTTTTTATTTCACTTAATATAAACTCTGGTGATGAAGTGGATTGTAAAATATCTTTGAAAAACCAGTCTAAATTCTCCCCTGTTTCGCGCTCGAAAATTTCTTTTAAATCATCAGGATAGGGATGTCTGAATTTCCAAGTGTTATAATAGACCTGCATAACCGAATCGAATTTTTCTACACCGAGATATTGCTCCAGATATCTTAACATTAAGCTGGTTTTAGTATACATAATCACTCCGTAATTTATTTTATCAAATTGTTCGGAATGTGTTTCTATAGCTTGTTCGTTTCCTGATGATGCGGATAACTGATAGGTTAGGTAATGTTCATAGTCGGAAGGGAAATAGTCTAGTCCTAATAAATGTGTAAAGAAATTTCTTTTCGATTTCGGTATTAATTTACCATCAGAGTACATCATTCGCATGTACCTATTTTCATAGAATGAATTGATTCCTTCGTCCATCCATCCGAATTCTCTTTCATTACTTCCTAATATTCCATAAAACCAATTATGACCAACTTCATGTGCGATTACTAGGTCTAATGTTTTTGCTTTATCTACATTTCCAATAACAGTAATCATCGGATACTCCATTCCATCACCTGAACTTAATGCACCATCAATTGCTGTGCAGTAGTTGTAAGGATAATCGCCATTCCACAATGAATAATAGTATACAGCACTATCAATATATTTTACAGCATCCTTCCATAACTCTGCATTTTTGTTTGGATACATGACATAGGTTTTTACTTTACGTTTAGAATAGGGTAATTCTATTTCAGAACTCATTACATGAAAACGCTTATCAGCAAACCAAGCAAAATCGTGAATGTTGTTTTGTAGATAATGAAGAGTTTTATATTCTTTAGAAGAAGGAGGCGTTGAGTCTTCTTCAGAATATTCTTTTATCAATTTTGTTTGATATGAAATAGAATCGAGCATGGCATGCTCTGCAACATTTTGTAATTCACCAGTAGCGCCTACAATATAGTTTTTTGGAAGAGTAATTTTAACATCAAACTTTCCGAATTCCGAATAAAACTCTCCTTGATCTAAATAGGGCATAGGATGCCAACCTCTATCATCAAACACAGCAGGTTTAGGATACCATTGTGATATTTGATACGCTTGATCAACATGCCCTAACCTCGAAAAGGTATTTGGAATTTTCACTCTAAAAGGACTGCTTATGGTAATTGAACGACCAGGTTCGAGAGTTTGAGGTAGTATGAGTTTTATAATGTCGGGGAAATCTTTGTTTTCAATTACAATTACAGCTTGTCCGTTTACCTTAAAATCTAAGGAGTCGATATACCCTTTTTTGCTACTATCGGCATAATGAAATTTATAATCGTTATTCTCTAATTGCTGTATAGCAAAAGCAGTATTGTTGTGTTTATAAGCATTTGGCCATACATGCATCCATATTTCATTGAGTGCTATGGGGGAATTATTCTGGTACTCAATCACAATGTCGCCCCTTAACTTGTGGTTCACATCATCTAAAATGACATTAATTTGATAGTCGGCTCTCTGCTGCCAAGTATTTTGGGCATACGATTTGACGTTAACCATAAAAAGAACAACGTATAGTATACCCGTAACTAAAGCAATTGGTTTTCTATCAAACATAATAATCTATTTATCAGTTATTTAATATAGTTATTGGACCTTGTGGAAAAACAAAAATGTGATTAAGAATGGAAATATCCGAAATTAATGATTATAAATAGTGACAAAAAGGCTAATAACCTGCCGTTTTGCATAGTTTATAAGAAAATAATTTAATTGTTCTTTTTCTAGGTAGATGATTAAATATGGACGAAGAATTTGATTACAATGATGCAGAAGAATTACGCTTCTCTGTAGAACGATATGAAGAGATGATCCGTAATCAGGATCAATATTTTTTTGATGCACAGGCTTTTGAAGGGATAATCGATTATTTTATCGAAAAGAATGACCCGATAAAAGCACTACAAGTGGTAGAATATGCCATCGCTCAACACCCATATGCTTCAGTTTTTTTAATTAAGCAAGCACAACTTTTTGTGGTTACTAACCGTGCTCACGAAGCGCTTGAAATATTAGAGAAAGCAGAAAGTTTAGAAACCAGCAATGCCGACATTTTCATTATTCGTGGAAGTATCTATGAAAAATTTGAAATGTTTGATAAAGCTATCGAGCAATATAATTTAGCTATTAATTTTGCAGAAGAGGTAGATGATATTCATTTGCACATAGCTTATGCATTTGAAAATTTAGGTAGATACGACAAAGCGATAGAGCACTTGAAATTATCATTAGAGGTGAATCCACAAAACATGGATGCTTTATATGAAATTGCTTTTTGCTTCGACATCTTAGATAAACCTGAGGATAGCATCAATTTCTATTTACAGTTTATTGAAAACGATCCTTATTCATTTGCAGCATGGTACAATTTAGGTAATGCCTATACAAAAGCAGAGCTTTACGAAAAGGCTATTGATGCTTATGACTATGCGATTATCATTAACGATACTTTTGCATCAGCTTATTTTAATAAAGGAAATGCATTAGCCAATTTAGAAAGGTATTCGGATGCTATTGGTGTTTATAAACAAACCATGGAGTACGAACAACCAAGTGCTGAAACTTTTTGCAGCATTGGCGAATGTTATGAAAAGTTGGAATTGATGGACGAGTCGAGAGCTTATTATAAGAAAGCAGTTAAGATTGATCCATCTCTTGCAGATGCTTGGTTTGGAATTGGAGTAACTCTTGATTACGAAGAACGTTGGTACGAGTCTTTACACTTTTATAATAAAGCTATAAGTATTGATCCTACTGTTTCCGATTATTGGTTTGCATTAGCAGATTCACATTACAAACTGGGGAACTTTAAACAAGCGGAAGAAGCTTATGAAAAGGTAATTGAGATTACCGAAAATGATATTGAAGTGTGGCTCGATTATTCAGCTATACTATACGAACAAGGTAAACTACAAGAAGCCATTGATATTATTTTAGAAGCGTTAAGAGCTAATCCCGAAGCTGCTGAATTACACTACCGAATGGTGGCTTATTTATTTAGTAGAGGACAATACCAAGAAGCAATGCAACACCTAGAAATGGGTTTAAGTATTAGTCCTGAAAAGCACGAAGTATTGTTCGAATATCTTCCTCAGTTACAGCAAAACTTAACAATTCAACAAATTATTCAACGATATTTAATATAATTTCTAGTATTTTGCCCCTTTAATTTTTATTATGCATTATCATCTTTCACAAATTCCAGAACGTACGGTAAAACCGAGATCGAATGGCATGACTATGGTCATGGACAAAGGATTGAGCACACGAGAAGTAGAAAACTTTATTGAAGTTGCAGGTCCATATGTAGATATTGTAAAATTGGGTTGGTCCACGTCGTTCGTTACACCAGTTTTAGATAAAAAATTAGCCATTTATAAAGAAGCAGGAATTCCCGTTTATTTTGGAGGCACATTGTTTGAAGCATTTATTATACGTAACCAATACGAAGACTATAAAAGAGTGTTGGATAAATATAAAATGGAATGGGCAGAAATTTCAGATGGTTCGATTTCGTTAGAACACACAAAGAAGTGTGAGTTAATTAGAGATTTGAAGCAACACGTAAAAGTGGTTTCAGAAGTAGGGTCAAAAGATGCTGCTAACATTATGGCGCCGTATCAATGGATAGAGTTAATGACTGCAGAATTAGAAGCAGGTTCTCAATATGTAATTGCTGAAGCACGTGAGAGTGGTAATATTGGGATATACAGAGACTCAGGAGAAGTTCGTCAGGGTTTGGTTCAAGAACTACTTACCAAAATACCATCAGAAAAAATTCTATGGGAAGCACCACAAAAAGCACAACAAACATTTTTCATCAAACTGCTTGGCTCAAATGTAAACTTAGGAAACATTCCACCAAATGAAGTAATTCCTTTAGAAACATTGAGATTAGGCTTGAGGAGTGATACGTTTCATCATTTTCTAGATAAGTAGTAGTTAGTATTGAGATGTGAGATATGAGAGGGGTAATTATAGCCCCTTTTTTATTTTATTCCTTAGGCCAAAATTCATTTTTTGTATCTCATCAATAGCATTTAGTAATTTGTCTTTCTCAGTTTCATCTGTGTATCCAAGCATTTCTGAAAGTATAACTTGAGTTTGTAGTTCGTAGCTTGACCCATTCGCTACAGAAAGAAAATGTAAAAACTCTTTAGGATGTTCTCTTCCTGCACCTTCAGCTATGTTAGAAGAAATCGAAATAACAGACCTTTTCATTTGTTGAATAAGCCCATATTTTTCATCCTCGGGAAAATCTTTGATTATATTATAAATACTTATTGATAAATCAATAGATTTTTTCCATATAATAAGTTCATTTAATTTTTGCATAATCTTTTTTCAACAAAAATAATGCTGAACAAAAAATTACACAACTGCATTTATACAACTTTATTTATATAATACACTTCTCAAAACTCACATCCCAAAACACACAACTACATCTTTATCTGCTCCAAAATTATTTTACAGGTTTGTTCGATTTCAAAGAACACCTCTTCAAACAATTTATCATCATACCAAGGATCCTTTACACTTTTATTTTTACCGGGGTCTAGTCTATTTAAAAAGAGCTCAACTTTTAATTTATCACTTTCATTCCTAGAGAGTTTAATAATATCATTATAATTTTGTGTGTCCATGGCGAATATGTGGTCAAATTCATCAAAATCTTTTATGGTAAATTGCCGACCTCTTAATCCGCTAATATTAACATTATTGTTTTTTGCAACTTTCTGAGCTCTTTTGTCAGGAGCTTCGTTAATATGGTAATTAGAAGTACCTGCTGAATCTATTTTCCAATCTAAGCCTTCATTTTTGACTAAATCTCTCATAATACCATCAGCCAATGGCGACCTGCAGATATTTCCTAAACAGACAAATAATATTTTCATCAGCCTAAATTATTAAATATTATAAAAATCTCATATCTCATATCTCATATCTCAATACTAATTTACTATTTTTGAACCATGAGTAAACCGAGTATTCCTAAAGGTACACGCGATTTTTCGCCTGAAGAAGTTAGTAAAAGAACTTATATTTTTGATACGATACGATCTGTATTTAAAAAATATGGTTATCAGCCTATCGAAACTCCAACTATGGAGAATCTTTCGACTCTTACTGGTAAATACGGTGAAGAGGGAGATCAATTGATTTTTAAAATATTGAATTCTGGCGATTATCTTTCTAAAGCATCGGAAGAAAAATTAAATTCTAGAAATTCTAAATCACTTACATCAGAAATTTCTGAGAAAGCATTACGTTACGATTTAACAGTTCCTTTTGCTCGTTATGTGGTGATGCACCAAAATGAAATTACACTTCCATTTAAACGTTATCAGATACAACCTGTATGGAGAGCCGATCGTCCGCAACGTGGCAGATACCGTGAATTCTACCAATGCGACGCAGATGTTGTAGGTTCAGAATCTTTATTGAACGAAGCTGAGTTTGTATTGATATACGATGAAGCCCTAAGTTTATTAGGTTTTAAAGATTTCGAAATAAGGATTAATAATAGAAAGATATTAGCAGGTATTGCCGAAATCGTAGGGAAACCAGAGTTGCTAATCGACATGACAGTTGCTATTGATAAGCTAGATAAAATTGGTTTTGATGGAGTAAAGAAAGAACTTATTGAAAAAGGATTTTCGGAATCAGATATTAAAAAATTAGAACCTATTATTAATTCATCAGGTTCTAATGAAGAAGGACTTTCTATAGCTGTATTAAAGAATCTTCTAGCAAAATCTGAAATAGGCTTAAAAGGAATTGCAGAATTAGAGGAAGTATTTTCTTACTTTAATTCGTTTAAAATAAAAAAAGCAAAATTAATTTTAGACATTACCCTAGCTCGTGGATTGAACTATTACACTGGTGCAATTTTCGAAGTTAAAACTAATGAAGTATCCATGGGAAGTATTGGCGGTGGCGGTCGCTACGACGATTTAACAGGCATGTTCGGATTGAAGAACTTAACAGGTGTAGGAATTTCATTTGGAGCAGATCGTATTTACGATGTGATGGAAGAATTGAAGTTATTCCCAGAAAATAGTGTTAGTGGCACTAAAGTTATGATTGCACATTTCGATGATAAAGCATTTAAATATGCATTGCCATTATTACAGAAATTAAGAGAAGCAAATATTGCTTCCGAATTGTATCCAAATATTTCGAAGATGCAGAAGCAAATGAAGTATGCCAACGACAAGAAAATACCTTATGTAATTGTTATTGGAGAAGAAGAAATGAATTCTGGTAACCTTGCGTTTAAAGAAATGAATTCTGGAGAACAAGAAAAATTAACAATTGACGCCATCATCAATAAAATTAAATAATCCCATTACAATGGATCATCATATTATAAGTACTGCACATTTATCTATTGAAAGAATTGAGGAAATCATTTCTAAAAACATAAAATTAAAATTATCAGACGAAGCGATTCAAAAGATTAATCGTTGTAGAGCATATATTGATAACAGAATGGCTGCAAGTAGCGATCCTGTTTATGGAATTAATACTGGTTTTGGTTCATTGTGCGATGTTAAAATCAATACGAATGAATTAGAACAACTTCAGAAAAACCTGGTAATGTCGCATGCTTGTGGTACAGGCGAAGAGGTTCCTAATACAATTGTGAAGATAATGCTGTTGTTGAAGATACAGTCATTATCATACGGACATTCGGGAGTACAATTGAAAACCGTTGAACGATTAATCGATTTTTATAATAACGATATCTACCCTGTTATTTACACCAAAGGTTCTTTAGGTGCTTCGGGCGACTTAGCACCATTAGCACACCTATGCTTACCATTAATAGGAATGGGTGAAGTAGAACATAACGGGAAAAGAATTTCTGGTGAAGAAATGCTTCATCTTTTTTCATGGGAAGAAATTCATTTGCAATCTAAGGAAGGCTTAGCCTTATTAAATGGTACTCAATTCATGAGTGCCTATGCAGTTTATTGTTTAATACAAACCAAAAGAATTTCATTACAATCAGATTTTATTGCTGCAATTTCCTTAGATGCTTTTGACGGAAGAACTGATGCTTTTGATGAGCTTATTCATATTGTTAGACCACACGAAGGTCAATTGACCACCGCTAGAAATATGTTGAGATTTTTAGAAGGAAGTGAAATCGCTAAGCAAAAGAAAGTGCAAGTACAAGATCCATATTCTTTCCGTTGTGTACCACAGGTGCACGGTGCAAGTAAAGATACCATAGCACATGTAATGAATGTGGTTACTACAGAAATAAATTCAGTAACAGATAATCCAAATGTTTTTCCGGATGAAGATAAAATTCTTTCAGGAGGAAATTTCCACGGACAACCTTTAGCATTGGTGATGGATTTCTTAGCCATAGCTTTAGCAGAATTGGCCAATATTTCAGAAAGAAGAACCTATCAACTTATATCAGGATTAAGAGGATTGCCTGCGTTCTTAGTAGAGAATCCTGGACTTAATTCTGGATTTATGATTCCACAATATACCGCGGCTTCTATCGTAAGTGAAAACAAGCAATTGTGTACACCAGCCTCAGTAGATTCAATAGTATCGTCGAACGGACAAGAAGATCATGTAAGCATGGGTGCAAACGCTGCAACTAAATTATTAAGAGTGGTAGAAAATGTGGATAGAGTTTTCGCGATTGAATTAATGAATGCAGTCCAAGCGCTAGAATTTAGAAGACCATTAAAATCATCAACTGTAATTGAAAAAGTAATTTCAGAATACAGAAAAGTAGTGAGCAGAAATACAGAAGATAGGTATTTGTCGGCAGATATACAGTCGTCGCTTGTCTTTATCAGAAATCTCGTAATTCGTAACTCGTAGTAGTATACCAACTACGAGTTACCAGTTACAAGCTACCAATTAGTCAATTACAACAGGTAGTACAACTTCTATATCAGTTTCACCTCTTGTAGGATCGCCATTTTTTATACCTGGCTGATGTTTGAGCGTTACTTTAATGCTACTGTTTCCTGTATTAGTTGTAGCCCAAGAGCTTAATAATCCCAGAGGTAATGGTGGATTATTATCATCGAAATCATTTATGGTTACAGACATAATAGGTGAAGCAGGTTCGAAAATAAATAAATGATCTTTAGATTCTTCAAGTACTTCATTAGAAATTGTATCTATAGGATTTTTACTTTCATCGAGCAAAAGGATTTCTACAGAATAAATTTTATTGTTTTTTAATTTGATGGTATCTATCAAAGGATTATTTCCTCCAATTCCATCTACATCTTTGTATTCAAAAACATGTGTTGTGAAAGGACTATCAGTATCGATAATATTAAATTGAAGGGTGGTGATGAGTTCGCCTTCATTAATATCTGTAGGTTTAGTAACATCACTATCGTCTTTTTTACATGCAGTAATACTAAGAGCGATAATACTAAATAGGCTTATTTGTTTTAATAATTTCATAATGTTGTTTTTTTAAAAATGATACTTTAAACGTAAGACATATGATCTGCCAGGTTCATCAGTAAAATAACGAAAGGCATTCATATACTCACGATACTTGTTGTTTAATAAATTGTTGATACTTACTCCAATTTCGTAATGTTGTTTTCCTATATGTATACTGGTGCCTGCATCAGCATTAACAAGAAAATACGCATCTGGAGCAACTTTATAATCGGAATTAGGCTCCACCCTCGATTGTTTAGCTACATATAATATATGAATATCAGCGCTACTTTCTTTGAAATGTTTAGAATCTTTAAATTCATATTTCAACCCATTTTCAATTCTATCGGAAGGAATAAATGGCAAGTATTGATGATCTGTTTGGTTGTATGCACGTACAAAATTTAATTTATGAGTAGACTTCAACTGTTCAGTAATGGCATAATTTAACCAAGCATCAATACCTGTAAAATAGGCATCACGTTGTTCATATTTAAAACTTGGGAAAGCTCCTCTAATGCTTAGTGTCGCAGGGAATACAGGTTTTAAGTAAATGTATCCATCCATCAGTTTATAATAAAAATCGAAATGACCTGTGAAGCCTTTAAAATCTTTGATATCAATACCTGTAATTATTGCTTTTGCTTTTTCAGGTTTAATATTTTCATCGGAATAAATATACTTTCCTTCACCATGATGTAAACCACTACCATATAATTCATTTACACTTGGTGCACGGAATGCGGTACCAATGTTTATATGATATGAAAAGAAAGAGTTGATATCCCATTCTATTCCAGAATTAAAACTCAGATTATTGAAATTGCGCTCTGGAGAATACAAAGTATTAGATGATTTCCATTGATAAATTTTTAAAAATCGATAATCGTATCTCATGCCGAAATCAAATAACCATTTATTTTTTTTATACTGATGTATGGTATAAGCCGAATAAGAGTTGTTTATAAAATTCGGGATGAAAGCCCTGCCATTGTATGTGTTTACTTGCTGAACAGTGTTTATACCAACACTACTACTCATATTATTTATCCAATTTATTTGGTAACTAACATCAGCACTATAGGTTGTTATTTCGTAATGTAGTTCAGGCAGGTTTAAGGCAGCTAAAGAATCGTTTAAGGGTAAGTCTTTATCATATTCATCTCTCAGATTGTATTGTCTGGCCAATACCAAAGTAATTTTCGATAAGTCATTAAAAATATAATCGCTTTTCGATTTAAACAATTCATGTTCTACATGTTGTTTCGGACGATCAATCTTATACGAAAATGAAGAAGTATAGAAAGGAACATTGGAATTAAATGCTTTTTCTAAATCGCTTAAGTTACCTATGTGTGCTCCTTTGAATACACCAATATCAGTATTGAATTGCGAATAGAACACTTCAGTTTTGAAATTCTTATATACATATTGAGCCGACCAAGAAAAATTCTTCTCCTCGAAACCACTATTCGATAAATAGTATTCAGGAGTTTTAATATTTCCAGCTTTTTTTATTGTACCTTGAACTCTCCAACTCAAAGGAATTTTTTTAAGCTTTCCTTCTAATATACCAGAACTTACACCTTGTTTACCATTGCTTATTCCCACCAAATTTAGTTCACCATGAATTCCAACCGAATCGCTTAGAGGATTGGGTTCAACAAGAATTACACCACCAATAGCATCGGAGCCATATTTAATACTACCAGCACCTTTTATTACCGTTAATTTATTAGCAATAAAGGCATCAATTTCAGGAGCATGTTCAGCACCCCATTGTTGCCCCTCTTGACGTATTCCATTATTGATAATTAATATCCTATTGCTATGCATTCCTTGTATAATTGGCTTGCTGATTGTTGGTCCGGTTTGTAATGTAGTAACCCCAGGAATTTCTTTTAGTGCATCGGCCAAAGATAAGCCACGAGTTTTTTCTAAATCTATTCCTTTTAGTTCAACTTTACTCATGGTGGTTGGCGTGCTAGTTCTCTCTGAAATAATATTTACACTCGCAATATTTTTTACGCTTGGAGAAATAGCAATAATGAGTTCTCTACTTTCATTTACAATAACATGTTGTGTGAACGTTTGGTAGGAAAGGTAAGAAATCATAATATCGTATTCCGATTTGCAAAGACCACTAAATAGCACTTCACCTTTTTCATTCGATTCTTTTAAAATTTTATTAGTAGTTAATTGAACAATAGCTCCAGGCAAAGGGCTTCTGTTCTGCTCATCAATAACAACAATTTTTAAGTTATATGAGCAGTCGGATTGAGCAAATAATAAAATGTTGTTGGTTAATACAAATACCAACAAGATGAGGAATCTTCTCATCAAAATAAGTTTAAAGAATGAATGTAAGGCGAATTATTATTTAGCTTAAAGATGGTGTTGCAGGAGGACCACGACCATTAATCTCAATAAAAGAAGGATGTAGTAATTGAGGAATACATTCCTTAAAAGTAATATTACGAGAAACTAATATTGTTGAGAAAGTATTAGTTTCTGAATAGGATTTGCTAAAGTGATTTTGGAAGCATAAAAAACACTCTTTTTCGTGAGAATGGTAGTGTTTTGGGTATAAATCTTTTTCCTTTTTATATTTCGTAGGGATATTAAGAGCGACTTCACATTTATTTTCGTGCTCATGGTGGTGTAATAAAGATAAAGGTAAGCTAGCAATGGTTATGCATAGCAGCACCATCAGGCTTAAACAATATATTATCTTTGATTTTTTCACCCTCAAAGTTAATAAGAAATTGATGAGAATTCAGTTAAGCTTGTTACTTTTGCAAGAATATTACAAAGAAATAACCTTATGAGCACCAAATACGCTACAATCGACCTATCTAAAACAAAAACACCAACAGGCACAACCTTAAATTGTAAGGGTTGGGTACAAGAGGCCGCATTAAGAATGTTGTTGAATAACCTTGATCCAGATGTTGCAGAAAGACCAGAAGAGCTTATTGTATATGGAGGAAGAGGTAAAGCAGCACGTAATCCAGAAGCTTTTGACTTAATAGTAAAAGCACTTAAGGATTTAAATGAAGATGAAACTTTATTGATCCAGTCGGGGAAACCAGTAGGTATTTTGCCTACACATAAAGATGCACCAAGAGTTATTATTTCTAACTCACAATTGGTACCTAAGTGGGCTACCTTCGAATACTTTAATGAATTAGAAGATAAAGGCCTAATGATGTACGGTCAGATGACTGCGGGATCTTGGATATATATTGGCTCACAAGGAATCGTACAAGGTACATTCGAAACATTTGCAGCGGTAGCTAGAAAGCATTTCGGAGGAACGTTAAAAGGAACAATATCGGTAACAGCAGGTTTAGGAGGTATGGGTGGTGCACAGCCATTAGCGGTAACGATGAATGAAGGGGTATGCCTAGCAGCGGAAGTAGAAGAGTGGCGTATTCAAAAGAGAATAGATACACGCTATATTGATGTGATGATTCATAATATCGATGAAGCTATTGATAGAGCACTACTTGCTAAACAAAACGGAGAAGCACTTTCAATTGGAGTGGTTTGTAATGCAGTTGATTTGTTAGAGAGAATGATAGAGAGAAATATCACTCCGGAAGTATTAACAGACCAAACATCAGCACATGATCCTTTAGTTGGCTACTTCCCACAAGGACTAAGTGTAGAAGAAGCTAGAGTTTTAAGAGAAACTAATTCGGATGAATATGTAAAGTTATCTTATCAAACAATGGCTCATCATGTACGCTTGATGTTGGAATTACAAAAACGAGGAGCGATTACTTTCGATTATGGAAATAATTTAAGAGGAAGAGCTAAAGAGGTGGGTGTTGAAAATGCTTTTGATTTCCCAGGGTTTGTACCAGCATACATCCGACCATTATTTTGTGAAGGTAAAGGACCGTTCCGTTGGGCAGCGCTATCGGGCGACCCACAAGATATTTATGAAACAGATAAATTAATTTTGGAGTTATTCCCAGAGAACAAAGAGTTAGCACGTTGGATAAAAATGGCGCAAGAGCGCATCGCTTTTCAAGGATTACCGGCACGCATATGTTGGCTAGGGCAAGGAGAAAGAGAGAAAGCAGGATTAGCATTTAACAAGTTGGTTGCAGAAGGAAAAGTTAAAGCACCAATCGTAATCGGAAGAGATCATTTGGATACTGGCTCTGTAGCTTCACCTAATAGAGAAACAGAAGCAATGTTAGACGGTTCTGATGCAGTAGCAGATTGGCCAATATTAAATGCGTTGATTAATACAGCAGGTGGAGCTAGTTGGGTTTCATTGCATCATGGAGGAGGTGTAGGTATTGGTTATTCAATACATGCAGGTATGGTCATTGTAGCTGATGGAACTAAGGACGCAGAAGTTCGAATTAAAAGAGTATTGCACAATGATCCAGCGATGGGAGTGATAAGACATATGGATGCAGGGTATGATATTGCATTGGATACAGCGAGGGAGCATAGGTTGGATATTAGGGAAAGACTTAAATAGTACTAACTGGTGGCACGACTTAAGTCGTGCCACCAGTTAGCTTAATAAATGCAGGTTTTTATTTAATCCTGTATTTATAATCCCCTCCCCTCCCAAAAACACACTATCTTTACCTAAAAAAAGTGTATGGGATTCGCAGGGAACAATTTCTACCATGTATTCAATCGTGGAATAAACAAACAAAAAATCTTTTTTAACAAAGAGAATTACCATTATTTTCTTAAAAAAATTGAAGATCACATCGCTACAAAATGCGACTTGTTGGCGTATTGTTTAATGCCTAATCATTTCCATTTACTCCTCTCTACTGGCGATAATACAATGGAACTTTCTTCTGGTTTGAAAATTGCTTTATCTAGTTATACTCGTGGAATTAATGAACAAGAAGGTAGAACCGGTTCTTTGTTTCAACAAAACACCAAAAGAAAATTAATTCGTGTAAACGATAATGGTGCATACTTAAAACGTGTATTCGATTATATCCACGTAAATCCAGTAGAAGCTAAACTATGTGATAATCCGGAGGATTGGGATTTTAGTTCTTTTAACGAATATGTAGATATAAAGGCTTTATCTAGGTATATTTGTAATACTTCAGTAACTAAGCTTTTTATTGAAGATTTTAACCTAAATTTAGATTACCTAACTCAATTAGAAAACACATATCAATTTCGCAATTATGAATGATTACCTTAACATCGCAATTAATAATTTTAATACCTATAAAGGATTAGCAGATAAAGCAATTGCTCAGCTTTCTGAAGAAGAATTACATCAAGTAATTGGCGAAGAGGATAATTCTATTTCTATAATTATGCAACACATGATTGGAAATGCTAAATCTAGATTTACGGATTTTTTCACTTCAGATGGTGAAAAACCTGATAGAAATAGAGATGAAGAATTTATCGAAAAAAATCTTTCTAAAGATCAGTTATTAATCGCTTGGGAAAATGCCTGGAAACTATTATTCGATTTGTTGTACAACATGAAAGAAGAGGATCTTTCTAAAACTGTATTTATTCGAGCTGAACGACAATCAGCCTTGAAAGCGATTAACAGACAAATAGCTCATTATGCTTATCATGTAGGTCAAATCGTTTTTCTTGCCAAACACTTTAAAGGTAAAGATTGGAATACCTTAAGTATTGCTAAAGGGAAATCAGAAGAGTTTAATAAAGGGATGATGAAATAATGGTTAATAATATTTTTCGATGAATCGATAAAGATTGAAATCTTCTTTTTCAATTTCTTTGCTCAAAGCATCAATCAATTCCTTTTTATTGATATTTTTCATCTTTTCAGTTTGAATTAATCGATACGCTTTTTCGGCAATCAATAAATCTTTTTTCGTAGATGATTTTTTTGAACGACTATTTCTAATAGCACTCATTAACTCTTCAATACCGAATTGTTGTGATGCAATCGTTTTTACTACTTGAGCCTCATGCTCCACAGCACTTCTTTCATGCAACATTTTTTTTATGTTGCTAACAAACACATCAGCTCCTTCTCGATCTGCTTTATTAACCACAAAAATATCAGCAATTTCCATTACACCAGATTTAATACCTTGAATTTCATCTCCTGCTTCTGGCACTAAAACCAAAATGGTTGTATCCGCTAAACCTACAATCTCTACTTCCGATTGACCTACCCCAACTGTTTCTACAATTAAAATATCGAACGGGAAGGCTCGCATTACATCTGTAATCTCAATAGTTTTTGCCGACAATCCTCCTAATGAACCTCGGGTTGCTAGTGAACGGATGAATATATTTTGATTTGTGAAATGCTCCACCATGCGAATTCGGTCACCCAACAATGAGCCGTAATGAAATGGTGATGTGGGGTCTATTGCTATTACTCCGATTTTTTTACCTTCATTAGATAAGGCTCTTAATATGGCATTTACTAAAGTGCTTTTTCCCGCTCCAGGAGGACCCGTTATACCAATAATTGGGATGTTTTTATTTATGTTAAGTGATTTTAAAAAATCAAAATAACCCTCAATATCGTTCTCTACACCAGTAATAGCTCTAGCTAGTGACTTCATGTCTCCTTCTTGAATCTTATTATTGAGGTCTTTCCAGTTCATCGGATTAATTTTATCCAAAGTAAATAAAAATTAATCGTTCATCCATATCTTTATTTCATTCAATAAAATTATCGCTATTGATTATGAAATAGTATTTTAGCGTTATATAATATAGAATGAAAATAACAGGATTCAGTTTTATTAGAAATGCTATCAAATATGATTACCCCATAATTGAAGCAATAACTTCTATTTTGCCTATTTGCGATGAATTTATTGTTGCTGTTGGGAACTCTGACGACGAAACTGAATCTTTAATTAAATCAATAGGATCTGATAAAATAAAAATTATTAATACCGTTTGGGACGATTCTTTAAGAGAGGGTGGTAAAGTTTTAGCTTTAGAAACAGATAAAGCTTTTCAGGCAATATCTAATGATACTGATTGGTGCTTCTACATACAAGGTGATGAATGTGTTCACGAAAAATATCTTCCTATTATAAGAAAAGCGATGGAAGACAATTTGAATTCCTATAATGTTGAAGGCTTATTGTTTAAATATTTACATTTTTATGGTTCTTACGATTTTGTTGGTACATCAAAAAGATGGTATCGAAATGAGATTAGAGTAATTCGAAATAACAAAGAAATAAAATCTTATAAGGATGCTCAAGGATTTAGAATTGATGGCAGAAAACTAAACGTAGTAGCAATTGATGCAGAAGTTTATCATTATGGTTGGGTAAAACATCCATCGAAACAACAAGATAAAATTAAAAATTTTAATAAGCTTTGGCATGATGATGAATGGATGAAGAAAAACATTGAAGATGTAGCTGAATTCGATTATTCTCAGGTTGATGGGGTAAAACATTTTACGGCTGAACATCCTAGAGTAATGCAAAAAAGAATTGAAAATGTGAATTGGAAATTTACCTTCGATCCTTCTAAAAAGAAAATGAAGTTTCGTCATCGTATTGCACACACTATTGAAAATATTACAGGATATAGATTGGGAGAATATAAAAACTATACTATAGTAAAACCAAGTATAAAATAACATGAGTAAGATATCTGCAGTTATTATTACACTCAATGAAGAAAGAAATATTGAACGATGTATTCAATCGTTACTTTCTGTTGTTGATGAAATTATAATTGTTGATTCCGGTAGTACAGATTTAACAAAAGCTATTGCAGAAAAATACAATGTTAAATTTATAACTCAACATTGGTTAGGATATGGTGCAACGAAAAACTTTGGTCAGGATCAAGCTCAGCACGAATACATTCTTTCTATTGATGCTGACGAGGCATTGTCTGAAGAATTAATTAATTCAATACAACAGGTAAAACCCAATTTAAATAACGCATATTCCTTCAATAGACTCACGAATTATTGTGGAAAATGGATAAAGCATAGTGGGTGGTATCCAGATATAAAAGTTCGATTATTTCCTAAGAGTATAGTAAAATGGAATGATTCAGAGGTGCACGAACAATTAGAATTAAATGATTTAAAAGTTACTCATTTAAAGGGTGACTTGTATCATTATTCTTATTATTCAATTATTCAACACGTAGAGAAAAGTGTACATTATGGAAAACTTGCAGGTAAACATTTATTCGAAAGAGGAAAGAAACCAAATGCATTTAAAATTATTTTCAGCCCAGTTTTTAGATTTATTAAAGATTATTTTCTAAGATTAGGTTTTTTGGATGGAGCTTATGGATTCTTTATTGCGATAACTGCAGCATACTCCATTTTTATAAAATATTTTTATCATTATCAATTATATAGAAGTAAGTAATGAAAATTGCGTTAGTTATTGCCACATATAATTGGACCTCCGCACTTACGTGTTGTTTAAATAGCCTTTTGCTACAATCAAGGATGCCCGATGAAGTTATTATTGCAGATGATGGTTCTACCGATGACACAAAAAAACTAATAGAACAGTTTAACATTAATCATAAAATGATGATTAAACATGTTTGGCACGAAGATAAAGGATTCAGGTTATCACACATCAGAAATAAAGCTATAGCTGTTTCAACATCTGACTATATAATACAAATTGATGGCGATATCATCATGCATGCAGAATTTATTAAAGATCATTTTAATATTGCAGAGCAAGGTAGATATATTAAAGGGAGTAGAGTATTAATGAATGAAGAATGCTCCGCACATTATTTATATGCAAATAAAGAACAACCAAGTGTGTTGTCGAGTGGCATTGTGAATCGACTAAATGCAATACACTCCAATATTCTTCAAAAATTATTTACTAAAAAAATAAACAACCCATTTAAGATTCGCGGCTGCAACATGTCATTCTGGAGAAAAGATTTTATTAATGTGAATGGATATAATGAAGGTATTTCAGGATGGGGAAGAGAGGATTCAGAGCTAGTAATGAGATTGATAAATAATAATGTTTTTGGTAAAGCATTAAAATTTGGTGGTATAGCATTTCACATTTATCATAAAGAAAATAGTAAAAAAGATCTCTCTAAAAATGATGATATTTTAAACAGTACTATACAAGATAAAAGTACTTGGTGTGTAAATGGAATCGATAAATACCTTATATAGATTCTGATTTAGGACGTGCATACAAAAACAGAGAGTTAAAGAATGCATAAAACGTTACCCCAGCTTGCGTTTCAATAGTATCTTCCATGGTCATGGAGAGTAAAAATGAAATCAAAAATACGATATAGAAGTAATCGAAATATTTATTTTGGTAAAACATTGGACTGAGTATTCCATACATAAAGATGAGTATTCCAATAATTCCAAACGTGAGCAAAATAGTTAAGTATTGATTATGCGCTCTGTGTTGAAACTTCTCTTGAATGATGCCAGGATGCTCTTGGTAATAGTTTTTATAAGCATCTTTTACATCACCCGTTCCTATACCTATAATAGGAGAGGTTTTAAAAATATCCACCGCAATTTTCCAAAATACAAATCGCTGAGCTATTGATTGACCCGAAGGATCTCCACCACTATTATAATTTTTAACTTCAGATTGAATTTCATCTACTCTCATTTTCACACTTGGAATGCTATAATAAGTAATAATAGGTAGTGAGAGAACACCAACTAACAACCCAATAGTTAACCACCACTTCCTTAAAGTATATATTAAATAAAATGCAAACAATGCAGCCATTACAAAATATACTAGTATCCCCATTCTAGCACCTAGTATACCGTTAAATACAAAGAGCCAAACTCCAATAAGTAATAATATGACGTTATCAATACTAAATAGTTTTTTTCTGTTGATATAAATCAAATAAAATGCTGCAAAAGAAGCAATAGCATTTAATAGACTAAGTCTGATATGAGAGATGATGCTTGATATTTCACGGAGTTCTTTTATTTCCTTACCGTAATATTTTAGATAAATAAAAAAAGCATACAACGATGAAACAAGAGCAGTATAAATGAGTACTCTAAGAATAACTTTAAATTGTTTGTTGTCGAGCCTAATGGCACTTGCAAATACTATTGGAAGAAGGAGTATTGGTAATTTTATTTTGAGGTCTTTAAATGCGTACTCAAAATTTTCAGTATAAATTAAACCAACTAGATGTATAATGAAGACGCTTATTAAAGCCCAAAAAGCTTTATCACGTTTTAATATTGCCCATTTATTTTTATAGTCAGCTTCAAACAGCCAAATTAAAATCAATGCAGCATTACTTATGCTATTAAGAGCTGGAGAGAAAAACACACCAACAATAACACCACAAATAAAAAAAGTATAATATTGATTAATACTGAATTTTTTCAGAAAACTCATAGTAGCTACAAGTTCGAAAAAAAATCGAGAAATAAAAAAATAAAAAAGCCCTCTCAAAGAATGAGAAGGCTTTTTAAATTATTGGGTTTAATTAAAGTTTACGTTTAATTTCAACATTTTCATAGGCTTCTATAATGTCACCTACTTCAATATTGTTGAAGTTTTGGATGTTCAATCCACATTCGTATCCAGTTGCAACTTCTTTAACATCGTCTTTGAAACGCTTTAATGAAGCTAATTCACCAGTATGTATAACCACACCATCGCGAACGATACGCACTTTACTGTTTCTGTTAATCTTACCATCGAGTACCATACAACCAGCAATGGTTCCCACTTTTGAGATTTTGAAGGTTTCACGTATTTCTACGTTAGCAGTAATTTTCTCTTCATATTGAGGAGCCAACATACCTTCCATTGCAGATTTTACTTCATTAATAGCATCGTAAATAATAGAATACATACGTATATCTATTTGTTCTTGCTCAGCAAGTTTACGTGCATTAAGAGAAGGTCTTACTTGGAACCCTACTATAATTGCATCAGATGCTGATGCTAATAATACGTCTGATTCTGAAATCTGACCAACAGATTTGTGTATGATATTTACTTGTATTTCTTGAGTAGATAGTTTCAATAATGAATCTGCTAATGCTTCAATAGAACCATCCACGTCACCTTTAACGATTATATTTAATTCTTTAAAGTTTCCTATTGCTAAACGTCTTCCAATTTCATCAAGAGTAATATGTTTTTGTGTACGTATACCTTGTTCTCTTTGTAATTGTAATCGTTTGTTGGCAATCTCTCTAGCCTCAACCTCACTTTCCATAGCGTTGAATTTATCACCTGCTTGAGGCGCACCATTCATACCTAAAACTTGAATTGGAGTTGATGGCCCAACCTTCTCAACTTTTTGTCCACGTTCATTAAATAACGCTTTTACACGTCCACTATAACAACCTGCAAGTATTGGATCTCCAACTTTTAATTCACCTGCTTGAACAAGTACAGTGGTAATAATACCTCTTCCTTTGTCTAGAGCTGCTTCAATAACAGTTCCTACTGCATGTTTATTTGGATTTGCTTTTAACTCTAATAGTTCAGCTTCTAATAAAACTTTTTCGAGCAAAGCATCTACGTTTAATCCTTTTTTAGCTGAAATTTCCTGACACTGATATTTACCACCCCACTCTTCAACTAAGATATTCATAGCAGACAATTGTTCTCTAATTCTATCTGGGTTAGCATCAGGTTTATCAATTTTGTTTAATGCAAATATGATAGGTACCCCTGCAGCTTGAGCATGATTAATAGCTTCTTTTGTTTGAGGCATCACACTGTCGTCTGCTGCAATAACGATAATAACAATATCTGTTACTTTAGCACCACGAGCACGCATCGCTGTAAAGGCTTCGTGACCTGGAGTATCTAAGAAAGTTATTTTCTTACCTGAATCTAATTGTACTTCGTAAGCTCCAATATGTTGAGTAATACCACCCGCTTCGCCTGCAATAACATTGGCTTTACGTACAAAGTCAAGTAGTGACGTTTTACCATGATCGACGTGACCCATTACTGTAACAATTGGTGCACGATGTACTAAATCCTCTTCGTTATCTGCTTCGTCAAAATCAACTTCTTGTTCTTCTGTAGAAACGAATTGTACTTCGTATCCAAATTCATCAGCTACAATGGTTAAGGTTTCTGCATCTAATCTTTGATTAATAGATACGAACATTCCTAAACTCATACATGTAGAAATAACTTTCGTTACAGGTACATCCATCATTTTTGCAAGTTCGTTTGCAGTAACGAATTCCGTAACCTTTAATATTTTCGATTGTAATTCTAATTCTTTTGCTGCTTCTTCAGCTGATGCTGCAACATCGTCGCGTTTTGCTCTTCTTAATTTAGCACGTTGAGCAAATTTCCCCGATTTCCCTGCACCAGATAAACGGGCAAGTGTTGCTTTAATTTGATCTTGTATTTCTTTTTCAGTAGGTTCTTCTTTTGGAGTATTAGGTTTGTTGCCTTGATATCCAGTACCCGCTTTTCTGCGGTCTTGGAAATTTCTGTTACCTCCAGCATTGCCACCTTGTCCTTGACCTTGTTGGTTCTGACCCGATTGTTGGTTAGGACTTACTGGTTTATTTTCTTTACGTTTTCTTTTTTTCTTCTGATCGGCTGTATTACCTGATGAACTAGCAACTGGTACTGCTTTTTTCTTAGCAGCAAACTGCGATAAATCAATTGAACCTACAATGTTTGGCCCGCTCAATTTTTGAGCTTTTGCACGAATAACATCTTCGGGTCTTACAGGATCATCAGCATGAGGAGCTTCAACTTTTCCTTTTGGTTTTTCAACTGCTTTTTCCTCTTTTATAGGTTCTTCCTTAACAGGTTTTTTCTCAGTTTTAGTTTCTTTAGGTTTTTCAACAACAACTTCTTTCTTTTCCTCTTCTTTAACCTCTGGAGCTTTTTCTTCTACAATCTTTTTCTCTGGAGCTGCTTCTTTTTTAGGTTTCTCAACTACAGCTTCTTTTATCTCTTCAACTTTTGCTTCAGTTTCTTTTGGTTTAGCTTCTTTTGCTTCTTTTTCTTTAGCTTTTTTATCTTTATCAGATTTCCCTTTTCCAGAAACAGAATCTAAATCTATTTTTCCTAAGATTTTTAAACTTGGCGTTGAGTTATCTTCTTTCTCAACTTTTTTTGCAGGCTCTTCTTTAGCTACAGGTTTTGCTTCTACAACTTCAGGAGTAGCCGCTACATTTTTAATAAGAATAACTTCTTCAACCTCAAGCTCAGCTTTGTTTTTAGTTGCCGTAACTGGTTCTACTGGTGCAACTACATCCTCTCTTCTTAGTTTTCCAATAGCAATACTTTTCGCCTCTTCGCGAATAGTTTTATCCGATTGGAAATCTTTCATCAAGATTCCATATTGCTCATCAGTTAACTTAGTATTTGGTTTGTTGTCTATTTGAATTCCTTTTTTTCCAAGGTGCTCCACAATAGTTCCAATACTTAGGTTAAATTCCTTAGCAGCTTTTAATAAATTAATTTTTTTGTCTTCTGACATCTACTAGTATTTATGCAAATATGCGTTTAATTTTTCTTATTCGAATTCCGATTTTAAGATGTTGATTACATCTTTAATCGTTTCTTCTTCAAGATCGGTACGTTTAACTAAATCTTCAACAGATAGGTTTAATACACTTTTTGCAGTGTCACAACCTATTGCTTTTAATTCATCTATAATCCAATCTTCAATTTCATCTGTAAATTCATCTAAATCAACATCCTCCTCATTCTCTTCAGATTCACGGTAAACATCAATTTCGTAACCAGTTAATTTACCAGCTAGTTTAATGTTATAGCCACCTTTACCAATTGCTAAAGAAACTTGGTCTGATTTTAAATAAACAGATGCCCTTTTAGTTTCCTCATCTAATTTGATAGAAGTAATTTTTGCAGGTGATAATGCACGTTGAATATATAGTGATAAATTGTTTGTGTAATTTATCACATCAATGTTTTCATTTTTCAATTCACGTACGATACCATGTATACGAGAACCTTTCATACCCACACAAGCTCCTACTGGATCAATACGATCGTCGTACGACTCTACCGCTACTTTAGCTCTTTCTCCAGGTTCACGAACTATATTTTTTATGGTAATTAATCCATCAAATACTTCAGGAACTTCTTGTTCAAACAATCTCTCTAAGAATGATGGAGCAGTTCTTGAAATGATAATACGAGGGTTATTGTTTTGCATGTCTACTCTTAATACAACAGCTTTTACATTATCCCCTTTTTTGAAAAAGTCTGCTGGAATTTGTTCCGTTTTTGGTAAAATTAATTCATTACCATCGTCGTCCATTACCAACATTTCTTTTTTCCAAACCTGATAAACCTCACCTGTTACAATCTCACCAATTCTATCTTTATATTTTTTATAAACCTCGTCTTTTTCTAATTCGATGATTTTTGAAACTAAAGTCTGACGAGCAGCTAGTATGGCTCTTCTACCAAAACTTTCTAAAGTAACTGGTTCAATAGCATCATCGCCTACTTCTAAGTCTGGGTCAATTGTTTTCGCTTCAGTAATTTCTACTTCTAATGCATCGTCTTCAGAGAAACCATCTTCCATTACTCTACGTGTTCTCCATATCTCCAAGTCTCCGTTATCCGTGTTTACAATAATGTCGCAGTTTTCATCCGTACCATATTTTTTACGTAACATGCTTCTGAACACATCTTCCAATACACTCATCATCGTTGGTCGATCGATGTTTTTGAAGTCTTTAAACTCCTGGAAAGAATCAATTAAATTGATGTTATTCATATTAATTCAAATTATTTTTTTCTAAAAAATGATCTTAATTTTTGCCTCTTTTATATCGTCCAAAGAAATACTTTGTTCTTCTAATCGAACTTTCTTTCCTTTTTCTTTAATTTTTGCTTCAATACTGATAATATCTTTATTTATTCCTAATAGTTTCCCTTCGAGCTCTTGTCCATCATTCATTCTTATCCCTAAAGTTCTACCTATATGTTGTGGATATTGGCGCTGAAATTTTAATGGATGATCTACCCCAGGTGAAGACACTTCTAGTGTATGTGCTCCTTCAATAAGGTTTTCTTCTTCCATTCGATGAGAAATGTGCTTACTAATTTTAGCACACTCATCTATTCCAATACCATTGTCGCCATCAAGTAATAATACAATTCTACTCTTTGGTAACATTTTTAAATCGACAATAAATAAATTGCTTCCTTCTAAAGCCTCGTCGATATATGTTCTAATCTTTTCCTCAACCGCGTTCATGGGATGTTTTTAAAATAAACGAGGGGACTAGTGTCCCCTCGTTCTTTATCAGTATTTTCCACCGCAAATATACAAAAAATATGGCTTTTGTCAAGTATTGCACTCCTTTTCGTCAAATTACCCTAGCAATAACTCCTTTTAAATAAGCTGATTCGGGGAATGCTGCCCTTACAGGGTGGTCTGTTGGGTGCCCCAAATCCTCTAAAAACTGCAATTCTTTACCCGCATCGGTTGCTGCCCATGCTAATATTTGCTTAAAGTGATCAAGACTTATGCTTCCAGAACAAGAAAAAGTAGCGAGTATATCTCCTTTTTTCATTAATTGAAGAGCCTGTAGATTGAGATCTTTGTATGCTCGTTCTGCTTTAGGAATATCTCTTCTGCTTGGAGCCAGTTTAGGAGGATCCAAAATAATAAGGTCCCAATGCTTATTTTCTTGCTGGGCATTTCTTAGAAATTGGAATGCGTCGGCACAAATAATATGTTCCTTTTCATATGCCAATCCGTTTAATTCATAATTCGAAACCAAAGTTTCTAAAGCTGTGCTTGATGAATCTATGCTCCATACATCTCTTGCACCTGCCTTTTTTGCACATAAGCTAAATCCACCTGTGTATGAAAAGCAATCGAGTACATTTTTGTTAATAGAGTATTTAGCCACTTTTTGTCTGTTCTCACGTTGATCTAAAAAGTAACCAGATTTCTGACCTGCTATTATTGGGGCATAAAATGATAATCCATTTTCTTTAATTACTAAATCGATTGGAGGATCTTCGCCAAAAAGATTTTGATTAACGAGTTCTAATCCTTCTAATTTCCTTGCGTTTGAATCGCTTCTTTCGTAGATTCCTTTAACTGGAACATTTTCCTTTAGTAGTTCCACAATCATCTCTTTTCTATGTTCTGTTCCAGCGGTAAGAAATTGTACAGAAAGGTAATCGTTGTATTTATCAACTATTAATCCAGGTAAAGAATCACCCTCAGAAAAAATGAGACGATAGGCATTGGTCTCATCAGACTCAACTCTTTCTTTTCTTAATTGTTGAGCAGTCTTAATTTTTTCATTCCACCAAGCTTTATTTATTTCAACAGTTTGATTCCATTCTAACAAGCGGACTTGAATTTTAGAATCAGAATTATAATATCCATAGGCTAGAAATTTACCTTCAGAATTACAGACTTCTACCAAGTCTCCTTTGCCAATGTTTTTGTCGGTTTTTGCTATAGCGCCTGAATACACCCAATTATGATGATGTAATACAGGCTTTTCTTTTCCTTTTAAGAGAAATACTTTCTGCATTATTTATATTTTTACCAAAGTTACATCATTTTAATTATGAGCTATACAATATATTCTGATGAGTATTTCATGAACGAAGCCTTAAAAGAAGCAAAATATGCTTTTGAAGAAGATGAGATACCCATTGGAGCTATCGTAGTTATTCAGAATAAAATCATAGCTAGAGCACATAACTTAACAGAGAAGCTCAATGATGTGACAGCTCATGCAGAGATGCAAGCATTTACCTCAGCAAGTAATAACTTGGGAGCGAAGTATTTAGTTGATGCTACACTTTATGTTACAGTAGAACCTTGTATTATGTGTGCAGGAGCGGCATACTGGAGTCAACTCAAAAGAATCGTGATTGGCACATCTGATAATAAAAGAGGTTATTCGAGCCTAACACAGAACATCTTACATCCAAAAACGGAAGTTATTTCTGGTGTTCTCGAGGAAGAATGCAGGAATTTAATGCAAACTTTTTTTCAATCAAAAAGGGGTCAGATTTAAAAACCTTTATTTGATATATTTGTCGTATTAATAAACAATTTAAAAAATAACAATTATGGCATTTACACTACCGGCGCTTCCTTATGCAGTTGATGCATTGGAACCGCATATCGACAAAATGACTATGGAAATCCATCATGGGAAACATCATGCAGCTTATGTTACAAATTTAAACAACGCTGTAGCAGGTACACCATTGGAAACAACCAGCATTGAAGATATTTGTAAAAATATTTCTAAGCACCCTATGGCAGTAAGAAATAATGGAGGTGGACATTATAATCACTCTTTATTTTGGTCGATTATGAGTCCTAATGGTGGCGGTTTACCTAAAGGAGCTTTACTTGATGCAATTAACGCAGCTTTTGGAAACTTTGAGGAGTTTAAAACTAAATTTACTCAAGCAGGTGCTACTCGTTTTGGATCAGGATGGGCATGGTTAGTAGTTGGAGAAGATAAAAAATTAGTAATCAGTTCTACTCCTAATCAAGACAATCCATTAATGGATATTGTAGAAGTAAAAGGTACTCCAATATTAGGAATGGATGTTTGGGAGCATGCATATTATTTAAAATACCAAAACCGTAGACCAGATTACATGGGAGCATTTTTCAATGTAATTAATTGGGATGCTGTATCGGAACGTTATACTAAGGCGCTTTAAGAGAAGTGTGTAGTGAGTAGTGGGTAATGAGTAATTCTCACTACTCACTACAAATTACTCAACAGTAACCGACTTCGCTAGATTTCTTGGTTGATCAACATTACAACCTCTCATGATTGCAATATGATAAGATAATAATTGCAAAGGAATAGTAGCTAATAATGGAACTAAGCATTCCTCCGTTTCAGGAATTTCTATCACGTAATCTGCCATCTTTCTTACTTCTTGATCGCCTTCTGTTACAATTGCGATAATTACTCCTTTACGTGCTTTTACTTCTTGTATATTACTTATGATTTTTTCTAAGATGGTACCTTTGGTAGCTACAACTACAACAGGCATTTGTTCATCAATTAAAGCTATTGGTCCGTGTTTCATTTCTGCAGCTGGGTAACCTTCTGCGTGGATGTATGAAATCTCTTTTAATTTTAATGCTCCTTCTAATGCCACAGGGAAATTATATCCTCTACCCAAGTATAAGAAGTTGTGAGCATCTTTAAATCGCTCGGCAATTGCTTTTATTTCATCATTACTTTTTAATGCAATTTCAACTTTATTAGGAATTTCTTCTAAAGCAGTTAATAATTCCATCAAACGAGTTTTCTTAATTACTCCTTTTTTCTGACCAATTGACCAAGCTAATAAGGTAAGCACGGTTACTTGCGCAGTAAATGCTTTAGTTGAAGCCACGCCAATTTCAGGGCCAGCGTGTGTATAAGCACCAGCATTAGATGCTCTTGGAATTGAAGATCCTACTACATTACATATTCCGAAAATAGTAGCACCTTTTGATTTAGCCATTTCGATAGCGGCTAAAGTATCTGCTGTTTCACCCGATTGCGATATTGCGATAACAATATCATTTTCTGTAATGACTGGATTTCTATACCTAAACTCTGAAGCATATTCCACTTCAACTGGAACCCTTGCAAAGTCTTCAATTAAATATTCTGCAACTAGACCTGCATGCCAAGAAGTACCGCAAGCAACAATGAGTATACGATCAGCATTTTTAAACTTCTCATCATATTCATTTAAGCCGCTTAACCCAATAAATCCATCTTTAGAATTTAAACGACCACGCATACTATCATAAATTGAACGAGGTTGTTCGTAGATTTCTTTTAACATGAAATGTTCGTAACCACCTTTTTCAATCATTTCTAATTGAAGCTCCAACTCATGAATATATGGGTCTTGTACAACATTATCTATTGTTTTTATTACCAAGCTATCTCTTTTAACAATAGCCATTTCGCTATCATTTAAGAAAATAACGTTTTTTGTGTATTCAATAATTGGTGAGGCATCTGAAGCAATGAAGTACTCACCTTCTCCAACACCAATAACCATTGGACTGCCTTTTCTTGCTGCAATAATTTCATCAGGGTGATCTTGAGAAACAACTACAATTGCATAGGCACCAACGACTTCTTTTAAAGCAATTCGTACTGATTCGTCTAAAGTCTGGTTAGTTTTTTCTTTAATATCTTCAATAAGATGAATTAAAACTTCAGTATCAGTATCACTATTGAAAACATGGCCACGTTTAAGCATTTCTTCTTTAATAGAAGCGTAGTTCTCAATTATACCGTTATGTATAATGCTTAACTTTCCATTGTTTGATGTATGTGGGTGAGAATTTCTATCACTTGGAGCCCCATGTGTTGCCCAACGTGTATGTCCCATTCCAAGAGTAGAAGAGGTTGGTTGGTTTCCTACAAAATTTTCCAAATCGCTAACCTTACCTTGTTTTTTGTATATTTTCATGTCGCCATTTAATAAAGCAACACCAGCACTATCATAACCCCTATATTCTAAGCGTTGTAGTCCTTTAATTATTATAGGGTAAGCTTCACGGAAGCCAATATATCCAACAATTCCACACATAAGTATTAATGTTTAGTATTTTCTAAATATAAAAGTAATTGATTATCTATTAATTTAATAAAGTTTGGTATAAAATATTCTAAGTTTGGGCGGGGTTGCCGAACTTATACCGCCAATAACAGATCTTTTACTATTTATCTGTTTGTTGTTATCTTCAATATAAATTTCTTTAATATCTAACTGTTTACTTAAAATAAATTGGATTGATCTAGTTAAATCTACAGTATATTGTTTTTTGGTGCTATTATAAACAGCTGTATTTAAAAGAATTTCCTTATTATCTTTGTATCGTCCTTTTACTGCTATGGTACTTATTGGGCTATAAGGAGTTTCGGTGCCCGACTCAATATTGAAAATTAATTCAGATTTGTTAATGGAGATATTGCCAGAATCTAGTAAACTCTCCAGAGTAAGCAACCTAAGTTTTGTTCTTAATCCTGAAAGTGGTTGAATATAGACTTTATTTTTTCCTAATGTAGTATCTCCTAATTGTTGAGCAATTTCAGTTCCTGTATAATCGTGTGTATATCTATTAATTTTAGCAGATGAACTATTAATATTAAATACAAAGTTTGTTGTATCAGTACTATTACGGTAGTGAAGAACAAGATATGATCTATTAGTATTGGTTAAATCTAAAGACATAATTCCTCCATCACCACTTAGTCTAGTAGCAGTAACATAGAATCCTTTATATGCTGCTAAAAATGCAGCACTACTACTCAAATCTGTTTGTCCAGATTTAGAAAGAATTTCATTGCCAAACGCATCAGCGAGTCGAATCCTAACTTGAGGGTATACTTTTATTACTGTGTCTGGTTTATCGTCTCTAATGTTTTGTATGATAATTGAATCGTCGGGACTCGGTTGATAATTTAAAGTACCTATTGGAGTAGGTTTTGTAATGTAGTTTCTATTTGTATAGTATACAGAGTCTCTCGAAATATTTTCGTCGAGTTGATAGACATTTATTTCCATTCTTGATGTACTATCACCGTAGAATTTATCTGCTGTATTACCTGTGTAAGCAAGTACTAAAACTATAGAGTCTAGTTTTAAATCTGTTCCGAAATCTAGATTGTTTTTAGATAGAGTAGCTTGAAATGCAACTGCTGCATTTGTTTTCCCCAAAATTGGGTCTTGGAAGTCGCCAAGTTGGTTTCTAACAAAATTTGAGCCTATTAAACTATCTTCTTCAACAGTGTACATCTGTAGTGAAAGAGTATCTACTAGCTTTCCGTACAATGCCTCTTCATCAATTTGTTGTTCTAACCCTAAATCGCCCTCTTTTTTACACGACTGTAAAATAAAAAGACCTATTAATACAATTAATAAGTCTTTAACTTTATATAATTTCATTTAATATCGATAATTAAGCAGTTACTAACTCTTCGTTTACTTCCTCGTAAAACTGAACAAAAGTATCGAAATCTATTTCATCATGATTGAAATTTTCGATGATATTTTTGTCGTTTTGTTTTGAAAGAAACTTAATAACGGCAGTATCGATGTTTTCGTCTGCTTTAACTACAGCATCAGAATAATTAATTGCATTAATGTGTAATGAAGAGCACGTTGAGTCTTTTAATAAAGCTGTATCATTAGCTTCCATTTCTGGCATTAATGATTTAGTTTTAAGGTCTTTATGTAAGTTCTCAGAGAAGCAGTTTTCATAAACAGAATACACTACTTTAGTATTTTTGAACATAGGATCTTCTTTATAAGAAGTTTTTAGGTACATAGGTACCAAGCTGCTCATCCATCCAAAACAATGTACAACATCAGGCATCCAGCCTAATTTTTTCACTGTTTCAATAGCTCCTTTACAGAAGAAAATCATTCGTTCGTCATTATCCTCGTGGAAGTTTTCCTTATTATCTCTAAAAATAGATTTACGTTGGAAATACTCTTCATTATCAAGGAAGTATACCTGCATTCTAGCTGTAGGTAATGATGCTACTTTAATAATTAAAGGATTGTCGTTGTCATTAATAACGATGTTCATACCAGACAGACGAATTACTTCGTGTAATCTGTTTCTTCTTTCGTTAATATTACCAAAACGAGGCATAAGAATGCGGATCTCAAATCCTTTTTCTTGCATTGCTTGTGGTAACTGACGTGTTATTTTCGCGATTTTTGATATCTCCAAAAAAGGAGACATTTCGTGAGTGATAAAGAGAATCTTTGTTTTTGCCATACTGAACTAACTCCTAATCAACAAATTATCGCCTAATGGCGAAGTGAATTGGGACTGCAAATATACTAATAATATTCGATTTTTTCAACAAATTATATTATTGTGCTTGTTATTATAAATATTTTTCCAATTTTAGCCCTCTTTTAAGGGAATGTTTTGAAAATTGTAAAAACCTCAAAAGAGCTGGTCGAACTGCTCTCGAATCGCGATAAACCTAAACCTAGAATCGGCTTTGTACCTACAATGGGAGCATTACATAAGGGGCATATCTCTTTGCTTCAAACTGCCGTGAAGGAAAACGACTTGGTTATTTGTAGTATTTTCGTCAATCCTACACAGTTTAACGACCCTAAAGACTTGGAAAAGTATCCAAGACCCATAGAACAAGACATTCAATTACTAGAAGATGCTGGGTGTGATTTATTATTTTTGCCTGATGTTAATGATATTTATGGTGAAAATACTACCTGGAACCATTCCTTTGGGCAATTAGAGAATATTTGGGAAGGAGAAATGAGACCTGGTCATTTTAAAGGAGTCGGTCAAATTGTATATAAGTTCTTCACTCTTGTGAAGCCCGATAATGTGTATTTCGGACAAAAGGATTTTCAACAAACGCTCATAATTAAGCAATTAATTAAGGATTTTAAACTGGGTATCCACCTACATATATGTCCAATAATTAGGGAGGATAACGGGTTAGCGATGAGCTCCAGGAATGTTCGTTTGTCGGAGCTTCATAGATTGGAATCAGGTAAGATATTTAAAGCGCTTACTCGAACCAGAGAAGCTATTGAAAAAAAGGTATTTAACATTGCCCAGTTGAAAAAAGAGGCCATCGAAATCATTTCAGAAATTCCTGATTCTGTGATTGAATACCTGGAGATAGTTGATCCTGAAAATTTAAGTATACTTGAAAAAATAGAAGAAAATAGTAAACATTTAATGATTGTTGCGGTTAAAGTAGGAAACACAAGGCTCATAGATAATATGTATGTCTAGCCCCCTAATTCTTCAATATTTCAATTATTATCATACCTTTGCGCCCTATGCAAATCGAAGTATTAAAATCAAAAATCCATAGAGCTAAAGTTACTCAAGCTGAGCTTAACTATGTTGGTAGCATTACCATTGATGAAGATTTGATGGATGCTGCAAATCTAATTGTGCACGAAAAAGTTCAAGTGGTAAATGTGAACAATGGAGAGCGACTTGAAACCTATGTTATTAAAGGAGAAAGAGGTTCTGGTATTGTATGTTTGAATGGTCCAGCTGCAAGAAAAGCTCAAGTTGGAGATATTGTAATTATCATCTCTTATGCCACAATGGAGTTCGAAGAGGCTAAAAAATTTGAACCCATCTCTATATTCCCCGACGCAAACAATAAATTGATATAATTCTACTTGAAAGCGATAATCCCAATATTAAAATATATTTTATTATTAACTATTGGAGGTATACTTCTCTGGCTTGCGTTTCGTGGCCAAGATTTATCTAAAATTGCATATCAATTAAAAACAGCAAATTATACTTGGGTGTTTCTTTCAATTCTAGTTTCTCTGATTGCACATTATATAAGAGGACTTAGGTGGAAGATGCTTATTAAACCTCTAGGATATCAACCGACAAATACAAATACTTTTCATGCTGTAATGATTGGATACCTAGCTAACCTTGCAGTTCCAAGAATGGGTGAAGTTTCTAGGTGTGGTGTGCTTTCAAAAACCGACAAAATCCCAATGCAATCTTTAGTTGGAACAGTGATTATTGAAAGAATAATTGATGTATTGTTTTTACTTGGAATATTAATACTGTCAATTTTAATAGAGTACTCTACCATAAAAGATTTTTTATTTTTAAATATTGTAAACCCTCTTCTTGATAAATTTCAATCTGCCCAATCAACATTAATATTTATTGTTGCTTTAGTATTGATTATTGTAATAATCATCGTATTGATAAAAAAATATCATGCCCAATTACTAAAGAATAAAGTATATGAAAAGATTTGGAACATATTGTTAGGATTTAAAGACGGAATTTTATCAGTAGTGAAGATGGAAAAAAAAGGGTTGTTCATAGTATATTCTTGTCTTATCTGGTTGATGTATATTCTTTCTACATGGCTATGTTTTTTTGCTATTGAACCCACCTCTCATTTAACATTTAGTTCGGGGGTATTTATTATGGCAGTAGGGGGAATTGGAATGTCGGCTCCAGTACAAGGAGGAATAGGGGCATATGAAGCAGCAATTCAATTAGCGTTATTAGTATATGGAGTTAATGCAGCAGATGGATTATCATACGCAACATTAAACCATAGTTCACAAATATTATCGATATTGGTAGTGGGCAGTATTAGTTTATTATTTATTTTTATTAATAATAGAAAGAAATGAAAATCACTACAGATAAATTCGAAAAACTTCGCTCAAAAATAGTTGATCGAGATGAGGCCCTAAGCATGTTGAGTATTTGGCGCTATATGGGATTAAAAGTTGTTTTCACGAATGGGTGTTTTGATATTATTCATAAGGGCCATGTTAATTACTTGTCGAGAGCCGCATCATTAGGTGATAGAATGATTGTAGGATTAAATTCAGATCGTTCAGTTTCTACAATAAAGGGTCCAGAAAGACCACTTCAGGATGAAAACTCAAGGGCTGAGATTATGGCCTCAATGTTTTTTGTCGATGCGGTGGTATTATTTGATGAAGAAACCCCTTTTGAGTTGATTAATTTTTTAAAACCTGATATATTAGTAAAAGGTAGTGATTATACAATAGATAAAATTGTTGGAGCCGATGTTGTGATTGCAAATGGAGGAAGAGTAGAAACAATGGATTTTATTGAAGGGTATTCTACTACAAATATTGTAAACAAAATAAAGAACACTAAATAGAATATTATGCATTTCGAACTTTCTGAAGAACACTTAATGATTCAACAAGCAGCGAGAGATTTCGCTCAAAATGAATTAAAACCTGGAGTTATAGAACGTGATGAGCACCAAAAATTTCCCGCAGAACAAATAAAAAAACTAGGAGAGTTGGGTTTCTTGGGGATGATGGTAGATCCTAAATATGGTGGAGCAGGTTTAGATACTATTTCATATGTATTAGCTATGGAAGAGTTATCGAAAGTAGATGCTTCCGCATCAGTTGTAGTTTCAGTAAACAACTCTTTAGTATGTTATGGCTTAGAAGCTTTTGGTACAGAAGAGCAAAAACAAAAATACTTGGTTCCATTAGCATCTGGTCAGAAAATAGGAGCATTCTGTTTATCAGAGCCAGAAGCAGGATCGGATGCTACCATGCAACGTACAACTGCTGAAGATAAAGGTGATTATTATTTGTTAAATGGAACAAAAAATTGGATTACAAACGGTAATAATGCAGAGTACTATATAGTAATTGCACAAACAGATGTGGCTAAAGGACACAGAGGTATTAATGCCTTAATTGTAGAAAAAGGAATGCCAGGTTTTGAAGTGGGTCCAAAAGAAAACAAATTAGGAATTAGAGGTTCAGATACGCATTCGTTAATGTTTACAGATGTGAAGGTTCCAAAAGAAAACAGAATAGGTGAGGATGGATTTGGATTTAAATTTGCGATGAAAACATTGGCAGGTGGAAGAATCGGGATTGCTTCTCAAGCTTTAGGTATTGCATCAGGAGCTTACGAATTAGCATTAGCATACTCGAAAGAACGTAAAGCTTTTGGAACAACGATATCAAACCATCAAGCGATTCAATTTAAACTTGCAGATATGGCAACAGAAATTGAAGCCGCAAGATTGTTGTGTTTAAAATCAGCATGGTTAAAAGATAAAAAAATGGATTACGCTCAGTCAAGTTCAATGGCAAAATTATTTGCTTCTGAAACAGCAATGAGAACAACTGTTGAAGCGGTGCAAATTCATGGAGGTTATGGTTTCGTGAAAGAATTCCATGTTGAAAGATTAATGAGAGATGCTAAGATTACTCAGATTTATGAGGGAACATCTGAAATCCAGAGGATTGTGATTTCAAGGGAGATTTTGAAGTAATCTTAAGAATGAGATATTCGCAAGTGGTGGCACGACTTAAGTCGTGCCA
>CALSAQ010000007.1:0-108504 GCA_943372995.1 Sphingobacterium thalpophilum | reverse complement strand
TTATATAAATATATATATTTTGGTACAAAAAGCAATCGAGTTCATTTATTTATTTTTCGCCAAATCATAGGTTATCGAGAAATAAGCCAAACGACCTACATAAGGGCCTCCATACACTTGTAAGCTCTTTTTATTGAACAAATTAGATGCTCCAAGTTTAAAAGTAGTATTAATACGAGGTACTGTTTTGCTTATTTGGGCATCAAACAAATCGTATGTTGGTACATATCCTGTAAATTGTGGTGAGCCTTCGAATGTAAATCCTTGTATCCATTTATAGTTTACACTAAAGCTCCAGTTTTTTATGTGCACAGGACCAATGTGTTTATCAATATCTCTACCCGAAAATCCAATGTTAAACTTGTGCTCTGGTGTGTTGAATGCTGGGATAATCGGATCTGTAGATCCTCTTAAATCTAATTTATTCCAAGAGTAGTTTCCTGTTAATGAATAAAAGTTTTTAAAGAAATAGGTTAAACCAATAGAAAAACCTTGAGTAAATACTACGTCTTTTGCATTTGCAGAAACCCTATAAGCTTGTGCCTTATATACTCTTTTTATTGAAGTGTCAATTTCTGTATCTACACCAATTTTATATCCAATGAAATCATTATAAATACTGAAGTAATAACTTGCATCTAAAAACAAGCTTGAAAATAATGTTGATCTATAACCCAATTCAACAGACTTCACTTTTTCTGGTCTTACGGGATCAACATCAAAATACTCTAAAGAATCTAAATTTTGCGAATTGAAAAAACTATATAAAGACGGAACAGTTACCAAAGAATCTATACCCTTAGTATTTCCTAATAAAATAGCTCTACCCACATTAAAGAAAATATATTGATCAGCTAATGTAGGGTTTCTTACAGCAGAAGTTAATGAAAGCCTGTATACATCTCCTCTTTTGTTGGTATATACTGCTGATGCTGCAGGTGAATATACTCTTTCAAAATTTTGATTTTTATCTGTTCTTATTGTTGCATTTAATTTTAGTTTGTCGTTTAATATTTTTCTCTCTATTCCAGCATATATACCATATTCAGAATTTTTAATCACCGTTCCTGCTGTATCACTAAAGATCGAGCCTTTTGAGTTTGGTCTGTATAAGCGGCCACTCGCTCCAACAACAAACTCATATAATCCTAAATTAAATTTTCTTTCTGCCTGTAAATTATATAAAGCCGATTTATCATAAAACCTTGATCCATTTTCAGTATATGAAACTCTAGAAATAATGGAATTCAAAGCCGAATCGAATCTTGATGTTCCTGGTTCAAATCTATCAACATTTTCTACCCCAGTAAATGTGTTTTGGTAAGTTGCACCAGTCGGCGAACTAGTCGTTGGAGAAGTACTATTATTTGCAATTCCAGATGCTTCTAAGTGCCATTTTATCAACGAATCTACATAAACATTTAACACAGAATCGGCTGCTTCAAAATCAAAGGGGTCTGGAAATGTTGGACTAGGTGGGTATCCTGGTAACGCTTCTGCTCGCTTACGAATATATCCACCCCAATACGTTTGATAATCGCCACTCCAGCGTGTTTCATCTTTTGCAACATTTTGTAATAGTTGTGCTGTAAATACAGCATCGTATGATTTCCCAGCATCTTCGTGTGTTGAATATGCTCGAATGAACCATTTATCATTTTTTAGTTCTATCCTGTTTTGATAAAATAAAATATCTTTTAATGAATACCTGTTATCACCCTGGTATACGGTTGTTCCATTTCCAAAATTGAAAGAATAAATTAATTCTGTTTGAGGATTAAGTTTATAATGTGCCGCAGTTCCTATCTTTACATTTTTTGTATTATAGTCAACGATATCCTTTTCCCAATATCCGTTTCTATGCCAAATTTTTAATCCAGGAAATGAGCGACGGGAAGATTTTGTTACAGCATTATTTCCTCTTGGATCAAAGTTTTCATCTCCGTATCTATTTACTGCATCATATCCTCCTGGGTTATCTGTTCCCACAAGCGATTGTGGTGTTGCATCATCATTTGTTGCTTCCCAATCGTATGCTTTCATGTAATACAAGTTTATTTTATACGCAAACTTGTCTTCTCCTGCTTTATTTTTAAAAACTTGTGCATACCTCACAGCGGTTTCAAACAGACCCCTCTCCCCAACTTTCGACATCACAGTTAATCCCGGACTATTAAACGGGTTTCTTGTTTGCATGCTTATTACACCATTAAATGCATTAGGTCCATAAAATGCTGAGCTTGCACCAACAACTAAGTCTACTTTTTGTACATCTAGTTCAGATGATCCTAAAAAATTTCCAAGTGAAAAGTTTAAACCAGGTGCTTGATTATCTACACCATCTATTAATTGTAGCGACCTCACTGGTGAAGTACTATTGAAACCTCTTGTATTGATAACTTTAAAACCAATACTTGCTGACGTTAAATCTACACCCTTTAATTGGCCAAGTCCTTCGTAAAAATTTGAAGCTGATGTTTGTTTTATAGAGATCAAATCCATTGACTCTACTGTTAGTGGTGCTTCCTTTTGTTTTTCTGTAATTCTTGAAGACTGTACAGTTACCTCTTTACTTGTTACTACAAGCTCTGTTAAAAATACATCAACATTTGTTTTCGATTTTGAAATTTGTAGTTCTACTTTTTCATAACCCAAATACGAAACAACCAATGTTTGTGGAGTTGTTAAGTCAACATTTATAGAAAATTTACCATCAAAATCTGTGTTACTTCCAATGGTTGTTCCTTTTACACTTACCGTTGCAGAGTATAATGCAAGTTTTGTGTTTTTATCGCGTACTGTTCCAGTTACTTTTTGTAATTGTGCAAATACTGTTGTACTAAAAAAGAATAAAGTCGTAGTTAATAATACGATTAGTTTAGTTTGGTGGGGGTAAAATCTCATGTATTATTTCATTTGATTATCCCTAAGTTAATAAATGAATGGATTAAATGAAATTGTTTGAGAGATTATTCTCTATTCTATCTAAAATCTAAAGGCATTCCAGCCTTGAGCAGTAATATTATGTTGGTTTCCCGACTTACTTATTAATTGTGCGCCCTCAGATGCTTGTGTCATATGTCCTATAACACTAATATCTGGGTTGTTTTTTATTTTATCGAAATCCGATTGTTTTATTGTAAACAACAATTCGTAGTCTTCTCCTCCACTTAAAGCACAAACAGTTGGATCTAAATTAAACACACGTGCCGACTCATACGTCATTGGATCTATTGGAATTTTTTCTTCATATAAATTACATCCTAGTGATGATGATTTACATAGGTGTAATATCTCGGATGCTAATCCATCAGAAACATCAATCATGGATGTTGGAAGGATATCTTTTTGTGAAAACAATTCGATAATGTCTTTTCTCGCCTCTGGTTTTAGTTGACGCTCTACGATATAATCGTACCCTTCTAAATCTGGTTGAATATTCGGGTCACTTAAAAAAACATTTTTTTCTCTCTCTAATAACTGCAAGCCCATATAAGCTGCACCTAAATCACCCGTTACACACAATAAATCATTTTGATTTGCGGTATCTCTTTTTGTTATTTTATCTTTTGATTGTTTCCCAATAGCAGTTATACTAATTACTAGTCCTTGTTTCGATGCAGAAGTGTCGCCACCAACTAAATCAACACCATATCTTTTACAAGCAATTATCATCCCTTGATAAATTTCTTCAACGGCTTCTAAAGAAAACCTATTTGAAATGCCTATAGAAACCAATACTTGTGTTGGTTGTGCATTCATCGCATAGATATCCGATAAGTTTACAATTATCGATTTATACCCTAAGTGTTTTAATGGTACATAAGATAAATCGAAATGAATTCCTTCCAGTAACATATCTGTAGTAACCACAATCTCTTCATTATTAAAATGAAGAATTGCAGCATCATCTCCTACACCCTTTAGTGTGCTTTCTTGAGTAAGTTCTATATGTTTCGTAAGGTGTTCTATTAATCCGAACTCCCCAAGTGTAGATAATTCGGTACGAGATGTGTTTTCAAACATGGTATTCTTTTTATGGTACAAACTTAATTATTTTAATTAAGCAACAACTAAAATACAGTGTCTTCTGTTTGTATATTTTTATTGGGGTAATCTGTTGTATAATGTAGGCCTCTGCTCTCTTTTCTTTTCATTGCCGATTTTATTACAACATAAGCAACTTGTATTAAGTTTCTTAACTCACAGAGCTGAACAGAGATTTTTGTTTTTTTATAAAAATCTTCCGTTTCTTGATAAATAAGCTCTAGTCTCCTCATTGCTCTTTCTAGTCTAAAGTCTGATCGAACAATACCTACATAATCGGTCATTATTCGCTGTGTTTCTCTAATATTGTGTGTAACCAAGATGTCCTCATTTGATAGAGTTATGCCGTTTTCATTCCAGTTGGGAATCTCTTCGTTAAATGTTATTTTATTAATGTTATCTGAAGCCTTTACAAAACTTCTGTGGGCAAAAACCAATGCTTCTAATAATGAGTTTGACGCTAATCTATTCGCACCATGTAAACCTGTAGATGCACATTCACCACATGCAAATAAATTTTTTATGTTCGATTCACCAAATTCGTTAACCATAATACCACCACACATATAATGTGCTGCAGGAACTACCGGTATCATGTCTTTGCTCATATCTATACCAATACTTAAGCATTTGGCATAAATATTTGGGAAGTGGTGCATCAATTCATTTTTGGGAATATGAGTAATATCTAAAAACACATAATCGTCGCCCGACCTTTTCATCTCTGAATCTATCGCTCTTGCAACAACATCACGAGGGGCTAAAGATGCTCTTGGATCATATTTTTCCATAAAAGCTTCCCCTTTTCTGTTTTTCAATATTCCACCATGTCCTCTAACCGCTTCTGAAATTAAAAAACTTGGATATTCTCCTGGGTGATATAAAGCCGTTGGGTGAAATTGTATAAATTCCATATTTCTCATTTTCCCTTTTGCCCTATAAACCATAGCAATTCCATCACCTGTTGCTATAGTTGGATTTGTGGTTGTACTATATATATGTCCGGCACCACCTGTTGCCATCACCGTTACTTTTGATAGTATTTTTTCGATTTCGTGGGTTCGTGTATTTAATGCATAAACACCAAAGCAACTTATATCTTCTGTAGATTTGTTTATTTCTTTTCCTAAATGATGTTCGGTAATAATGTCTACAACAAAGTAGTGTGTCAGTATTTCTATATTCGGGTTGTTGTGAATTTTTTCCAACAAAACCTTCTCTATTTCAAAACCTGTAATATCTTTAAAATGCAAAACCCTGTGTTCTGAGTGGCCACCTTCTTTTGCTAAATGATAACCACCACTTGGGCCTTTATCGAACTTTGTTCCATATTGTACAATTTCTTCTATTCGTTCCGGGCCTTCTTTTACGACCAATTCCACAATTTCCTGTACACAAAGGCCATCACCAGCTATTAATGTGTCCTCAATATGTTTTTCATAAGAATCATCTTTATCAATAACAACGGCAACGCCACCTTGTGCATATTTCGTATTCGACTCATCTTCATTTGATTTGGTTACTATACACACTTTACCCTTTTTTGCTGCTTTAAGTGCAAAGCTTAATCCTGCTATACCAGAGCCAATAACTAAAAAATCTACTTTCTTCATATTAGGATAAACAAAAGATTGAAAACAAAGTTACAAATATTTAGATAGTCAGTGTTTTAAGCTAAGCATGTATAAATATGTTGAAATCTGTGTAAACAACGTTGGGAAAGTGTGAGTAAGTGTAGAATAATTTCTTTTGCTGACAGAAATCATAAAGTTGTCCGTTGTTTCTACCGTAATTTGTAGCATTATTCACATTCTATTAACATTTTTTTACTGCTTAGTTTTTTAACAGCATAAGATTAAACATTTTTTGAGGATAATTAATTTTACAGAGAATCAATAACTTAGTGTATTTATAATGTTAATATTGTGTTAGTAAGTAATTAAAAGTAATAAAGTGTGAATAAACTTGTTTAATTTCTACTTATTCAACACCCTAATCATCATCATAAATATTTTTTAAAAATAAATGATGATTTTAATAAGACGTTAATAATTATCATTTTTGAAAATCAAAATTATGGAAAGTATAAATTTAAATGAGCTAGAGAGTAAAGGTTTTTTAGATTTAAGTGTTGATCCCACTTTAGATTTATTTGATGAAATAAATAAATTAAAGAAAGAAAAGAATGCAGTTATACTAGCACACTATTATCAAGATTCAGATATTCAAGATATTGCAGATTATATAGGTGATAGTTTAGGATTATCACAAGAAGCAGCTAAAACAAATGCAGATATTATAGTTTTTGCAGGAGTACATTTTATGGCAGAAACTGCTAAAATTTTATCACCTAATAAAAAAGTTTTACTACCTGATTTAAAAGCTGGTTGTTCATTAGCTGATACTTGTCCTCCAGATTTATTTGAAAAATTTAAAAATAAGTATCCTGATCATATAGTTATTACATATGTTAATTGTTCAGCTGGTATTAAAGCTTTAAGTGATATTGTTTGTACATCAAGTAATGCTGTTCAAATTGTAGAAAGTCTTCCAAAAGATCAAAAAATTATTTTTGCACCTGATAAAAATTTAGGTGCATATATAATAAAGAAAACTGGAAGAGATATGGTATTGTGGAATGGAGCCTGTATGGTTCATGAAATTTTTTCGTTAGAGAAAATTATAAAATTAAAAGAAAGACACCCTGATGCTAAACTTATTGCTCATCCAGAGTGTGAAGATTCAGTTTTACAATTAGCAGATTTTATTGGTTCTACCACTGCATTATTAAATTTTACTAAAACTGATTCTTCAAATTCATATATTGTTGCAACAGAATCAGGTATATTACATCAAATGACAATTTCAAATCCTACAAAACAATTTATACCAGCACCACCGAACAATAATTGTGCATGTAATGATTGTCCGCATATGAAGTTGAATACATTGGAAAAATTATATAATTGTTTAAAGTATGAATTACCTGAAGTTACATTAAGCAATGAACTAATAAATAAAGCAAAAGCACCAATAATTAGAATGTTAGATATTTCAAAACAATTAGGATTATAATGCCAGTTATTTTACCAGTAAAAAATATTAGCCCAGTAATACCAACATCATGTTGGTTAGCAGAAAATTCAACAATTGTAGGAGATGTTGTTTTAGGAGAAAATTGTAGTGTTTGGTTTAATGCAGTTATTAGAGGAGATGTTAATTTTATTAGGATTGGCGACAGAACTAATATTCAAGATGGAGCAGTAATACATTGTACTTATTTAAAAGCTAGCACAACTATTGGTAATGATGTTTCTATTGGACACAATGCATTAGTTCATGGCTGTACAGTACATAATAATGTTTTAATAGGTATGGGAGCAATAGTTATGGATAATGCAATATTAGAAGATTATACCATAATAGCAGCTGGATCTGTAGTATTAGAAAATACAATTTGTGAAAGTGGATTTTTATATGCAGGTACCCCAGCTAAAAAAATTAAACAGATTACTAAGGAACAAAAAGAATTATTGGATAAATTATCATCCAATTATATGATGTATTCAGATTGGTTTAAGGTGTAATTACTATTTCCAAATCCCAGTTTGCCCTGACCTTTATTGGATTTACATAATAAATTATTTTCTCTGGTTGCATATTGGTTAAATAATCACCAGTATCCCATACAGAATTATTATTATCATCATATATCATTCTCAATCTATATGTTCCAGGTGTTAGTTTATGATATGTGAAATTATTAATAAATTTTGCAGTTGTTCTTCTAATTATATTATTTGATTCATCAATTAATTCATAAATAATATTCTTATTTATTTGTGTACTAATATTTAAAGTTCCATAATCTTCTTCATTCATATATACCAAACTGTTTTTTATCTGTTTATTATAAGAACTATCGTAAGATATAAATGCACTATCACATATGTATAATTTATATTTTCTTTCCTTGTCGAATTTGTATTTTATAGAATATATATTATAATCTTTTTTTGTTAGTTCATATTTTATTAATACAGAATCTTCCCATAATTGTATTGAATCCTTTTTATAAATATTGAACAACTCTTTTGTTTTTATTAAAATTTCATCGTCATTAATTTTATTATCTGAAGTAATATTAAGTTCTTTCGGTTTTAAATTTTTTGAGAATTTTATTTTTAACGTGTCTATTTTTTCATTATCCTTTATATAAAGTACTGAAGTATCTACTTTATTTTTATAGTATATTTTAATGGAGTCCTTTTTATTAGAATATATTATAGTATCTATATACTTATCTATATTGATTAGCTCAGCATTATTTTTTTTATTATAAGTAAGCTCAACTTTTTTGTATACTATTTCTTTATTTAATAATTTTTTTTGTGTAGGAATTTCAGTAAATAGATATAGATCTTTTATAACAAGATTTGAATTTAGAATTAAAGTACTATCCAAAAATGCAATTTGTTCTTCTTGAGAATCGTAAATTTTATTGTTATTAGTTTCTTTTAATGCAATTAACTTATATTGATTTGATTTTAAGTTTGTAAACATATACATACCCTTATCATTTAAGCGTACAGTATAATCGGGTTTCTTTTTATAGATTATAGAATCATTAGAATAATCTTTATATAAACAGAGTAATACTTCTTTTGGAATTTCCTTGGTATATGCATCTTTTACAGTACCAGTAATTACTAGTGAGTCTATAGTTTGATTAGTACTGAATATATATTTAAATTCTTTATTAATATTATTCTCAGTGTAATCGGCAATTGATTCACCGAAATTTATGATATATGTTGAACTATCTTTTGGTTTGTTTTTTAACTCAAGAATTATTTTTTTACCCTTCTTTTTTACTTCAATTTCAACATCACTTGGACTAACGATTAACTGATTCTGAACATCTTTTAGAGATAAATATTCATCAAAAGTTAATTCAATTTTTGTTGCTTTAAAATTTGTGCTAAAATTATTTGGAATAGCCTTAATAAGTTTAGGAGGATCTATATCTTTTTCACCACCGTTAGGATTTACCATATTTGCACAAGAGATTATTGTACAGATAGATGTAATTGAGATAATATTTTGTACTATTAATTTCAGATTCATTACCACAATTATAGTAGATAATGATTTAAGATTATTATTTTTTTCTTAAAATCAAGACATAGCTACGCCCAACCTTATATTTTGTCACTTTATCTTTAACTATTATTTGAGAATAGTTAGGATTAGTACATTCAAATACAGCTTGGTCTCCGTTATTGGAAATACATTTAGCATAAATTTCGGTGCTAATTCCCGATTTTGTTGTTGTTATGCATGAGCTCAGTAACATTAATAGAAACAACATTATTGTTCTCATTTCCCTATAATTTACTGATTATCAATTAATTAGTTGTTTAAGTGTACCATCAATACACTTACATCTGCAGGAGATACGCCAGAAATCCTCGATGCTTGACCTAATGTACGAGGTTTTATCTTCATTAGTTTTTCTCTTGCTTCTTTAGAAAGGGAAATTAAGTTATGATAATTAAATTCTGGATTGATTAGTTTATCATCCAATTTTTTTAACTTTTCAACCATTTCCAATTCCTTATTTAAATAACTCTCATATTTAATATTTATTTCAGCTTGTTCGATATCCTCCATCTTCATGTTGGCCACAAGATCTTTTAATTTATTATCAGAATTTATTAAATCCGAAATTTCTACTTGAGGCCTCAAAAGTAGAGTGTACATTTTTACGCTATGAGGTATTTCGTTTGTTTCTTTAGATTGTAATATAGTATTTATTTCTGATGGCTCAATACTTTTTTCTTTTAGATACTTTATAATTGATTCCGAGTTCTGTACCTTTTCTTTCATTCTGTTGAGTCTTTCCTCAGAAGCCAATCCTAAATTATATGAAAGTTCTGTTAATCGAATATCAGCATTATCTTGTCTTAATAATAATCTATGTTCTGCTCTTGAAGTAAACATTCTATAGGGCTCTTCGGTTCCTTTAGTTACAAGGTCGTCAATTAATACACCTATATATGATTCAGATCGTTTCATTATTAATGGATTTTGTTCATTTATTTTCAAATGAGCATTTATCCCAGCTATGAATCCTTGAGATGCAGCCTCCTCATAACCCGTTGTACCATTTATTTGACCAGCAAAGTATAAGTTTTCAACCAGCTTAGTTTCTAATGTGAGACCTAACTGAGTTGGTGGAAAGTAGTCGTATTCTATTGCATAACCCGGACGAAACATTTTAGCATTTTCAAAACCAGGTATTAATCTTAATGCTTTGTATTGTACATCTTCGGGTAAAGAAGTTGAAAAGCCATTAACATAAATTTCAACTGTTTCCCATCCTTCTGGTTCAACAAATATTTGATGCCTGTTCCTTTCAGCAAATCTATTTATTTTATCTTCTATAGATGGACAGTATCTTGGTCCAAGACCTTGTATTCTTCCAGTAAACATAGGCGACTTTTCGAAGCCTTCTTTTAAGGTTTCATGTACAGCCTCATTAGTATATGTTATAAAACAACTTCTTTGTTCTTTTATACGATCCACTTCTAAAAAGGAAAAGCGGTTAGGGTTTTCATCACCTTTTTGTTCTTCCATTTTAGAATAGTCGAGAGATCGTCCATCTACTCTTGGAGGTGTTCCAGTTTTCATTCTACCCGATTCAAATCCAAGTTCAACTAGATTTTCGGTTAAACCTGTTGCCGCTCTTTCAGCTGTTCTTCCTCCACCGAATCTTTTTTCACCTATATGTATTACACCATTTAAGAAAGTACCATTTGTTAGAACTACCGCATCCGCATCGAATTCGATACCTAGGGATGTTCTTACCCCCACTACTCTTCCATCTTTTGTTATCAACGAGGTTACCATATCTTGCCAGAAATCCACATTGGGAGTTCTTTCCAATGCCAAACGCCATTCCTCCGCAAATCTCATTCTATCGTTTTGAGCTCTCGGACTCCACATTGCAGGGCCTTTTGATTTATTTAGCATTCTAAACTGTATAGTACTTTTATCAGCTATAATTCCTGAATACCCTCCCATTGCGTCAATCTCTCTTACAATCTGTCCTTTTGCTACACCACCCATTGCAGGATTACACGACATCTGAGCAATCACACCCATATTCATGGTTATTAGCAACACTTTTGACCCAAGATTCGCCGCTGCAGCTGCCGCTTCACATCCTGCGTGACCAGCACCAACCACTATTACATTATATTTTTGATTCATGACTATTATTAACACCACAAAGATATACTATTTTGAATTGCAATTTAAACACATGTTTCACGTGAAACCGATGCTTGCTTGTGTTATGTGTTCCACATGAAACACCAATCTTTTTTATGTTTTTTTTAGGAGTATATTATGTGTTCCACGTGAAACATTTTTTTGAATTTAATTTCACATTCTAAGAGTTTTTAACAGGGAATTCAGGAATATTTAATGACAAATGACTTTAAAGAGAGCATTTTTTGTTTTTTAGTCATTATACAGAAAAATTTTCTTTTTCGACTACTTTTAGTTTAGTGGTTATTGGGGCATCAAACATATTGATATAATGTTATTTATAAAAAGAAACATTAAAAAAAAACACTAAAAAACTAGCAAGTAATTTTTACTAATAATTCAAATTATTTTGGTATATATATTTTATTGTAAAAAACTTTTTGCATTACTACAATGTATTCTCTAATTTGCAAATTCTAGTGTGTCATAATTGTGACATATTTTAGAAAAAAATCGCAAAAAAAAAACAAACAGTACCATACTAAAATCAAACGTTTATGAGGTTTAATTTCTACCAAAAAGTGAAAGCCCTAGTATTGGTGCAAATACTATTAACGGTATTTGCACTCTCTGCGAATGCGCAAGCATTAACGGGCACCAAAACGGTTGACCCACTAGGATCGGGTCCCAACAATTATCTTACATTAAAATCGGCAATCGATTCCTTAAACACTTATGGAGTTGGAGCTGGTGGAGTAACAATTAACATCGTTGCAGGACATACTGAGACAGCCCCAGTTGGTGGTTATGTTTTGGGAAGTTCTGTGTTAAATCCATCTTTAGGCTCTACCAAAAATTTGGTGATTCAAAAATCGCCACTAACGGTAGGTGCAAATCCGTTGTTCACCGCATTCGTTGGAACGAACACGGCAACAGATGGAATCTTTATTTTAGCCGGTGTTGATTATGTAACAATCGACGGTATTAATTTAGTTGATACAAATACTAAAGCTCCTGGATCTATGGAGTCTGGATTTGCATTAGTTAACTTTTCAGGTACGGCACCATTTGATGGTTGTCAACATAATACCATAAAAAACTGTTCGGTTACTTTAAGTAAGGTAGCATCAAACGTTTCAATAGGAATTTTTGCAGGTCACCAAACTGCAACCTCAAATGCAGCACTAACATTAACTAGTGTTGGCGATTTACATAGCAATAACAAAATTTATAGCAATACAGTTACTAAAGCAGCAATCGGTATTTATTTTGCCGGTTTTGCAGCAACGTTTCCATTTACACTCTATGATCAAAACAACGACATAGGTGGTAGTTCTTATTCAACGGGAAATACAGTTACAAATATTGGAGCTGTAACAGGCTTCAACTGTTTTGGTATCGCATTAATTAATAATAACAATGGTAACGCGTCTTACAATACGGTAAATAATGCTTTAGGTGGTTCGGGAAATGCTACTCAAAATATGGGAGTATTTGCGTCAGGTACTAATGCAAACTTTACTGCTAATTATAACAAGGTTACAGTAACTCAAGCTTCAAGTACAAGTTTAGTAGGTGGTGTATACGCATCGAATACAGGAAATGTGACTATTGTTGGAGATACTGTTACCACGGTAAGAGTTGCTGGAGCAAATGGTACAAACTATGCTGTTTATTCGGCATCTACAACCACAGCAGTTTTAAACTCTAACCATGTAGTGTCTAACACAACAGGTGCAGTTACTGGAACTTCAGCACATATTTATCAAGTAGGTTTAGCTACAAATAGTGTTACTATTAATAATAACACATTCGGACCAAGTGTAATTAATACAACTTCTTCGCATTATCTAATATATAATAGTAATGGTACCAACAACTCTACTATTACAAATAATGCTACTACAGGATTAATTAATAAGACAGGTGTGGGTGGAAGTATGTTTGGATATTTTAATACATCAACTTCTGCAGTTGGAGGAACAACTACTATATCTAATAATAACTTTTCTAATTTAACTGTAACTGGTGCTACTGGTTTAATCGGTATTAACCAAAATACAGTATTAGCACAAAAAGCGATTATTTCGAATAATACATTGACCAATTATGTAGGAGGTTCTTCTTCTATTAATGGTATTTTCTTCAATATTGGCGATGCAGGATCAAAAATTTCTGGTAATACAATTTCGAATTATTCAGGAACTGCGTCTAACTATGGTATAAACATAGGAACTACAGCTGGTGTATCATTAGAAATAAACAATAATGATATTAGTGGAATTACTTCTAGTGGAGGTTCTACTGTAGCTTATGGTATATTCTCTGCAGCTGGGTATGATACAAAAATCTTTAAAAATAAAATTTATGGATTAACAGGTAACAATGCTAGTGCATCAGCTTATGGTATAGCTGTAAGTGGTGGAACTGCAAATGCTGTAAATTCTATATATAATAATATTATAACAGATTTAAAAGCACCTATAACTTCATCAGCAACAGATGCTGTTAGAGGTATAAGTATTACATCAACTTCTGTTAATACTAAGATTAATGTTTATTACAATACTATCTTTTTAACAGGTACTTCAAGTGGAACAAACTTTGGTGGTTCTGGTGTATTTCATACACTAAGTGCAACTGCTGCAAATGGTGCTTTAGATTTAAGAAATAATATCATAGTAAATAATATTACTTCAAAAGGTACTGGTTTTGCTTCGGCATTTAGAAGATCGGGTTCAACTAGTTTAGTTAACATAGCTGCTACAACAAACAACAACTTGTTATATGCAGGTACACCTAGTGGAAGATCAATGATATTCTACGATGGTACTAATAAAGACTCAACATTGGCTCTTTATAAAATAAGAATGGGTGGTAGAGATGCGAATGCGGTTACTGAAAATGTAACATTCACCAACTCTACAACAACACCATATGATTTAACTATAAATACAACAACTCCAACTCTTGTAGAGTCTGGTGCAGATGTTATTTCTACCGTTGCGGATGATTATGCTGGAACGACTAGAAATACAACAACTCCAGATATTGGTGCATATGAAGGTACATATACTCCAGCATCAACAGATGTTGTTGCACCTACAGTGTCGTATGCTTTGTTGGGAAAAACCTCACAACTTACAAACAGATCATTTACTGCTAATATTTCTGACTTATCGGGTGTAAATACAACTACCAATAAGCCAAGAGTATATTACAGAAAAAGATCAAATACAAATAATACATATAACGACAACACTGCTGGTACTCCAGGATGGAAATATGCAGAAGCAAGCAATACTTCTTCTCCATTTAACTTCACAATAGATTATTCGTTGTTAAATCCACCATTATTAGCAGGAGATACTATCCAGTATTTTGTTGTTGCTCAAGATAATGCTACAACTCCAAATGTGAATACAAGTGGAGGTACGTTTGCAACGGCACCTACTTCAGTGGCATTAAGTGCTGCTAATTTCCCATTAACAGGAAACATTAGAGAGTATAGAGTATTAAGCCCAATAGCCGCAACAGTTACTGTAGGTACTGGAGGAACTTATCCTTCATTAACGGGAACAGGCGGTTTGTTTGCAGCTATAAACGACGGTATTATGACTCAGAATGTTAGAGCAGAAATACTTTCAAATACTACTGAATCAGCAGCAAATGAATTATTAGAATTTACCGAAGAAGGTGCGGGTGGTTATAGATTAACTATAGCTCCAGCTGCAGCAACAGTAGATTCAATTAAAGGTAATTTCGCTGGTGCATTAATTCGTTTGAATCAAGCGGATAGAGTAACCATAGATGGAAGCTTCGCTGGTTCAGGAAGATACTTAGTGTTTTCAAATTCAAATACAGGTACAACATCTATTATTCAATTAAACGATAATGGTACTTTAAACGGATGTAATAATGTAATCATACAAAACAATGTGATTATAGGTGCGGCATCGGGTACTATTTATGGTATCGGTGTGGGTAACGGACCTGGTACATCAGGTAGAAATCACGATAATGTATCAATTCTAAATAATGAAATTAAAGCGGTTACTCAAGGTATTCATGCATTAAGTGCTGGTTTCCCTAATTCTTACGATAACCTTAGAATTATTGGTAATGAAATAGGTGGAGCAGAACCCACGCTTTATGTAAGATTAATGGGTATAAACGTTGCTTTCCTAAGCTCATCAAAAATTAACTCGAATAAAATATTTAATATTATAACAAGCTCAAATAACCCAACAGGTATTACTGTAGGTGCAGGTGTTATCAATACTAACGTAATTGGAAACACAATTCACACTATACGCTTTACTGGTACTGGTGGTTATGCAGCAAAAGGTATTACAGTATCTTCAGCATACCCTAATGCTAATGATACTATTGCAAATAACATGATTTCGTATTTATTGGGTGATGGATGGAATTCATTATCTGGTGATGGTGGTGTTGGTATAAGAGTACTTGGAACGGGTAGCAATTATCACATTTATAACAATACGATTAATTTATTTGGTACTCCTTCTAGAGCTAGTGAAACACATTGGGCAGGTATGTACTTTGCTTCAACAGTTACTGGTTTGAATATTGTTAATAACGTTATTAGCAACTCAATAACAAATCCAAACACTGGCGGATCTCACCGTTCATGGGGTATAAGTATTAATGGTGTTCCTTCTCAACAAATTACAAGATTAGATAATAACTTATATAACATCAATGCAGGCGTTAATGGATTTATTGGTCAGGTTGGTACAACAAACCATTCTACATTAGATCCAGCTTGGAAAGGCGCTACATTAAGCGATTCAAATTCATTTACAGAAAATGTATTGTTTACAGATTCTATCAATTTACATATTGCAGCTTCTGGAGCTCCTACTTTGTTAGAGTCAAAAGGAAGAACAATAGCAGGATTAAATTATGATTTCGATGGCAATCAACGTCCAGGTCCAGTTGGTTCTGTAAACGGTGGTGCTTTAGGATATGATATTGGAGCAGATGAGTTTGATGGTATACCAAACTTAGGAGATTTAACTCTTCCTGTGTTTACATTAGATTCAATTCGTCCGTTACCAAATACTTGTTTAACAACAGGACATACATTTTATGCTACAGCTACAGATGCAAGTGGTATCGACTCGGTAGCAATCTTTTGGTCATTAGGTAAATCAGCTGCAGCTCAACCTGTGATATTAATGACTAATACAACAGGTAATAAGTACCAAGGTACTATACCTGCAAATATCGACAGCTTAATTGCATATTCATTTAGAGTGGTAGATCTAAGTGTTAATAAAAATGCACTTAATGTGGCTGGAGGTACTTATAAAGATAAAACCTTTACGGTTACAGCATCGGTAGATCAAGATACAATATCTCTAGGTTCTACTGTTCAATTACAAGTGACGTCACCAAATGAGGCACAATTAGGAACAGGTACAGGTGTAAATGCAGCATTTAGTAATATTGCATCTCCATATGCTACTTATTATGGTAATGGTAGACAACAATATTTAATTAGAGCTTCAGAATTACAAACATTAGGATTTAGTGCAGGTACGATAAACTCTATTGGTTTTGAAGTTGTTGCTCCTATCCCAACAGGTGCTAACAGAACAGCTAAAGGCTTTACAATGAAATTGTCTAACTACATCCCTAGTACAATTACAACACTTGTAAATCCTGCATCACCAACTCAAGTATTCGGACCGGTTGATTATTTACCTGTATTAGGTGTAAATCAACACGAATTTACAACACCATTCATTTGGGACGGTACTTCGAACGTATTAGTAGATATATGTTTTTCTAATGGAGTTACTGGTAGTTCGACAGACCAATGGTTTGTTCGTCAATCACCGGCGGGCTTTAATGCACATACATATTATCAAGTAGATGGTGCGGTTTCGAATATTTGTTCATATAACGCGACGGTTTCTGCAACACCATCAATTAGACCAAATTTATATATTAATGGTGCAGCAGCTGTGTCTGGTGCTACATGGAGTCAAACAACAGGTGGTGGTTTAAGTGCTACTAACGTTGTTAATCCAACAGCAACACCAACATCATCAGGTACAATTACATATTCAGTAAATGCTACTAATGGAACTTGTTCTGCGAATGGTTCTGTAGATGTGTTTGTTGTTATACCTGTTACTCCAGTAACAGCATTTACTGCTGATACAACTAATGCTACATTAGGTGGAAAAGTTTCTACGGTTATCTTTACTGACCAATCGTTAAACTTACCTACAAATTGGACTTGGACATTTACACCAAGTACAGTTACTTATGTTAACGGTACAAATGCGAATTCTAAAAACCCACAAGTACAATTTAATGCAGCAGGTTTATATACTGTTAAATTAAAAACATCAAATGTTGCAGGGGTGGATTCATTAATTAAAACAAATTATATCAATGCTTATTTAGGATATTGTGATGCTAAGTCAACGCAATCTCCATCAGTTGATGATAACATTGGTATGGTGATGATGATTAGCGGTAATGATACCATATTCTCTAATGGTTCTGATTTGCCTATAACATCAAACCCATTATCAAAAAACAATTACACCAATTTTGTTGATTCTACAATTGTTCCAACAATAGAAGTAGAACAGAATAAAAAGTATTCAATTGATGTAGCATCAATTCATGATGGTACAAGATATGGTACTGGTGTATCTGTTTATATTGACTACAACAAAAACGGATCATTTGCTGATCCAGGAGAAGGATTCTTCGCGGGTACAATTGGTACATCTGGTAGCAATCACTTAAGATATCAGTTTAATATCCCATGTACTGCAGATACTGGTGTAACAAGAATGAGAATTATACAAGTAGAATCATCTACTGGAATTGTTCCATCTTGTACAACATTTACTTATGGTGAGGTAGAAGACTATAGAATTAGAATTGTTGAGAATCCAATTCAATACGTATATTCTAATGTAGAACAGGTTACTGGAGATGTGTTGAAAAACGTAGTTAATCAACCAGTAGTTCGTATACCAGTTGTTACAACAGGTTGTGGTGTTAAACTTAATTTAACAAGTTTGAGTATCAATACTACAGGAACAACTTCGTTGGCTGATATATCAAATGCGAAAATATTCTACACAGGAACAAGTAAAGTTTTTGCTGATACCAGTTTATTTGGAACAGCAACACCAACTGGATCATTTACAATTACAGGTAGTAAACCGTTATTAACAGATACAAACTATTTCTGGTTAACATACGATATTAATTCTACTGCTGTAATTGGTAACTTTATTGATGCTGAGGTAACTTCATTAACAATTGGAGGAACACCACAAATTCCAACAACTACAGCACCAGTAGGAAACAGATTAATTAATGTTCCTACTGTATATGTAAGTAATTCATCAGCACAACAACAAGGATTGGTATTCTTAGGATCTAAAAACAATCCAATAATTAGAGCAAGAATAAACATGGCTAATACAGGTGGTCCTGCTCAATTAAATAGTATTAAGTTTGCTTTAACAGGAACAACATTAAAATCGGACATTGTTAAAGTTTCTTTATACAAAACAGGATCTAGTATTAACTTTAATGCATTAACTCTAATTGATACAGCAGTAAGTATTACAGATACTATAACATTTAATAAAAACACAAGCTTATTCCCAGATAGTAACTATTTATGGTTAGCATTTGATATTAGTTCATCTGCAGTTTTAGAAAACCATTTAGATGCGGAACTATTAGGATTTACTATTGAGGGTAATAGTCATGTGGCAACAAGTGGTAACCCATCTGGATTTAGAAAAATATCTGCAGACTACTGTTTCCCATCATATTCATCGGGTACAGGTTCAGGTGACTTTGCAACTTATGTTAAGTTTGGTGCTATTGTGGATGCTAATGGTGCATCTCCAAGTCCATACTACACATTTAAACCATATAGCGTTTACAATGCAAGTTTCCAAAGATTCCAAACAGATACTATTGAGTTCTCAGCAGGTACATACAATTCAAATGACTTTGGTGCATGGATTGATTATAACCATGATGGTGTGTTCGATAACAACACAGAGAAAATAGCAGAGGTTTATAATATCGCTGCTGGACCATTCAAAGCTAAGGTGGGAGTTAAAATTCCGATTACAGCGAACTTAGGTATTACTAGATTAAGAGTAAGAGAGGCTGATCAAACGAGCACAAACATACATCCTTGTGATCCATATTCATTTGGAGAAACACAAGACTATGAAATAAACATTTTACCAGCGCCACCAGGTGACTATTACCCACCAAACATTTTAAATGTTGCGGTTAATCCAGATTCACAGTGTGTTGCCGTGTCGCATACAATTAGTGCAACCGTTACAGATACAACAGGTATAGCTTCTGTTAGTTTATTATGGTCGTCGGGTGGTGTTCCACAAACGCCGATTGCAATGACTAACGTTGGTAACGTTTATTCTGCAACAGTTCCAGCACAAGGTAAAAATGTTGTAAGCTTCAGAATAGAAGCAATTGATAATAGTATTTATGCAAACACATCAAGAAGCAATTTTGATGTTTATCAAGATGAATACTTTAGAGTTAATGCAGGTATGGACAGAAACATTAGTCCAGGACAAACAGCTTCGTTATCTGCAGGTACTACTAAAGATAGACCGTTTAGAATAACAGAATTTAACTTCTTTAATTATACTGGAGGTTGTGGTCTTTCGAATGGAAGTCAATGTACTTGGCCAGCTTCGTTACCAACAACAATGTATGATGATAACTTAGAGATTACAAACTTAACTAATGCATCTGCAGACCTTTCTGGTTACCAATTTGTAACAGAAGGAACAAGTACAGGTTCGATTACATTCCCAGCAGGAACAATTGTTCCACCGAATGGAGTTGTTATTGTTCACTTTAGTTCTGCTGGAGCAGCAGACCCTGCAAACTTAATTTTCAAATTAACAGCAGGAAACTTTGCACCAGGATCAGGAAGTAGTTTAGGTTTTGTATTGAAAAACAATGTAGGAGATATCGTTGACGCAGTTGCTACAAACACGTATGTGTTTGGTACAGCAAACGGTGTAACATCAGATCATTGGAGTGGTGCAGGTGTAACTAGTCCATCAGGGCAAGCGGGTGCAACATTACAAGGAGATGATTTAAATGATAACTCAAATTGGGTAACAGCATCATTGAATACACCAGTATCAATTGGTTTTGTAAACCCTAGTTTGCCTACACTACCTTCAGGTTCAGTAATTACTTGGACAGGAGGATTATTAACAGGTCCACAAGTTGGAGGATCTATTGTAACACCAGTTCATCCAAATGTTGGATCATTCACATATTATGCAGCATCTACTGATGGAGTATGTTCATATACAGACACAGTTGTTGTAAATGTATTGCCAGCACCAGTTGTTAGCTTAGGTGGCCCAACAGGAGTTATTTGTGGAACTACACCTAGAACATTAGATGCAGGTAACCCAGGTTGCTCATACCTATGGACATTAGACAATATTCAAGTAGGAACAACTAGAACGATTAATGCTAGTGTAGCAGGTACTTATAAAGTAGTTGTAACAAACTTAGCAGGAGCTTCTGCTAGTGATACAATAAAATTAACTGCAGCAGCAGCGTTCCCATTCACTATGGCGGATAGAACATTGTGTACAGGTGGTACAATTACAATTGATGCTGGTGCACATACTGCTTACTTATGGTCAACAGGTGCAACAACACAAACAATACAGGTTAATGCAATAGGTACATACCACGTTACGGTAACAAATGCTTCTGGATGTACTGCAACAGATACATTTGAAGTGACAACCGTTAGTCCACCAGCATTTACATTAGGTGCAGACAGAACAGTTTGTTCTAATGGTACTATAACAATAGATGCAGGACAACCAGGGTCTACTTACTTATGGTCAACAGGAGCTACTACTCAAAGTATAGTGGTTTCGGCAGCAGGAAGTTATCATGTAACAGTTACAAATAATTCAGGTTGTATTTTAATGGATACTGTAAACGTTACAGTTACACCAGCTCCAGTAGTTAGTTTAGGCGCAGATGTACAAATTTGCCCGGGAACAAACACTGTTCTTGACGCAGGAAATGTAGGAGCTACATACTTATGGTCTACAGGAGCAACAACTAAAACACTTACAGTAACAACAGCGGGTACATACCATGTTGCGGTTACTTCTGGTGGATGTACATCGAGAGATACTATAGTTGTAACTCTTAAAGCAGCACCATCTGTGAATTTAGGTCCAGACTTGAATATTTGTACTAGTGATACTGTTACTTTAGATGCAGGTGTTGGGGCAAGTTATTTATGGAGTACAGGAGCTACAACTCGTACAATTAGAGTTAGTACAGCTGGCACTTATAGCGTAACAGTTACAAATACAGAAGGATGTACGGGAACAGATGCCGTAGTGGTAACTAATAAAGCTACACCTAATGCAGCATTTACTACCACAGCACAAGTAGGTACATCAGTTACTTTCCAAGCAACAAGTACAGTTGGTTTAACTTACTTATGGAACTTCGGAGATCCTAATAGTGCTGCAAATACATCACAAGCACAAGCGCCTATTCACGTATTTACAGGTGCAGGTACATACACAGTAACCTTAACTGTAACTAGCGTTGCAAACGGCTGTTCTGCTACAACTACACAACAAGTAATTATATCGGGTGTAGGTAACAATTTGGCTGAACTATTTAAACTAGGAGCAGCACCAAATCCATTTGTTGCAGAAACTAAGATTAACTATACCTTACCAGAAGATGCAAACAGTGTAAGCGTAGAAGTATATGATATGATAGGAAGAAAAGTTGCAGATATCGTAAACAACGAATATCAAGCATCAGGAAACTATCAATTCAACTACAGAAACGAAGACATGCAAACATCATCAGGTGTATACATGGTAAGATTAACAGTAGATGGTAAAATAGCATATGTTAGAATAATAGACATTGCTAAGAAATAACTGAATATTATCAGTTTATTAAAATTAATAAAGAAAGCCCTCATTTGAGGGCTTTCTTTATTTTGTATTAACAGTTTTTTTTTGTTTATTTAGTATTCAAACAGATAGAGTATGCAACAGCATTTGGACCGAATAGATGTAGATATATTGAAGATATTACAAGTAGATTCTACTAAAGCCATAAAAGATATCGCTAAAGAGGTTGGTTTATCAGCAACACCAACATATGAAAGAATTAAAAGATTAGAGAATGATGGCTATATAAAAAAATATATTGCAGTGTTGGATGGAATTAAGATTGGTTTGGATATCGTAGTATATTGTAATGTTACCCTAAAAGAACAGAGTAAAGATGCGCTAGAATCTTTTGAAAACGCAGTCTCTAAATTACCCCAAGTGTTAGAAGTTACAGGCTTATCTGGAAATTATGATTACATGTTGAAAATAGTTTCGCCGGATATACATGCTTATAATCACTTCTTAATGAATATATTTTCTACAATACCTAATGTTGGTCAGTTTCATAGTAATATTGTTTTAGGAGATGTAAAATCAAACAGCCCCTATCCATTAGACCACTTACTGCCTAAAAAAGCATAATTTTTTATAAATATTTAGCTAATACAATATTCTGAAAGACACTTAATGTCGTACTTGTGTCATTTTTGGCTTTTTTCAAAAAAGCGTAAGTCCATCCCACATCAGTAATAAAATATAAGTAATACTATTATTTTACTATTCGTTTCCTGTGTTTTTTTACCACATAAATACAGTTTTCTAGATAAATTATCTAAATGTCTCTTATTTTTGGCCTGGTTTTTGACTAAGACGATTGCGTTTAAAAAAAATGCATTGGAACAGGTTTATTTAATGAATTTTTTATTACCACATGAATAAGGGTGATAGCTCATTAAAAGACTCAATAATAGAATATACCTTGAAGAACAAATATATGAAACACGTCTCTCCCCAAAAAGATCTGAAAACTGCATTTTCAGTATTATTATTTGTAGCTATGTTATTTTCTAATATAGCATTAAAAGCACAAACGATAACCATTGGAATAGCAACAACAAACAGTAATTTATATGGTCCAGTTTATTCAGTTGGAAATACTGGCAGTAGAGCTCAGCGGGTAGCTTCTATTTATCCTGGTACATTATTAACTGGTTTAAATAATGGGGATAATATTACAAGTTTTGAATTCAATAGATTTACAGCTGCTTTAACTTTCACACCAGGTACAAATTTAAAAATTTACGTAAAGAATTACTCAAGTGTAGACTGGGGTGCAGGTTCACTAGATTTCAGCACTGCAATAGCAGGTGCAACCTTAGTTTACGACGGGGATCCTGCGACTATAATTGGAAATAGTGTTGGTTGGAAGCAGTTCGTTTTTAACGCTCCATATGTGTATAACACAGCAAATGGTTCAAACTTGGCAGTTATTTACGATTATTATCAACCAGCATCAACAGGTACAGCAACATCTATAAATTGGTATACAGACAATGCTACACAGTATCCAGCATATACAACCAATTCAACAAAATATACTACTAATAGTTCATCACCAGCTGTATCACCTACAGCCATGGCAACAAGTGTGGCTAATCATGCTCAGATAAAAATAAATTATACCGCAGCACCTCCATGTGTTTCGCCGCCTACAGCAGGAAACATACAAATACAAAAACAGTGGTATTGTGGAGGTCAATCTTTCTCAATGAATTTAGTGGGTAATAGTAATGGAGTTGGTCAGGCTTTTCAGTGGCAAGAATCTACGGATAATGTTAATTGGACATCAATTGTTTCGGCAACAAATACAAGTTACACAACATCCCTAAACGTACCTACAAAATACTTTAGAGTTATTGCAACTTGTTCTGGTAATTCAGATACAACAGATGCGCAATCTGTTTTTGCATATACTACTGCATTGTCGGGAAATTATACTATTAATAAAAATATTCCCAAATCATTTACAAATTTCACTTCAGTAAATGATGCAGTGTCTGTATTAAACTGTATGGGTGTTTCTGGTCCAGTAAATATTCGTCTAAGTTCTGATGTATATAACGAGCAAGTGCTGCTTACACAAATAACTGGAGCGAATGCAACAAATACTGTAAGATTTATTGGGAACAATTCCACAATAAAATTTTTGGGTACAGTATCTGCAGATCGATATGTGTTTAGATTGAATAATGCAGATTATATTCATTTAGATAGTTTAACTATTGAAGCAGAGGAGGCGGGGTCTTATGGGTATGTAATACACTTATTGGATGGTTCATCTAATAATAAAATTACTAATTGTATAATTAAAGCAACCTTAACTAATACCACCACGGCATTTGCTGGTGTTGCTTTTTCGGGATCTACAACATCTGCAACAACAGCAGGTTTAGGATATAATAATAATATAATTGAAAACAACACAATTATAGGAGGGTATTATTCTATTATTATTTATGGTACGAGTACGAACAGTGCTGGAACAAAAGGTAATATTATAAGAAATAATATACTTAGAGATGCTTATCAATATACTGTTTATACATTTGGTTGCGATAGCACACATATTGTAGGCAATGATATGTATAGATTAGATAGAACCAATGGTATTGCTTTCTATGGAGTGTATGCATCTACTAATTCATTTAGAACAATAATTGAAAAAAACAAAATTCATAATCCTTTTGGATCAGGTACAGGTACTACAGCTGTATATGGCATATATGTAAATGCTACAGATTCTAAACAAGATCAATTTATTGTAAGAAATAATCTTGTATATAATATTAATGGAACTACAGGTGGGCGATATGGATTATATAATCAAGGTAGTGATAGTACAAGTTTTTATAACAATACTGTTATTATGGATGATCCAAATCCATCTACAGGTGTTATAAATGGATTTATTCATGGTAGTACGGCTGCTACAGGTGTTAAGTTATTAAATAATATTTTTTATATAAACTCACCAGGTACAGGAAACAGAATTGGAGAATATTGGTCAGAAAATACAAGCACATTTCTATCAAACAACAATGGTTTTTATGTTAGTAATGCTGGTTCGGGTGTAAATGCGATAGCATTTCAAAACAATATCAATTATCTTACATTAACCGATTGGCAAACTTTTGGTAAAGATGTGAATAGTGTTCACTCTGATCCTTTGTTTGTATCCGGACCAAGTGGTAATCATATTCCAAGTGCATCTACATACAACAATTCTGGATTATCATTAGTTCAAGTTTCGGAAGATTATACTGGTGCAGCCAGAAGTGTAACACCCGATATTGGAGCGTATGAGTTTTCACCAAGCACAGAAGATGTTAGTGTAAATTCAATCGAATTAAAAAACATATGTGTAGGAGTTCAACCTGTTTTTGTAAAATTTACTAATGCAGGTTTAAGCCCACTAAACTCAGTACAAATTAATTGGACATTAAATGGTGTTTTACAATTACCATATTCATTCCCTGGCTTATTGCCTTCTGGAGAAGATACAGTAATTTCTATCGGCTTGTTTAATGTTGTAAAAGACGTTCCTTATTCTATTGTTACATGGTCATCAAACCCAAATGGTGTTGTAGATTTAAATAAAGCAAACGATACAGCAAAATCTAAAATATTTAGATCTGGTTTAGAGGGTGCTTATACAATTGGTGGCCCAGCAGCAGATTACCAATCATTAGCTTTTGTTGCTCAAGAGTTAAGCGATAGAGGAGCTTGTGGCCCTGTTACATTTAATATGGATCCAACAGCTGGTCCATACGTTGGTTTAGTTGCTTTCAAAAATGTTCCAGGAACTAGTTTTATTAATACGGTAACAATTAATGGTAATGGTTCTGTTGTTAAAGCAGCCCCTACATTAACAGATAAAAGGTCAGTAATATTAATTGAAGGATCGGATTATTTCACTTTAGATAGTATAAATGTGGTAGCCGATAGCTCAACATATGGATGGGGAATACATTTATTTTCGGGCTCCGATTATAATACGATAAGGAAAAGTACAGTTACGGTGTCAAACGCAGCTTCAACAACTAATTTTTCTGGAATTGTAATCTCGGGTTCTTTGACATCTGCAACTACTGATGGATTAGGTTCAAATAATTTAATTGAAAATAATATTGTAAAAGGTGGTTATTATGGTATAGCTATAAATGGAATCACTAACAACATTGGTTCGATTTACAACAGAGTAATAAATAATATAATTCAAGATTACTATGCTTATGGAGTTTATATTAATTCATCAGATAGTGCACTAGTATCTAGAAATGATATTTCTCGTCCGGTAAGAATAAATAGCACTACAACAGCGGGGATTTATGTTTCCGGTAATAGTATGAGTGTTATTGTAGAAAGAAATAGAGTGCATGATGTGTTTGCATCAATGCAAAGCTCTACGTCATCAAGTTATGGTATATATCAAACAGCAAACGATGCTGTAGCAACACGTCCGTTAATTGTAAGAAATAACGCGATATATAACATGCAATCAAATGGTACATTATACGGTATATACAATACAAGCTCTAACAATGCTTTGTATTATAATAATACTGTACATATTGAAGATTTGAATTCTACTACAAGTAATGCTGGTTATGCTTTTTATCAGACTACAGAAGCTAGTGGCATTGAATTAAAAAACAACATATTTTATATAAATAGAGCAGGAACTGGTGCTAGAGCAGCAGTTAGATTTAATACGACAACAAGTACGATAGCATCTAATTATAATAATCTATATGCTACTAATATTGGAACAGGAACAAATGCGCTAGGGTTTTATGGAACAACAGATCACAAAACACTTACTGCATGGCAAGGAACAAATAACGACTTAAATAGTTATGATGTTTCGCCATTATTAGTATCGGCTAGCACAGGTGATGTTACACCAAACTCAATTTCATTAGACGGTACAGGTGTACCTTCTACTTTTGTAACCGACGATTTGAATGGTAATCTACGTTCTTCGCCACCAGACATTGGAGCTTTAGAATTTAACATTACATTGGATGATGCTGGTATTACTAGTATTGATAGTCCAGAAACTTTTTGCCCTGGATTACAAGTTGTAAAAGCTACAATCAAAAATTTTGGTGTAAGTAATATAAGTACAGTAAAAGTTAATTGGCAAATTAATGGTGTTAATCAAACTGTATATAATTTTGCAGGAACTTTAGCATCAGGAGAAGATACATCTGTTGTTTTAGGAACCATAAATGCACAAGCTAATGTAAATTATTCTATTAAAGCTTGGACAAGTTTGCCTAATAATATAGTTGATAATGTAAATACAAATGATACTACAATAAAACAAAATATAAGAACAGCTCTATTTGGTATAAATACTATAGGTGGACCAAGTGCAAACTTCCAATCATTAACAGAGGCAGTACAAGCAATGAATTTATATGGTGTGTGTGATACTGTGATCTTTGATGTAGACTCTGCTGCTGGTCCGTATAATGAACAAGTTTTAATTAGCAACTTCTCGGGTACTAGTATTGATAAACAAGTAATATTTAAAGGTAACGGTGCGATTATACAATTTGAGCCAACTGTTTCGGCAAGTAGATATGTATTCAGAATTGAAAATACAGATTATATAACTATCGATGGGTTTAATATTAAAAGTATTAATGGTACTTATGGTTGGGGTGTTCATTTAATTACAGGATCAGATTATAATACAATTAGTAATAACAAAATACAACTTAGCCAGACATCAACAACAAGTGCAAACTTTGTTGGTATAGCATGTTCTGGTAGTACTACATCTGCTTCTAGTGCTGGAGTATATTCACATAATAAAATAATTGGCAACACAATAGATGGTGGATATTATGGTATTTCTGTTTATGGAACTTCTGGAACTTCAATTCCATTAACCCAAGGAAATATTATTAATAATAACAAAGTATTAAACAGTTATTCACAAGGTATTTATACGATATATCAACAAAACATTGAGATATCGGGTAATGAGGTAAGTAGACCAACAAGAGCAAGCACAGGTACGTTTTATGGTATTGAAGCTTCATCTGTTACTGCAGGATTGAAAATGTATAACAATAGAATACACAATTTATTCGGAGGTGTTCAAAGTAGTACTTCTACGTCGTTTTCTATTTATATGGCCTCTTCGGATCATGTAGGAAGCAAAGGTATAGTTGCTAATAACCTTATTTATAATATTAATGGTGGAGGTATTGTATATGGTATATACAACTCAGGAAGTGATTCAATAAAGTATTTATTTAACTCGATTTCTTTAGAAGATAAAATTGCAGGCAAGACACAAGTTGCGTATGGATTTTATCAAACTACAGAAGCAAAAGGCTTAGAGTATTACAATAATAGTGTGTTAGTAGATAGATTAACAACAGGAAATCAAGTAGCGATGTACTTTAGTACAAATACAACAATACCAGTAAGTAATCATAATAATTTTTACACTCCAAATGGATATGTTGCATATCATACTTCTTTACGTGAAAACTTATCAGATTGGCAAGCAGTAAATACAAACACTCCTTATGATTTGAATAGTACATACGCTAATCCATTGTATAATGGAATTACGAATTTAATTCCTCAAGCTTCAAGTCCATTAGTAAATTCTGGAATTCCTATGGTTGAAGTGTTAAAAGATATAGAAGGAACAAATAGAAACATTACGAATCCGTTTAAAGGTGCTTATGAAAAGTCGGGAGATTTTAGAGGGCCGTATTATATAGTAAATCCTATTTCGAACACCATCTCTACTAATAATTTAACTGTAAATGGTGTGGTAAGTATAAGTGATGTTTCAGGAGTAGACGTTGCCCCTACAAATAGACCAAGAATTTATTACAAACTTTCTACTCATAATAATAAGTATGAGGATAATACAAGTGCAACAAATGGATGGAAATATACTACTGCATTAAACGGAAGCTCTCCTTTCAATTTTGTAATTGATTACAGTAAATTGTTTGGAGGAGTGGTAAATGTTAATAATGAAATAGAATATTTCTTTGTTGCTCAAGACTCATTAGGTTTTGTTTCAACAAGTCATGGTGCATTTAAAAAATCACCAGTAAGTATTACAACAATTGATTCTAATCAGTTTGGATTAATCGGAAATACTTTAAAATATAGAATAGCAAGTTTAATTACAGAAGATACTTTGTATGTAGGTAATGCACATACCCTCAAAAACCTTACGGCTAATGATGGATTGTTTAAATACTTAAATGATAATATAATAACAAGCAACCTTACGGTTATTGTAACTTCTAATCTATCAGAAGATGGAACAAATGCTTTAAACGATTTGTCGGAAGCTGGTGTTGGAAATTACTCTATTAGAATTATCCCTCAAACCAAAACTGTTTATAACATACAAGGATCATATACTGGTGGCTTGATTAGATTAAATGGGGCAGATCGTATTAGTATTGATGGAAGTGTAAATGATTCGGGTTATTATTTTAACATTACAAATACATCGACGTCGTCTAATATTGCAGCAATACAATTAATAGGCCTAGGTACAGACACAACAGGAGCAAGTTATAATACTATAAAAGGATCAGTTATCTCGACAGGTGCAAGTACAGGAAATTCAATCGGTATTCATATTGGTGGATTATCAATCCCATATGATGCTGTTAGGGGAAATAAAAACAATAAGATCATTAATAACAAGATATTTAAAGGTTCTGTAGGTATTTACAATAGTGGAGTGTCTGCAGGATTGAGTGATAGTTTATTAATTATAGGAAACATAATAGGTGCGAATGATGGTGCTACTGCAACCGATAATATTAGATTATATGGTATTGCCTTAGAGTATGGTAGCAACACAATTGTAGAGAATAACTTAATACAAAATATACGCAATGCTTCTTCGCAACAGTCGTGGGGTATAGCTGTTTATGGTAATTTCAACAATGGTGTTATTACTAAAAATAAAATTCAAAACATAGTAGGTGGATCAGGGAGTTTTGGAGGACGTGGGTTAGAAATAAACTCAGGAACACAAAAAAGTAATATTAGAATTACAAATAATTTTATTTCTGGAATATCAGGAGCTGGATCTGCAAACCTAAGCAGTACTGCAAATGTTGGATTATATATTAATGGTACATCCGATTTAAAAGTTTATAATAACTCTATTCATTTAAGTGGAAGCATTGCTAAAACAACAGCAAAACCAGATACAAGTGCAGCGATTTATATCAGAGGAAATTCTAGTCAGTTGGACGTATTAAATAATACGATTTCGAATACGATGAAAAATACTACTGATACTTCATTGGCTTATGCTTTTGTAAGTACAGTTAATGATACAGCTTTTACTAATTTCGATTACAACAACTTTTATGTTGGAGATTTTATACAAAATCCTCAAGGAATACTATCAAGTGTTAGAGGAGTTGGTTTTAATAATATAGCTGATATTAGATTGGCTACATCAAAAAACACCAATTCTATTAATATCTCACCAAACTTTGTAAGTGATATTAATTTACACGCACAAGGTTCGGCACTATATCAAAAAGGTCAAGTTGTTTTAGGTTTAGTTGATGATATTGACGGAGACTTAAGGGGAAATCCACCTTGTATTGGGGCAGATGAGTTTACGGCACCAAACAATGATATTGTGAATATTGGATTCTCATACCCAAGTAGTGTTTTACCTATTTGTGGAATATCTTCAGATAGTATACAAGTAATAATATTTAATCAAGGATTACAAGCACAAACAGGCTTTGAAGTAAAAGCTTATATATCAGGTGTAATTAACGACACGGTATCAACAATATACAATGGTAATTTATTACCATCACATAGAGATACAGTAACACTTGGATATTATAATAGTTCTTTAGCTACAGGTAACATATCTATTCGTTCAATACTTAATTTGACTACAGATGTAGGTAGAGAGAATGATACAACGGATATGTCGTCTAAGATATTAATGATGCCAGTAATACCAAACATTCTACCATTTACAGCAGCATGTGTTGGTAATAGTACAACAGTTATAGCTAGCGCAGGAGAAGGAGATACTAAATGGTACACGCAAGCTAATGGAGGAGTACCTGTGAAAGTTGGTGATACTTTAAGAACACCAAACTTAAATAGCAGTAGTACTTATTATGCAGAGACAAGTACATCAACAATACAAACAGTTAGTACAGGATTAACAACTAAATACTCTTCTGCAACATCGGGTGCAGGAACAACCAATTTTGGAATTGTGTTTGATGTATTAGCACCGTTTACATTGGAGTCTGTTGTGGTTTATCCAGTAGCATCAACAGCTGGATTATCGGGTACAGTTACAATCGATGTAATAGATGGATCTAATGCCGTTGTACATTCTAGAGTTGTAAATGTTGTTGGTAATCCAGCTTCTTCAGTTACTCCACAAAGGGTAATGTTGAATTTCGACTTATTACCAGGAACAAATTACAAATTAAGACCAGGAACAAGAGGAGCAGGAATAACAGGATTAATGTTTGAGCCGTCAGCATCAGCTCCAGGAGGAAACTATGGTTATCCATATGTAGTACCAGGATTATTATCTATTAAAACAAGTACATTAACAGCAGGGCCAACTAATACAGCACGAAATGATTTATATTACTATTTCTATGATTGGAATGTAAAAACAGGTCAAGAAGGCTGTGTATCAGCTCGTGTACCAGTTGTTGTAACCCCAGCACCATTGCCAGGAGGATCAACAGTATCACAATCGGCACCTTTCCAAGGAGTGTTTAATGCTGGTACATTAGCAACACCAGATGCTGCATGTGCTGGAGATACTTTAACGTATATGATAACTCCACCTACAGGATATAATCTTTCAGACTTAGGAGTAACCTGGACAGTGTTAAACCCAGTAGTAAAAACATTATCAGGGCAAACACCAGCTGGAACAGTTACTATTAATGGATTAAGTTTACGTTATGTGGCAGCTTTAGGAGATGAAGACAGCACTTTGAAATTCACAGCAAGTATTAAGAGTTTATTATCAAGTGGATGTGATAGTCAGGTTACAAGACATATCAAAATAGAAAAAACACCAGTTGTTGATTTAGGTCCAGATAAAACGATCTGTGTTGGAAGTAGCGTTGTTTTAGACGCTGGCAATGCAGGGGCAAGTTATTTATGGAGTACAGGAGAAACAACACAAAGCATTAGTGTAAGTACATCAGGAACATATAGTGTTAAAGTTACAAATGCAGGAACATGTTTTGTTGAGGATACTATAAATGTAAATGCAATCGCATTACCAATTGTTAATTTAGGTCCAGATCAAACAGTTTGTGCTGGAACCGTAGTAACATTAGATGCAGGAAATCCAGGTTCTACGTATTTGTGGAGTACAGGTTCTACTGCACAAACCATTCAACCAACTGTTACAGGAATATATACAGTTACAGTAACAGCTAATGGAGGTTGCTCAACAAAAGATACGATAAGTGTTACCTTTAATGCATTACCGGTGGTAAATTTAGGAGCTGATTTGAATATTTGTTTAAGTGATACAGTAACATTGGATGCAGGAAACCCAGGTTCTACTTATTTGTGGAGTACAGGAGCTACAACTCGCACAATTAGAGTAAATGCAGCAGCGACTTATAGTGTAAGTGTTACCAATGCAAATGGTTGTGTAAATACAGATGAGGTTGTAGTAACGAACAAAGCAACACCAAATGCAGGATTCACCATTGCGGCAGCAGCAGGTTCTTCGATAACATTCCAAGCTTCGGGTACAGTAGGATTAACTTATGCATGGAATTTTGGCGACCCAGGTAGTCCAAATAATACATCACAATTACAAGCACCTGTACATGTGTTTTCAGGACCGGGTAGTTACGATGTTACTTTAACAGTCGTAGCAGTTGCTACAGGATGTAAATCTACAAGCACGCAGACTATAACAATTACTAGTGTTGGTAATGATTTAGTAGAATTCTTTAAATTAGGAGCAGCACCAAATCCATTTGTTGCAGAAACAAAGATTAACTATACATTACCAGAAGATGCAAACAGTGTAAGCGTAGAAGTATATGATATGATAGGAAGGAAAGTTGCAGATATCGTAAACAACGAATATCAAGCATCAGGAAACTATCAGTTCAACTACAGAAACGAAGACATGCAAACATCTGCAGGTATTTATATGGTGAAATTAACAGTGGATGGCAGAACTGCATATATAAGGATAATTGATGCCAATAAAAGGTAATTATTAATCTAATATTAACCAGAAAGCCCTTAATAAAGGACTTTCTGGTTATATTTTATTCCCAAAAACAAATTTTGCATTGAAAAAAGCAAAATAGACCATTTAAAAGGCATCTATATGGCATAAACACCAATTTTTGTACTTTTTTAGTGGATTTATCTCGATTTGCGCTTAAAAAAAATTTTTTTTCTTAGATTGTTTTGTTAATTTAGATTTCTTATCTAATTTTTAGGTAAGGTACTATAGGCAGAATTAATTAAATAAATTATGAAAAAAACTTTACAAGCGTTTACAAAATCATTTTTATTGATTTTGTTTTTAGCAGTTGCAATGTTGAATTCTACAACAAGTAACGCTCAGGTAACTTTAAGTACTCAAGTAGGTAGTACGGGTTACACAGGAGGAAATGGATTAACAGGTAACACTGGGATTACATTTGCTATTGAGAATAACAGTGGTAGTCCGTATTATTTATCGGAGCTATCGAATTACTTTCAAGTAGCGAGTAATGGAGCAACAGTAAAACTATGGTATTCCGCAACATCCTTATCTGGAGCTACGCCATCAGTAAATTCTACTGACTGGTCGGTAATAGCAACTAATCCTTCGGTGTCTGTTCCAGCTGATGGGATAGTACCTGTTTTTTCTGGTTTAACATTTGTTATACCTAATGGTACAACTTACCGTTTTTGTATAGAATCTTCAACGAATATTCGTTATAGTGGTACAGGAACTGGTACAGGAGCTTGTACTCCAAATGTATTTACACAAAATGGAATTAGTTTACGTGTTGGAGAGAGTCAAATAAATGCGGCAAATATTGGTTACTCAGTTACTTTTACATCTGGTACGGGTTCTTTAGGGAATACTCCTAGATGGTTTACTGGAACAGTAACGTTAAATCAATTGCCAACTTGTACTGCGCCACCTACAGCGGGTAGTGCAACAGCGTCTTCAAATTTAGTATGTCCGAGCACAAATTTTGAACTAAACTTATCAGGTAGTAGTATTGCTGCTGGATTAACTTATCAATGGGAAAAATCTTCTGATAGTATTGCTTGGTCTGACATTACCTTAGGTACAACTCAAAAATATTTAACAAGCTTAACAAGCACTACATATTATCGTTGTAAAGTTACTTGTAATGCCGTAACAGTAACATCGACACCTGTAAAGGTATCTCCTCGCCCAATATTAGCAGGAGGTACATATACTATTAACCCATCTTTACCAAATTCATCTACAAACTTTAATTCATTTACAAATTTTGTTACTGCTTTAAGTTGTGGAGTAACAGGGCCCATAGAAGTTAATGTACAACCAGGAACATATGTAGGAACATTAAACTTACAGAACATTCCAAATACATCTGCTGTGAATACTGTTACAATAAAAGGTAATGGTGCAAAACTTATAGATACATTGAAAGCTGGTAAACCAGATTATATCTTACAAATCAGAGGCTCAAATTACATTACAATAGATAGCATGATTTTAGAGGCACATTCAACCTCTACAAAAGGATTTGTTGTATCTATGGGAGAAGCTCATTATAACACGATTAAGAATTGTAAAATTATAGGTGATCAAAATAACACAGGAACAACTTTTGGGGGTATTATTATTTCTGGTTCTTCAAGTTCTTATACCGCAACAACAACTGCATCATATAATGTTATTGAAAAAAATGATATTAGTGGTGGTTATTTTGGTATTAGTGCTTATGGGACAACTACCATTGCAAATATGAAAGGTAATGTTATTAAAAATAATATTATCAGGGATTATTATATATATGGTGTTTATATCATAGGTACAGATAGTACTCAAATTATAGGAAATGATATTAATAGAAAATTAAGATCAGCAATTTCTACTGGATATGGTATATATTCAGCGACAGCTGGTCAGCAATTATTAATTAAGAATAATAAAATACATGATTTATTTCCTCCAGGAAATACATCAGCATTCTATGGAATATATTTCTCAGCGAATGACGGTGCTGTAGGAAAAGAGAATAAAGTAGTTAATAATGCTATATATAATATTAATACAGGAGGTGCTCAATATTGTATATACAATACAACTTCTGATTATTGTCAGTATTATTATAATACAGTGTATATAGATAACCCAACAGCTACTGCTGGTTTATGTTATGGTTTTTATCAAACAACTGTAGCAACAAATTTAGAATTGAGAAACAACATTTTCTCAATAAGCAAAGGTGGTTCTGGAGCTAAGTATGCACTATATTTTAATACAGCAACGACTTTACCAAACACCAATTACAACGATTTGTATGTAAATACAAGTGTAACAGGATCTGGTGTTAAAAACATTGCATTCCACTCAGCAGCAAGAGTTACTCTTGCCGATTGGCAAGCTTATTCAGCGGCAGTTTACGATCAAAACAGTATTAGTGTTGAACCTTCAATTTCAGGAACTGCATTAGATAATGTTAAACCAAACGCGCCAACGTTAAACAATATGGGAACACCACTAGCATCAGTTATTGATGATATTGTTGGTGCTCCTCGTGATTTAAATACACCAGATATGGGAGCGATGGAGTTTACTCCAGCGCAAGACGACGCAGGTATAACTACATTGGTTTCTCCTTCTGGAATTTGCCCAGGTACTGCAAATGTTTCTGTTAAATTAAAGAATTTTGGTGCCAGTGCAATTGGTAACGTAAATATTAATTGGACAGTAAATAATGTTGCACAACCACAATTTTTATATAGTGGAAATTTATTACCAGGTGCAGATACTACATTGCAGTTGGGTACAATAAATGTTGTAGCAAATACAGTATATAATCTTAAAATATACTCAAGTAATCCAAATGGTAATGCAGATGCAAATTTGCTAAATGATACTTTAAAAGTAAATGGTATACGTACAGGTCTAGTTGGTACTATTACTGTTGGCGGTGTTGGTGCAGATTTCGCAAACCTTACAGATTTAGTTACTGAATTAAATCTTAATGGGGTTTGTGGTCCAGTAATTGTAAATGTAAACCCTAGTGCGGGTCCATTTACTGGTCCGTTTACTTTACAAAATGTAAAAGGAATAAACTCTACTAATACATTAGTATTTAATGGTAATGGAGCTGTTATAAATACAAACTCACATGGTATTGTACTAAATAAAGTAAGCTACTTTACTATGGATAGTTTTGTTATAAATGTTAATGGTTCTGCTGGTATCGGTATACAATTGGTTGAAGGGGATTATAATACATTTAAAAGAAATAAAGTTGTTATCGGACAAGATAAAACAGCAACAACATTCTCAGCAATTGCATTTAGTGGCTCAGTTGGTTCTGCAACTACAGCGGGTAGATTCAGATATAATACTATTGAAAACAATCAATTATTTGGCGGATACTATGAGCTAAGTATTTATGGAAATTCATCTGATTTAACATCAGCAGTTGGAAACGTAATAAGAAATAATAAAATATTTGATGGTTATGTGTATTCAACATATACACTAGGAACAGATAGTCTTATTATGGAAAACAACGAGATTTCTAGAGCAAGAAGAACACTTAATATTACTACATTTTATGGCTTGTATGCAAGTACAGGAACTAGAAATGCAAAAATAAGAAACAATAAAGTACACTCTATATATCCAGCAGGGTATACAGGAACAGCAACAGCATACTTAATGTATACCGCAGCTGATGCAACTTTGGGTAACGAAAATATTTACTATAACAACGCTGCTTATAATATTGGAGGTTCTGGATCAGTTTATGGAATTTATTCTACAGGTTCTGATGGAGCTTGGTATTACAATAACACTATAGATATTGGGGGTACAGGAGCTGGAACTATTTATGCTGTATATCAAATTACAGCAGCAACTAATGTAAGATTTATAAACAATACATTAAACATTAACAGAATAAGTGGTACAGGTACTAGGATTTTAATGAACTTGTCGCAAACAGCAAGTACTATAACATCAAATTATAACCACTTTAATGGAAATGCAGGTGTTAATTACGGACAATGGGGTACAGCGCTATCAAGCAGTTTGTCGTCGTGGAAATCTGCAAATAGCGGAGCTTTTGATCAAAACTCAATAGATGGTAATGCATTGTTCAATGGCACTAAAAACGTAATTCCAAAAATAGGTTCACCATTAATTGGTGCAGGTACAAATGTAGCTTTCATAAGCACAGACATTTTAGGAGCAACAAGAAACTTTACACCAACTATTGGAGCATACGAACAAGCAGGTGATTTCTCTGGTCCTAGCATTACGTTCGCTCCTATATTAAACACAGTTAGTGTTTCTAACTATGTGTTAAATTCATTTGCAACGATAACCGACCCTGCTAACGTAGATACAAACTTGGTTAACAGACCTAGAATGTACTATAGAAAATCTACAGATCTAAATAGATATGTAGGTAATAGTGCTACAGATACAGGTTGGAAATATGTAGTTGCATCTAATAATGTATCACCATTTAATTTTACAATCGATTACAGCAAATTAACATCTGCTGCAGATACTGGTGATAAAATAGAATACTTTATTGTTGCACAAGATGCTAATGGATATGCATCAACGAATGCTAATGTGTTTTTGAATGACGATCCAACTTCTGTTGCATTAACAAATACAAACTTCCCTGTTTCAGGTGAAATAAATAGTTATAGAATTGGTGTTGGACTATCTGGAACTATTCAGGTGGGTACAGGTGCACCATTTACCACATTAACAGGTGCTGGTGGATTGTTTGAACACATCAACAACAACTTATTAGGTGGCGACTTGAATATTGTTGTAAAATCAAACCTAACAGAAAACGGTTCAAATGCGTTAATTCAACCAGGTGAAGTAGGTGGAAGTAATTACAAAATAAAAATAACTCCTATTAATGATACGTTACGTACTATATCTGGTGCATTTGTTGGAGGATTAATAAGATTAAATGGTGTTGACAGAGTAACTATCGATGGTAGTTACAATGGTCAAGGTCAATTCTTAAAAATCGAAAACACAACAACAACATCGGGTAGTGCGGGTATACAAATTATAAGCTCTGGAAATAATGCAGGTGCTACAGACATTACAATTAAAAATGCAATTGTGATGGCGGGTACCGCTGGTAACTCTATTCCAATTCATATAGGTGGAGCTACAATTCCATATTCTCCAGGAGCATCGAACAATAAAATTAAAATATTAAACAATACCATCATGAGAGGTTCTGTTGGTATATTCAGTGGATCAGTAGATGGTTTTGAATCAGACAGTTTAGTTATTGAAAACAATACTATTGGTTCTACAGTAACTGCAGAACAAATCAGATTGTACGGTATTGCATTAGAAGTTCAAAAAAATGCAATTATCAATAATAACGTTATTAAAAACATTATAAATACAGCAGCGCAACAATCATGGGGCATTGCTACTTATGATGGGTTCAAAAACGGTAAAATCACTAATAATAAAATTGAGAAAGTTTCTTCTGGATCTGGAGCGTTTGGTGGTAGAGGTATTGAAATTATATCTGGAAAATCTAATGAAAACATCTTTATTGCGAATAACTTTATAGGTGAGATTACTGGTCCGGGTGCAAGATTCTTAAACTCTACAGCTACAATGGGTATTGGTATTATAGCTACTAGAGGAGTTGAAATTTACAACAACTCGGTTAACTTAACAGGTCCTGTTGCCGCAACAACAACAATTCCGGATACTAGTGCAGCAATGTATGTTGGTCCACAATCAGGCCAATTAAATATCAGAAACAATTCATTTGTAAATACAATTAATAATGCTTCTGACACATCTGTTGCTTACGCGTTCCACTCAGTTGTTGGAGATACAGCATTCGTAAATATTAATTACAATAACTATCATGTAGGATCTACAAATACTCAAGGTAAATTAGGTCACATGATTGGAAACAATCTAACAACACTAGCTCAAATTCAAACAGCTACACTTAAAGATTTAAATTCGATTTCAGGCAACCCTAATTACATTTCTAATACAGATTTACATGCTCAAGGTGCAACATTGTACCAAAAAGGTGTAAGCATTCCTTCAGTACCAAAAGATATTGATGGTGACACTAGAAGTGCAACGGTTCCTTCAATTGGAGCTGATGAGTTTAACCCACCAGCAAATGATATACAAGTGTTAAATTTAGTTTACCCGAAAGCATTGTCATGTGGTAAACCTGTTGATAGTATTGGTATTACACTTCTTAACTTAGGTACTGCGGCACAAACAGGTTTTAATGTGAGAGTGAATCTAACAGGAGCAGTAACCGCTTCTTTAAATAAAACATTTGCTAAAAACTTAGCAGTTAGTTCAAGAGATACCATTTACTTAGGAACATTTAATTCAAATGTTACAGGTGTTGTTAATGTTGAAGTATTCACTGAATTGTTAACAGACGCAATTAAAGAAAATGATACCTTAAGAACTGTTAGAGAGTTTAACGCTACTCCAGCAATGCCTTCAGCAAATGATGCGATGGTATGTAAAGGAGACTCAACAATTTTAGTTGCAACAAATGGTTCACTATCATACACTTGGTGGGACGCACCAGTTGGTGGTAACTTAGTTTCAGCCGATGATACTTTGAAAACACCAGTAATTAATTCTACTAGAAAATACTGGGTTGAAACAGCCGCAGGAGCAACAACAGGAGCGATTAAAATTACAGAGATTGATATCGGTGGTACAGACATGATTGAAATCCAAAATTTAGGACAATCACCTGTAAATACAGCAGGTTGGAAAGTAATAGTTAGTGATAGTTATACAGTAATTAATGCTGTTAATACTATAGCATGGCAATTACCAGCGCAAATGGCTGCAGGACAAATATTATACAAGACAGATGGTACAACGGATAATTATTGGGGAAACAATTTATTCTGGAATCCAGGAGCATTTCCTTCATTCTCTGGTTGGGCTATTATTCTAGATAATAATGATGCAGTTGTTGACGCTGTATTTATGAATTGGCCAGCTACGAATATTGCAGGTGCTAATATCGTTTATAATTCAAAACCTATTAATATTACTAATGAATGGTCTGGAAATGGAATTGATATTACCTCTGTAGCTGCTACAAACAGTGTTAGTAGAGCGGGAAATAAGGATAATAACAATTCAACAGATTTCCAATTCCCAACAACTACAAAAAATGCTACAAACTCAGTTATAGTATTACCATATACTTCAGGTGGTTGCCCAAGCGACAGAAAAGAAGTAACAGTAACTTTATTACCAGCACCAGCAGGATCTACTGTTGCACAATCAACACCTTTCCAAGGAACGTTTAATGCTGGTACACCAGCATCTCCAGATGGTGCTTGTTTAGGTGATACATTAACTTATGTATTAACACCTCCTACAGGATTTAACTTATCTGACTTAGGTGTTACTTGGACTGTAAACAATGCAGTTGTTAAAACAACAGGTGGAGCAACACCAGCAGGTTCAATTACTATGAACGGCTTATCATTGAGATATGTAAGTGCTGTTGGAGATTTGGATAGTACATTAGTATTTAATGCACGAGTTGAAAGTTTATTGCCAAATGGTTGTGATACACTTATAACTCGTTACTTAAAATTATACAACAGCCCGATTGTAAATTTAGGTGCTGACAAAACAGTGTGTGCTGGAACTTCAGTTACCATTGATGCTGGTAACCCAGGATCGACTTACTTGTGGTCAACAGGAGAAACAACACAAACAATTTCAGTCTTAACAGCGGGAACGTATACAGTTAAAGTAACTAGTGCAGCAGGTTGTGAAGACTTTGATACATTAGTTGTAAATACAACTGCAGTACCAGTTGTGAATTTAGGTCAAGATTTAAGTGTATGCCCAGGCACACCAATTACTCTTGATGCTGGTAATCCAGGACTTACATACCTATGGTCTACAGGTGCTACTACTCAAACTTTAAATGTAGTACAAGCAGGAACATATATTGTTACAGTAACAAATGGTACTTGTTCTACTAAGGATACAATAGTAGTAAGCTTTAAAGCTCTACCTGTTGTGAATTTAGGAGCAGATTTGAATATCTGTACAAGTGATACTGTAACTTTAGATGCAGGTAATACTGGTTCGACTTACTTATGGTCAACAGGTGCTACAACTAAAACAATTAGAGTTAGCAAAGCTGGTACATATTCAGTTGAGGTTACAAATGCAGGAGGTTGTAAATCAACAGATGCAGTTGTGGTAACAAATAAACCAGAGCCAATTTCAGCATTCACTTCACAAGGTATTAACTCATTAAACGTACAATTTAATGCAACTCCACAAAATGGATCAACATACGCTTGGAATTTTGGCGACCCAACCAGTTCGTCGAATACATCAAGTATTGAAAATCCTATACATGAGTTTACAGCAGCAGGTACATTCTTTGTAACTCTAACTGTAACAAATGTTGCAACAGGTTGCGTAAGTGTAAATGTTGATACAGTAGTGGTGAACTTTATTGGAGTAAGCTCAGTAACATCTAATAAACTAAAATTAGCTGCTGTTCCGAATCCATTTGTTGGAAACACTAAAATAGAATATGAACTTACAAAAGATGCTTCAAGTGTAACAATAGAAGTGTTTGATGTAGTTGGAAGAAAAGTTGCAAGCTTATTGAATAATGAATCTCAATTAGCAGGTAAACATTCTATTAAATATGTGAATGAAGACAAAGAATTAGGTTCGGGAGTATACATCGTTCAATTAACAGTTGATGGTAAAACATCTATTATTAGAATGATTGATGTAGCGAATAAATAAGAATTATATATTCAACAAAAAAGGCGACCATTGGTCGCCTTTTTTGTTTTAAACCTTTCACCTCAAAAAGGATAACAATGACCTCTTTTGTTATATATAGGAGAAGTTTTTAAATACTTCATTAAACCATTTTATCGTTCTTGCGCCATATCATAAAACTAAACGATATGAAAAAAATTCAAATAGCTTTGTTGGCCATAGTGGTTATTATAAGCGCGTGTTCAAAAGAACAAACAGAAAGCTCTTATCAAAGTATTAACGTAGCTGAACTATCTACTACGATAACAGAATACGTAGATGAAAATTATCCAGATGCTAGTATTGTTTCGGCTCTTCAAGCATCTAATACAGAAGCTACCTATTTAGTACAACTTAACACTAATGAAGAGCTTGCATTTACATCATCGGGCTCGTGTTTGGGTGAAGCAGAAAATTATTTACAAAAGAACCCACAAGGAAGAAGAGGTCGCCATCACCACCACCATAACCCTGGGCACTCTCATGCAGGAATTCCTATAGATTCATTACCTACAAATGTTTTAAGTTACATTAACAGTAATTTTTCTTCAGATACAATTCTTGGAGCTAGATACGATTCTACTTGTCAGTTTGGAAAAACAATTCAAGTAATGGTTACGCATAATGGTGTAGCACCAACGAAATTAGTTTTCGATTTAACAGGAACATATTTATATAAAGCGCAAAGAACATTATATGCATCAACACCTCAAGCTGTGAAAGACACTTTATCTGCAGTCTATAATATTTCTGGAAATAAAGTAAGAAATAAAGTGGAGGTAATGACGCTCAATAATAATGTTATAGAATATAATGTTTTTGTTAGGGTTAACAAATCGCATTTAATAGTTACTATTAAAGACGATGGAACCATAATTTGTACGAAATAAAGGTTAGAAGTAGAGTAATAGGATTAGGGTGCTGGTAAAACAGCACCCTTTTATTTTTTTCTTTTATTGAAAATATCTTGAATTTCGTGTGATTGATAAACATGATAACCAGGTAAGTTTTCACTGGCTTTTTGATGCATTGCATAAGCGACCACCATTCCTTCTATAGGTTGGTATTTCTTCATAGATCCAAACATTAAAGGTTTGAATATTTTCATGGTGATTTGAGCAAAGCGCTCACCTAACCTAAATTCTTTACGTAAACCAGTAAGTAATGAAGGTTGAAAAATACTAGTAGAAACATATCCCACAGTTTTTAACGACTCTTCTAATTCACCCTTTACCCTATTGTAAAAGATAGAAGAATTTGGATTGGCTCCCATTGCTGATACTACTAGAAATTGTTTAGCCCCTTGTTGTTTACAAATGTTGGCTAACAATAATGGATATTCTAAATCTACCTTCTTAAAATTGTCTTTAGAACCTGCAACTGCGATAGTTGTACCCAAGCAACAATACACGTCATCGCCTGCTAAATGAGAACTGTGCTTGGGAAGCTCATCAAAAGAACACACGATATTTTCTATTTTAGAATCTTTTATAGGAATAGGAGATCTAGAAACAACAATTATTTTAGAATAGTTTTTATCCATTAATAAATAACTTAAACAAAACTTTCCAATTAAACCTGTTGCTCCTGTAATTATTGCCGTTTTTTGCATTTAGATATCCCTCTTGTTTAAATAATAATTTTCCATTTCTCTCATTTTTTCTTGATCAGACTTTTTCTTGTCTTTATAACCTAAAAGATGTAAAACACCATGAACCATTACACGAGATAGTTCATCAAGAAAATCAACATCATATTTTTGTGCGTTTTCTTTAACTCTTTCAATGCTAATAAATATATCACCAACAATTAAGTTTTTAGTATCTGAATTATCGAAGGTAATAATATCGGTTAGGTTGTCGTGATTTAAATAAGATACATTCATTTCATGAAGGTATTTATCGCTGCAAAAAATATAATTTAGCTCCGATAAGTTGTAGCCTTCGTTTTTAATAACGGATTTTAACCAACGTTTTAAAGCTAACTTATTTTTAATATTAACTTTTATGTCTTCCTCAAAAAGATGAATAGCCATTATGGAATTTGTTTGAAATAATCGTTTACTTTTTCTTTATAATATGGATTCAGGTTAGGAGGAACAGTTTTAATTAATTCAATTTCCTTCATCTTCTCCTTTTTGTATTCCTCGAAACGAATATTAGGTTTCTCGTAATTTGTTTCTGGGGTTTTAGATTCTCTCTTATCATCAAGCTCGCGTTCTCTAGCAGCTTTTTCAGCTTCTAATAAACGAGTCATAATTTCTTTTTGCCTGTTTATTGTTTCTTGTGTTATGTTTCTGTTATACAAATCAGTTTCTGTTTTTTCCATTTCTTTTTTCAGTTGATTTAACTGATTTGAATTACCCCCAGAACCATTTTTGTTCATTTCTTTTTCGAGTTGATTCATTGCATTTCTAATGGCCTGTTGTTGTGCAGCCATTTTAGCTAATTGCTCCGATTGAGAACCCTTTTGTTGACCTTTACCTTGTTGCCCACCTGGGTTTTGTCCATTCTTCATTTGCTCAATTTGTTTATTGAGTTGTTCTTGCATTTTAGATAGTGAAGAGTTTGATTTTCCCTTTCCTGGTTTTTTACCAGGCTTACCAGGTTTTCCCTCATTACCCGATTTACTATTTTGTTCTTCTTGCATTTGATTTAAAATTTCAGATAATAATAATGCAAGATTATTTATCGAAGTCATGGCGTATTGCTGACGTACAGAAGCATCCCCAGTTCTTCGATCTGCAAGTAATTCAATGGCTCTTTCTATTTGTTCATTTATCTTTCCTGTTTCTCTGTTGATTATAGCTTTTATTTGTATGACCTTCTTACTTAGAGCAAATAAACTATCCTCAATTAGTTTCATGTCGTCTTTAATGTTTTTTTGCACTTGAGTAAGAGCAACATATTGAGGGTCGTTTATGGAAGTGCGTTTTATTTTTTCCATTGTCGACTCTTGCTTAAAGGATACAGTAACGAGGTTTTCTAGAATTTGACGTAACGCTTTAATGTTTATATCTAGCTCCTCTCCTTCCATCTCCATTTGTTTTTGCTTCATTTTTGCTGCCAATTGTTTCATTTTATCAGCAGCATCTTTTTGAGAATTAGATGCCTTTTGCTTATTGTTTTTCTTTAGCTCTTCAGTTGAGTTTTCCATTTTATCCTTTATGTCTTTCATTTCCTCGTTAGGGGAATTAAAATCCATAGGATCTTCTAGTTCTTTGTTTTTTTCTTGTAACTCTTGAAGTTCCTGTTTTATCTCTTCATTTGCTTTATTAAGCTCCTCTTGTTTTTTTAGTAGTTCTTCTTTATTGAATTCTTTATTTTTAGTTTCCTCAGATAGTTTTTCTTGTTGTTTTGACAATTCATTTAGCTTATCAATATTTTCATTTAATTTTTGCTCAAATTCTAATTTTTTAAACAACTCTAACATCCTATCCATTTCTTTTTCTAGCTGTTTATTTTCCAGCTGCATGTTTTTTAGTTGTTCTTGAGATAGCTCTTTGTTGTTTTGTTCTAAAAGTTTTTCTAATTCTTTAATTAACTCTTTTGTTTTTTCATCTAAAACATTTTCAAACATCTCCTCTAGTTGTTTCTTTTTTTCTAAAACACTAGGACTAACTTCTTTAAAATCGTTTTCGAGTTGGTTATTCTTTTTAAGTTCTTCTTGAATATTGTTTATATCTTCTTCTAAAGATTTTTGTTTTTGTAGTAAATCTTGTATTTGTTTCTTCTCTTCAAATCGAATACTTTTTTGATTTATTAGTTTTTCATTTAATCTTTTTGCTTCTCTTTGAATTTGTTCGGATTTCTTTATGCTCTCTTTAAGTTTGTCTTTTAACTCCTCATTATTTTTTTCGACAGTAGAATTTAATTGTTTTTCTGAAGGAGCATTATAGGTCATTAAGTTGCTCTTAGTTTTTTTTGGTCCGTTTACACCATCGTTATCATATACTTCAAAGTAATACTCTATATTATCACCTAAAGAAAGATTAGTTAATTTCCATAAATAGAAAAAACGTTGTGCTGTACTGTTTTTTTGAATCGGAATATTTATAGAGTTTATAACGCCGGTTGTTTTGTTTTTATAAACAAAAAGCAACTTAGAAAAACCATAGTCGTCGCCAATTTGACCACTAAAGTATATGTTTTTAGAGCTGAAACTATCTACTTGTTGCTCGAGTTGAATACTTGGATACTGATCAGAAATTACATCTAGTAAATAGTGAAGAGTATCTACATTCAACCCTTGCGGGTGAACAGGCATAATAGCATATTTTTGCGATTTCATTGCCCTTTTACTAATTTCTAAATTATTATTATCTGATAAAAGTTCATTAATAAGTCCGTTGTATTCGAAATTTACTTTATTCGTGTTGTTCGTTTTAATTAACCATGTTATTTGAGTACCGATAGGAACACTTAGATCTCCAATATTATCAATGGTCTCTGTAGGTCGATTTAAATATTGTGGATAGTTCAGTTTTAATTTAAACGAAACAATACTAGGTTTTAGAATAACTGTTAGTGGATATTTATCAGAGTTGAAACCACCTCCACTAAAATATATGGTTTCGGTTCTTTGTATATTCTGTAAAGAGTACTCAAAATTGCTAATATCTTTTTTGTCGAGTTTATAAGTGTTTTCACCAAAATGTATATAAACATCTTGAGGAATTTCATTACCAGTAATTTCAAGTTCTAATAATATTCCATCACCTTGGTTTACTATTAGGGATTTGTTTTTTAAGTTAAATTGAAAAGGAGCTGGTTTTGAATAATCCGTTTTAAAATCTATTATTCTTTTTGTTCCTTGTTTTATAAAACTAGGTGAGGCAAAAAACAATACAATAAATATTGATATAGGAATTATAGCGTACTTTAAATATTTTTTGTTTTTATTTAAGTCAATAGCATTTAGAAAAGGTACAGGTTTTATCTCTATTATTTTCTGATCAATACTTGCAAGGATTAATGCTTGTTTACTAGGTTCTTTTTCAAGCAACTCTTGTAACTCAAGGGTGTTAATTACTTTATCATTAATTTCTGGAAAAAAACTTCCAATAATTTCAGCAGCTTTTTTGCGACTAATTATTGGACCTAATTGGTACATTTTCAACAGCGGTGTAAAGAAGTAGTAGATAAATAGAAACAATAAATAGGCTAGGGTAAGTACAACAAGTATTGTTTTCCAGGACGAAGACAGGAATAAGTAGAATTCTAATGTATTTAATATGAGGTAAAGGGCAAACAAAGCAGAAACAAAATATATAGCACCCCGAATCATTTTATTCAGGTAATACTTTCTAATGAAAGTATCTAGTTTGCCAATTAACAATTGATATTCCTTTGTCATACTACTCAGAACGATAAAATTACTGAAATAATACCAATAGAGCCCATTTACAAACGAAAAAATATTATTACAGAGTACAACCCTTTTATGTAAAAATTGTTAATAAGTCATTAATTGACGTACTTTGTAAAGTGCCTATGTGACAAAAGTCATATTAGATTTAATAAACAGGATATACATTTGTAAAAAAAGATTGCATATGAAAATAGAACAAATTTACACAGGATGTTTAGCTCAAGGAGCATATTATATAGTAAGTGGAAGTGAAGCGGTGATTATAGACCCATTAAGAGAGATAAAACCATATTTAGATAGGGCAAATAAAGATGGAGTAAAAATCAAATATGTACTAGAGACACATTTTCATGCTGATTTTGTAAGCGGTCATGTTGATTTAGCAAAAGCTAGTGGAGCAAAAATAGTGTACGGTCCAACGGCATCACCGAGTTTTGAGGCTCATATATCGAAGGATGGAGAATTATTAGAGGTTGGTGATATAAAAATCAAAGTTATTCATACACCTGGGCATACCATAGAAAGTACATGCTATCTGTTGATTGATGAAAATGGTAAAGATCATTCAATTTTTACAGGAGATACTTTATTTATTGGAGACGTAGGGAGACCAGATTTGGCACAAAAAGCAGCACATATGACTCAAGAGCAACTTGCAGCCACTTTATACCATTCGTTGCGTACAAAAGTGATGGTTCTAGCAGATGATGTTGTGGTTTATCCAGCACACGGAGCAGGTTCAGCATGTGGAAAAAACATGAGTAAAGAAACGGTTTCGACAATTGGAGAACAAAAGCAATTTAATTACGCTTTACGTGCTAACATGACAGAAGAGGAATTTGTTAAAGAAGTAACAGATGGTTTGCTACCACCGCCAGCATATTTTCCTTTAAACGTGGCTTTAAATAAAAACGGATATGACAATATAGAAGACGTGATGAAGAGAGGGTTAACAGCAATGACAGCCACAGAGTTTGAAGTAGCTGCTAATGAAACGGATGCTGTGATGTTAGATACTAGAAATGCGGATGTTTTTAGAAAAGGTTTTGTTCCTAATTCTATTAATATAGGCTTGGATGGTCAGTTTGCACCTTGGGTAGGAGCACTTATACCAGATGTTAAACAACAAATATTGCTAATTACTGATTTGGGTAAAGAAGAGGAAACGGTAATGCGATTAGCGAGAGTGGGTTATGATTTTGTTATTGGCTATCTAAAAGGAGGATTTGAGACATGGAAACAAGAAGGGAAAGAAGTGGATACGATAAATAGAATCTCAGCAGAAGAGTTTGCAGAAAAACTAAACACGTCTAAAGATTTAGTCATAGATGTTAGAAGAGAAAGTGAGTTTGAAGCAGAACATGTGGAAAATGCAAATAATGCACCATTAGACTTTATAAACGAAAACATTGCTTCTTATCCAAAAGATAGTCACTTCTTTTTACATTGTGCAGGGGGTTATAGAAGTATGATAACTGCTTCAATATTAAAAGCTAGAGGCTGGAATAATTTTACAGAAATAGCAGGAGGATTTAATGCAATTAGTAAAACAAATGTTCCTAAAACTAATTTTTCTTGTCAATCTAAAAATAATTAAAACAAAAAAAATAATATCACGTATAAGAGTTTTTATATAATTGGCATTAATTTTGTCAATGTGCGAAGATATAGGCGAATAATAAATATAATAATCATTCTACCAAATGAAAAACATATTATTAGCTTGTACGCTTGGCTTAACTCTTTTTTCGTGCAAAACTGAGAATGTCAGCGTATTAAGTTTTAACAATAAAATAACAATAGACGGGTATACAAACGATTGGAATAATCAGACAAATTATATTGACCCAAGCTCAAACATCGAGTGCACAATCTCAAACGATAAAAACAATGTATACTTTTTGTTAAAACTGAAAGATACTGTTAATCAAATGAAGTTATTTCGGGGTGGTTTAGAAATAAACATTGACACTCTCGGAAAATCAAATTATCCTATTACAATTATTTTTCCATACAGTATTGATAGAGAAAACAATGATCAATATAGCTATTCTCTTACAGGAATAACTTCAAATATGGATTATAAAGCTAATAAGCAAAGGTTATTAGAGATTAGTAAGAGTATAAGACTGATAGGTTTTAAAAATGGTTTATCAGATGTTGTAATCAATTCTCAAAATAGATTAAATATAAAAACATCTTTAAAGTTCGATGAAAACGATTACTTAATATATGAGTTATCGGTACCAATAGGTTTGTTCGTGGATAAAAATGTGTTTAAACAAAAAGCACCGATATCATTTAACTTTAAATTATTAGGATTGCCAAATATAACCAATGAGAATAGCGACAATATAATTTTTCAGAAAAACGAATTCACACTAAAAACTAAATTCTTCAGCTACAAAGATTAGATTAACTGGTTTAGAAGTATTAAGAAACAAGTGATTTAAAAGCCGAGTAATAATTGTTTAATGATTTTTCATTTGTAAAGAAAAACATATAGGGTTCGATAAGTTCTAATTCCATTAACTCAAACTTATCATTAGAAACAACCCCATCTACTCTGGCATATAAACAACCTTTTGCAAAGTTATCTACATATTTTTGGGCTTCTTTAATTAAATTTTCATTTACTTTTGGTACTGTAATTTTTCCACCGAAGAAATGTTGGATTCTAAAGTCACCCTCTTTAGCTACTTTTAATAAGTGATGAGAAAAAACACCATTAAAAAATAAAAAGGACCACTCTCCTTCAGTAAGAATTTCTTTTTTTAAAGGTTGTATTAAATAAGCTTGTTCGCCTAACCATTTATTAATATCTACTAAATGGTTATGGATAGTTTCTTTATTTACTCTAAGAGTATTCATTGCACCACCACTAATTGTTGGTTTTATTATTATTTCATCCGAATCCAACTTTTCAAACCATTCATAGATGTTTATAGGTTCATTTTTTTCAATAATAATACTTGGAACAATATTCAATCCGCTTTTATGGATGTCTAATAAGTAGTGTTTATCTGCATTCCATTTTATTATATCAGGATGATTTAAGCAATTTATATTATTTAACTTAAGATAATTTAACCAATCGTAGAACTTTTCAATTTTACCAATAAAATAATCCCAAGTTGATTTAATAATAACAACATCATAAATAGTCCAGTCGACATTGGTATCGTCCCAAACCTTTAATTCTACATCGTGGTTATTAGAACTGAAAAGATCTACTAACATTTGATCTTCATTGGGTACAAGAGATAAATATCTTCCTGTATCTTCATAAGTAGCAATAGCAATTTTCATTAATAATTGTATTTATCTTTCCATAGAGAGTTTAAGAATTTTCTTAATTCTAATTCTCTATTATTATTTCCAGGTTCGTAAAACTTTGTTCCTGATAATTCTTTTGGTAAATATTCTTGTTCTTCAAAATTTCCGTCGTAGGCATGGCTGTATTTATAATCTTTACCATAGCCCAAATCCTTCATAAGTTTTGTAGGCGCATTACGTATTGCAAGTGGTACAGGTAAATCACCAGTAGCTTTAACAGTAGCTATGGCATTTTCTATTCCTTCATAAGAAGAATTACTTTTAGGAGAACTTGCCAGATAAGTAACAGCTTGAGCAAGTATAATTCTTGATTCTGGCATACCAATTAGATTAACTGCTTGGAAACAAGAGTTTGCTAATAGTAAAGCATTTGGATTTGCATTGCCTATATCTTCGGATGCTAATATTACCAACCGACGAGCGATAAACAATGGATCTTCTCCCCCTTCTATCATTCTAGCAAGCCAGTATAATCCAGCATTAGGATCACTCCCTCTTATTGATTTAATAAATGCTGAAATAATATCATAATGTTGCTCACCAGCTTTATCGTACAAAGCTAAATTTTGTTGTACAATACTCATCACATAATCATTATCGATAATACATTTTTTAGTATCGAACGATTGTATTACGAGCTCAAAAATATTTAATAGTTTACGACCATCGCCACCAGAGAGTCTTAATAATGCTTCATGTTCTACTAATTCTATTGAATATTCTTGTAGCCATTTATCTTTCTCTATCGATTGATTTAACATTTTTATTAAATCATTTTTATCTAAGGATTTTAGAATATATACTTGACATCTAGAGAGTAAAGCAGAGATAACTTCAAACGATGGATTTTCAGTGGTTGCACCAATCAGAGTAACAATACCTTTTTCTACAGCACCAAGCAAAGAGTCTTGTTGTGATTTACTAAAACGATGAATCTCATCGATAAATAGTATGGGGTTTTGTGAACCAAAAAAAGAATGGCTTTTCGCTTTATCAATAACTTCACGAATATCTTTTACTCCCGAATTGATAGCACTGAGCGAATAGAAAGGTCTATTTAATGTATGAGATATAATATTGGCAAGAGTTGTTTTACCTACACCAGGAGGCCCCCAAAATATCATGGAAGGAATTACACCTGATTCAATAGCTTTTCTTAAAACGGCATTTTTACCAATTAAATGTTCCTGACCAATATAGTCATCTAATGTAGTTGGTCTTAAACGTTCGGCTAATGGAGTAGACATGTTATTAAATAGAGAGAATAAATGTAAGCATACTTGCTGAATTTTAAATATTATAAACAGAAAAAATATTCAATAAATAGAAATATATTTACTACTTCACAAACAGTGACCCATGAAAGAGTATAAATACAAAATATTAGTAATAATTACCTCAATAATTATATTACTTGTTTTTTACAACGATATTTTGTTGAGCCCTAATTCTTATTTGTTTTCATCAACAGGCGATGGAATCAAAAACTATTATACATCACACTTCTTTGTTAAACATGAAAATTTTAGTTTTCATACCCATTCACAGAATTCTCCTTATGGAGAAATTGTTTCTTACACAGATAATCAACCGAGTTTATCGTGGTTAATTCTTTTGTTAAAGAAAATTAATCCATCAATTGTGAATTATACTATTGGTATATATAATTTTCTGATGTTATTCTCGATATGCCTTGCAGCGTTATTCTATTACTTAATTTCAAGAAGATTATTATTACCGCCTATTTATTCGGGAACAGTTGCAATAATTATAGCTTTTCTTTCTCCTCAAATAGAAAGATTTACTGGACATTATGCACTAGGGTATGTATGTTTTGTCCCAATTTTATGGTATTTGTTAATTAGAACCTTTGAAAAAGGATTTTCTTATAAGTATTCACTTTATATATTTATATATAATTTATTTTTTGGATTTATTCATCCGTATTATATCCTTATAGGATCACTATTTGTTTTGGTATATTCTATTTGCCATTTATTATACTCAAACTTTAAATGGTCGAAGTTTTTTCTTTACCTCATTTTATCACTAAGTCCAGCAGTAATACAACAAATAATATTTAAATCAGTAGATACTATATCAGATAGACCCACTAATCCTTGGGGCTTATATGATTTTGCCACTAGGTTTGAGGGATTGTTTATTCCTGTGTTTTCTCCTTTTTTAGACATTTGGAATAGTGTGATAAAAGTAAGAAGTACCGACATAGAATCGAGAAGTTATGTTGGTATGTTAGGTGCAGTAATCTTTATTCTTTCCTTAATTAAAATTGTAAAATACATTAAAAGAAAAAAGTACAAGCTAATTTTCAAACCAGTTTTACCATCTGAATTGAGAACAGCACTCTTGTGTTCTATATTAATTTTATTGTTTGCTATGGCAATGCCATTCAGATTTGGTTTGAGTTTCTTATTAGAAGTATTTCCAGCCATAAAACAGTTTAGATCTTTGGGTAGATTTGCTTGGGTTTTTTATTCAGTCTTTACAATATATTCGGCGTATTATCTTTTCTTACTTTACAGAAAATATTGTATACAAAACAGAAAAAAAATAGCATTAGTATTAGTTGTAGGCTTATTGTCTATTTGGTTTGTTGAAGCTTATATAAATAATATGCATACAATAAAAAAAATCAACAATAAGTATGCTTCAAGTTATTATGATAATAGTTTGTTAAATGAGTTTAAGAATCTAGGTATTAACACGAATAGATTTCAGTCAATATTACCATTACCAATATATTTAATAGGGTCAGAGGTTATAGGAATACATAACGATGCTGGAGGAGTTGTCTTTCAGTCGATGAAATTATCTTCAATAACAGGTTTAGGATTAAACGCCACGATGTTATCTAGAACATCATTATCACAAACATTAAAACTTGCTAGTTTTGTTTCGGATTCTTTGATTAATAGAGATAAATATATCAATGAGCTTTTACCCAAAGAAATTTTGATTGTTACAAAGGACGAAGATTTGAATTCTGGGGAGAAATATGTGTTATCAAATGCTACATTTTTATTTTCAGATAAAAATGGATTTAAATATTACTCTTTGTCACCTAATAAACTAAAAACTCGTGAATATAAAAAAGACGGAACAGAGATGGTGATTGAAAAGAAAGGAAAGCATGTTCTTGGTAAACACGATTGGTATTATTGGAATACGTATGATAAAACTAGTATTAATGCAATTGATCGAAACAATAGTTTGTTATTTGAAAGTGATTTGTATGGCTATGGAAAATACGAATGTTCGTTTTGGTTAAAGCTTTCAAATAAAAAGATTGTTCCAAAATTAACACTAGAGACTTTTGATAAGAATAAGAATCTTATAGAAAAGAAATCTTTTGATTGTGGTGTATTTAGTAATGTGAATAATGGATGGTTACGGGTGTCGAATATTTTCGAATTTGATGAAAATTGCAGAGGAATAAAATACAGTATAAATTCAGAAAACGATACTATAGATAATTTGTTGATAAAGTCGGTTAATTTAAAAGTTTTGGGTGTAGAGAAGGGGAAGGAAGTGATGGTGGATAATTATTATTTTGATTGAGATTCATTGGTTATTCTTAACTGGTGGCACGACTTAAGTCGTGCCACCAGTTGGTTTAATAAATGCAGGTTTTTATTTAATCCTGCATAAATAATCATCTCCCATACAAAACAAATACAGCTGGCCTTTTATGTAATTCAGGCTTGTTATTTTTCCACTCTGCTATACTCATTGTTTTTAAACTCTGATTCGCGCCTGTAATATCTACCCCAATTGATAATGACGTATTTGGCTTACAGGTTTTAATAATATCATCAAACAAATGATTATTGCGAAAAGGAGTTTCAATAAAAATTTGAGTGATGTTGTATTTCTCGCTCACCATTTCTAAGTCTTTTATTCTTTTTAATCGATCTGTTTTATCTATTGGTAAATAACCTACAAAAGTGAATTGCTGTCCGTTAAAACCCGATGACATTAATGCCATTAAGATAGATGAAGGGCCAACAAATGGAAATACCTCTATATTTCTCTTATGTGCTTCTCGTATTACTTCAGCACCAGGATCGGCAATGCCTGGGCAACCTGCTTCCGACATTAAACCGATTTCATCTGTACTTTCAAACAATTTAAAATATTGTGAGATGGATAATTTGTCTTTTTTACTGTGAAGTACTATAGTTAAATCTTTTTGTGGTGTAGTAATTCCAATTTTTTTTAAATAAGCCCTAGCAGTTTTTTCATTTTCTACAATAAAGATGGTTAAACGTTTAATTATCTCTATTGCATCGTTTGGTAGTGTTGTTGTTATCGGTGTTTCTTCATCTAAAGAAACAGGGATTAAGTATAAACGCTTATTCATGAAGCAAAACTAGGTAAAAAAAACAGAATGTAGGATTTGTGTAACATCAATAGTTTAATGTGTAAGACTTCCGGGTGTGATTTATCTAATTTTAAAGAAATCAAAAAATTATGAAAAGTTTAATTCGATACAGTAGTCTTACGGTAATTTCAATATTACTACTGGTAACAACAAGAGTAAATAGTCAAGGGTTTTATTCGCCTGGACTAAAAATAGGTGTATTTGGCAATGTATCTGAGTACGATGGAGATTATACTAACAAAACAAATCTTTATAAATTTAACTACAATCAACCTCGATTCGGAGCTTATTTGTCGGAGTATTTAAACCCTTCGTTTACAGTAGAACAACGTATTCAGTTGTTTGCAGTAGATTACAAGCCGAAAAACGGAACAGATTTTTCTGCGGATATGGCATCCTTAAATGTAAATTTAAGATACAATTTAGCTAATGGATATATCTTAAAACAAGAAGCTAGGTTTAACCCTTTCCTGTTAGCAGGTTTTGGTGGTGTTCATGTAAATTCAACTAAGTTGACTAAAGCAGAAAATGCAATAAATTTACAAACAGGTGGTGGTGTAATGATGAGAATTAATGACAGAGTGGGTATTGAATTATCGTCGATGGTTAATTGGATTCAAAATGATGCTTGGGATGGTAATCCTGGTACCGATAATTACAATGACATTGCTTTAGTACATTCTTTAGGTCTTGTATTTAACTTTAAAAAAGCAGTAGATACTGATGGTGATGGTGTAGTTGATGATAAAGATATTGAGCCCAACACTCCTCCAGGTGTGATGGTTGATAAGCAAGGAAAAGCATTAGATTCTGATGCAGATAATATACCCGATTATCAAGATAAATGTAAAGATTTAGCTGGTACAGTTAAAACTGGTGGATGTCCTGATAAAGATAATGATGGTATTATAGATGAAAATGATAAATGCCCGGATGTACCTGGTTTAGCTAGGTTTGAAGGATGTCCTGATACTGATGGTGATGGAATCGAAGATGCTAAAGACAAATGCCCTAACGTAAAAGGCTTGGATATTTTCCAAGGATGTCCTGATACCGATGGTGATGGTGTTGATGATGCAAACGATAAATGTGTTGCAACCGAAAAAGGGATAAAAGTAGATGATAAAGGTTGCCCTTTAGATACTGATGGCGATGGTGTAGTAGATTCAAAAGATAAGTGCCCTAAAGTTGCTGGTGATGTTAATTTTGGAGGGTGTCCTGCACCTAAAAAAGTTGTGAAGGAAGAAGTGAAAAAAAGATTAGAATTTGCAGCTAGAAGCATTCTGTTCGAATCTAGTAAATCGATAATTAGACCTAAATCGTATCCAATGTTAAATGAAGTGGTTGCGATTCTAAAAGAATACAACGATTACAGTTTAAGAATGTTGGGTCATACCGACAATTCGGGTAACGACGAATCTAATCTATATTTATCTCAAGCAAGAGTTGATGCAGTAAAATCATATTTGATGAGTAAAGGTATTTCTGAAAGCAGGTTAGAAGCAGTTGGATATGGTTCATCAAAACCAATAACAACTAATGAAACACCAGCTGGTAGAACAGAAAATAGAAGAGTAGAAATGGAATTATTTCTAAAATAAAATTACAATTAAATGCAATCGATTATTTAAGTTGATCGATTGCATTTTTTAATCTATCGAAAGAAGCTAATATGGTTTCTTTATCAGCAGCACCAACAGATAGGCGATACCAATCGGAGTTTGAAGAAGCTCCAAATGCTGTAAATGGCACCATCGCTAATTGTGCATGAGATAATATATAGGATGTAACATCCATACTATTTTGAATGCTTTTCCCTTCTGGTGTTACCTTACCTTTTATTGCAACTTTTACTGTAAGATATATAGCACCCATAGGTTCAATAGAATCGAATGGATAGTTATTGTTTTTTAGATTTTGAAACCCGTTGTGTAATGCATCTAAACTTTCTTTTATTTTATTTTTAAAAGGACCCATAAATGCTGTTATACTATCAGGCGTATTTAAAAAGTTTGATGTAGCAACTTGTTCTGCTTTAGGCGACCAAGCACCCACATGACCTAATATCGCTTTCATTTTATCGATTATGTGTTGTGGTCCGAAAGCCCAACCTACTCTTACTCCAGTAGCAGCAAATGCTTTGGAGATTCCATCGATATAGATGGTATAATTTCTTAACTCTGGTCTTATATGAACAGGATCGTGATGTTGATGCGTACCAAATGTTAAAGTCCAATATACTTGATCATACAACAGGTATAATGGTTTTTCATCAGCTCCTCTAGAATTATTTTCTGCAATAACTAAATCACAAATCTCTTCTAAATCTTTTTTAGTGAACATTGTTCCTGTTGGATTCAAAGGACTGCATAATGATAATAAATGTGCTCCTTTTAACAATGGTGCTATTTCCGATGCACGCGGCATAAAGTTGTTTTCTTGTGTGGTTTCTACCATTACAGCCTTTGCTCCTACCAAATGACAATAATGATTATTATTCCATGATGGAACAGGAAAAACCACTTTATCTCCTGCATCTAATACTGTTCTATATACAGCATATATCAACGGACGTGAACCACCAGCCACTAAAATTTCATCAGTAGTATAATCTAACTTGCCAAAATCTTTAAGAAATGTTGATATAGATTGACGTAAACTAAATTCTCCATTTGCTGGCGGGTAATTAGTATAGCCATCTTGGTAAGCTTTAAGAATATGATTTTCTAACTCTTTGGGAATAGGATAATGTTTGGGATCAAAATCGCCAATAGTCAAATTACAAATCTTCTCACCTTTGCGAATCAATTCATTTACTTCATTTCCAATTTTAATGATTTCTGAGCCAATCAAAGTGTCGGCCATTCTCGATACCTTTCCCATATGCAAGCGATTAAGCCTTAAATATAGAGATTGTAAATAAATATTAAAACTGCTTTTTTAATTTGAAGACACAAAAATCTCCAACCCTATTTATTTCTTCAAAATAAGTATTGATGAGTGTATTATTTATACTGCTTGTATCATTTGTATACAAGTAGCGTGCTCCTCTTTGTATGTAGTTAACTAATAAAGTACTGTTACCTACTTGTTTTTCTAATTCGTTTATGTTGTCGAAACCAAAACCTTTCTTTTCAATATGATAAAAATAGATACAACCTGAGATATCAGGACCCACAATACATAAAGCATCTTGAGGTGCTGAGTTAATAAGTATGTTTCTACTCTCGTTGTTATATAATTCAATAGGTATGCCTGGATTACTTTTTGTAAAACGAGATGGAATTATTCTGAAAGAAGTTAATACAGGAGATAATATCATTAATACTACTATTAATTTATGTCCATAACTTTTGAAGCCGATATGTTTAACACCGTATCCTATCATCAGAAATAATACAGGTAAATAAGGCATCATATAATAAGAATGCACATTCATTTGTGCTAATTCAATGATGTGGTACGCGATTAATGATAGTGTCCATACTAACATAGGTATAAACCACTTCGATTTCCAGAATTTATTTTTAAAGAAAAAGAAAATAGAAAACAGAAAAATTAGAAAGGAAGAATAGTTGAGTAACAGATCGGGTAGGTCGCTAGTAATATTTTGGATAATTGTGTTTATTCCTTTTTCCCAATTATTTTCCGGACGAAAGGTAATTCCAAAGTCTGCCAATCCCGATGTTTCTATTAACTCTACCGATCTTCGATACCAAAGCAATGGAATAGCACATGCTGTTATACCGAAAACAATTAATGAGATGACTTTCTTTTTAGCCACATCAATATTCAATAAAATATAAGGAGCAATAAAAAAACCGATGGCCAAAAATTGAAGTTTGGTTAGACCTGCTATTGTGATTAGTAGTAGGGATAGGATGAAGTTGGTGACTAGTGACTGGTGACTGGTATTGGTAATTGGTATGTGTGAAGGGGGAGCGAACCATTTAATAAAGTAATACAACCCCCAAACAGAACAAGCTAATGCCAAAATATCTGGTAATGCGCTAAAGCCAAAATAGTACAAATCAGGGCTAAAGGTATAAGCAAGAGCTGTAAAGCCAGCTGCGATATCGTGCTTCAGAAGTAATTTGGAGAGATAAAACATCCCTACAGCTCCCCAAAAAGTAATGATTAAGGAAAGCAGACGATGTACCCAATTATGAATGCCAAAAGCTTTGTATCCTAAAGCAACAATATACTCGTAAGAAGGGAATTGCATGCCAGTAACCCCATCGGTATCTAAACGGCGATCTACACGAGGATTTAAGATATCCATATCTTCTTGGTAGAAGTTACGAGCAACGGCAAGTGTGTTGCACTGACGCCAAACATGTACGCTACGGGGCCCGAGATTTATAAAAGGCAAATGCGATAAAGCACTAATAATAAGCGCAAAAAGTACAATTCGTGGTCCTGTTAGCCAATTTTTAATGGTCGTCATTAGGGATAAAAATAGTGCTAAAAATAATATTTCCACATCTTAACACATTCTTTCGGAAATATCTGTACTAAAGCATGGTAATTATAAATATTTCCTTTATCTTTGCCCTCCCTTATATAGGTATATAGGGGATAAAACAATAAAAATCAATTAATTAATTATTATCAATGAATACGTTAAGTTACAAAACTGTCTCTGCTAACAGCAAAACTGTTACTAAGGAATGGGTCGTAATCGACGCCAACGCAGAGATTTTGGGGCGCCTAAGCTCTAAGATAGCTTTTATCTTAAGAGGCAAACACAAGGCTAATTTCACCCCACACGTAGACTGCGGAGATAATGTGATCGTTATCAATGCAGACAAGGTTAGGTTTACAGGAAACAAATTTACTGAAAAGGAGTATGTTTCTTATACTGGTTACCCTGGAGGTCAGCGCTTTATCTCTCCAAAAGAGTTAATGGCTAAGCACCCTACGAGAGTGGTAGAGAAAGCAGTACGCGGTATGCTTCCTAAGAACAAGTTAGGAAATGCTATTTTCAAAAATTTACATGTGTATGCGGGAGCGGAACATCCTCATGCGGCACAAAATCCTAAAACCATTAAATAACCAAAGAGATGACAGTAAACACATCAGGAAGAAGAAAGACTGCTGTTGCCCGCATATATTTAACAGAAGGTAGCGGAAACATCTTAGTTAACGGCAGAGACTATAAAGAGTATTTCCCAACATTACCATTGCAATTTATCGTTAACCAATCGTTACAAGTATCAGATATGCTTGGAAAGTTTGACGTAAAAGCGAATGTTGATGGTGGAGGTATTAAAGGACAAGCGGAAGCTGTTCGTTTAGCCATTGCAAAAGCAATCCTTGAAAAGGACCCAGAAAAACGTTCGGCGTTAAAAGCGAAGAGCTTATTAACCCGCGACAGTCGTATGGTGGAACGTAAGAAACCAGGACGTCGTAAAGCGAGAAAAAGATTTCAATTTAGTAAACGTTAATTTTTGGAGGACCTTATATAATGGCACGTACTACATATCAAGACTTATTAGACGCTGGTGTTCACTTTGGACATTTAACGCGCAAGTGGAATCCAAAAATGGCTCCGTATATATTTATGGAGAAAAACGGGATTCATATTATCGATTTGAATAAAACATTAGTAAAAGTTGAAGAAGCTTCTGCTGCAATTAAACAAATCGTAAAATCAGGAAGAAAAGTATTGTTTGTTGCAACTAAGAAACAAGCAAAAGACATCGTTGCAGATCACGCAAAAAGAGTGAATATGCCATACGTAACCGAAAGATGGTTAGGTGGTATGTTAACGAACTTTGCAACTGTTCGTAAATCGATTAAAAAAATGTCGAACATCGACAAAATGTCGAAAGATGGAACATTTGATATTCTTTCTAAAAAAGAAAAATTGATGATTTCTCGTGATCGTATCAAATTAGAAAGAGTGTTAGGTGGTATTGCGGACTTAAACCGTTTACCAGCAGCTTTATTCTTAATTGATGTGAAAAAAGAGCATATCGCAGTAACTGAAGCGTTAAAATTAAACATCCCAACTTTTGCGATGGTTGATACGAATTCAGATCCTTCGGATATCGATTTCGCAATTCCTGCAAACGACGACGCAACAAAATCTATCGCTTTAATTACTGGTATCATTACCAAAGCAATTGAAGAAGGATTAGAAGAGCGTAAACGTGAGCGTGAAGAAGATGCAGAAAAAGAAGGTGCAGCAGCGAAAGCGGCAGCAGATTCTCCAGAAGCAGCTGAGAAAACAACAACAAGAAAAAGAAAAACTGAAGCAGAGAAATCTGCTGAATAATTAATCAAAGGTTAAAAGTAGTAGCACTTGATTAATCAGGTCTGCTGGCTTTTAACCTTTTTTCAAATCAAAAAAATTTATACAAAAATATTATGTCAACAGTAACTATTAGTGCAGCAGATGTAAACAAATTGCGTTTACAAACTGGTGCTGGAATGATGGATTGCAAAAAAGCATTAACAGAATCAAACGGTGATTTTGAAGCAGCTATCGACTACCTACGTAAAAAAGGTGCAAAAGTAGCAGCAAGTCGTTCTGATCGTGATTCATTAGAAGGAGCAGTAATTGCTAAAACTACAGCAGATGGTAAAAGAGGAATTGTTATCGAATTAAATTGCGAAACAGACTTCGTTGCTAAAAATGCTGAGTTCGTACAATTCGCAAATGAAATCGCTGATTTAGCTGTTGCTAATAACCCATCAAGCTTAGAAGCTTTATTAGCATTGCCTTTAAACGGTGTTGTGTTATCAGATATCATTTTAGATAAAACTGGTAAAATTGGTGAGAAAATTGGTGTTTCTAAATATGAAATATTATCTGCTGATAAAGTAGTAGCATACATTCATGCTGGAAATCGTTTAGGTGTATTAGTTGGATTAAACTCTGATGCTAATGGTAAAGCTGATGAAGCTGGTAAAGATGTTGCTATGCAAATCGCAGCAATGAACCCAGTAGCAGTTGATAAAGACGATGTAGATACTAAAACTATCGAAAGAGAATTAGAAATTGCTAAAGAGCAAATCCGTGCAGAAGGAAAACCTGAAGAAATGGTGGAGAAAATCGCTCAAGGTAAATTAAATAAATTCTACAAAGATTCTACTTTGTTGAATCAAGAGTTTGTGAAAGACAGTTCAAAATCTGTTTCACAAATGTTAAACGATATTGAAAAGGGACTAACAGTTACCGCATTTAAGCGAGTTGCTTTAGGAGCTTAATTATTTAAAAATCCTCTCAAATTTTGAGAGGATTTTTTTTTGTCCTTTGAATAATACATATCTTCGTACTACAAAACAAAAGCATGAAATGCCAAGCAAAAAATCAATCTTTACAATAGAATTTTTGGGCATTACATCCGACCATTATAAAAGAACACTAAACAGATGAAATACAAAAGAATTCTTTTGAAGCTAAGTGGCGAATCCTTAATGGGTTCTAAACAATATGGTATCGATACAGCAATGGTTCACCAATATGCCGTAGATATCAAAGAAGTGGTGGAAAGTGGGGTTGAGGTTGCTATTGTTATTGGTGGTGGAAATATACATAGAGGCTTGGATGCGGAGAAAGGTGGGATGGATAGAGTACAAGCGGATTATATGGGAATGTTAGCCACGGTAATAAATAGCATGGCTTTACAAGATGCTTTGGAGAAAGTAGGAATTAAAACTCGTTTGCTTTCTGCAATTAAAATGGAACAAATTTGCGAACCTTTTATTCGTCGCAGAGCAGTTCGTCACCTTGAAAAAGGAAGAGTTGTAATTTTTGGAGCAGGTACTGGTAATCCTTACTTTACTACAGATACTGCAGCTTCTTTAAGAGCAATAGAAATTGAAGCAGACGTGGTATTGAAAGGAACTCGTGTAGATGGTATATATACCGCAGATCCAGAAAAAGATAAGAATGCAGTTCGTTACGATAAAATAACCTTTACTGAAGTTTATGATAAAGGATTAAATGTAATGGACATGACTGCATTTACCCTATGTCAGGAAAATAATTTGCCAATTATTGTATTTGATATGAACACAAAAGGTAATTTTAATAAAGTTGCTTTAGGTGATAATATCGGAACACTAGTTCATGCATAACTCATAAATAAAAAAATCTTAATCCTCATTCATAAATAAAAAACTATGAGCGAAATAGTAAAGAAACAATTAGAAGAAGCAAAAGACAGCATGAACAAAGCTGTTGATCATGTTGAAATTGAATTGCAAAAAATTCGTGCAGGTAAAGCAAGCCCACAAATGTTAGATGGTATACATGTTGATTATTACGGTAGTCAGACTCCACTTTCACAAGTAGCAAATGTTAATACCCCTGATGCACGTACCATTGTTGTACAACCTTGGGAGAAGAATTTAATTCCTGCTATTGAAAAAGCAATTACTGATGCAAACTTGGGAATCAATCCTCAAAACGATGGCACGGTAATTCGTTTAAATGTTCCACCTTTAACAGAAGAACGCAGAAAAGATTTAGTGAAGAAAGTAAAAGCAGAAGGTGAAGCAGGTAAAGTGGCAATTCGTAACATCAGAAAAGACACAAACGAAAAAATTAAAAAATTACAAAAAGAAGGTATTTCTGAAGACGACGTAAAAGTTGGCGAAGCAGAAGTTCAAAAATTAACGGATAGCTATATCTTGAAAGTCGATAAACACATCGAGTTGAAAGAAAAAGATATAATGACCGTTTAATTAGATATGAGAATTGAGATGTGAGACATGAGAATGTTTCATATCTCAATGCTTATATCTCATATCTTATATCTCATGTCTCACATCTCTTTAGGATTCTCATCTTGCCCCAACGATACTTTTATTTTCGATGCGTTGTTGCACGGAAAGATTGATACCGAAGGTTTGTCTTTTGTTCCAGTAATTGAAGATGTAGAGTCGCTCAACAAAAAAGCTCAATCTGCACAATTAGATGTTACTAAATTAAGTTATCATGCTTTTGCATATTTAACGCATTTGTATAAACTACTGAATGCCGGAAGTGCTTTAGGTTTTGGTGTTGGTCCGCTGCTAATTACTAAAAACGTCTCATATCTCACATCTCATACCTCACATCTCAGTATCGGAATCCCAGGTGAACTCACCACTGCAAACTTTTTGTTAAGCTTAGCCTTTCCTGATGCTAAAAACAAAAAAGTAATGGTGTTTTCTGAAATTGAGAACGCATTGCTTAAAGGAGAAATAGACTTCGGGTTAATTATTCACGAAAACAGATTTACGTATCAGGATAAGGGATTAAAGAAAGTAATCGACCTTGGAGAATATTGGGAGGAAAATTACCATACTGCAATTCCTTTGGGTGGTATTGTGGTAAACAGAAAACTAGATGAGCACACACAGCTTACTATCGACCGTGTATTGAGAAGAAGTGTGGAGTATGCATTTGCTAACCCTAAATCGTCGTATGATTTTGTGAAGCAACATTCGCAGGAAATGAGCGAAGAAGTAATGTATAAACACATCGATTTATATGTAAATAAATATTCAGTAAATTTGGGAGAAGAGGGAAGAAAAGCAATTTATAAGTTGTTTGATACTGCCCAAACAAAAGGAATAATTCCGAATTATAAAACAGATTTTATTTTAGAAGAACAATAGTATGATTATTATCACAGGTGCAGCGGGTTTTGTTGGTAGTTGTTTAGTGGGTAAACTAAACGCTGAAGGGTATACCGATTTGGTATTGGTGGATGATTTTAGTCAGGAACAAAAGTGGCCAAATTTAGAAGGTAAAAAATTTAAGGAAAAAATAGATCGAAATGATTTTTTTACTTGGTTAGATAGTCATCATAAATTCGTTCAGTTTGTTTTTCATATTGGAGCAAGAACAGATACTACAGAGTTTAATAAAGAAATACTTTGGAAATTAAATACCGATTACACTAAAGAAATTTGGAAACGTTGTACAGAGTATGGTATCGGTTTAGTATACGCATCATCGGCGGCAACGTACGGATTAGGTGAGTTTGGTTATAAAGATGATCATGAAAAAATTGAATCGTTGATTCCATTAAACCCTTATGGAGAATCGAAAAACGAATTCGATAAATGGGCATTAAAGCAAGAGAAGAAACCTTACTTCTGGGTTGGATTAAAATTCTTTAATGTATATGGTCCGAATGAAAACCATAAAGGAAGAATGGCTTCTGTAATTTATCATGCTTTTCATCAAATAAAAAAAACAAACGGAATGCGTTTGTTTCGCTCCCATAATCCAGAATATAAAGATGGAGAACAAATGCGCGATTTTGTGTATGTGAAGGATGTTGTGGAAGTGTTGTTCTTTTTTATGTTGCTTAGGAAAAAATCTGGTATTTATAATTTAGGGTCTGGTAAAGCAAGAACATTTAAGCATTTAACTATGGCTACTTTTTCTGCAATGAATGTTGCAGAAAATATTTCATACATAGATACGCCTGAAGATATCAGAGATAAGTATCAATATTTTACGGAAGCGGATATGAGTAAGTTGAGAAGTATAGGATATACAAAACCATTTTATACTTTAGAGCAAGGGGTGGAAGATTATGTGAAGAATTATTTGATTACTGAAAAGTATTATTAGTGTAGCTTACAAAGCTACACTAAGTACACACAAGGTTTCACAAAGAAATTATTATCCCTGTGTCCCTGTGTCTCTTTGATTAGGTTTTCTTAAGCACAGAGACACGGAGGCACAGAGAAAAAACCAATAAATTTATTTTTATCTTGCAATATGAAGAAATCAAACTACATATTGTTATGTGTTTTAGCAATTATTATAACAAGTAATATTTTGTTTGTTTCCTGCGAGTACAAAGCACCAGAACCTGCTTATAAAAGAGACACCATTTTACCATCCATTACCACCACAGGAGCAAATACTTTTGGTTGTAAACTAAACGGTTCGTATTGGTTGGCCGTACCCAATAAAAGTTTCCAGGCTAGTTATTCTCAAGGTGCTATTTCGATAAGGCTTGATAAATCGGGTGATAATAAATACGGAATAATAGTATTAAGTTCTTCAAAAGGAATTGTCAATGGTGTAGGTGAATATAATTTTAATGCTAGGTTTAGAGCATATTATACTAATAATGTGGCAATCTATTCAATTAATGACTCAATTTTTTCTGGGAGTATATCTATTTTGAGATTGGATTCAGTTTCTAGAATAATTTCAGGAACATTTGAGTTTATACCAGAGAATACTGCTGTTACTCCATCAAGCGTATCGTTAACCGAAGGCCGATTCGACTTAAAATATTAGTTGTTTAATTTTCAGAGCACTTACCACAAAGAAATTATTACCCCTGTGTCTCTGTGATTAGGTTTTCTTAATCACTGAAGCACAGAGAAAAAACCAATAAATTTATTTTTATCTTGCAATATGAAGAAATCAAACTACATATTGTTATGTGTTTTAGCAATTATTATAACAAGTAATATTTTGTTTGTTTCCTGCGAGTACAAAGCACCAGAACCTGCATATAAAAGAGACACCATTTTACCAGCCATTACCACCACAGGAGCAAATACTTTTGGCTGTAAGCTAAACGGTTCGTATTGGTTGGCCGTACCCAATAAAAGTTTCCAGGCTAGTTATTCTCAAGGGGCTATTTCAATACGGTTTGACAAATCTGGTGATAATCAATACGGAATAATAGTATTAAGTTCTTCAAAAGGAATTGTCAATGGTGTAGGTAAATATAATTTTAATGCTAAGTTTAGAGCATATTATACTAATAATGTGGCAATCTATTCAATTAATGACTCAATTTTTTCTGGGAGTATATCTATTTTGAGATTGGATTCAGTTTCTAGAATAATTTCTGGAACGTTTGAGTTTAGACCAGAAAATACTGCAATAACTCCTTCAAATGTATTAATAACGGAAGGCCGATTCGACTTAAAATATTAGTTGTTTAATTTTCACAACACTTACCACAAAGAAATTATTATCCCTGTGTCCCTGTGATTAGGTTTTCTTAAGCACAGAGACACGGAGGCACAGAGAAAAACAATTCACAACTTGAATAACAGATAAAGAAAACCCTAATCAAAGAGAAAAGATTAGCTATTCATTAAACTTTCAATTTCATCTGCTTCGATAGGAATATTTGCCATTAGGTCGATGTTCCCGTTGGTAGTAATTAGAATATCGTTTTCAATTCTAATTCCTAAACCTTCTTCCGCTATATAGATACCAGGCTCGCATGTAAATACCATTCCTGCTTTCATTTTTTCATATCTATTTCCGATGTCGTGAACATCCAATCCTAAGAAATGTGAAGTGCCATGCATGAAGTATTTTTTGTATAATGGCATATCTGGATTTTGTTTGCTTACATCATGTTTATCTAATAAACCTAATCCGATTAATTCTGACTCCATAATTTTACCTACTTCTTTATGGTATTCATCGAGAATAGTTCCTTCTACTAACATTTTCTTAGCTTCTTTCATCACATGTAGTACAGAGTTATACACTTTACGCTGACGTTCTGTGAATTTCCCACTTACTGGAACTGAACGAGAAAGATCGGCATTGTAATTTGCGTACTCAGCGCCGAAGTCGAACAAAATAACATCACCAGCTTTACACTCCTGATTATTATCGTTGTAGTGTAATACGATGGCATTAGCACCCGAAGCAATGATAGGATTATAAGCATGCCCACTTGCTCGGTTACGAATAAATTCGTGAATAATTTCAGCTTCTATTTCGTACTCCATCACTCCAGGTTTTACAAAACCAAGCACTCTTCTGAATGCTTTTTCTGTAATATCACAAGCGGTTTGAATCAATTCTACTTCGTATGATGATTTCACCGCTCTTAATTCTCTGAATAGTGGAGCAGCACGTTCGTATTTGTGTAATGGATATTGTTCCATTAATTGTTTTGCGTAACGTAAATCGCGATACTGATTGATGTGTACATAACGATCGTTTTCATTACTGTTTAAATACACATGTTCGCAATGATTCATTAGTATCGGGAAGATATTTTTATAATCTTCTAACCAAAAAATAGAACGAATACCAGAAGTGCTTAATGCTTCTTCTTTAGTGTATTTATGACCTTCCCATATCGCAATATGTTCATTCGTTTTTTTCAAAAACAAAACTTCTTTATATGCAGGAATTGGAGAATCAGGAAAAGAAATAAAAATACTTTCCTCTTGATCAATACCTGTTAACCAAAACATATCTGGATTTTGATGAAAAGGATAGTTTTGATCGCCACTACGAGGAAACTCATCATTCGAATGAATGATTGCCATTGATTTTGGTTTTAACTTTTCGTTGAAACGTTTTCTGTTTTCGATGAAAAGATCAGATTTTATTTGAGAATATTTCATAACATATTAAAATTTGCACATTTTCGCATCTGCACATTTGCACATTTACTACCCGTGTGCTGCTACCAAAAGATCTAAATCTTTATATGGTAGTTTGAAGTGGTTTGATAAATATTTATTAGTGATATGTCCGTTATACATGTATACGCCACTACGTATCCCTGCATTACTCCACAAATAGTTTTTCATACCACCAGCTTCACCTAGCTCAAGTAATATAGGAGTAAAAATATTTGTTAGCGCATAAGATGCGGTACGTGCAACACGTGAAGCAATATTAGGTACACAGTAATGAATCACATCGTGTTTTTTAAAAACAGGTTGAGTATGGTTGGTAACATGTGAAGTTTCAAAACATCCTCCTTGATCTATACTCACATCGATTACGATAGAATCGGCTTTCATTCTGCTCACCATTTCTTCTGATACAATACAAGGGCTTCTGCCTTCTTTAGCTCTCATGGCTCCTATCGCAACATCACATTTTGATAATGCCTTTTGTAAAACTACCGGTTGTAGAACAGAGGTGAATATACGGCTACCGATATTATTTTGTAAACGACGTAAATGATAAACTGAATTATCAAATACTTTTACATCGGCACCAAGTGCAAGAGCTGTTCGTGCTGCATATTCGCCAACAGTACCAGCACCAATAATAACAATTTCGGTAGGTGGAATACCTGTTACTCCGCCAAGCAGTAAACCTTTACCATTATGTGTACACAATAATTCTGAAGCAATGTGAATAGATGCCGTTCCAACAATTTCACTCATTGAACGAACAACGGTTAAAATTTCTCCTTCATCGCGTAGGTATTCGTAGGCAACTGCTGTAATATTTTTTTGTACAAGAAGTTTTAAATAATCGGCTTTTAGCGTAGATACTTGTAGACCAGAAATAAGTGTTTGGCCTCCTCTCATTAATCCGATTTCTTCTATGGTTGGAGGTTCTACTTTAATAATCACATCCGACTCCCAAATCTTTTTGTTGTCGTATGCTATTTGTCCACCTTCTTCTGCGTAGTCTTTGTCTGGAAATTTAGCGGCTTCACCTGCACCTGTTTCTATATGAACTTCATGGCCATTGTTTACCAGAAGTCCAACAGAAAGTGGTGTGAGAGCAATTCTGTTTTCTTGAAAAGTAGTTTCTCTAGGAATGCCAATGTTTAAATTGTGCTTTCTATTTCGGATTGCCATTAATGCTTCTTGGGGCATTAATAATGCTTGCTTGGCAATCTCGGAAAAACCTTTTTGCGAACTTTCCATTCTTAATTAGTTAGAATATAAAGATAAGCATTTATAGTCTTTGTAGGAAGTCTACTTAATGTCATTTAATACATTTTCTACCCAACCCTTACCCCATTCGTTTATTTCTGCATCTGTCCAGAGTTCTGGGTAAAAAATTCGTTTTTGGAAACGAGGTGGCAAGTATTTTTGCCAATTGGTACCACCGGTTGCTTTTATATCTGCAGGATCTTTGTGTAAGTATCTAACTGCCGATTTGTAATGTACTAAAGGCCAATTCACATTTACACTTATATCAAACTTACGTAAAGCTTCTTTGAGCTTAGGGTCTGAACTATTAAGTTTTTTGTAAACGGTATAAATATTGTTTTCGTAGCATTTGGTGGCTAGTGCCGAAAAAGTGCTTAGGTATTTATCTTCAAACTGACGAAGGGTTAATGTTTTTTTACCTGTGCTTAATTCAGTTGCACCGTGCTTCCAATAAATATTTTCTAAATATTTATCAGCATTAAATTCTTTGCCCTTAAATTCTTCACGAACATCTTTATCAACTAAATTAATAAAGTCTGTTGCGTATATCTCAATCATTCTATATTGTGCTGATTGGAATCCACTCGCTGGAAGTAATGCCATTCTGTATTTCAAGAATTGTTCTTTTTCCATTCCGTCGACCATTACATCAAAGGAATTAGTAAGCAATTCAAAATACCTATTGATACGAATAATTCTTTCTAGTAAAAACTTTTCGGTAATATCTTTCTTCTCACAAATCTGTTCACATTCGCTTAAGATCATCTTGAAATACAATTCCGTTACTTGGTGATACATGATGAAAATGTTTTCATCAGGAAATGCCGTTTTGGGATTTTGTAAACTCAACAAGGTGTCGAGGTGAATATAATCCCAATAAGTTAGGTACTCGGAGTAAAGTAGACCGTCTAGGTACGAGACTAAGTCTTGCCCCATGGCGTCGTATTTCTCCTTAAGCTTTTGTATTCTGTCTAGTATATCTTGGTTTAATTCCATTGTGAATGATGATTTAGGGTACCTTGGGTACAAATTTAAACTATTTTTTTATTCAACATGTTGTATATGCTTTTTTCCAAAGGAATAAAATCAAAGTTGATTTGTTGTTTGATTTTATCGTTGGAGAAAAACGATTTCTTGAATGCAGATCTGGCGGTGAATTTATTTAGAGGGTGATTATTTTTAATAATACTTAGAATGAATACTGCAATTTTCAGCATCCATGGTTTTGCTTCGATTTGTGGTCCTTTTTTATGCATTAATTTGGCAATGGTATCGAGCACTTCTTTAAACGAATAATTTCCCGACGATAAAATAAATCGTTCTCCATAAATCTTCTTTTCATATAAGCTTACGATGCATTTTACTACATCGTTAACATCGATAAAGCCCATAGTACCATCGGTATAGAATTTCAAATTATTTTCTATTTGATGTATTAACCCCATACTTCCCTTTCCTCTTTCATCGTAGCCTAGTATAATAGAGGGATTAACAATAATGGCATTGAGTCCTTCGTGAATTCCTCTCCATACTTCTCTTTCTGCTTCGAATTTGGTAATGGCGTAGTCGGACTCTGTTTTTTTATAAACCCATCTACTGTTTTCGTCGATTTGTTTGTTGGGCTTAGCTTCACCAATAGCGGAAATGGAGCTGATATGAAATAGTACAATATTCTCAATCTCTAATGCCGCATTTACAATATTGCTTGTAAGTTCAACATTATTCTTCCAAAGTTCTTTTTTCTTCTTGGGATTAAAGCTTACTTGGGCGGCACAATGAAAGATGGCTTCACAGCCCGCTAGTGCATCTTTTAACTCGAAATAGTTATGTAAGTCGACATCTATCCATTCTATTTTATTTTCAACGTTTTTTAATATTGAAGGGATGATAGAATGAGGTCTTTTAGAGGCTTTTATGGTATATCCATTTTGTACAAGATATAAACATAAATAAGAGCCTAAAAAGCCAGTTGCACCTGTGACAAAAACCATGTTGCAAATATGTGGAAAATATAGCAATTTTTATTTCACATCAATTTTTAAGTTTGTATAGAAATTAAAACTATGCTAGAAGATTTTTTACGACCACTTAGTGCTCAAGAAGGTTCGCTTAACGAAACGTATTATGAGAGCCAGATTGGCTTTCAAATTCAGAAATACACTACACTTTTTCCAGATCTAGAGGGAGTAAATCTAGCTTTAGTAGGTGTATTGGATGATCGTAAGGCTATTCAAAATGAAGGTTGTGCTGAAGGACCAAACAAAATTAGGAAGGCATTATACCAACTAAATGTTGGAGATTTTAAACTGAGTATGGTCGATTTGGGAAATATATTACCTGGTGAAACCGTAAGAGATACACATGTGGCATTAAAGAATGTATGTCATGAATTGATAAAACTCAATATAGTACCAATCGTTTTGGGTGGTGGACAAGATTTAACGTATGCTCAGTATTGGGCTTATGAGAATTTGGATAAGAAAGTGGATATGGTAGTGCTTGATTCTCATTTTGATTTGGATGCAAGAGTGGATGAGCAACAAACTCCCGATTCTATATCTTACTTAAATAGCATCATTTTACATGAACCACATTTTTTGTTTAACTACAGTAATATTGGTTATCAGACTTACTATGTAAACCAAGAGAGTGTGGAGCTTATGCATCAGATGTATTTTGATATTCACAGGCTAGGAACATTCCGAAATAAAATGTCGGAAACAGAACCAATTATTCGTTCTGCGGATATGATCAGTGTCGACATGTCTTGTATAAAAATGTCGGATGCTCCAGGAAATGCCAATGCACACCCTAATGGTTTTTATGCAGAAGAGGTTTGTCAGATGATGCGCTATGCGGGTATATCAGATAAGCTAAGTTCTATTGGTATTTACGAGTTTAATCCGAAATACGATCACAGAGATCAAACTTCAGAATTAGTGGCGCAAATGGTATGGTGTTTTATAGAAGGATATTATCAGCGTAAGAATGATTTACCAAGCACATCTAAAAAAGATTTTATAAAGTATAGAGCAACTTTTGAAGACATTAGCTCAGAAGTGGTATTTTTAAAAAGTAAAAAAACGGATCGTTGGTGGATGCAAATTCCCTATCAGAGTAATACTACAAAAAACGAACGATACGAATTAATCCCTTGTTCTTACGAAGATTATAAGCAGGCAAGCAATGGCGAAATGCCAGAGCGTTGGTGGAGAAACTATCAGAAATTAACGGTTTAATATGCTAACGTGCTAATATGCTGGTATGCTAATCATTAGCACATCAGCATATTAGCACATCAGCATATTATTTATATTTTTCTGTAAACTTTCTGTACAAAGCTTTTTGTACATTATCTAAATCTATAGTATTACCTTTTATAAAAGCAGTACTTACATTAGATGTTCTCATATCTAACAAATCACCGTCGCTGATTAGTATGTTAGCATCTTTACCAACTTCTAATGTTCCAGTAGTTTTATCTATACCTAAAATTTTTGCAGTATTAGAAGTGATAGACTTTAATGCTTGTTCTTTTGTTAAACCATAAGCAGCAGTTGTGCCAGCAAGAAATGGTAAATTTCTTTGTTGCCAACTTCCGTTAATCGACAAGCAGTACACAACGCCTTTATCGTGTAACAATTTTGGAATTTTGTAAGGTAAATCTACATCATCGTCTTCATTTTGAGGAAGAGAATGTGAGTTGACATAAATAACACCAACGTTTTGTTCTCTTAAAAAGTCGGCAACCATATACGATTCTTGAGCTCCAAGAATAACAGGAGTTATACCGTATGATTTAGCAAAGATAACAGCAGAGGTAATTTCTTTTGCTGTAGCTGCAGAAATGAACAGCTTTTTTTGTCCAGTGAAAACAGGTTTCATGGCTTCCAGTTTTAAGTTAATGGGGTTAGCAGTTCCGAGTTCATGATACGCTTTTGCTTCATCGAAGAATTTCTTAATTAAAGCCATTTCTTCTGCCGAACGTTTACGTTGTTCTTCTGCTGGCGGAGCCCACCAAGCTTTACGAATGGTCATGCTTGGCCAATTTAATTGAGTTGCAGCATCTGTTTTATAAACAGCGTCTTCCCAGTTCCAACCATCTAACTTCATTACAGAAGAAGTGCCTGGCATTATGCCACCCTCTGGAACCGATAGTGCTAATAACACACCATTAGATCTTACTGTTGGAGTGATGCGAGAATCGGTATTGTAAGCAATAACAGATCTTACATTGGGATTAATATCACCAACTTCAGCGTAGTCTAAAGTAGCACGAACAGCTTCAATTTCTTCTAAGCCTAATCTACTATCTGCAGAAATGATACCAGGGTAAACATGTTTACCTTTAGCGTCGATTACGGTAGCATTAGCCTCATCAATATTTTTCGCACCAATGTCTGTAATTACACCTTTATCAAATGCTATACTTGCATTTTCTAAAACCGTTCCATTACCAACATGTATGGTAGCATTTTTAATCACTACTTTTTTGTCGTTTTTAACAGCTGGCTTCTGCGCCATTATGTTTGCTGATATTAGTGTTACAGCAATAAATGTATATATCGTTTTTTTCATGATTCTTCGAATTAATAAATAGATTCAACTTCTGTATCGTCGCAGTGGTATAGTTTTTTCTCAGGCTTTGATGGCTTTTGAGTAGGCATACCTAATTTCTTTTCAGCTAATAATTTCTGAATGATACGTTCTTTTTCTTTTCTCATTGAAGCTCTCATCTCTTCATCTTTTTGAGCATCATAATAATCGATACCATCAACAAATGTTTTTAATGGCTTAGCATATATAGATAGTGGATGATCATTCCACAATACAATATCAGCATCTTTACCAGCCTTAATACTACCAACTCTATTATCGATATGGAGCATTTTGGCAGGGTTAAGCGTTACTAATTTTAAAGCCTCTTCTTCACTTAGTCCACCATATTTTATGGTCTTAGCTGCTTCTTGATTTAAGCGACGAGCCATTTCAGCATCATCAGAATTAATAGAAACATTTAGACCTTGCTTTACCATTATAGCAGCATTATAAGGAATGGCGTCTACCACTTCGTATTTATATGCCCACCAATCGGAAAATGTAGAAGCATTGGATCCATGAGTTTTCATTTTATCAGCCACTTTATAACCTTCAAGAATATGTGTGAAGGTATTTACAGGGAAGTTAAATTGATCGGCAACTTTCATCAACATATTAATCTCCGATTGTACATAAGAGTGACAAGTGATGAAACGCTTTTTATTCATGATTTCAACTAAAGCGTCAAGCTCTAAATCTTTTCTTGCGGTTTTATTTTTTTCGTATTCGCGAGCACGATTAAAGGCATCTACAAATACTTGCTCAACACCCATACGTGTTTGAGGGAAACGATCGTGTTGATCGTCGCCCCAATTACTTTGTTTTACGTTTTCACCTAATGCGAATTTTATAAATCCATCAGCACCTTCAAATTTCAACTCCTCAGCATTTTTACCGTAGCGTAATTTTATTAGAGCAGTTTGTCCGCCAATTGGATTAGCAGAGCCATGTAATAAATGCGAAGTGGTAACACCACCGGCTAATTGTCTGTATATATTTACATCTTCTGGATCTAATACATCACCAATTCTTACTTCTGAAGTTACAGCTTGTGTTCCTTCGTTTACACCTCTACTTATAGCAATGTGCGAATGCTCGTCGATAATACCAGGCGTGACGTGTTTACCTTTTCCATCTATTACTTTAGCGCTTGCGTCAGATAAATTTTTGCCAACATTAACAATTTTACCGCCAGCAATTAATACGTCTGCGTCTTCAATTTTACCTTCTTTTTCGTTGGTCCAAACTGTAGCATTTTTTATCAAGTATTTTTCAGCTTTAGGTAGGGTTGCACTTCCATATGCAGAGAATGGATAAATGATAGTACCTACTTCGGCATTTGCTTTTTTCTCTTCAGATTTCTCTTCAGCTTTTTCTGTATATAATTTGGTGCGCGTTGCATTCCAACTTACTGTTGTACCATTTAAACTACCTTGACCAGCGATTTTAAGCGTAGCACCTGGTACTATTGTACCACTAAGTCTTATTCTTGAAGTTATGGTAGAATCGCTAGGTTGAAAAACCAGTGCAACAATATTGTTATTCCAATTGCTGTTTAGTTTTGTTTTAACACTATCGGCATCGGTTATGGTCCATTCGGGTTTGTCTTTAGATCCGCTTAATTCTAAAGAGAATTTTTTGTCGCCAACTTCCATGGCATAGGTACCGCGGATGTCCATCGTTTTTTCTTTTTCGATGCTATGCTCTACTCCTGCTACCCAATTAGATAGGATAATTGCCTCATTATTTGTAAACAGATTTCCAGTAGTAATAATAAAATTAGCTTTCATGCCAGCTTTTAATTCCCCAAGCATAGTCGAAGCATTTATCATCTGTGCAGGCACTTTTGTTAAAGCATCTAAAGCAACTTGCTCAGATAATCCGTTTTTTATTGCTTTGCGCAAGTTTGGCCAAAAATCGTTGGCGCTTTTTAAATCATTAATGGTAATGGCAAAAGGGATTTTCTCTTTTGCTAAATATGCAGGATTGTATGGAGCCAACTCCCAGTGCTTTAAATCGGCAATACCGATGGAATTCACATCATAATAATCTTCTACATCGTAGGCGGTTGGATAATTTAAGCTTATAATTAAAGAAGCATTTATTGCTTTTAAGTCAGCTAAGCGTTGATAATCGTTGCCATTTGTTTTGTAAATAAAAGAGTAGTTAAATTCTTTTGCAATTTTATTTGCACGAAACACATCATATAAATCGCTGCACTCAAAAATTTTAGGTAAGGCAGTTTGTTTATTTATTGCTTCATAAGAGTAGTTTACTTCAACATTGTTTTTAGCATACCAATTAGCATCGTAAAAAGTCTGACGAAGTAAGGCGATGCTGCCCATAAGTGAGCTAGGGTAATCCTGACTAGATGTTCCTTTGCTAAAAGAGTAGTGTGCACTCACATCAGATTTTAAAATCACATTATTTTCTTTATCATCATTAAGGTTTACAAGTACAGAAGTACCTCTGGCGATACCATCTTTTTGAAAACTCAATACAGCCCCGAAACCTTGGTCGCGGTAATTATTCGCTTTATCGCTATTTACAGCAAAGGCAAGCTTAGCATCAAACTCAGGGCGAATTGCCTCGTTCCAATGGTATGCACCTTTTTTGTTGGATAAGAATTGAGGGCCTCTATTATCGCCTCTGTTTCTTTTGTTTTCTACTTGACCGTAGTTTGTGTAAATATCGATAAATGAAGGGTAAATGGTTTTGCCCTTACAATCGATAATGATAGCACCTTTTGGAGGACTAACAGATGGACCTACATTTTCAATAATTCCATTTTTAATTAAGAGGGTAGCATTTTCAATTTTAGTTGTTGAGTTCACAACTACAGTGGCATTGGTAAATGCATACACATTTGGTCTGACATCTTTTACACCATTAACTGGGAATGTTTCTTGTGCTTTTGCCAAGTGTAAACAGAAAAAGGTAAAAAGAAAAAAGGTGTAGATTTTTTTCATGTTATATATATATGAATAACTAATATAAAATAATATTAACATTAAACATATATAGGGAGAAAAGAGAGTGCAAAAAAACCGCGTTTAAACAGCATATAAACGACTGTATATCATGCTTGTTACAGTCATATGTTTTTTACATTGATGTATTATCAACGTTACAAAAAATTAACTTCTAATTTACAGGGTCGTAGTACTTTTGGGTGTCGAAATAATAAAACAAAGATTGTTCACCTTAATTAATAAAAAAATGAAAACGAAATTGTTTACCCTATTAACACTCTTAGTATTGGGTGTAATAGCACAAGGTTTTGCAGCGGAAAAATATACTGCACAAACTACTAATGAAGCCGTTGTTAAAATGGTTAAATCAAAAATTCAATTCCCAGCTTTCTTGAAAACTGATGGTGTGAAAAAAGCACAACTATTGGTAGAGTTCAAAGTAAAAGAAGATGGAAGTTTAAATGTGTTAAACACGAATCAGACTGACGAGAGAGTAAAGAAATATGTAATGGATCAATTGGAAAATGTACAATTATCTACACCTGAAATTGATGAAGACGAAGTTTATGTATTAAAACTGAATTTTCAATTGTTATAAGAACATCATAATTTGACGTTTATAGGGGGCCTGTTTCCGTTAGGAGCAGGCTTTTTTTGTTGCTTTTTGTTGCCTTATTGCATATTCATTCTATCTTTGGAAAAAAAACACCTAAAATGGAAATCATAAAAACAATACACATTGCAAGTGCATCAATATTTTTGTTGGATTATGTAATAAAAACGATTTTATTATTAATTGGCAGCGGTTCTTTAGAAGGCTATAAAAAAGCGACTAAAGTGCTTAGTATGATTATCAGCACTGTATTTTTGGCTACAGGTATTTATTTAATTATAAATATTGGTATGGGTAATGTGGGGGGATGGTTCCACTTAAAACTTACATTAGTAATTATAGGTATAGTAATTGGAATAATAGGCTTTAAGAAAAACAACAAAGCAATGGCTGTTATTTCAACATTATTGTTCTTGTATGTTTATGGGGTTTCGGAAACAAAAGACATTAAATTAGGAATTGGAAAGCCTAGCATGTCGGAAGTGGTTACAGATACAGCAAATGCAAACTATGATATCTTAGCACATGGTAAGGCAGTATATGTGAATACTTGTTTAAGATGCCATGGTGAAGATGGTAAAGCAGGAATAAACGGAGCCTCTAATTTAACAGCTTCGATGTGTGAAAACAGAGGATTAATTGGAATTATAAAACACGGAAGAAATTTAATGCCTGCTTATAAAGATCAACTTACAGAGCAGGAAATATTAGCAGTTGCTGAATATGTAAAAGCATTCAGGGTACACACGGAAGAAAATAAAGTAGATACCACTACAACTGCCGACAGTACACAAAACTAATGGCAAAAAAATTATACGATACTGCGAAGAAAAAAGAAAGAGTAATTTTAGTTGGGGTAATAACACCCGACGAAACGGAAGAGCAGGAAAAAGAATACTTAGAGGAATTAGCCTTCCTTGTAGAAACCGCTGGTGGGGTAACCATTAAACAGTTTACACAGAAACTTCAACGCCCAGATGTACGTACGTACGTGGGGAAAGGGAAGTTAGAAGAAATAATGACCTATGTGAAGGTAGAGGAGATAGACATTGTTGTATTCGACGATGAACTTAGTCCATCACAATTAAGAAATATTGAGAGAGAGTTAAAGGTGATGATCTTAGATCGTAGCAATTTAATTCTCGATATTTTTGCTGGTAGAGCACAAACAGCACAAGCGAAGACACAAGTTGAATTGGCACAAAGCAGGTATTTACTACCTCGACTTACTCGAATGTGGACTCACTTGGAGCGACAAAAAGGGGGGATTGGTATGCGAGGACCAGGTGAAAGTCAGATAGAAACAGATCGACGCATCATCTTAAATAAGATATCTGTTTTAGAAGATCGATTGGAGCAAATTGATCGTCAGAATGAAACTCAAAGACGTAATAGAGGGGACTTAATTCGAGTGGCATTGGTAGGTTACACTAACGTAGGTAAATCTACTATTATGAACATGCTAAGTAAATCAGAAGTGTTTGCTGAAAATAAATTGTTTGCAACGCTTGATACTACTGTGCGTAAAGTAGTAATAGAAAACGTTCCCTTCCTACTGTCGGATACTGTTGGATTTATTAGAAAGTTACCACATCATTTAATCGAGTGTTTTAAATCAACTTTAGCAGAGGTAAAAGAAGCAGATATATTATTGCATGTGGTGGATATGTCGCATCCTAATTTCGAGGACCAAATAAATACCGTAAACGAAACGCTAAAAGATTTGGAATCATTAGACAAACCAACGATAATGGTTTTTAATAAAATTGATGCTTACTTAAATGAAGATCAACCCATGAGCTTCGATGATTATAAACGTACGTGGATGAATAAAATTAATGCGCCAGCAATTTTCATCTCAGCATTAAAAAATGAAAACATACAAGAGTTTAGAAATTTACTTTACGAGAAAGTAAAAACAATGCATCAGGAGAAGTATCCGAACAGTGGATTTTTGTATTAGTCTTTCTTAATAACTATTGTTGCATATTCGCCAATACTGCCCATAAATTTGGACTTAGTTTTTTCTAATTTGGATATGTAATCTAATAGTTTTTTACCCCCAAAGTTCTTATGAACGAAAACATTTAAGAAGAATTTATTTAAACTTCTCCAGTTATAAATTTCAATATTTTCACTAAAGCTAAAGTTTGTTTTAAACCATCTTCTCGAATGAGGATAGAAATATAAACGTGGAGTTTTATTAAATAATCTTACATATATTTTGCCTGCAAAGTGCCTAGCTATTCTATAGAATTGTACTGGCAATAATGTAAGATTCATTAACCAAGAGTGATAGAAGAATGAGTATATTATCAGTACTTTTTTACCTGGTTTAGTTACTCTGTACATTTCATTTACACCATTTGCTTGTTCGTCTTTTGGAACATGGTATAAAGTGTGGTGTGATACGACCACGTCGCAAACATTTTCTTTAAGTGGAATATTTGTTATATCGCCACAAATAAAAAGCGTGTCTTGTCCTTTCATGTTTTGTTTAGCATGTAACAAAGATGGATAAGAAATATCGACACATATTCTTGTTTTGAAATTCTTCGAAAGTTCTACGTATTCTCTGAAACCAACTGTTCCTGAAGCAATGTCTAAGAAATACTCTCCTTCAGAAGGAATAAATTCAGCACTATTACTTAATGAGTTTCTGATATAATCTCTAGATACCTCCCTATAATCGACCCATTTGGCTGAATCTGTTTGTACATTTAATTCATCGGATATAAAAACATTTAAATCGTTATAATAATCGAACACACGTTTTTTATCGAAATTCATATTCACCCTTTTTTCGTTACCAATTAAAGGGATTGAATAGTAATCTAATAACAGAATTACTCCATTTAAAATTGGATAAAATAGTGTTCTAGAACTATTAATAAGACCAGAATCAATTTTATTAATATCAAATGGAAGTGTTAAAGGAATTAGAGAATCTTTTATATCACTGTATTTTACTTCTGATAAACTTTCTTTCGTAACTGGGCACTGTAAAATACTATAATGTGTTGCACTCATAAACTGATTTTTTTGAAAAAAGTATTAAAAACTCTGCATTTCACTAAGCTTTCTGTAAACACCATTTACATCAAGTAATTCGGAGTGTGTACCTTGCTCAATAATTTTTCCTCCTTGCATAACAATAATTTGATCTGCATGTTGAATGGTAGATAAACGATGCGCAATAACCACAGAGGTTCTATTACGCATAAGATTTTGTATAGCTTCTTGTACTAAGCGTTCTGATTCGGTATCCAATGCTGAAGTAGCTTCATCAAGAATTAGTATTGGTGGATTTTTTAATACAGCTCTCGCAATGGATAGTCGTTGACGTTGGCCTCCTGAAAGTTTGGTCCCACGATCGCCTATATTAGTATGGTAACCTTGTTCTAATTTTACAATGAACTCATGAGCATTAGCTATTTTTGCAGCTTCAATAACATCTTCTTCACTAGCTAATTCATTACCAAAGGAAATATTTTTAAATACTGTATCGTTAAATAAAATGGATTCTTGGGTTACAATACCCATGAGGTGGTTAAGGTCTGATAATTTTATTTTACGGATGTCAATACCATCAATAGTTATAGCACCATCAGTAACATCGTAAAAACGAGGAAGCAAATCGGCCATTGTAGACTTACCAGCACCAGAAGCCCCTACCAATGCAATCATTTTTCCTTTTTCTATATCGAGATTAATATTGTCTAAAACTTTTTTCTCGTCGTATTGAAAAGAAACATTGGTGTACGAAATTTTATGTTTAAATTCTGATATACTAATTGCATTTGAATCTTCTTCAATTTTTACTTTAGTATCTAAAATGCTAAAGATGCGTTCACCAGAAGCAATGCCTCTTTGAATATTGGTTAATGCAGAAGAAATGTTTTTAGCAGGAACCAATATTTGTGAATATAAAATGATATAGGTAATAAATTCTGATGCATTTAAATCGGATTTATTTTGTAATACCAATTGACCACCATAGAGAATAACAAGCACCACAACCCCGACACCTAAAAATTCGGAAATGGGAGAAGCAAGTTCTCTTTTGTTCCACATTGATTTAAGTACAGATCGGTATTGTGAATTTTGTTCGTCGAATTTCTTATTTACATACTTTTGGGCATTAAAGGCTTTGATAATACGTATACCTGAAATCGTTTCTTCTATGATACTTAATATATTTCCTAATAATAATTGACCTTGCTTTGCATCTTTTCTTAAACGACGAGAAATAGTGGTAATAATTAAGCCCGATACCGGCAATACAATTAAGGTAAATAAGGTAAGCTTTACCGACATGGTAAATAACAGTACAATATAACCCACTATCATTAATGGCTCTCTGAATATTACTTGTACAGAACTTACAACGGAGCTCTCTATTTCATTTACATCATTTGATAAACTCGACATAATATCTCCCTTACGCTGATTATGGAAATACCCCACATGTAGGTCTGTTATCTTTTTGTATAAACTTTCACGTATATTTTTTACTACATAAGTTCTCATATTGGTCATTACTCGTTGCGACCAATACTTGAATAAATTGGAAAAGAACACGGATATTATAATAATTCCGCAGACAAATTGTAAGGCGCCACCCTGGCCATATTTGCTGAATATCTGGAAGAAATAGTAATCGAAAAGTTGTTTAGCATAATCGATACTTAAACTAAAACTTGGCTCAGTAACAATTTTACTAGGTTCCACCTTTTCGAAAATTACATTCAAAAGAGGAATTAAAAGGGAAAAATTAGCCAAACCAAAAACGACGGCTAATATCGCTAATATGGCGTATTTGGGTACAAAACGGTTTAATGGTCGCGCGAAAGCGAGTATTTTAAAATAGGTTTTCATGAAACAATGCAAAATAATACAAATATTTCAATACCGAGAAGATAATTAGAATAGTATCTTTGTTTTTGGATATGATAAGCATAATTACGGCCGTACACAACCAATTAGGAATCAACAAGATTTTTTTAGAGTATCTTAAGAAATATACCCATTACCCCTATGAATTGATTATCATAGATAATAATTCTACAGATGGTACTAGGGAGTTTTTTAAAGAGAATGGAGCAGTAGTTATAGAAAACAATGCTAATTATTCTTATCCATACACCCAAAACCAAGGTATAAAAATTGCTAAATACGATGTCTTTGCTTTTTTAAATAATGACATTACGGTTTCTCCCGATTGGGATAAACATATACTTGAAGCCATGCAAGCAAATGCTTTAGATGTAGCTACTGTATGTGGCATTGAGCGATTGGAAAGTCCGGAAGAAACTAAAAAGTTTGGAAGAAAATGGAAAAGGATAAAAAATATAATTTCTTATTTTAATCGTTCTGAAACTAGTTTTAGATTAATGCATAAACTGATGTATGGGAACTGGGAGAAATTTTCTGAACAACGTTATAGAAAATTCGGAAACAAATGCATTGAAGGTTTTGTTGGAAATAGTGTGATATTTACCCGAAGAGCATTAGATCTTTTAGGATTATACGACGAAAGAATTCAAGCAGCAGATTTCGATCTGTATGTACGTTCTAAAAAAAGATTTTTAGAACAAGGTGATATAAAACCATGTCATATTGCATTAGGTGTTTATAATCACCATTACATTAGAGTAACTTTAAAATCGAAGCCACCAGTATTTGCTGATGCTTCCAACATGATAAGATTAGAAGATAAATGGACTGCTGATGAGCTCGCATTGTACATGAAAGATAATGTGAATACTTGATATTGATAGAAAATGGAAACGAAAAGACAACAAAAATTTGCAAGAGTAATTCAAAAAGAATTAAGTGATATATTTCAGAGAGAAGGTTTATCCTTTCATGGTTCTACCATAGTAACCATTACTATGGTTAGAATTTCACCCGACCTTTCGGTTGCAAGGGTGTATTTGAGTTTTTTTAATTCTGATAATAAAGAACAATTACTTGCAGAGATAAAGGCACAAACAAAAGAGATCAGGTATAAATTAGGTGAACGTATTCGTAATCAAGCAAGAATTGTTCCGCACCTAGAATTTTTCATCGATGATTCTATGGAATATGTATCTAGAATGGATCAGTTGTTTAATCAAATTAACAAAAAGAAAGAGGGTGAGGAGTAATGAATAAAGTAATTCGTGAGCCAGCTAATTTTTTAACGCACATTATTCCCGCTATACTAGGGATTCCCGCTGGATATTTTTTATTTATTAAAGCGAGCACACCTTTAGCTGAGTTTTCTGCTGTACTATATTCGGTGTGCTTTGTATTATTGTTTACTGCAAGTGGATTATATCACGGGATTCCTAAAACAGAAGCAGGAATCAAGTTTTGGAGAAAAATAGATCATGCCAGTATTTATTTAATGATTGCAGGAACTTATACTCCTACACTTATTGCGTTATATGAGGGTTGGATGTTTTGGACTTTATTAATTTTACAATGGGGTATTGTTGTCTTTGGTGTAACTACTAAGTTAACTGGCAAAATGATGCACCATAAACAATCTTTGTATTTATATTTAGCAATGAGTTGGATGGTTATTCTTGGTGTAAAAACACTTTATGTTGAATTACCTTTCAATGGCTTGTTCTTATTATTTGGTGGTGGAGTATTCTACACTTTCGGATCGTGGATATATCATTTGGATAAAGTGAAACCGAACAAAGGTTTTCATGAACTATGGCACCTCTTTGTGGTTGGAGGCGCCGCATGTCATTATTTCTATACGTATTATTATATTGTTTAATCTAAGCTAGCTGTAATTAATCGCATAAACTCAGCTCTTGTTTTTTCATTTTCAAAAGCACCAGTAAAAGCTGAAGTTGTAGTTACAGAGTTTTGTTTCTGAATACCACGCATACTCATGCATAAATGTTTACATTCGATAACAACAGCAACACCAGCAGGCTTAAGAGTATCTTGTATACAATCGCGAATTTCGTTCGTTAAACGTTCTTGAACTTGTAATCTGCGAGCAAAAGCATCGGCAACTCTAGGAATTTTACTTAAACCAACAATATGACCATTTGGAATATAAGCAATATGAGCTTTACCAAAGAAAGGGAGTAAATGATGCTCACATAGAGAATATATTTCAATGTCTTTTACAATTACCATTTGAGAGTAATCTTCTTTAAACATAGCAGAGCGAAGTATTTCCGCAGGGTTAACATCGTAACCATGTGTTAAAAATTGTAAGGCCTTAGCCACACGCTCTGGAGTTTTTAACAAGCCTTCTCTTTGAGGGTCTTCACCAATTTGATGAAGTATAGAAGAATAATGAGAAGCTATGCTTTCAATTTTTTCGAGGTTATAGGTATCAATTTTTTGATAACCATCCATCTCATTTTCTTCCGTCATATTGTTGTGATTTTTCATTTCTCTATCCAAAATATTCTACAAAGTTGTTTTCTGTTTCATACAATTTTACACTGTGTAAAATTGCGCCTTCATTTTTTATGGGTTGTACTAGTTGATTCCAAATTTCTATTGCAAGAACCTCAGTAGATGCCATTTTGTTTTTCATAAAGTCAACATCTAGATTAATATTACGATGATCAAGTTTGCTTATTACCTCGCGATTCATAATATCTCTTAATACTTTCAAATCAATAACAAAACCTGTTTCTGGGTTAGGCTCCCCTTTAACAGTAACGTACAGTTCATAATTATGGCCATGCCAGTTCGGATTGGAGCATTTGCCAAAAATACTTAGGTTTTTTTCGTCAGACCATTCCTCTTTGAATAGCTTATGAGCCGCGTTAAATCGCTCTCTTCTAGTTATATAGATCATTTTAAGGTGTTGAACTGCAAATATACAATACTTTACTTTGAAAATAACTAAACACCATTTTGCTAATCATGTTTTAGAATTACCTTTGTTTATTCAAATTAATTATGAAAATATTAATAGTATCTGCTACAGAATTCGAAATAAAAAATATAAAGCATGGCCTAACAGAATTACAATTAAGGTCTGTTGATTTTTTGGTAACAGGAGTGGGTATGATTAACACATGTTTTGAATTAACCAAACAGTTACTAGATACCAAATACGATTATGTTATAAATGTTGGTATAGCAGGAAGTTTTGATAGAGACATAAACATTGGAGAAGTGGTATGGGTACGTAGAGAACTTTTTTCGGAAATGGGCGCAGAGGACGGAGAAGAGTTTCTCTCTTTAGTACAACTTGGACTTCAGGCACACGATGAATTTCCTTTTGAATGGGGTGAATTAAAAGCTCCTTTATTAAATGAAATAAATACACTAGCACATTTAAAACAGGTAAGAGGGATTACTGTAAATAAGGTTCATGGTGATGAGCAAAGCATAATGAAAACAAAAATGCAGTTTAGTCCTCAAGTAGAAAGCATGGAAGGCGCTGCAGTATTCTATGTTTGCTTAAAATTAAATGTTCCAGTAATTCAAATGAGAAGTATTTCCAATTACGTGGAAAGGAGAAACAAAGAGAGTTGGGATATTCCTTTGGCAATAAATACCCTTAGTTCAGAGGTATTAAGATTATGCAATGAAATGCTAATAAAAACATAAGTATAATCCTATAGATGCTCTACTGAGATTTATTCTATCTGTATCGTAGAGTTTTGTATATTCCTTTTCCCCATCTTTTATTTGTATGTATACTTTATTAGTTTCTGAGTATTTCAATTGAGCTCTCAATCCAATATTGAGGTGTTTAGTTATTGTTCTTTCATAAGAAGCCCCTAATTCTCCACCTAATATTAATTTAGTGTATTTGTCATCAGAGTAAATTTTATAGTAACCATAGTCAATAATATTATTTACTTTGGTATAGTAATCTGATAAATTAACACCAATATTAAACAGAAGATTGTTTTTGTGATTAACGATTGTTAATCTCCTATAAATATTTAACGAGAAAGTGTTTAACCTTAGTCTTTCATTATAATAATATATTGGATAATGAATTTCATGTACCTCATTACTTTGTTTATTATAATATTCATACGCCATTCCGACTCCTGTCTTAGGTTTAATCCAATAAATAGACTCCAAAGAGTAGCTATATCCCGAATTAAATAGCTTGTTGGTTTTTGAAAAATTTGGTGGGTTGTTTCGGATATTATATCCAAATAATAAATTATAGCTCATTCCTAAATGGAAATGGAACTTATTAGAGAACTTGTTTTTTTCAGAGTTTGTATGAACTTCATACCTTGAAATAATTTCATTATTATTTTCATTTAGCTTAACTTTTGCGATTGATTCAACCGAAATAAAAAAAGTAAGTGAAATTAGTAATAAATATTTTTTCATAGATATGTTTTCAAACAAAGTTAAATGGTTAGTATATACTACTTATCTAAAACCAATATAAAAACCAAAATTAAGTCTATTCAAATTTATTTTATTGGCACCCGACAATTCAACTTCCACGTCGTCAACCTCAACTTTATCTATACTACAAAATTTATAACTGGATAAAAATCCTAATTTAATATTCTTAGAAAGATGGTGTTCATAAGCTGCAGAAAAACCAAAACCAGATTTTTTACCTTTTAATTCAGATGATCCTTTTACATTAGATGATTTATCGGTTATGGAAATAAGCTCATTAAATAAATTATAATCATACATAACACTAAAGCATAAATAATTATTATCATTCTTTAAAGGTGTTCTGAAATTTAGTTTTGGCGAAATGGTATGAATGTTTATTTCGTCTTTTACTTCATAATGATAAGTATATGGACCATTTACAAATATCATGTCATTATCTTCAGCTTTACTATAATAATATTCATACTTCATTCCTAACCCGATTTTATTGTTAAGCCACAATTCTATTTCGGGACTAAATGAAAAGTTTTTTGACAATTTATTATATAGAGCATCTAACTCGGCATCATTCGTTTCTTGTGCATAGTCAGTTAACCACGACCTATTGATTCCAAAATTTAAAAAACAATATGGATATATACTCGACTTTTGATTCTCTTTTTTTATCAGATATGGATTATTGTTATAAAAATTAGTTTCTGTTTTCAGTATAAGATCTTCTTTTATTGCTCTTGATTGATATTCTCCATCAACTTTAATTTTATATACTAAAAACGATCCTCTTTTTTCAGTTATCTGACAGTTAATGGAATCGTTATTACTGGTTACAATTAAATCCTGACTAAGACAGTAGCTACTTATTGTAACTAGCATTATTGTAAAAATTAATTTCATTACTATTTTTTTAGATGATATAAATGATTTGAGCTATGAAATACTTTCTTTAATAGAACTTCCAGCGGCTTTGCTTTGGGCGGAAGTTAACCAACCTGTAATTATACTTAAAAACATTACAGTTATAAAAACTAAGATATGATCACGAAATAGCATTTTTACAGGGTATTTTTGAATTAAGAACTCTTCAGATCCACCGATAGTAATTAATCCATATTTACCTTGTAAGTATACAAATATAGTACCTAATACCAAGCCAATAATTAATCCAATAATTGAGATTAATAAACTTTGAATAAAATAGATCTTACGAATATTAAATTCAGTCATACCCATGGCATGTAGCAATGCGATATCTTTTTTCTTATCTATAATTAACATAGTTACTGCTCCTATGATATTACAAATAGCAACGGTTAAAATCAAAGTGAGAATTAGATATACAGCCCAGCGTTCAGTATTGAGTACTTTGTATAGCGTTTCATTTAGTTCATACCTGTTTTTGATGATATAACCTTGAGGTAAGTTTTCTCTCCATTCTTTTTGAATACTCAACATTTGTTTTTCTGTGCAACCATAAATTTCATATCCATTAATGGAATCCTTTTTCTCAAAAAGGTCTTCTGCAAAATGTAATGAACTAAAAATATAGCGTTCATCCAAATCTTGTTGAACACTAAATATTCCTGATGGGTAAAATACTTTTTGTTTAATGCTTGTACTAGGATCTATACTTTGATTGTTGAGAGTCCCTCTTGGTGCGTAAATATCTATGTGCTGAATAGTTTGTGTAATATCAATACCTAATGAGTTAACTATACCATTACCCATTACGGCATAATCAATAATGGAGTCTTTGAATTGAAAGTCCCCAGCAATAATCACAGAGTCTAATTCTTTTACTTTAAGAAATGAATTTGAAACCCCTTTTACAATAGCATAATATGGACTTGAAGCATATTTTAACAATGCTTGATCTTCAATAACATTTACTCCAATAAACCGATTAGTGTCTAGTTGTTGGGTTACAGATTTTATTTCGTTTGGATGGAAATAACTCTCATCCATTTTCATCACTTTTAAATCTGGACTAAGTTTCTGATAATAAATTAAATTGAGTTCTTCAAAACCATTAAAAACAGATAGAATAATAAATAGTGCCGCCGACCCAACGCATACCCCGATTACCGAAATAAAAGAAATAATATTTATGGCTTGGGTTGATTTCTTTGAGAATAAATACCTTCTAGCAAAAAAATAGGACAGCTTCATACTATAAATTTACAAAAGGGTTATATATTTTTTCGGCACCAATGGTAGTTTGTGGTCCATGACCAGGAAACACAATGGTATCTTCTGGTAGTGTATAAAGTTTTGTTTTTATAGAATGTATTAAGGTATTATGATTTCCACCTGGTAAATCACTTCTGCCAATACTGCGATAGAACAAAACATCACCGGCAATGGCAAACTGTTGTTTAGGGCAATAGAAAACAATACTTCCAGGGCTATGCCCTGGGCAAAGTAATACTTCTAAAGAATCGCTTCCAAATGAAATGATATCCCCATCTTTAAGTAATATTTCTGGTTCTGGACCCTCTTGATAGATAAAACCGTAATTAGAGGCATAACTTTTGACAGCTCTAAAAATAGGTAACTCAAGTTCGTGCATTTGCGTAATCAAACCATATGTACGATGGATAAATTCGTACCCTAAAACATGGTCGACATGTGTATGGGTATGCAACAAAAGTTTTAGTTCGATGTTGTTCTGTGTTAAGAAATCACTTAACTCTTGTTCTTCATCAGTATTAGAACATCCTGGATCTATTAAAATACCCTCATTATGCTCGTTTATAAGCAAATAGGTGTTTTCTTGAAAAGGATTAAATGTGAATGTTTTAATTTGAAACATAAACAAAAATGATAAAAATTTATACATCTAGGGCTATCCTGTAAAATAATTCCTTAATTTTAATGTTCTGATGAATAATGAATAGGATATTGATACGAAGATTTACATACTTAACATTTTGGTTAGTACTCATTTGTATTTCACCTAGTTTATTATTTGCCCAAGCCCAAGGTACTCAAACAGATTTTGGAAAGAACAGGGTACAGTATAAAGATTTTCAATGGTTCTTTTTTCGCTCCCCACATTTTGATACCTATTATTATAAAGACGGAAAAGAATTGGCCGCAATGGTTGGTAAAATTGCTGAGCAAAATTTGAAACAGATTGAAGACATTCTCGATTACAAACTAGAAGGCAGAATCAAAATTCTTTCTTACAATAAATTCTCAGATTTAAAACAAACTAACCTCGGTCTTATTACCGACCAACAACAAAATACCGGAGGGTTAACTCAAATAGTAGGTAATAAATTATTTATTTATTTTGATGGTAATACCTTGGAACTTGAAAAACAAGTAAGAAGAGGAATTGCTCAAATATTAATTTCTGAAATGCTGTATGGTGGCAACATACAAGAGAAAGTTTCTAACTCTACATTACTCACATTACCCGATTGGTTTTTACCAGGACTTACCTCATATTTATCAGAGGAGTGGAATATCCAGATTGAGAATGATTTGAAAGATGGCATTCTTTCTGGAAGATTTAAAAAATTCAATAGAATTGCAGAAAAAGACGCTGTTGTTGCTGGACATTCTATATGGAAATATGTAGTGGATAATTATGGAGCTGCTTCTATTTCTAATATTGTTTACATGACTCGTGTAAATAGAAATGCAGAAAATGGTTTCTCTTACATTATAGGATTAGATTTTAAAGAGCTTGGCCCTATTTGGCTTGATTATTATCAAAAACTATATAAAAACGAAGACTTAAATAAAGAATTAAAAAACCCGAAAGAAAGATTTACACATAAAAACAAAAAACGTACAGCAAAATTAAATTATGTACAGTTTAAAGTTTCACCAGATGGCAAATCATACGCTTATATTATTAATAAAGATGGTAAGTATAAAGTTTATGTTTATGATTTGTTAACTAAGAAAACTAAAAAGGTATTTACAACAGGTATGAAATCGGTAGCGTTTCTTCAACAAGGAAGCACTCCAATTTTAACTTGGCATCCAAGTAGTTTTTTGTTGGCCATTGCTTACGAAAAAAAGAGCATGCCTTTTGTACAAATTGTAAACCTAAGAGATAAAAAAGAAGCGGTAGAAGTAAACATGTACAAGTATGAAAAAATACTTGACTTTGATTATTCCAAGGATGGTCGTAAATGGGTTTTATCCGCATTAAGAAATGGTCAGTCGGATATCTATGTGTATGACATTCCATCTCGAAGAGATGAACAAATTACAAACGATTGGTACGATGACTTATATCCAAGATTTGTAGAAACTAGTGGGAAAATTATTTTTAGTTCTAATAGAGAAAAAGACTCTATTCAACCCGCTGTATATTCAAAGTTCCCGGTAATTAATTCTTACGATTTGTTTTTGTATGATTACGATAGGAAAGACCCACTATTGGATAGAGTAACCAGAACACCTTACATTAATGAAATAAAACCAGTGAATATTGATACCATGAAAATGGCATACTTAAGCGATGAATCGGGTATCCTTAATAGAAATATTTTAACGTTTGATAGTGTGGCTGTATATAGTTATGATACTACTATATTTTGGTATGATACCACTATTACTGTTTATAAAGATACATTTAGTACATATCCAGCTACCAATTACGCGAGAAATATTATAGACCACGACCAATCGAAAAAAACAAGAAGATTTTCGGAAATAATATCAGACAAAGGTTTGTTTCAAATTTTTGTTAACCCAGTTAATAAATCAATTTCAGATTCTGTACTGATGATACAAACTCCTTATTCAGTAAAACAGAAAAAGATATTATCTCAAAAACTAGCAACAATAGAATTAAAGAGAAAGCAAGATTCGTTGGAAATTGCAGACTCTATACGAATGGTTGCTATTACAGACTCGCTCTTAAATTTAAGTGCAGAGCAATTAGATACCTCCGAATATAAACCAAGTGTTTACGATACGTACTATTTTCAAACGGATTTCCCTAGAGAGAAATCAGATCAAACAACACCAGTAACTCAAAAAACAGCTAGAGGTTATCAGATTGTTTACATTAAAACACCTAAATCTACTGATAAGGGAACAAAATCGACACCAACTTCACTTGATGATTATTTTAAGAAATCATCACCCAAACCCTATACACCAGAATTCTCTACCAATTATATTATTAGTCAGATCGATAATAATTTAATGTCGAACACCTACCAGCAATTTACAGGTGTTGGACCCATCTATATAAATTCTAATATCAATGCATTGATTAAATTAGGTACCGCTGATTTAATGGAAGATTATAGAATTACGGGAGGATTCAAACTAGCAGGAAATTTAACCATCCCAGAATATTACTTGAGTTTCGAAAATTTAAAAAAGAGATTCGATAAGCAATTCATTTTTTATAAACAGGGAGGTAATGATTTTTTTGGATTTTCGGCAGTAAAAACAAATAGTTATGAATTTAAATTTGTTGGAAAATATCCTTTTAATGAACATAGTGCAATAAGAGGCTCTGTATTGTACAGAAGAGATGAACTTATTTTTTTATCAACAGATAGTTTTAGTTTAAACATACCTAATTTTTATGCAGATAATTTTGGTTATAAATTAGAGTATGTATATGATAATACTATTAACAAAGGTTTGAATTTATATAATGGTACTAGATTTAAAGTATACTTCGAGCAGTTTAAAGAAATTGGAATAAACAATGAAGGTCTTGTCGACTTAATTAATGCAATTGGTAAGCCTACCCAAAATATGGTTAATGTTGGATTCGACTACAGAAGATATGATAAGATTCACAGACAGATTATTTTTGCTGGTCGTGTAGCTGGTTCGAGTTCTTTGGCGAAACAAAAAGTTATGTATTATTTAGGTGGTGTTGATGGATGGTTTGTACCAAGATTTAATAACGATATACAAATAGATCAAACAAGAGAATATAAATACCAAGCCTTAGCTACTAATATGAGAGGCTTTACTCAGAACATTAGAAATGGGAATAGTTTTGTGGTGGTAAATACAGAAGTAAGGTTTCCAGTATTTGCTTATTTCTTGAACAGACCAATAAAATCAGATTTTGTGAAGAACTTTCAACTTATGCCATTTGCAGACGTAGGAGCAGCTTGGTTGGGTACGAATATGTTCAGTTATGAAAACAGATTTAATAGAATAAATGTGCAAGGTGATCCAGTAAGCGTTACGGCTATACAGTCGAAATACCCTATAGTGGGAGGTTTTGGTTGGGGTGCTCGTTCGAGGTTGCTAGGTTACTTTGTTCGATTCGATATGGCTTGGGGAGTACAGAACAATATTGTTGCTGAAAAACCAGTTTACTACGTTTCTTTAAGTTTAGATTTTTAGGTCACAAAGTTTCTCTAAGTGCACACTAAGTATCACAAAATTAATTTTTTTCTCTGTGTTTAGGAACATTTCTTTAACACAGAGACGCAGGGACACAGAGAGAACGAAACAGTAATAATAAACAACTACAAAAACTACTCGATTATTTTTGCTTTGATCTTTAACTCAAACATTCCTTTTAAGAACGAATAGTTAAATAAAATCACAGAGATTAACAATATTAAATATGCTATCATTTTCTGAAGAGTGGTTTCTTCGTTAAAATAAAAGAAGGCTACTAAAAATGAAACGATAGGATTTAAGTAAATTAATATGCCCATTGTGGAAGAAGGCATCCCTACTAAAGCATATAAACTTAAGAATAATGGGATGATGGTAAAAAATATAGAGATAACAAGTATTTGAATCCAGAAATCTATATCAGTAGTAAATGCTACATGTTTTACTCCAGCGAAAGGAATAATAATTACTGAAGAAATTAATAATTGTACTAACAATACATTCATTTTATCTACACCGACTATTCTTTTTTGTAACATCAAATAGGCTGCATATAATGTTGCTATTAAAACAGAATAAAGCACTTCAGTAATAAAACCTAGGGAAAGAAAGATGATACTTAATGCACATAAACCAATAGAAACCCATTTTATCACACTAAGTTTTTCTTTTAAAAATATATAAGCAAAAACAGCAGTAATAATTGGGCATACCATGTATGCAAAAGCTCCAGCTTGTACACTAATATGATTAATTACATAAATGAATGAAAACCAATTCGCAGTGATTAATAAGGAAGAATAAAGAATACGAAGCAATAATTGATTACGCTCTTTTTTAACTAAAGATTCTAGGTATTCAACATCTCTCTTGAATATTGATTTTCTAATGACTAGACATAGAATAATAGCAATAAGTAAAGAGCATAATATTCTAAACAATAATATTTGCATCGATGGATGGTCCTTAATCGAACGCAAAGAAATAGAGAAGAACCCCCATATTATAGATGAGGATGCTCCAGCAATAAAGTATTTAGCTTTTGAGTTCAATTTATTTTGAGGCAATCATTGAAATTTCAACATTTACACTTTTAGGTAAACCTAATACGGCTACTGTTTCTCTTGCAGGGTACTCACCTTCAAAATAAGTATGGTAGATTTCATTTACTTGTGCGAAATGCGACATGTCTGACAAGAAAATACTAGTTTTTAGTACATGAGAAAAATCCATTCCAGCCTCTGATAAAATTGCTTGAAGATTTTTCATTACTTGATGAGTTTCTATTTCAATATCACCAACCAATAAGTGCCCGTTTTCGGGATTAATAGCAATTTGGCCAGAAATAAATAACATATTTCCCGACATGATAGCTTGGTTGTATGGCCCAATAGGTTCAGGAGCTTTGGATGTTTTAATAACTTTTTTCATGATTGTTTTTAAACTACATAAATTTTCTAATGAGGTAAATGGCAAGTGCTACAATAAAAAGTAAAATAGATACTTTATTAATAAAGTGCATAGCTTTAATATTGAAATTACTTGGCCTATTTGGGTCTTTCTTGCGGAAGAAATAAGTTAACACCTCTTTCATAATATTTTTAATTAAATAGATAAATCTTTACCAATATCTCTACGGAAATATTTTCCTTCATATTGTATTTGTTCTGCATATTGATTAGAACGACGTAATGCTTCTTGCTTATCAATATCTAAACTTGTAACGGCAATTACTCTACCTCCATTACTAAGCACCTTGTCATCTTGAAGTTTTGTTCCTGCATGAAAAACAAAACTGTTATTAATGTTTTCTAATCCAGATATTTCTTTACCCTTTTCGTAATCCCCAGGGTATCCTCCAGCCACAAGCATAACAGTTGCTGCATGACGAGGATCTGTAATTATCTTTTTCTCGTTCAATCTGCTTTCCGCTACTGCGGTAAATAAATCTACTAAATCATTTCCAATTCGAGGAATTACACTCTCTGTTTCAGGATCACCCATACGCACATTGTATTCAATTACGTAAGGTTCTCCATTTACATTCATTAAACCAATAAAGATAAAACCTTTATAATCTATTTCTTCTTCTGCTAAACCCTCAACGGTAGGAATTACAATTCGCTCTTCCACTTTTTCCATAAAAGTTCTATCGGCAAAAGGTACTGGAGATATTGAGCCCATTCCACCAGTATTTAACCCTGTATCTCCTTCACCAATTCTTTTATAATCTTTAGCTTCTGGTAATATCAAATAGTTGTAATTATCAGTTAATACAAAAACAGATAACTCTATTCCAGTTAAGAATTCTTCTACAACTACTTTCTGACTAGCTTCTCCAAATTTTGCTTCGGCAAGCATTAATTTCAGTTCAGTTTTAGCCTCGTCTCTACTTTCGCAAATGAGTACACCTTTACCCGCCGCTAATCCATCTGCTTTTAAAACGATGGGTAAACTATGATTTTCTAAATAGGCTAAGCCTTTATCAAGTTCTTCTTTTGTAAATGTTTCGTAAGCAGCTGTCGGAATATTATGACGTTGCATGAAGCGTTTGCTATAATCTTTACTACCTTCTAACTGAGCACCTTCTTTGCTTGGTCCAATAACAGCGATATGTTCTAATTCTTCATCATCGAGGAAAAAATCGGCAATTCCTTTTACTAGGGGGTCTTCTGGACCAACCACCACCATATTGATGTCTTTCTCGATGCAAATGTTTTTAATACCCTCAAAATCAGTAACAGACACATTGATGTTTGTTCCAAAAGCCAAGGTTCCAGCATTCCCAGGAGCAATATATAAAGATTCACATTCTTTACTTTGACTTAACTTCCAAGCAAATGCCGACTCTCTTCCACCAGAACCTAATAATAAAATGTTCATTTAAATATAATTTTCGCCAAAGTTAAATAAAATCAAATAGCAATAACACATTAACAGATTAGCTAATTAACATATTAACTAATATATTTGCTTTTCATGCCATTATGGCAAAAGTGTTGCTTGGCAAGACTTTTGGTAAAGTAAACAGAATTTTTAAAGAAAAATACATGTCAAATTTCATTTCATCTTTTGTATCGAAGGTTTTTGGAAGTAAGTCGGATAGGGATATAAAAGAAATCAGTCCAATTATTGAAAAAATACGCACAGAGTTTTCTCAATTGCAGTCAATTAGTCACGATGAATTAAGAGCAAAAACTCAAGTTTTTAAAGCACGTATAAAAGAGTACACCTCTGAAGTATCTACTGAAATAGCAGATATAAAAAAACGCATTGACTCTGAGCCAGATATGGAAATATCGGAGAAGGTTGAATTGTATGAGCGTATAGATAAATTAGAAAAGAAAGAAAACGAACTAATAGAGGAAGTTTTAAAAGAAATACAAGCTGAAGCTTTTGCTGTGGTAAAAGAAACGGCTCGTAGATTTTCTACTTTAGAGGAAATTGAAGTTACGGCGACTGATGCAGATAGAGAATTAGCTGCTCATAAAGAGAATGTAAAAATAAAAGGTGATAAAGCTATACACCACCGTACTTGGGTTGCTGCTGGTAATCCAATGACTTGGGAGATGGTGCACTATGATGTTCAATTGATTGGTGGTAGTGTATTGCATAGTGGAAAAATTGCTGAGATGGGAACGGGTGAAGGTAAAACATTGGTGGCTACACTTCCAGCTTACCTAAATGCTTTAGCTGGAAAAGGTGTACATATTGTTACGGTAAACGATTATTTAGCACGTAGGGACAGTGAATGGATGGGACCACTATATGAGTTCCATGGCTTAACAGTTGACTGCATTGATAAACATCAACCAAATTCACCAGAAAGAAGAAAAGCTTATCAAGCTGATATAACATTTGGTACTAATAACGAATTTGGTTTCGATTATTTGAGAGATAATATGGCTCATAGTCCGAGCGACTTAGTGCAACGTAAATTGCATTATGCCATGGTCGATGAGGTTGACTCCGTGTTAATTGATGATGCCAGAACACCATTGATTATTTCTGGTCCGATTCCTCGTGGAGATCAACACGAGTTTTACGATTTAAAACCACGTATCGAGAGATTAGTTAATGCTCAGAAAAATTTCATTAATACAGCATTATTAGATGCAAAAAAATTAATTGCAGAGAATAAAGTTGATGATGGAGGTTTGGCATTATTAAGAGCGTTTAGAGGTTTGCCTAAAAATAAAGCATTGATTAAGTTTTTGAGTGAGACTGGCATTCGTCAGATTCTTACAAAAACTGAAAATCAATATATGCAAGATCAACAACGCGAAATGCATAAAGTAGATGCGGAGTTATATTTTGTAATTGATGAAAAAAACAATTCGATTGAATTAACAGAAAAAGGTATCGAGTTAATTACTGCTTCGGGTGAAGATCAGAATTTCTTTGTGTTGCCAGATGTAGGTACAGAGATAGCAGAGATTGAGAAATCTAATTTATCAGACCAAGATAAAATTGCTCGTAAAGACGAATTGATGAGAGACTTCTCTATCAAATCGGAGCGTATACATTCGGTTAATCAACTATTAAAAGCATACACTTTATTTGAAAAAGATGTAGAGTATATTATTGATGGTGGTAAAATAAAAATCGTTGATGAGCAAACTGGTCGTATCATGGAGGGTCGTAGATATTCAGACGGATTACACCAAGCCATTGAAGCAAAAGAAAATGTAAAAGTAGAAGATGCTACTCAAACATATGCTACCATTACTCTTCAAAATTATTTCCGTATGTACCACAAATTATGTGGTATGACGGGTACGGCTACTACAGAGGCTGGAGAGTTTTGGGAAATTTATAAACTAGATGTAGTTGAAATTCCTACGAACAGACCAATAGCTCGTAAAGATGCAGAAGACAAAGTTTACAAATCGAAACGAGAAAAATACAATGCAGTAGTTGAAGAGATTGTTGAGTTAACCAACAACGGTCGTCCGGTGCTAGTGGGTACAACATCAGTAGAGATTTCGGAATTGTTGAGTAGGATGTTGAAACTACGTGGAATTAAACACCAGGTATTGAATGCAAAACTACATCAACGAGAAGCTGATATTGTTGCTGAAGCGGGTAAAGCTGGAACAGTAACTATTGCAACCAATATGGCAGGTCGTGGTACGGATATTAAATTAGGGCCAGGTGTTAAAGAAGCTGGAGGTCTTGCAATTATTGGTACAGAAAGACATGAGTCACGTCGTGTCGATCGTCAGTTAAGAGGTCGTTCTGGTCGTCAGGGTGACCCAGGTTCTACACAATTTTTCGTTTCCTTAGAAGACGATTTGATGCGTATGTTCGGTTCACAACGAATAGCATCTTTAATGGATAGAATGGGATTAGAAGAGGGTGAAGTGATTCAACATTCAATGATTACTAAATCAATTGAACGTGCTCAGAAAAAGGTAGAAGAAAATAACTTTGGTATACGTAAGCGTTTATTAGAGTATGATGATGTGATGAACTCTCAACGTACTGTGATTTATTCGAAAAGACATAACGCATTATTTGGAGAGCGATTAGAAGTTGATATTGATAATATGTTGATGGATTTATGTGAAGAATTAGCAGCACAATATCAAGATGAAAAAAATTATGAAGGATTTAGATTAGAAATGATTCGTTTGTTTTCAACAGACATTGAAATTTCCGAATCTGAATTTATGGGTGAGAAATCTACAAAGATTGCCGATAAAATTTATCATCATTTATCGCAATTCTATTCTAGAAAATCAGAACGTATGGCAGAAGTTGCTATGCCTGTAATTAAAGATGTATACGAGAGTAGAGGACAAACCATAGAAAATATTGTAGTTCCATTTACTGATGGAATGAAGCAAATACAGATTAACACAAATCTTAAGAAAGCATACGAAACCAATGGTAAAGAATTGGTGAAATCGTTTGAGCGATCGGTGAGTTTGGCTTTAATTGATGATGCTTGGAAAGAGCATTTACGTGAAATGGACGAGTTGAAGCAATCGGTACAAAACGCAGTTTACGAACAAAAGGATCCATTGTTAATTTACAAATTCGAATCGTTTGAATTATTTAAACAAATGGTATCGGCAGTAAATAAAGATGTGTTGAGTTTCTTATATAAAGGTAACATTCCTTCACAAGCAAGTTCTGATGATGTTCGTGAAGCTCGTCAGGCTCCAAGAAGCGATGCTAAACTAAAAACAAGCAGAACTGATGATGCAATTCGTATGCCTGATGGTTCATTAATGCCAGGCCAAGATGCGCCTCAAAAAACACAACCTGTTCGTGTTGAACAAAAGATAGGAAGAAACGATCCATGCCCTTGTGGTAGTGGTAAGAAATACAAAAGCTGTCATGGCGCTAATGCAGAAGCTTAAATAAAATGAAAATAGTAATATTGTTCATATCATTATTCATTACAACGAACATCTTTGCACAAGAAGACAGTGGAGGTGTTCGTTGGCAAATGGACAATAGGGTAGAACAACTACTAAATAGAAAATTAGAATTAGATAAACAAAAACCTTCTATACAAGGCTATAGAGTACAACTCTATTATGGTGGTAACAGAACTGAAGCTTTAGAGTTAAAATCTAAATTTGCTTCATTACAACCAGAAGTTGAAACTTATTTAATTTATCAGCAGCCATATTTCCGATTAAGAGCTGGAAATTTTAGAACACGAATAGAGGCGTATAATCTTTTTAAGAAAGTTGAAAAAGAATTTCCTTCTGTGTTTATTGTAAACGATGAAATTGCATTTCCATAGTATCAATGAAGATTGCACTAATAAGTATACTTCGCAAGTTGGGTCTGATGCATTTACTCGATAAATGTAAATATCAATATCAAAAAATAAAATTTCAAAATAAAAACAAGCAATACCAAAGTAAACATCCTGATATTGTCTTTCCACCAGACTATATGATGTTTGAGGCGTATAGACTCGACTATGAAAAATATATAGTTGGAGGTAGAGAAAGTGCAGAGTATATTAAAAGTAAAATCGAAACTTATGTACCAGAATCTAATCTTAATATTTTAGATTGGGGTTGTGGTCCAGCAAGAATAATTAGGCATTTGCCCGATTTTTTCGACAACACCAACAGATTTTTTGGAACAGACTACAACAAAAATACAATCCAATGGTGTTCTGATAATATCAAAAAAATTACCTTCAAAACGAATGAGATTAACCCGCCATTAAAGTTTGAACAAAACTTTTTTGATGTTATTTATGGAATTTCAATTTTTACTCATCTCTCAGAAATTAATCATCAGAATTGGATAAATGAATTGCATAGAGTAACAAAACCAGGAGGAGTAGTACTTATTACTACACATGGGGCAGCATTCAAAATGAAAATGACTAATTCCGAAAAGAAATTATTCGACAATAATCAGTTAGTGGTTCGGGGAAATGTTGTAGAAGGACACAGAGTATATACTGCTTTCCAACCAGAAATTTATTTGAGAAAATTAATCTCAAATAAATTCACGGTGTTAAATTTTGAGCCAGGTCAAAAAGAATCTTGGGGACCTAATCAAGATTTATGGGTTTTTAGAAAAGTATAATTATTTACCAAATTTAGAAGCCAACATCGCTAATTTTTCTTTCATCGATTGTTCTTCTGTTTTTACTACTGCATTTTCATTTTTAGGTTTTGATTTCGCTGGTCTAGCACTAACCTCACCTTTCATCGATAAAGAAATTCTTTTGCGAGGAATATCAATTTCCAATACACTTACTTGTACTTTTTGAGCAACCTTTAAAACTTTAGCTGGATCGTCGATAAATGTATTTGAAATATGAGATACGTGAACTAAGCCATCTTGATGAACACCAATATCTACAAATGCACCAAATTTTGTTAGATTAGTTACTATACCTGTTAACTGCATTCCAATACGTAAATCTTCTATACTATTTACACCTTCAGAGAATTGAATAGCTTCAAATTGTTCACGTGGATCTCTTCCTGGTTTTGAAAGTTCATTCATGATATCTTTCAATGTTGGAAGTCCAACTTCGTTAGAGATGTATTTATTCAAATCTAATTTTGCACGAATTTCAGAAGAACTCATTAAATCTTTAACAGAACATTTTAAGTCCTTAGCCATTTGTTCAACTAAATTATAACGCTCCGGATGTACTGCACTTGTATCTAAAGGATTTTCTGCATTTCTAATACGTAAAAATCCAGCGGCTTGTTCAAAAGCTTTATCTCCTAATCGGGTTACTTTCTTCAACTCATTTCTCGAACGAAAGGCACCGTTAGTATTTCTATATTCTATAATGTTTTGTGCTAATTGTGGACCTAATCCTGATACATAAGATAATAATTGTTTAGAAGCAGTATTTAATTCAACACCTACACCGTTTACACTACTACTCACTACATCATCTAATGATTTTTGTAATTTATTTTGATCAACATCATGTTGATACTGACCGACACCAATTGATTTAGGATCTATCTTTACTAATTCAGCAAGTGGATCCATAAGCCTACGACCAATAGAAACGGCACCTCTAACAGTTACATCGTAGTCAGGGAATTCATCACGAGCAACTTCAGAAGCAGAATATATAGAAGCACCACTTTCGTTTACCATTACCACCATTACGTTTTCTAACTTAAGGTTTCTTACAAAACTTTCAGTTTCTCTTCCTGCAGTTCCGTTGCCAATTGCAATCGCCTCGACTGCATGTTTTTCACAGAATTTTTTTATGATAGCTTCAGCTTCAACAATTTTTTTCTGAGGCTCGTGTGGATATATCGTAGTATTTTCTAATAATTTACCTTGTTCATCTAAACATACTACTTTACAGCCAGTTCTAAATCCAGGGTCTATAGCCATTACTCTTTTCTGACCAAGAGGAGCGGCAAGCAAAAGCTGACGAGCATTTTCTGCAAATACTTTTATGGCTTCTTCATCAGCTCTAGTTTTTGTGAAAACCCTAGTTTCTGTTTCTATTGATGGTGCAAGTAATCGTTTATATCCATCTTTTATTGCAGCTAATACTTCTTCACTGCATGCATTATGATGTAGAACAAATTTTTTGTTTAATAATTCAATTGCCTCTTCTTCTTCTGGAGAAATTTCAAGTGAAAGAAATAATTCTTTTTCACCTCTGCGAAGGGCAAGTACTCTATGAGATGGAGCATCTTTAACAGATTCCGACCACTCATAGTAATCTTTATATTTAATACCTTCAGCTTCTTTTCCTTTTATCACTTTAGAGCGGAAGAATCCTTTTTTTAGAAATAATTCACGAATCATTGCGCGAGCTTCTGCATCTTCGGAGATACGCTCTGCAATAATGTCTCTTGCCCCTTGTAAAGCTTCTTCAACAGTGTTCACTCCTTTTTCTGCATCAATATATTTTTCTGCTATTACTAAAGGGTTTTCGTTACCCTGCTCAAAAATAGTAATGGATAAAGGTTCAAGTCCTTTTTCTTTTGCAACACTTGCTTTTGTTTTTCTTTTCGGACGATAAGGGAGGTATAAGTCTTCCAGAATAGTTAAACTTTCGGCCGAATCAATTTTTAATTTTAATTCGTCGCTAAGCTTACCCATTTCTTCAAGCGATTTCAATATGGCTTCACGTCTTTTATCTAAATCGCGCAGCTGTGTAATACGATCACGAATGGTACCAACTTGAACTTCATCTAAAGTTCCAGTAACTTCTTTTCTGTATCTAGAAATAAACGGAATTGTTGCCCCTTCATCTAATAAGCCAATAGTAGCTTCTACTTGTTGCTCACGAATGCCAATCTCTTGGGCAATAACCTTGAAATAATTTAACATAAAAAAATGAAATTGTATAAGAAGTTTGTAGGTTGCACTATTTGTACAATCTACAACAATACTACAATTATTTAGATATATACATTACCTCTTTTACTGCTTTAATTACTTTTGCAGGATTAGGTAAATATTCTTCGATTAATGTTGGAGCATAAGGAAGTGGAACGTCGCCACCCATTACTCTTAAGATAGGAGCATCTAAATAATCAAATGCATCTTTTTGAACTTTAAACGCAACTTCTGTTGCTATTGAACCTAAAGGCCATGATTCTTCTACGAAGACCATGCGGTTAGTTTTGCGTACTGAATTGATTACGGTTGGATAGTCGATAGGACGAACAGAACGAAGATCGATAACTTCAACACTAACACCATCTTTTGCAAGTTCAGCAGCAGCAGCCATTACTACCTTTAACATTTTACCAAAAGTTACTATAGTAACATCAGAACCTTCTTGTACTACGTTTGCAACACCAATAGGTAAGTAATATTCTTCTTCTGGCACAAAACCCTTGTCTCCATACATTTGCTCAGACTCCATAAAAATTACAGGATCAGGATCTAGAATAGAAGATTTTAATAAACCTTTAGCATCGTATGGATTAGAAGGTACAACAACTTTTAACCCTGGGCAGTTTGCATACCATGATTCGAAGTTTTGAGAATGCTGAGAACTTAACATGCCCGCACTACCAGTTGGTCCACGAAACACAATAGGAACAGAGAACTGACCACCACTCATCGACATCATTTTAGCAGCTGCGTTAATTACTTGGTCGATTGCTACCAATGAAAAGTTGAACGTCATGAATTCTATTATCGGACGTATACCATTCATTGCAGCACCTACACCTATACCCGCAAAACCTAATTCAGAGATTGGAGTATCAATTACTCGTTTTGCTCCAAATTCTGCTAACATACCCTGACTCACTTTATATGCTCCATTATATTCGGCAACTTCCTCACCCATTAAGAATATGCGATCATCTTTACGCATTTCTTCGTTCATGGCTTCTCTAAGTGCTTCTCTGAATTGTATTTCTCTCATAATCAATAGTTTATTTATTGTCTTCAGCAGACCGAATGCAAATATAAGATTAATGGGAAAATTAAAGAAATCCCTATTTTATTGGTGAATAAAATCTATGAATTATCTTCTAATTCTTCTTCCTCTGGGAATTTGAACTCCGCATCTCTGAAATTGTTTTTTACGAAATTGCACCATTCGCACTCTTTTTTACCACATCCGGTAGTAAACTCATGCTTGAGGATTTTACCATATACTTCTTCTATCTGTTTGGTAACTGTTTTTACATCTTCCGGATTGATAACGATTTTGTGTTTTACATATTCGTCTTTATAGGGTTCAATAAAATCGAATTCGGTACTAATCACCTTCCAGTTTTTAACTCTATAATTATCGATTAGAATTTTATAGAAAACAGCTTGGCGCCAATAATCACCGCCCAGTGGTTCTTTATCAGAAGGAGCTAAGAATTTCTTCTTTGCATTTTCATAATTGCCAGTTTTGTAATCCACAACATTCACTTCGTTTCCATGAAATTCTATTTTATCAATTTTCCCTTTTATAGGAATGGCGTTTACTTCCACATTTTTTATTGGAGTTTCTGGACTAACAATTTTATTCCATTCGTTGATGTATCTTTCATAATAAGGCACAATAATTTTATGTCCGTATTCTATCCTTCTTTCAAATTGCTCCTTAGTAAAAGCTTCTCTGTTGCGATACATGTACCAATCAAAATCGCGCAATAGTGTATCAACTTCTGGAAATTCATTTTTTTCCATTACTTCTCTAAAGAATTTTTCTAGTGCCCAATGTATCGATGAACCGAAAGTCATAGTTTCATTTTTACCGCTGGGAACCATCACTAAGTTTTGAAAATAAAATTTCAATGGACAGTCTAAGTAATTATTAAGATGAGTAACACTCAGAGTGTATTTTTCTAAAACGGTATCAATCCATGCGTGATCTATAGAGTTGGTACTTACTTGTAAATTATCTTCTTTAAAGTTTAGGGAGAAGAATTCAGTAACAACATCATCGTTAATGATAATTTTTTCAACCTGAAGATTAGAACTACTTAACAATTCTCCAACGAACATGCTACGTTCAATTTCTTTTCCTTTAGTGTCTGTGGAAGAATATGAGATTTGAAGATTAGTTTTAGCACGAGTCATTGCCACATAGAATAAACGGCGAAGCTCTTCCTCTTCATTACCCTTTGAGTTTGATAAGAATAAAGTCTCTGGTATTTTGTAGGTATTAGAACGTTTCCTTTTTCCTTCCCAAACATTTTTAGTAGAACCCACTAAAAATACATATTCAAATTCTAGTCCTTTAGAGCCATGGCAGGTTAAGAAGTTAACACCATGTTCGTTAAATAATATTTTGTTGAGTTCTAAACTTAAATCGTTTTCTTCTAGTAAATCTATGGTATCAATAAATTCTTGCAAGCCCATGTCCGGGTGACGACGACTTTCTTCTTTCAAGAAATTAAATAGAGAGGAAAGTACTTGCATTAGCCAAGTTTTTTCCGATGATTTTAAAATATATGCTAAGATTCCACCCCTGGTGATAATTTTTTCAAATAGAGTTTGTAGGGTAAGGTTGTTCGACTCTTTAATCCAATATTCGATATCAGAACTTAGTCGGCGCATTTGCTGCATGCTTTCATCTTCAAACATGTCGGGAGTTTTTTTATTCATCTCCACTAACATTCTTCGAATAGAAGTTTTTTCTTTATTAGAATAATTATGATTATTAACGGCAACACTAATTTTTGCTACATCTATAGGGTTGATATCATAAAAATCGTAGTGTAAAATTTTGAATAGAAGTTCATCGCCACTGTAAGCAATTTCATTTTCTAATGCTAAATATTTAAGAATGGTTAATAGCTTTTGTGCAAAAGGAATGGTTAAAATATTTACACGTTTTTTGGTGCTTACAGGTATTTCTCTTGCTTGAAAATAGGAAGCAAGTTCTTCACCAAATTTATGTTCTTTATAGATAACTGCAATTTCTTTTGGATCTATATTCTGTTCAAAAATTAATTGAGATACTTGATCGGTTACAGAGGCAAATTCTTGAATAGGAGTTTCGTATTCAATAATTCTTGGAGAAACATTTACAGTATGATAGTTTGTATTGCTAGCTACTAAAGATTTGCTTAACCCTTCCATTTTAATCCGTTCGGTATTAAAATCAATCAGGTTTTTAGATAAATCGAGAATAGATTGAGTCGACCTATAATTGTTTTCCAACATAATTTTTACTAGGTCGTTTGGAAACCAATTGCAATACTGCTCTATATTTTCAACATTGGCACCTTGAAATCTGAATATAGATTGATCATCGTCGCCAACTACAAATACATTTGGATTTTCCCAATAGTCGATTAAAAGTTTTATCAGTTCATTTTGAGAACCGCTGGTATCTTGGTATTCGTCGATTAAGAAATACTGATAGCGTTCTTGATAATTGAGAAGAAAATCAGGATCTTTTTTAAAGGCATTTAATATCCAAATAATCATATCGTCGAAATCGTATCTGTTTTTTTCCGACATTAATTTTTGGTAATTATCAAATTCGTTAGCTGCAAATTTTAGTAGTGTAATTTTTTCTTTTTCATCAGCATAAGCAGGCTTAAAATCTCCTGCTTCAGCATTTTTTGTCTTTTTTAAGTATCTAAATGTTTTGTATAGTTCGGAACCTTCTTCAGCATTTTCGATGAGAGAAAGGTACTCATCAGCTTTTTCGACGATAAATTCTGCCGACCAATTTTCTCTTTTCATAATAGAAAAGAGTTCCATTAAACGACGGACTTCGAAATAAACATCACCTCTATATCTTTTTAATGGATTACCCTCTTTAAATTGATGTATGAGTTCTCTAAAAAGTTCTATTTTCTCAAGATCAGAAATGGCTTCAAGGTTTAGTTTACCGAAGTAGTCGAGATTCTCTTGAATAATATCATTACAAAATGAATGAAAGGTATGGATATGTACACGATAGGCTTCAGGGCCAATAAAATCAAATAAGCGTTTACGCATGGCAATTGTACCAGCGTCGGTATAAGTTAAACAAAGGATATTGTGAGCTTCGGCATCTGTTTCAAGAAGTATTTTGCCAATTCTAGCGGCTAAGATTTGAGTTTTACCAGTACCAGGTCCAGCAATAACTAATACAGGGCCATCTATTTTATTTACTGCATCCTGTTGTTGTTTATTTAAGCCCTGTAAGGCTTTTTGGAACTTTTCGTTATTGCGGATTAACTCTCTATTCATAAGGAATAAAGATAAAAAAAAGGCCGGACAAATAGTCCAGCCATAATATATTGAATTGGTTTAGTTAGTCGAGTTATAAAATGTAATTATTACCACTATGTAAATCTTACATGTTTGTTATACAAATATCCAAGTACTTATTTAATGTCGCAATACCCAATTATGGGGATATTTGGGTTTAATGAATTATCTAATCAATAGAGAGAAGAGACTAATATTAGTAAAGTTTGTTTTATAGAGGGGTTGTTATGGTGCTTGGATGATAAATGCAGGATTAAATAAAAACCTGTATTTATTAAACCAACTGGTGGCACGACTTAAGTCGT
>CALSAQ010000006.1:0-180236 GCA_943372995.1 Sphingobacterium thalpophilum | reverse complement strand
GTGGCACGACTTAAGTCGTGCCACCAGTTGGTTTAATAAATGCAGCTTTTTTAAAAAACATGCATAAATAAGCAAGAAGGGCCGCGAAATTATTCGCGGCCCTTCTTGCTTATTTATTATCTACAATGGTATCTTACATCATTCCACCCATACCACCACCCATTGGAGGCATTCCTGCTCCCGCTGCTCCTGCTTCTTCTGGCTCATCTGCTAATACACATTCTGTAGTTAACAACATTGCCGCAATTGAAGCTGCATTTTCTAGAGCAACACGCGATACTTTAGTTGGATCAATTACTCCTGCTGCAATCATGTTTTCGTAAACATCAGTACGTGCATTGTAACCGAAATCAGCTTTACCTTCTTTTACTTTTTGAACTACGATTGAACCTTCAATACCTGCGTTTTGGCAAATTTGACGTAATGGCTCCTCGATTGCTCTTTTTATAATTTGAATACCTGTAGTCTCATCTTCATTAGCACCTTTTAATCCTTCTAACGAAGCAATAGCACGAATAAATGCTACACCACCACCAGCAACAATTCCTTCTTCTACCGCCGCACGTGTTGCATGTAATGCATCATCTACACGATCTTTTTTCTCTTTCATTTCAACTTCAGTAGCTGCACCAATATATAATACCGCTACACCACCAGCTAACTTAGCTAAACGCTCTTGAAGTTTTTCTTTATCGTAATCAGATGTAGTTTGCTCCATCTGTGCTTTTATCTGACTTACTCTTGCTGCAATGTCTTCTGATTTTCCAGATCCATTGATGATAGTAGTATTGTCTTTGTCAACAACTACTCTCTCAGCTTGACCAAGGTATGATAATTCAGCATTCTCTAATTTATATCCTCTCTCTTCAGAAATTACTGTTCCTCCAGTTAAGATAGCGATGTCTTCTAACATTGCTTTTCTTCTGTCTCCAAAACCTGGAGCTTTAACTGCAGCAACTTTTAACGATCCACGAATCTTATTTACTACTAATGTTGCTAATGCTTCCCCATCAAGGTCTTCAGAGATGATTAATAACGGACGACCAGTTTGAACTTGTTTCTCTAATACTGGAAGTAACTCTTTCATGCTACTGATTTTTTTATCGTAGATTAAGATGTATGGATTATCCAACTCTACTTCCATTTTATCAGCATTGGTAACAAAGTAAGGAGATAAATAACCTCTATCGAATTGCATACCTTCTACAGTTTTTACTTCTGTTTCTGTACCTTTTGCTTCTTCAACAGTAATTACACCATCTTTACCCACTTTAGCCATTGCATCAGCAATTAGAGTTCCAATAACTTCGTCGTTATTCGCTGAAATACTAGCTACCTGTTTGATTTTATTGTTATCGTTACCTACCGAAGTCGATTGACTTTTTAAGCTATCTACAACAGCAGTTACTGCTTTATCAATACCACGTTTTAAATCCATTGGATTTGCACCAGCAGCTACGTTTTTAATTCCCGCAGTTACAATTGCTTGTGCTAATACAGTTGCAGTAGTAGTTCCATCACCCGCAATATCTGCAGTTTTTGAAGCCACTTCTTTTACCATTTGTGCACCCATATTTTCAATAGGGTCTTTTAACTCAACTTCTTTCGCTACCGATACCCCGTCTTTAGTAACCGATGGAGCACCAAACTTTTTATCGATAATTACATTACGACCTTTTGGTCCCAAAGTTACCTTCACTGCATTCGCTAATGCATCAACGCCGCGCTTTAATGCTTCGCGTGCTTCAACATTATACTTTACTTGCTTTGCCATATCTTATTTAATTTTTTTTGATTATGTGTTTGTGATTTAAATAATTGCGTAAATATCAGATTCGCGCATAATTAAGTATTCAGCGCCTTCGTAAGTAATTTCCGTACCAGCATATTTACCATACAGAACTTCGTCGCCAACTTTTACAGTAATAGGCTCATCTTTTTTTCCATCACCAACAGCTACAACTGTTCCTCTTTGAGGTTTTTCTTTAGCAGTGTCAGGAATGTATAATCCTGATGCAGTTTTCTCTTCAGCAGGTGCTGGTTGTATAACCACACGGTCTGCAATAGGTTTAATATTTATTGCCATAGTTATTAAATGGTTTTAGTTAATTAATGTTATCATTTAGTACTGCCCCTATATCATTTCTTATGCCAAAGCCAAAAATGTCGTTTTCTATTTCATTTTGGCAGATTTTCATTGATTTTTAGCCACTCAAAGAAATGCTATTCTGACCCAATGGCAGGCTGTCAGAAATAAAAAAAGGGACTCACATTTGTAAGTCCCTTTTTAAGGCCTAAGGCCTAATATTATTTTGTACTATCCGAAGCTGCTGGAGTCTCAGATGCAGCTGGTGCTGCAGTTGGTCCTGCTGCTGGCGGCGGTGTTGCCGTTGAAGCATTGTCTATTTGCTCCTGAATAGCAGACTCTTGTACTGCTGCATCTTCTGGAGATGGTTTAAACATATTCACAGCTAAGCAAATTACTAATAAAGCAATTGCCAATGTCCAAGTAGCTTTTTCTAAAAAATCAGTTGTTTTCTTAACACCCATGATTTGGTTAGAAGATGCAAAATTAGAGGCTAAACCTCCTCCTTTTGGATTCTGAACCAATACTACCAACACTAATAAAACGCATACAATCAGCGCTAAAATGATTAAAAAACTAGTCATCGTATTTAATTTATTTCTTTCTTAATTTCTTCAATAAGGCTTGCAAAGTAAGGCTTTTTTTCGGGATATTTCAAACTTAATTTTTCGTAAGCTGCAATGGCTTTGCTAAATAGCTTCTGTTTAGTAAATATTTGAGCCAATGTTTCACTTACAGGAACATCTGCATCATCGGCACTTCTTTTTGCCTTGTTTTCCAATGAATTAGGTAAATCTTCTTTCTTAATCTTTATCACTTTTGGATGATCTGAATTAATAAAGTCCTCAATGAGAGGATTTTTAGGGTTGTGTACATCTACAGAAGAAATCTTTTCATCAGCTTTTATTAAATAACCTTCGTTAAACACATTACCTAAAATAAGCTCACCAATCTCATCAGCAATTAATGGCTTTATTTCTTCTGAAGTATCTAATCTGATAATTGGCTTTTTCTGCTCTTCTTGAGGTTCTGGTTTAGTTTCTTTTAACCAAGCCATGAAGTCGAGTACCTTGGTGTTCTCCTCTTTTGCTTCTTCTTCAATTGAAGAGACCTCTTCTATTTGTTCTTCTATTTGCTCCTCAATTACACTTTCTGCCTCTACGAACATCTCAGTATTAAGTTCAGCTTCGGTAGAATTGGTTGGCTCATTAACAATAATATCCTCTACTATTGGTTCAGGAATTTCAATCGTAATTTCAGACGATACCTCTGTAAGTTCAGCGGGTATCTTATATAGAGTATGATAAAGTTGTTGTCTATTGCTTGCATATAATGCAGCAACCTTAAGGGTCTTATCTGCATTATTATGGTTAATGTTATGTGTTGCTTTTGCTTTTAATAATTGAAAAACTTGGCAAAATGGATATACATCAATCATCGATTGAATATTCAACATCTCCTTTTCTCCTAACTTACCTGGTTGAGCTATGTATCCTAAAAGTTCTTCTTTTCTCATCTTACCAATTTACAAATGCTTTGTTGAAAATATCGTCAATTAATTGAGTGTTGATCGTTTTAATAAGTTCTGATTCTACAGTAGCTAAGTTAGTTGAACCTGGGAAATCAGCATATCTTGTGAAAACTTGTTCGAAATTTTTAGTCTCGTCTTTATTATTAATGAATTTTATTTTTACTGATATGGTTAATCTGTTTTGAGACGCATATTCATTTCCTTGTATCGCTAATGGTTTGATATTATAATCAATAATATTTCCTTCAAATTCAACATCGGCGGTATTTCTAATTAGTGATAAGCCCGTTTGAGAAACTATTCTATCTTTCAGCGATTCGGTAAGTGTCTGACTTAAGGTGGGATTTACTAGTGCAGCATTATTCTCTATGTATGCAACAGCAACAGTTTTGGTATCTGGAGAAATCGATGCACCACTAAATGAGTAAATCTTACACCCAAAAAGCGCTACACTCATTATTAAAACCAGCAACAACTTATACATCTTTGTCATATTATAAATTCAAATCGTATTCTTTAATTTTTCTGTATAGTGTTCTCTCCGATATGCCTAACTCTTGTGCAGCATATTTTCTTTTTCCTTTATGTTTTTTCAGAGCTCTACGTATAAAGTCAATTTCTTTTTCCTCTAAAGATAAGGTTTCCTCCACTTCTTCAACAACAGGGTGGTCGAAATTAAAGTTATTATTAGGATTATAATTAGTATTCTGATAGTTCGGAGCACTAACATTTATTGGCATTGGTAAGGCATTGCCCGACTCATCGACAGAATGTACATCTTGATATAATTTGTTGATGATGCCCGTGTTACTTGCTAAGTATTCGTTTGTGTTCTCCGAATGTTGTAGTAGATCTACAACCACTTTCTTTAAATCCATCAAATCTTTTTTCATATCGAAAAGCACCTTGTAAAGGATATCTCTTTCTGAAAAATCATTATCAGTATTCGATCCTAGTCTTGCAGGTAATTCAGATACTGCTTGTTCGTATGGCAAATATTTCAACAACGAAGTAGCGTCAATTTCTTTTTTGTCGTTTTCTAAAACAGCAATTTGTTCCGCTAGATTTCTTAGTTGCCTAACATTACCTGGCCATTTGTAATTCTCTAATAAAGCCCTAGCTTCATCATTTAGCTGTACTATTGGACTACGATACTTTACTGAAAAATCAGAAATAAATTTTCTGAAGATTAAATATATATCCTCTTTTCTTTCTCTTAACGATGGTACTTTTAATGGTACCGTATTTAAACGATAATATAAATCTTCTCTGAATTTTCCTCTTTGAACAGCATCGTATACATTCACATTGGTAGCAGCAACAATTCTAACATTTGTTTTTTGCACTTTTGATGAACCCACTCTCAAATACTCCCCAGTTTCTAATACTCTTAATAAGCGTGCTTGTGTTCCTAATGGTAGTTCAGCTACTTCATCTAAAAATATTGTGCCTCCATTAACTACTTCAAAATATCCTTTGCGTGCTTCGTGTGCACCAGTAAACGATCCTTTTTCGTGCCCAAATAATTCTGAGTCAATAGTCCCTTCTGGAATAGCCCCGCAGTTAACCGCTATAAATGGCCCATGTTTTCTTGCACTTAATTGATGTATAATTTGTGAGAAAACTTCTTTCCCACTACCACTCTCACCTGTTATTAAAACAGAGATATCTGTTGGAGCAACCTGACGAGCAATATCTATTGCTCTGTTCAGTAAAGCTGAATTTCCTATAATGGAAAATCTGTTTTTTATCTCTTGTAAATCCATAATTAATCTAACTAATAATTTTACCTATTAGGGTTGCCGATGTACACGATTCAATAATCACATCAACATAATCTCCTTTTTTAAATCTACTGTCCACAGGAAAAACAACAACAATGTTTTGATCAGATCTCCCAGCAAAATCTTGGTCAGATTTTTTTGATAATCCATCAATTAACACTCTATTTACTTTGCCAACCTGTTGTTGTAATCTATATAATGAATGCTTGCGCTGTAGGGCAACAATTTCTGTTAATCGTTTGCTTTTTACTTCTTCATCCACATCATCCTTAAGTTTCTTAGCTGCTGGTGTGCCAGGTCTCTCCGAATAAGTAAACATATAAGCGTATTCAAATTTTACGTATTCCATTAAACTAATGGTGTCTTTATGTTCCTCATCGCTTTCAGAACAAAACCCAGCAATAATATCTGTTGAAATACTACAATCGGGAATAATAGATCTAATGGCATCTATTCTGTTGATGTACCATTCTCTAGTATAAGTTCTGTTCATCAACTCTAATATTCTGCTGTTTCCTGATTGAACTGGTAAATGAATACTGTTGCAAATATTTTCGTGTGCAGCAATAGTATGCAATACTTCATCGGTCAAATCTTTTGGATGTGATGTAGAAAAGCGAACTCGCAATAAAGGATTAATAGCAGCTACTCTTGCCAATAATTGAGCAAAGTTTACATGCTCCGACTCGTCTTCACTCGTCCACTTATAAGAATCGACATTCTGACCAAGTAAGGTAACTTCTCTAAATCCTTCATTAAATAAATTCTGTGCTTCATTTACTATCGAATAAGGATCCCTGCTTCTTTCGCGACCTCTTGTGAACGGTACTACACAGAAAGAACACATATTATCACAACCCCTTGTAATCGACACGAAAGCACTTACTCCATTTGTGTTTAATCTTATTGGGTTAATGTCGGCATATGTTTCTTCTCTTGATAAAAGAACATTAACCGATTTAGAACCTTCGTCGGCAGTTTGTATTAATTTAGGTAAATCTCTATAAGCATCCGGCCCCACAACGATGTCTACTAATTTCTCTTCTTCTAAGAATTTCGATTTCAAACGCTCTGCCATACAACCCAATACCCCAACCAACATGCCTGGTTTGTTTCTTTTAGCAGATTTAAAGTCTGTTAAACGTTTTCTTACCCGCTGCTCTGCATTTTCTCTTATAGAACATGTATTAATGAATATTACGTCCGCTTCCTTAAAATCTGTGGTGGTTTGAAAACCCATTTCCAGCATTATAGATGCCACAACCTCTGAGTCGGCAAAATTCATCTGACAGCCATAGCTCTCTATAAACAACTTACGAGCATTAGTGCTGTTTTGCACACTATCTATCATAAGTGCCTCACCCTGACGACTTTCGTCGTGATATTTTTGCGAAATCTGATCTAACATATTATATTATAGCCCACAAAATTATGAATTTTCTGAAAATTTGTCAGCATTATTATCATTACAGATTGATTTCTTAAATTAGCAACATGTCTAAACCTAAAAAACTAAGTTTTTGGAAATCAGTTATTTTACTTTTTATAGCATTGATTTTACTATTAATCTCCAGTGCTTATATACTCCTAAGTTACTGGGAGCCAATTGCTAGTAGAACAATTAAGGAGTCATTTTATCAATCCACGAATAAATTATATCGTATTGATTTCGATGATATCACCTTTAACATTTTCTTGGGCAATTTTAGTTTAAAGAATATAAGACTTACTCCAGACCTAGAAGTTTATAAAGAACTAAAGAAAAAGAAAGAACAGCCAGCATACTTATTTAACCTACACATTGATAAGGCTAGGGTACATGGTATAGATATTTATGGTTTATATAATGAGAGAAAATTGAGTATTAATGAAATCGCCATTAATAACCCTTCGGTATTAGTAATAAATGATTTGTCGTATAAAAAATCAGACCGTGATACATCAATTTTTAGAAATCCTTATGATTTAATAAAATCACAATTAAGTTTTTTAAAGGTAGAGCAGATTAATTTGAAAAATATTAATCTGGAATTTAAAACAGATAGTATTGGCAAAACAAAGTCGAAGAAAATTTTTCTATCATACTTTAAAGTAAGAAATCTATTGGTTGATTCTTTGGCGAGTTACGATTCAACTCGTCCATTTTATTCTGATGACATTAAGCTATCGATTAAAAATTTAAAACTACCATTCAGAGACAGTGTAAATAACATGCAGCTTGAAGAGGTGGTGGCTAGTACCGCTACTAATTCTATACAAGTGTATAATTTCAAAATTATTCCAAAACAAAATGAATTAAATTTTAGAGACACCAATAATTTTAGAAAAACGAGAATAGAGTTATATGTTAAAGAAGCTAACCTTACTGAAATAGATTTTAAAAAGCTATTTTTCGAACAGAAATTATATGGGAACACTATAGATATTAAAAAATTAGAAACGAATATTTTCTTAAACAAACTATATCCAAGGAATGAAAATAAAAAGGTAAGATTTCCATCGGAGTTGGTTTATGATATAAGAATTCCGTTTTATTTTAAGCAAGTAGTTTTTAATAACTCCGACTTGAAGTACTCGGAAATACAGGAAAAATCTAAGCTAAGATGGAATATTCAATTTGCCTCGTTGAGTGGTAAGGTGAATAATTTCACTAACGATTCGCTGATAATAAAGAAAAACAATTTTACGAAAATCGAACTTGATGCTATGTTCAACGGAACTGGAAAGTCGCATTTCGAATTTATATTGGATTATATACATCCACTAAAACCTTTTTATGTAAAAGGAAGTATTATGAATTATAATTTACAAGGTATAAATCCGATTTTAAACAGATTAGCGAAATTAGAAGTAACGAGTTGTAATTTACGTCAGCTGCGTTTTGTAATAAATGGCGACAAGAAACAAATGAATAGTAATGTTACCATGTTGTATAATAATTTAAAAATAAAAGTTCTAGCTTTTGATGAAGAAGAAAATAAATTAAAGAAAAGCGGATTTTTATCTTTATTAGCGAATCATATGGTTTTGCAAGACGAAAACCCCAGATCAAATGGCAAATTGGTAAAATCAAAATTCAGCATAAAGAGAAATGAAGATTGGAGTTTTTTTGGATTTATATGGAAAGGAATTTTAAGGGGAATAAAAGAAAGTGTGGGATTAGATCAGGCAATGGAAAAAGAATTAAGAATACAAGCAGATAGATATAATGATTTTAAAAAATTCACTAAAGAGTTAAAAGAGAGTAGGGAGCAAAGAAAAATTAAAAGACTACTCAAAAGAAAACAAAGAGAATTGAACGAGAAATCTAACAATAGAATAAACACTTCAATGAGTAATGATTCTACGGGAAGCAAAACAAATATGAACTAAGTTTGTTATGAAAATAAAAATTAACATGAAACTATTGATTCCAATTATCACTTTTCTATCGGCATGTTTTGGTACTAATGCTATAAAAAGCAAACCCCTGTCTGATAAATCGATTTTAGGTGTTAAGTCTTTATATGATTTCAAGATGAGGTCTATTGATGGAGAACTTATAGATTTCAGTAAATACAAAGGGAAAAAGGTACTTATTGTTAATACAGCTTCAGAATGTGGTTACACACCACAGTACGCAGAGCTGGAGGAGTTAAATAAAAAATACGGAGATAAAGTTGTAATTCTAGGTTTTCCTGCCAATAATTTTGGTGGACAAGAGCCAGGGTCAAATAAAGAAATAGCTAGTTTCTGTCAGAAAAACTACGGAGTTAGCTTTCAGTTGTTCGAAAAAGTAAGTGTAGAGGGAAAAGATGCATGTGATTTGTACAAATGGTTATCTACAAAAGAATTAAACGGTTGGAATGATCAGAAGCCAAAATGGAATTTTAATAAGTATTTAATTGATGAAAATGGTCAATTAGTTAAATATTACCCTTCATCAGTAAAACCAATGAGTGAAGAGATTATCAAAGAGCTTAAGTAAGTTTTTTTTCTAATAAAATAAACAATTCGTTTTTCTCTCTAGGTTTAATAGAATTATAACATACCTCGAAGTGTTTTATGTCAAATAAATCGTTAAAGTAATTTAGGTATTCTTCTTTATTGCCACCAAAAGGTGGTCCAGACACAAAGTCTGTGTTAAACAGGACTCCCATTAATTTACCTCCTTTATTGAGTAGAGAGTGCATTTTAAGAGCATACTTCCTTCTTAGGCTTGGATCTATAGCGCAGAAAAATGTTTGTTCTATAATTAAATCATATTTCCCTTCGTGCAAGAAAAAATCTTCTTGATGTAGGCAGTCTGTATTAAATTGAGGTAATCTTTTCTTAAAGTTTGTTATTGCTGAAGCAGCAAAATCTAAAATATGAATGTTTTTAAATCCATGTTGTATAGCCCACTCAGCTTCATGTGCGTTCCCACAACCTGGTATTAATATCTTAATATCTTTATTTTCAATTTGTTCTAAATAGGTAACAATAGGAGTGGAAGCTTCGCCTAAATCCCAACCTGTAGTGTTGTTTTGGTACCTTTTTTCCCAGAAATCTTTACTTAAATCGGAGTTTTCCATTCTCTAAAAATACAGCATCTGCTTAAATATTTTATATATATTTGCCAATTATTAACGTTATGAATAAGGAAGAACAACTATTTGCTCAGCTTTTATACATATTCCATTCATCGGGTATGCAAGGCTTAGGGAAAGTAATGAACCCTGTAACAAATAAAATAGAGAGAAATCTCGAACAAGCAAAACAATCGATTGATATGCTTGAAATGTTAAGAGATAAAACAAAAGGAAATTTGAGTTCAGAATCGGAAAGATTGCTTCAACAGTTTTTGTCGGATTTGAGATTGAATTATGTAGATGAAGTAAACAAAACCCCCTAACATTAAAAAAAGATATGGAACAAGAGTCGCAGCCAAAAAAAGACACTAAGAAAATTTATATTTTGTTAGCTGTTATTGCTCTATTAATTGCAACTAATATTTTCTTATGGATGCAAAAAGACAAAACAGAAACTCGTTTTGAGCAAACGTCTGATGAGAAAGAAAAACTGCAAGTACAGTTAAATCAGTTAGAATTAGATTTAACACAAGCTACTGCTAATGCTGATTCTTTAAATGAAAGCTTGATTGCCAAAGACGAAGAGTTAAAAGCAAAGGTAGCTCAATTGCAAAGTTCTCTTAAAAGAGGTAATATGACTGCTGCTGAATTAGAAAGAGCAAGAAATGAAATAGATCAGTTGAGATACTACATCCGTAAATATCAAGATGAAATAGTTACATTGAAAAAAGAAAATGAACTATTAGCTTCAGAAAACAGTGGATTAAAACAAACAGTAGAATCTGAACAACGTAAATCTTCAGATTTAATCAATCAGAATATTAATCTATCAAACAAAGTTGCGGTAGCATCTTTACTTAAAGCAAATGGCTTATCTGCAATGGGTGTTAGATATCGTTCAAATGGTAAAGAAGTAGAATCGAGCAGAGTAAAAACTTTAGAGAAGATAAAAGTAACGTTTACGCTTGCCGATAATCAAGTAGCTACTCAAGGCCCTAGAGATTTTTATTTAAGAATTGTTAATCCTACTGGTAAAGCAGAAGTAATTACCGATGCAAACGAAAGTAAATTTATGGCTGATGGTGCAGAGCTTCAATACTCTGTAAAGAACACTATAAATTTTGAAAACAAGTCGGGTCAAACTTATACTATGTTGTGGACAAAAACATCTAGTATAGAACCAGGAACATATACTATTACTGTATACTCAGATGGTGCTTCTATAGGTAGCACTACACTAGTATTGAAGTAGTGAGTACCGGGTATCGAGTATTGGGAAGATTTATCTCGATACCCGATACCCTGTACTCGATACTAAAAGAAAGCCCTCGCTTGCATGCTTCCCGCATGTATGGTTTTAGCACCTTCAGAACTCCTTCCGTCGTAAATAATACTTAATTGTAAACTTGGTCCTATGTTTCTTTGCCAATTGGCCGACCATGTAATATTATTCCCTGGCTGTAATGCATCTAACATTTCATAAGCAACTGCCGAATTGCTTACACCTGTAAAATCATTGTATATAAAGTTAAACTGTGCTTGTATACTCGATTTCCCTCCAGCATTATACTTAAACTCGGTGCTTAATTTGTGTTGTTCCGATTCTTCAGCGCCAATCAATTGGTTCTTCTGATATTGATACACATAGAATAAACTTAACCTAATTTCTGTAGAATATTGTATAGCAAATTCAGGTTTAATACTGTAGTAATTAATACTGTAATTTCTATCTTGAGATGATTCGTTGTTCGAATTTTTTTCACCCGTTTTTAATTCGGATAGAATAGAATACTTACTAAAGATATTCCATCTAGTTCTGAATAAATGCTCATTCAAATTACGTGTATCAAAACCTACACTTAATAAGTTTTTATTGCTATTGCCTTGAAATGTATAGTCGGCACCGAATATAGGATTGCTTCTATTAAAATAAAACGATTCTCTATATTGTGTACCAAGTGTAATTAATGCGGTATCGTTTATATTTAAATCAAATGGATTGAAAATATTGTCGCTAGAATTTCTTATTGTTTTCTTATCTACTTTAAAATTAAATTGATTAGAAAACATACTAATGTACTTTAAGAAATTTGTTTTATTCGACCATAAGCGAGCTGGGTCGATAATAATGTTTTCAGAAAATGCGGTTGACTTTGTACGTTCAAAATTTGTGCTCACCACACTTACTCTTATATAGTCGGCTTCGTAGCTATATTTAGCAATTTCGAATTCGTTTAATTCTTGTACGCCATTATTATTATAATCTCTGAATATATATACACCCTGACCAGCAGGAACTTTTAAATAGGTAAAAGCTCTTTCAGGTTCTTGTCCGGTTCCAATTTCATAAAAAGTATTACTTACTAAGAAGCCTTTAAAAGCTGTTCCATCAAACCTTGCTCTGGAAACAATATTTTCTTCAGATATTAAATTAGTACGGTTTGTTAAAACTTTTAAATTTCTGTAGTTTATACTCAAGCCAAATAATGCATTTTGATTTTTATTCCATTCGGAGTTAAATAAAATATTTTCAGTACGTGTGCTCGCTCGTAACGAATTCTGATATGGACTTTTATCAAATCGATTACTATATTCTACTAAATATTTATTAATAAGTTCTTCCGGACTTTTTACATATGCTTTGTAAATATTAAATGAGAAACTACTTAACGACAATGTATCATTGTTTTTGTTGGTATATAAGTTTTGTTCTGTTTCTTCTGCAATACCAATTACTAAGTATTTAGAGTTTTTACTTATATCAACAAGGTGTTTAAGAAAATTACTTGATTGACTTTTGTTGTTTAATTCTGTGTTTAACAGAGAAGCGTTAGAAAAAAACCTAAACTTTTTATACAAAAGATCCGTTCCTACAGTTTGTTGTATTCCTCTGTATAAGGTATCTTTTAAAAAGGTAGCTACTCTGTAATAAGCAATATTTTTTTTATTTCTCTCTAACCCAGTTTGTACACTATACCATTGCTCAGCAGTACGTGTAGTGTTATTAATATTAAAATCTCTATTAAACTCAACTGGTCTGTAAAATTCTACAAATCGAAAGTTGTCGTTTAAAATTTCCGCCTGTGCTGTAGATACCCAATATAAACTAGAACTACTATCAGAATATAATTTCTCCTTGTACTCTATATAAGATTTTGATGCGAGACCGGTATTATCTTGATCGTCTTTTGTTGAGAACAAATTTAAATCGGTTTGACTGACAGCAAACTCAGAACCCATTTTTATTTTTTTTCCAGAATGATGTTCAGCTGCAAAAGTAAACATACTACTTTTCCTAGGCGCGATAAGTATTACTACAGGTTCGTAATTTCCTTGAGGAACACCCGCAATTGGAGCTACCCATTTAAAAGTTCGTCCATTGGCTAAGGAATTCTCGATAACATAGTTGCCCGAATTCTGACCAACCAGAGAAAAATTTAATCGATATATGGCATCTTCAGGATTGTTGGATACCATATAAACAACATATCCCAAGCTATCAATTTTTTTATATCTTATTTCAGAATTCGAATAACCCACACTATCGGCCGAAGGGTAGTATGCGGATGAAGTGGCATCGCCGATACTCGCTAAAAAACTTTTTTGGTTATTATCTAAATTCTGCAATAGAGGTTTGTTTTTTGAATCTTGTTCGTTGTAATAATTTACTCTAAAACTATTTTTTTTGTTTTCGAAAGTAGAGTTAACAGTACTTAAACTCCTTGAGTAGTTTTTATCAGAGTATTCAAATTCAACAGTTATCCGTGAGTATGCAGTAATAATCTTACGAGGCATAAAAGTGATTTCAGCTGTATTGTAATCAATAGTATAATCATTATTCTCCCCTCTTTTCAGTAATACACCATCAATAAACACACGCTCAGTACCGGCTAGTACAATGATAAAGGCTTCATTAGCTAAACCCGTTAAACGGTAAGGCCCTTGTATACCTTCTTTGCCTAGAAATACTTGTCGATTATATTTACCCTTTGCAACAGCTACGGCTACATCATTTTTTATGGTGTATTCTTTAGAGTTTTCAAAGCTGGTTTGTATGTATCCACCTTTGGCTTTTTTGAGGTAATTTAAAAAATACGAGTTGGGTTTTCTTAATTCGAAATCACCAGCTGTGAGGGTATAGTTTTTATTTATTAACTGAATATATACTCTATCAAAATCTTGTATCTGTTGAGTATTTCCTTCGGGTTGAATTGGGATATTATCGTCGGATATCGCGGCGATAACTTCTAAATCATCTGTTAAGCGACCACTAAGTTGTAAGTTTAATGTAGAGCTTAAGCTCAAGTCTTGGTTATTACCAATGGTAATTGCTCTCGAAATACTTCCAGAGCGATTTAAACTGGATAAGCCTAATCCTTCATTATTTTTATCAGCAGAACTTAATACAAACGGATTGTTTATGGCTTGTTCTCTATTAAGTAATAGCTTGGGGTCTTTTTTAAAGTATTTTTTATTTAGGAAATAGGGGATACTATCATTCGATGCCTGAGAGTAAGCATTAATAACAGAAAACCATAAAACAGTATAAATAATCCCTTTCCTAAGCATTAGTAGAGTCTAATGGTAATGAAACGTAAAAAGTGGTCCCTTTATTGAGTTCAGATTGGAACCAAATTTTACCCCCAGCATTTACGATAATATTATGCACAATTGCTAGCCCCATTCCCATTCCAGAATTTTTTGTTGTAAAATTAGGTTGAAAAATTTTCGATTGCAGTTCTTCCTCAATACCAGCACCATTATCTTGAATCATAATTAAGATGCTTTGTTTGTCATTCATTAGGTCGATAGTAATCTCTCCATTACGTTGCGAAGGAATCGACTGAATGGCGTTTTTTATCAGGTTATTGAATGTTCTAATTAGTTGATCCTTGTCGGCCAATACTACAGACTGAAGGCTTGGCATGTAACCTAAATTAATACTAATGTCATTAGTGTTTTTATAGAGGTCAACTACATTCCCCACAATTTCTTTTATATCAACCAGTTCTTTAGTTGTTTGAGGCATTTGTGCAAAGTTCGAAAATTCTGATGCGATTAACGACAGAGATTCGATTTGTTGAATAAATGTATTGCTAAAACGCTCAAATTTTTCTTTAAAGTTGGGGTCGTTATCGCTCCAAGACCTTTGTATATGCTGAAGCCCTAATTTCATTGGAGTTAACGGATTTTTTATTTCGTGAGCTACTTGCTTAGCCATTTCTCTCCATGCATTCTCACGTTCAGATTTAGCTAATTTTTCGGTACTTTCTTCAAGCTCAACAATCATTCGATTATATTCGATAATGAGTTTCCCGATTTCATCTCTACCTTTCCAAGATATTGGATCCATTTTCTTACCAATCTTGGTTTCTCGTAACTGCTCTTCAATAAGTGTTAATGGGAAAGTAATAGAATTGGCAATGAAAAATGCAATAAATCCAATGGCAACAAAGATGAATACATACACATTGATAAAGGTGGTTAAAAACTCAGACACACTTGCTTCATACTCTGATTTATTAGCAAAATAAGGCAGATTCAAATAGGCCACTATTTTGTTGTTCACATTTCTTATTGGCGCATAAGATGATAAATACTGTAAAGAACCAATTTTTTCAATAGTATTGAATTCAGATTTTTCATATCTGAGCATAACCATGTATGCTTCGGGATTCATTTCTTTTGAGATTAATCCCTCTTCAAATATTTTCGGTTGTGTAGAAATTAGTAATTCTCCGTTTAAGCTGTAAATATTTATATCTGTTAAATATAAATCAGAGAGCGTTTTTAATTCCACAGAAATTCTCTCGTCGTAAGTATTGTTCCAATGATTTATTAAATAAGCCTTTTTTTCTAATGAAATTAGAATTGATCTTACCTTCTGACTTATTCTTTCGTTTTGCTGTTTTGTATATTGATTAGTGATGTACACAAAGGTGATATAACCAACTATACTTAATGAGAAAATTATAGTTAATACTAATGATAATTGAATTCTAGTTTTAAATAGAATGCGGAATTTACTTTTGAAATTTTTAAAATCAACAGTAAGCAAGTTAAATCGTTTGCCAAATGTTCTTCTCAAATAAAAGATAAGTAAGAAGAAAGAAAACAAACCAAATAAGTAAGAAAATAAGGTAAGTATTTTTGTTTTCGAATCTAAGGGTTTGCTTACAACAATAACCACCCCATCACTAGGTTTATAAACCAAGTGATCGTATTCGCTAGATTCTATAAATTCATATTCGTTGTTTGTATTAGCAAACTCAATGTTTTGCAAACTATATGGATAAGAACCTTGTTGAGATACTAATCGATTATCTTTATAAATAGAATAAGAGTATGCATTGAAATCTTTATTCATTTTTAAACTTCCTTCTAGAAGAAGTTCAGGAAAAATATTTTCGTCTCTAAAATATTTCGATTTTAATTCCACCACTAACTGACCAACATATCCAGAATTAGTATACAAAGGAATCTTGCCATAATAGCTTAATAATCCATAGGTGTTAGATTGGTAATAAAAATTTGGATTTAAAGTAGGGGTACTTTGGTTGTTAATAATATCTTCAAAATAGTTCAGTGTTTTACTCTGACTTAATCTTAAAGGTTTACCGATACTGTCGAATTCATATATAGAAATATCATACTTAGAAAAGTAACCACCAAAGTACAGTTGTTGAATTCTTGTGCTTAATGGCTCAGTTCTTATCGTTCTCGAATCGAAGTAATTCAATATTACATCATCTTTCTGTATTCTTTTTGTAAGTCCTTCTAATAAATACTCAGCTATCGGATCGTTAGCCGACTCTAATTTTGAAGCAAGTAGTTGTCTATTTTGTTTTTCTTTTTCTTCGTTAAAATGCATCAATCGCATTGCTGAAGCAATCGAAAAGATGCTAATTATAAATACTACCAGTAATAAATTTAAATAATCTCTCTTTTTACTTTTCGAACGCTCTAATACAACTATAAATAAAGTATTGGCATAGAATAAAAAGTTTACGCCTGTTAGGATTGATTTTGAAATTACTACCAAAAGTAAGGTGAGTATAAAAATATTTAACTTTTCTCTTTTACTTAAGAAAAACTGATGGAATACGCTTATAAGCATATCGTTTATCAAGTAAAAAGAATATAGCATTAAGCTTAGGGTGAAGAAACCTAGAATGCTATAAACATCTAAACTTAATATGTTTGTTAATTCGAAAGATATATTGGAATTGGTTACAAGCCCTTCAAAAATATAATCGATAACATCGAGAGTAAAGTAAGAGAATGCAATAAAAAAAGCAGTTAGTATATAACTCTTCCTGATGTTATAAACTCTAAAGTTTAAGTCTTTTAATCTGTCGAAAAGAAAATATACTACCCAATGTATTAGAAGCAAATTGATAATTAGGTCTCCGATGGAAGGGAATAAAAAATTGCTTGCATATTTATCTGGACTAAAGATTGGGAGTTGATAAATTGGTGCAGGGATTTTCCAGTACATGCTAGCTGTACGAGCCAATGCAATTATCGATACAACAAATAATATACTAGCAAGTGTTTCTCCTTTAAACCACAGATATTTTGCAAAGCTATTAACAGTTAAATAACTAAACACAAAAATCAACAACCAACAGAAGATGATAATTAAAGATGGGTTTTGGCTGTACTTAATTGTATTAATGCTAATACTGAATAAATTCTTTCCTTCTAAATCTTTAATGATGTAGCCTTTTAGTTTTAAAAAGGAATTTATTTCGATGTAATCTTTTACACCAAGCCTGTCGCTATATTTATTAGTGAGGTATTCGTTTTGATAATTATATTCTTTGTAAACATTGAAAAGAGAAAATAATTTTGAGTCGCCAAAGCTTTTTTGTTGAATGATGTACCAGCCATTATCTAGTTTCCTAAAATTATTCCCCTCTTTTAATTTTAGGTGCTTGTAGTCTAGAATTACTTTTGATTTCGACCAATAAGCAATCTTATCGTTTTGAAAAATGATACTTATAAAAGGATTATCTCTGGTAAGGTTTATAAATTTTTCCCAATTTGTACTTCTGTGATGCTTGCGGGTATCGCGAATGATAGAATCTAGGCTTGCATTTTTTGCAAACTCTCTCATGTATAAATCGTAGTACTGAATTTCTGTACTTAACGATTTACCAGCTCGAGCTTCAACAATTTCGGGTTTCGACCAAAGGCCAATTAATTGAACCAACAAAATGGTGAAGATGCTGATAAAGAAAAAATTTCGGCTATTTCTTAGATATATTGACACCGTTCTTTTACTAGAACCTCTAATTTAATAAAACATTATCGTTTTTCAACTCTTCTTGAGCCATCATAGAGCTCGTATTCTAATAATCGGCACTCTAATTTGCTATTAAAGAATTCGATTTTACGCTCAGCTTTTAAGCCTACTTTCTTTGCTAGATTAGGACTAGCGGTGAAGATGTACCCGAAGTAACCTTTTGCAGTTTGCTTCATGTAATCGCCCATCGCTTTGTAGATTATCTCTAATTCTTCATACTCTCCAAGGCGTTCGCCGTATTCGGGATTGAACATAACCACACCTTTTCCTCCTGGGCAAGGGGTTTCTCGGAAATCTTCTAAACGAAAAGTAATGTGAAGATCAACTCCAGCAGTTTTGGCATTCGATTTTGCTGCATGCAATGCTACAGGATCTAAATCACTGGCAATAATTTCAAAATCTAATGATTTTTTTACAGCTAGACGGGCCTCTCTACGAAGTTCTTCGTAATAAGCATCATCATAACCTTTAATATGCATAAATCCATAATTACTTCTAAGAAGACCGGGTATCCTGTTTAATGCAATCATTGCCGCTTCTATAGCAAGTGTGCCCGAACCGCACATTGGATTCACAAAATTCGAATTTCTATCCCATCGAGTAGCCATAATGGTTGCTGCAGCTAAATTTTCCTGCATGGGGGCTAAACCTGGTTGTTTTCTATATTGATGTTTAGATAGGGTTTCGCCACTGGTATCTATATATATAGAGGCGTCGTTATCTTTCCAAAAAAGATGAATTACCGTTTTATTTCTGTCGGGACCCGAATTCGGACGCATCTCTGTTTTGTTTCTGAAACGATCAACAATAGCATCTTTCAGCTTTACGTTTGCAAACAAGTTATTGTCGATAGTTTCATTTTGAACATTTGAAGTAATGGAAATATAACCATCAACATCAAGTAAATTCTCCCAAGGAAGTGTCATGGCATGTTCATAAAGTTCATTAGCATCTTTTGCTTTCGCTTCCGACCATAACCAAAGCACCTGGTTGCCAGTACGAATGTTCATGTTTATTTTTATACAATCGTTCAAACTGCCCTCAATAGCAATGCCTGTGCTCCATTCTTCCATAATGGTATAGCCAAGTCCATGAACCTCCTCACTAAGGTATTTCGACATGTATTTCGGACAGGTAACAACAATCCTACTTTCTTTTGTAAACGGGATACTCATGTTACAAAACTAGACATTACAACCGAAAAAGAGGGTAATTGTAAAAAATTAGTTTGATTAGAGCATTTTGGAACAATTTGTATTAAGTTTAAAATTCATTTATTATTTATCAAGTAGAATTGTATTAACCTCAATCAAATTTTATGAAAAAATCACTCATTTATTCATTGGCGGTTTGCATAAGTGTAGCGGGTATTACTAGCCCAAGCTTCGCTCAACGCAAGAAAAAAACGCCTACACCGCCGCCGGCTGAGGCTCCTAAGAAGGATGCCAAGAAGACCATTAAGGAAGTTACTAAACCAACAAAATCAAAAGATGGTTTATTTACTTTATATCAAGACACCACGAATGGCTCTGTATACATGAAAATTAGAAAAGATCAACTAAACAAAGAGTTTGTCTATTTTAATTATTCTGAAAATGGAGCAGTAAGTGCGGGTTTCTTTAAGGGTGCTTTTCGTGATAACGAAATATTCAGCATCAGAAAATATTATGATAAGATTGAGTTTGTAAAAGAAAATACAAGTTATTATTTCGATGCTAACAATGCGATTTCTAAATCGGCAGATGCAAATATTAACAAACCTATTTTGGCAAGTTTAAAAATTGCCGCAGAAGAAGGCGATAATTATTTAATAAAAGCAGATGAGTTGTTCTTAGTAGAAAACTTATCTCAAATAAAACCTTCTCCAAACCCAAATGCAAAACCTGGATCGACATTTAGTTTAGGATCATTAAGCAAAGAAAAAACGAAATTCTCAAGCTTAAAAAACTATCCTAAAAACACTGATATTATTGTTGAGTATGTTTATGATAATCCAAGCCCAACCAACTTTGGTGGCCCAGATGTTACAGACCCGCGTTCGGTAACTGTAAAAATTCAACATAGCATTATAGAGGTTCCTGCAAATAATTTCAAGCCAAGATTTGATGACCCTCGTGTAGGTTACTTTATGCAACAAATCGAAGACATGACATCGTTATCATCAACACCATATAAGGATGTTATTAATCGTTGGCATTTAGAGAAAAAAGATCCCAATGCAGCATTGTCGGAACCCGTTGAGCCTATTACTTGGTGGATTGAAAACACTACACCAGTAGAGTTTAGACAAACTATTAAAGATGCAGTTCTTACTTGGAACATGGCTTTCGAAAAAGCTGGATTTAAAAATGCAATTCGTTGTGAAGTACAACCAGACACAGCTTCTTGGGATGCCGGTGATATTAGATATAATGTTCTTCGTTGGACTTCTTCTCCTTTCCCTCCTTTTGGTGGCTACGGACCAAGCTTTGTTCACCCACGTACGGGTCAAATTCTAGGTGCTGATATTATGTTAGAATATGTGTTTTTTACTAATCGTTTAAAACAAGAAAAATTATTCGAAGCAGCAGCATTGAATTTAGGTAATGAATCACCAGAATTATCATACAATCATAAAGGTTGCGATATCGGAACTTATTTTACTCAAGCAACACAATTTGGTAATGTTGTATTATCGGCATATACTGCAAGTGAGTTAGAAAAAAGCGATTACATTAAACAGTCGTTATACTACTTGGTATTACACGAGGTGGGACACACTTTCGGATTAAACCACAACATGAAAGCAAGTCAGTTGCACGATCCAGTAGCAGTTAACAATAAAGAAATTACTTCTAAGATTGGATTAACTGGTTCGGTAATGGATTACCCAGCAGCAAACGTGGCTTTAGATAAATCTAAGCAGGGTCAATACTTCACCATGAAACCAGGTCCGTACGACATGTGGGCGATAGAGTTTGGTTATGCACCTTCTTTAGCTGATCCGAATGCTGAAGCAGAACGAATGAAAAAATTATTGAGTCGTTCTAATGAGCCTCAGTTAACTTTTGGTAACGATGCTGATGATATGCGTGCTCCAGGTAGAGGAATAGATCCAAGAGTAATGATAGGTGATATGAGTTCTGATGCAATTTCTTACTCTATCGATAGAATGAAATTATCAAATAACTTATTAAAAGGATTAAAAGCTAAATACATCAAAGAAGGACAATCATATCATGAATTAAGAAATTCTTACTTAATTGTTACTGGTGAGTATGCAACAGCAGCAGGGGTAATCTCTAGATATGTAGGCGGTGTTTATGTGGATAGAAGTTTCCCTGAACAAAAAAGTAATGCTAAGCCGATGGCTCCAGTTGCTTATGGAGATCAAAAAAGAGCGATGAAAGCATTGAACGAATATTTATTTGCACCTAATGCATTTGATATGCCAGCAGATTTCTATTCGTACTTACAGTATCAACGTAGAGGATTTAATGGAGGTAACGAAGATCCAAAAATTCACGATAGAATTTTAAATATGCAGAAAGGTGTTCTTGCACATCTTTTAAGTGCAGGAGTTACGAAGAGAATCACTGATATTCAATTAATCGGAAATACTTATTCGTTAAACGAAATGATGCGTGATTTAACGGATGGTATATTTAAAGCAGATTTAGCTGGAAATGTAAACAGCTTCCGTCAAGGTTTACAAATAGAATATGTAAATATGTTGGTTGATGCGACTAAATCGCCAATGTATAGTCACCAAGCAAAATCAAACGCCTTGGCACAATTGAAAGCAATTAAAACAATGATGGCTACAGCAGGAGGTAATGCAGATACCAAAGCTCATAGAGATCATATAGTATTTGCTGTGAATAAAGCGTTTGAAAAATAGTAGTAAAAAATTATAAATAAAAAGGGTGGAAAGTATTGTTAACTTTTCCACCCTTTTTTGTGTTTACTATTAAAGCTTAGTCCACATTTTAACCATTATGAAATCTTTGTGAACTAATTTCACTCGATATATACCATTTGGTAATTCATCAGCTTCTATATTGGTATAAAATGAACCTTCTTTTTCGTGTTCTACAACTTTAGAATATACTTCATTTCCATTCTTGTCTATCAAGGTTAATTCTATATCTCCAGCAGGCAAGTCTTCCACAGCAATATTCATTTTACCGGCACTCGGATTGGGATAAATTTTAGATTGTACCAGATTTTTACCGAAAGAGCCAGAGGTTTTGGTAGATATAGTCTCTGCTGCATTCGACATTACAGTCATTTGACCTTTAGATGTTTTAGAACCAGCGATTACAACTACAGCGAGTGTAAATACAGCTATTGATTTTTTAAATAAATTTTTCATTATATAATATTTTTAAGGTGAACAATTCTTGTTTTTTTATTTTTTTATGATAATTTTTCTAACCACTTTTTTGTCTTTTTGAGCAAATTCAACTAAGTAACTTCCATTTTCAAATTCGCTCAGAGAATATACTTTTTCATAATTACCAGCTTTATAATCTTTTATGCTTTCTGTTTTTATAACTTTTCCTTCCATATCATAAATAGTAATACTTACAGGTGCAGATTCTGAGAAATTGAAATTCAAAGTCAATTGATCTTTAGCTGGATTAGGATATAAGCTAATGTCATCATTAGCTTTAGCGCCAATCTTCTTAAGGTCATCAGGACTAGCATTAAGCATTTTTATCACTGTTTTTTTACCATCATTATTAAAAATGAATACTTGAGCATTAGCATCATCGTCAGAATTGAAAACAAAACCACGATGACCGTTGAACTCAAAATTAAAATCAGGCAGATCTGGAATTGGAGGGATTTCAGCAAAACCTTCTGCATGAGGAGCTCTAGGCACATGTGGCACTCTAGGAGCACGAGGAGTTTTTGTTGATCTTATAACAACTCTTTCTCCATCTTCACCTACACTAATTTCTTCATCGAAAGAATCGCCAATAATTATCATTTCATGATCTAATGCTTTCATCTCTTTATCTAGAGCTTTCATTTTTTTATCAAGCTCTATAGTTTTAAATTTCATTTCCTTTTCAAGCTTTTCCTGCATCTTTTTGAACTCTTCTTTTTCTTCTTTACTCAGTTCAGAATATCTCTTGCCATTAATTATGGTATCACCATCATTTATAGTAATGGTTGTGCCCTTAGATTTTTTCTTTTTACTCTTTTCTTTGTCTTGTCCGTTAGAGTTTGATACTAGCACAATTACTCCTAGTAATAATGCAGCTCCTATTAATAATGTCTTTTTCATATTTTCTGATTTGATTAATTTTCTAAAACAAAAGTACTCCGACTTACAATGCTCATCTGTTAAAGCGAGGTTAATGAATGTTAAAAACTGTTAAAATGCTTGAAATGAGTTCATATTGCCTTACTTTTGTAGTGTTATGACGAAGAGAAAATTTAGAATTATTGTATTGCTGATGAGTATTGCACTTATTGGTATAGTGTCTTTGCAATTAGCGATGATTAGAGATTCGTATGTACAGAAGCAACAATTGTTTGATCAAAGTGTGAACGCAGCATTAGTTGACGTAGTAAAAAGCATTGAAAAAGCTGAAGCAATCGATTATATTCAAGATAAATCGGATAGATTAAATAAGATATATGTAAAAACTACTAAGGAAGCTTCAAAACCACAAAAGGAACAGCATTATACTACAAAAGTAACAGCAAGCTATAAAAGCGAGACCAGAGAACAAACAACCAATAGAGAAAGAGAAGCTAGAATGGCTGAAACTCAAAAATCCATTCACGAACTAGAAAGAAAAATTGCAAGCATGGATCGTGAAAAGGAATTAAGGAATGTGAGACTAAAAAGCAAAGACTTAAAACGACTAACAGACAGTTTAAAAGAACTAAGAAATAGTTTTGAGTTTAATTTCAGTGAAAACAATTTCAGTTTTACCATTCCAGATTTTCCAGAATGGAGTGATAGTATATTTACTTCTAATTTTGAACATTCGGGTTATATTATTCATGCAGACAGTATTGCAGCTAGATCCGGTAGCTATAGACGTTCAAAATCAACACCAAGTAGAGCGCCTAAAACTAGAGTTACTGTGCGTAGTTTTGCAGCTGATGAAATGCCTCCCGCACCACCAATGCCTCCAGTAATTATGGGTGATGCTTCACCAATAATAGTATTTTCTAATCCGGAGAAACCCAAAAAAGAAATCGTAAAAAAATATTTCGATAATAATAAAAAAGAGAAAATTGAAATCATTCAAGACCTTGCCGCAGAATTAGCAGCATTAAGTATTCCATTACAAAATAGAATAAAACCAAAGCAAATAGATTCTTTGTTGAAATTACAATTAGAAAAGCACGGAATCGTTTTGCCTTATGAATTAGTGATAAATGGAAATAAAGACAGTATATTTTTCAATACTTCTACAAATGCCATCAGCGATTTCTCTAATGTATATAGTACAACACTTTTTGATCAAAATGAATCCGAGTTGTCGGCTTCAATAAATGTTAGTTTTCCAGATAGAGAAGAGAAGTTAAGTTCGGAAATGGGTCCAACATTGGCTTCTTCGGTATTATTATTAGCAATATTGGTAGGTTGTTTCGCTTATACAATTTATGCCATTTTAAAACAGAAAAAATTAGCTGATCTTAAAAACGACTTTATTAATAACATGACACATGAGTTTAAAACTCCAGTATCAACCATATCGTTGGCATCAGAAGCTTTAAAAGATCCTAGTGTAATAAACGACGATGAGCGAGTAAAAAGATTGGCAGGTATTATTTACGATGAAAATCTTAGACTTGGAGAGCATGTGGAACGAGTGTTGAATATGGCACGAATGGATAAAGGTGAAATAAAATTGGCAATGAATAGTGTATCTGCTCATTCATTAATTGATGATGCCTTGAAGCATTTTGAATTAAGCTTAGCTAATAAGGAACAAAAAATTGTAAAGAATTTAAAAGCGAGCAACGACTTAATTTATGCTGATGAATTCCATCTGAAAAATATTTTACAAAATTTAATTGACAATGCGAGTAAATACAGTACTCCAGGCTCAACCATATTTATTGATACATTAGATACGAAAAACGAAATAATAATAAAAGTGAGAGATCAGGGGATAGGAATGAAGAGAGAGCAGATTAAGAAAATATTCGAACCATTTTATAGGGTACCAACGGGTAATTTGCATGATGTAAAAGGATTTGGAATAGGCTTGCATTATGTACATTCTATATTAAAAGTGATGAATGGAAAAATAGGTGTTAAATCTGAAATTGGGTTAGGTTCAGAATTTTCATTAACTTTCCCTAAATAGTAGTATGAGCGTATCAATCCTTTTAGTTGAAGATGACCCGAATTTAGGCTTGGTCTTACAAGAGTACTTGCAAATAAAAGCAGGTTATAGAGTGACTTTGTGTAAAGATGGTGATGAGGGCTTAAAATCCTTTTTTCAAGACCAATTCGACTTGTGTATTTTTGATGTAATGATGCCAAAGAAAGACGGATTTTCTTTAGGAAGAGAAGTGAGAGCGGTGAATGAACACATTCCGATTATTTACGCTACTGCGAAAGGTATGATGGAAGATAAAATTGAAGGTTTTCAAATTGGAGCCGACGATTACATCACTAAACCATTCAGAATAGAGGAATTATTGTTAAGAATTCAAGCCATATTGAAAAGAGTACATCAATCGGAACAGGTAGCAGAAGAAAGAATATTTACATTAGGAGAATTTAAGTTTGATTTTATCAGTCAGACCTTAGTCCACAATGATACCAGCACAAAGATTTCAGGCAAAGAAGCAGAGTTACTACGCTTATTATGCTTAAGAAAAAACCAGTTACTTACTAGAGAAGAAGCCCTATTAAAAATTTGGAACGACGATAGTTACTTCAACGGAAGAAGTATGGATGTTTACCTCAGCAAAATTCGCAAATACTTAAAAGCCGACGAAAGCATTGAAATTATTAACGTCCACGGAAAAGGGTTTAAGTTAATATGTTGATGTTTCTTGCTTTTTTTATCTTTAAAAGATTGATACTTTATTCTCTTGGTACAATTTTTACTGAAAACCCAATAGCAATCATTAAGTGTTATAGACCCAATCTTTTTTATTCAGAAATTTAAAGGATAAAAAAAAAGAAAAACTACGTTAATCTTCCTAGATTGATAGACATTATCACACTAACACATTATCATATTAACACATTAGAAAACCCCTATTCCCGGCTTCTTATTCAACACAATCTTTCCATCAATTAAGGTAGGAGTTTGAAAAGGATTATTACTTACCATCCATGGACTATCTAAATCGGCATAATCACACTGAGGTGCAAGTGCAGCAGCAGCGAGGATACCGCATGATGATTCACTCATACAACCAATCATAATTTTCAAGGATTGTTCTTTTGCGTTTGCTATCATCTTTTGAGCTTCGTGTATTCCAGTAGATTTCATGAGTTTGATGTTAATTCCATGAAAACCGTCCTTTATATTTTCTATGTCGCTTAAACGTTTACAAGATTCGTCGGCAAAAAGAGGTAATGCAGATCTTGATTTTAGCCAAAGCATATCTTCGTAAGCATCAACAGGCATGGGTTGTTCAACCAGAATACAGTTTTTTGTTGCTAGCCAATCAATCATTCTTGCAGCTTCTTCTTTTGTTTTCCATCCACGATTGGCATCCACTAAAATTTCTTTATCGCTAAGATTTCTTACTGTATTAATAATGACTTGATCATTTTCGGAGCCTAATTTTATTTTTATTCGATGGAAGGCTTCAGTGTCTTTTATTTTTTCCTTTAACACTTCTTCTGTATCTATACCTAATGTAAAGGATGTGTAGGGCATAGTACTCGGATTTGAGCCAAGGTATTTGTATAGAGGGATATTGTTTTTCTTGCAGAAGTAATCGTGTAAAGCAATGTCGACAGCTGCTTTTGCTGCGTTGTTATGAGGGGCCAATTGATCTACGTAAGAAATAATTTCTTCCAAATGGTTTAAACCCGATAAATCAATTTTTGATAAAAAGCTAGAAGCGGTTTCGATGGATTCACCTAAATAAGGCGGCATAGAAGCCTCGCCAATACCCTTTATGTGCTCATCATATATGCTAACAAAAAGGAGAGGAGTGCTCGTACGGCTGTAATCTGAAATTTTAAAAGGGTAGTTTAGAGCCAGTTGATACTCTTCAAATTTAATTTTCATCAAATAAAGATATAAACAAAACGCTTTGATAAAAATGATTAATATTTTTGTAGAATGAATGAAGCGAATTTATACGACCCTTTTAAAAGTTTCGATTTAGTTGGAGGGAAATGCTTTTTAACGGGCGAAGCTATTTCTAAAGGAATTGATCAGGTATCGGTATTCCCGGAATGGTTAATGGTACAAGAGGAGCTTTACGATAAAGCATTCAAGCTATTGGATGAGAGCTTTTGTACTTATCAAGACTTAACACTTCCCGTTTCAAATGCTGTAGCTGAATATTTAGCTCAACTTAATTTAAAGACAAAGAAAGCCTTTGAAGAAGGAGACCAACATTTACTTACTGAGATAGAATGGTTTCAATGGGCTGGAAGTATGGTGTATGGTCTTGTAAGTGCTGAAATAAAAAATGGATTAAAAAGTGAAGAGTATAAAGAGGAAGGATTTAGAGTATCGCCTGTATTGGTAAATAAATTTAAGGTGATGCACAGATTGCTTCAATCTATGATAAAAAAAGTAGAGTGGGATAAACCACTTCCCTTCTCATTGTTTGTTTATACGATTAAGGAAGAAAATGAAATAGCACATTTCGAACATAGGAATGAGATCAACACCTTGACGTTTTCATTTAGGTATAAAAAATTGGGAATGATTATATGTTTGTTAGATACCGAGTTAAATAAAAACTATCATCAAGAAATATTAAGTTCTTTGCCAGAACAATTAAGTTTAATACAATTTCAAGAATTAGCAGCAAGAGTGTATTATTCAAATTATCTATTGTCGATTATTCCAGATTTCCAATTTACAGAACATCAGAACACAATATACATCACGAACATAGAATCGAATATAGGGGCTCGCAAAACTTTTGAACCTTGGCAGGAGAAAACCTATGCACAGGTACTAGAGGCTTTTTGGAAACCATGGAATTATTCGCGAGTAGAAATTCTTAAAAATCCAGAGAAGGCAATGAGCTTTATAAACAAATTGTAAAACTGAAAACAATTTTACATCAATTTAATATTTTAAAATCGTTTAAACCCACAATTTCTTAATACATAATCTACAAATTCATAATGTAATATTTAGTGCAAGGAAACACCTCGTGAATACTTTTGGGCATCAACCAAAAAAGAATTTTCATGAAAAGTTTTACTAAAAAAATTACATTCTTGATTGCGTTAACAGCCTTAGTAACAACTGGGTTGAAAGCTCAAATTAATCTTCTGAAAGATTACAAGAATTTCAATTCTGCTCCTATTGGTACCTTCCAAGGTATTAATTTCAGAGAAGCAGGATTCTCAGGTTTATTTGCTATTGAAGGAACGAATGGCAAAGAATTCTGGACAACATCAGACCGCGGGGTAAATGTTGATGCTGCTAATGCGAACACAGCATCGTGCCGACCAACGTATGATAAAATTTATGGTTTCCCATCTTATGTTCCAAAAATTCACAGAATACGTATAGATGGTGATTCGATTGTAATTTTAAAAACAATTACAATGAAGCGACCAAACGGTAATGGGGCTTCGGGTTTGTTGAACCCAACCAATTTTGGTAGTACGGTAGCAGAATTAGTTTCTACTGACACTGTACAAGATTGCGCTAACTTCTTAACAAAAACTGCAAATAAGGATGTGTGGGGAATAGATGCTGAGGGTATTGCAGTAGATAGAAAAGGGTATTTTTGGTTATGTGAAGAAGGTGGTCCGACTATTTGGAAATTAAATTCAAATGGTGTGGTAGTAGCAAGGTTTACACCATATAAAAACCAAGTAGGTTCTGAAAGTATTGATGTTGCAATAGATACAGTTTTTAAATATCGTAAAAACAACAGAGGGTTCGAGGGATTGTGTATTGCTCCAAACGGAAAAATATATGCAATTATTCAAAGTCCAATTTTATATCCAACAAAATCTGTTGGTGAATCTACAAGAGTACACCGTATTATTGAAATAGATCCAGATAACAATACTTCTAAAATGTATGCTTATTTGAACCAAGGAGTTATTGGAGCAAGTGGTGGTAATCAAATTAGATTAAGAGATTGGAAAATTGGAGATATGGCTGCTGTAAACGATTCGGTGTTTTTAGTAATTGAACATGCTTTAAGAGGAACTACAGATAGAAAATATGTTTTTTCAATCAACATAAAAAATGCAACACCTGTAACTTCAGGTTTATACAATGGAGTAACATTAGAGGCTTTAGTTGATTCTGCAGGTTTAGCTACAAATGGAATTGTACCTGTAAAGAAAACTATGTTTATGGATTTGTTAGCAAATGGTTGGGACCCAGCATTAGATAAACCAGAAGGTTTAGCTATTATTAACGATAGTACGATTGCTATTTGTAATGATAACGATTACGGACAATCGTCGCCAACAGAAAATGGTGTTGCTACAGCAACTACAAATTTAAGTCATGTTTACGTTTACGGTTTAAAAGGAATAAACAAATTAAAAAACTATAAAGTATATCAACCAGTAAACAATACTGTTTTAGCAAATCATTCTGTATCGCCATCATTCTTATTTACAAATAAAGATGTTCCTAATATCGAAATGTACAGATTGATTTCTTCTGACGATGTGTTACCACAATCACCTTCATTTGTATTTGGAGGTTCTGCAGATGGTATGGGATTGGTTAAAAATTCAGATGGTACATATACATTGTTAACAAATCACGAAGATAACTTCTCTGTATCGAGAGTAACCTTAGATAATACATTTAAGCCTGTAAAAGGAGAGTACATTATGAACTCAAATGCAGGTATTTGGAGATTATGTTCGGGAACTATGGCAAAACCAAACGAACATGGTTTTGGTCCATACTTTCTAACTTGTGGAGAGAGTGGTGAAGAATCGATGACGCATGCGGTTAGTCCGTACGCTAATCCAGTGGTTGACACTTTAATTACTGAAGCTACTTCATATACTTTAGCAAAAGGTTTAGGTAGATGGAGTGCAGAGAATGCAGTGCCATTACATAAAGATGCGTATCCAGGTAAAACAGTAATTATTATTGGTGATGATGATTCAGGTCCAGCTGGAGGTCAACTAGCTATGTATACATCAACTACTGGAGATTTACAAAATGGGAATTTATATGTACTGAAATTGAAATCAGGAAATTATAAAGAGACTAAAATGAAAACGAATGGTGTGGCGCATGAATTTGAATTTATTCAGGTACCTAATCATAAAAGTTTAACGGGAGCGCAAATCAATACATTCTCACAAAATATTAATGCAGTACGTTTTGGTAGAGTAGAAGATGTTGATTATCGTAAAGGTAGTGCAGACGCATCAAGAGAAATCTATTTCACTGTAACTGGACAAGATCTAACAGGAGTAAATTCTGATACCTCTAGAACAAAATATGGAAGAGTATACAGATTAAAATTAGATAAAAATAATATGTTGCAAGGTACAATAGAATGTGTGTTAGATGGTGATGATAAATCGGCGACAAATGGAGCACGTACATTTAATGATCCAGATAATATTTGTGTAACTAATGATTATGTATATATACAAGAAGATCCAAATGGTTATGCACCATCAGGAAATCCTAGTAGACATGATGCAAGAATTTACATGTATGATATTGAAACAAAAGAGTTCTTTACTGTTGCAGAATTAAATCATAAAAGAGGAGGAATAGCTAATCCAGATTCAGCAAAATACAATCAAAATGGTTCAGCTACAGGATATGCAAGTAGTTCGATTGGTTCTTGGGAGTATGGAGCATTAATTGATATTTCTGATGACATTAATGTACCTAATGCATTTCTATTAGCAGTACAACCTCATACATGGAGAGGTGCAAAATATAAAGGCGTAGATGGTGGAACAATTCGCAAAAACGAATTCCAAGCATCAGCATTAGTAGTATTGAAAAATTTACCAAGAGCAAAAGTGAAAACACCTATGGTAAAAGAAACGAAAGCTTGTGCTGGAGATTCTGTAGTATTAACAGTTACTGGAGGATATCCAAATGCAGAATACCGTTGGTATCAAAGTTCTACTGGAGGTCAGCCAATATTTGTAGGTAAAGAATACAAGGTATTAGCATCGGTAAGTAAAACATATTATGTATCGGCAGTAGCGTTAGGTACTGAAGGAACAAGAAATTCATTAAACTTAGTAGTAATAAACAAACCAATAATCAATCTTGGTGCAGATCAAGTAGCTTGTGAGAAAGTTGTATTAGATGCAAGTAATGCAAACGGAAATGTAATTTGGAATGATAACTCTACAGCGAAAACACTTGAAGTAACAAAATCAGGAACATATTGGGCTAAAGCAATAAACGATAATGGTTGCGAAACTATTGATAGTATTCAAGTAACGATTAATCCTTTGCCAGCAACACCAGTAATTTCGGTTAATGGATCAGTATTAACATCAAGTAATGCAACAGGTAACCAGTGGTATAAAGATACAGTAGTAATACCAGGTGCAACTAATCAAACATTTACAGCACTTGTATCTGGAGCTTATACAGTAAAAACTACTGATGCAGTAACGGGTTGTGTATCTAAACGTTCAAGCTCAGTGGGTATGTTATTATTAGGTTTAGATGAAACATTAGGAAGCAATGAATTTAAAGTTTACCCTAATCCAAACGACGGTAAATTCACTGTAAAATTTAATGCAGAGAAGAGAGCTAACGTAAAAATTAGAGTAAGCAATTTATTAGGACAAGTGGTTTACGAAAACATGTTATTCGATTTTGAAGGTATGCACTCAGAAGTAGTAGATCTTTCTAAATATTCAAACGGACAATATGTAATCAATGTGTTTAGCGATTACGTTAATATGCAAAAAGTAGTAACAAAATTATAATCACCTTTCATGTTCAATCCCAGTCGAAAGGCTGGGATTGTTTATTTTATGAGAAAACTAACTATACTTATTGTTTTGTCTTCAATCACCTTTGCATGGTGTTTTTTTTCTTTTAAGAAGGAAGATGATTTATTAAAACAAGATTTTACCATTTATTTTCAAAAATCAATAGGTTCGTTTTTAAAGACCTACGACACTTTGTATAAATATGTAAATGAAGAAAAGATATTAGAAAAAGATAAATGCATTTTATTGTTTAGTAGGGTAAGGTATGAGTATAAAAAAAATGAATTGTTCTTAGAATATTTTGCACCATCAACAGCAGGGATGTTAAATATGGCATTAATACCAGATGTAGATGAGTACGACCCAAATCAATATACACAAGAGCCAGAGGGCTTACAGAAAATAGAAGAATTGATTTTTGCAGAAGACACTATTAATCAATATGTATTGTTGCAAGAGTTGAAAAGAACTAGAGGAGCTATTTTACGAGCTCAACAGATTACACAAACATTAGAACCACAAGAATATCAGATTTTCGAAGCGAGCAAGCAGGAAATCGTTAGGTTATGGACTTTTAATTTTACAGGAATAGATGCAGCATATTCTAAGAATACGTTTAATGAATCCAAATATGTATTATATGCATTAAATGATATTATTAACCTATTAGAAAAAAACGCTGTTACAAATAGAATAAAGAAGCAAAGCAGAAATGCTAAGAAAATAATTACAGAGGCATTACTTGAAATAAATAATAATCCAGATTTTGATACTTTTAACAGATTAGAGTTTACTAAAAAATATCTTTTCTCATTATATGGTATTTTAGTTGAAATTGAAAAAGGTACAGAATATGGTATTAATCCATTACCCACACCTATAAAACCTCAAGCAAAAAACATATTGAATAATGATGCATGGAATACTTTCTATTTCACATCAGATAAAATTAATCACTCTAATAATAAACAAATTGAATTAGGTAGAATGTTGTTTTTCGACCCTGTTTTGTCCGGAAATAATAAAAGAGCATGTGCATCTTGTCATAGACCAGAGTATGGATTTTCAGAGCCAGTTGCTAAGAGCATAATGTTTGATCAAAATGGAGAGTTAAGTAGAAATGCACCTAGTTTATTAAATGTGGTTTTCCAGAAAGCATTTTTTTACGATGCACGTATCACTTATTTAGAAGACCAGGTAGTGGAAGTAAACCAGAATGTAAATGAAATGCACGGAAACTTTAATCATATATCCGACAAATTAAAAGGTAGCGAAGAATATAAAAAATTATTTAGAGAAGCTTTTGTAGGTTCATCAGATACAATAATAAATAAGAATGGAATTATAAGAGCGATTTCAGAATATGAACGATCATTGGTTTCGTTAAATACAAAATTCGATAGATACATGCGAGGAGAAAAGGTAACTATGAATACTAGTGAAATAAATGGATATAATTTGTTTATGGGCAAAGCACAATGTGGAACTTGTCATTTCGCACCGTTTTTTAATGGTACGGTTCCTCCAAATTTCGAAGATACAGAGTGGGAAATTATAGGTGTTCCAAAAACTAAAGAGAATAAAATGTTAGATGAAGATAAAGGGAGGTATAATGTAGCAAAAATGGAAATTCATCAATATGCATTTAAAACACCAACAGTAAGGAATATAGCATACACAGCTCCATATATGCATAATGGTGTTTATGAAAAATTAGAAGATGTTATTAGTTTTTATAATAATGGAGGAGGTATTGGGCATGGATATGAAGTGCCGAATCAAACATTACCAAGTGATTCACTAAAATTATCTAAAGAGGAAATGAATGATTTAATTTCATTTATGAATTGTTTGAGCGATACAATTGATTTAACAAAAAAACCCGACAAACTTCCAGTTATAAAAGTTGCCGGGTCCGACTTGTTGAGGCAAATAGGAGGTGAATATTAAAAAGACTCTACGCTTTTCTTTTTACATTCCATTCCATCTTTACCCATGATCCAATGAACACGATCATATTCATCACGCTCACATTCACTTGAGTAGATATTATCGATAATACGATCAACACGATCTTGTATAATAAGTTCGGTATTGTATGGTACATATAGAATCAATTCTACTTCTTGGTTTCTCCAACTGCTATTGTCTTTTAATTTGAAGAATCTTGGGAAAATAAGTACAGAATCATTTTGTTCGAATAAGTAGGAAATGTTTTCTGCAGATTTAATTGCAGTAGTTTCATCAATCCCTCTACCATGATAAGTAGTAACTAATTTCATTTGGTTATCGAAACTTTTCTCTATTCTTAAATCAACATTATCAAATCCAAAATTATTCCTCGATGCTTTTAATACCATTTTATCTTTTAACCCGAATTCTTTAGTTTTTAGAGTATCGTAATAATTGTATTTTTCATCATAATCGCTTAATAAATAAAATCTATTAGCAGTATTTGGAAGTATTACTTTAGCTTCTTGTAAACGACCTTCTTCTTTAAAATTCTTTAGAGTGTCAATGGTATAATATCCACCTACAAATAAACTAAGTATCCAAATACTCAATAAAGACCATGCAGAGATTTTGTTGAAAGGATTTGTATTGAACAATATTCTAATTCCTAACATAAATACCGCAATGATTGGAATTACAATGATGATATACCAAGCGAAGTACATTACGTTTTGATGGTCTTCTCTTAACATGAATAGTGGAATATCATCAGCCATACTTCTATCTACAATACCGATTAATGCAAGCATTGTTATGGTGAGAACTACAGTCATAGCACCTGTAACAAACATCATAAACGCGCCAACACATTTTACAAGGATGGTTCCTAAAAGTTTAATTGTTTTTCTAATGAAGTTTATAAATTCATTTGTAAAGGTTCTGATGCTAGAATTATTGAGCGCATTCCCATTGTTTAAATTTCTTTTTACACTCGACATTTCTTCTTCTATAGAACGACGAATGCTTTCAATGGTTGGCGACTCACCACGCATAGCTAATTTTTCGGTACGAGTAATAGCTTCGGGCATAATAACCCAAAGAATAATATAAAGTAATATACCAGATCCAAAGAAAAGTACTGATAAAGCTAAAGCCAGACGAACCCAAATTGGATCGAAATCAAAGTATGCTGCAATACCAGAACATACACCACCTAATATTTTATCATCAGGATTTCTGTATAGTCTTTTTTTGATGTGATAATTTTCAGTATCGATTTTTATTTCTTCTGCTTCGTCGTTTAAAGCATTTTCAAAGTCTTTTGCTTGCCCCATAGTACGGATGATGCGGTCTACATCATTCATAATAATAACTTGCTTTTCTTCAGCATTTATAATTTCTGTGAAAAGCTCAGCGATTCTATTTTCTATGTCGCTAACAATTTCAAAACTATCGGCAGATTTATTGAAGTAAGATTTTACTTCTGTCATGTATACCTTAAGTTTCTCGTAAGCATCCTCTTCAATATGAAAGATGGTGCCACTAATGTTTATGATGATTGTCTTGTTCATGGTCGTAGGTTTATTCTTCGGTGTTTAGATTTTTTTTCTCAATATGTTGAACGGCTTCCACAGCAAATACCAATTCATTCCAGGTTTTTTGTAATTCTGATAAAACATTTTTACCCTCTGATGTAAGTTGATAATACTTCCTAGGTGGTCCGCTGGTCGATTCTAACCATTGATAGCTAAGCAGTCCGTTATTCTTTAAGCGAGTAAGTAAAGGGTACAAAGTACCTTCTACAACAAGCAAGCGAGCATTGCGCAATTCCTCTATAATGTCAGACGCATAGGTCTCACCATGCGATATGATGGAGAGGATGCAATACTCAAGAATCCCCTTTCTCATCTGAACTTGTGTGTTTTCGATTATCATAATGCAAAGATATATGTATTTAATTGTACTATGCAATACATAGTACTATAATTATTGAATTATTACATAAATGTTACAATAGAAATGGGTTTGGCATTGTAATTGGGCATATTTCATGTATTTTAGAACTTTTAAATAATCAATCCGAATAAATAATTAGAAAGAAAATAATATGAAAAGAAAACTTTTACTTATGACAGCATTAATTGCTGGAACATTGGGTGTTAATGCACAAATGGCATGGCACGTTCAAAACTCAAAATTTGCGACTGCATCGAGAGGGATTAACGACTTCGCAGTAGTTGATTCAAATGTGGTTTGGGCAGTAGCGTATGATGGAAGTGGTGGTGGAGCTACAATCCGCGATTATACCAAAACTACTGATGGTGGAGCAACTTGGAAGCCAGCAAGAGTAGCAACAGGTATTGCAGCTTCTTATGGATTAGCAAACATTTCAGCTATAGATAAAGATACAGCGTATGCTTCAGTTTATCCAACAGCTGCAGCTGCGGCACAAGGTGTATACAAAACTATTGATGGTGGTACAACTTGGACAAAAGTATCAGCAGGAACATTTACTGCAGGATCATCGTTTATTAACGTAGTGCATTTCTTTGATGCTAAAAATGGTGTAGCATTAGGAGATCCAGCAGGAGGTTATTTTGAAGCTTATACTACCAATAACTGTGGATTAACATGGACTCGTGTACCACAAGCAAACATTCCTTATACTCCAATTACTGATGAGTATGGAACAGTTGGTTACTACGGTACATTTGATAGTACAATTATTTACCCAACAAACTTTGGAAATATTTTGGTAAGTAAAGACATGGGTTATACTTGGACTAGTGCAACTACTTCTTTATCGAATGTTGCAAATACTTCTATCCCTAGTATTACTGCTACAGATAAAAATAACTTCTATGCAATTATGAACAATTTAGATTCTGCATCGAGTACAATTATTTTCTCTATCGATGGTGGTACAACTTGGAATAGTTCAGGTTTAGATACAGTAGGTGGTTTATTCTATTTAAATAATATTGAGTATGTACCTGGTACTGCATCAACTATGTTCTTAACAGCTGCTAATGCAACAGGTGGTATTGTTGGTTCAGCTTATACAGAAGATGGTGTTAACTGGATTAATATTGATGCTATTCAACACACTGCTTGTCAGTTCTCAGATTTGAACAATGGTTGGTCTGGTGGATTTAACCAATCAGCTACAGTTGGTGGAATTTTCAAATGGGGTTCAGTTCGTACACCAGGTGGTGTGGGAATGAATGCTAACAAAGTGGAAAATTTCCAAGTATATCCAAACCCAAGTAATGGAACTTTCTATGTAAGAGCTAACGTAACTGGTTCTTCAAGCATAAAAGTAATGGACGTTACTGGTCGTGTAGTATTTTCAAAAGAATATCCAACACAATCATTATTATTAACTTCTTTCGATTTATCAAACCAAGCACAAGGTGTTTATATGGTTGAGGTTCGTGAAGGAAGCAACATCAGTGTACAAAAAATTGTAAAACAATAATTGTTAATACAGTAATATTAAAAAGGCTGAAGATTATTCTTCAGCCTTTTTTTGTTTTCAGAATAGTACATTTGTATAGAGTAAAATTATGCAGAAATATTATGTCATTGGTTTAATGTCGGGAACATCTCTAGATGGAGTCGACTTAGCCCATACGGAGTTTATATATGATAACAATGTATGGAGCTTTAATTTGCTTCATTCAAAAAGTATTGCTTATGATAATATTTGGCGAAAAAAACTGAATGATGCAATGAAGTTAGATGCTCTGGGAATTCATTTATTGGATATCGAGCTCGGCGAATATTTTTCACTATTAATTAATCAATTCATCAAGAGTAATAATCTTAATAAAATAGATTTTATCTCTTCGCATGGACACACCATCTTTCATCAGCCTGAAAAAAAATTAAGTCTACAAATTGGAGCGGGTAATATTATAGCTAGTAATTGTGGTATAGATGTAGTTTGTGATTTCAGAAAACAAGATGTTGTTATTGGAGGACAAGGAGCTCCTTTAGTTCCAGTTGGAGACAAGTTATTATTTTCTGAATATAACCTTTGTTTAAATATTGGTGGTATTGCAAATGTATCTTTCGATTTAGAAACGAAACGAGTAGCTTATGATATCTGCCCTGCAAACATGGTATTAAATCATTATGCAGAATTTAAAAATAAAAATTACGATGAGAATGGTGACTTAGCGATGCAAGGAAAATTAAATACAGAATTGTTGAGTCAATTGAATTACTTGGATTATTATTCTCTTCCAATGCCTAAATCATTAGGGAAAGAATATGTTTTCGATAAAGTAATACCGTTAATAGATAGTTTTGATATTTCTATTGAAGATAAATTAAATACATTTTGCGAGCACATCGCGATGCAAATCGCCAGCACAATACCAGTCACTAGTCACCAATCACCATTCACTAGTCACCAGTCACCAGTCACCATCTTAGTTACCGGCGGTGGAGCATACAATCAATTCCTTATCAACAAAATTAAAAGCTACACAGAAGCAGAAGTAATTACTCCATCAAAAGAAATTATAGAATTTAAAGAAGCTATAGTATTTGCTTTTTTAGGAGTACTCGCAATACGTTCAGAAAACAATTGTTTAGCTTCAGTTACAGGAGCAAGTAAAGATCATTGCTCTGGTGTTTTTTATAAAGCTTAATGTTTAGTAAACGATTATATCTAAAGTTATATATTATTGTATAGTATTATTTGATTAACACACTATTGTACAAATAACAAATCATCTCCCTTTACTTCAATCCTAGCTTCAAGCCCCAGTTTAATGGCGTAGTTATGTTCGATATGACCTGAAGGGAAATCGAATAGAACAGGATAGTTGTATTTACGAGTGTAGTACAAAATAATTTCTTCGGTATTCATTCCGAATGGAATAGAATTATCTTTCATGTCGTTCATTCCACCAACTAGTAACCCTTTTAGATTTTTTAGTTTTCCGGAACGGTCGAGACTACACATCATTCTATCGATATGATAAAAATACTCGTCGAGGTCTTCTATGAATAATATTTTACCATCAGTATTTATATCAGAAGCACTACCTTGAAGTGCATAAATTAATGATAGGTTTCCACCAACAATTTCTGCAGTAATATTTTTTGTATTGATATTATGTTGAGATGAGGCCCAAGTGTATTGCAACGATTCTCCTTTTAGTGCTTTTTCTATGGATTGTAAAGTAGGATGATCTTTTATAGAAGGGAACAACGAAGGCATGGCAGTATGAAGGGATGCACAATCCATTTTCTGTAGGTGTTCATGAAGAACGGTAACATCTGAAAATCCACAAATCCATTTAGGGCTTTTAGTAAAAGATGAAAAATCAATTTGGTCAATAATTCTCATGGTACCATAACCACCTCTGGCGCATAGAATCGCGTTAATAGAAGGGTCGTCGATAAACTCTTGAAGGTTTTTTCGTCGAATATCATCATTACCAGCAAATTGATGTTCTTCGGCACCAATACTTTCACCAAGCTTGGTTTTAAAACCCCATGCATGGATTGTGTCTATGGCAAAAGCCAATTGATCTTCATTCATTTTACGGGCGGTACTCAAAATACCTATGGTATCGCCATTTTTAAGATAAGGAGGAATGCGCATTGTTTCAGAAAGCATTATCTTTGGCAAATTATCATTATTTATAAAGTTTTGGAAAAGAGTTTTAAAAGATTTACTGTTACAGCCGCTTTACCCTATGCAAATGGACCAGTTCACATTGGTCATTTAGCAGGTTGTTATATCCCTTCCGACATCTATGTGAGGTATTTAAGAGCTCAGGGTAAGGATGTTAAATTTATATGTGGTTCCGACGAGCATGGAGTGGCCATTACCATAAAAGCAAAAAAGGAGGGAGTTACTCCACAACAAGTAATAGATAAATATCACAAAATGATGGGCGACTCTTTTAAGGAGTTTGGTATATCATTCGATATTTATTCAAGAACATCGTCGCCTACTCATCACGCAACAGCTTCGGAATTCTTCACGAACTTATATGAAAAAGGAATGTTTGAAGAGGAAATTACCGAGCAGTATTTCGATGCGGAAGCTAATCAGTTTTTAGCAGATCGTTATATAACTGGTACCTGTCCAAATTGTGGCAACGAAAATGCATACGGAGATCAGTGTGAGAAATGTGGGAGTACATTAAACCCAACCGATTTAATAAATCCTAAATCAACATTATCGGGTTCTGTACCAGTATTAAAAACAACTAAGAATTGGTTTTTACCTTTAGATAAATTTCAATCAGACTTAGAACAATATATCAACGAACATGATGATTGGAAGCCAAACGTTTTCGGGCAATGTAAATCGTGGTTAAACCAAGGCTTACAACCTAGAGCAATGACACGTGATTTAGATTGGGGAGTAAAGGTGCCATTAAAAGAAGCAGAAGGAAAAGTGTTGTATGTATGGTTTGATGCACCTATTGGATATATATCTGCAACAAAAGAACTCACGCCAGATTGGGAAAAATACTGGAAGGATAAAGATACCCGATTGGTACATTTTATTGGGAAAGATAATATCGTTTTTCATTGTATAATTTTTCCTGCAATATTAAAAGCTCATGGCGATTATATATTACCAGATAATGTTCCAGCAAATGAATTTTTGAATTTAGAAGGAGATAAAATTTCAACTTCACGAAACTGGGCAGTATGGTTACATGAGTATTTACTAGAATTTCCAGAGAAACAAGATGTGTTGAGATATGTGCTCTGTGCAAATGCTCCTGAAACAAAGGATAATGATTTTACATGGAAAGATTATCAAGCGAGAAATAACAATGAACTCGTAGCCATCTTTGGAAATTTCATCAACAGAGTTGTGGTGCTTAGTCAGAAGTATTTCGATGGTAAAGTAATGCAACGAAATAACTTAACTACTTACGATATAGAAGTGATTGAAGAGTTAAAGAAATATCCAAGTATTATTGCTCATTCATTAGAGCAATTTAGATTTAGAGAAGGTATGCAAGAATTTATGAACCTTGCAAGATTGGGTAACAAATATTTAGCAGATACTGAGCCTTGGAAAGTAATTAAAGAAGACGAGGAAAGAGTAAAAACAATATTGAATATAGGCTTACAAATAGCGGCAAACCTAGCGATATTGGCTGAACCATTTTTACCATTTACATCAACTAAATTAAAGAAGATGTTAAATGTTTCACTATCTAAATGGACGGATGCAGGAAATGAAAATTGTTTAGCTGAAGGACATCAACTAGGAGAGGCAAGTTTATTGTTTGAAAAAATTGAAGATGATGCAATTGATAAGCAGTTGCAAAAATTAGAATTTTCAAAAAAGCAAAATGAAATGCAAAACGCTACAATAGAACCACAAAAAGAAAACATCAGCTTTGATGAGTTTAGTAAAATGGACATTCGTGTAGGTACAATTTTAGAGGCGGAAAAAGTAGCTAAAACAAAAAAATTACTAAAACTAAAAATAGATACAGGTGTTGATGTAAGAACAGTTGTTTCTGGTATAGCGGAATATTACGAACCAGAAAACATTATTGGTCAGCAGGTAAGTATATTGGTAAATTTAGCACCTAGAGATATTAAAGGAATAACTTCACAAGGGATGATATTGATGGCAGAAAACGCAGATGGAAGTTTAGCGTTTGTAAGTCCGGTACATAGCATTAAAAACGGGGGGAGTGTGAAGTAGATGATAAATGCAGGTTTAAATAAAAACCTGCATTTATTAAACCAACTGGTGGCACGACTTAAGTCGTGCCACCAGTTGGGAATAAAACACAACTAACATCATGGAAATAGGAATAGACAGCTTCGCATCGGCCATCGGAAACGACGGCAAACCAATGCCTAGCGAAATAGCATTAGCACAACTTCTTGACAGAATAGAACATGCCGACAAATCTGGATTGGATGTTTTTGGAATAGGTGAACATCATCGTAGAGAGTTTCTCGACTCTGCTCCCACTTTAATTTTAGCAGCAGCGGCAGCCAGAACAAAAAAAATAAAACTTACTAGCGCAGTAACTGTACTTAGTGCTGCAGATCCCGTTCGTGTTTTTCAAAATTTTGCAACGCTCGACTTAATATCTAATGGAAGAGCTGAAATGGTTGTGGGTAGAGGTTCATTTACAGAAGCATTCCCACTATTCGGTTATAACTTACACGATTACGATGCCTTGTTTTCGGAGAAGCTAGATCTACTATTACAAATTAGAGACGACGAAGAAATTACTTGGCAAGGAAATTTCAGAGCTCCATTAAATAATGTTCCAATTTATCCACGCCCTTTACAAGATCGTATTCCAATATGGTTGGGTGTTGGTGGAACACCTTCTTCTTTTATCCGTGCTGGTAAATTAGGCTTGCCATTAATGGTTGCAATAATTGGTGGAGAAACACATCGTTTCAGACCATTAATCGATTTATACAGAGAAGCTGGTGTTAAAGCAGGATATGCACTCAGTGAACTAAAAGTTGGCTTACATTCTCTTGGCTATGTTGGCGAAACAACAGAAAAAGCAATCGAAGAGTTCTACCCTGGTTATGCGGAAGCTTTTACCAAAATCGGTAAAGAAAGAGGATGGCCTCCTGTAACTCGTGCGCATTTCGACTCACAAACAGGCACTCGTGGTGCGTTAGTAGTGGGTGGTCCTGAAGATGTGGCCGAAAAATTATTAAGACATAGTGAAGCATTAGGCGGAATAGATAGATTTACTTTTCAAATGGATAGCGCTGCATTGTCGCACGAGCAATTGATGAAATCTATAGAACGTATAGGCACTCTTAAGTCGTTAATAAAAAAATAAGGATACCCGCTTTAACATATCATTAACATTAATTATCTCATTAACAATTTATTGTAAGTAAAATATTTTTATTTTTGGCGATTGTACATCTAAACAATTTGCTATGAAAAAAATATTGATAATTGGGTCATTCCTATTATTAACGTTAACTAATGCCTTTGCAATTCAAAAATTGTGGTCCGACCCGAATACTTGGGGTGGTGTAAAGCCTAGTTTAAATTCCAGTGTTACCATTCAACAAACAGATACTGTAATACTCGATGAAGATCCTCCAGCATTAGCAGGAATTACCATTAATGGAGTATTAATCTTCGATCGTAAAGATATACAGCTTACAGCCTCTTGGATTGTTGTACACGGAACTTTACACATCGGAACAAATGCTCAACCCTTTACTCACAAAGCTATTATTACACTTACAGGTGATAATATGAATGAAAGCATTATGGGAATGGGTACAAGAGGAATTATGGTGATAGGAGGTACTCTAGAACTTCATGGTGCGGTATCTAATCATCATTACACAAAACTTAATGCACATGCAAATGCGGGTTCAACGCAGTTAACTTTAGCAGATCCAATTAATTGGAATGTTAATGATCAAATCATTATCGCTCCAACTGATTTTTATGAAGCAGCGAATGGAAATTCAATTACACAAAAAACAACTATTAGTTCGATTAATGGAAATTCGATTACCATTGCAAATGGATTGAATGCATTTCGTTGGGGTCAATTACAATATGCTACGCCAAATGGCTTGAGCTTGTCTGCTTCAAATTTAGTTACACCTCCAATTCCTGATTCCGTAAATAAAACCACACCAAAAATTTTGGATGAACGTGCAGTAGTAGCAAATTTAAGTCGTAATATTTTGATACAATCTGTGAATGATGTATTGTGGAATAATTTTGGATTTGGTGTACATATTATGTTGATGGGTGCAAATGCAACTGCACATGTTGAAGGAGTGGAAATCAGTAGAGGCGGGCAACGTGGCCGTTTAGGAAGATATCCTTTTCACTGGCACATGTTAAGTTATAATGGTACACAAACATTAGCAGATGCAACTGGTCAGTATTTCAGAAACTCAACTATAAATTCATCTAGAAATAGAGGGATAGTTATCCATGGAACGAATGGTGTACTTGTACAGAATAATGTAGTGTATGATATTTTAGGACATGGAATTTTTACTGAAGATGCAGTAGAAAGAAGAAATGTGATTGATAATAACGTAGTGTTATTTGTTCGTAATCCTCCGTTGCCTGGATTAAAAGTACATGAAGTGGGTGAGCGTGGTTCATCGGGTTTTTGGATTAGTAACCCTGATAATACCATCACCAATAATATAGCAGGAGATTGCGGTACAAATGGATTTTGGTTAGCATTCCCTCGTCAGCCTTGGGGAGAAAGCAGTAGTGTATTACATACCGATGGTTTGTTATTAAATCCAAGTCGATTGAGATTCGGATTGTTTGAAAATAATACAGCTCATTCAAATCAGAAAGAAGGCATTATGATTGATTTTGTGGAAGTGGATAATATGGGTAATGTAATGCCGCATCAATATCAATCTACATCTAATGGTAGAGATGTTACATGGAATTCTGGAACATTGGAGCGATTTACTTTACGTGGATATAAAACTTGGAAGAACGGCTCAAATGGAATTTGGGACCGTGGTGCTTGGGCAAATAATTTTGAAGTGGTATCTGCTGATAACTGCGGAAGATTTTTTGCAGGATCTGGTGAAGATGGTATTATTGAAAGAGGATTAGTTATTGGTACAAGTTTAAATCATCTAATGAATGGTACCGATCGACCAGTGTTTAATGACACACAGGGAGGTAATCAAACTCCAGCGGCTTTTGCAACTTATCACAGTGCTTTCGATATCAAAAATAATATTGTAATAAATTTCCCAGCAGTTTTTCAAACCAGAAGCGGAGCTTTTGCTACCGAAGATTATTATATACGCCCTGTAGAAAAAGGACATGTAAGAAATACAAACAATCTTTTAATCAATTCACACCCTGGTGTAAAATTAAAAGCGATATTTCCATACTTCGCATTAGCAAGTGCTATGCTCGATCCACATGGAACTTGGGGTGCACAAAATGCAGGAAAATATTTTGTGTATAACAGTCCTTTTTTCACGCACGAACAAACGCCAACTTTTGGTCCGCAAGGTGATACTTCTGGTGGAGTATTTGTTGATGGTCCTTTCTATGGATTCAACGATTTCATCTTAAACAAATCAAACCTACCATACGAAGATTTAATGGCGGTAGAAGTGGATAGAGTTAATAAAAATAGAGAACGAATAGATACCTGGTCGATTAATTCTGCAATAAGAGGAGAACTATTAGATCATATGCGTCATTTTTCTACTCATCATTCTGGTCAGTATATATTGAACTTCCCAGGCATTGATACTGTTTCTGATATAGCCATGACAGTTGAGAATATGCTTACACCAAATGATACCGTAGTATTAGCTGTAGAATATTCAGGAGCTTATGCAATCTCTCAAGTATATACTTCTAGTTATCCTAATTTTATGAGTACCGATCACGAAAATTGGATTCCAAACCCACCATCTCCACAGGATATAAAACAAGTATATTCTCCTGTTGCAAATTATGATGCAGTGTTAAATGCAAAAGGAGGAGGAGTGTATTGGCACGACAGATGTAATAATCTGGTATGGATAAAAATTAGAGGTGGAATTCAGCAATTGTGGAACGACAATGATTTTTCGCCAGTGAGTGATGAGCGATTGTATCGTTTGTTCAACCTAAGAGTATTTGGTACCCCCAATGTAAATCCCTTACCAACACCTAATGTAAATACTTCTACAGTTAACAATATTATTTATGTTGATGATACTACTGCGCAAAGTTATCAATGGATAAACTGCGCTACGAATACTATTATTCCTAATGAAACGAATACTAGTTATCAACCAAGTATAACAGGTTCATATGCGGTTATAGTTTCAAATGGAAACTGTACAGATACATCTGAATGTGTAACAGTTGTTATAACAAATATTGAGAATGAAAAATCGAATAAACTTGAAATCTACCCTAACCCTAATACTGGAATATTTACTATGAAGATGGGCAAATATAATGAGGATAGTAATTTGAGGGTATACGATTATTTAGGAAAACTAATACTGGAGCAAAATAATTTTAAAGGAAACAGTATAGACATAAGTATGTTTAGCGATGGAATATACTATATAGAATTAAGCGTACAAGGAAAAATACTTCGAGAAAAAGTAATTAAGAGTAGTTATTAATTATTTAAAAAATATTTACATAACTTTAAGTACACTAAACCTTAAATAATTATGGAAAGTATTTTACAAAATTGGTGGCAAATATTAATTGCTGCTATAGCTTATTTTGCATTAGGTGCAATTTGGTTTAACCCGAAAGTTTTTGGAACAGCATGGGCAAAGGCACATGGATTAGAAATGGATCCAGAAAAGCGTAAAGAAGTAAACATGGGTAAACTCATGGGTACGGCTTTTCTTATTGCACTTTTAATGGTGATAATTATAGCTAAAGTTTGTATGATGTCTTGTGGAGGAGGAGATGTTTGTCATAGTATGGGTATTATGCATTGTTTAAAAATAGGATTGCTAATTGGAACAGTTGCAGCATCATCAATTTGGATGACATATTTATATTTAATGAAACCAACAAATGCATTTATTACTGATGGAGCGTACCATATAGTTGGTAGTATGTTAGCTTCTGCAGTAATGTATTGGTTAGGAATTTGCTAAAAAAATTAATTAGAGAGAGCATAGAATACTAAAGCACGAACCTAGGTTCGTGCTTTTTTTTTATTTGTTGCAACATGCCGAACCATCAGATGGTTGTTCACAACAAGGATCTCCTTCTTGTTTAGCATTTTTAGGAACACAACAAGAAGTTCCATCAGTTGGTTGCTCACAGCAACCCAATTCTTCATTTTTTGAATTTTCCATATACATTGTTTTTTAATTGTATGCATATAGACGCACTAATTTAGAAATGATGCATTATTTTTTACATTCTTGAGAAGAAGTGCCAGGCATGCAGGTGTTATGGGAAGATACCTCCAGTATATTCCCTCTATTATCCCATTTGATATCGCAACAGGCTAATAAATGACCTTTGATTTTCTCGCGACCTCTTTGTACCCTAGAGCGAATAGAGGAGTAAGCTAAATTGTATTTTTCGGTTAAATCTTTTTGTTTAATATTTTTTAACTCTACATCAATAATAATATTGCGATAATCATCAGGCAATTCATTAATAAATTCAAGAAGACAACATTCTAGGCCTTTTGTAGTATCAATATATTCTTCATCGGTAAAGCTATCAGAAAAATCATCTTCAATAGAGGTGGTTTTGTTTTTCGAATGAGTGCGATAGTAATCTATAATTGCATTTCTAGCAACGGTATATATCCAACTTTGTAGTTTTTCTTTATTAGAAACCTTATCAATATTTGTAAATATTTTTATGAATACATTTTGCAAAATATCTTCCGCGTCTTGTTCATTACTTACTTTACTTTTAATAAAACCAAGTAGTACATGATAAAAACGGTTATATATAGCGGTAAGTTCCATTTTCTGTATGTATGTTTATTTTTATATAGACGCAGAAAATAAATAATGATGCATACCTATGCTTTCCTCACATACTCCGACTTAAGTGCCATAGAACCAAAACCATCAATCTTACAAGAAATATTATGATCGCCATCTGTGAGTTTAATGTTCTTAACCTTAGTCCCGGCCTTTAGCGGTTTTGGAGCACCTTTAACTGGTAAGTCTTTTATCACAATTACCGAATCTCCATTTACCAATTCGTTTCCATTAGCATCAAGCACTTTAGTAGTTATTTCAGCATCAGCAACTTCTTCAGTAGGAATCCACTCATGAAAACATTGAGTACATACCATTAGTTCTTGGTTGGGATAGGTTAGGTCTGAATTACAATTTGGGCAGTTCATAGTTTAATTTATTAATTGTTGGTGTAAGTGGATCATTAATACTGTGGCAATTTATAGGTTTTTTCTTTGTGTTTTATTGAAATCATTAAGGTTTGTTAAAAATAAATCAATTTAAAGTGTCTTTTGGCGAAGTGGCTACAAATTTTGTTATATTTAATTATATCATCTATAAATGTAAAATAGTGATTTTAAAAAATGTGTATTGCTAAATTTCAGTAAAATAAAATATGAAAAAGCGTTCTCTTGTATTTCTTGTTTTTATGATACTGAATTATCAAGCATTCGCTCAATTACAATGGAGCAAATCGTATGGAACTACAGATTTCGACTATCCACGCCAAATAATACGATTGAGTACAGGTGAGTTTTTATTTTGTGGTGATAACAATGGACCTGCAGGGTATCTAGCAAAAATTGATTCTAAGGGCGATTCATTATGGACAAAAAGAATATTTCCAAAGGATACAGATAAAACAGTTACAACAATTACATTATATCAAATTAACTCAAGCACATTTCTTGTGGGTGGCGCTGGAAGTAAAAGTTTAGCACCAAACACAAGTTATGGATGTTTATGGAAATTCGACTTGGAAGAAAACGTATTCAACGCAGTTCGATTTAAAAGCTATGATACAGGCAACAAACGACGATTATGTAATTATTGGAGAATCGCGAGTAACGGGAGATGCACAGATGAGTTTTATAAGATTGAGTGAAAATGGAGATTATAAAGCAGTGAGAATTTTCGGGCCGTTACATAAAGATGATATTCCAAGAGATGTTTGTGCAGATAGTGATGCAGGAATAGTAATATTAGGGTATTACGAAGATGGCCCAATTGGCAGCTTCGACTATTTGTTGGTTAAATCAAATGAAGGAATTGCCTCAGGGGTGCAGGATGAAGAACGGTATTCTACAATTAATATTTATCCAAACCCTACCGACAACATGGCGACAATTTCTTTTGAAAGAAATTTTTCGGGTCGAGTTCAGGTGAATGATGTTTTAGGAAGAAGCGTATTAGTTGAAGAAATTAATAATACCATTACCTACACTATTCAACTACAAAACCAGCCGAAAGGAATGTATATTGTTACCTTAACAGATGATAAAAAATTGATAAAAACAAGCAAGATCATTCTTCTCTAGTATGTTTTTTACTAAGTCAAATTTCTTAACCCAAGAACCTTCGAGCAATGACTTCACGAGCATACGAGCACACGAGCATACGAATACTCGAACAAGTGGCCCTATGAGGGTGTTGATTTTTGATTTTGTATAATTCTGAATAACTCTTTATGATACAAAGATGCATCTTAGGAGATTTTGGTTTTGTGAGAATTGTTTAGAGTTATTTAGTTTACTTACGTAAAGTTTTCTTTTACTAAGGTTTTACTAATTTCTTTATTAAGAACATCAATCTTATATATTCATTCGAAATATTACCATTTATAGAAATAATACTAGATTGCCCTATTTTCAATCCGGTTTTCTTGCTTAATCTTTAGATGAGCCTTGGATATTTTATAAATTCCAAGTGTCTCGGGTTTGTAGCATGATTTTTGTTCTGTTGATTTCAAATTCTTAACAATAACACCCTGTATATGTGTAGAAAAGTTTTTATTCTGACATACTTCTTTGCGTTTTTCTTTCATGTATCCTATTCACAGCTTTGGCAAAAAACGTATGGTGATAGCTCACAACTAGGTAGAGATGGTATTCAAACCTTCGATGAAGGATTCTTGCTCACAAGTGATCCGGCTGTATCAGGTTTTGGGATGACTGTCAAGCTAAATGCTTATGGAGATACTATTTGGAGTAAGCAATTCGCAGGACTTTCACTCCTTGAAAATAAAGACAGCACATTTATAGTGGCAGGTAATCTTTATATGGATGGTTGTATTCGCAAATTCGATTCGTTGGGAAACATTATATGGATAAAAACGTACGGAAAACCACTCTCACAGGAAGGCATTTCATGTATCATTCCAACATTCGATAGTGGGTATGCTGCATGTGGGATTAATGCAGAAAACGGAACAGGAAATGCATGGCTGTTAAAATTAGATAAAAATGGAGATACGCTTTGGTCCTTTATCATTGGTGCTAATAATGTGGCATTCGCTGCACAGGTAGTTCAGACTTCTGATAGTGGATTCGTAATTAGTGGAGCATGGGGCTGGTCATCTAGTTTTATAGCCAAGACAAATTCCTCTGGTAAATTGCTTTGGAAAAAGATTTACAGCCAATACGGACCAGCACAAACAATCAACCAAACATACGATGAAGGACTCCTTTATTATTCATTGTTCTATGGACTCGTAAAATTAAATGCCAACGGAGATATACTTTGGACAAAAAGACTACATCCGGATACAAGGTTCTTGAGTATAGAAGAGACTCATGATAAAGGATTTATATGCACCGGCTTCCAAAAAGATTCAATTACGAATGAAGATATTCTCCTGGTCAAAACAGATTCATTTGGGAATATTTTATGGAATAAAACATTCATGAATGGACCGTATTATGATTATGCCTCATCCGTTTGTATTCTTAAAGACAGGGGATATCTTTTATGTGGAGGTCGAGACTTTACCAGTTTAAATTCACTCATGTACGCGATACGAACTGATAGTCTTGGAAGCGTAGATTCAATTCTACAGACATCAGTCAACATGACAACTATTTTAAATGAACTTCAAGTATATCCCAATCCACATATCAATAAATTTCATGTTGTATTACCTGACAAAATGAATGAAGCTCGGTATCAATTATCTAATATGCAAGGACAAGTACTGTTATCCGGAAAGATATCTAAACCTGATGCACTTGAATTGGATACTTATATGCTCCCAAAGGGTTACTACATATTGCGTGTCACGGGAAAAGACAATACGATTCTGAAGAAGATAGTTAAGGAATATTAGCACCTTAGTAACACATAAAAAAGATCAAAGCTCTTTTTTACCACCCCTTTTCCCAACCCCGACTTCCCAACCAAAAATCCTCGAGCACACGACTTCACGAGCTCACGGGCACTCGAACAAGTGGCCCTATGAGGAATCGAACCTCAACCTAGAGAACCGGAATCTCTAATTCTATCCATTAAACTATAGGGCCAAAAGACAAAATTAAACATTAATTGCCTCCGAAAAGAAGATACAGAAAAATGATTGCCAATACAAATGAAACAACAGCAGTAACAATACCTATGATTAGATAAATACCTAAGGAGTAAAGGATCAGTTCTAGTGTACTTACTTTCTTTTTAGTATATCCAACATAATTTTTTTTGATGTCTCTTTTTAGATTTGATTTTACAAATTTACCATAGCCGATTTCCTGTAGAGTATATAATTTATCCGAGGTGGAACTGTCTTCTTTAGCGTTTATTCGATTTATTTTATCTACTACTACTTGATTTCTAGCTAATATGGAATCTTTGATTTTGGGGTTATGTATATTTTTGATTCCAATGTAGGTAATGCTGTCTAACTCCTTTATCGAATTGTATTTAGTGTTATACTTCAGTTCGTGCTTTTTTACAGGAATGTATAAACTTCCTTTGTAGTATAAACTCTGACAAGAACTCAGTAATGCACAGAGCAAAACTAATGTCGAATATTTGCCTAACTTTTTTAACATACCCGTCTGATGTATTGAATATACAACAAATTTCATTTTTTTGCCATTGTTGGTCTATCAATGGCAACTCGAGTTTAAGTCACTGATTATTAGTTTTTTACTCTTAATTATAGCTTAGTTTTTTAGCAAGAATATTTCAGAACTAACACAATTTCAATGATTTAACACATAAAAAATACCCTATAATTATAATTTATGCCTATATTTAACTCCCAATTCCAACTAATTACAATTTATTTGGAAGTTTAAACATCTAAACTGTAGTAAGTAACGTAATTGGATTTAATTATTTACTTATTAAAAAGATGCCTCGATTGCTCTCTACGGGAAAAGTATTTTTACTTTTTTCGCTTTTTATATTGTTGTCTCATGTCCGTTCATTCGGACAGGTTACCATCATAAACGATAGTTTTGATGATGGTAATATTTCAAGTAATCCTACTTGGTCGAATAACACTTCTGCATTTACAGTAAGTACCAATTCTCCTTTAGTAGGTTCTCACTCTTTAATGAGTAATACTGCGAATACCCCTTCTTACATTTATACTCAATTTGCAACCAACACGAATTTAACTTCGCAAAACTATACTTGGAATTTAACCTATCGTGCAAGTAGTGGAAGTACACCAGATGAACTTCCATACGGTGCAGCCATTACTTCAGGTACTAATCATTGGCGTTTCTGGATTGCAGCTGATGGAACGAATGCTACTACTTGTGATGGTTTTTATATTTCTCATTCTGCCGGCAATCTAAAATTTTGTAGAAAGAATAATAATAGCACTTGGGATATTACTACGTATGCAATTTCATTAAACACAACATACTCGATTAAAATTGTTCGTAGGTACGATGGCTATTTCGATTTTTATGTAGATGCTGGAACGGCTGAAGCTACTACCATTCGTTGGTCGGGTTGGGCTACCGATGTGTTTAATAGTGGAAGTACAAATATTTATATGATCTTGCATGCGAACGAAACTTCTGCAAATCGTTTTCAATGGGATAACGCTGGTTTGTTTTCTAAATCACTTAGTATCGCACAATTAACAAATGGTGTTTACACTGGAGATCTTCAAGAGGGAATGACTAATATTCCTGTAATGGGCTTCTCTGCAACTGCAATTGGTACCATTACTTTAGAAGATGTAAAAATTCAAAATACAAATACAAACAGTCAGGGTAACTTTGTTAATCTCAAATTAATAAAATCTATCGATAACGATTATAGTACAGCGGGCGATAATACAGTGATGACAGGAATTACTTTCTCACTAAATGGTAGTTGGATTTTTGTAGAAGACATTAATACCACAATGAATAATTCTACCGCGAATTTTTTCTTAACCTTAGATAATATAAATAACAATGGTGGAAGTCCACCTTCTTCTATACAGTTCTCCATGTCGTGCAACAATAATTGCGGTGTACCCTATACCAATGTGGTTACTACGAATGCAGAAAAAGTAAACGATTTTAGTTTCAGTACACCAGTGTTTACAGTGTTAAGAGTTTTCAAATGGAGAAACACAACCGTAGTTGGCGACTTTAGTGATAACTGGCAAAACTCTAGTGCTTGGGAACCTTATAGAACAGATCCTTCACCAAATGATGTGTTAGAATTCTCTAAAGGTGGAACCGTGAGTCCGCTAAACATACCGACCGAATCTGTTAAGAAAATTATATTCAAAAATAATACAACGGTTAATATTACTACTAGTAGTTTAACGAATGGTTCAGCAACCTTAAGTATAGTAGGAGGCAGCGATGATGATTTTAGAATTGAAAGTGGTTCTTCTTTAAATGTAAGTAGTACTGGAAATAATTTTGCAGTTAATGTATTAACTACAGCAACAGCAGAAGTATTTGGTAACTTAACATACGCAGGCAAGAGTCATCAATTATATGCAGCAGATGCCAATGCCATAAAGTTTAAATCTGGAAGTATATTTACAGGAGGAACAGGTTTACTTGGAAATCCATTTGGGAGTACTGTAGCATCTTCTGTAATATTTGAATCAGGTTCTTTATTAATTGATCAAGCGGGCTTAGATTACTTTTCTAATGCCGATGTGTTAACATTGAACACAGGTTCTTCGTACAGACATTCTGCTAATACAAGCGCATCATTAAATAATAAAACATTTGCAAACTTTGATATAAACACTGGTGCAGTTTTTTCTATTAATGCAAATACATTAACAGTAGTCGGGGATATAACAGGCACGGGAGCATTAGTATTAACTTCAGGTGTATTAAACCTTGAAGGTAATTATGCAAATACAGGAACATTAACAGCAGGTACAGGAACCATAAATTACAATGGAACAAACCAAAATGTAAAAGCCACGAGTTATGCTAATGTAAATTTCAAAACAGGAGGAAGTAAAACACTATTAGGAAACATCACATTTGCAAATAGTGCTGCTGGTAATTTGACATTAGATGCAGGAGTAAAATTAATTGCAGCATCTTATACAATTACAGCAAATAGCGCAAGTTCTAACATCACCATTAATGGTCATCTTACCACAACTAATACTGTTTCTTTATCGGGCTCATCATCTTCTACATTAAAAAGTACGAATGCTCCAACCATAACTTTAGGAGCTAATTCGACAATAGAATATAATGCAACTACAACACAACCTATTACCGCAAGAAGTGATTATGCAAATATTATCGCATCGGGTACAGGCACAAAAAATGTTGCGAACATTACCATGAACGGTAATTTAGAGATAGCCTCAGGTGTTTTCTTTACATTGAGCACAAGTACGTTGGCGGGTACAATTACTACATCAGGAACTGGTACTTTAAGAACAGCAAACACGAGTTTAATACCTGTTCCTTCTGGAGTAACTTGGAATTTCACTTACGATGCTAATGGTTCTAGTCAGAATATTTTAGCAGGAACCTATACAAACTTAACCATTACAGGGTCTGGTACAAAAACAGCAAGAGGAGATATTAATGTTACTAATACATTAAATATTAATTCGGGTAGAACATTTACCATGGGAACCTATCTGTTATCAGGTGTTGCAAGTACAACGGGAACTGGAATTTTAAGGACAGATAATACAACAGCGAATCCAATACCATCTAATGTAACATGGTCGTTCACCGTATTGTATAATGGAGCTTCTCAAACAATTGTACCAGGAAATTACAAAGGGATTTCAATTGCAGGTTCAGGAACTAAAACAGCTAATCAGAATATTGTTATGGATGGCGCACTAAATATTGCATCAAGTAATATATTAGACATTCAAACCTATACGATAGATGGAATTACATCATCGGTTGGAACGGGAAGGTTGAAAACAGCTAATATTAGTCAAAATCCTTTGCCTTCTAATTTTACTTGGACATTCACTATAGAATATTATGGAACTACAGGACATCAATATGTAGTACCTGGTGATTATACTTCTATTATTTTTTCAGGAGCACGTGGAGCGAACAATATTTTTGTAGCAAATAATGAAACCATTTATTTGTCGAGTACAATAACAAATTCAGCAACATTTTCTGGTGGAGCTTATATTCTTACTGGTAATACTATTGTATTAGATGGAGCAGCACAAAATATAAATGCATTTACATTTAACAATCTTAATATTGAAGGTACTGGTGATAAAACTGCAGCAGGAACTATTACTGTAAATGGGAATTTACACATTGTTACAGGTAGAGTGTTAATAATGAGTACGCGACAATTATTAGGTGTTTCAAGCACAAGTGGGGAGGGTGTTTTAAGAACATCATATACATCATCAAATGCAATTCCTGCAAATAAAACATGGAGTTTTACTGTTGAGTACAGTACAAATTCTCCACAAACAATTGTTGCTGGAAATTATAACAACTTGAGCATACTAGGAACGAAAGGTACTAACAGTGTTACCTTAGCTAATGGTGGGACCATTGCCGTATCGGGAGTATTTAATCCGGCAGCAACATTTACAAATCCTGCTGGAAATTACATCATCAGTAATAATACTTTTGAATATAACGGCACATCACAAAATATACCAGCTTTTACTTATAATAATTTAAAAGTAAGTGGCAATGGAGATAAGTCGTTAACTGGAACAGTACAAGTAAATGGAACTCTCGATTTAGATGCAAATGATTTATTTCTAAATGCGAACGATTTAATTCTAAATGGCGGAGTAAGTTATAATACTGGGCAATTAAAAGCAGGTACATGTGGTAACCCGAATGGTTCAGTAACAGTATCGGGTACGGGTACTTTAGCTAGTTTCAAATTTAAACAGGGGAATCATTATGTAAATAATTTAATAATGAATAGAAACGCTAACGTTACTTTAACTGATGATGTTTCTATTGCTCAAAGTTTAATTCTTACTCAAGGTGTATTAGTAACAGATAAAAAAATAGGATTTAATACGGGTAATAATCCAATCACCAGAAACACGGGTACACTTACGTTACAACCAAATGCAATATTAGAATTTGGAGATTGTAATAATTCTGGGAATGCATTTATCATCCCCGATGATTTATTTACAACAGCACCAACTTTTAAAGATTTAATTGTAAATAGAAATTCTGGAATTACGTTGAACAATCAAATGTTAAACATTACAGGTACATTAAGATTGAGTTCAGGAACAATAAATACAAATGATAAAATCACATTAATATCAAATGCAACCAACACAGCAAGGGTTGATGAAATTTCTTGTGTAGAGTGTGATATTGTTGGAGATGTTATTGTACAACGTTTTATACCAGGTGGTCCGGGTAAAAGAAGATGGAGGTTAATTTCTTCAGCAGCAAATGTAAATGGTAAAACTTCATTATCTGAAATGATAGATGATGTGTTGATTACTGGCCCTGGTGGAGCGAGTAATGGTTTCGATGAGAGTCCAAACAACAACGCTTCTGTAAAAATATACAACGAATCGGTTCCGGGATCATCTAGTCAGGGTTGGGTTTTGCCAACAACAATTAATACAGAGTATCCTATAGGTACAGGGATTTGTTTATTTGTTAGAGGAGATAGATTTACTATTGATCCATATATTACATGGGCTGAAGCTAACGACGCTACTTTGACATTTAAAGGAGCACTAAGTTTAAGAAACGTAAACTTGCCAGTAACATATACAAATAATTCGGACACAGCAGATGGCTGGAACTTAGTAGCAAATCCGTATGCTTCAACCATAAGCTGGAAAGATCAAGAAGCATGGCAAAAAACTAATATTCAAAATAAGATATGGATATATAATCCGAATACTGGTACTTATGGAGCTTATACAGGTGGACTAAATTTAGGTACCAATGGTTGTACTCCATTTATATCATCTGGTCAGGGATTTTTTGTAAAAGCAACCTCGGCAAATCCACAGTTAGTGATTACCGAAAGTGCAAAAGTAGATTCTATCCCCTCAAATTTTTTCAGAGCATCAACAATAAACAATGTGTTGAAAATCTTTTTAACCAAAGATTCTATTAATACTGATGAAGCGGTATTGTATTTGAAAGAAGGTTCTTCAAAAAGAAGCAGTGATGAAAATGATGTTACAAAATTCTTTAACGATAACATGAATTTCTATTTAAAATCTGCAGAGAATGTTAACCTTACAATAAACGAACATCCAATACCACAATCAAATGATACCGTTAAAGTTTCGGTGTTTAGTTATGCAAATGGCGTGGCATGGGAAGGCGATTACAAATTTGATTTTAGTAATATAGAGAGCATACAAAACAATATAGATGTATATTTTGAGGACACTTATGCAAACAGTATCATTAACATAAAAGAAATTAATAGCTATAGTTTTGCGATTAATTCTGATCCATTAAGTATGGGTAATAATCGATTCAGAATTATTTTGGGAAGAAATAACAATCCGAATGGAGTGGAGCAAGCTAAAGTTAATGTGATTTCAATATATCCTAATCCAGCAGAAGATATACTATACATTGTTAATCAAAGTGAAGATAAAACAAGAGTATGGCTTAGAGATATTAATGGTAAAGAAATATTCAGTCAAGAACTTCAAAAAGGAAAGAACAGTATAGATGTTTCGGGAATTAATGCAGGAGTTTATCTTATACAGGCTGAAAATGGGAGAGTACAAAAGCTAATAGTTAGATAATAAAAAAGCCTTCTTGAAACAAGAAGGCTTTTTTATTGCTAATAATGCTTGATTAGAACTTATCAGTTAAAATGTTAACTAAGTCAACAATTGCCCAGATACCACAACCACCAGCAGTTAAGATGAAAAGAATATTCCAACCCACTGGTTTTCCTCTATACCATCTGTGAGCTGCTAATCCACCAAGGAAGAACCATAAAAGTAATGTAATTAATTTTTCTTCATCCATTGCAGCAGCACTTTCTTTTGCTACTTCTTTTTTAGCAGTGCTAACTTTTGTAAGTTCAGCTTTTTCAACAGTTGCTGCAGCAGCACCAGTATTTACAGTTTGCTCAGTAACTTGTTTTTTAGAATCTTTTTTTACTGGGAAAGAAGCATACGCTGTTCCACCAGCAATAATCATAGCTGCTGTAGCAGCAAGAATAATGTGTTTGATTTTTTTCATAAATTAGGGTTATATTTGATTACATCTAATATATAAAATAAAATACTTGGTGAAAAAATATTTGATTTTTCTTTTTTTTCTTTTTTTTATAAAGAATTCTTACTCTCAGAATAACTCAAATTTCGAATTTATTGGAACTATTCAGCTAACTAACAGCGAGTTATTAACTTTTAAGATCAATTACACTGAATTTGAGAATGGTAAAATAGAAGGAACAGCCATAACCGATATCTATGGGACGGATAGGACAAAAAGTAAAATCGAAGGCAATATTAACAGAAAAGAGAATAAAATTTCTTTCAGAGAACTAAGTAATATTAGTACAAAATCAAATTCTAATGAATCCGATTTTTGCTTTATAAATCTAAATAATGCAAAAATAAATACGGTAAAAAGCAAAACGATTATTCAAGGAAGCTTTATTGGCAAATATAAAAACGGAGAGGAGTGTGCCAGAGGTTCGGTGTATTTAATAAGCACTAATTATTTAGAAGTGTTAGAGAAAAAAATTCTCGAATCTGATAAAATTAAAAAGCACGACAGTATATCTGTAATTAAAGAAAAAATAGCAGAGTATAAAACAAAATCAGAAAACACCATTTTAAATAATAAAGAAGATATTAAAATTAACTGGACAAGTAACGAAGTGATTATTGAAGTATGGGATGGGGAGAGAGAAGATTATGATGAGATAGGAATATCAGTAAATAATAAAATGGTATTAGATCGATTGATATTGAAACAACAAAAGAAGTCGATTATTGTCCCATTCAATGGAGAGACCACAACTATAAAGGTAATAGGGATTAACGAAGGCAACTCATCGCCTTGTACAGCAAATATATTATTAAAAGACGGAGAGAATAATACTCCAATTATTACTGTACTAAAGAAGGGACAATATGCTACTCTAACATTAGTAAAAGAAAAATGAAAACTTGGATTGCAAAAAACAGAAAGCCAATAGGTGTAACATTATTTGTAGTGCTGAGTATAATTTTCATTGTACTTTTAATTTTACCAGCAGATTATTTTGATACAGGTAGAGCAACATGTTTATCTGTTATTTTTTTCGATATGGAATGCTATGGCTGCGGAATGACAAGAGCCATACAACATCTTATACATTTTGAATTCAAAGAGGCATATGAATTCAACAAACTATCATTTATAGTTTTCCCTTTAGCTATAATAATGATACTTTGGGAGATTAGGAAGATGGTGTATACAAACAATCAAAAATAGATTCAACTATAGACTTTTCTCAAAGCAAACGCTGCTTTCCACATCGGCATATTGACCGTAGTTCGGTATAATTTTATAATTATTTTTGTGATAAAGATGGATGGCTTCTGGTTGTTTCTCGCCAGTTTCTAAAATACATTTTGTATAGTTTAATTCTTTAGCCCATTTTTCTAGCTCTAATAAAACCATAGAAGCGATGCCTTGTGAACGGAAAGATTCCGGCACAAACATTCGTTTTACTTCCATAGTATTTTCATCGTATTGTTTAATGGCACCACAACCTACGGGTTCTCCATTTTTATAAGCAACGACCACGTGTTTAATCGCATCTATTTTATTGAACTGAGCAAAAAAGGCGTGATCCTCGCCATCCCTTATTCTTAAATCTTTGTCGAGGTCGATTACTAATTTTTGAAAATCGACATTATCAGAATTTGTACGTACTAAGTTAATCATAGGTTAATGTTTTACGCAGCTAATATACATTTTTTAGAAAAAACAAAAGCCCTTCACAAGGAAGGGCTTTTTTATTAATTAATGGTTGTTAGATGCTTATTATTTTTCAGCAATAAACAATAGGAAATTGTTTTTTGGATTTCTTTTTTTAGCAATCTCTAGTAAACCTGGTGCTGCTGCGGCAACTGTTGAAAAAACTATGAACTTGCTTTCCATTTTCTATAGGGATTACTAGTCCAGCATTTTCTTTTTAATAGCAATTGAACATAGTAAATAAAGCTTCACCACAATGGAGTTGTTTGTACTCCTGAGGATTGTTGCGAATATGTACTGGTAGATTTATCATGCCATTGCAATGCTTATTGTAAATCTAGAACCTTCATTCAATACGCTTTCAACATGTATATTGCCACCTTGCAATTCCATAAATTCTTTGCAAAGTTGTAAGCCTAAGCCTACTCCTTTTTCATTAGCAGTACCATAGCTAGGTGCAATGCCTGAAAAGACGGTGTGAATAGCATCGGGCTTAATACCAATACCAGTATCTTGTATATGTATATAACAAGTGTCGTGAGTTGTTTTTGTTTCAACATTAATTGAACCTTCGGATGTGGTAAACTTAATAGCATTTTGCAATAAGTTGCGAACTACGAGTTGTAGCATGTCGGCATCGGCAAGTACAGTGATTTGAGGATTAATATCTGTGTTAAGTATTATACCTTTCTCAGCGCTTAGAGCTTTTGCAATATCAATGGTATTTTCAAGAGTTGCAGACAATTGCAATGGAGAAAGGTTAACATTAAAACCATCAAGTTGAGATCTCGACCAATACAATAGGTTAGTTACTAAGTATAATGTTTGATTGTTTGTATTCTTTAAGGCTTGCTCAACATGTGCACGATCTTTTGGAGAGAGTGAATGATCGTTAAGTAATTCAAAATATTGTTGAACTTGAATAAAAGGAGCCCTTAAGTCGTGAGAAAGAATGGAAAGTAATTTGCTTTTCTCCGCATCGCGTTGTGCTACGGTTCTTCTCTCTTTATCGTAGTTGCGACGAAATAATCCGATAATAATTGCGATACTTATTACAGGCAATGGGAATGCTGTAATACGATCGGTAAACTGCCCATTACCCGATTGAAAAGGATATTGTACAAGATGAGGATATTGATATTCGACTAAGTGAATTAAACCAAACACAAGTAAGTAAACAATAGCCCAAGTAGTGATGTATTTACGTTCGCAAATAGTAAGCAACAAAAGTAAATATACTGGCCATATAATATCGGTGGAACCTTGTAGACCAGCGTTGGCGAAATAATTTACAGACAATAATATTAGACCAACGAATCCAAATATCAAACTTCTATAATAACGAAGAAGATATCGAGAACGATAGTATTCATAAAAAAAGATACTTCCAATAACAACATTAGATGCAGCAGCAACATATAAGCCAGCATATAGATTATATGGTATATAAGCAACAACCAGTATAACTATTCCTAGACTAATAGAATGAAATATTCGCGCTTCGAGTTTAAATTGAGAAGGATTCCCAATCAATAAGCGCCAACGATGACTTACAGCATGAATTAAATTAGAATAGAAAGCAGCCATTGCACCAATATCGGTCTTTATTGCTAAAAAAAGAAATCACGAGCACACGAATAATTGACGTCTAGAGAAACAGTAGATTCCTCATATTAATTTTTTAATATATAGTTTATGCACAATCTGATTGTAAACATATTCATTCCTTTGATATTATAACATAAGTATTCGATTAGCCACTTGATACGGTTGTGATAACTTATTTAAATAATCTATTAGGCAGCAGATTCCATTTAGTATAGAAAATTGCACAGAAAAAATACTCGGTTGAGAGATGACTTAACAAATCTTATAAGTTAGAATCTGTAAAACGTAACAATTACTAAACAGAATTTTAACGATATTAAAATATTTTTACATAGAATTCTCAATTAGGCCAAAGCCTTTGTCGAACTTAGCTAAGGAAATATTTGGGAATTGAAGGTAAAAATTAGGCGATAGTTTTATCTTTCTATTATAACAGTTCATACTGTCGATATCAGAGTAGACACTCATCAAAATTTGCTCGTTAGGAAGTAAGTGATCTATTTTAAAATAACAGTCCTTAAAAAAACCACTACTACGACTGTATGGTTTGATGTCATATGTATATATCTGAAGAGTATCGTCTCTAAGAATTTGGATACAAACTTCAACATTATGAGCTGCATGTTTTGTAGGATTAAATATTCTGTAATTAATTACACACTCTTTCCCATTAGTTATAGGAGCAGATTTTTGTATCACAAATGACGATTTATAATAATATTCTTCAAAATATGGTGTGGACACAAAAAATTGTAAAGCGGAAACAAGCAATGCTAAAATCGCTATGAGAAGTGCCCAGTTGATATTGTTTGTTTTTGTAAAGGTATTTTTTTCGAGAGGCACCTTTTTTATGGTTTTTTCTGGGCTTTTTTTCATTACTCTATGTACGGTTTATCAAAGTCATTTTTATATACTGCTCTATACAAACTCTCTCAGAAATAAATTACTGTCCCCCTTATCTACAATCAGTATCTCATGCTAATTATAATTTTGGACTGACTCAAACTATATAATATTGATTGTACAACAACCGCCCTATAAAATATACTCCACAATAAACTAGAGGAAAATTGAATTTTATACCGAATTAATTCAAGGTAAAAAGTTCTTTTGATATTTCAAAATTTTGCTGAAGAGGGTTTTTGTTTAACATCATTCTATAGATGTAATATGTAAAGGAACAAAATATCATTTTGATGCCAATAAGGAGTTCTAATAGTATTGTTTTATTTCGGAGGGAAAATCGAACCAGAAGTAAATATTTTAAACGAGCACACGAGCATACGATTCACGAGAAAACGAACAAGTGGCCCCGGCGGGAATCGAACCCACATCAAATGTTTAGGAAACATCTATTCTATCCGTTGAACTACGGCGCCATGATATAGAAATATTAAACAGTAAAAATGCAGAACGAAAGCGCTAAAATAAGGATTTCGTAGCAAAATAGTAGGTGTTTAACCTATAATTACAGATTTCTTTTTTGCAAATAGGTCGAAATATTTATTTTAGTGTTTAACCTCTAGCATTATCATTCTAATGAACATCAATAATATGCTGAGCTGTGGAGTTGTTTTATCTCTATTCATCTGCAGTTCTATTAGTTCTTTTGCACAACAAGCAAATAACGTTGTATTTAACGACCTGCATTTTCATTCCTCATTCGAAAAACAACTTTTTGAAAATATTAGCAACAAAAAACCTTTCGACACATTGGGTTTGTTTATGGCTATTGATAAAGACATCACCGACAAAGATGTACAGAGAACTAAAATGAATCTATTCGGACCAAGTGATAGATTTTATGCAAGCTATAATAAAAGCAAACCTCAAAATAAATTTATTAAAGATCTATTCAATTTCACTCATAGGAGTTTTCTGAAAAAATATGATATCGATGTGTATTTTAATTCTATTGAGAACAACGGCATATACAATTGTGTAACTGCTTCGGCACTGTACTCACTTTTTTTTGAAAGGTATAATATTCAATATAATATTAAAGAAGCGCCAACTCATGTGTATTTAATTGCGAATCCGGGCACCTCAAATATTATGATAGAAACTACAAGTCCGCAAGCTGGTTATTTTATGCCAGATGCTCGATTTAAAAAATCATATTTAGATTATTTAGTAGATAATAAATCTATTACCAGAGAGGAAATCTATGCTAGTGGAGAAGATATAGCATTTGAAAAGAATTATTATAATCAAGAAAAAATTTCTATAGTTGAACTCGCAGCCTTACAATACTATAACTACGGAATCTCCTTACTAGACAAAAAAGATTACATGGGCGCATTTAATCAATTTGAGAAATCGTACTTTTTATATCCATCAAATAAAATTCAGATGATGATAGTTGCTTCGGTATCAGAAGTAATAGGAGGAAGCCCACTTACAGATACTAATGAAGTAAATATTTATGTCCGTTTGTATAAGTATTCTAACAGCGAAAAAGACAAGGATATCTTTGTACGAAACTTCGAAGTGTTTACACAACGTAATTTGATTGAGAAAAATAATTTATCGTATTACAATACCATATATAACAGAATATTAAACTCGGTAAATGATTCTATTCTAAACAGCAGAATATCATTTATATATTTTTCGCAAAGGGGAAGAGTGGCAGCGTTAAATGGAAATTACGATGAAGCCATAAAATTAATGACAACATCATTAACATTAAATAAAGAGCAAAACGAGGTGAACAGTTTGTTTGCAGCAGCAATAATAGAAAGGTATGTAAACACAGAGAGCTGCGCTAGTGTGATGTTGTCTTTCACAAAAGAGAATGATTTTTTATTGAAGAATAATAGATATAATGAAGCTATATGTCACTGTTATTTAAAAGAGTCGTTAAACTATTTCGCAGCAATGAATTATAAAAGAGCATTTGAGTTGATGAAAAAATTCGAAGACTTTCAAAGTTTACACCAAGTTAATCCAAGTGCAGAGAATGTAGGAGCTGTATATGGAAACGCCTCTTCTTATTACATAAGAAAAGGCGATTACAAACAAGGTAGAAAATATTTGTTGAGAGGGTTGAAAATTTCACCTACTAGTATTGAATTAAACAGAAAACTTTCGGTCTTAGACAACAACTAGTTAAGCATTTATACGCAGCCACTTTTTATAATTCCTTTCTTGTTCTGCACTTAAGTTTTTCATTCGGAATAGATAGTTTCTAGCGGTACCTTCTTTTAGTTTATTGGTGATTTCTAAATCTAAGGACTTACCGCCTCTGTCTACTTTAATGATGTATTTTTCACCGTCGGCTAAATACCCATATTCGGTTAGTGCGTATTTTCTTACAACTGAAGATTCCACTACATCACCTTTTTTAAATGAATAAGTAGATTCCTTGCTCACACTCTTTATTCTTCTCTCGTTTCCAAGTGTTAGTAGGTTGAATTTTATTCCTTCAAATGGCGATTCAGGTACTAATCCTTTATATTCCGCTTTGTAAGTTACGCCTACTTTTGCTAATATTTCCTCTATGGCTAAAGTGTCTTTTCCGGTAATATATTTATCGAAGAAGGTTTGTATGCCTGGGTGTGAAGCAGCAACAAATTCTTTAATAAATTCCACTTCACTAAAATTCTTATCCTTTCCGTATTTCGCACTCAACGAGAATACTACATCTTTCAATGTTTTTTCAGCATTGGTTAAGTTGATAATTTCTATATCTAATAAAGCACCCAATAAGGCACCCCTCTCATATACTTGTCCGTACTGACCTTTGTATGGTTCATTAAAAACATTTTCACTCATTTCGGTAAACGACATTTGTGTGAAAGGATATCTTTGCGCAGAACTTATTTTAGATGTGAGCACTTTGTTTAAGTAATCCCATGGGCTGAGTACTTCACCCTGAGTTAGTGATAGTCCAGCAAAATACTCGGTAATTCCTTCGTATAACCAAAGGTGTTTAGACATGATAGGGTTTTCATAATCAAAATTACCTACATGTTCCGAATGTAAATTTAATGGAGTGATGATGTGTAAGAATTCATGTGTACATACATCCTTCATCGACTTCACCGCTAGATCATTCCCGAAATCGGGCATAAAGTACAACGACGACTGTCCGTGTTCTAATGCACCAAAATTCTGACCATTTAGCTTTCTGTAAACTTTCACTAATTCGAAAAATCCGATTTTTGAACTCTCAAAGGTTTCTAAAAATTCTGTATAATCTCTAAGGTAAATGATAAATGAATAATTATTCACTGGTAATTTATTGTCGAAGAATTTTGTCAATGCTTTCATCGACAGTTCAATTTCTTTGTAAATATCTTTGCTGATTTTCCTTCCACTTTCGTTATATACACCAATGGTAACTTTGCAATTTGCCACCATGAAAGATGTAGTGTCTGGTTCACTAAACATAATCGGGTTATCCACTAATTCGTGGTAGCTTTTTGCATGAAATAACAATTCTTTATTGTTGCCTGTACTCGACAAAGAAGTAACCGCATAAAAATTTTCAGGTTTTTTAATCTGTAATTCAATTGGAGTAGTTTCGGTTCCTTTAAAGATTCCAAAAAATCCTGAATTATTAAAAATGATATTCTTATCTTTTTGAATATTGGTTCCCGCGGGTTCAAATATTTTATTCTTTTTTACTTTAGTATGATAAGTATCTTTTACTATGTATGAAATGTATTTAGGTTTGCCGATGATATAAAAATTATTCTCACCAGATTTTTGAACTTTTAAGATTGTTTTGTTGGCATCCATAGCTGTGAAAGAACTGATGTACTTTCCATAATCCATTACTGCATAAGTTCCAGGTATAGTTTTAGGGAATTGAAATATCACGGTATCTTTAAAACTCGTATAGGTACTATGGGTAACCTCTAACGACACTTTTAATCTGTTCTCATCTACATCATTTAAATTCACAGCATATCTCTGTGTATTCTGAGCGTATGAAGAAATGGAAATAAATGCAATACTAATTAGAGCAAAGAGTTTTGTAAATCTTTTCATAACATTTGTTTTTATCAACGACGAAAATAATAGCTATGGTTATATCTACAATATATATAGCTATAATGTTACTAAATAGAAGAGCCCCCTAGGATTTACTAGGAGGCTCTTCTTGTGAAATAGTAATATTTATAATTTAATAAATTTATGTGTGTAGTTATCTATTTTGATGTAATAGGTTCCTTGCGCCAAATCGTCTATAGATATTTTAGATGAACTTGGTTTTAGAATTTGTTTTACCATCTTGCCTTGAGTGTCGTAAATTTTGATGGTACTAATCATACCCATTCCTTCGATAATTAGATATGAACTACTTGGGTTAGGGTATATTCGAATGTTTTCTTTTTGATATCGAACATTTGTACTAAAATTATTAAACTGAGTTTGAAATTCTGTAATAATTGTATCCGTACTTAAGCGTAGTTTTTCCAATGAACTCAAATTAGTTCCAGGTGTATCGCGCGCCCATACAAAAGCAAAATCTATTTCCATTACCTCACCAGGAGCCAAGCTTCTTGGTTTGATAGATGCGCTACTTCTACGGTCACCTGGCACACCAGTTTCTACCCAAGCGGGTCTTCCATTTGGGTCAGTACTTCCTGGAAATGCAAATTTAGTAGAGTCGCTGCCTCCTCTTCCGTCAGGTGTTCCATAACTTAATATGCTTCCATCGGCCCAATATCCTCTCATATATCGATCAAGTTCAGAAGCATCTCGAGGGTCGGCATTTAAGCCCACAACACTTTGGTTTGTAAAAAACAGATGGCTCTCCATTTCAAGTATAGCTCCGATTGAACTTTTTCCGGGATTTAAGAATGTTATTCCAAATGCAGGTGGTGCAATACCATATCCTCTTGACGATCCATCTTCATCATCATTATCTGAATTATAAACGAAAAACAAATTCCTTTTTTTACCATTACTATTAGTTGATAAGTCGCAACCTACATAATCGTCATTAGCATTTCCTAAGTCGAAATCGTTAAAAATCCCAACCCTGAATGTTGCGTAAGGAGTATTCGATTTATTAGTAATCTTATACTTGAACATAGTTGTGTTGTCGATTGCATCTGAAGTACTTGAAGTAAAGGCATAAGCAAAAGCTTGAATTTCTACTCCAAAAGGGTTACTGCCAGGATACGCGGTATGTATGTTACCTTTATCGTTAAAAACCCAATAAGCTAATTGACCAGGAACTACGGATGAGTGGTTAATATCAATTACGGGATAGTCACCTAATGAAGGATCATAAATTCCATCTGAATTATTATCATAAAATGGAGCTTTTTCACTTGGCCAACGACTAATGTTATATGCAATACTTTTACCAGTTTTTGCATTGTTTATTTCAGTGCCGTATACACTAAATATTTCATCCCAATCATTACAATCAATAGCTTCTATTTCACCCATAGAATTTAATGGGCCTGGCCAAAAATCTAAACCTCTCTGACGATAAGTTTGTCCGGCAGTATGTAAATTATTACCAGCATCAGTACCACTAAGCCAAAGAGAAGAGGTAAAGTTAGCGTGTCTGCCAGAATTTTTTGGAATTTCGTAAGCTGGACTTGTGTTGCCAAATATATCCCAAAACATATCGCCTCCATTAAGTAATTTAGCACGAACATTATTAATGTCTAAATCTATTGAAGAACTTGGTGGTTCACAGTTGGCAGCAAATATATTTGTATTAATTAACGTACTTGCAATACTGCATGCAAATACAAACATGTATATATATTTTTTCATACTTATTGCTTAGCTTAAAATTTTCTAATAGCACAAAAAAACAATTTAGTGTTCTTTGGGCTTTCTTTATACCTTATACCTTGTAACTGTAGTGCGTTTGCTTTAGAAACTTCCGTTGATGTCCACGCTATAGTACTTTTAAATGTTTTGGAAGCTACTCTTGCTTCAAGTTTTGAAGGCAAATACCAGTCGGAATAACCATTAGCAACTAAATCGTAACAGAACTTTGCGGCATAAGAACCTTCACCCAAAACACTAACGATTTTTTGAGTATTTATTTGCCCGGTAAATAATGCGGTATCCGTTGCGTTTATAAATGTATCAATCCCGTTCGACCAAGTTAACCTGTCATTTAAATTATTGAAAAATAAGCCAACTAATCCGTGAAATTCATTCGGTACATAACCAGGATCTCCGGGTTGCAATACATATACCAGCTGACCTCCTTTTACAAATGCGCCTAGTTTTATTGGGTCGGTGGCAAAAGTTCTTTGGGGTCCATAGTAGGTGCCACTATTTGTAACTACAAAAGCTTTAACATAATAAGCTTGTTTCGGCATTAGTGTATTTAATATACATACAAAGGAGTCGCTAGGAACACTTCTCTCGGCTTTTGAATCACTTGTTGTAGGGTTTGGGTTTGTGCTCCAACAAACGCCAGCACTTAATATTGTCTCAGAATTGGGATTGTATATTTTTCCACCACAAATCGCAGAATCAATACCCACGTATTTTACTAACGATGTTTTAATACTAGTTGATGAGTTTGCCTTGCTTTGGGTAAGTTTTTTATCTTTAGCAATAGCAGCATAGCTAGTACTAAAAAGTATTATAAGAACGAGCAGTAGTTGTTTTATTTTCATAAGCTTTTGTTTTATAGGTTAATCTAATATAAAACAAAAAAACCAGCTAATTTAGCTGGTTTTTAATTATGACATATTTTTGATTAAAAGTAAAAGAACATATTAAATGCAGCGTTTAAATTGTCGATACCCGCTGTAACTCCTCTAGTACCTGCATTTGTTGATTTTATGGTAACTTCTTTTACCGATGAAGAACCAGAATCCCAGTATTCTCTAACTTGAGTTCTGTTCTGAGAATGGTTAGCAAGTATTGAGTATCCAAATTCTCCACCCAATGAAATTTTTGGAGCTAAGAAGAATTCAATACCTATAAAACCTCTTACACCACCCATGAAATTTCTACCAGGTTTATCTTCAGTTAGTCTTCTCATAAATCCATCGTAGTTACCTGGGTTGGCGATTGCAGGAGCATTGAAGTTTTGGTCTATGTCGTTTCCATAATCATAGTTTACAATAATATTACTATAACCTATAACTGCTTCCGCTCCATATACTCCTTGTATCCTAGAATTACCTCTTCTTTTCTCGTAACCTAATCCAAGCAAAATGTTTGAGGTTCTAACATTAGTGATATCGTCAACAAATTGAGGATTATTAATATCCGGACTAGTAGAGCTTTTTGCAACAACATTTACAGCAGAATTATTGGTCATGTCGAACTGAAATCTTGCTCTAACAGCCGATTGATCAGTTAACATATATTTACCAAAAATTGCTGGTCTTAAATATAAGTTATTTGCAAAAGTGAAAGCTTGATTACCTGATGCACCAGCCATTACATCACCTGCGAAGTTTAAAATTGGCTCTGCAGAAATACCTACAGAAAACTCTCCTTTTTCAGGCAATATCTTTATTCCTTTTTTCGAAACAAGATTCACGGTAGAACCTTGTGCGTATGCTCCAATTCCTATTGAGGCAATACAAATGATTAATAATAGTTTCTTCATTATACTATTATAAATTGTAATTGTATGTAACGTCTAAGTATCTAGTGATTCCATTAAATACTGAATTTGGAAATGCATTTCCACCTGGGTAGAAACATCTTACATTTGCTTTGCTTGTTGAGTCAGTTAATTTAATCGTCGAAAAATAATCTTCTGGAGTAATTGTAACTGAGAACTGTTTAGAATTTGCCGGTACCGAGAATGAATACTCTCCATTTGCATCAACTTTAGTGCTTAAAGTAATGATCTCATAAGTGATGCTGTTATTTGGATTTAACACCAAATCCCTAGAGTCGAATCTTGCAAACAGTGTAGTTCCTTGTGGTACTTTTTCATAAGTAATCATGAACGATCCATTTTCACTGGTATCGTTAGAAAGGTCAGAATTTACCAATGCTCTACCTTTGATGTAAGCAACGCCATTGGTTACTGTTCCGTTAGCATTTTCTTCGTCTTTTTCACATGCCATTAAACCAAATGAACATGCAATTGCAATAATTCCAATTTTTAAGTTTTTATTCATAGATTTTTATTTTAATTGATTAATAAAAGTATAACAATTACCTATAACACCAAATTTTTTTTATAAATAAGCTTTATTGCTAAAATATTAGTATGAAATGCTATTGATTTTAAATGTTAATGATATGTTAAAGTGCTCAAATCTTTTCTATTAAGCTAATATTAACTTAGATTTGATTTTATGAAAAACAGAACAATTAAAATATTCGTGGTTTTGGCAATAGTTTCTATAGTAGGAATTATTGTTACACAAGTATTTTGGTTTAAGCAAGCTTTTGATAAGTCGGAAAAGGAATTTAACAAATCGTTATATATAGCTCTTAATCAATCGTTAAAGGGAGTTCTATTATTCAACAATGCCACTAATCTACCAACCAATCCGATTGTAAAATTGAGCAGCAACTATTATGCTGTAATGGTTAACGATCAAATTAATGCTGATGTGTTAGAGTATTACCTTAAAACAGAATTTGAAAAACTAAACATTCATCAGAGCTTCGAATATAGAATTTTTGATTGTGCGAATGAGCAATTAATTTATGGTGGATATATAGAAGGTGAGAATTTTTTCTCGAAAGAAAATATCCCAAGAACTCTGCCGGTATTAAAAAGAGATAATTATTATTTCACAGTTTATTTTCCTCACCAACGATTTGACATTGCTACTGGAATGACTTTGTGGTTGTTTTCTAGCTTTGTATTACTTATAGTATTAATATTTTTTGCTTACAGTTTATTCGTTATACTTAAACAAAAAAGACTATCAGAAATACAAACAGATTTTATTAATAACATGACTCATGAAATAAAAACTCCTGTTTCGGTTATTAGTGCATCTGCCGAAACCATAAGAAATCCAAACATTGTGGATCAACCACAACGTTTGCTAAAATATGCCAATATTATTATAGAGGAGAGCAATAGGCTAAAGCAACAAATTGATAGGGTATTGTCTATTGCCGATTCGGAACGAATTATCAAATTAAACAAAGAGCAAATAAATCTACACCATTTAATAGAAGATGTTTGCGCTACTTATAAAGAACAAACAATAAAAAGCTGCGATATTCACTACAATTTTAAAGCAGAGAACGATGTTGTGTATGGCGATAAATTTTATTTATCAAATTTATTCAGCAATCTTATAGAGAATGCAATAAAATATAGTGATGATAATTTGAAGGTCAGTATTTCGACACGGAATATAAAAAACAACTTGGAGATATTATTTGAGGATAATGGAATAGGGATTGATAAAAAACATTTAGACAAAATTTTCGAAAAATTTTATCGAGTACCAACAGGAAATGTGCACAATGTAAAAGGTTTTGGTATTGGGTTGAATTATGTTAAGCTAATTGCAAAATTACATAAGGGTACAGTTCAGGTGAAAAGCGAATTGGGTAAAGGCACTACATTTATTATTATAATTCCAGTATATCATGACTAAGGCCAAAATACTTTTAGTAGAAGATGATGAGAATTTAAGTTTTGTGATAAAAGACAACTTAGAAGAGCACGGTTTTGAGGTTTTTTGTTGTTCAGATGGTAAGGAAGGCTTGAAAACATTTCAAAAAATAAATTTCGACTTGTGTTTATTGGATGTAATGTTGCCTAAAATGGATGGCTTCGATTTAGCTACTCAAATTCGCAAGAAGAACGAGAACATACCATTGATATTTTTAACCGCAAAAGGATTAAAAGAAGATAAAATTCAAGGGTTTACAATAGGAGCAGATGATTACATAACAAAACCTTTTAGTATTGAAGAGTTAGTATTGAGATGCAAAGTGTTTATCAAAAGAACTCAGCCTGCAACGAGCGTTAAAAATAGAATTTACAATATAGCTGAGTATACATTCGATGTAGAGAATCAAACGCTCACCTATTTAGATGAGTTTAAGAACTTAACATTACGAGAGGCAAAATTATTGGAACTCCTATGTGAAAACATGGGAAATGTTGTTAAGCGTGAGGAAATATTAAAGGTAGTGTGGGGTACTGATGATTACTTCGCAGGAAGAAGCATGGATGTTTTTATTTCTAGATTGCGGAAATACCTTGCTAAAGATTCCAGAATTGAGATTGTAAATTTCCATAGTGTGGGCTTCAAATTAAATATCAATACCTCTATTTAATTCATTTTTAAGATATACCACTTATATTTTATTAAAAGATTAGTATTTTTAGATTCGCTCTACAACTAATGAAGTCTATAAAACTATTCTTATCTCTATTAATATTATTTAGTATTAATAGTAATGCACAAGACAAAAAGCTTCTTGATAGCTTAGAAACGCTAGTAAAATCAAACACCACCGACTCTATCAAGCTAATAGCTTATGGAGATTTGTGCTATAATTTTGGTTTTGTGGATTTTGAAAAAGCTTTATTATATGGTAAAGAGGCTTTATCAATCGCACAAAAATTAAATAATCAAAAGGCGATAGCATTAGCATACTCCGATTTGGGTAATTGTTATACTAGGGTGAATAAGTTAACTGAAGCATTAGCCTACCATAAAAAGGCATATGCCTTGAGGATGCAATTAGGACTCGATTTAAAAGCAGCAGGTTCCCTCTCAAATATTTCCATCATTTATAAACAACAAGGAAAATTCAAAGAGTCTGCTGAGTATATGATGAGGGCATTGAGAATTTACGAAAGCAAAAACGACTCTGTGATGATGGCTTTAGTAAAAGGAAATTTGGCGAATCTCTATTTAAATTCAAACAAGCTAAAAATTGCAAAAAAATACCTAGATGAAAGTTTTCAAATAGCGAAATCAAAACAAATAAAATCATTACTTGCTACCGGGCATTCTAGTTATACCGAGTACTATATATTGGTAAAGCAATTTGATTTGGCTTTAAATCATGCATTACAATCGGCAGCTATATTGGAGAAACAAAATAAACGAACAGACTTAGCAATAATATACAATAGTATAGGTCAGATTTATTATGAGAAAAGTATTCACGATAAAGCAATGGAGTACTATGAAAGATCTTTAGGCATAAGAAAAGAATTAGGCGACGAATTAGGAATTGCTTCATGTTATAAAAACATGGGAATATGCCAGACCGAACAAAGAAACTATAAAGCAGCTGAAGATAATTATAAAGCGGCATTAGCGCTGTTTAAAAAAAATAACACAAAAGAATATCTAAATGAATGCAATAAACTTCTTGCTGATTTGTATGAGAAACAAAACAAATATGATAAAGCTATTTATTATTTAAAAGAAGGAAAGAAAATAGAAGACAGTGTGTACAATAGAGATACCGAAGCAAAGCTCAATGAGTTAAATATTCAATACGAAACAGAGAAAAAGGAAAATCTATTGAAAATACAAGCGTATGAACTATCTAAAAGAAATACGTATTTATGGATAGCTTTAGGTTTATTAGTATTGAGTGTACTAATCGCTTACCTTTTTGTAAATAACATGAAATTTAAACAGTCGGTGCGTTTACAAAAAGAAATATTAAAACAACAAGACATAGCAACCAAGGGAATTATTGAGGCAGAGGAGAGAGAAAGAAAAAGAATAGCAAGCGATTTACATGATGGTATAGGTCAAATGTTTTCGGCAGTAAGAATGAATCTATCGAGCATAAGTTCTGATATTGATTTTAAACAAAACGATAAGAAATTACTATACGATAAGACAATCAATTTAGTAGATGAGTCATGTAAAGAAGTGAGAGCAATTTCACATAATATGATGCCTAATGTTTTATTGCGTTCGGGTTTAGCATCTGCAGTTAGGGATTTTATAAGTAAAATAGACGATAGTGTATTAAAAGTTAGCTTAGAAAGCTATGGGCTTAAAGATAGATTAGATTCTAATGTAGAGACGGTATTGTATAGAGTAATTCAAGAATCCGTAAATAATGTGATTAAACATTCTGGAGCTAACCAATTAGACATTCAGATTAATGTTGATGAAAAGGAAATCACGGTTACCATTGAAGATAATGGGAAAGGTTTTGATACCAGTAATAAGGAAAATTTTAGCGGGATAGGCTTAAAAAACATTATTACTAGAGTGGAGTTCTTAAAAGGTACTGTAGAATGGGATTCAAGCATTGGTAATGGCACATTAGTAGCAATACATATCCCATTAAGCAATAATTCATAAAATTTTATACTTTTGCATCAGTAAAAAATGAACTAAAATGGCAGAGATTCAAATTAATAACGATTGGGACAAACTAAAGATTAAAATCAAAAGAAAGTATAGATCACTTACTGATGAAGAATTAGCGTATACACCGGGAAAAGAAGAGGAGTTAATCAATAAATTAATGTCGGCAATTAATAAAGACAGAAATTATGTTGTCTTTATGATTAAGAAGATGTTGTTGAATAAAGAAAACAATAGATTATAATACATAAAACATAAATTTTAAAGGCCCTCTCGTATACGCGAAAGGGCCTTTTTTATTAAATGAATTACTAAGCTTAGATTTTAGCTTTTACTAGCAAACTAATTTCAGCCTTTATATAAAATGTATTAGTTAGGACTTGATTTAATCGACCCTGCATATTCACTATAAATTCGGGCTGTGATACATAAGGTAGGAAATCGAAACCACCCACAGGTAATGGAAGTTTTATGGGATTTGAATTATGTATGGCCGACATGGTTGCACTATCTGCACTAGCAACAACTACAAGTGAATTGCCAACTGTAGTTTTTCCTACTCGAATGGTTAGTTCTTTAACCGAACTAAAGTTTTCTGTGCTAATAATTACCCCATTCGAATCGCATACATACAGCTTAACAGAATCAAGTTGAATTCCCGAAATATCGTCGCGTGTTGCACCTTTACTTGCTAATACACTATCTAAATTAGAAGCAACGATAGAAGACGTATCTACTGTGAGTTTATTTGCTCCATCAATTGAAAATATTTGTATTTGTGTTTGAGGAATACCGATTTCTATTTCATTTTCGTCGTCACATGATGATATAAATGCTGCACCAATAATTAATGTAAAAACAAATAAGATTTTTGTAAAACTTTTTTTCATAACTATAAATTTATTTTCAAAAGTATTACTATTTATACCAATCATTACGACTATCGTATGAAACCTAATAATTTAGATTCATAATTTATTATATGGTAAATACGGTAAGTAGTTTAGTAAAAAAGAATACTAAAAAATAAATTAAAATAGTTTTTTACATTCAGATACGTAGGTTAAAAAGTCGAGAGGGTGATTGTTGTTTTTATCTTTATCTCTTTTATGCCCTAAGCGAACAATAATCATATTGTTTTTGGGATCAACAATTATATATTGGCCAAGAATACCTCTACAATAAAAGATATCGCCGTATACCCACCACTGTAATCCGTATTGGTCGGTAGGTATTCCATTCTCAGGCAAACGATGAGGAGTGATAGATTTTTTCACCCATGCCTCAGAGACAACTTGGGTAGAGTCCCATCGTCCGTTTTGTAAATAGAGTTTACCAATTCTGGCAAAATCTCTTGCATTAGAATAGAAGCAGCAATAAGCTTTTTCATCACCACCTTCTTTGTCTAAACTCCAATGTGCTGGTTTTTCTGCACCAATTTTCGACCATAATTTTTCGGATGCGTATTCTGAAACAGATTTTCCTGTGGCCGCTTTTAATACAAATTCTAGTAACTGAGTATCTCCACTTCTATAATAAAATTCTGTACCTGGTTCTGTTTCTAATTTTAGTGAATAGATTAATTTTCTCAGGTCTTTCCCATAGTATGCATCAGTAGTTTGATTAAAAGGAGTAGAATACGATTCTTTAAAATTTAATCCTGAGGCCATTTTCAGCACATCAATTATTTTTATTTTTTTTAAATCTCCTTCATTAAACTGGGGAACATATTTTCCTACGGGATCGTTTTCACTGGTAATTTTACCTTCATCAATAGCAATACCTACGAGAATACCAATTATACTTTTAGCAACAGAAAAGGAATTCGAAAATGATTGTTCACTATAACCATCCCAATATTCCTCATATTGAATTGAATCATTTTTGATTACTAAAAAAGCAACCGATTCATATTTCTCTAATACATTTCTTAAGCTGTCGCTAAGCTTCACTGAGTTTTTAGTTTTAGAAATGTTCCATGTTTGTTTTTCTCCATTGTTTTCAATGGTGGTATAGGGGAATATTTCCAGATCGTCTATGTTGGGTTGTTGGTAGATTAATGCTTTGTATATATAGGTGGTATCGCTTACCCATACTGCTACATTTGCTATTACAAGTATTAATAGAAAAATGTATAAAATTCTTTTAAAGGAGTTCTTTTTCATTTCGAACGAATTTCATTTCAAACAAGATAGCAATTTCATTTTTTAAAATCGATTTTACTTCTTCAAAATCTACTTTTCTGCCCAATTCTTTTTCCATTGAAGTCACATCTTTATCATCGATGCCACATGGGATAATGTTCTTAAAATAATCCAAATCTGTATTTACGTTAAAGGCAAAACCATGCATGGTAACCCAACGGCTGCACCTTACTCCCATGGCACATATTTTTCTGGCTTTGCTCATATCGTCGATATCTAACCATACTCCTGTTAATCCTGGAATTCTTCCAGATTCTATTCCATATTTTTTTAAGGTATTGATGATGGCATCCTCAAGAAATCGAAGGTATTTATGTATGTCGGTAAAGAAATAATCAAGATCCAGAATGGGGTAGCCTACAATTTGTCCAGGGCCATGGTAAGTGATATCACCGCCCCTATTAATTTTGTAATAGGTGGCGGATACTTTGTTCAGGCCTTCATCATCTAACAATAGATTCTCTTGTTTACCACTTTTTCCTAAAGTATATACATGAGGGTGTTCGCAGAAAATCAAATAATTTTCTGTAGGAGTAGTAGTGTTGTTTATTCTATTCTCGGATTTTATTCTTAGTGTTTCGTTAAAGTATTGTTCTTGACGATCCCAAGCTTTTTTGTAATCGATTAAACCCCAATCTTGATAAATTACTTCAGGCATAACAATAGTAATGTTGCATAAATGCAGGTTGATAAATAAACCAGCATTTATGCGGTTGTATTAATAATGCAAAGGTACGACTTTTATGGCATCATATACTGAGAATGGCGGAGCACAATGATTTCGGGGTCAAAGGGGAGAGTTTGGCAAAAGACTATTTGCAGAGGAAGGGATACAAGATTTTGAAGACTAATTTTCGGATAGGAAACGCTGAAGTCGACATTATCGCGGAGGAGAAGAAGCAGATTGTTTTTGTTGAAGTGAAGACTAGGCACCAATCTCGATTCGGGAATCCTGAAATCGCTGTGAACCGCGAAAAACGTAATAATATGAAAAGAGTGGCGAGAGCTTATATCAGTATTAATAATGTACAAGGGCAGGTACGCTTTGATATTATCTCGATTGTTAAAAAGCAAAACAAAGAAACGGAGATTACTCATTTCGAAGATGCATTTTTTCTGAAGTGATAAAAACCACATCAATCCTTCTATATTTTCTCCTTTCCACAATTCTATTAACTTTGCCCTCATGACTACCGATCAAATAAAAGATTTAAGGGAACGATTAGATTCCCTGAGGAGGCATCTTTGACATCGACAATCGATTAAAGCAGATTGAAGAGGAGCAGGCCAAAACTACAGAACCAGGATTTTGGGACGAGCCCAAAGAGGCTGAAAAGCTCATGCATTCTATAAAACAGAAAAAAGTATGGACCGAAGCTTATGCGCAAGTGAAGGCGATTGTGGAGGATACTATTGTACTGTTTGATTTTTACAAAGACGGAGATGTTTCTGAGCCTGAAATGTTGGCTCAAATGAAAGTGGTATTACAAGCCCTCGACGAGTTAGAGTTTAAAAACATGTTGAGTGGGGAAGAAGACCAGTTGAATGCAGTACTTACCATCAATGCAGGTGCAGGAGGAACGGAGAGTTGCGATTGGGCAGCCATGTTAATGCGTATGTACATTATGTGGGGAGAAAAGCATGGTTATGTGGTTAGAGAGATTGATTATCAAGCTGGTGAAGGTGCTGGAATTAAGTCGTGTACCCTAGAGTTCGAAGGGGAATTTACCTATGGATACCTAAAAGGAGAAAATGGAGTGCACCGTTTAGTAAGAATCTCACCGTTTGATGCCAATGCACGCAGGCATACTTCTTTTGCCTCGGTTTATGTTTACCCATTGGTAGACGACTCTATTCAAATTGAGATCAATTTAGCAGATGTTTCATGGGATACTTTTAGAGCTGGGGGTAAAGGCGGGCAAAATGTAAATAAGGTAGAAACCGCCGTACGCTTGAAGCACGCGCCAACAGGCATTATCATTGAGTGTCAGCAAGAAAGATCACAGAATCAAAATAAAGAAAAGGCCTTAAAGATGTTGAAGTCGCAGCTCTATGAGCTCGAATTACGTAAGAAAAATGAGGCTAAACAGGCAGTGGAGAGCACTAAGAAGAAAATTGAGTGGGGTTCACAAATCAGAAACTATGTGTTACATCCTTATAAATTAGTAAAAGATTTGCGTACCAACGTAGAAACTTCTAATGCTCAAGGTGTACTTGATGGTGAGCTTGATGAATTTATTAAAGCTTACTTGATGGAATTTTAAATTTATATGCCTTTAAATACAATCAATATATTATTTTTATCAAAAATTAATAAACTATAAAGTCTTGAAGATCTGTGTACCAAAAGAAACAAAGGAGCGCGAAAATCGCGTTGCTTTAACACCCACTGTAGTAAAGCAATTAGTACAATCTGGTTATGAAGTTTGTGTAGAACAATCGGCAGGGATGAATTCATTCTTTGGCGATACCGACTACACCGCAGCCGGAGCGAGCATAGTAAGTGATGCACGCAAAATTTATACTGATGCTGATGTTATTTTGAAAGTGAATGCTCCAAGTGCAGAGGAAATTGGATGGATGAAAAAAGAGGCAGTATTGATTTCGTTTATGTTTGCAGCAACTAATAAAGCATTAGTAGATGCCTGTGTAAATGCAGGTATTACTGCATTTTCTATGGATGCTGTACCTCGTATTTCTCGTGCACAAAAAATGGATGCATTGAGTTCTCAGGCTAACCTTGCTGGATATAAATCGGTGTTAATGGCTGCAAATGAAATTGGTAAAATACTACCAATGATGACTACCGCAGCTGGAACCATCCGCCCTTCTAAAGTGGTAATTTTTGGTGCAGGTGTTGCCGGCTTACAAGCTATTGCTACTGCAAAACGCTTAGGCGCAGTAGTGGAAGTATCAGACATCAGACCTGAAACAAAAGAACAAGTAGAATCTCTTGGTGGTAAATTTATTGAGATGAAGGGTGATGATAGTGTGAAGATGGAAGGTGGTTATGTAAAAGGAGTGTCCGACGAATTTTTGAAAAAACAACAAGAGTTAGTAGCTAAACATGTGAAAGAAGCCGACATTGTAATTACCACAGCTTTAATACCTGGAAGAAAAGCTCCAGTATTAGTTACTGAGGAGATGGTGCAAAGCATGCGCTTTGGATCGGTTATATTAGATATGGCAGTAGAATCAGGAGGAAATGTGGTAGGTAGCGAAGTAAATAAAACGGTAGTAAAACATGGTGTTACTATTATTGGCGAAAGTAATATCCCAAGTTTACTTCCTATGAATGCTTCGGATCTTTATGCTAAAAATATTCAAACTTTTTTAGTGCACCTTTCTGATAAGGATGCATTTAAATGGGAAATGGAAGAAGAGATTACTAAAGGATCTTTAATTGTACATCAAGGTAAAGCAGTACACCCAAGTGTACTTAATAATTAATCATTAGAAATAAAATAATTATCATGGATCAATTTTTCGATTTTATATTGGCAAACAGAGAAATTATTTACTTCATCATTCTATCCGTATTTGTTGGAGTTGAAGTAATAGGTGGAGTACCTTCTGTTTTGCATACACCACTAATGTCTGGAGCAAACGCTATTCACGGGGTGGTAATCGTTGGAGCAATTATCGTTATGCTCGATACCGACCCAAGTAATACACTCGGATTAATCTTAGGCTTCTTAGCCGTAATTCTTGGAACACTCAACGTGGTGGGTGGTTTCGTGGTTACCGACCGTATGTTGGAAATGTTTAAAAAGAAATAAGAGACAGTAAAATTCTAAATCCTAAATTCTAAAGTGAATTAGGAGTGTTTGAGTATTTAAAAAATATATTTTGAGGTGGATAATGTGGAGAGGGTATATAATTTGGAGGAAAGAACATTTTTGTTTGCAAAGAATGTCAGGGATTTTGTAATGAATTTAGATAAAAGTATTTGGAATAAAGAAGATATAAAGCAAGTAATCCGTTCATCAGGGTCGGTAGCAGCAAATTATATTGAAGCCAACGAAAAGCTAGGTGAAAAGGACTTTTTAATGAGGATTAGAATTTGCAAAAAGGAAGTTAAAGAAACAGTATTGTGGTTGAGATTAGTTGATATTGAAAAAGAAGGATTAGAGGAGTGTAGAATTAAGTTAATTGAAGAGACAACTGAATTGAGAAATATTTTTGGAGCAATATATAAAAATAGCATTAACAAAAGTAAAACTTAAAATTTAATCTCGATAGTCCCGATCGCCATTGGGTTAGAATTTAGAATTTTATTTTTTTAGAATTTAGAAATTATTATTTAGAATTTAAATATAATATAGTATGAACAACGGTTTAGGATTATTAGAAATATCATATTTGATCGGATCGGTCACTTTTATTTTAGGATTAAAGATGATGGGTAATCCAAAGTCTGCACGTAAAGGAAATTTAATTGCAGCATTTGGAATGGTAGTTGCCATATTGGCCACTATCTTTTTATACAATAAAGTGGGTCACGATGGTCAAGTACTAACCTCTCGTGAAGGAATAAAAATGGCATTGATTTTTGGTGGTATTGCTATCGGTACCGTTATCGGTTGGTTAACTGCGAAAAAAGTACAAATGACTAAAATGCCAGAGCTTGTTTCTATGTTCAATGGTATGGGTGGAGCTTGTGCTGCGTTAATCGGATTAACAGAATACGAACACAACATTGGTCAGGTTGGACCTTTGTCATTTATAGTTGCAGGATTAATTATCGGTAGTGTATCTTTTTCAGGAAGTATTATTGCCTACTTAAAATTAAATGGCGCGATGAGCAAACCTATTCGTTTGCCACAATACAATATTATCAATACCATACTATTAATAGGTTTAGCTGTTTTCGGAATTTGGATGGTAGCATCTGGTGTTGATAGCTTAACTATTTTATATGTATTGTTTGCAGTATCATTAATTTATGGAGTTCTATTCGTTATTCCAATTGGTGGTGCAGACATGCCAGTAGTGATTTCATTATTAAACTCATTCACTGGTTTAGCTGCAGCATTCGGTGGTTTCTTATACGACAATAAGGTAATGTTAACGGGTGGTATTTTAGTAGGTTCGGCGGGTACATTATTAACCATTGTGATGTGCAATGCCATGAACAGATCTCTGTTCAGTGTTATTTTTGGAGCCTTCGGTTCTACTGCCGCAACTGGTGATGCAACCGATGTGAAAGGCTCTATTAAAGATGTTTCGTGTACAGACTTAGCCGTATTAATGAACTACTCTAAAAAGGTAGTGATTGTACCTGGCTATGGATTAGCAGTAGCCCAAGCGCAACACGTTATTCACGAATTAGAAATGTTGTTAGAAGAACGTGGTGTTGAAGTGAAGTATGCCATACACCCAGTTGCTGGTCGTATGCCTGGCCACATGAACGTGTTACTTGCAGAGTCGAATGTTGATTATGGGAAATTAGTAGAGATGGAAGAAATCAATTCAGAATTCGAACAAACAGACGTAGTACTTGTAGTAGGAGCAAACGACGTAGTTAACCCGGCAGCAAAATCAGACCCTTCTTCTCCAATTTATGGTATGCCAATATTAGAAGTTGACAAAGCAAAACATATTATCGTAAATAAACGTTCTATGAGTGCGGGTTATGCAGGTATCGATAACTTGCTATTCTACGATCCGAAAACCTCAATGTATTTTGGAGATGCTAAAAAAGCATTAACAGAGTTGGTTGCGGAACTAAAAACGATGTAGTACAATTAGGAATAATACATTATGGTTCCTGTTTTCCCTAATTGAGCAAGTTGTTTGTAACAATATTTAGTTTTATTGTTGTTTTAGTTGAAAATGTTTAAATTTAGTCATGAAAAATCCAATTTTAGTAAGAAAAATATTGGCATTTGAGTATGTCGTATTTAAATTAATTGATTGGTATAAATCATTTAATGGCGTAGAAAGAGATGTTGATTTTAATAGTGATAATGATTTTAGTAAACTGAAGGTTTTTAAACTTCACTTCTTCACTTCTGCTATAAAATCAGACTCAAATCAATTATTATCTGTTTTTAATAATTTTTATGCCATGCCATTTGGTCATGTTGAAAGTGATATTTATGATTATATAAATGAACTCGAAAGATTCGAGATAGATGTCAAGGCAACTAAAATTAAAGGCCCATATCTTGATATTTTACACAAAAGTTTTTCAGAGTTAGATGGTGATATCAAAAGTGAAATTGATGAAGCAATAGATGTACTTTTTGGGCGTAATAACGAATTGATTAACCTGAGTGCAATGGATTTAGTGGAGTTAAGTCATCAATGGTACTCTTGGAAATTTACATTTGACAAAGCTCAAAGTGATGGCAAATTTAGCGAAAGAATTCTTCCTGAGTTAATCAAATCAGAATATAAGTATATCTTACTATAATTCATCTATGGCTAAAATCGATGAGTTTTATGAATTACTAGTATCTAATCAAGGTTTTCCAGTTGATGATTTAAATTTATTTAATTCTTCTACTGATGAAGAGAAGGAAGCATCATTAATTAACATAAAATTAAAATTAAACAATCTATACCACTTAATAAACCTTTCAGTACTTTCTGGAGAATATGTAAATGACGTAAATAAGTTTATAGAGTCTATCGAGAAAATATCCGTACATATATCTAATCTTCAAACAAACTTAAGTGAAGGAATTGATGAAGAACAACTGAGAAGGCAGCAATTATTTAATTCAACGCTTAAAGAGGCAGTTGTTTATCTTTGTAGTGCATACAGATATTTATTGCAGGCTGTAGAAAATAAATATGATTATTCTAATAAAAAATCATTGTTTAATGTATTAAAAGAATCAAAACTTGGTTTCATTTCTAGTAATACGGGAAACGTTTATATAAAAAAGTCTAACAATCTGTTTTATCTGAATGTGTCAATTTCGATGTGCGATTTAAACTACTCGTTAAATGAAAATCTTATTTCTGAATTAATCATACTTAAACAAAGATTGTATGACTTGAAATTTAGTGATATTATTTCTAGAGTGCTAATAGACAAGTGTAGCTTTTTGATTAGAAAAATTATATATCGTCAGAACGAAAGCACTGAAAAAAGTTACTTGTATTCTTTTGATTTTAAAAACATAGAACTAGATTTAGAGTCAAATAATATAGAGTTTTTTGAGAAATTAGAAGCATATACACTGCAGCACTATGATAAATCACATGATTTAAATTCAGTAAAAAGGAAGAAAAAAACGTGGGAGTTTCTTAATGATGAAGTAGCGGGGTACAGAGATTTTCATCTGTGCTTAAAACATTATAAAGATGACAATGAAAATCTATACCAAGTTAAAAATATTTCTAAAGAATTCATAAATAAAATTGATAGTGAATATAAATCAGAAAGCAACTTTAATAAATATGCAATAATTATAGATAAACAGTATTTTTTAAATAATGTTTTATCGTTAAGCATAGACTTGAATATTCAAGAAAGTGAGATATTTCTACTGTTCGATGAGATTTTACTTTTTCAAGCAAATTACAATATTCAAAACTATTTCCCGTATATTAAAGTATGTCAATATTTAATTAAAAAGATAGAGGAGATGCTTAATGTTGAAGAGTATGAAAAGATTGATAAAGTTAATCTCGATAAACTTCAAGAATATTTAGTAAAACTTAAAAAATACAAAAAAGAGCTATATAGGAGTTATCAGTGGTGTAAAGAAAATAACTTTTTAACCTTCCAATTACCATATGAGGAGTGTTTAAATAAAATCAATATTGAGCAAAATGATGTTGACGTATTTGTTTTTAGTTCGTTCCTATTGCCTACAGATTTTCATATACTTTATACTGATATAAAAGAATTGTCTAGAAAAATAGATCAGTTAACAACTACAACTGAAGTTTTTAAAACTATAAATAACGATAGAAAGGCGATCAGAAGAATGAGAGACGAATTAGAGAATTCTGATAAGAGGTCAATCGAAATATTAGGAATTTTTTCTGCAATAGTATTGTTTGCATCTGGTTCTATACAAATTTTTGAAGTAGAAGGGCTTGCTATTACCAAAGCATTTCAATTTGTACTTTTGTTCGCATATAGTCTAATATTATTTGTGTTTGCAATATGGTTAATCACGAGAGAAAATATTAAAGTAATAACAACTACTCATAAGGTTTTTTTTGTTATTCTAGCCGCACTCACAGTCATTGTTTATTTCATAATAAAAAATTGAGTGTTTCCTCTTTTTTAATGATATGAGGGTTATTGTTATACTGTATTTTTGTTTCAAAACATCATTATTACTGGCACAAACCAAACGCCCTTTTTTTTCAGATACTCTTCGCTCAGTTACGATCGATTCTAATCTTACCATAACTGCTAAGCGTGGCTTAAGCATGAGCGATTTTGTGGAAGTAATGGTGAACGATACTGCGTTCTACCAAGCCTTTAAAGACCTTCGTAAGTTTTCATTTGTAGCTGATAATTTAATAAAAACCTATAGTGAAGATGATCGTATCCAAGGAAAAATTATTCGTAAAATAAAACATGATAACTCAACAAAAGATTACAAGCAAACCGCTTTGTTGAAAATAGATAGCGGAAAAGTGTTTAAACGAAATGGAGATTTTGATTTGTATACCGTAAGAATGTTCTCTTATATTTTTATGAATGATAAAAATACTGATTATACTCATCAACAAAACTATACAAAAAGCGAGTCAGATGAAGAAGGATATAAATTGAAATTAAAGACTTTGATTTTTACTCCAGGAAAGCCTGTAAAAGGAATTCCATTGATAAGTGATAAAACTGAAATTTTTGGTCCGGAACTGAGCAAGTATTATACATTTATTTTTTACTACGCCACGTACCAAGATTCAATCCCCGTTTATTATTTCAAATGTAAAACGAAAGAAGGCCTCTCGTGGTGGAAAGAGGGAGATACCATGATAAAAGAATTAACGACAATATTTGATGCCAGAAATCTTACTATTTTAGGTAGATTTATTGATATGCGGTACAGTTCCTTACCTTTCGAGTTTAATGTAAAAATGAACATAGAAATGTCGTATGTTACAGAGGATTTAATTGTTCCTACCCATATTTCTTATGATGGAGAATGGGACGTGCCTTTTAAGAAAAAGGAAATATGTACCTTTGATATTCATCATTATAATTTCAAACCAGGCTATAGTATCGCAAAATGATTCACAAAGAAAGTATAGATCGCATAATGGATGCCGCTCAAATAGAGGAGGTAGTTGGCGATTTTGTGAATTTAAAAAAACGTGGCTCAAGCTTGTTGGGTTTATGCCCTTTTCATAATGAGAAAACACCTTCCTTTAATGTATCTGCAGCGAAAGGAATATACAAATGCTTTGGTTGTGGCAAAGCTGGCAATTCGGTGAACTTTATTATGGAACACGAAAAGCTGAGTTACCCTGAAGCTTTACGTTATCTTGCTAAAAAATATAATATAGAAATTGTAGAGGACGAAAATGCCTCCGATGAAGATAAAGAAGCTGCTCATAAAAGAGAGAGCTTAATGTTGGTGGCCGATTGGGCAAAAAAAGTATTTGTAGAAAATCTTTGGGAAAACGAAATGGGCAAAGCCATAGGCTTAAGCTATTTTAAAGAAAGAGGATTTAGAGAAGATATTATTAAGAAATTTGAACTCGGATACAGCTTAGAGGATTGGTCGAGTTTAACCGACAGAGCAGAAAAAGAAGGTTTTCAAAAAGCTTTTTTACTGGAAACGGGATTAAGTATTTTCAACGAACAAAAGAATAGCGTATACGATCGATTTAGAAATCGAGTGATGTTTCCTATACACAGTGTGTCTGGTAGAGTAATCGCCTTTGGAGGTAGAATATTAAAGACAGAAGCAAATAGTCCGAAATATGTTAACTCTCCTGAAAGTGAAATATATCACAAAAGCAATATTTTATATGGCTTATACTTTGCTAAAAAATCGATACGCGATTTAGACAATTGTTTTTTAGTTGAGGGCTATACCGATGTGGTTTCATTACATCAGTCGGGTATAGAAAATGTGGTAGCTTCTTCTGGAACATCTCTTACTACTGAGCAAATTAAAGCTATTTCACGTTTCAGTAAAAACATCACGATACTTTATGATGGAGATCCCGCAGGTATAAAAGCATCCTTGCGCGGTATCGATATGATATTGGAAGAAGGGCTAAATGTAAAAGTGGTGTTGTTCCCCGATGGTCACGACCCCGATTCTTATGTGCGTGAAGTAGGAAGTTCTAAATTTACAGAGTATGTAGATTCTGCGAAGAAAGATTTTATTGTTTTTAAAACGGACTTGTTACTAAAGGATGTAAAAAACGATCCGATAAAAAAAGCAGATCTAATAAAAGATATTCTAGAGAGTATTGCAAAAATACCTGATCAGATTAAGGCTTCTTTATTCGTAAAAGAGTGCAGTGCCTTGTTGGAAATGGAGGAAAGAATTTTATTGTCGGAGCTTAACAAAATAAAGGTTAAGAAAATAAAAAAAGACAATAATCAAGAAGACTTATTGTTACATACTCCAGAAGATGAAATAGTAAAAGAACAAGGACGTACAGATCACAATAACCTAAATCAAGAAAGAGAAATAATCAGAATTTTGATTCAGTATGCAAATAGGGATTATGTGGATGCTGAGCACGAAATAGATACTACGGTAGCACAACATATTTTGGCAGAGATAGAACATACCAGTATAAGCTTCTTTAATGAACCCTATATTTCTATGTTGGATTTGTTTAAGAAAGCTATCGAATCTAACTTTATCCCCGACGAAAAGTTTTTCACTCAGCATCCAGACGCATCTATTAGCGGTACAGCAGCAGAATTGTTGAGTACACAATATGTGTTAAGTGAAAAATGGAAAGAATATGATATCCATATCCCAAAAGAAGAAATGATTATTAAAAAAGTGGTCGATAATGCAATGGCTCATCTATCACTTAAGAAAATGATGTCTGTATTGGTTGAAATCCAAAATCAACTTAAAGAGGTGCAAGACGAAAACATGCAAACAGAACTCATTCAATTATACCAACAAACCAAAAGTCAAGTTTCTATACTTGAAAAAAAACTAGGTGTGGTTGTAATGAAGTAACTAGCTTACACACCAAGTTAACATATACTCCCCAAGCTTTATAAAATTTACTTGGTATTCTTGTTCGAAATTTGGAAGCACAATCTTTGCCTTTGCAATTCCGGATTCAGAATACTCAAAAGGGCTTAATTGTATCCCAGCAATAAAAGGAAGATTCCCTTTTCCGTATAATTTGAATAAAGTTTCTTTTATCCCCCAGCATGTATACATATGCTCAGTCTTATGTGTCTCGGAAATAAATTCCAGTTCCATTTCGCTTAAAAAACGTTTGGCGATACGTTCAATTTTAGTAGATATTTTTTCTATATCTATGCCAACCGCTTTGTTTTTGTATATAATAACCGCAGCGTAGTCGTTAGAGTGAGAGATGGATATTTCGTATGGGAAATTAATGAGGTAAGGCTTGTTATTTCCATCTAATTGACAATCGATGTATTCGGTGGTGTTTAATAACGTACGAAGAAGTACACGGCTTCCCAGCCAATGCATATTTCGTTTGCTCGATTGTAGAGAGTCGTAAAATGCCTTTTCAGCATTATTAAGTTGCAGTTTATTGTAAAGCGTATTAGCCTCTTCGGTGATGTGCCAAACAGCCAATTCTCCATCTTTTGTTAATTGTTTCGACCAAATGATAGGCATGTTATTTTTTTGTTTATTTTAGTCAAAAGTAATTATTCATACGATGATTTTATCCGACCAACGAATTTTAGAAGAAATAGAAAAAGGAACCATTGTTATTGAGCCTTTTAAACGCGAATGTTTAGGTACAAATTCTTACGACGTGCACTTGGGAAAATATTTAGCAGTGTACAAAGACAGGGTATTAGATGCCAAAAAACATAATCAGATTGAACATTTTGAGATTCCAGCAGAGGGTTTTGTTTTACAGCCTAACACGCTTTACTTGGGAGTAACTTTAGAATACACGGAAACACACGCGCACGTACCCTTTTTAGAAGGCAAATCGAGCACAGGTCGTTTAGGTATAGATATTCACGCAACGGCGGGTAAAGGAGATGTTGGTTTTTGTAATACATGGACATTAGAAATATCAAGCACACAACCAGTACGTATATATGCAGGAATGCCTATTGGGCAACTAATATATTTTGTTGTTGAGGGGCACATAGAAACTATGTATAACACAAAAGGAAATGCAAAATATAATGGCAAAACAGTAAAACCTGTAGAAAGCATGATGTTTAAGAATAATTTTTAATACAATTATTATGAAAAAACTATTTACAATAATCGTTCTTCTTGCTTCATTGCAAGCTAGCGCTCAAATTGGAGTATATAACGGTAAACCCGTTTACAACATACTTGCAGTAAGAGCGGGAGATACTATCGGTAATATTGTAGTGGAAATGTATCCAAAGGTAGCACCGCTTCATGTTCGTAATTTCGACAGTTTAGTTGCTGAACAATTCTACGATCATTCGGCATTTCATAGAGTGATACCAGGCTTTGTAATACAAGGTGGCGACCCAAACTCTAAGAGTGGCCCTCGCAATACTTGGGGTTTTGGCCAACCATGGCAAGTAGAAATTCCTGCAGAGTTTAATCCCATTTCACACCAAAGAGGAGTTTTTTCAGCAGCAAGAAGTACAGATCCAAATAGTGCAACTTCTCAGTTTTTTATTTGTGTTGATGCAGCTACTAGCTTAGATAATAATTATACAGCATACGGGAAAGTAACTTCGGGAATGGACTTTGTCGATAATATTGTGGCATCACCAAGAGATGCAAACGACAATCCGAATCAAAAAATTGAAATGTTTGTTACTAGGATTGCAGATGATACAACAAAATTCCCAGATGCAACAATTATTCAACCAGACGACAAAGCAATTGGGATTTCTTCCAATTATACTTTTAAGTGGGATGCTGTACCAGGTGCAATAATTTATGAACTCGAAATTTCTAGAGATGCAAATTTTAGCACAGTAGATACATTAATTAGAACAGCAAAAACATCATTAGTAGTGCCATCACTCTTATCAGGTGAAGTGTTATACTATTGGAGATTATGGACAAATAGTGGTGGATATAGAACTTCAATAGTTGCTAGATCATTTACTACTGGAACCAATCCTCCAAGTTTAGTATTTCCTGGTCAAAATGCAATTTTACCTACAAATACTGTTGATTTTTCTTGGGACACGGTGCCTTCAGTAGGAAGTTATAAAATTCAAATAGCTACGAATCCGAATTTTACTTTAGCATCCATACAATTAGAAGTAGATAGTATAGCCTCTACAACATTTTACGCAGAACTAGCAGCAAATAAAAAACATTTTTGGAGAGTAGCCTCAGAAATAAATGGTATCCCAGGAGGATATTCTGCTGCAAGAACATTTACAACTGGTGCAGCTGTTGGAATTAATTCTATTAAGAAAAGTAATTTGATGGTTTATCCTAATCCAGTATCTGGCAATTGGGTTACGCTGTCTGGTGTAGGTACAAACGAAATCCCTTTTACGATATATGATATCTTAGGAAATAAAACACTAGAAAGAACTACTACTGATCAACGAATTAATGTCGCTGAATTAAGTCCTGGTATTTATGTGTTAAAAACTGATTTCGGTATAGTGAAATTGGCAAAAGAATAAAACAATTAACTAATTATTACAACGTCTAAGTCCAGCTTTCGCTTTGCTTTCGAAGCCGTTCTTGTATTCTTCATTTTTCATCTTGGTGCAAAGTGAATAGTAATGAGCGGCTTTAGAATATTGTTTCCTTTTCTCGTAGATATTGCCCAAGTTAAAAGCAGAACTAGCAGCGTATTGATATTTTAATTCAGAACCTTTAGCAATGCAAGCAGTGAAGAAGATTATGGCTTGTTCCTCGTTGTTTAGTTTTCTTTGTATTAATCCCATACGGCACAAGTACTCAGCCTTATCAACAGTAAGTGGGATATTCTCTAGCTTTTTATCTGTAATGGCATCAAGTGCTTTTTTATAATATCCACCATCAAACAGAAGGCGTGCTCTAAGTAAATTAATTTCAGGAGCATGAGTTTCTGAGGCTAACATTTGTGCAACTTTATCGCGTTCTGAAATAGCTTGACCTCTAACTTTACACAAAGAAGTATAGGCATTGTATTTATCGATACTGCCTTTTAATAAATAATACCAAGCAATTTTCAGGTAGCTATCTTTAATATTAAAATTCCCCGTATAATTTTTTAGATAGTATTCGAAATAGTTCACCGCATCGTTATCAAATCTGCAAAGCTTTGCATTTGCCAATAAATAATCAAGGTGATAGAAATTAATGTATGCACTCGACTTAGGGCGATTTAGTAACAGTTCAATGGCTTCATCCCCTTTGCCCGATCTTAATGCAACAATAGAACAGATGTATGTTTTTAGTAAGCTTGTGTTTGGAATGTTTGCAGTATTTTTAATCACAGTTTCGTAGATGTTCGGATTGTTTTCTACGGTCATCTGTATAAAACTCAAAAAGTAAATACACTCGGCACTAAAATAAGAGTAACTAGAGTTTGGTATTTTTTGCTTAAGTTCTTCGAGCATCTCAATACCCTCTTGTACATTTCCTTTTAAACCTATTGTAGATAATGCCCATTTATATTGCTCAGGAACTAAACCTACCAAGCCATATAGTAGGGCAAAGCTTTTCTGATTAGGAAGAAAGTTTGGAAATTTCTTTTTATTTTCTTCAAGCAGTTTATATGCTTTCTGTAATTCATATGCACCAGTTACAAATTCTTGGTATTTAAATCGATTGATGCAACTTTGTAAATTTAGTTCGGCAATAGAATACAAGTACCAAGGCGAATTGTGTTGAGTGTCGTCTTCAATTAAATCTATTCTTGTTGATTTTGCAGTTTTAAATTTTTCAAACGACTCATTGGTTTCTGATGTGAGTACTTTAAAAAAATCAATATAATTTTCGAGAAGGATGGGTATACTATTCTTAGGGTTTGCTCTCTTCTCCGTGTTAAGAATATTTTGACCCTCTTGTAATCGTAAACTGATAATACTTTGGTAAGCTTTTATGCAATTATCATTGAAAACAAACTCTGCCTTCAGAGAAGAAGTCGATAATAAAATAAAGAAGAGTAGTATAATCCGAAAAGGCATAAAAAAAACGATTCCTTGAAGATAGGAATCGTTTTGCTATTTTGTTAATTAAATTTTTATTATGCTTCTTGTGGAACAAAGTTATCATCAACAAGTATTCTACCACAATGCTCACACACGATAATTTTTTTATGCTGACGAATATCAACCTGACGTTGAGGAGGGATTTGATTGAAACATCCACCGCACGAGTCGCGTTGTATAGTTACAACAGCTAATCCATTTTTTGCGTTACCTCTTAATTTGTGGTAAGCAATTAATAAACGCTCTTCAATATCTTTTTCTGCTTTAGATGCTTTCTTTAATAATGCATCTTCTTCTTTCTCAGTTTCTTTGGTGATTTTATCTAACTCTGCCTTTTTTACATCTAAATCAGATTTTCTTTCATCTAAAGCTGTTTGAGCATTTTCCAACACTTTAGTTTTATTTCCGATTTCGTAAGTATATTCTTTAATTTTTTTCTCAGCTACCTGAATTTCTAAACCTTGAATCTCGATTTCTTTAGTAATGGCTTCGAACTCGCGGTTGTTTTTTACGTTGTTTTGTTGTTCTTCGTATTTTTTGATCAACTGAGCTGCTTGTTTCATCAAAGCTTTTTTATTGCTGATGTTTTCTTCTAGCTCGTTAATTTCATCTTTGATTTTTGAAATACGTGTTTCTAAACCTGCAACATCATCTTCTAAATCTGCCACTTCCATAGGTAATTCTCCACGGATGGTTCTGATTTTATCAATCGAAGTGTGAATAGTTTGTAATTCGAATAATGCTTTAAGTTTTTGTTCTACGGTTGCTTCCATTTTATAAATCTATTTCTTTAACCTTTAAATACTGTAAAACACCGGATTGGTGTTGCATTTTGTCAGGCAGACGGCAAAGGTAGGAAATTTTTTTTGAATTTTTTCTAATAACAGGTCCATCGTAAACTGCTCACTTTCAAAGTGTCCCACATCAGCAATCACTATTTTTGCCTCGGCATCGAAAAATTGATGGTACTTGTAATCTGCTGTTACAAAGACATCTGCTCCTTGGGAAATAGCGTTTTTAAGCAAAAAACTGCCTGAACCCCCACATACAGCTACTTTTTTTATGGGTTTATTCAACAAAGCGGTATGTCTAACCACCTTAGTTTGTAATGATGATTTTAACAAGTTCATAAAATCAGGCTCAGAAAGCGCTTCTTTAAGATCTCCAATCATACCAGAACCGACCTCTTGGTGAGTGTTTTCTAAAGATATAATGTCGTACGCCACCTCCTCGTAGGGATGATTGTTGAACAATGCTTTAAGTATTTTAGAAGTGAGTCTACTTGGGAACACCAACTCTAATTTGGTTTCAGGTTCAATGTGAAGCTCATTTTTATTTCCAACATAAGGGATGGTATGTTCATTTCCTTTAAAGGTACCATAACCCTCCATGTTAAAGCTGCATTCGGAATAGTTCCCAATATGCCCAGCACCTGCAGCAAATAAAGCATCGCGCAGCTCTCCAACTTTATCATGAGGAACATAGGTTTGCAGCTTGCTTAACAGGCCATCTTTTGGAGCTAAAAGCTTGGTATTGTCCAAGCCTAGTTGTTCTGCTATTTTAGCATTTACACCATGTCGAACATTATCAAGATTAGTATGAATTGCATATAAGGCAATATCGTGCTTGATGGCTTTCATTACCACACGCTCTATATAGCTGCTCCCATTGAATTTCTTTAGACCAGAAAAAACTATTGGATGATGAGAAATGATAAGGTTTGCCCCTTCACGGATTGCCTCATCTACTACCTCTTCAATACAATCTAAACTAATAATGGCTTTTTTTATTTCCATATCAGCATGGCCTACTAACAAGCCAGAATTATCATACGACTCTTGGTAAGCCAACGGAGCTATGGATTCTAGGTAGTTGGTGATTTCTATTAACCGCATTTGTAATACTTAGGAATTAAACTTTGGTTCGAGCAAAGTAAGATATTTTTTCAATAAAATCATTATCTTCATACTTGAATACGAGTAACTTATTTATAATTTACAATTTAACATTTACAATTTAAGGAATGATTACAATTGCAGTTTACAATTTAAAAGGGGGTGTTGGCAAAACAGCAACCTCTGTTAACATGGCTGCTTTGGCAGCATCTGAAGGAGATAGAACCCTACTTTGGGACTTAGATCCACAAGCCTCGACCTCTTTTTATTATAGAGTAAAATCTAAGGTAAAAGGTGGTTTAAAAGGATTAATAGGTTCGAACTCAGAGTTGTTGGATGCGATTAAAGAAACCGAGTATGAAAATCTCGACTTAATTCCTGCCGATTTATCGATAAGAAACATGGATATTCACCTAGGTGATCAGAAATCGTCGCGTAAAAAACTTGCCGAATCATTAAAAGATTTAGCAGACCATTACGATGTGTTATTTATCGATGCCCCTCCTGGGATTTCCTTGTTATCGGAGAATTTATTTCATGCAGCAGATATTATATTGATGCCAATGATTCCTACTGTATTGTCTATTCGTAGTTATGATATGATCATGGAGTTCTTTGATCAAAATCATTTAGATAAAAATAAAATATGGGCATTCTTCTCTATGTACGATTCTCGTAAGAATATGCATAATGATATCGTTGAAGAATACACAAAAAAGAAAAGAATATTAAAAACTCCTATCCCTTATTCTTCAGATGTAGAACGTATGGGATTGTACGAAGCACCACTGGTGTCGTACTCTACCTATTCTCGTGCTGCACTTGCCTATCATGAACTTTGGGGAGAGTTGAAGAAAAAAATCTAGGTAATATGTTAATGTGCTGATATGCTAGTATGCTGATATGCTAATCTTGTTAGTAAACTAGCATACTAGCATATCAGCATATTAGCATATCATTTATTTCGATTCGCCAAGTAAACCCCAAACAGTATCGCTCCCATACCAATGAGGTGTATAAATGTAATGGGTTCGCCGTCTAATGCACCCCAAAATATGGCAACAATCGGGATTAAGTAAGTTACCGATGAAGCATAAATTGCAGTGGTCATTTGCACTAATTTATTAAACAAGATGAGTGAGATAGCGGTGCCAAATAATGCTAAAAGAAATACATATCCTAATGCTGGTATCGCTCCTTCTGTGAGCTCAGTGCGAATCATAAAATCGGTATGCGCGAAAAGATAATACCCATAAATAGGCCCTATAAATAGTAAAGCCATAGAAGAAATCCCCATGGCAGGCATACCATGCAAATAGTTTTTAATTAAGTTAACACTCCAAGCATAACAAATGGTGGCAACTAAAATATATAAACCATAAGTATAGTTAGGGTCTAAACTGCCATTACTTTTAATCATGATTAAAGTTACAGCGCCGAATAATCCTAACACCACACCCACTACTTTTTGTAATCCAAATTTCTGTTTAAAGAAAACGGCTGCTACAATTAAAGTAAACAATGGAGTTAAGCAATTGAGTACACCGGCAGTTGAACTGTTTAATTTTGTTTGAGCTGTTGCAAATAAAATAGCTGGAATACCATTGCCTAACAAGCCAACCAATGTAATCATACCATATTTTTTCAATGGAATTTTCCAGATGTGCTTTAATGTTAATGGCAATAAACACAAAAAAGAAAAGAACATACGCATGGTGGCAACCTGCGAAGCGCTATATACTTTTAAACCATTTTTCATTAAAATAAAGGAACTCCCCCATATTAAAGCTAGTAAGGCAAGAAGAAGGAGTGGTAGGTATTCTTTTTTCTTTAACATGACCTTGCAAACATACCAAAATTCTATTCGCCCATAACGATAATATTTTCTATTTTTAATGCGATGAGTTTTTTCGATACACCGATAGAATATTTGAAGGGGATTGGTCCGACTAAAGCGGATGTTATCAACAAAGAATTAGGCATCTTCACCTTTGGTGATTTTATACGTCATTACCCCTTTCGTTATATCGACAAAACGAAATTTTATACCATTTCCGAAGTTAACATCGACTTGCCTTATATTCAATTTAAAGCTAGAGTAACAGCCAAACAAATAATTGGCGAGCGAAGAGGTAAGCGCTTAGTTGCAACTGTAGAAGATGAAACAGGAAGTCTTGAACTCGTATGGTTCCAAGGAATAAAGTGGGTGGATAAGATGGTGGTGCTTGGTCAGGATTACGTAGTGTTTGGTAAACCCAATGCTTACGGAATGCGAATAAATATTGTTCATCCCGAGATGGAATTGAGCAAAGATTTCAAACCCGAACATGCTGGTGCACTACAACCCGTTTATTCATCGACCGAAAAACTAAAATCATTCTTTCTCGACTCAAAAGGAATAATGAAGCTACAACGACAATTAGTTGCAGCTGCAGAAAAAGAAATCTATGAGTTTTTACCTCAACACATCTTAACGAAATATAAGATGATGCCCAGAGCAGAATCGATTAGAGAGGTACATTTCCCTACAAACCCAAAACAATTACAACGCGCTCAAGCTCGTTTGAAATTCGAGGAGTTGTTTCTTATCCAAGTAAAATTATTACAAGCAAATAAAGGAAGAAAGCTTAATACAAAAGGCTTTGTTTTTTCTAAAGTTGGAGATTACTTTAACCAATTTTATCATCATCAACTTCCTTTTGAATTAACTGATGCTCAGAAAAGAGTAGTTAAAGAAATTCGTGCCGACACACATACTGGTTTTCAAATGAATCGCCTATTACAGGGTGATGTGGGCTCGGGTAAAACTATAGTGGCATTACTTACTATGCTTTTAGCAATCGATAACGGCTATCAAGCTTGTTTAATGGCCCCAACAGAAATATTGGCCCAACAACATTTTCAAGGCTTATCGGAATTGTTAAATGGGATGAACATTAGGATGAAAATATTAACGGGTTCATCAAAAACAAAAGAGCGAAGAGAGTTATTAGAAGAGTTAGCCTCTGGTGAAATCAATATTTTATTAGGAACTCATGCACTCATCGAAGAGCCAGTGAAATTCCAAAACTTAGGCATGGTAATTATCGATGAGCAACATCGATTTGGTGTAGAACAACGTTCAAAATTATGGAAGAAAAATGTACAACCACCACACGTGTTGGTAATGACAGCCACTCCAATTCCAAGAACATTGGCCATGACTTTATACGGCGATCTCGATACTTCAGTGATAGATGAGTTGCCAAAAGGCAGAAAGCCCATAGAAACTGTACACCAATATGAGAGTCATCGTTTAAAATTATTTTCATTCTTAGAAAAAGAAATAGCTAAAGGTAGGCAGGTTTATATTGTTTATCCTTTGATAAAAGAATCAGAGAAATTAGATTTAATAAATTTAGAAGAAGGTTATCAAAGTATTTTAAAAGCTTTCCCCGCACCAAAGTATTTTGTGAGCATGGTTCATGGGAAAATGAAACCTGCCGATAAAGATTTTGAAATGCAACGATTTGTTTCTGGTCAGACACAGATAATGGTCGCTACAACTGTTATTGAAGTAGGGGTAAACGTGCCGAATGCAAGTGTAATGGTTATTGAAAATGCGGAACGATTCGGACTCTCACAATTACACCAGTTGAGAGGTAGAGTAGGTAGGGGAGCAGAACAATCGTATTGCGTATTAATGACCAGCAATAAATTAGGAACAGATGCTAAAACACGAATCAATACCATGGTAAAAACCAATAATGGTTTTGAAATTGCTGAAATAGATTTGCAACTCAGAGGCCCAGGCGATTTACAGGGCACACAACAAAGTGGAGTACTCGATTTGCATATCGCCGATTTAGCAAAAGATCAAAAAATCTTACAAGAGGCAAGAATTATGGCACAAGAAATTGTCGATTCCGACCCACAATTAATTCATCCACAACATACAGTTTTAAGAAAATACATTTCGGAGCAACGTAAAAGCAGAGAGAGTTGGGGAAGGATTTCGTAGTACGGTGACTTCCGCTCCGCTCAGGGACCGAAAGGGAACAAGCAGATGGTGACTTCGGCTCCGCTCAGTCACCGGAATAAAAAACTAAATAGTAAACGGTCCCTGACTTAAGCCGGAGGGACTGGAAAAAAGAAGGATATGGTGGGTTGGATGTATATATTGAAATGTAATGATGGAAGTTATTATACTGGAAGTACAAATAATCTTTCATTAAGGGTCTTGCAGCACCAAAAAGGGAAGGGTGCAAATTTTACAAAACCACGTCTACCAGTGGAGTTGGTTTACTTTGAAAAATTCAACAGAATTGACTTTGCGTTTAATCGTGAAAAACAAGTTCAAGGTTGGTCGAGAAAAAAGGAAGAAGCTTTAATAGGCACTCAAAACATAGAGGAGCTAAATAGAATATTAAAAATTTTATCTGAATGTAAAAACGAAACCTCACACATTTTCTTTAATAAAGAAACTAGATAGCACACGGTCCCTGAGCGAAGCCGAAGGGACCGAAAGGGGCTAAAATCATAGATAAACCACACTTTCTAGCACTTGTAATCATTCTAATTAAGCAAATTATAGAAATTGCAAAAACACTTTTAATTTTATGGGGTTAATGATGAACTAAATACATAGTACGTATGAGATTAGTTGCACCGCGTCCTTGGATGCAATATTTATTAATTTTTGCAGGTCTATATAATATCGTATGGGGGTCTATTGCTGTATTCAACCCTAACTATTTTTTAGAACACCTACACATTAGCTTCCCAAATGCACCTTGGATATCCAAAGCAATTGGGGCGATGGAATTCTTATTTGGTGTGGCCTATCTTATTGCTAGTAGAAAACCATTTAAACATTGGCTAATTATTTTTATTGGTTTTAGTGTGAAGTTTTTTGCTACTGCAACCTATTTCTATTATATGTATGCAGGTGTATTCCCAGAACATTTAACCAGCATGATTTTAGCAAACGACTTGATTTGGTTATTGCCTTTTGGAGTTATACTATATCAAGCGTTCGATCACCATCAGAGTACAGCGGAGTTAGAGGCCTATGATATGAATCCAAGAAAGTTAAAATCATTGGAAAAGATTTATACAAATACTGGCATATCATTACAAGAACACACCGACCAATGGCCTACAATGCTTGTCTTTCTTAGACATTTCGGATGCCCATTCTGTAAAGAAACTTTAAGTGAGTTAGCGAAAAACCGAGCTCATATTGAAAAAGAAGGGACAAAAATTATCTTAGTGCATCTTGTTGATGAATATAAGGCAGAGGAAATCACGAAGCAATATCATCTCGAAGACTTGCCAAGAATTGCCGATCCAGATAAAAAAATATACAAAGCATTCGGATTAACCAGAGGAAAATTATCTCAATTATTCGGTATCAATGTACTTATTAGAGGTGCTATGCATACGATATTAAATTTAAATCCACCCGGACCATTTATTGGTGATGGCTTTCAAATGCCAGGCATATTCGTTATCCATAAAGGTATGGTTGTGCAAACTTTCAAACATACTACCCTTGCCGATAGGCCCGATTATATTGAACTTGCAAGAAGTAGATAAGCTCTTTAAATCCAGTTTAAGATATTTTTTCGTACCTTAGGGATAATTATTCTACCTGAGAGCTAAATAATGACAACCCCGAAATTCCTTATTGGGTTTACCCTAGGATTATTGCTTATTTCAACAACAAAAGCCCAAACTACATTTAATGCAGTTTCTGGCAATTGGAGTACACCTGGTAATTGGTCGGCTGGTGTGCCCGATGCTACTGATGCTGTTACTATCCCAGCAAATCGTATTGTAACTATTGATGTAGATGCAGAATGTGCGTCGATATCTTATACCGCTGGCTCAACAGGATCATCTATAAGTATTAACACAGGTGTTACTCTTTCGGTTACAGGAAACATAACCATGACTGCACCAACCGCAGCTAATACTATTCAGGCATTATATGTTGATAATGGTACTGTGAATTGTGCTGGCTTAATTATGGCAAATAATGCTGACTCTACAAGAAGAAATAGATTAGATATTACGGATGGAACTATAAACATTACAACAACATTTACTATTGGAGGTAGCGCCTTAGGTGAAAATCAAATTCGTTTCTTTGGTACAGGTCTACTGAATTATGGAGGTGCAACTTTTGGCTTAGGAACAACAGATACTTATATAAGAGGAAATGGAAGTATAGAACTAAGTAGAAATGGAGCATGTACTCTACCTACAAGTATTTATTATAACAGAATTATCATATCAGGATCGGGGAGTAAAACCATTTCGAGTACATCAATGAATAAACTGTTCATAAGAGCCGGTGGTACCGCATTATCGAACAATACACTAGTAGTAAACGATTCTACGATTATTGATGGTACTTATAGCATCACCTCTTCAACAGGATCGAGAACCTTTAACGGTCATATATTATTAAACTCTGGTGGGTTATGGTCGAATACTGCAAATGAGAGTGTTAGTATTAATAGAGGGTTTACGAACGCGGGAACATTTACGCCAGGTACAGGTACTTACACTTTTGGTGTAAACGAACAAGATTTGAATGGACCTAACCCATTTATATTTTTAGGTGCTGTAACCGTTTCTTCTCCTGCAATCGTAAATAATTACGATTCGGTTTCTATACCTGGTACATTTACATTAAGCTCAGGAGCTACTTGGGTAAACCAAGCGAACTCACAAGTAAGATTCGGAAGTACCACTACACTTACAGGTTCGTTGGTATGTTCTGCAATACCGAATACGGTTCATTTCGATAGAAATAACACCCAGATATCACAAGCAGGAGAAACCTATTATAACCTCATTAAATCGAATAGCAGTACACTAACTCTTGGAACAGGTACAACAACTGTACAAGGAAATTTAATTATATCAAGTCCTTGCTCATTAGTATGCGGAGCGAATACTTTAACCGTAGAAGGTAATATAGGTGGAAATGGAGCTATTACTCAAGCCGCTGGTGGTAACATTACTCTCGAAGGCGACAACTTACATACTGGTACATTTACTCCCAGTACATCAACATTTACATATAATGGTGCAAACCAAATTGTAAGAGGAACTACTTATAATAACTTAGTGATTGATGGATCAGGAGTTAAAACATTAAACGACGACGCTACAGTTTCTGGAACAACTAGCTTTACTGCAGGAAACTTAGCACTTAATGGAAATCGTTTAACAATTAATGGTGTGGTAAATAATACCTCTGGATTTTTACAAGGGTCATTATCTTCTAGTTTAACTATTGGTGGTTCTGCGGCTAGTGCAGTACTTAATTTTGCACAAACCGATTCTTCAACTCGTAGCCTCAGTAATTTAATTTTAACTAGAGCAAATGGAGCTACATTAAATAATTTATTAGAAATTGTAGATTCAGTGAGTGTTTCAAATGGAATCCTAACTTCAAATGGTAATTTAAAATTGGTTTCTACAGCTACAGGTACAGCAAGAGTGGGAAGAATTTCGTCAGGAGGAATTTCAGGCAATGTAATCGCTCAACGTTTTGTACCAGGCGGTGTAAGTAAAAGAAAATGGAGATACCTTTCTTCTCCAGTAAATAGTTCAGGTAGTATCAAGATTTGGCAGCTAATAGATGATGTGCATGTAACGGGTGAAGGTGGTCCTGCTAATGGTTTTGATAATTGTGCAACTTGTTTGCCTTCTCTTAGAACTTATACAGAAAGCCTTGCTGGAAATGTGGATCAAGGTTGGACTAATCCAGCAGATACATCAGTAACGATTCCTACAGGTATAGGTTTCGAATTATTTGTTAGAGGGAATAGAAATACACCTCTACCATTTGTTACTTGGTCGATACCAAATGATGCAACAATTGATTACATCGGAACAATAAATTCTGGTGCAATAAATGTGAATGTTGATTTTACGAATAATGGTGTAACAAATGCTGATGGGTTTAACTTAGTGGGTAACCCTTATCCTTCGCAAATAGATTGGATGTCGAGCGGCTGGACAAAAACAAATCTACAAGGTTTTTTCTGGACATATAATCCTGATCCTAACATAGATGCTTATGGTATTTTTTCTACTGATCTTGGTACTGGTACAAATGATATCACAAGATACATTGCCCCAGGGCAAGGATTTTTTGTAAAAGCAACAGCAGGCTCTGCAGTATTGGGTTTCACAGAAAATATCAAGCGTACAAATACTCCATTTAACTTCTTTAGGAATAATAGCGCTGCTACAGATAAAACGTATTTCAAACTAAAAGCTACTAATGATCAGTCGCGAGATGAACTTATTATTGCATTAGATAGCAATAGTACTTTGGGAACGAATGATCCAGCAGATGCAAATAAATTTTTTGCAAACAGGTTGAATTTTTATTCAAAATCATCAGAGTCTATTTCGTTGGCAATTAATCAAACAAACTTCCCTTCTAACCAAAAAGAAGATACTATTCACTTGTCATTCTTTAGTTACGATAGTACAGCTATCAAAGTAGGCTTACATCATATTGAACTTTCCGAAATAAATAATTTACCTCAAGGATTAAAAATTGATTTGATGGATTATTACGCTAATACTAGAGTTAATTTGAACAACGACACCACATATGCTTTTTTAATTGAAGAAAACTCAGAGAGCTTTGGAAATAATCGCTTCGATTTAATACTAAGTAATACAAGTGTGGGTGTTGAGACAATCAGAAAAGAGAATTTTAGAATCTATCCTAACCCAGTTGTAGGGAACACGTTATATATGCAATACCCTGAATTAAATGGCACAAAATATACATTGTATGATGCCATAGGGCATAAAGTGAGAGAGAGCTTTACTCTCGACTATACTATTGATGTAACAACCCTACAGCCCGGAATCTATTTGTTAAAAACAGATAGAGGAACTGTAAGGTTTATTAAGCAATAAGTTTTATTCTTTAATAAATTTTAACACTCGATTATCAATCTTGATAAAATAGATACCAGATCTTAATTCGGATATATCAATTGTATTCTCAGAATATCCTTCAGTGAGTATTTGTCCGAGTTGATTTAGAATAGCATACTTGAGCATTTGCTTCCCTTCTTGTTCATTTGTTTTTATTGTTAATGCTGATGATGCTGGATTGGGAAATACTTTTAACTCTGATACATTGTTTTTATCGATTCCACTAACTGAACTAGAGTTAGCATAATAAGCAGTAATAAGAGTTGCATTTTTTAAGAACCTCATCACAGGTATTCCATCAGTCTGACGAAACCAAATTAATTCTTCATAAACAGTAGCAAAATTTATAATGTATGTACTATCTATTTGATGTGTACGAATACGATAACAGTTTTGATTCGTTCCATCTGGCAATTTAACTGTTCCAAAAGCATCATATTTCCAATAACGAGTTACCGAACCTGTTGGTGTATTTGGTTGATTTGGATTGCCGTATTGTTTAGTATGAGTGTAGGTGCTATCTAAATAATTTAAAGGAAAGTTGAGGTATGGAATACTTGGATTGTATCTGTAGTTATTACTGATGTATAAACCGTCTAAATATAAAGTATCACTGTTGTTAGAATAAGTATAAAACAGATCTCTACCAAATGTAGTAGTTGCATACTCGTTGATGTCAGAGTTAGCGAAAGTAGTATGAGTACTCAATGCCGCGTCTTGAAAAATATATGGAGCTGTTGGTGCAGGCCAAGTCGTGCTCGAGTAATCCCAAATAGCATTCGGACCCTTATTCGACAGAGGCACACTAAAATCTTCGAAATGAATGGCAGTGCCTAATGTGGTAGCATCGCCAACTTGGAAACAATGATTGTTTTGGAAACTAGGTTGAGCAAAAACGCTTGCAGAACATAGCAATATAAGTAGAAGTGTGCGCATAAATATGGTTTATCATGTAAAATTACATAAGCACACAGCACACATCAATACGTACTGGCTGGTATATTATCATCACATATTCCACGTACGAATCAGTAATTCAGAAATATACCCATAATTGCGTATTGACATGAATATCAAATTGGGTGTAGATTAGATAAAAAATAATTACACCCCATGAGAAAAAAATTCAAACTTTCGCTAACGCTATTTGCATTGATGTGTTTGATTTGCAATAGCTCCATTTTTGCACAAGAAAGGGATTATACTTTCGGGGTTGTTCTCGATCAAGATTTTTTGTTATTAGGGCCATTAAATAACGAAGACAGAAATTACACTCAAGGAACAAGTTTTTCATATTCATCTAAAAAATTATATCAAAATTATTTATTTAAACCTTTTAAGAAAATAAACGATATCGGAATAAATAATGGTAGAAAAATAAAACCAGTAGCTTCTTCTGTAAGTATTATGGGTACGGCATTTACTCCTCGAGATATAGATAGCTTAAATCCAATTGTAGGCGACAGACCTTTCTCGTTTTTGTTTGCAATGTCGCTAAATCAAATAAATGAAATTGGAGAAGAAAAAAATGATAGAAAAAAATTTGAATCTATTACTTTAAATATTGGAGTATTGGGAACAGATATCGGATATAAATTCCAATCATTTGCACATACACATATTATACCAGGCAGAGCTAAAGATCCAATTGGTTGGAACACGCAAATATCAAAAGGAGGGAGATTAACTATGTTATTAAATTATGAACGATTAAATACCTATAAGATCATCAAATCAAAAACTAAAAGCGTGGGGTTTGGCTGGGACGGGTATTATAATATAGGGGCTAGTGCAGGGTATTACGATAGAGTATACACAGGTCTGTATACAAGAATAGGGTGGTTGAATGATGAGAATTTATCCGATTGGGCATTTTTTGGTAATGCAATAAGTACGGCTAGTATGTTAAAAGCTAAAAGGGGCATTAATGATGGAAAATGTAAATTCGAATGTAAAGAACTTTTCATTTTTGCAAGTGCAACATATAACAGAATGATAAGAAATGCTATGTTAGTGGGCCAAACAAATAATAGCAATACTGAATATGTTTTAAATTACGATTGGGTGAATCCTAATTTATTTGAATATAGTTTTGGCGCTGCCCTAGGTATTTATTGGAGGAGAAATAAAAACCCAGAATTTGGGAAAGGACTTTTAAGACTTTTATACAAAGTAAACTTAAGGTCTCCTGAGTTCGATTCTAAAATTCTTCCTGAGCGTTGGCATTATTATGGAACCTTAGGTATTCAGGTGTGTATTTGATTTAATTAAACTTGCAAATTACATATATTAATCACTATATAATTATACCCCATGAAACGTATTTTAATACTAGCATTTCTTTTATTCGTAAGTCTTATAAAAGTAAGTGCACAAAATTTGCATACAGCCCCTTCGCTGCAATTAGGCTTAAGCGGTATTAGTTTCTCAAAAGGAACATTAGATGCTCAATTAATAGCAGAGATTATTGCAGAAAAGCAGAGTGAAATACGTGTAAAATTGGTAAAGAGTATGTTGTTAGAAAAAATTGGAGTGGCAAATGGCTTGTTCTATGCATATTTAGATTATACGATAGAAATTCTTACAAAAGAGAAGGATGAACAAACCCGTATCAAAAATCTTTTAGAAAATACAGTGAATATTTCTTTCGTTGTGGGGTATACTGATTATTATCTGCGTACATTAAAGAAAGATTCCCGACAATGGGAAAACATCAAAGCTTTAGCGCTTACCTATGGCGTTGACCCAACTATTTTTAATAGAAAAAGCATCAGTTTAAAAGATTTTGCGAGGCCTTTAGAGAAAGAAGAAAACAAAAGTAGTTTTGAAATTAGTTCCTCATCAAATGAAGGAAAACTCAGAGCAAAATCAAATGAGTTTGTGGGAGTACTTATCGATTTGGTTGCAGAACAAATCAGACAGAACGAAGAATTTAAAGCATTGGGAATTCTTCGAACTAATTATTTGCAACAGTATGTAAACATGAATGCTTACCTGTCTTTAAAAAATGATGAGGATAAAGTAAAAAGAGAACTAAATGAGTCAACTCTAATTGAGTATGCAGATGCGATTAACAATAAGTATAAAGATCAGTTTGAATTAATTGAACAGTTAAAATTGGGTGTTGGTACCGATAGCGTAAAAGGACTTAGTAAAGAAGAGCTTGAGAAATTAAATAAAGCTAGAAACGAGTTAAGAGCAGCAATGTTCTTTGCTAACGAAGATTTGTATGAGATAGAAATAAAAAACAAGAATAGTTATGAGAAAAAAATAGAAATCAAAAAAACAACAGAAGTATTTATAGGTGGAGGCGGTTTTGGTAGTGTGAGTTCAACAGATTACTTAATTGATAAGTGGGATGAGAGAAAGAAACAGCTGTATTATATAAATTTTTTCGATGAGGCCATTGATTTTTATATCATTTATGCGAATGCATTTATAAGAAGAGATTTAGCCGATGCAATTTTTGAAGATGTGAGAAATAACTTAAAAGTATATACTGATTATTTTGGTTTAATTAAATCGATAAGCAGTATGGGTGAAGATTGGGAAGTTTCATTAGCCTTAATTTCTAATAATTACGAGGTGCTCGACTTCAAAAATATGATTACACAACTGAAGGCACAATATGCAGCAGCAAGGCAAGACCCCAATGTGCTAGCGTTAATAATCAAAAACGAACAAGAGTCGCTTAAAATAATAAACGATTTTATTGAGAAGATTGATTTTGTAGGCTTGAACAGATTCGAATACATACAGATTTTCGAAAAGCAAGTACGCCCTGCATTAAACAGATTGTCGGTATATTCATTAGAGTTTATGAATATGAGTAAAACCATATTTAAACTTTTACACGAAATCGATAATAATGTAAAGACTCAACTGCAAGAAGCGAACTTTAAAACTAACCTAGCCTTTATAGATGTATTCACAAGAATAGATGAGTTTGATAAAATTGAAACCTATTCGGCAATATTAAATCAGCTGTCGGATGTAGGAGATGTTTTTAGTGATGAAGAAATGCGCAAGTCGATAAACTTAATTGTAGGCTTTGTGAGGAGTTATATAAAACTAAATAAAGATACCGCAGAAAAGGTTTACATCAGTTTAGATATCGAAGGATTTTTAACGAGTGTACAAAAAACAAATTACAACAAATTCCGACCTGTAGAATTAATGTTTACTGTAGGAGCAAACACGGCAAGCTTCCAATCTAAATACACGGAAGGAAACGATACCTTAAGTAGCTATTCTTTTATTGGAGAAAAAATCGGGATTAAATATAAAATATGGGATTATAAATATTTGAACTCCTTTTCTAAAGGAGAAACCTTTACGTATTATGGCACCACTTATATAAGAAATGTTCCACCGAAAGAACCTTTAATAAGCGATATACATGTATTGGCCTACGGAACAGGTTTGTTGTATAACCTAACGAATACCGGCACTACCAAAGGTTTTAATTCGCCGATGTTGGCAGCAGGATTGGGAATAACATTTTTCAACGATTTAGATTTGAACATAAGTTATGGCAAACCACTCATTGGTAATGTTAGTTACTTCAGCAAACAAAACCCAAGTTTTTTTAATGTAGGATTCGACATACAGTTTATAGAATATTTCGATCGATTAAACAAAAAAAGACAAAGCAACAAAGTGCAGAAGCAATTGCTAAATGCGATGTAAGTGCTGTGCAGGACGTCCAACGTATTGGACGTCCTGCACAGCTTTTGTTTGTAAGAATGGATTCTTACCCCAAACTTTTAATAATCTCAGCTTCTTTACTTGCAGGGAATAGTCCTGGGAATAAGTATGGGCTATAGCTTATAGGATAAGCAGGGAAATAGTAAACCATCACACCAATTTTCCCAACACTAATTAATTTCATCTCTAAAAGTTTATCAATAACAATTTTTAGCGTTTTATCAGATAGATTTGTTATGCGCATGGCATCTATTTTAGAAAGTTTCCCTTTTGAAAAAAGGTCTAATAAAATATATTTAGATTCTTTTCTGATGGTATGATTGGCTGTAAATAAATCGCAAAAGTTTTCTATTCGCCTATACATACTGTCGATCTCTAAAACTTTATTCATAAAGAGTAATTGATCTATTGCAGTAGATAAAAAGTATTCGATAAATTCTATGAAATATTTATTCGATAAATTCCCTCTGCCATCGTAATCATTATAACGATGAAGGTCAGCATTAGCTAGCAATTGCTTGTATTTTTCATTGCTTCTAGCTAAGCCCCTAGAAATAGACCATAGTCCGTTGGAGTGTAAATCTTCATACATAAAACAAGCATCAGAAAACAAACGAACTACTCTACCATTACCATCCAAAAAAGGATGTATCCATGCTAAGCGATGGTGAGCAGCAGCGATGGTAATAATTCGGTGAATATTGTTTTTGGATTCACGAGAACTAGTATAATAAGATTCAAATTTATTCATGAAAGCATCTACGCGGTCGCTAGCGGGAGCAATATGCTTGCCAACTATAACTTCCGAAGTTCTATAGTTTCCAGGCACTACTTTTCTTTCTTCACCATCAGTAGATGTAGTAAATAAAAATTCCGATGGAAGATTTTTATAAAACTCAAAATGAATAGTCTTAATGAAACTTTCTGTATACGGTATTTCATTTTTGCTATCTAGCAGGTCTGAAATATAAGCATGTGTATTTATATGGGCATGTGCCTCAATTTGCAAGTTTCTCTTCTCTTTATTGGTCGAATATTTATTGTTAAGTGCTTTTTCTATGTCTATAGGGTTAGTATCATGACCTTCAATTAAATTACTGTAATAACTGTTCATAGGCCTCAAAAGCTCAACAATGGCTTTACGAGTAAAAGGGTGCAAGTTGCCCTCCAACTTCTTAGCTTCATAGACTATTGTAGTGGCCAATTCCTCTAAATGGGTAATATCCCCTTCAGGGTACATGGGTTCTATAGCCGCCAAATCGCGATATAAATGCAATTCACTCATTCTAATAAATTCCGATATTAATTCCGAAATACAAATATAATTAAATATATTGATAATTAAGTAATTATATAATATAATTTATAATTAATATGATTAAATTCCGATATTATTTCCGATAATGAATGTTGTAAATAAACTTTCTATAAAGTACTAAGGATAGTGGGATTACTATCGTGGAATGTTTTAATTAATCATGATATGAGTTGAATGGTATATTAGATTATCAGGATGTGGTTTGTGGTCATGAATCAAATTTAATTTACCATTAATACCAATTAGCGAGTAATCGGGTCTAATTCCAAATATTCCCTTATCAAACATCACATGATGGTTTGGGCATAAACAAAGTAAATTATCTGGTGTGTCATACCCATTATGTGGTTTACCAAGAGGTTTTATGTGTGCAGCTTCTGCATATCTAACACCATTAACTTCTATAACAATGTTGCAAACTTGACATTTATAATCATAAAGTTCTTTTATTTCTCGTGATAGTTTGGTGTCTCTAACGATTCTTAAGGTAGTTACTCCCGTTCTTATTATATTTTCGTTGCCATTAGATAAGTTTTTTAAAGAAGGAGTTTCAAGATAATTATTTGTTATTTTTTCTAATCTATATCTGCAAATTTTAAAACCATGTTTGCCGATATCTTCAAAATGATTAGTAACAATATATAATCCACCATAAATGTAACCCTTTGATGGACTGTATATGGATTTATGTGCATGTCCTCTAGTCACCCTAACTGGTTTTCCATGAAGTTCACTTATTAAAAGAGCCTTATTGCCCCGGTCTTCCCATGATTGATCAGCGATTTGTTTTCCGTCCTTGTTACCACCATGCCCTGTATATATTATTTCATTTCCTAAATCTAAGTCATCAATATAACCACCATTTAACACTATTGAAGGACAGCCTTCTGTCTTATTGCCATCAATTCCCCAAACGGTTTGAAGTTGCACTCCTTTATCACGTAACTCTTGTCTATCTCTAAATATATCCCCTTCATTTACACCCTTAATTTCTCCGAAAATATAATTTGCCATACTAATACAATATTCTCACAAATTAACTAGAATTAAATATTCTACAAAGTAATTGCATAGTAATTAAAGTACATTGATGTACACCCATCCCAGCACCATACCTAGTGTAACCTGACCCCTAAACTCACAACTCACAATTCACAACTAACAATTTATAATTCAAATTTCACAACTCACAATTCATAATTCTTCACTACTTTTGCGCTTTAACAAAAAGCTATGTCAACAAAAGGTCCTATCTCTCAGTTCATTGAGAAAAATTACTTGCATTTTAATGCTGCAGCATTAGTGGATGCTGCTAAAGGTTACGAAACTCATCTCTTAGAAGGTGGTAAAATGATGGTAACATTAGCAGGTGCGATGAGTACCGCTGAATTAGGAATCAGCTTTGCTGAAATGATCCGCCAAGGGAAAGTAGATATCATTTCTTGTACGGGTGCAAACCTCGAAGAAGATATCATGAACTTGGTTGCGCACTCTCATTATAAAAGAGTACCTAATTATAGAGATCTAAGTCCTCAGGAAGAATGGGATTTATTGGAGAACGGCTTTAACCGTGTTACAGATACCTGTATTCCTGAAGAAGAGGCTTTTAGAAGAATTCAAAAACACATCTATAAACAATGGAAAAATGCAGAGGAAGCTGGCGAACGCTATTTCCCGCACGAGTACATGTATAAAATGCTATTGTCGGGAGAAATGGAACAATACTACGAGATTGATCCTAAAAACTCTTGGATGATTGCTGCGGCTGAGCGTAATATTCCAATTATTGTTCCAGGCTGGGAAGATTCTACCATGGGTAACATCTTTGCCTCGTATTGCATTAAAGGGGAATTGAAACCTAGCACTATGAAATCGGGTATTGAGTATATGATTTGGTTAAGTGAGTGGTACAGAGCAAATTCGAGCGGAAAAGGAGTAGGATTCTTCCAAATTGGTGGAGGTATTGCTGGTGATTTCCCTATTTGTGTGGTCCCTATGATGTATCAAGATTTAGAGTGGCACGATGTTCCTTTCTGGAGCTACTTCTGCCAAATATCAGATTCTACTACATCGTACGGAAGTTACTCTGGTGCAGTGCCTAACGAAAAAATAACTTGGGGTAAATTAGACATCAATACACCTAAGTTTATTGTAGAGTCGGATGCAACTATTGTTGCACCATTAATTTTTGCTTGGATACTGGGTCAGTAAGCAATTTTTTTCTGTTAATAAATTATTATTTATTTCTTAAAAAAAAGCTGCTATTTAGACTCGTTCAAAATAAGCGTAAAAGTCAGAAATTTGTCATTAGAATGAAATAATATTCTATTTTTGCCACTCTAAAGGTGTTTTTTTTACTAAGAAAGAAGCACTTTTAGAGCACAATAATTAGAATTATTAATTTAAGATATTAATTATCAACAGATATGGGTTTTCATCTCTCCATTACAAAAAAGTTATCCATTCGTGTCCTATTTATTTTAACGAGTTTCGTTTTGAGCTTCGCGTCGGCGAATGCGCAAGATGCGAAGGTGGGTGAAAGTATTTTCAAAGCGAATTGTACTTCATGCCACGCAGTAGGTCGTAAAGTAATTGGTCCTGCATTAAAAGGTGTAGAAGACAGATGGGCAGACAAAGGTTTATTGAAGAAATTCATTTTGAATTCTCAAGCTGTAATCAAAAGTGGCGACAAGTATTCTACTGCATTATTTGCTGAGTACAACGGTACAGTAATGCCTAACCACAATTTTACTGATGCAGAATTAGATGGTTTATTAGCATACATCAAAGCTGAGGCTTCAGCACCTGCTCCAACAGCAGCTGCTCCTGGTGCTGCTGGTGCTCCTGCAACTGATGGTTCTTCAATCAATCAGTTTACAATCGGTGGATTAATTTTATTAATTATTGTGTTGATCATTGTAATTGTTGTTTTAAACAGAGTTACAGGTTCACTAGAGAAATTAATAAAAATTAAGAACGGTGAAATTATTGAAACTGTAGTAAATGCAGTTAAAGAAAAAGTTTCTACATTCAAGTGGATGCTATTGAACAAGAAAAAAGTATTCTGGTTCTTAGTTATTTTCATGGGTGTGTTTAGCGCATGGGGATGGGATCAAATGTGGAACATCAACGTGAGCACAGGTTACCAACCTGCTCAACCAATAAAATTCTCTCACGAGTTACATGCTGGTATTAACCAAATTAATTGTCAGTATTGCCACTCTGGAGCTTTCAAATCTAAAAACGCAAGTATCCCTTCTCTAAATGTTTGTATGAACTGTCATAACTACGTACAAGCAACTGAGAAATACAATGGAGAAATTTCTCCGGAAATCAAAAAGATCTATACTGCTTTAGATTATAATCCCGACACTCGTACTTACGGAAACAACCCTAAACCAGTGGAATGGGTTCGTATACATAACTTACCAGACTTTGCTTATTTCAATCACTCTCAACATACAACGGTTGCAGGTGTAGAATGTCAGAAATGTCATGGTCCAATTGAGAAAATGCCAGAAGTATATCAATACTCTCCATTAACAATGGGATGGTGTATCAATTGCCATAAAGAAACTGAAGTGAATTCGAAAGGCAATGCATATTACGATAAAGTATTAGCTGCTCACGAAGACATTAAGAACGGTAAAAAAGTTACTGCAGCTGCATTAGGCGGTTTGGAGTGTGTGAAATGTCACTATTAATAGTATTGTAGAATTATTTGATACCATATATATAAGATGGAAAATAACACAAAAAAATATTGGAAAGGCTTAGAAGAGTTACATCAAACTCCTGAATTCGTTAAGCATAAAAACAACGAGTTTGCCGAAGAACTTCCAATTGAAGAATTATTATCCGAGTCGAAAGTAAATAACCCTACACCTCGTAGAGATTTCTTAAAGGCATTAGGATTTGGAATGGGTGCAGTAGCTTTAGCTGCTTGTAACGAAGCGCCTGTTAAAAAAGCAATTCCTTATTTAATTAAGCCAGAAGAAATCACTCCAGGTATTCCTAATTATTATACTTCAAACTATAATGGCTTAGGGGTATTGGTAAAAACTCGTGAAGGTCGCCCAATTAAAATTGAAGGTAACCCTAACGATCCTATTTCTATGGGTGGTACCGATGCAGTTGCTCAAGCTTCTGTGTTAGATTTATACGATTCATCGCGTATTAAAAATCCGATGATGAATGGTGCGGATTCTACATGGGAAAACGTAGATAAATTTGTGAAAGCAGAATTAGCTAAATCGGCAAATATTCGTATCGTATCGAATACTATTATGAGCCCTTCGACAAAATCAGTAATTGCTGATTTTGCAGCTAAATATCCTTCAACAAAACACATCACTTTTGATGCTTCATCATACTCAGGTATTATTAATGCGAACAACAACAGCTTCGGTAAAGCAGTAGTTCCTTCGTATCAATTCGATAAAGCAGAAGTAATTGTAAGTTTTGGTGCTGATTTCTTAGGTTCATGGATTTCTCCAGTTGAGTTTACTAAACAGTATGTATCAAACAGAAATCACAAGAGCTTAGAAGCGAAAAAAATGTCGCGTCACATTCAGTTCGAAACTATATTAAGTACAACTGGTACAAATGCTGATGCTCGTTATACTCACAAACCTTCACAACAAGGCTTAGCAGTATTAGCATTATACAATGCTATTGCTACAAAAGCTGGTGCAGCAACAGTTTCAGGAGTATCTGTACCTTTCGAAAAAATCATTAACGAAACAGCAAATGAATTATGGAATGCTAAAGGAAAATCTTTAGTAGTATGTGGTTCAAATGATGTTTCAGTTCAAGTAGCTATTAACGCGATTAACTCTTTACTTGGAAATTACGGAACAACTATCGATTTAGATAATGCGTCGAACCAAAAACAAGGTAACGATGCAGAGATGATTGACTTAGTTGCTGAAATGAAAGCAGGTAAAGTTGACGCCATCATATTCTACGGTGCTAACCCAGTATACAACTATGCAAAATCTGCAGAGTTCACTGAAGCATTAAAAAATGTAAAATTAAAAATCTCGTTTGCAGATCGTGCCGACGAAACAGCAAGTCTTTGTCAGGTAATTGCTCCAACTACTCATTACTTAGAGTCGTGGGATGATATATCGGCGAAACGTGGTTTGTACTCAGTAGTACAACCTGCTATATCTCCTGTATACAATGCACGTGCAGCACAAAGCTCATTATTAACTTGGGCTGATGCAAATGCTGATTACTTTACTTATGTAAGAAATTATTGCGAGAAAAATATTTATCCATCAGCATCTGGTTTCGCTGGATTCAGCGCATTCTGGGAAGCTGCATTGCAAAAAGGTGTAGTAACAACAGGAATGGTTACTCCTCAAGCGTATGGATTTAATAATAATTTATCTGTAGTAGCTGAAACAATTAAAGCAGCTTCTAAAAATGCAGGTAAAACAGAATTATTTATTTACGAGAGCACAGGTTTAAGAGATGGTGCTCATGCTAACAACCCTTGGTTATTAGAATTACCAGATCCAGTATCTAAAGTAACTTGGGATAACTATGCTGCTATTAATCCTAAATACGCAGAAGAGTTGGGTATCCAAGCAAATACAAAAGTTGAATTAGTAGTTGGAAGTACAAAAGTTGTATTACCAGTATTAATGCAACCAGGTCAAGCGATGGGAACTATAGGTGTTGCTATGGGATTTGGTCGTACCAATGTTGGTAAAGCTGGAAACGGTGTGGGTGTAAATGCATTCCCATTAGTATCTGTAATCAACGGTACATTCCAATATTACAACTCAAACATTACCGTAAATCCTACAAGCGAATCATACGAATTAGCACAAACACAAACACACCATACGTTTGAAGGTCGTGATATTATCCGTGAGAAATCGTTGAAAGAATATACTTCACACGATAAACACGAAGGTCACGGTGAAGCAGCTCATGGCGAAGGTCATGCTAAACCAGAATTATGGCCCGACTATAAATACAATGGTCACCACTGGGCAATGGCTGTCGACTTAAATGCTTGTACAGGTTGTGGTGCATGTGTTATTGCATGTAGCGCAGAGAACAACGTTCCAGTTGTTGGTAGAGACGAAGTTCGTAGAAGAAGAGAGATGCATTGGTTACGTATCGATCGTTACTACACTTACGAATCTGCAGATGGTAAAGACATCACTAAAGAAAAAGAATATAAAAATGTAGAGAACTACGAAAATGTAAAAGTAGTTCACCAACCATTAATGTGTCAGCATTGCGATCATGCACCTTGCGAAACGGTTTGTCCGGTATTAGCAACAATGCACTCATCGGAAGGCTTAAACCAAATGGCATATAACCGTTGTGTAGGTACAAGATATTGTGCAAACAACTGTCCGTACAAAGTACGTCGTTTCAACTGGTTCAACTACTGGAACGATGATCGTTTTGTAAACTTCTTACACGATGAAGCAGCATACTTAGCATTGAATCCAGATGTAACTACACGTTCACGTGGGGTTATGGAAAAATGCTCTTTCTGTGCACAAAGAATTCAAGCAGGAAAATTAAGTGCGAAAATAGAAAAACGTGCATTGAAAGACGGAGATGTTCAGTCGGCTTGTCAACAAGGTTGTCCTGCAAATGCTATCGTATTTGGAGATGTTAATGATCCAGAATCAGAAGTAGCGAAATTGATTAAGAGCGACAGAACCTACTTCTTGTTAGAAGAGATTAACGTTCAACCAGGTGTTGGATACATGACTAAAGTTAGAAATACAATTGAAGCTTAATAAATAAGAATAAAACCAAATCGTATGTCATCACATCACGAATCAATAATAAGAGAGCCGTTAATTACGGGAACAGACATTACTTATAATAAAATTACTGAGGATGTTTGTGCGCCAGTAGAAAGAATGCCAAGTAAAGCTTGGTGGATGGGCTTTACCGTTGCAGTATTAGGATTAGTATTATGGCTAGTCGCTGTGGGGTATACCTTCTGGACTGGTATTGGAGCCTGGGGTTTGAACAAAACAGTAGGTTGGGCATGGGACATCACCAACTTCGTATGGTGGGTAGGTATTGGTCACGCTGGTACCTTGATCTCTGCAATTCTATTGTTATTCCGTCAGAACTGGAGAAACTCTATTAACCGTTCAGCAGAAGCAATGACCATCTTTGCCGTTATTTGTGCGGCATCGTTCATCATCGCACACATGGGTCGTCCATGGGTTGCATATTGGCCATTACCATTGCCGAATCAGTTCGGATCATTATGGGTGAACTTTAACTCACCATTGGTATGGGACGTATTCGCGATCTCTACTTATTTCTCAGTATCATTAGTATTCTGGTATACAGGATTACTTCCTGATATTGCAACTATTCGCGATAGAGCAAACGGTGTACGTAGAAGAATTTATTCTATCCTTTCTTTCGGATGGAATGGTTCGGTAAAAACATGGCAACGTTTCGAGTCTGTATCGTTAATCTTAGCGGGTGTTTCTACACCACTAGTATTATCAGTACATACTATCGTATCATTCGACTTCGCGACATCAATCATACCAGGTTGGCATACAACCATCTTCCCTCCATATTTCGTGGCGGGCGCGATTTTCTCAGGATTCGCAATGGTACAAACCTTATTATTGATTGCTAGAAAAGTATTAAACTTCGAAAATTACATCACGATGGCTCACATTGAGTCGATGAATAAAATCATCATCCTTACAGGATCAATCGTAGGTGTTGCATACGGAACAGAATTTTTCATCGCTTGGTATTCAGGTGTTGAATACGAACAATATGCATTCATTAACCGTGCTACTGGTCCATACTGGTGGGCTTACTGGTCGATGATTACATGTAACGTAATTTCACCACAACTTTTCTGGTTCAAAAAAATCAGAACAAGTATTACTGCATCGTGGATATTATCAATATTCGTAAACATCGGGATGTGGTTCGAGCGTTTCGTAATCATTGTAACTTCATTGCACAGAGATTACTTACCATCGAGTTGGGCGATGTTCTATCCAACATGGGTAGATGTTGCCATCTTCATCGGATCATTAGGATTGTTCTTCACATTATTCTTGTTATTCCTTCGCGTATTACCAGCGATTGCAATGGCAGAGGTGAAGTTATTATTGAAAGGATCTAGTGAGCAATCAAAACGCAAATTAATCAAAGAAGGACATGCACATGTTCCTGCAGGATTTGAAAATAATATAGTTATTGCAACTACAGCAACCATCAAGAACGATAAGAAAGATGAGTAACATTAAATATATTTTAGGACACTTTGACGATCCGGAAGTTTTAATGAACGGTATCGATAAATTGCAAAAGAGCAACATCAAAATTTATGATGTGTTCACGCCATTCCCGATTCACGGAATAGAAAACAAATTAGGAATTAAACGTTCACGTTTACCTATCGCTGCGTTCTTGTTCGGTATTACGGGTACTATTACTGCATTCAGCATGGTGTATTATATGCTAGTACACGATTGGCCAATGAATATTGGGGGTAAGCCAGCTTTTGCATTTCCAGATTTTATTCCAGTAATGTTTGAGTTAACAGTATTATTCTGTGCTTATGGTATGGTGTTTACGTTTTTCTACGCAAATCATCTTTTCCCAGGTAGAGCACCAAGAGTAATGGACTTAAGAGCAACAGATGACAGATTTGTAATTGCCATCGATGCAAAACAAAATGATATCAATGCAGTAGATGCCGTATTAAAAGAAGCAGGTGCTGTAGAAATAAAACATAACGAAAGAAAATACATAAGCTATGATGAAGAATAATATCAGGATAGTTTCATTCGCTGTAGTGGCTGCTCTTGTAGTAGGTTCACTATCGTCGTGCTACCATAGCAAACAAGATCCAGGATACGAGTATGCTCCGAATATGTATCATCCGATTGCATACAATCCAGATCAACCTAATGCTCAATTTAAAAACGGACAAACTGCTCAAACACCAGTAGCAGGTACTATGCCAGTAGGATATAAAAAATTCGCTTACGAAAATAGTATGGACGGATATATGAAAGCAGGAGCTGAATTAGTAAATCCTTTTGCAAACGATTCTACGCAATTAGAAGAAGGCAAAAAATTATATACAAACTTTTGCTCACACTGCCACGGTGCTCAAGGTAAAGGTGATGGTTCAATTGTTGCAGCAGGTAAATTCCCGCCGCCACCATCATACTCTACTGGAACTTCATCAAGAGGCGGTTTGATGAAAGACTTAACCGATGGTAAGATTTATCATACCATTACTTACGGAGTTAACTTGATGGGGCCACACGCTTCACAAATTACTCCTGAAGAACGTTGGAAAATCGTTCTTTATGTTCACCAATTACAGAATGTACAATAATCAGAAAGCGGATCATAATGGCAAACTTCGATTTAAATCAGAGATATGAATTTTCAGCCGGCGCAAAACGCTGGTCGATGATTCTATTGGCAATAGGTATATTGTCTATAGGATATGGATTTTTCTCAGGACACGCAGAACGCACATTCGCGAACTTGCTACTGAATAGTTATTATATTACTGGCCTATGTATGGCTGGAGTATTCTTTGTAGCTGTGCAATACGTTGCTAATGCTGGCTGGTCTACTTCATTAATCCGTATTCCTTCGGCATTTTCAGCAGTACTTCCTTATGCAGGAGTGGTACTTGTTGTAGTGATCGTTGCTGGATTATTCACACATAACCTTTATCACCACTGGGCAGATCCAGAATTAGTTGATCCTAACAGCCCGAAATTCGATAAGTTAATTAAAGGCAAAAGCGCATTGTTAAACATCCCTACTTTCATTGGAAGTATCGTTGGATTTTTAGCAATATGGTCGTTGTTCGCTCGTATGCTTCGTAATTACTCTTTGAAAGAAGATCAAATTGCAGGTATTGGTATGCACGACAAAAGCATTAAATACTCAGCTATATTCTTAGTTATTTTTGGATTTAGTTCTGCAGTATTTGCTTTCGAAGTAATCATGTCGCTTGAAGCACATTGGTTCTCTACCATGTTCGCTTGGTACAACTTTGCAGCACTTTGGGTGAGTGGATTATCAGCAATTACATTAACCTTAATACTATTACGCGAAAAAGGATACTATACTTGGATAAATGATTCTCATTTACACGATTTAGGAAAATTCATTTTTGCATTCTCAATATTCTGGACTTACGTATGGTTCTCTCAATTCTTATTGATTTACTATGCAAACATGCCAGAGGAAACTATTTACTTCAGAAAAAGATGGGATAATGGTTATTTAACTTTCTTCTGGTTAAACATCATCATCAATTTCGTAGCACCAATCTTAATCTTAATGACACGTGATGCAAAACGTAATTTCAAAACAATGAAAATTGTTACCATTATCGTTCTTGCAGGTCACTGGTTAGATTACTACATGATGATTATGCCAGGAACAGTTGGTGAGCATTTTGGTTTCGGAATTATCGAATTCGGTACAACTGCTGGATTTGTTGGATTATTCATGTGGATTATGTTAACTGCATTGAGTAAGGCACCATTAGTTCCTAAAAATCATCCTTACTTAGAAGAAAGTTTACATCACGAGATATAGTTATATACCGTATAGAAAATTATTTTATGAAATACTCTATATTATCAAAAATGAAATTGAATCTGAAAGCACTATCAGCATTTGCTATGATAACGCTTAGCTCAAGCATGGCTTTTGCTCAAGATACAGCATCTGAAGGTCCGAAAGAATTAAGCATTGATTTTTGGTTTTATGTATTGTTGTTAATCGCTGCTACACTAACATTTGCAGTAATCAACAAAACAATTAAAGCCCTAGAATTAACGCAAGTATTAAATGGTAAAGAAGTAACTACTAAATGGAATAAAGTAAACGGTTATGTATTCCTACTGTTTGGTATTGCTTTCTTTGCTGCAATTTTCTGGGAGTTCAATACTCACGGACGTCAATTGCTACCTGAAGCAGCTTCAGAACACGGAGTGAAAACAGATAATCTATTTAATATCACTTTAATTATTACAGGTATTGTATTTGTAATTACACATATCTTGTTGTTCTACTTTGCTTATAAATACAAAAGCACTGGAAAACGTAAAGCCTTTTTCTATCCACACAACGATAAGTTAGAATTATACTGGACATTAATCCCTGCAATAGTATTAGCAGTATTAGTAATTTCAGGTTGGAAAACTTGGACAAACATTACCAAGCCTGCTCCACAAGAAGCATTAACTTTGGATGTAACGGCTAAACAATTCGGATGGATTGTACGTTACCCAGGCGACGATAAAGTATTAGGAACGAAAGCATTTAAATTAGTAAACGACGTTAACGAAACGGGAGTTAACTTCAACGATAAAAATGCAAAAGACGATTACTTCACACGCGAAATTTATTTACCTGTAAACAGACCAGTGAAATTTAATTTTGCAGCAAGAGATGTAATTCACTCAGCATACATGCCACACTTTAGAGCACAAATGAACTGTGTTCCGGGTATGCCTACTACATTCTGGTTTACACCAACTCTAACTACCGCACAAATGCGTGAGAAAGTTGGAGATCCAAAATTCGATTACATTCTATTGTGTGCAAAAATCTGCGGATCTGCTCACTACAATATGCAAATGAAAATTGTTGTTGTTGATGATAAGCAATATGCAGAATGGTTAGCAACACAAAAACCATATTACAACGAAGAAACTGCTAAACAAATCACCGAGGCAGAAGTGGCGAGAATGAAAGCCGAAGAAGAGAAAAAATTAGCATTGAATTAATTAGAAAAAAAGTTTAGAAAATATGTCAACTCAAGCTTTAGACCACACTGACGTGCACGCACATGCAGATCACCACGAACATCATCACGAGACGTTCTGGTCGAAGTACGTTTTCAGTATGGACCACAAGATGATCGCTAAACAATTCTTGATTACAGGGATTGTAATGGCAGTAATCGGGATGGTACTTTCTGTATTGTTTCGTATTCAATTAGGATGGCCAGATCAGTCGTTCCCCTTCTTAGAAAGAATTCTAGGAGGATGGGCAAAAGATGGTCGTATCGATCCTTCGTTCTATATGTCGATGGTTACTATTCATGGTACCATCATGGTATTCTTTGTATTAACAGCTGGATTGAGCGGAACCTTTAGTAACCTTCTTATTCCATTGCAAGTTGGTGCTAGAGATATGGCTTCGCCATTTATCAATATGTTATCGTATTGGTTCTTCTTCTTAGCGAGCTGTGTAATGACCTATTCATTATTAATTGAATCAGGACCAGCATCTGGTGGTTGGACAATTTATCCTCCTCTATCTGCTATACCTAAAGCAATGCCTGGTTCAGGTTTAGGGATGACGCTTTGGTTAATATCGATGGCATTATTCGTTGCTTCATCTTTAATGGGTGGTATCAACTACATCAGTACCGTATTAAACATGCGTACTAGAGGAATGTCGATGACAAAAATGCCGCTTACTATCTGGGCATTTTTCTTAACAGCAGTATTGGGTGTATTATCATTCCCAGTATTATTAGCAGGTGTAATTTTATTAATTTTCGATAGAAGTTTTGGAACAAGTTTCTACTTGTCTGATATATACATTGGTGGTGAAGCCTTACCAAATCACGGAGGTTCTCCAGTATTGTTCCAGCATTTATTCTGGTTCTTAGGTCACCCTGAGGTATATATTATCATCATGCCTGCATTAGGTATTACTTCAGAAATTATTGCAACAAATGCACGTAAACCAATTTTCGGTTACCGTGCCATGATCATCTCTTTGATTGGTATCGCATTCTTGTCGTTTATCGTATGGGGTCACCATATGTTTATTACAGGTATGAATCCTTTCTTAGGATCGGTGTTCATGTTTACCACTTTGATTATCGCTGTACCATCGGCAGTAAAAACATTTAACTACTTAGCAACTTTGTGGAAAGGAAATATTCAATTTACTCCTGCCATGATGTTCTCTATGGGATTAGTTTCTTTGTTTATCTCAGGTGGTCTTACAGGTATCTACTTAGGTAATGCTGCATTAGATATTAACTTACACGATACGTATTTCGTAGTTGCCCATTTCCATATTGTAATGGGAAGTTCGGCAATGTTCGGAATGTTTGCAGGTATCTATCATTGGTATCCGAAAATGTTCGGACGTATGATGGATCAACGCTTAGGATATTTCCATTTCTGGTTAACATTTATCGCAGTGTATTGCGTATTCTTCCCGATGCATTTTATCGGTCTAGACGGTGTACCTCGTCGTTACTACTCATTCACTAGTTTCGAATTTATGAACGAGTGGTTAGCGGTAAATAAATTTATCAGTGTATCGGCAATCATAGGATCTATTGCTCAATTTATTTTCTTGTATAACTTCTTCAGAAGTATATTCAAAGGAGAGAAAGCAACACAAAATCCTTGGAAGTCTAACACTTTAGAGTGGACTACTCCAGTTGAACATTTACATGGTAACTGGCCAGGAGAAATTCCATCGGTGTACAGATGGCCTTACGATTACAGTAAGCCAGGTCACGATGAAGATTTTATCCCGCAAACGACACCATTCTCGCAAACCACTTCTTCGAATTTACCGATAGATTTTGGTGTGCACGATGATTCGCATGCGAAAAAGTCTGAAGAAAAAGTAAATTAATTTTTGATCGATGAATTTTAGTTCATATCGATCGGATTATAATAAAAATGAAAAACGATTCATAAGAATCAGTTTTATAACAATTTGTTCTTTGTTTCTTTTAATTCTTGCTGGTGGTATTGTTCGCAGTACTGGTTCAGGAATGGGTTGCCCCGATTGGCCGAAATGTTTCGATCATTGGGTTCCTCCTACAGACGAAAGTCAACTTCCTGAAAATTATCGCGAACAATATCTCGAGAAGAGACTACATAAAAATGAACGCTTCGCCAATATGTTGGAAAAGATTGGATATTCAGAAACCGCTCAAGCGTTAAGGCTGGATCCAAGTGTGAAAAACACAGAAGAATTCAATGTGGTGAATACCTATACAGAATATGTAAATAGATTAATCGGGGCACTCACTGGTTTCTTTATGTTGCTGATGTTGTTGGCTTCAATTCCATTGATAAAACAACACCTTCGCGTATTCTTATTGTCGATCATCATTTTGGTGCTTACCTTTTTCCAAGCATGGTTTGGTTCAATAGTAGTAACTACCAACTTAGTATCATGGACAATAACTGTTCACATGGTTTTGGCTCTAGTGATTTTAGCTTTGGTGATTTATACACACAGCATTGTGAAGTATAAATACTTAGAGCCCGTAAAAGTTGCTATACCGAAATTGAGAGTTGCTTCATTGTTAACTTGGATAAGTATAATACTTACAATGTTGCAAGTGGTATGGGGTACCGAACTCAGAGAGACGATAGATTATTATGCAGATTTTTGGAAAGGTACTAATAGAGGATCGTGGGTAGAACTTTCAGGTTTTATTTTTAAACTGCACAGAAGCTTCTCTATAGTATTGTTGCTGTTAAGTATATATACTACATGGTATATGCGAATTTATTTTGGAGCAATAAAACGATTGCGTAGATTCTCTTCAGCCGCATTTTTACTTCTTGTATTACAAGCAGTAACAGGAATTATATTAGCAAATTTTGCATTGCCGTATGGTTTACAACCAGTACACTTAGTGCTTTCGAGTTTATTACTTGGGGCTTTAGTAATGCAAATCATTATGATTAATATTTACAAAAGAAACATTGCATTAGATTTAATAAGTTAATTGTGATTGCAGAAAATATACATACAAAATCAACTATCGCTCTGAAAATTCAGGACTATGTGCAGTTATTAAAATTGCGCCTGACTTTCCTTGTGGTTTTTTCTGCAGCCATTACATTTGCCTATGCAGCAAAAGGTAATTTAATTTGGACCGATTTGTTGCTTATGATATTAGGAGGGTTTTTAACAACCGCTTCAGCAAATGGCTTTAATCAAGTAATAGAAAGAGAAACCGACAAGTTGATGAAACGCACACAGATGCGTCCGTTACCAACCGCTCGAATGTCGGCTACAGAAGGGTTAATCGCATCTATATTAATGGGTATTGCAGGTGTAAGTATACTTACCTTATGCTTTAATATCATAACAGGCGTGTTGGCTTTATTCTCCATCATTACTTATGCATTTATTTATACACCATTAAAAACTAGATCATCAATAGCAGTTTTTGTTGGAGCAATTGCAGGAGCAATGCCGCCATTATTAGGTTATGTAGCATACTCAAATCATTTTGGGTTTGAACCAGGGATAATGTTCGCTATACAATTTATTTGGCAGTTCCCACATTTTTGGTCTTTAGCATGGGTGTTAGATGATGATTATAAAAAAGCAGGAATGTATTTGATGCCTTCATCAGAAGGAAGGTCAAAAAGTTCTGCCTTTCAAATTATGTTATACACGCTAATACTTATTCCAGTGAGTTTATTGCCACTGAAATTTGGAATGGCTGGATATACTTTAGCAATAGTTTCTTTAATTGCTGGCATCGCTTTCTTTATTCAGTCGGTAAAATTATACCGTCAATGCAGCATTAAAGCAGCAAGAGAATTGATGTTTGGTTCGTTTTTATACTTACCAATAGTGCAGATTACATTGTTAATAGATAAATTATAATTAAAATGATAAACGGTATGAGTTTAGAGAAAGATAAATTTAACCCACGTCCTGTAAAGTTCGTGCTTTGGTTATTTATCCTTAGCTCGATAATGATGTTTGCGGGATTGACTAGTGCGTATATCGTTCGTCAGGCAGAAGGTAATTGGAAAATCTTTGATTTACCTCCAATGTTTACTTTCACCACCATCATCATATTATTAAGTAGTGCTACAATGCATTACTCTTATGTGCAAGCTAAAAAATTTAATATAGCAAAACAGAAATTAGGACTCTGGATAACCTTCGCATTAGGGATAGCATTCTTAATCGGACAATACAAAGGCTGGCAAGAATTAGTGGCTAGCGAAGTGTTTTTTGTAGGCAATCCAGCCGAATCTTTTGTTTATGTAATATCAGGTCTACATGGCGTACACATTATCGCAGGCTTATTAATAATGCTTGCCGCGATAATCGGCGCTTATCGTAAAATAAACCAAACGAAGAACGTTTTCCGCATGGAATTAACTTCTATCTTTTGGCACTTTATTGATATTTTGTGGATATATTTGTTTGTGTTTTTATTAATTAATAGATAGTCTATATACAACATGACGATGAACACTTCTCAATTAGACGAGATCAAATCGACCCCTTGGAATGGTGGCAGATCACCTTTCAATGTAGAGTATGGAAAAATGATGATGTGGTTCTTCCTCTTATCGGATGCATTCACATTTTCGGCATTGCTAATTGCTTACGGAGCATTACGCTTCAGTAGCACTTCATGGCCTGATCCAGACGTAGTATTCCAATCAGCTCCAGGTATTGCACATGGCGCACCATTGGTATTCGTAGGTATTATGACCTTCATCTTAATTATGAGTTCGGTAACTATGGTTTTAGCCGTAGAAGCGGGGCATCGTAAAGCAAAGTCGGAAGTTGCAAAATGGATGGTATGGACAGTTATCGGTGGGTTAGCATTCTTAGGCTGCCAAGCTTGGGAGTGGAATCACTTACACCACGAAGGTGCTTGGTGGGGACAAAATCCATTCTTAAATGCCGACGGTACAGTAGCATCAACCAACTTTACAAATTTATTTTTTACCATAACAGGCTTCCATGGTTTCCATGTATTCTCTGGTGTAGTTATTAATATCATCATATTAATAAATGTATTAGGCGGTACTTACGAAAGACGTGGACATTACGATATGGTTGAAAAAGTAGGTTTATACTGGCACTTTGTAGATTTAGTTTGGGTATTCGTATTTACCTTCTTCTATCTAGTGTAAAAAATTAGAACTTATAATTCACAATTCACAACTCATAATTATGTCAGCAGATAATCACGCAGCAGCACATCACGAAGAACATGCAAGCATGACTAAGAAAAAAATCTGGTCGGTGTTCTGGATATTATTAGGTATTACTGCAATTGAATTTTTAATTGCATTGGTGCTTATTCCAAAAGGAATATTCGGACAGGGATTAGGAAATATAATTTATATCGCATTAACATTATTAAAAGCATTTTATATCGTTGCTTATTTCATGCACTTAAAATTTGAGAAAGTTGGATTGATTTACTCAATTATAGTGCCCACAGTCTTTATCATATTTTTTGTGATTTGGATGTTGTATGAAGGCAACTTTTGGATGGAAATTAGACTTTAGTTATGAAAACAGGAGGATCAAAAGCAATATTAATCCTCTTCCTCATTTTGATTGTTCCGGCAGCTGGGTATTTATTGCTCAGAACCGGAACAAATCATTTTAAGCCCCTACCAATTTTTGGAGAACGTTATGAGGAAGCAGGCGACACCGTTTATCACACCACAGGCGACTTCTCATTTGTTAATCAATACGGCGAAACTGTAAGCTCGAAATCGTTAGAAGGAAACATTAAAATTGTCGATTTCTTCTTTGTCGATTGCCAAACAATATGCCCTAAAATGAGTTCTCAATTAAAGAGAGTGCAAGACAAAATTCAAACTGTAAAAAATGTTGTAATACTCTCACACACCGTAAATCCAGAAAGCGATTCTGTCCCTGTGTTGAAAAGATACGCTGAAGAATACGGCGCAGTAAAAAACAAATGGCATTTGCTTACAGGTGATAAAAAAGAGATTTATAAAATTGCCAGAGAAGGATATTTAGTAAGTGCATTAGAAGGAGATGGCGGACCCGATGATTTTATCCATACAGAATTATTTGTATTGGTTGATCAACATAATAGAATTAGAGGCTTCTACGATGGAACTTCTGCTGGAGCGGTCGATACACTTATCGATGAATTAAAAGTTTTGTTAAAAGAAGAAATAGCAGGACCTAAGAAGAGTCGTAAGTAGTGAGTATTGAGTATTGAGAATTAATTTAAAATAGATTATACCCCTGCTATTGTGCATAATATGAGCACACGAGCAAATGAGCACACGAGCACATGAATGATAAGTTTATTTTCCGATTTGTAACAGGAATATCCATTTTTGTATTCCTAGTAGTGGTTATTTTAAACCGCAAAGTTATCCCAGTAACAATAAATACGCCAAGCTTTGTGTATTTCTTACCTAAGCTAAATGCAATTATTAATGGTTTGTGTAGTGTGTTATTGGTCATTTCATTTTTGCAAATTCGTAAGAAAAATATCGCAGCGCATAAAAAATTAAATATTGCCACATTTATACTTTCTTCAATCTTTCTAATCTCATACATATTGTTTCATTACTTTGTTAAGGAAACTACTTATGGAGGAGAAGGGTTAATTAAGTATGTTTATTATGTTATACTCATTACTCATATTATTTTAGCAGCAGCTGTATTACCATTAATATTATTGAGTTTTCATAGAGGCTTACAAATGCAGGTGGAAAAGCACCGAAAATTAGTTAAATTTGCTTTCCCTATCTGGCTATATGTTACCATTACAGGTGTTATTGTTTATTTAATGATAGCGCCTTATTATACGTTTTAATCTGATAAATTTTTCATTTATGAAAAGCCTAAAGAGAATATTTTTTGCGTGCACACTAATTCTATCTACTACAATTAATTTTGATGCAAATGCGCAATGCCCAATGTGTAAAGCCGCGGTAGAATCTTCGATAAAGGGAGGCCAGAGTAATGCAGGAAAAGGCTTAAACAATGGAATTCTATATCTATTGGCTGCTCCATATTTATTGGTAGGAGCTTTAGGTGTTTTATGGTATAGAAATTATCGTAAAAAAGCACAAATAGATGTAGAAGTAAAAGACGATATAATATTGAATTAGATGAGTAAATTAAAATCATTAATAGCCTGTAAATGCCCGCGTTGCCAAGAAGGAGAAGTGTTTAAGAACACAGCATTAAGCAAAGATTTCAGAAGTATGTATACGTATTGCCCTAAATGCAATTTGAGGTACGAGTTAGAAATCGGATTCTTCTGGGGAGCAATGTACATAGGATATGCATTAAGCGTTGCCTTAAGTGTAACACTTGGTGTAGCAACTTATATTTTGGGAAACAACCCTGATACTTGGGTATACATTACTGTGATAGTGGCAGGAGTGTTGGCTACTTCTCGATTTAACTTTAGATACGGACGAATGATTCTACTGTATGCTTTTGCACCCAAAAATTAACATTTATTTTTGAGAATAAAATGGTACGATGATGATAGCCACTTCAACATTCAAATTTTTAAAAGAGTTAAAGAAAAATAATAACCGCGAATGGTTTGCAGAACACAAACATGAGTACGACACTGCAAAAGAAAATGTAGTGGAACTCGTGGATGAAGTGTTAAAGCATTTAAGCAAAACCATTCCTGCGTTTAAAGAAGTAAATGCTTCTAAATCTATCATGCGTATTTATCGCGATGTGCGATTTTCTAAAAATAAAGACCCATATAAATTAAATTTCGGAATACCATTATCTACTAAAGCTAAAGGTGTTGACCTGCCAGGATACTATCTACATATACAACCAGGAGAATGCTTTATCGGTGGAGGATATTGGATGCCACCTGCTGAAGCGCTTAAGATGATCAGACAAGAGATAGATTATAATTCTGCAGCCTTTAAAAAAATTCTTAACGCGAAAACCTTTACTAAATTCTATAGCGGATTAAGTGAAGAAGATAAATTGAAAACCGCACCTAAAGATTATCCGAAAGATCATCCAGATATTGAATTTCTAAAACTTAAAAGCTTTACCACTTTTCATTCTTTTAGCGATGCAGAAATGCAAGACAAAACTATTGTAAAGAAAATCGCAGAAGCGATTATTGCCTTGCAACCTTTCATTGCATTCTTAGAGTCGGCTATCGAAAAGTAGAACCCCTCAATTTTAATTTTATTTTACCAAGTTGCATTATTCCAAAATTTAATAATGTATTCCGTACGCTATTAGCTTATAAATGATATAAAATTTAGTATTGCTGAAATAACTTCAGTTAAACTAAAATCATTTATAATGAAACTAAAATTATACTTAATTTTAATAATGGCGATAGCTATGGTTAAATATGGGAACGCGCAAAGTGTTGATACCAATAGGGTAATGTGTTCGAACTATACATTTGATTATACAGCCATGGGTTGTAATAATTTCTTGTTTGAGAAAACGTGTGATATAGAAACGATATGGCATTGGGGTGATGGTACTCCGAACACCACTTCAAAAAATCACAAAGTGGTACATCAGTTTTGTGAACCAGGAGATTATGTAGTAACCATAAGACATGCGAATACACCTAATATTATCAGGTATACAAAAACAGTTTATGCTGATTTCCCCGACTACCCTCAACTGTCTGCATCATTTCAAATTATTTCTCAAGTAGATTGTAAAGAAAGTTTGGTTCAATTCAATAGCATTTCTACTTGTATAGAAACTTATGACACATTGGGTAATGTAATTCCTGAATCAAGCTTGTTGATATGGGATTTTGGTGATGGCACTACTGCTATAGGAGATAACCCTAAGCACGTGTATTCTATGGGAGGAAATTTTGTAGTAACCGTTAAGCCATTAAATTCTAATTGCAATTTGACACAAACTTTATTAGTGAACATTAACGACCCTGTTACTTGTTGTTTAAATAACATCAATTTTAATTACGAGGTGTGGATACCAGCCGATTTACAAAGTTACAGCAATACCACAATCAGGGTAAAGAAAGAACTTAGGTTGAAAAAAGATGCACAATTAACCTTAACCAATGTTCGCTTGGAAATGGGAAAGGATGCTAAAATAATTGTTGAACGCGGTGCTAAATTATCATTGATTAATTCTGTAGTAACCACTACTAATTGTGGAGGTTATGTTTGGGAAGGCATAGAAGTGTGGGGGAGTGGAGATGGAAAGGAGCATTATGAAGGAATCCCCAACCAAACGAATGGAGTATTATATTGTATGGGCACAACGATAGAAAATGCAGATGAAGCGATTTCTGTAACCAGAAAAACAGGATTAAATTTTTTCGATACCGACAAAAATTATAATGGAGGCTACATCGATGTGTATAATTCTACATTCAAGAACAATTATACATCGATTAATTTCTGGCCTTATAAAAATTGTGTTGGTTGGGCAAACGTACCCTGTAACGATTGCAATTGGTTCGAGAATGGCTCACATATTATGAACAACAATTTCATTTGTACTTCTGCCATGCGTGACCCCAAATATACTTTGTATACCGACGATAATCAAAAGTACAGATTAGGCATCAATCATTTTATTTATTTGAATGGCACTTATGGCATCGAATTAAAGAACAACAATTTTGTAAATAATTATTTAACTATACCCGCGTCATACAGAGGAATTGGAGTGCGAGCTATTCATTCGAAAGTAAGCATAGTACAAGATAATGTGTTAAAAGGATTTAGAGGCTTAACTACAGGAATATTAACAAGCGCAGATAATGCCGCTTGTAAAATGACTAAAGTTGTTAAGAATAATTTTACCAATTGTCAGGTAGCTATTGATGCCAACAGTACGGCATTAAGTGTAGAAGGAAACTTAATCAATATCCCCAACACAAGCACAAACCTAACCACACAAGGTATCCATACTCGTAATTGCAAAAATTTCGACATTAAATTAAACACCATTTCTGGTGTAGCAGTAGGGAAGAAATATGGAGTACTATTAAGGAATAATAGAACAGGACGTTTATTGGATAATTATCATTCAGGTTTACTTGTAGGGACTCAATCCGAATTATTAAATGAAAATGTAGCGATAAATTGTAATATTTACCAGAATCAGAAATATAGTATTTCCGTACCTAATGGTAGAATTGCAGATCAAGGCAATGCAAGCATGTCGGCATCGAATGCTTTTTTAGACAATTGCTTGATAGAAAGTAGTAATGTTAACCACATAAAATCGAAAATTCCATTTAAATATTATTTTGGGGGTAGTGTTTTTGGTATTCCTTATTGTTCTTCAAGTAATATAAGTTTAACGCCAGCTTTTTCAGAGAAAAATTGTAATGTTAAAATATTTTCACCATGTCCAGCACCTTGTACAAAAAACCAATATATAGGATTAATTAACCAGTCTTTAGCAGTAGGAGATTTATTAGAAGCTGAACGATTAAAATCAGAAATGATTATTGAGTTGTTGGGAATGGAAGGTGGATATGAAGAATACATGAATTATCTCAACAGCATATCTAGTGTAGATGTTGAGGCATGCAAGATACTAGCGAGTACTTATTATACAGAAGGTAAATATGATGAAATAAACTCTTTACTGAATCAAATAGCAGAGTCAAGCAACGAAGAAAATAACTCTTTTGTCGATTTGTATAAAATGCTTGTTAATGCAGCTATTGATAAAAGAGGCATAAATGAATTAAAAGGAGAAGAACTTCTTTTGTTAAACGATTTTAAAAAGAATGATACTACTACAGCAAGTTATATTGCTGAAAATATTTTATATCAATTATATGAATTCCAGTACAATCATAATCCGGTTGAAGATTCTATAAATATGAATAGAACAATGGGTGTTGAAATAGTAGATAATACAATTCATTTATTCCCGAATCCAAGTAAACAATTAATCACAATAGAGAGTAAAGATAAAGAACTTGCTAAAGTTGAAATTTATAATACTCAATCACAATTGGTATATGATAAAAATGTAAATGAAAAACAAATAACCATTAATATTCAACACTTACCTAAAGGAGTATATGTAGTTTCTATATATACTAAATCAGAAGTTATGTATAAAAAAATTCTAATTCAATAAATGAAAAAAATAATTTTTTATACCATTTTTTTTATCAGATTCTGTGCCGAGACATCGGCACAGAATTATCAATATATAGGATATGATGTTGATACTGCATTGAATATAATTCGAACAGCACATTTTGATAGAATAACCAAAGAATGTGTGTTGATAAACTCTGCTCAATTATTAACTGGTGGGGATGATTATAATTATTTTATTTTCAGAACACACTTTACCAAATTTGACTCCAATCTAAATATTCTCATAGATAAATCTTTCCAACTAAGAAATCAAAGCATACGAATTAGAGGTTCAATAAAACTTCATAATGGAAATTATTTAGCATATGGGTTGTATTACAATTCAAAATCTTCTAGTAATGAACTCTCAGGTGTAGATGCTTGCATTATAGAATACAGTTCAAATGGAGATACTATTTGTACAAAAGTATTCCCCTATCTCAGAGATTATTCAGACATAGGGGGATTTGTCCAATTAAGAGATCATTCATTTGCTTTTGTATGTTTTCTTACTGGTATTCATAGAGAAATATCAGCATATAGAATAGTTCGATTAGATACAAATTACAATGTGGTTTCAGATTCCTTATATTACGATTCAGATAATAACATCTCCCCTAAACCATTAGCTTATTACGGAGCAATTGAAAAAACTGAGGATGGAGCTATACTCATTGGTGGCAATAAATATACTGGACAAGCCGATACCACAGAACGGGCTTTAATTTTTAAGGTAGATACAGTAGGAAGAGTAGTGTGGGAAAAAACATTCTATCCAAATGAAGATGATTTCACATGCATTACATCAATACAGAAATTAAAAGATGGAAATTATTTAGCTGTAGGCTTTTTCGACTCTAGATATTTTTTAGATCCTGGAATAGAATCGTATGTTTTTTTGGTAAAATTCAATAGTGACGGAGAAACTATTTGGAAGAAATTCTTTTACAAGTTTAGGTATCAATTTTTTTTCGATGTAGAGGAATTTAATAATGGAGACATACTGTTGGCTGGACAAATGGATCAATTGGATGGCGTAAATGGTTATGAGGGAAAAGCGGTGTTGTTTTGTATTAATACAAAAGGTAATATTAAATGGACTCGACAATATCATAACCCTCCCAATATAAAGTATAATGAAGTTGATGAATCTTATTTTTCAGATGTATTTATTGCAGATAATAACAGAATACTTGCATTAGGTAATATTTTAACAAATGATTCTCGATTTCCCTATAACAATGGAACAGACCAAGATTTTATTTTCTTATATGCCGATAGTTTAGGATGTATCGATCCTAGCAATTGTGCGGTAACATTAGTGGAGCATGTTCCAGTGGTACCAAAGTATTTTTATGTATACCCTAACCCTTCGAGTACTAACATACACTTTAGTACTAATCTTGAATTTACAAACGAAAGCAAACTGAGTATCTACAATGCATTGGGTCAGTTGGTACATCAAGTACATAATCTAACAAACGACACATCGATAGAATTATCTACATTTTCAAAAGGAATTTATTTTGTTGAACTACAACAAGGAGAAGGAGAGAGGTTTACGCAGCGATTGGTAGTAGAATAACATATTCCGATAAAATAGAGAAAATCAATAAATCAAAGCTTAACTTGTATTTATTTTTTTAATACAATGAGGAAAGTTTTGTTATCATTTTTTGTATACATGCTATTCTGTGCCGAGGCTTCGGCACAGAATTATCATTACGTAGGATATGATATCGATACTGGATTGAATTTAATTCGGAACGCATATATCGATAAGAAGACAAAAGAGTGTGTATTGATAAGTTCCTCTTTGTTGCTTACGGGTGGTGATAAGTACAATAAAGCAATATTTAGAACACATTTTACAAAATTCGATTCCACCTTAAATATATCCATTGATAAACCCTTTCAGTTACTGAATAGTAGCATCAGTTTAAAAGGTTGTATCAAATTATTCGATGGTCATTATTTAGGTTACGGGTTGTACTATAATTCTAAAACACTAAGAGCAGAAACAACAGGAGTAGAAGGATGTATCGTAAAATTTAATACTCATGGCGATACTATTTTTACTAAGAAATTTCCTAGTGGTATAGATTATACGGAAATATATTCGTTAATACAACTCAAAGATAGCTCGATAGTTTTTTTATCCTTTTTGAGAGGATTGTTTGGAAATAATAATTCAGCATTAAGAATAGTTAAATTAGATACTGCCTACAACGTGGTATGGGATTCCTTATATTATTCTTCTGATAATAATATTAATCCTCGACCTTTAGGCTATTTTGATGCATTGGTAGAAGGTGATAATTCAAGTATTATAGTTGGGGGTAATAAATATACTGGTAATTCAGATACTACAGAAAGAGCTTTAATTTTTAAGGTAGATAAAAATGGAATGATGGTATGGGAAAGAACATATTATCCTAATGAAGATGATTTTACTTGTATTACCTCTATTAAAAACTTAAGAGATGGGAACTACTTAGCAGTAGGATACTACGATTCTAGGTGGTTTTTAGATCCAGATATTGAGTCGTATATCATCTTAATTAAATTTAATTCGCAAGGAGAAGTAATTTGGAAAAGATTTTTCTATGAACATTTATTGCAGTTGTATATGGATATTGAAGAGTTTAGAAATGGGGATATATTATTGGCAGGGCAGACAGATGAATTAAGGCTAGGTTATGAAGGGAAGGCAGCATTATTGTGTTTAGATAAAAATGGAAAGCTGAAGTGGGATAGGCAGTACCATAATCCAGCGAATATGAATTATGATGAAGTGGATGATGCTGATTTTATACATGTGGAAATTACAAATGATAATAGAATAATTGCTATAGGAAATAATGCAACTACTGACTCCAATTTCCCCTATAACAATGGAACAGACCAGGATTTTATTTTCTTATATGCCGATAGTTTAGGTTGTATCGATCCGAGCAATTGTGCAGTAACATTAGTGGAGCATGTTCCAGTGGAGCCAAAGTATTTTTATGTCTACCCTAATCCTTCGAGTACAAGCATACACTTTAGTACTAATCTTGATTTTACAAGCGAAAGCAAACTGAGTATCTACAATGCATTGGGTCAGTTGGTACATCAAGATAATCAGATAACAAAAGATACTTCTATAGAATTATCTACATTTTCAAAAGGAATTTATTTTGTTGAACTACAACAAGAAAACGGAGAGAGGTATACGGAGCGATTGGTAGTAGAATAATTTGGACCAAATATTGTATTCTAAACAGAGTTAGATTATTATTATATAATATGCTAGCTTGCCCCATGTATTTTTGCTTTTTATAGTAATCGTTTAATCAATTATGTCTAAAAAGTTGAAAAAAGTACCAAAATTTAGACAAAATATTATTTTTGTACCTGAATCATTAGCACAATAATGATCTTGGTTATAAAATATTACTGAATTTATATTTAGTTTTAGCCCAAATGTATTTAGGACTTACGCTCAATGATCACCCATATTACAATTAAACAACTGAGAGAATTAAAAGGATTCAATCAGGTGTATGTTGCTGAGAAATTAAAAATAACTCAAGCTGCATATTCAAAAATTGAATCTGGAGATTCGAAGACCAGTAAAGAGAAATATGAAATATTGTCCAATTTATTGGAAGTCGATGTAGAATACTTACACGAAAACCATATTCCTGTATTTATTTATATAGACAATAAGGTATTCGATTCCATACAGCTCGACGACCCTCGTCATGAGCTAACTAAAAGTATTTTGAATAATATTGTCGAGCAAAGAAATTTGCTTCAAAAGATTCTAAAGAATCAGTAATTTTCTGTTTATTTTGTGATATGTATATTATAAAAGCACTATTTGTTTTATTACTATCTCTTTTTACTTGCTCTACTTTTGCGCAAGTACAATATGTAGGTCCTGATGAGAACTACACCTTGTTTGAGGCCAACACTATAAAAAGCAGAAACTTCGTAGATTCTTCAAATGTTCCTCACATAGCTTATATAGATGCCAGAGACAATCGAAATGTAATGACGATAAAAAAGTACGTTTCTGGAATTTGGCTAGATATTACAACCGATAGTTTGATTGCACAGTCTTTTGGTGTAATTAATTTTGAGATAGAGGTTTCTCCTCAAGGTGTAATAAATCTTTTAGTGGTAAAACAACAAATGAGTGATGAATTTCATTTATTCACTTTACAAAATAATCAATGGAATAAATTTAATGAAGTATACTACCCACCTAGTACAGTATATTATGTACGTATGGTATTTAATAATGCAGAAACTCCTATTGTAGCATACGTTTCAAGCCTAATGGCAGATTATTCAGTTGATTTTTGTAGTATTAATAATAATCAATGGGTATATTATTCAGACGCTGAAGTTCCAGACATATCAGCTGAAAAATACTTTGATTTAGCAATTCATGGAGATGAGATTGTATTAGTATGGTATGATTGGATTGGCAATTTAAAAATTAAACATGCAAATGCTTTAGTGTGGCAGGATGCAACACACGATATAACAAATAACATAAGCAACGTAAAAGTTTTTGTTGCTAGTGATAAAATACATATAGCAGCGTGGCAGCAAGAGCAAGTCTTATTTTTAACTAATGAATCCCAAGATGATTACTTTCAAACATATAAGAATAAAGTTTGTGAAGGTAAGGTGTACGATGTGAAAATGAACGGCAATGGAGATTACTGCATAATGTATAGAGAAGAAAACTTATTTGTATTTAGTAGTGAGAATACAAGTTATACATGGAATAAAAAGAAAATTGCAGCAAGCTCATGTTTTATATTTAGTACAGTGAGACTAGAGATGACAAATGATTTTTCTCCCTTTGTAGTGTTATATAATAAAGTATATATTTTAAATGATCAATTAATTGATTTAAACACGGATGAAATTTCAACTGCACCAGGTAGTAGAATAGAAATAAAAAGAAATCAGCATTCTGAATTGTTTTTAGTGCTCGTTACTGATATGTATTGTGCAGGATTAAAGGCTACCTCAATTGAGGTGTACAAATGGGATGGTTCAGTTTGGAACTTATTCGGTGATATAATTGATAGTGTTCTTAGAGGATCAGAATTATTTGTGGAAATTAATCCTTTAACTCAATTGCCAATTATTGGATTCAATAATATTGATGATCAAGTAAAAATATACGAGTATAAAAATGGTAAATGGAAAGACTCTAATTATCTTCTTCCAGAATTAAACATACACAAATTAGTGAGTATGAAGATTAATCCATTTGAAGAGTTGATGGTATTGCTTGATAATGGAAAGTGCTATAAGTTATTAAATAATGGACTTGGTGTTGATATGGGTTCTACAGATATACAGAACAAAATGGATTTAATAACGACCTCGCGTTTTTATATGGATGCATTAAATAATTTGTATATCGTGGGTAATGAAAAACAAACAGGGAAATATAAAATACTTAAATACATTAACTCCTTTTGGCAAGAATTACCCGTTATCCCGGTTGAGAACAGTTCTTTTGGGAATTACGACCTGACTTTTGATGAGTTTAATCGTATCAATATTGTTTTTAGGTACAAAAATGGTGGAGTTAAAACAGGGATATACCGATATAATTCTACAACAAATTCGTGGGAAGACCCTTATGGAGGCTTTCAATCCAATTCAGTACTTAATACGCTTAATCTGTTTTTTATAAATGGGAAACCGTATTTGGCTTATTTAACATCTACTACTTCTCCGAATAACATTAAAATACTAACCTATACAAATGAATGGGTTAATGCTACAAAATTGCCTATAAATAAATATACCTCAACAGGGCTGGACGTAATAAAAGAAAACAACAATTTGTTTTTCGCATTTAATGGTGAGAGTAACGTAGTCGCTAGGTTGGATGTAAATGCCTTGGGTGTACAAAATAATAGGCAAGAGGATGCCGAAAATTTTATTTTCCCAAATCCTGCTCAACATACCATTCAGTTAAACCTCAACACTGATGAACATGTTAGTCGTTTGAGATTTTATAATACATTAGGTCAGGTTGTTCATGAGCACTCTACTGTTTTTGATGGAGAAGACATCAATATTTCTATGCTTGAAGATGGTCTTTATATTGTAGAATGTATTTTAAGTTCAGGTAATAGGTATTCTCAAAAACTTGCAGTAAGAAAATAATTAGAGTATGAATTTAATTTCTTACTTTAATGTAGATTTTTATTGATATGAAACTGAGCTATTACGGACATTCGTGTTTTCAATTAGAAACTTCCATTTCTAAAATTGTATTTGATCCTTTTATCAGCGGGAATGAATTAGCAAAAGCGGTAGATGTCAATTCTATTGAGGCTGATTTTATTTTACAATCACACGGGCATTCAGATCATATAGCCGATTTGATTCCGATGGCAAAAAGAACTGGGGCAAAAGTGGTGTGTTCTTGGGAAATATCGGAGTGGGTAAAGAAAAGCGGCATAGAAAACGCTCACCCTATGAATATTGGAGGTTCTTGGAATTTCGATTTCGGAAGAGTGAAAATGGTTTTTGCAGCGCACTCTAACTCTTTGCCCGATGGCAGTTATGGTGGAGTAGCTGCTGGTTTTATTATTGAGGCTGACAATAAGAGGATTTATTACTCTGGCGATACCGCATTAACGCAAGACATGAAACTTATTGGAGAACTTTGGAGGCCTGATGTAGCTATATTATCAATAGGAAATAATTTTACTATGGATGTCGATGATGCGATTATTGCCTCAGATTTTATTCAATGCAAAGAAATCATAGGAATGCACTACGATACCTTTGGCTATATTAAAATTGATCATGAAGAAGCTATTCGTAAGTTTAAACTGAGAAGTAAAACACTTCATTTAATGGAAATAGGCACTTCAATCGACATTTAAAGCGTATTTACAAATATTTAATGCAATAGCATATCAGCATATTAGCATATTATCACTACCTTTGCAGCCAATTTAGAATTATGCAAAAAGTAAGAAATATTGCCATTATTGCCCATGTCGATCATGGTAAAACCACCCTGGTAGACAAGATTTTACATCAAACGAACCTGTTTAGAGACAACCAAGAAACAGGAGATTTGATTCTAGATAACAACGATTTAGAGCGTGAGCGTGGAATCACAATTGTTTCGAAAAACGTTTCAGTTCGCTATAAAGACCATAAAATCAACATTATCGATACTCCTGGTCACGCCGACTTTGGTGGTGAAGTAGAACGTGTATTGAAAATGGCCGATGGAGTACTTCTATTAGTAGATGCTTTTGAAGGTGCAATGCCACAAACCCGTTTTGTGACTCAAAAAGCCCTTTCTCTAGGATTAAAGCCCATTGTAGTTATTAATAAAGTAGATAAAGAGAATTGCCGTCCGGAAGAAGTTCAGGAATCTATTTTTGAGTTATTTTTCAATTTAGAGGCTACAGAAGAGCAATTAGATTTCCCAACAATATACGGTTCATCTAAACAAGGTTGGATGAGTACCGATTACAAGCAAATAACAGAAGACATTACGCCTTTATTAGATGCGGTTTTAGAACATATCCCAGAACCAGAAGAAAACCCAGGTACTTTACAAATGCAAATCACTTCATTAGATTATTCATCTTTTGTGGGTCGTATTGCAATTGGTCGTGTAGCTCGTGGTACAATAAAAGAAAACATGCCAGTTTCTTTAATGAAGAAAGATGGCAAAATAGTAAAATCGAGAATTAAAGAATTATATACTTTCGAAGGTTTAGGTAAGATTAGAGTAGAGGAAGTACATAACGGAGATATTTGTGCAGTAGTGGGTATTGAAGGTTTTGAAATTGGAGATACCATTGCCGATTTCGAGAATCCAGAACAATTAGCAGTAATAAAAATTGATGAACCAACAATGAACATGTTGTTCACCATTAATAACTCGCCGTTCTTTGGTAAAGAAGGAAAATTTGTAACCTCTCGTCATTTACGTGATCGTTTAATGAAAGAGATGGAAAAGAACTTAGCACTTCGCGTAGAAGAATCAGGTTCTCCAGACGCTTACTTAGTTTATGGTAGAGGTATTCTGCATTTATCAGTACTCATCGAAACGATGCGTCGTGAAGGATATGAATTACAAGTTGGACAACCTCAGGTAATCATCAAAGAAATTGATGGTGTAAAATGTGAACCCGTGGAGACTCTAATTGTAGATGTACCTGCAGAAGTTGCTGGTAAAGTAATCGAATTAGTTACTCAACGTAAAGGTGATTTACTAGTAATGGAACCGAAAGGCGATTTACAACATTTAGAATTTGAAATCCCAGCACGTGGAATTATTGGATTAAGAAATAACGTCTTAACAGCTACTGCTGGAGAGGCTATCATGGCACATCGTTTCAAAGCGTATGAACCATGGAAAGGTGAAATTCCACAACGTATGAGTGGTGTATTAATCTCTATGGATAAAGGTAGTGCAACTGCTTACCGTATAGATAAATTGCAAGATAGAGGAAGATTCTTTGTTAATCCAGGAGAAGAAGTTTATCAAGGAATGATCATCGGAGAGAATAGTAGAGAAACAGATATGACGGTGAATATTACAGAAGGTAAACAATTAACCAACTTCCGTACTACTAGTAAAGACGATGCAACACGTATTGCTCCAGCAATTAAATTCTCTTTAGAGGAAGCTATGGAATATATACAAGCCGACGAATATGTTGAGGTTACTCCACAATCGATGCGCTTGCGTAAAATTTACTTAACTGAAATCGAAAGAAATCAAAATAAAAAGAAAATCGGCCAATAATTCGTAGCTCGTAATTCGTAGCTCGTAATACGATTCTGAAACAACAATAAAGGGTAAGGATGTTTTATAGGCACCTTGCCCTTTTTTATTTTTTATACTAATCAGTTTTTACGTATTTTGTACCAGTCACTAGTCACAAGTTACCAGTCACTAATATGAAACTATACGACATCTACAAACAGCATCCACTAATTTCTACCGACACCAGAAGCATTGCTAAGGATTCTATTTTCTTTGCGTTGAAGGGTGCGAATTTCAATGGAAACACTTTTGCAGCGAAAGCTTTAGAGTTAGGCGCAGCTTACGTTGTTGTTGATGAAAAAGAATTCCAATTTAATGATAGATGTATTTTAGTAGATGATGTTTTAAAATCTTTGCAAGACTTAGCACATCATCATCGCACACAACTTAACATTCCTTTTATTGGTATTACAGGCTCCAATGGTAAAACTACCTCTAAAGAATTATTGCATGCAGTTTTAAATAGAAAATTCAAAACACTTGCTACTAAAGGAAATCTAAATAATCATATTGGAGTTCCGCTTACATTGTTAAGCATTGGAAATGATGTAGAGATGGCGATTATAGAAATGGGAGCCAATCATCAACATGAAATAGAATTCCTTTGTAAAATTGCGAATCCGAATTATGGCTTAATATGCAATGTTGGTAAAGCACATTTAGAAGGGATGGGAGGATTCGAAGGAGTAAAGAAAACAAAGAAAGAATTGTATGACCATATTCGTTCGAATAGTGGCCTCGCATTTATAAATGCTGATGATATTAATTTAATGGAGATGAGTGCAGGACTGGAGCATAAAGAATATTTCGGATCACATGCAAATGCAAGAGTAAGCGGTAGAATTGTCGATTCAGATCCATTCCTTTCTATCGAGGTTAAATTAAAAAACGAAACCAATTTTAGCAGAATAAATACAAAATTAGTTGGTGATTATAATTTGAATAACATTCTAGCCGCTATTTGTATTGGCGATTATTTTAATGTTCCACTTGATGAAATGATAGCAGGAATAGAATCGTATGAGCCCAGTAACAATCGCTCACAAGCAGTTAAGATGGGAAGTAACGATGTGATAATGGATGCCTATAATGCTAACCCAAGCAGCATGAGTGCAGCGGTGTTGAATTTCTCAAAGGTGCATGCTGAAAATAAAATGATGATACTAGGCGACATGTTTGAAATGGGAGAAGAAAGTATGCGCGAACATTTAGCAATGATAGAATTGGTGCATCAATTAAAATTTACAAATGTTGTATTTGTAGGTAAAGATTTCTACGCATCAAAAAAATACGAATACCATTTCTTTTTAACTACTGATGAAGCAAAAGCTTTTTTAGAAAATAATAAACCTAAAAATTCTACCATCTTAGTGAAAGGTTCCAGAGGGATGAAGTTGGAAATATTAGCAGAAACACTAAACAATAATTGACAATTGATATAATTCAATATTAGTAATCTCATTACTCACTACCCACTACTTCTTTATTCTAACTAGAGGTTGGATATGAACACCTTGCATTTTATTTTTACTTCGTGAGTGAGATATTCGAGGTGGGAAATAGTACATCAACAATTCGATTTTTAGCACAAAAGTTTCTCGTAACCAAAATTAAGTTTCGAATAAATTACTCTAGACAATTAATTTATTTTTTAACATTAATAATTTGTTTATGGGAAAGATTTGTGAGAGGGGAAAGAAAGTACTCTTTATGATGTTATTGTTAGTTGTAGTGAGTTCGTCGAGAGCATCCGACACAACTTATGTGTATTTTTTCGATTTGTATTCAAGCCAATTGGATAAAACAGAAATGAAGACAAGTATTCTATATGACCGAGTGATTTCATTCGCATCACTCAATAAACAGCAAGTGCTAGATATAGGAGATACGATGTTGAATAATTATGAGAAGTGGAAACAGATTTATTTGGAACTCTATAATGCTGATTATAACAATAGTGAAAAGGAACATTTTGATGTTTTATTGAACAGAATAAAAAACTATATACGTAACACCAGTAAAATACCCATTGGTATTATCAATTATAAATATGAATATCTTGATACCAATGCTGTACATAATCATTCTATTGAATTAATTAACAACAAGCTTGTGAGAAGAAAAGATATTCCGCATTCTCCTTTTGTTTTAGATTCGGTGGTTTCACTTTCTTTCTTATCTAGTAAGATATATATAGGGGTAAACAACTTTGTGTTGGATAGCACATTTGTATTCTCAAATCAAAATACAAGAATTATAGAAGTTGAGCTAAACTTTAAAGATGATATTGGAAAAAGAAAGTTACAGCTTGGAGACACCTTATCTATTATATTTACAAATACTGGTGATAAAGAACTGAGTTATTCGATAAAATTTTCTAATGGATTTGTTTATGAGTCTTCTACAACCATTAGTATTGCTAGCTCTGGTCTACAGCCATGTGAAGTCGTGCCAAGAAAAACGTCTGCTTTGTTTAAGGATTATGAAAACCATTCTGGTCCTGCTAAGGTACACTGGGGATTTTATTATAATAATTGCATAAATAAAAACACTTCTACTTTAACAAAACCAATTATTATTCTTGATGGCTTCGACCCTGGAGATACCAGAAGCATTCCAGAAATATACGATTTGATGAATGGCTCTTTTGGAAATTTTGCCGATGAAATGAGAGCATTAGGGCATGATATTATTGTATGCAATTTTGATAAAGGAGATGATTTTATCGAGAGAAATGCAATTGGTTTAATAGAGCTTTTGGAATATGTGAGATATAGAACCTCCGACAAAATAATAGTGATTGGTCCGAGTATGGGTGGTTTAATTGCTCGCTATGCCTTAACTAAATTGGAGAAGGAAAATATCGATCATCAAACTTGTTTATACATTTCAATTGACGCCCCTCATCAAGGAGCAAACATTCCAATGGGAGATCAATTTTTCTTGTATTTTTTTGGTGAAGAAGTTGGTAACGCTGCAGCATTGGAAGGGTTAAATAAAATTAAATCTCCAGCAGCGAGAGAAATGCTTATTGATCATTATATCCCCAAAATAAACACACCTAAATGGGATGGAGCTAGAGAACACTTTCTGTCAAATATTTCTTTGAATAGCTGTCAAGGAAGCAATGGGTACCCAATGCAATTAAGGAAAATTGCATTGAGCAATGGAAGTAAAAATATGATAGAACAAGGAGTTGTAGGTAAATTGTTTTCCATGGAGAAATACCAGAAAATATTATTTCTTGGAAAAGTGAAAATTGCAGAAGCACAAATTTATGCTAGTCCAAGTAGAGGAACCTCTCAGGTAGCCTATGTTATGGCAGCAAACCCATCGAATATTTTAAGCCCACTAAAAAAGAGAAAATATGCATCAGTAATCCCTAACAATCCTCATCCCTCAAGTTTAGACAATTCGCCAGGAGGATCTTTTAATACACAAGATCAAATTACGAGTCCGTACGGATATTTAGAGCAAGGTTTTCAAATGATGCACAAGTATCATAGTTTCATTCCTATCGTAAGTAGTTTAGATGTTAGGTATCCAGATAATTTTACAAATTATTTGCACGACATTGTTTCGTCTGATATCACTTGTAATAATCTTACTCCATTTGATGCCTATTTTGCTCCATCAGGAAATGAATCTCATGTTCAATTAACTTCCAATAGTGTTAATTGGCTAAAATATGAAATTAATAGTGCCTATCAAACGGTTGAAACTACAAGTAAAAAGAACGAAATTATTGGATCCGAATTTTTTAATTACGGTGTAAATACTAAAGAATATTACTCTCGTTCGTTTACAGTAAAAGACGGAGGTGTGCTAGGTGTTAATATGAATATGAATACGGGGTATGGTAATGAGGCTGCTCCTACACAAGGTTCAAGTTTTAATGTTAAAGGTTACAATAATTGTAGTTCAGATTTACAAATCAATATAGAAAATAACGGCAGCTTTATTATTGGGGATGTAAATACCAACATTGGAGAATTTAGAGTGTCTGATCGTACTGTTTTAAATTTAGATCAAGGTGCGAAACTAGTAGTTCATAATAATTCAAAATTGATTATTGAAAGAGGAAGTAAACTAGTAGTTGGTCCAAACGTAGAAATAAGTTTATTAGGCGATCAAGCTCAAATCATCATAGAAGGTGATTTGGTATTATTAGAAAATTCAACTTTTACATTTAATGGAAGTGGTTACATTTCGTTAAAAACCAATACAATTGTTTGGGGGATTGGTTCAGCAATTATTTTAGAAGGCCTAAGTAATAACGATAAAGTGCTAGAAATAGCAAATGGTAAAGGATTGATACAACCATTTATCAAATCAAAATTGAAGATTAACAATGCAAGTGTTTATTTGGCAGGACCAGATGCTTATATCAATTCTTCAAGTGATATTGAATGGATGAATGTTCAATTAAGAGGAGGAAAAGGTCTGCTATTAAATGGACAAAGTAATGTAAATATTAGTAATTGTATTTTTAATAACAATACCGTTGGAATAACTCACTATGCTACTAACGTTGAAAAATATGGCGTTACTGGACATGGATTAAAAATTTCAAATTGCAGCTTTTATAATAATGAGATCGCAATAAAGCTATTTGGTAGAGGGTATAAGATTAGTAATGTTAACATTTCAAATTGTATAAAAGGAATTGTGGCTGATGGTGTTGATATGCCAAGTGAAATTGTAAGTACAGTATTTAATGCAAGAACAAATCAGTTAGATTTTCCTTGGAATACCGCTGCAGTAAATCATATAGGAACTACAGGAGCAAGTTTAAGTATCAATAATTCTTTAATTAATAAGTTTAATACCGGTATTTATGCTAATCAGTCTACTCTTCATCTTAAATGCAATGAAATTACACTTTGTAACTACATAGGCGTATGGGCTGCTAACAATGCATATTTAAATTTGAGTCCATCAGGCATTTCAAATTCTGGAAATAATACGATAAGTGTACTCAACAAGCTAAACAATAAGACTATATTTTTAGAGCAAGTAAATACAATTAACATTAGCAATGGTTCTAATAGATTAAAGTTAGGCTCGAGTACTAATAATTTTTTTATCGCAGGAACGATGAAAAATCTTCCAACGGAACTTCATCTTCAAAAGAACAACTGGTATACTAGTTTATCTTCGAACAGTTATTTAAACAATCCAAGTGCAACGAATTTTATTATACAAAAAAATGCAGCACCCTCTTCAGATCGAGTAAAGATATATCACTTACTCCCAATATTAGGTAGCGGTACAGAAGTAGAATGTTTGGAAGAAAATACTACACTAGCAGACCCATGCTATGATCCTGGCTCTTGTATGGAACAATCTTATGCAGACCCTCTGGTTTATGCTCCGAATGCTGATATCATCAGCATAGATGGGTATACAACAGCACCATGTAATTATGTATTAAAAGAGATAATGAATGCTATTAAAAAGGATGAACAGAATAGAAGTTTAGCTATGCATTTTAGAGATTTATGCAAGCTTTATGTATTGATTAAGAATGTAGAATTTGATGATGTAAAGTATTTAAGCGATTTAACTTATTCATCGTTACTAGATTTATATTATAAAGCACAACAACACAACTATGTTTCAGAAGCTGTAATCTCAGATTGGGATAATAAACTAGCGCAAGGTTTATTATTGTCGGTGCAGGATGAAAGAATAAATAGGATGGCTAAGCTAAAGGATAGTACTGCGTTGTATTATGTGTTGATGGATAGAGCTCAAACAGAAGCAATGGATAAACACTATGAAGAGTCATTAAAGTACTTAAGAGAAGCATCGTCGTATGTAACGAATACAACAGAGTTACTGCATAATAATTATTGGTTATGTACAACAGAACTAAAAGAAAAAATAGAAAAGGAAGATTTAAGTATAGAAGCAATTGATTCTATGTTGTTGATGTGCAGTTTGCAAAACACAGATCCGTCGATTTCTGGAAGAAGCGGTAATCGAAACCTTGTAGAGCTAAATGAAAATTACAATAAAGATGTATTCATTAGGCCAAACCCAAGCAAAGATTATTTTGATGTATGTGTTGCTGATGATGTATACATTCATCAATTAAGTATCTATGATTTTCAAGGAAGAATGATTAGAGAAGAAGGAGTGTTAAGCGATTCTTGTTATAGATTTAATAACACAGAATTGACAAGTGGATTTTACTATATCCAAGTACTGACCAATAGAGGTGTTATGTCTGATAAAATTATTATTAATAAATAAACGTAGTATGTTAAAGAGAAATTATATATATACTTTTTTCATTTTGGTAATATGTATTGTTTGTTTGTGGTCTTGTAAAAAAGACGATCCAGTTCGTACGGAGGTTATGCCTCCGTATACGGATACTGGTGCAAATGTATTATCATGTTATGTCGATGGAAAATTATTCATGTCGAGATGTTTGCCTAATTACAAAATTAGCAGCGCTTGGTTTTGGTATCCTAAACAAGGAAATCCTAATCCGAGATCGTTATTTATATATGGAAACGATAATATCGATAGCCCATATAAAAGTTTGCAAATTAGAATTGCGAGTGTGTTTGATACGGGAAAATACACATTAAGTGTTCCCGATATCAATTACGACTATACTGGGATTTATGAAGTTGGTCCAAAAGTAAACGACTGTTTAACTTATAGAACAACAAATGAGTATAAGATGGAAGTATATGTGAAAAAAATTGATACTGTAAATAGAATAGTTTCTGGAATTTTTTCAGGTCGCATGAAAATATGGGTTTATGGACCAGAATATATAACCATTACTAATGGTCAGTTTGATTTTATTTATTTTGATGAGTAATGAAAAATGGATGTAATATATGCTGGGTTGTTATTGTATTGATAATAACGGCAATGATTTCTTGCGAAGATTCTGATTCGAATGCAATAACTTATACAAAACCAGATACTCTAATGCCTCCATATACCGACACTGGTGCAGAGAGATTCGCGTTTAGGAAAAATGGTCGTTTGGTTATTGCGGAAGATAAATTATATAGAACAAGAGGTATAGGAATGTTTATCACTGGACTTGATTCTTCAACTGGGTATTTCTTTGTGGAAGGAACATATAAAGCCAAAGATAGATTTGAGCAAGTATCATTAGTGTTGGCTGGAGTAACGGATACAGGTATCTATTATTTAAAAGAATCTAACTTAACCAATGATAACCAAGGAAGATATACTTACGGACATATTACCTATACCACAAGAGATGATTATCCAGGTTATGTTCATCTAAAAAAAATAGACACAGCGAAACGTATTATAGCGGGCACCTTTGCATTTAAAGCTAAGCAGTTTTGGCTTGGTGATGATACGGTAACGATAACAGATGGATGGTTTGACGCTACTTATTAGTCTTATTCATTCTCAATACGAATGCCAATATCTTCAATTCCTACAAGAGGATTGTCGCGCATATTTTGTTCAATAGAAAAAGAATAAACTCCTTTGCGAGGGAATTTTACTTTGTCCATTATTTTAATTTGGTTGGAGTAAATGTCACCTAAGCCAGAACCTAACCATTTGCCATCGGCTTCTGCTAATTTAAATTCTAAGCGTTGAGTTTCTGCTTTTGCTTTAGGTCCTTGTATGGTAAACAGAACAAACAGGTTTGAATATTTGTACAAACCTGTATGTCTGATATTGAAATAAATAGTATGTTCTTTTAAGGTATCGCTAACTTCTACATAGAAAGTAGGTTTCTGATTGATGTACCAATTATCATCTTTAATACTTTGGTAGTTTTCAAAAACTCTGTTCTGATCGCAGGCACTTAATGATACCGCAACACCTAGTAAAGTTATCAATAGTAATTTACGCATTAACGTTTTGGTCTATTTTGTGGAGGGCGCCCTGTAGGAGCTGCACCACCAGTATTGTTAGGATTGTTTGGCTTGCGATTATTGCGTTTGTTTTTATTGTTCCCTTTTTTCTTGCGATTACGTTCATCCATACGTGTTAAAGAATCTTGCCCTACTACGTTTTCATAGTCGAGTACTTTCTCTATCATCTTAGGCACCACAATTACATCTGATAAATCTTCAGGGTACTCATTATTCTTATTCATCGCGATGATAGAATTTACTCTACTTACATGTAAAGGAATCCAAGCTTCATCATGACGATAGCTAAACCACATCATCTTTTTAAAGATGTCGGTTTTTTGCAAATATGCAGAGCCTCTTTTTGTTTTTATCTCTTTAATATCATCCGGAAAATCTTTTAGGGCATCCATATAAGTATCCAACTCATAATTCAAACAGCATTTTAACTTACCGCATTGTCCTGCAAGTTTCAACGTGTTTAATGAAAGATTTTGATACCTAGCCGCAGAAGTACTAACAGTTTTGAAATCGGTGAGCCATGTTGAACAACATAATTCTCTACCACAAGATCCAATACCGCCTAATCTGCTAGCTTCTTGGCGCATCCCAATCTGGCGCATTTCGATACGAACTTTAAATTCTTCTGCTAGTTTTTTTATCAACTCACGAAAATCTACTCGATCTTCTGCAGTGTAATAAAAGGTTGCTTTTGATTTATCGCCTTGATAATCGACATCGCTTAATTTCATATCAAGCTTTAGCTCAATAATAATTTTGCGTGCACGATGCATCGTTTCGTACTCCAAGCCTTTAGCCAGTTTCCATTTATCTACGTCGATGGTGCTAGCCTTGCGATACAATTTCTTGATATCAGGAGAATCTACCGCTACACCTCTTTTTTTCATTTGCATTCGAACCAATTCCCCAGTCATTGTAACATGACCCACATCATATCCTCCTGTACCCGATTCGACACAGACTAATTCGCCTGCTTCTACATATATATTGTCGGTGTTTCGATAAAAATCTTTTCGTGAGCCTTTAAATCTCACTTCAAGTATATTAAAGGCTTGATAGTTTGATGGCATATCTACATTGGCGAACCAATCGTATACATCCAACTTACTACAACCTCCTCCTGTCATACAAGAACCATTGCTCTTACATCCTGCTGGCACACATCCACCACTTGAACATGATCCACATCCCATAATTAATGATTTTTGTTTATTACGCGAATTTACATTTTTCTTTGCAAATCTCTCATCACTTGAAGAGAAAGGTCTAAAAACACGATTTTCGCATTGGCATTACGCTCAATATGATAAATGGCCTTCTCCAAATGGTCAATAATATAAGGGGCATTATTAGTATTAATGATTGATGCCATTTTTGGCAATTCAAAATGCCTACTTTCAAATCTGATGATTTCCGATGCTGAAGCATTATATGTTAAGCAGTCTCTAATTACCTGTAAACCAAAACGAAGCATATTTTTTTGATTCTCCCTACCAAATGATGCTGGAGCTACCTGCTCAATCAATTGTTGAATTTCTACACCTCTTCTGCCATAACAGAGTCTAAACCACTGTATAAACAACTCTTCTAAATCATTTTCTTCTTGATGCATTAGATTAATGCCAGCCTGCATGCTACCATCAGCTAAATAAGAATAACGAGCCGCACTATGTTCGTCACAACCCAAAGAAATTAAATGCGCCTTAATTTCTTCATCTTTAAAGCGATTAACTTTAAGTAGTTGAGTTCTAGAAAGAATGGTATTAATAATTTGATCGTACTGTTCGGCTACTAAAATAAATAAAGTCTTTTCAGGGGGCTCTTCAATTAGTTTTAGCAGGGAGTTACCCGTTATTCCTAAATATTCAGGCAGCCACATAATCAATACCTTATACTCTGCTTCGAAAGATTTATAGCTTAGCCTTTTGATGATGTCGTGGCATTCGGCGATATTAATATTCGGTTGTTTATTTTCTGCCGAAAGTCTATCCATCCATTCTTCTAAGCCTAAAAATGGACTTTCGAGAATAGCTTCTCTCCATTCTTTTATATATACAGTACTTACCTCATCTGCTTTTTTAGTGATAAAAGGGTAACTAAAATGTAAATCCGGATGAATAAGTTTCTGATATTTTCTGCAAGAACCACATTCTCCACACGAATCGTTAATCGTTTTGTTGGTGCAATTTAAAAACTGCGCGTAGGCAATAGCAAGTGCCAAACTCCCACTACCACTCTGACCCAGAAATAGTTGTGCATGACTAACCCTTCCTTCGTTTACCGAACGAACTAGCCTTTCTTTTAGCTCTGCATGCCCTGGAATTTCTTTAAATAACATGTCGCAATTTATAAAATTTAAAATTCGTTTTCATCCCTTATCTTTGTAAAATGGGAAGATGGATGGCATTAGATATTGGAGCTAAAAGAACTGGTATTGCGGTAACGGATCCTTTGAGAATTATTGCAACGAGTTTGGAGACAATAGCTACAACAGAGTTGGCTTCATTTTTGAAGACATACTTTTCGAAGGAAGAGGTTGATGTAGTAGTTGTAGGTGAACCGAAACAAATGGATAATACCCCTTCGGAATCTGCAGCTATGATTAATCAGGTTATTCAGAAAATAAAAAAAGAAATACCCACGATTACCATTGAACGAATAGACGAACGCTTTACCTCTAAAATGGCATCACAAGTTATTGCTCAAAGCGGGAAATCGAAAAAAGAAAGACAAAAAAAAGAATTAATCGATGCGGTAAGTGCAACTATAATCCTGCAATCTTACATGCAATCGAATCAATAAAATTATGATACTACCTATTATTGCATACGGAGATCCTGTATTAAGAAAAGTTAGTCGCGACATCGACAAAGATTATCCTCAACTATCGCAGCTTATTGCCGATATGTTTGAAACCATGTACCATGCAAGAGGAGTTGGATTGGCTGCGCCTCAAATTGGCTTAGACATTAGACTATTTGTTATTGATGCATCGCCTTTTGATGATGATGAAGATGATAAACCAGACTTTAAAAATTTCAAAAAAGTATTTATCAATGCTTACATCACTGATGAAACAGGAAAAGAATGGCCTTTTTCTGAAGGCTGTTTAAGTATCCCAGAAATTCGTGAAGATGTGAGTAGGTTGTCTAATATTAAAATAAAATATGTAGACGAAAATTTTGTACCACACGAAGAATCATACAGCGGAATTCTTGCAAGAATTATTCAACATGAGTATGATCATATAGAAGGGAAATTATTTATCGATAAAATTTCTCCAATCAAAAAAAGATTAATCGCAAAAAAATTGGATGCTATTACCAAAGGATTAGTTAAGCCAGATTATAAAATGAAATACCCAGCGCTTTCTAAAAAACGCAGATAACTAGCCAATATGCCAATTAGCCAATTTGTAAATATTTATTTGCAAATCAATATACTTTACTCATGTTCAAATAAATGAAAAAACTTATCCCTATTTTTTTACTTCTTCTTTCAACAAATGTATTTGCACAATGGAAAAAACTAAATATTCCTAATAGTGGGAGATACGACGATTTGTTTTTTATTAACGACAGTGTGGGTTGGGCTGCCGGTGGTCCGTCTGGAAATATTTTTAAAACATCCGATGCTGGACAAACTTGGCAGTTAAAAGCTACTGGTTTAAAATACCTGAGAAGCATTGAATTTATAAATGATGCAGTTGGCTTTTGTGGTTCTTTAGATTCTTCATTTTATAAAACTACAGACGGTGGAAATACATGGACAGATATTGCTAATGAAATAACACCAAAACCTTCGGGTATATGTGGATTGTCTGCACCTACTAAAAATGTAATTTATGGATGTGGTATTTGGTCGAGCCCCGCATATGTAATTAAATCTACAGATACTGGTAAAACTTGGACGTCGATAGATTTATCAGCTTATGCAAATTCATTGGTCGAAGTTCACTTTATAAATGCTGATACAGGTTTTGTAAGTGGAATGGCTAGTCCTATTACTAAGGGTGGTGTTATTCTGTATACAGAAAATGGAGGACTCACATGGACTGTAAAATATGAATCGCAACGTGCACAAGATTATGTATGGAAAATTCAAAGTCCAGATGGGAAACATTATTATGCATCTATTGAATCGTTTCCTACTTCAGGAAATGTAAGAATGGTATTGTCTACGGATTCTGGAAAAACTTGGGTTACTAAAATTGTAAAGAACACCTACACATATATTCAAACCATAGGTTTTATTGATAGTTTAAAAGGATGGACAGGTGGAAGTTCAGTATTGTACGAGACGAGAGATGGAGGAACAACTTGGTCGACAATAACTGTAGGAGCGAGTTATAACCGCTTCGTAAAAATAAACGACTCTACTGCTTACCTTACTGGAGAACATGTTTACAAATATTCAGGTGATAGCGTATTGAGTACTATTAAAAATATACGAGCAGATGATATTCATTCTTTGCAGGTTTCGCCTAATCCAGTAAAAGATTTTCTTAACATCGAAATCAATATCAAGAATAAAACAAATTGCAAGTTGTTGTTGGTAAATAATGAAGGCAAAACACTTGAGTCGATTTATGACGGGCAGTTAATGCCAGACAAGTATAAGTATGCAATTGATATGCATAAATTGCCTCAAGATATTTATTATGTGATATTGAAAACTAACGAAGGACTTCTGTATAAATCCGTATTGAAATCGACAAAATAAACTATTGTTCAAATTAGCTAATTATTCAAATTGAATCATTGTCCAAATTAATCTATTCGTTTTTTTCGTTTTTCAAAGAAATTTTTCCTTGATTAAGGAGTTGCATGAACTGGTTTATTTTCACAACATCTAACAAAGGATTGTATCGATCTTGTCCGCGCCAGTATAATTTTTCTGATTGTTGTTGGAAGTAGTATCGGGTATTTTGTGTACCATCCCAAGCCATTGCAGAACTCAGAGTCATTAGTAATTTTTCATCTAAGTTTCTTTTTGCAATCATTAAATCGTCGTCGGGTAAACGTAAACGAATAAAGGCTTGCTTAAACTGTTCTATGGTTGCAAAAGGGAAGATGTATACCATTGGTAAATCGATAGCATCTAGCTTTAATTTAAAAATGGCACTTAAGGTATTGCCTTGTAAATTATTAGGGATAATAAGTTCTTGTTTTTTATATCCCAAACAAGTGATATGAATAGTATCTCCAACACTAACTACTAGTGAGAAAAACCCACGCATGTCTGTGTAAGTTCCTCGGTGATTCCTAGAAATGTTTACAATGTTTACAAAGGGAAGAGGTTCTAAACTATCGGCATGAATAACTATACCCGAAAACTGAACAAGCTTTTTTTCTTGAGCATTAGACGTAATTGATAATGCTGTTATGGATAGAAACAGCAAGAAAAAAAGCTTTTTGTTCATGTGATATAAGAATACAGATGTACTGAAACGTAAGAATTAGCTTCTTAGTCTTTCTGGTAATACAGCATTAGGGTCATCCATATCAGTAATATTGATGGCCTCTACCGAATTAATTTCTGGAATAGAACGCTTTAATGCTTGCTCAACCCCAGCTTTTAATGTCATGATGCTCATTGGGCAAGATCCACATGCACCAAGAAGTTTTAATTTCACAACCATGTCGTCAGTTACTTCATGCAAAGCAACATTACCACCATCAGCTTCTAAATATGGTCTTATTTGGTCTAACGCACCTTCGATACGTTCGATTAAATCTGTGTTTACTTGACTCATTTTATAATATTTTATACAAAGTTAACTATTATTTATAACAATTCTAATTAAGAACGGTTTCAGTTGTGCTCGCATTTAATATTGCTACTTGCTGTGCTACAGCAGAAACAATGCTTTGGAATGCTTTAGCAGTAGGATGTTGGTCGTTTAAGATAATGGGCTCCCCAATTTCTCCAGCTTCACCTACAGCCTGAACAAGTGGAATTTCACCTAAAAAGGCAACATCAATTTGTTGCGCTAGCTTTCTGCCTCCTTCTTTTCCAAAAAGGTAATACTTGTTATTCGGTAATTCTTCAGGGGTAAAATAGGCCATATTCTCAACAATACCCAAAATTGGAACATTAATACCCTGCATTTTAAACATAGAAATTCCTTTACGAGTGTCTGCTAAGGCTACATTTTGAGGAGTAGTAGTAATAACCGCGCCTGTTATCGGAAAGTTTTGTGCTAAAGTAATGTGTACATCACCAGTTCCTGGAGGCGTATCCACAATTAAATAGTCTAATTCGCCCCAATTTGCATCTTGGAACATTTGACGAAGTGCTGTGGTAACCATTGGTCCTCTCCATGGAATGGCTTGGTTAGGGTCAGTGAAAAATCCAATAGAAAGTAATTTTACGCCATATTTTTCAATAGGTAATAAACGAACTTTCTCGCCTTCTTTTTCTGCTGAAGGTCTTGCACCTTCTAAATGAAACATCATAGGAATAGATGGTCCATAAATATCTGCATCGATTAATCCAACTTTTGCACCTTGTTTACTTAAACCAATGGCTAGGTTAACAGCAACGGTTGATTTACCTACACCACCTTTGCCCGATGCCACTAGAATGATGTTTTTAATATTCGGGTAATTCTTTGAATTTTCTTTTTGAGTGACTCTGGAAGTCATGTTTATTTTTACCACCGCATCTTTGCTAACAAAATGATGGATGGCATTTACACATGCATTGTGAATTAATTCTTTTAATGGACAAGCAGGAGTAGTTAATATTACGCTAAATGATATTTCTTGATCATTTATTTTGATGTCTTCAATCATATTTAGAGTAACCAAATCCTTCTTTAAATCAGGCTCCTCTACATGGCTTAATGCCTTTAGTATTTCTTCTGTAGTGTACATAGTATTATTTGATGTGCAAATGTACCAAAAGAACCCAAAGGAACTCGTATTTGTTTGATTTTTTTAGCTTTATTTCAAATGGATATGACTGCTAAGTAGTGATACATTACCAGCTGCATCTTTGGCTTTTATATCGAAGTCAAGATCAGTAAAACGTGGGTCATTCATGATGATAAACGTATCGATGATGCTAGTCTTTGAGTTTGGGTTTTTGATTACAGAGAGCATGGTTTCGTCGGTAATCAAATAGAGTCGGAGTGATACTTCAGCTAAACTTTCGTTGTCGCTAAAATTAATTCGGAAAAAGGCAGTATCTCCAAATTCATAGGCTTGATGCGCCACAGAAGGATAAACCTTTGTAATACTAGGCAATTCTTTATCAGAAGGTTCAACAGGCTCGTCTTCACATGATATAATTAAAATTGAAATAAAAAGCCCAAATAAAATACTAATTCTCAAATAGTTCATATAAATAATGCAACCAAGTTCGTGCCAAAATGTTCAGTAAATTCGTCATTTTAAACAATAACGAGTAATTTCACCTATTCGTTTACTGATGAAAAAAGTTCGTATCATATTATTCTCCATTGCAGGTCTGTTGTTATTGACCATTATTTTAGTTTTTGCCTTTCGCGAAACTATTTTGAAAAAAGTAATAGAGAAAGTAATCGCTTCTGAAAAAAGAAAACATTCCTTAACGATTAAAATTGATGAAGCTGGTTTTGTTGGAATGACTACCGTACAATTGAAGGGCATTAGTGTTGTACCCGAAAACAGAGATACTTTATTAAGCATAGAAAAATTCAAAGTAAGCGTTGCTGTTTTTCCATTGTTTTTAGGACATGTTAAATTTGATGAGCTAATTACCTCCAACGCAGTATTGAATATTGTAAATAAAAATGGAGAACGAAATTTCGACTTTTTGCTTAAGAAGTCGGAGCCAAAAGATACCGTTAAAAAAGACCAGTCGGGTTTAGACTTAGCAGCATTGGCAGATAATGTAATCAATGAGCTATTGTACAAAGTTCCGAACAACATGTCTATTCAGAACTACAAACTGAATGTAGTAGATAACGAATTCCAATTTGTAATTAATGCCGAACATATTACCATCGATGATCATAAATTGTCGTCTCGACTCGTATTGAATAACAACGAATCGATATGGCACATGGAGGGGATGATATTCCCATCGAAGAAAAAACTCGATTTGCGTTTTTTTGCAGAGAACAAGAAAGTGGAGTTGCCATACTTAGAGCAGAAGCTTGGACTTAAATTGAATTTCGATACCATCTCTACAAGAATGGATAAGATTGAGTACTCTTCTAATGAGTTAAGAATTTTCGGAAATTGGTCGTTAAAAAATTTATTAGTTAATCATCCTAGAGTTTCTCAAAAAGATGTGGTGATTGATAATGCTTCTATTGATTGTAATATGTTTATTGGAGAAAAATCAATTTCAATTGATAGTTCATCTATTGCATATTTAGGATTAATTAAAGCAAAGCCTTTCATTAAGTACACCATTGCACCTACAAAAATTTATGAGTTGAAATTTGATACGGAAGAAATTCCTGCTCAAGATTTTTTCAATTCGTTTCCAAGAGGGTTATTCAGTTCTTTAGAGGGGATAAAAGTAAAAGGAAGTTTGGCGTACCATCTTAATTTTTATTTGGATGATAAAGAACCGTGGAAATGTAAATTGAATTCAGAGTTTAAGAAAACGGATTTTGGAATTTTACAATTTGGAGAAACAAACTTGCAAAAGATCAATGGCGACTTTATTTACACTCCGTACGAATACGGTAAGCCGATGAGAAATATTTTGGTGAGTAATGCTAATCCGAACTTCACACCCTACGATCAAATATCAGACTATATAAAAAACGCAATACTCACTACCGAAGATCCATTGTTTTTTTCTCATAGAGGTTTTTATGAAGAAGCATTTAGGCAATCTATCGCTACCAACTACGTAACTAAAAAGTTTAAGCGAGGAGGAAGTACAATTTCCATGCAATTGGTAAAAAATATTTTCTTGAGCAGGAACAAAACAGTAGCAAGGAAGGTAGAGGAGATGCTTATTGTTTGGTTAATTGAAAACAACAGGTTGAGTTCAAAACAAAGAATGTATGAAGTGTATCTGAATATTATTGAGTGGGCACCAAACGTGTATGGTATTGGTGAAGCTGCTCAATTTTATTTCAACAAAAAACCTTCTCAACTTAATTTAGGAGAAAGTATATTTTTGGCAAGCATAGTACCTAAGCCGAAAAAATTCAAGTATTCTTTTTTACCAGATGGATCATTAAAACCCTATATGCATAATTACTTTCGATTTATTGGAGGATTGATGGTAAGGCGAGGAAAAGTTCCAGCAACAGATACTGCAAATATTTTTTCTTCTGTAGTGTTGAGAGGCATTGCAAGAAATTATGTAGTGGTAGATTCTCTTCAAATTATTCCAGAGTCGGATGAAGAAATGGAAGAGTTGAAAAATCTTCTCGGCGAATAATCTATACCGAAAATTTCTATACTAGTATTCTAAAAAAAGCTGCATAAATGCAGTTGTGTAAATTTTACTTCCGCATTAGTTTTACATCATGTTAGTAAAAACTTATGGAAGTGCAGTACACGGAGTGAATGCAATTCTTATTACGGTAGAAGTGAATATTGTGTCGGGAGTTGATTACCATTTGGTGGGTTTACCAGACAGCGCAATTAAAGAGAGTAATCTGAGGATAGAGTCGGCGTTGAAGCATGTGGGGTTGGTGATGCCAAGGATGAAGATAGTTGTGAATATGGCACCTGCGGATATTCGTAAAGAAGGGTCGGCGTACGACTTGACTATTGCGATGGGTATACTTGCGGCGAGTGAACAGATACCAGTAGAGAAGTTATCTACATATTTAATTATGGGAGAACTTTCCTTAGATGGGAGTTTGAAAGCAATTAAAGGAGCCTTACCCATAGCTATTGAAGCGAAGCGAAGAGGATTTGAAGGTTTTATTTTACCGGAGAAGAATGTTAGAGAAGCGGCGATAGTGACTGGTCTGAATGTTTATGGTATGGGCAACATTTCGGAGGTCGTAGATTTCTTTAGTAATGAGAAAAAAGTGGAGCCTTATGTTTTTGATACTCGAGAGGATTTTTTTTCGAGAACAGAAGATTTCGATTCGGATTTTTCCGATGTGAAAGGTCAAGAGAACATTAAAAGAGCGATGGAGATTGCTGCGGCAGGAGGACACAATTTAATTTTGATTGGTCCACCAGGAGCGGGAAAAACCATGCTGGCAAAACGCTTAGCTACGATACTGCCTCCATTAAGTTTAAACGAAGCATTAGAAACCACGAAGATTCATTCGGTTGCAGGTAAATTAAAAAGCACAGATGCTTTAATTTCTACCAGACCATTCAGAGCACCGCATCATACTATTTCGGATGTTGCATTGGTTGGAGGAGGTGGATTCCCTCAACCTGGAGAAATTTCTTTAGCACATCATGGTGTGTTGTTTTTAGATGAGTTACCAGAATTTAAGCGAACGGTTTTAGAAGTTATGAGACAACCTTTAGAAGATCGTATGGTAACGATTTCGAGAGCACGATTTTCGATTGAGTATCCAGCAAGTTTTATGTTAGTGGCTTCAATGAATCCCTGAAGTTGCGTTGACTTGTTCCAGTATTTTGGGAGTAGGAAGGAAGATATGCGAGTGCAATGTCGATATCTTCCTTCCCTACAGTTATTTTGTCGGTTATGAGTTCGACTATGGTACGTTTGTCATCACTTGCTAACGTTTCCCATTGACTGTATAAGTCTTGTGCTCCTTGAATGACGGTATCTGATGAAATGTATTGAATCTTTAATATGTCGAGTTCTGCTTGCAAGTCTGGAAGCTCTAGTTTCATTTGCTCGAATCGTTCTTCAAGCGGCTTATAGAATGTTGCAAAGCTTTCTTTTGTCATTTCGTTGTTTACTCGCATATTAACGAACTCGGTCATTTTCTTTTCTATGCTTGCTTTTTCTTTTTGCAACACAGAAAGCAATTGTTCTTTTTCTTGAATAATTTGATTGCTGTTGAATAGATAATCGTTGATGTCCGTATCGCTTAATAGGAATGATTTGAGTTGGTCTTGGAAGATGCTGTCGATATCCTCAACTGCTATTTTCGTTTTGCATGCTTTGCAAGTATAGACAGGTGAAGCGTGGAAGACATACATTTTCTTGCCACAGGCACAGTGTACATACCCTGCTAATAAGTAATTGGTTTGACGACCTGGTTTTGCTCGTTTTGAGCCTTGTTCATCGAGTATTCGATTGCATTCATCCCACAGTTCTTCAGTTATGATTGCAGGACAGGGTATGGTTACCCATTCACTTTCAGGCTTCACTACCCAATTCTTTTTATCCCCTAAGCTTTTGGTGTAATTGGCTTTGCGTATTCCCTTTGCTGTTGAATCTCGCAAAAGTCTGTCAACAGTTGTGTCTGAAAATTTTGACCCATTGCGAGTTCTGTATCCTTTGTCATTTAAAAGAGTAGCTGTTGTTTTCTTTCTTTTTGTTTTAAGGAAGAGTTCATAGATCAGTTTGCGTATCGGTGCTTCTGTTTCATTTATTTGCAATTCTTTTCCATTCCATTGATATCCGAATGAAGCTTGTCCGCCTAATGGTTTTCCCATTTGTGCACGGATAGGTACGGAAGCCGCAACACGTTCTGCAATCTCTTCCCTTTCCCATGCAGCCATTGCTGCAATCATAGTGTAGAAGAGTCTTCCTGCGGGAGTACTTGTGTCTATGTTTTCTGAAAGTGAGATGAGGTCTGCATCATAAGTGCGGAATAGTTCCGCAAATTCGAGAAGCTCTTTTGTATTTCGTGCAAGTCGAGCAAGCTTAGAAAAAATGAGACCTTGAATCCTTCCGCTTTTTAAGTCTGCCAACATCCTCTTTGTTTCGGGATATTCGTTGACCGATTTACCACTCATTGCTTCAAGCTTATACACTTCTTCTACAATCCACCCCTTCGATTCTGCGTATAACCGTGCTCGCCTTTCGTGATGTTCTGGACTTTCGTCTTTCACTTGAAAATCTGTTGAAACACGTATCCAAATGCCAATATGTTTTTCCGTATTCATACTTAAATGTATGAATAAATGTGCAAGGAAATATATAGTATGAGTAGAATAATTTCAGTGAAACGAGAAAAGTTTTAGTTGTTCTAAAATGCTAAGGTTTTTCAAAAGAGTATTGGTAACGTTGTATAAAAAATGTATATATGGATACGAAAGAAATTGTTATTCGACTACTGCACGATGATATGAAATATTATCGAATGATGAGTGCCATGTATAAAAATGAAAGTATTCCTAAAGAATATCAGTTGAACATTATGAAGACGGTTTCGCTTGTAATGAATACTCAGTTGTCTGATGAATGGATAGAATGTTATATGAACTATATTCACGAAGCTATAGATAATCCTACAGCTTCAATAGAACTACTTGCGGAGAAATGTTATGTTGCATTACAGAAAAAAGAACTATCGAATGGATAGTTCTTTTTTCTACTGTTCGTGAGTTTTCATTTTTAAGGCAAGTGAAATGTGAATATCTTTATTCCAACTCATAGCAACAGCTTCAAATAATTTCTTGTATGAATTTCTTGAAACAGTGTGGTATCTCTTTTTGTAAAGTGTGAGTTCTGGGAATGCTGTCGTGAGTTCGTTAATCATTATCGAAACGTTTTTGTACACACTCCGAATGTCACGAATCGTAATACATTTTAAATCAATAAATATCTTGTGTAGTTTTTCGACTAGCGTATGTCGTTTGTGCTTTGTGCAGATTGATTGTTTGCAAATAATCTCAGTAACGTGAAAAGCTTTATACAGATGGTTGATATATTCAAGGATTGTTCTCTGTTTTTGAGTACACCATCTTCCTTTAAAATCTTTTAGTTTGAAGAACAGTAATTCGTTGTGCTTTGTGATGGCAAACCCAATAATCCGACTGCCAACGCTAATTCCTAGTGTTACTTTTTGGGGTGCTGTTTTGTACGAGATAGGTAAAGTATGCACCTTTGGATCGTTTGATTTTTCTTTCAGGTGTTGAGAGAACGAATAATAATTTCTCTCTAATGTGTTGTTCTGCATATTTGTGTACGAGGAAAAGATAGGTTGGTAAATTGTCAATGTCATACAGTGCCGACGCTACTTCATATGCGAATTTTTTTAAGTCTAGTTTGCTCATTGCTGTGTTGTGTTATTGGTAATGGAATCGCTTTTGTTTACGTGCAATAATTCGTTCTTAATGTTTGTGAATAATTCTCGGTATAATTGGTCGCATAATGTTGCATATATCGCACTTAGCTTTAAGAGATTCTTGATACTGGGGAAAGCATACCCATGTTCCCAACGCACTAATCTATTTGGACTTTTGAATCCCAGTTTTTTAGCGACTGCTTTTTGTGTTAATCCCATTTGTAAACGATGCTTGCGTAAACTATTTGGTATTTTATTGAAAGAACAATGTTTCATTCCTTTACGATAGCAATCCTTATGAATAAAAATAGACGGTATAAAATGCTATATGTAGCACTCGATGTTAATAAATATTACATATTGTTATAAATAAAAAATAAAGTTTAATGCACCTTCAATATTTATTAAGTGATATAATTTGAATTATTTATATTTACTAAAACTAACATGACTATATGAAATTAATTAATTTTAGCGTAAACAACTTTCGTGCTATTTCTGGAGGATTGGATAATAACAAAATAAACTTTGATGGTTCGAATACAATCTTCATTTTCGGACAAAATAATGTCGGTAAATCAACTTTTTTATCTGCTTATGAATTTATGTTTTCAGATAAAACGCCAACAGCTGACGACTTTTACAAAAGAAGTGGAAGCCCAATGGAATTCGAATTGGAACTCGGTGTAGATGCGGTAGACCTATCATATATTAAAGAAAAGCAAGAGAAGAAATTTGAGTCATTTAAACAATATTTAACTGAAGAATCTACAGTTAAGATAAAGAGGGTGTTTACTATAACTATTGATGAAAAAGGTAAATCAAAAATTGAAAAAAGCGATTTTACATGGAACCCAGCGACTGATAAATTAGTTTGGGACAACACTTCATTTGGTAGTATTGGATTAATACAGGTTTTTCAACAATTAATGCCTACACCTATTTTAATTAAAGCGATGCCAACTGAGGAGGAGGTTGAAAAGGTTGTTAATGAGATATTAAAAAGTAAAGCAAGATCTAAATTAAGTGAAGCTGACTTTGAAGCTTTATCAAACGCTCAGAAAGTTGTTAAAGAAATGCAAGAGAAGATGTATAATCCCGTTTCGATCAATGACTATAAGGAGCAAGTAAATACTCATTTTCAACAACTTTTCCCTGATACTAAGATAGAAATCGAAGATTCTGATAATGTAAAATGGACAGAAGATAAATTTGGGAAAAAATTTAGTGTTGAATTTAAAAAACAAAACCCAGATGGGTCTTCTGATGAGCAAACACCGAGTTCATATAATTCAATAGGTCACGGTGCAGTTCGTAGTGCGATTTTTTCATTGCTGTTAATGAGGGATGTTGCAGAAGAATTAGTAAGAACACCTGACCGAAAGGAATATTTAATATTATTTGAAGAGCCAGAATTATTTTTGTATCCACGTCTTTTAAAAAGCCTTAGAGAACTAATATATGCTGTAAGTGATCAGAACTATCCATATCAAGTATTGTGTGCATCACATTCTCCTCAGATGATTGATTTGTCTAAACGAAATTCAACATTAATTCGAATGATTAAAATCTCAGATGGGACAAAATTGTATCAGGTAAAAGATGAAGACTTAATAGAAGCTAAAGAGGTTTCAACATTAGAAGATTTAAAACAAGCAATGTATGAAGTATTACGTTTCAATCCGTATATATGTGAATCATTTTATGCAGACGAAGTAATACTAATTGAAGGTCCAACTGAGGAGATAATTATTAGAGGAATACTACAGAAATTGAATCCTTCTAAAGATTTATTTATTGTTAATTGCGGAACAGTTAATAATATTCCTTTTTATCAAAAAGTATATAGAAAATTTGCAATACGAAGTCATGTAATATTTGATACTGATGCAAAAACCATAGGTCCTCTTGATGCTTTTGGAAACACGTCTTTTGATGCTGGTATTCAGAAAACAATATATGATGAACACTTTGAAAATTGTAATAATAATCCAAGGGTTGGGGGTATACTAAGAACTCATGATACAACATTCGAAGTTGCTCATTATCATACAAGTGTACATAAAGATTGTAGATACCCAGACACATATGCGAGTAGTAACGGAAAGCCATTTAATGCTAACAAATATTGGAATGAAATATTAAACCCTAAATTCGATGAAGCTTTTATAGATACTGTACCAATAGTAGTTTATGTAAAGGAAATTATTGATTTTAAATGGGATTAATTTTGAAATTTGTGTGATAAATGTTGGTTTATTTTCTTCAATTATTTTAGTGGTTTTTTATAATATTTTTTAATGTAAAGACAAAATGAGAATTAAGAATATAAGACTCAAGAATGGTTATAAGCGATTTGAAGATTTAACTATCGATTTGGGAGATAGTCCAACAAAATTAGTTGCATTAGTAGGACCTAATGGATCTGGAAAGAGTTCAGTTTTTGAAGGAATGTTATATCGACAAAATCAATACGGTGTTATTGGAGCTAGAGCTAATGATGATTTCAAATTTCATTCTCGTGATGGTAACCCTCAGTTTTCAAACAGTAGAGAACAAAATGTTGAGATTATTTTTAATACAGGTGATTTCCATACTGTAGCACATTCCAAGCAAAATAATGGTGATGTTAGAACGATGTTTAATTTTAGGAGCCCATATAGGTACTCTTCTAATTTAAAAGTAAATACATTACAGGCAGTTGCTGATATCAAAAATAATAATATTGGTGCAGGTTCAACAATACACATCGATGATAAAGTAACTGACAATTATCAACGTCTATATTCTCTTGTTGATAGAACTATGAAAGCTGGCGGCACGTATGAACAAGCAAAGGAGAAAATACTTGGTGAGTTAAATTCAAGTCTATTAAATGTTTTAAATATAGAAATATTTGACCACGGAGATATATTAGATGGTAAAGGAACTCTCTTTTTTAAGAAGAGTGATCAGAATAAAGAATTTGAGTTTGATGTTCTATCTTCTGGTGAAAAGGAAGTTGTTGATATTCTTATTGATCTCTACTTAAAAAAAGAAAAATTTGTAGATTCTATATATATTATTGATGAACCAGAGCTTCACATAAATACTAATATTCAAAGAAAACTCTTAAATGAAATTGTAAAAATAATTCCTGACACCTGTCAGTTGTGGATTGCAACACATTCCATTGGTTTCTTAAACGCACTAAAACAAGATCATGCGAACGATTCGAGTATTATTTGGTTTAAAGGAAATTTTGCAAAAGAAGAAACAGTACTTACTCCAATTCTAAAAACAAGAGAAAACTGGAGGATGATATTTGAGACTGCTCTTGAAGACCTAACAGGCCTACTCTCACCAGAAACTATTATTTATTGTGAAGGACGAAAAGAACCAAATAAAGACGGTAAGGAGTTGGGGTTTGATGCAAAAATATATAATCAAATATTCGAACTTGAGTTCCCTAATACATTGTTTGTTTCTAGTGGAGGAGGAGATGAGCCTGAAAAATATGCTGGTATAGCGTTAAAAGTCTTGACCAAAGCTTTTGATAACGTAACCTTACTTGTTCTTCAGGATAAAGATATCAATGGGTCAGGTAACCCAACCACAGACGAACAAAGAGAAGAATGGATTAAAAAGAATCCATCGGTTAATAGAATGTTGAGGAGAAAAGAAATTGAGAATTATTTGTTCGATTTTGAAATATTGAAAAAAATCAAAAATGACATTGACGAGGAGTATTATAAGGGAATTGTATCAGATGTGGTTAATGGAGAAATAAAAGATACTGTTTCTACTGAATTAAAGAAATACTGTGGATTTGAACAAATGAATAAGGAAGAGTTTAAAATTCTTCTTGCATCACAAGTTAAGCCTGACACAAATGTCTATAAAGAACTTTCGGATGTGATCTTTAGTTGATTCTTTTTCAGCATAATTTCCCTCGTCAACTGAGTAATCAAATCAGTGTACAGCTCGTGCGGAAATCGCTTCAAGATAATTGACAGCTTGTATAGGTTAATCAATGAAGGTATGGCACTTCCCTTCTCCCATTTAGAAATACGGTCTGTCGAATTGAAGTTAAGCAGCCTCACAACTTCAGTTTGAGTGAGATTTAGTTCCCTGCGATACTTCTTGAGGTTGTTAGTAATAAGGTATGGATAATATTGAGTATGTGTTTTATCAGGTGTCATATATGTGTAAGAATAGCGAGTACTGTGTATGAAAACTAGATACTAGAAGTAGGTGCGTATTGTGTATAAGTAACGTTAAACACTTGCTAGTTTGAATATGGGTTCTGTGTGAGGAATGTGGTAAGATCTTTTATTATCATTTCTAAATTGTTATTACTGTATGCTTCGGAAAACCGAGCCTTCGGGGCACCCAAGAGAACATTACGCCAATCAATGAATTCATATCCCAATTTGTACTTATATACCAAGCCTTTTTGTGAATATGAGAGTTCGGAAAATATAAATTCGATAATTCTAGATTTCTCGTCACTATTAGCTAAAGCGTACTTATTTTCCAACGTTTTTAATAGTTCGGAAATTTGTAGGCTTTGTGCATAGATATTTTCTAAAGAAGGAATATTTTCGTCTTGAGGTGTTAGTTTGTGAATTTTAATATTTAATGATGTTTCTTCTTCCAACAATTTTTCAGGAGAATATACACCAATTTTTAAGAGGGATAATTTATTTGATTTTAGATAGGCCAAGTCTTCTTTGTGCTTTTGCAGTTCTCGCTCTTTTTGTTTTTTCTCTTTTTCTAAATGAATATCTAATAGTTCCTGTTTGGGAGATTTTGAGAATGATTTTATTTTTTCTATTTCTTCATTGTTAAAAATCATTTTTTTAAAGATCATACCAATAGCGTCTTCGATTATTTTCATACTAAAATGTCTTTTAGAGTTAGAACAGTTTGCTACACAATGAGCAGATAGGTATTGATACTTCTTTTTTATATAAGGAGTATATACTCGATTGCAATTCGTGCATCGAATTAGTTTCCTTCCTGATAAATCAAGTGGTTGATTATATCGGATATGTTTATTTTTTAACTGAATTTTTTCTTGAACGGAATAGAAGAGCTTTTCTGATATGAGAGCTTTGTGGCTAGAGCTGTCTATATATGTTCCATCACTATTGAGGATTTTTCCAATGTAAAAGGGGTTTCGAAGAATCTTTTGTATGTACGTTGGAGAAATTGGACGAGAAATGGGCTCAAGAGGAATCTCATCGTCATCTGTATCTTCAAGCATTTCTTCCATAGTTCTTCTCCTTCGTAATGGAACAGTTTTCATACCTTGTGCATTTGCCCATCTTGCAAGAGATCTGATACCCCAATTTCCAGTATCATATAGTTTAAATAGTTGTTTTATGATTGGTGCTCGTTCAGTATCAAATGGTTTATTGAGCATTGTGCCAGGGTTAAGATACCCAATAGGAGCCTTATAGGTACAAATGCCTTTGGCTCTCAAATTTCGGGTCATATTTATTACTGCTTCTTGAGTTCTCCGAGCATGATTTTCTGCTGTCATCCCATCAATATCCATGTGCATTTCACCAGCACTAGAATTATCATATTTGGTGGATATGAATTGAATGTCAATGCCATTCTTCATTAGTTTTCGTAAAATCGTATCATCACCTCTATTTCTACTGATGCGATCCCAACACAATACAATGACACCTTTAAAATACTGTTTACTTAAGTACTGCAAAAGCTTCACAAATTTAGGACGTTTAATATGATATTGAACAAATCCTGCTTTTGAAATCCTCACTTCATTATCATGTTTGAATCCAGAATGTTTTTCTGCAATAAGTCCGTTAGTACAAAAATATTTTAATGTAATTGGAGCAATGGGTAGGTGTTGTCGTTCCGCAAATTTCAAACTCTCTTCTTTCTGATATCGCAGTGAATTTTTTTGATTATCTGGCTCATCAGTGCTTCGTCGAGCATAGATAAGATACGTGGACTTGTAGAGTCCTGCAATTATATCTTTTTCAATTTGTAGCTCATCTTTGTCGTTATTCTGCATTTTGTTTGGGATATAGTATGCCATCAACAATGGAATAGCCTTCGGAGAGTAATCGGATGCAAATCGTTTTTAAATACTCTCCAAGTTCTATGAGATTTATGATTGCTTCATCTGATAATACATCATGCTCACAGCCCAAAGAAGGGCAATCACATGAACGAATGTTGCTACACAAAAGTTCGGATTGCCCTTCTTTGGGTTCAATATTCAATTCGTTCAAACTCTTGTGTAGCATTGTCATTATAGCATCTTCTAATCAGATTGGTAATACTGCCATTTTCTGTTATTCAAGAGCCTTTGTATAGACGGTATTTTATGCCACATATGGAGTTGTTTGCCTTTTATCTTTTCATTCAATTTTCTTTTTGATGTATGCAAAAGTGAAAGTATTCATCCTACACTCACAAGGAATGCTCTTGCAGATTCCTCCTTGATGAATGTGTATTTCTCTTTCTGAAACCTTTGGGCATATCAAAAAAGAAATGTATGAAAACTGAGAAAAAAAGTCCAAAAATCCACATGGTGCATGAGGTGTCTATTGTTTACAAACGCCCGCTGTATGACGAACAGATGAAGATTACTAAGTCATCAGATGCTGCAAATATTTTTAGAAAAATCATAGATGAACACCGCATAGATTACAAAGAAATTTTTTGTGTAATGCTTCTCTCGAGAGCAAACCAAGTGCTTGGAGTTTCTGAAATTGGTTCAGGCTCTACCGCAGGAGTTGTTATGAATTCAATTGAACTATTTCAATTGGCAATCCTCTCAAATGCTTCAGGAATTATTATTTGTCACAATCATCCTTCTGGGAACTTAAATCCTTCTGAGCAGGACATAGAATATACACGAAAGCTTAAAGAAGCCGCAAAGCTATTAGATATATCATTGTTGGATCATGTTATTATTTCGAGTGAAGGACACTACTCGTTTTCTGATGAAGGGATGTTGTAAATACAGCATCTAAAAAACAATAGCTTCTGAAAAGCTACTTTTCATTCAATGCCTCAGAAAGTATATAACCTAATAAAAATATAGCTCCAACCGTCAAGGCTACTTTTATAATATCATCCGTTTTTATACCACTTTTATAGCTTTCATATTGCTCTTTACTGATTTGATTGCTTTTGTATAACAAAAGCATATACTCATCTCTTTCATCAATAGTAGCCGTATTATCACGAACAACTGTACCTAGATAAGCTAACCTTTTATAATCTATCTTAATTGTTGTCATGACTATTTTTTTTAATTAAAAATGTGTAAACCATTGGAAATATCTCATCCAACTTGTTTAAAGTCATTTGCTGTAATTCGTCTTTATGTTCCAAATCCTTAAATCGTAATTCAAGAGCTTGAATTTCGTCTTTTAATTTATCTATAGAACTAAAATGCCATTTCAGAAACCCTCCAACTAAACTAGCTATGCTTAAAACGGTAATAATAATCTGCCAAGTAGTCATATCTATATTTAAATAATCCTATTTACACATATTCATTTTTTAAATTTTTTCTTTTCTTCCAAATTATACCTCATTCTCATAATAAATCTTGTAGTATTTCCTTCCATTATCATCTATTCCTTGTTTTATCAATTCTCTATCTCCATGTATATAAATATGAAAGTTTTTATCTAGCTTTAAAACACTCTTAAAAATTTTTGCTTGTTTTTTTACAACTTGTATTGAAATTTCAAAATTATTAGAAAGATCAACATCATTTTCCAATCTGTATTTTTTGTCAAATTTTTGGAATGAGTTAATGAGTGATTTTTCTCCAAAAACTTCTGTTTCAAATTCCTCCCTATCAAACGATTGATGACTTTTAAAATAATCTACGGAACGATTTAAAAAATCAATTTGGTCAGCTTTTGTGACTTCAAAATCTGTAACAATTTGGTTTGTTATAAATTTTTTTGTTAAAGTTAAAAAGTTACTAGTATTATTTATAAAATCATTTTTTGATTTGTGATTAATGAAGTTTTTCTGCCAATAATCTGTTTCGTTATTACTGTCAGTGATTAGTACAGTATATGGTTCTTCAGTAAAAAGAATAAGACAGGCTTTATCTGGCTTTTTATTTCCAATCCCTTTATGAAAAGTAAAGTTTATCTTTCTATTACTAATTGAGGTTTCAATAAAACTATCTTTATCTTCAAATTTATATACACCTAATCCTTCATAATACTTATTATTAAACTTTATATCATCGAATTTAACAACGAAAAAATCTCCATCTTTTATATTGTGATGCACAGATGATGAAATAAGGTGTTGTGCTATTTCTCCTGATTTCTCAATAAAATTATCTCCTTCGTAAATATTTTTAGTCAAATTAAATAAAACATTGTAATCTAATTTTATTTCGTGATTAAACTCAAAAGTTTGAGAATGAGAAAAAAATATTTTTAAAAATATTTTTTTTAGTAAATCAGTTTCATCATCACTTGAGAAATCAATTAAATTATCGCTTATTATCGATTTATCTTTGTCAATTGCAACTCTATGAAGTATTAATTTACGAATAATCGTTTCGTCTATTTGAATCATTATTTTCTATCGATTTTTGTTGTCATATATTGAACCATACTACTAACTATAAAAAGTGTGTTATACATTATTTTTAACAACCAATATAAAACCAAAAATCGTTGTATTAAAACACACGTTGCTATCAAAAATATTTTTAGTGGTGCGAGGTTATTTATATCAAGGCAATCGAAACAAAAAGATAATTTGAAAACATTAAGTTGAACCCAAGAATCATGATTGTTTTCTTTCATAAACAAGGCACTTACAACCAAAAGCACAAGGGTAAAAATACTTAGAGTAATTGTATAACTTGTTATGTACGCAAATTTTTTTGCGTAATTATGAGCTTGTGTTTCCCATAACTTAATCCTTGAGTTTGGATTTTCTTCATTAGTTGGCTCGTAGAATTTATCAAAACTAAAAATTAATGCAGTTATAAAAAGACCAACTAATATTGATAATACGGCTGAAACAAAAGAGACAAAACTTTCACTAAAGCCGTCCTTAATAAGCCAGACTAATATTCCAGAAATTAAAGAAAATAGTATTTTTACAAAGTACTTAGCACGAAAACTATTATCAACATTATTATTGATATCAGTTCGTTCAAAACGACTTGCTTCGCTTCTGAGAATCTTTAAGTATTTATTTAGTCTTAGTGACATATAAATCTGGTCTTATTTCAGGTAAAATTTCATCATTAAAAATTGTAAAACAATATTGCTTTAATTCATCAAAATCTGGAGTACCATCAATATTGGTGTTATTTATTCGCCCCTTTAAATATACAACTGGGACGAAATCATTATCTCTTGTGTTCCACTCAAAAGTTTTGGTTGATCCAGCAGTTATATCGCTTTCTAAAACCATTTTAGTTTCGTCAAAATCTTGAAGTTTACGTTCTTTATTTTTTGTTCCAAATATTTTTGATTGCAACTTGTTCTTAAATGCTTCTGCAGCAGCTCCTAATATTCCTTTATTTTTGGGGATAACCTCAATTTTAATATCATAATTTTGAAATTGTTCGGAAATCCCGTCAGTAGTGTGTAACTCATCCATAAATGTTGTTTTAAAAGACATACTTTTTAATATCGCCTTATCTATAAACTCTCTTTGAAAAGATTTTGGACAAAACTCATTTGGCTGAGCTTTGTTGTAATTACTACCACGAAAAATATTTGTAATATAACTTCTAAAAATATTTGTAATTGTTTCTTCTTTACCATTAGAATGAATCATAAAAAATCCCTCATTGTGGTCTGGAGGAAGATAAATAAAAAAGAAAAAATAAAGCAATACAGTTTTATTTAAACCTAATGAAGCACTATCATTCTCATCATCATTATTTGATACAATTCTATCCCTACCATACAATCCTCCATTGATTACACCATAAATTAAATGGTCAGCACTATTAAATGTAGGCCCTTTATCATGATGCTTATTTATACTTTTTTTTTGCTCAAAGCAAATTTTCTTTTTTAAGTTATCATCTTTAGCATAATCAGTTTTTAGAGATTGTATAAAATGCTTAAAACATAGTTCTACAATCTTCTCATTTGTAGTTTTTTTGCCCGCCTTAAGCTCCTCTATTGCAAAATCACGAAAAGTCTTAAAATCTCCCTTTTTATGGTTTAGAGTGAATCTATAAAACTCTAATTTTGGGTGTATAGCCATATTTATCAGTTTAGGTAATTTTTTTCGAAATATATTTACAAATATTAAATCGAAAAATTAATGTCGTTAGATATAAACAAAATAAGCATAATTTATTCGTTATGCAAAAAACTCTTTAATACCAAGCTTTTTAAATTATATTTCTAAATCTTTGTTTGAAATTTAACTAGTCTATTTACACCAAATACTCATAATTATTTGAGCATTGGGTCTGACTGCCACAATAACCCATCTGAATTAAAATTATCTATAGAGTTATTATTATTGTTTATCACAATGTAGTATTTGCTGTCCTGATCTTGATGGTAATATCTTGTTTCTTTATTAATTATTTTTTCATCTAACCAAGTCAGTGTAAATTCATTTTGGGAAAACAAACGAGCTAGTAATACCCTTTCTGAATTTCCCTGAATTTTATAGAGCTGTGTTTTGCATTTCCATATATCTTCAAGGTAACTCGCTAATAGTGTTTTATTCTCAATAGTATCTAATGTTAACTGACGTAAGCTGTCAGCTAATGATGGCTTCATGCCAATTAGATTAAATTCAATCTTGTTCCCTTGATCATCTACTGTGCAATCATCACATTTAGGTAAAAAGGAATATGATGCCCAAGCGTAGCTATTTGAAGGTACTTGTATGTAAAAGAAACAAACTAGTTTCTCATTCCAATTTCGTTCCTCTTTAATTTTATTAGCAATCCAAGCTAGGGTGTCTTCGGTTGTACGATGATCAATTGTAATTCTTAGAATTAATGCTCTTGAAGTGCTATCCGTATCTGTTATTGAATATGGTACTGATTTTGAATCACTCTCTGGTACAAAAATGGTAATTGCTATTATGATGATTACACAAACAGCGATTAAGTATTTTAATATCCTTACTTTTTGCATATAAGCTACAATATATAAATTTCGTCACTAGCTTGAAGATACAATAATTAGAGCTTTAAGTTATGCTTCCAGACATTATTTTTTCTATAACGAATAAAAAGTATTCGGCAGAAATCGCATTTAAATTTGATTGATTTTTTTCTGCTGATACCATATTGCTAATCCAGACAATATCAAATGATTTGTGATATGAACTAACAATGTCAACAGTACTTCCCGATGTTCTTGTTGTGCAAACTATAATGCTACACTTTTGTTTTACAAATTCCTGTAAGCTTTCGCTTAACCTTGAGTTTGGGTCTCCTTGGCTTTCAATTCCAATTTTTACTTTTCCAATGGTTATAATTACCTTGATATCGTATTGATAATTCAACGAAACGGGGTCAACAATTGCATTAGGATACTTGGAAATTATCAGCCTTGATAATTCTTTGATTGTGCTAGACTTACCTTGATTTGCAACACCATGACAAGCGAGAATGGTTGGCTTAAACATGCTCATATTTTTTCACTAAGAAGTATGACAAGCGTTACAGCAATAGTAACAGCCATTGGATTTTGAATGCTTTTTCTTTGCTTCTTTTACTGCATCTTGGCAGTTTGAAAAATCTCCGATGTATGTTCTATTCGATACACTTGGCATAAACGAACACCCATCTTTATGCACTTCATGATCTCCATTGGATTGTGCATTGTCATTGACATAATACTTAGCCATAATAATTTAATTTAGTTGTATAGTGTTTAGTTAATTACGGATTACATCGACTGCAGGCATCATAGCCGTTTGCGATAGCTTCTTTTTTTGATATGGAAATCTTGCTTTTTCGTAAATAACTACATGAACCTCTATGGTATTTTGAACCTGTCTTGGTAATATAGACGGTTGTTTCTTTTTTCTGTGTTTTTGAGGTCTGTGTTTGAACAATTGATGCTTGTATGGGTGTAACAAACAGCATTGATAATGCCAGAAGCAGTATTGAAAAGAATGATTTCATGCCGAGAAGCGTTGTTTGAGATTAAAGGTAAGGAGCACTCAATCTCATTGTCAATACGCAAATTTGCGTATTTTTCAATTTTTCATTTACGTAGTATTGGGGACATTCTCTTGTATCTAATCACTATAATTTTTTTATTTTATTGAAAGGTTTTGTACATTTGAATACAACCTAATTCACACAAATAGGTTCGGACTAAATCCGCCTCATTTGTCATATTTTAAGTGTGAATAAAATATAGACCTTACTTTGTTAGTAGTTGTATAACTACTCATTTCTTAAAGTGTCACAGTGTTTGACAACTTTCTTTTATTTTAATTTTTTTTTATAAACTAATAAAATGAATGATATTATTCTACTAGGCATTACTATGTGTATATGCCGACCGAAATTCTATCTGATTATTAATAGGTCAGATAAGACGCGAAAAAAGAAGAAGCGTTAATATTTTATAAAGTGGAAGCTTTATGCTTCCACTTTATTTTTTAGATATTCTTTATCCTGCCTTAAATATTCTTTCATATTCATATGCTATGGTTTATAAAAACCATAGTTCTATGACAAAAATACCAACCTTTGATTCAGTCCTGCTCGCCTTTGAGCAGTGGTACGACCTGCGTGCCGCCTTTGACGATTTCTTAACCGCAGCCATCTGCTATCTCTCGACGTGTCCGCTCACACGGAAGTCGTTTGACGAAGATCTATTGCTCGACACCATTGCCAAGTACGAAGAGCATGAGGCAGACCATCTCTTTCCGCTTGCCTTTGCCTGCATGTGCCAAGAAATGCATGATCGCAAAGGAACCGAGCACGGACATGATGTCCTTGGAGACTTCTATCAAACCCACCTCTGCAAAGAAGACGAACAGCCCTTTCATTCATGGAAGTACAGTCAGCATCTTGCACAGGAAGCCATGGATGCCATGGCAGGGAAACCCATGCATGTGGTTGACCCCAATTGTGGCAGTGGTCGAGTACTCGTTGCAAGTTTCGAGCAGATGGGCTCAAAGCATGGGTACTTCGGCATTGATGCGAATATGATGCATGTAAAGATGGCTGCGATTAACTTGTTTTTAAATGGCGTCTTTCATGGAGAAGTGATGTGTGCGGATGCACACGCACCTGACGACTTCAAAGGAAGCTACACGTTCTCGATCTTTCCGTTGGGGATACAGATCATTACCGAGAAAGCAGACTCGACGCTCTGGCAACTGCACAGGCAGACCAGAGAGATTGCAGAGAACGTGCAGAAGCAGGGATTTGGATTCAGATTCTTGTAACAGAAAAGCCGACTATTGTAGTCGGCTTTTTTACTATGTAGAGTGGAATGGTGTTTACATAAAAAAGCAGTTAAGCGGAGAGCCTAACTGCTTCGATTCTGTCTACGTTTTACCCATGTTCGTAGAAAACTAAACTATGAACTAATATAGGAATAAAATAGTTTGTCTACTAAAAAGTTTGTTTTTACTGTTTGATAAACTGAGCAGCAAACATTGTATTGGTTTCCGTATATGCTTTGATAAAGTATGTTCCTCTGACAAGGTTAGAAATGTCAATGTTTTTAGTTTTGGGCTGTATTATCTCCAATACTTTTTTTCCTTGCATATCAGTGATAACATATTTCTGGAATTTCTTTTCTGACTTGATGTGCAAAGTGTTCTCTACAGGATTAGGATACACATCCAAAACATGCTTTACGTTTGCATTTTGATTGATACCAATAATTACACTATCAGGACTATAATACCGAGCTAAATACGGAATGCTGTCATTATTGATTTTAGTGAAACCACCGCCGATGTATAATTCGTCATGGTATGTTTTTAGTGTATTAACGTATGCATTAAATCCTCTAATTGGCTCCCATTCACTCCCATCCCATCGAGCAAATAATGTTTCTTCTTCTTGAAAGTTTCGCTGACCCCCGCCGCCATATAAATAACCATGATACATTTCTAATGCACCCACATTACTTGGGAATATGGTATCATTTCCAACTGCCGACCACGCATTACCATCCCAAGCAGCTACTCTACATTTAACGGTATCGTGTACTCTATCAAAATCCCCAGCCACATATAATAGATTTCTAATTGTATCTACTACCATTGCCATTACTCTTGCATTTGTTCCTTTACCCACAGATCTCCATTCTTGTCCGTCCCAACGTGCAATAAAACTAGTATTAGTAAAACCTGCTTTTGCAAATACACCCCCAACATATAATTCACCTTTGTACACCGCCATGCATTCCACCCAAGGAATTGAACCTTGAAGTCCTCCAATTTTACGCCAATTAGTTCCATTCCATACAGCTATCTGTTGGTATCCTGTAACTCCATCAACCTGCCTAAATCTACCTCCGACATATAATTCATTTTTATATACGGCAAGTGCGTTTACTTTTTCTACAGGGTGCTGATCATCTAATCCTTTGCCAAGACTGTCCCATTGTGTGCCGTTCCATCGTGCAATTTTATTAGTGGTTTTACCGCCTATGGTAATGAAAGCACCAGCTGCATATAATGAACCTTTATAAATTTCAAATACAAATGGGTTATTTATATTTCCTCCTTGTGGAAATGCTGTCCAATTAATGCCATTCCAAATGCCAAAGCCATTAATTGCAACTCCACACATATTTAAATCTCCATAAGAATATAATAACTCATTGTTATATATTCCAAATGCAGTCGTGACATTCTCAGCTTTACATCCTACCACATTAAAACTTTGTGCATTGGTAACCAATGAGCTTAAACAAAAGAAAATAACTAGGCACATGTACCTAGTTATTTTTATTGTATATTTTGTATTATTCATTAATGTTGGATACTAATTTTTTGTGATGCAATAGCTTTGCCAGTTGCATCTTTTAAAGTAATAAAATAAATGCCATTTGCATAATAACTTGCATCTATCGTGATAAGGTTATACCCCTTATCGGTGCTTTTTGTTTCCACTAAATTACCAAGAATCCCTCTAATTTCCATACTTCCATGTTTATCGGTCATTCTATATGGAATATTGATGATTGATGAACTTGGATTTGGATACGCTAGCATCAATTTGTCTTCTATTTCCGAAACCAATTTTATGAGGTTCTTTTTAGGTGTTCTTAATGATGAAGTAGTACTTTGATTTTCTATGTAGATCTCTTCATGGAACACTAAATGTAATACCGCTTTTGCCCCCGAGGCAGCTTTCCCTTCTCCTTGAGCAATACGTCTAATGGCAGCTTGTTGTGTGCTGTCTATTGCAAACCAATCTTTACCATTTTGTTGCAAGGTTAACAACATTGTACTCAATTCTACCCAGTCTGCATCCTCTTGATCGTTGGTGTTTACACTTGTCATATACGACGATGCCGAGCTTGTATTCTTTTTAGAAAGATATGTTCCTACTGCTAATTGCTTATTCTCATTTTCTTCTAAAAGTAAACGAGTCATCGCTTTTGTTTCATTCGTATCTACTTCCAATTTTACTGCTTGAGCAATGAGGTGCTGTCTTTTATTCATCACTCTCGTGTAATCTCGTTCGATCGAGCTCAGTGTAGGGTGAGAATTTGCATTAAATTGTTTGTCGGCAATAAAAGCAGCATTGGCTGTTGTAAATGAGGTGGCAATGTATTCCATCACTGGCCACAATTCGGCACTCATCGGAAGATTATATTCCATCACATCTACAAAATGAGCTTGCGTTAATCGGTTATAATTTTCAAGCAACGCAGCGACTACAATGTCCGATAACGGAGAACTCGCAATCAATAAATCTTTTAATTGTGCTGAGTTGAGATTGAAATTATTAATATCAGTTAATAACTGTGAAGTATTGTTGTCATCCAACACCAACAGCATATCCTCGTAATCACTTTCTAATTGTTGTTTTTCTTGAGTGTTGTCATTAATTGGTCTATCGCAGGGATCGCAGGGTTCTTCTGTTGAACATGAATAGGTGGTTTTATCTATTGAAGTGTTATTAATTGTAAATGTACTTGTGCCTGCATCTGTCGGTAAAATTGATAGATCACCCGATCCCAATACTCCCCAACGATGTCTGTTATAGGTAAAACTGGTGTTTGTCGTAATCGCTTTTAAAAATTGTGGATAGAATTCGTTGCCAGCGGGTGCTTTATAATCTGCTGTTCCTCCTTGGTCTGCTAATGTCCCTTTTATATCCCAGTTTTTCTCTTGATACTCTGGCCAAACTGAAGCTGTGTTATCAAAAATTCCGCAACGTATTTGTAAGTTTTCATTATTACCACTAGTCGCGACTCCTCTTCTACAACGATCAAAAATGTTTCCTTGTGGGTCTGAATCAATCCAACCCCCTGTTATTCCTGATTCTACAACAAAAATAGCACTATCCATCTTAAAGAAGTTATTATCGGTTACATTAAATAGGGCTGAATTTTGCAAATAGATACCCATTCTATTATCTGATTGAGTTGAAATTGGTGCAACTGACTGACCAAAATCGTTTTTCTTAATTAATTCATATCTGCCATTAATAATCCTAATGGCAACTCGTAATTTATTAAACTTATTTTCTGATATGGTGTGTGGATATAATGTTGATGCAACAGGATTTACAATGCTGATTCCATATTTTAGGTTTTTAAACTCATTACCCGTGGTTGCTTTGGTTACATTAAACTGTGAGTTAACGGCGTCTATTCCATATTCTGCATGATCAAAAATATTATCCTGAAAATCTAAGTTGTTTCGTACACCGTAGAGTTTTATATGTATTGGTGTTCGCCCAGAAGAATCTCTTGAAGCGGCTGCGTAGTATGGATTAGCGGCATTAGGATAACTCCATGTATATTGATTCAGATTTGGCTCAGGTCTATTATATCTATATCTATAATCTCTTACTAACCCACCTGCAAAGTTATTTCCTTTAATCACCATCGGATGCACTGTCTGAAATGAAGCTGGATTATAGGGAACGATTTGAATATCTATACCATTGCGGTTAAATGTAGCTCCTTGGATATCTATTATCCCACCGCCAAATCCACTCTCAAATTCAGGATCATTTATTGGACATGATTCGGGGTCAGAAAGAACAATATCAAAACAATTATTTCTTTTACCTACGAATACCGCTTTATGAGCATCATTAACTTGTGAAGTTCCTGTGATGACTAATTTCCCTTGATAGGTTGTGGTTTGCTCTTCTGCATCATTTCCCCATACTTCTATGCCTTCCCACATACCTACACAGTTGCTCGTAGTTATTCCACCTAAGGTGCTATTAGTAACCACTAATGTTGCTCCTTGTTCCACAATAATTTTTCCTTTTAATCCGAATGAAATTGTTGTTCCTGTAATGTTCAGTGTTTTTCCTGGTTTTATAGATACCGTGGCATTTATGCTTTGTGCACTCGTCCAGTTTGTTGTAGTAGCGGTTAAATTAACATCCGATTCGATATCATAATCCATCGTCATTAAGCAACAATTTTGATTGTAATAACGGTTATTAGACTCATCGTGCGTAGGAAGATACATCTGTTTTGTTGTGGTCGAACTCCCTCCACATTCATTGGTAACTGTTAAGGTAATGTTGTAATGACCATTAAATTGTCTTGATAAAGAACTGCTGCCAATTCCTGATTGAACATCATTGAGTCCAGCATCCCAAGTATAATAATAGTATGGGTTTTGAACGGCTGCATCTAATCGTATTCCTGCTCCACTACAAAAGTATGGCGATAAATCAAAGTCTGAGCTTGGAATAGTTACAGCAGCAAAAGAAATATCATCAATTCCATAATCTGTACCCAAATAGATTGGATTATTTTGTACCTGTCTAATTTCTAAAGTTACGGTACTTACACCATTTGGTTTCTCCCAATAACCGCAGTAGGTATACCAGTTTTGATTGTAGGGTAATGTTACCGATTGTATAACCACGTTATTAACTACAAATTCTAATTTAGTAACATGTTCTATACCCGAAGAAGCTTGATATAAACTTACAACTGCCGCAGAAAATCTAAATAGACTTGCAGACGCAACGCTTATAAACTGCTGCTTCCAAA
>CALSAQ010000005.1:0-241454 GCA_943372995.1 Sphingobacterium thalpophilum | reverse complement strand
GGTGTCCACCTCTTCCCATTCCGAACAGAGAAGTTAAGCCCCTCAGCGCCGATGGTACTGCAGTAAAATGTGGGAGAGTAGGTCGTCGCCACCTTTTATTTAAAGCCCGAGTAGAAATACTTCGGGCTTTTTTTATTAATATCCTATACCAGTCACTGGTGACTAGTGACTAGGGACTTGTTAAGCGGGATCAGAAGTTTCCTTGCCAATACCTCACTAAATACACGACTACCTTCGCATGTTAAATGATGAGAATCGTAATAGTAATGATAAGATTTACTTGCTAAAATAAAGTCGTCGTTGTTTATTACGATAAAATGATTTTCTTTTAAATCCAATTTATTTGATTTACCTAATTCTGGAGTAAGACTAATAATTAACTGGATGTTTTCTTTTTTACAAATTTTAATTAAAGTAGTTAGATTATTATCTATGCTGATGTGATTTGTTGATTTAGAAAATGTATCAGCTTCCAATGCTAATAATTTATCAGAACAAACAAACCCTTTCCCTAAATAGTTCCCATTCAATGGCTCGTCGACAACTATTTTTACTGATGGTATTTTGTTTTTAATGCTTCGATATAAATATTGAGAAATAATTTTTGTGTCTAAATCGACGCTACATAAAAATTTAAATTTTTCTTCATCAGTAAATGTTGAATTTTTAATCCAATCGAAGGCGCTTTCGTAATCGTCGCCTTTTTTTAACATGGGATATAAATCGAGTAGAACATAATCTAGTTTTGTTTTACTTAATGCGATACCTAACAACTTATTACTAATATCGATGGTCTGTGAGCTATTACCTAAATTGTACCAGTCGATTTTAGTAATACTGTCGAGTATGAATGGATTTATGTTGCGATAGGCTGTGGAAGAGCCTAAAATCAAGCCTTTCGGACGATCATGCTTTTCTGTCCATGATATAAAATCTACACTTCTTTCATAATTACTTCCCCATTGGTTAGTATTTCCGAACGTTAGTTTTTCAAGAAGAAAAGTATAATTGGTAGAATATGCAATTATGGAAAGAATAAGAAGTATTCCAATTAGTAATACTAATCCTAAAAGAGCGATATTTTTAAGGAATACTTTCATTAAAATTGGAAATAGATAAAGTCTTGTTTATTCGACATGTTAAATAAAATCAAACTGATTAACAGGATGTAAATACCCCATCTCAGTAATTTATTTTCAGGCACTACTAATTTTCTTTCATCACGTCTTAAACGCCATTCGATAACAATCAATGGGATGATGATTGTAATCTCATAAAATATTTTTATCTCATTAAATAAATCAGCAAATGAAACATTGAAATTACTGAAAATGCTAATTATATATTTATTGGCATCATTAATATCGACTATTCTAAAATAAATCCAAGCAAAACTAACTAAAAGGAATGTACTGGCCATTTGGTATAATTCTCTTGCTGTGGGCCACTTAGAATTTTCGGCAACAATACTTGAGCTGTATTTTCTGTTTTTATTTAATAGGAATAAAGGAAGAAATGCTATTGCATGTATTGTGCCCCAAACTATAAAATTCCAACTAGCGCCATGCCAGAAGCCACTAAGAAGAAATATGATAAAAATATTTCGAACTGATTTAAATTTCCCTTGATGAGAACCCCCTAGTGGGATATAAACGTAGTCTCTAAACCACGATGATAAAGAGATGTGCCATCTTCTCCAAAATTCAGCAATATCTCTTGAGAAATAAGGGAACTTAAAATTACTTAGTAATTCTATACCGAATAGTTTACCTAATCCTATGGCAATGTCTGAATACCCACTAAAGTCGCCATAAATTTGAAAACTGAATGCTAAAACTCCCAATAGTAGTGTGTATGAATTGTAATCGGAGTAATTGTTGAAAATTAAATCTGCAATATTCCCAAGTGTATCAGCAATAATTACTTTTTTGAAGAATCCCCAGAGTATTAATCTACAACCTTCTACAAGTTGATTATAATTCACTTTTCTTTTCGATTGTATCTGAGGAAGTAAATGATGAGCACGTTCTATTGGCCCAGCTACCAATAAAGGGAAGAAACTAACAAAAACAGCATAGTCTATAGGGTTACGTACAGGCTTCTGTTTCCCTCTGTAAATATCAAATACATACGACATTCCGTGAAAAGTATAAAAAGAGATACCCACAGGTAATGCAACTTGTATAAATACTGGGTTGATAGTAGTACCAATACTTGCTAAGGCTGCTTGCAGTTGCGAAGCAAAGAAATTGTAGTATTTAAAAATAGCAAGAATTCCAAGGCTGTTAATTACACTTAATGTTAAAAATAATTTCGCCTTTATTCTATTGGAGGAAGCAACCCCAAAGCCATAAAAATACTCTAAGGCAGTACTTAATGCCAATAAACCTAAAAAAGAAAAACTCCACCACCCATAAAAGAAATAACTAGCAATTAATAATAAAGAGTTCTGTAGAGTTAATGATTTATTGACAACAAACCAATAAAGCACAAAAACAACAGGTAAAAAGAGTAAAAATTCTATCGAGTTAAATAACAATGCTATTAATTTAGTTGAGTATAATAATAGTAAATAGTAATCATGAAAAAAAGCCTCAAATGTAATATTGAGGCTTTTTTTCATGAAATTAGCTTTAATTCTAATTCTAATTAAAAAAAATTAGGGATTAATCTTTTCTATTCTAAAATTTACCTTTTTTTCTTTTTTAAAATACTCCATTATAGTTAAGTATCCACTTTTAGCAGGTAAAATACTTATAGAAGATGCATTGGAAATAATAGATAATTTGTCAAATGAAATATCTTTATCGTAGGTAATAGTTCCAATAAATTGTACAGTTTTTTCATTTTTTTTGGTTACTTCTGCACTAACGAATGACGAGAAGAATCGATTACGTTTTGTATCAACATTGGTGAATTTATAGTCAAAATAGCCATACCCATTCATAATCTTGGTAGTATTTACTAGTGGTAAATATGAGTATATTCCAGGTAAGTTTATAGCGTTCTCATTTTTAGAATAAGCTCTTGATTGTTGAAGCGCAAATGTTGAATCGAATTCTATTAGAACAATATCTTTAAGTATTAAATTATTGGCCCCTCCACCGTTTCCACCACTTGGGTCTATACTAGGTACTTTAGCTTTAGCAGCAGTTTTGTTGAGTTGCTCACCAATAATAAAGTATTTTCCTTCTTTGGTTCTTACTACATCCTGAAAATAGGTGTAGTTTTGATCTAATGCACTATTACTTGAACCCGAATTTGTTATTTTATTAAAAATATTCGACCATGCTATTTCTTTTGTGCTAATAATATTTCCAGCTAGGTCAATTTTAGTTGAAAATACACCTAGGCTTTTATCCTCTAAGGGATTGCTGTTAATATCAAAATATTCACCAATCAATACAATTTCATTTTTCATTTCGTCTATAAAACTTTTCTGTAAGGTATATATTGCTTCCTTTTTATTTAAGGGAGTCTCAAATATTTTCTTCCCAGTTTTAGTATTAATGAGTAGTAAATGATAAGAATATTCTCTACTCATTAAACTACTTCGACGAAGAACGTTCAAGAGCGCTAGATTTTCAGACCCATATTCTAAATGAGGGTATTCAATATAGTTTTCTTTTAAGTCAGAAGTGTATACCCAATTAGAAGTAAGGTTGTTATCAAGATATTCAATGGTATATTTTTTTTTATTATTGTAAGTGTATTTAATTTTTAATATTCCTTTGTCTCCAAGATTATATACAATCTTATCTCCAATATTAGTATTTGAATTATTAATAATAATTTGAGATTCGAAACCACTTAATTTTGTAGAAGCTGTACTTCCAGCTATTTCCCCATCTTTGGTATAAGATAAGACTTCAATAGTATGGTTTTGTTTGTTAAGGAAAGTGAAAAAGAAATTATTTCCATTAAATGTGCTTTCTAAGAGAATGTCATAATTTGAACGTTCTAATCTAATCTCCTTTATAGTATTTAAATTGATATCAACTAGATTCATGATATAAGTATACATTTCTTTAGAAGCTTTGTCATATTTATAGAAGAAATAATAACCCACAATACCATCGGGGCCGTTAAGCGCACCAGTATATTTAAGATCCATGTATTCTACTTTATTGAACTCTTTGGATTGAGAAAAAGAGGTTAGTCCAATTAAGAGAAAAGTTAAAAGAAAGAGTAGTTTTTTCATTTTAGGTTAATTAAAGTTTATGGTTTTTATAAATGTGGAGAATTTTCCATTTGGAAATTCTTTTAAATAATATTTTGCAAGAATATCTGCTTCTGTTTTTTTGTTATAAGCATAATCTGTAAGTATTGAAGTATAGATGTAATCTTCATTCTCCATGTCTTCAGGTAATTTTTTGAATAAGAAATAACTAATACTCCCGGTTTCAATAGTTTTTAATTCATTAAGGAAAGATAATACATAATTGTATTCGGTAGGGTAAACAAAACTTGGGATTAATAATACCTCTCCAAGGGTTCTTGTTCTTTGAGAATAATTTATTTCAGAAAGAGATCTACACAAGAGTAACCTTAGAGTACAATCTGTAGAATCTTTCTCCAATTGGTATAATAACTCGTTAAAACAAAATCCAAAATCTTTATATAATATAATACTGTTAATGTATTCTACAATTGCTTTTTGTCTATTGTTTATAAATTCTATCGTGGAATTTTGGGCTTTGTTATTGTTCGCTTTTAGTGATGAAAAATTTTTTTCTAGAAAAAGAATTCTTTGCTCACAATCAGGGTGTGTTTTTAATGAATCATTTAATTTTTCTTCTTTGTCGGCAGCAGAAAGGAATGTCGTGTCAACGTCATAATTATTCCATTCGAGTCTTTTGTTGATAGGTACATTTCTGAAATATTCAGTAAAAACAAAATGAGGAAATTTTTCAAAATAAGAATTTATTGTATCAAGAAGTTGAAGTGTTGAAATTGCTTCCTTTGTATTATATTTTGTGTTAGTTAAAAAAACTATAGCAAGTGAATCCGCCTCTGATTCCTTAATTCTGCTGTGTTTACTCGTGCTAAATACTAATGATTTCGCAATTTCCTTTAATGCAGCTTTAGAGCCATAAGTTTGCTTCTGTGCCTTTTTTATTTGTGTTTTCATGTCTTTTGATTTTAACAAAAGACTTTTGTTGACATTGGCTTCAAAAACATGTTCCTTATATTCATGAGCTAATTCGTGTGCTATAATAAATGCAAGTTGTGATTCATTTTTTAAGAAACGAATGATAGAAATATTTAAGTAAATATTACCATCACCAGTATTAAATGCATTTGGTTCAAGAAAACGTGTGATATAGACCTTTATATTTTGATTTATCTGCGGATTAGCTTTTAATATTTTTGTTAATATTCCTTGATAGTATGATATGAAGCTACTATCTGATATTAATAATTTGTTTTTATTGAGGTCTTCAATATAACTTTTTCTTATTATTAAAAAATCAGTCAGTTCTTTATGTATATTTCTAGGGTAATTCTTTAACTTGTTTAAATCATTATTAAAGCTGACAACAAGTTGCTCCTCTAGGCTTTTATTTTCTTTTTCATAATTTAAGAGAGTTTGGTACTGGCATTGGCCAAAACTGTAAATGGTATTACACAAAAAAATAAAGCTGACCAGAAATAAAAGTTGAATTTTATATGGTATTTTCATAGGGGTTATCACTAGCTAAAATAACACAATATATTTTTTTAGCAAATGTTAAAACTGAGTTTTATAGGTTTGTGTATGGCAATGTTGGCATAAACCAGTTGAAAATATGTTTTTATGACGTTTTTAGAGGCTAAAAAACTATTTAATTGTATAAATATTTTGCGGTGAACTGTAAAACGGGGAGTAGAATCGAACCGCCTTCAAGCCATAGTGGATGTCAATCCTGAAAAGTAGCGGGGAGCAGAATCGAACTGCCGACCTTAGGGTTATGAATCCTACGCTCTAACCATCTGAGCTACCCCGCCATTTTTATTTGGTTTGCAAATATAGAAGAAATTGTTTTTCTTTAAAAAAATCATTGATAATATTATTCACACTAAGCACGATTGAATGAAGAAGAAAGATAAAAACAAGCAGAAAATCACGATGGAATTCGGCTTAAAGTCCTCACCTAAAATACTTTTCAGCTATTTAAGCTCTCCAAATGGCTTGGCTGAATGGTTCGCGGAGGATGTAGTGTACAAAGATGGTTCTTATCACTTTATATGGGAAAATGAAACCCTAAAGGCCAAAATGGTGGCAAATAGGGAAAATAAATTGGTTAGATTTAAATGGGATGAAGATGACTCCACCTTTTTAGAGTTTGAAATCCTACAAGATGAATTAACTGGTGATGTGGCTCTATCCGTGACCGATTTTGCGTTAGAATCTGAATTAGAAGACAAAAAAATGATATGGCATAATCAAGTTGATGATTTGATCCATGTATTAGGCGCTTAACATGTTTTTACTGCCAATAAAAAAAGTTCATAAACTTATTATTGGTTCCTTCATTGGACCGTTTGTTCTTACATTCTTTATTGCATTATTTATCTTATTAATGCAATTTCTATTTAAGTACATAGATGATTTAGTGGGTAAGGGACTCGAGTGGTATGTTGTACTTGAGTTACTTATGTACGCTTCTTCTACTCTGGTACCCATGGCCTTGCCTTTGGCAATTTTGCTTTCTTCTATAATGACCTTCGGGAATCTAGGTGAACATTACGAATTAGTAGCCCTAAAGTCTTCGGGAATATCATTGAGGAGGATAATGATGCCCTTAATTACAATAGTTTTTGTGATTAGTATAGCAGCTTTTTTCTTTTCTAATATCGTAATGCCCTATGCAAATCTAAAAATGGGAGCACTAATGTGGGATGTTCGAAATCAAAAACCTTCATTGGCAATAAAAGCTGGAGAATTCTATAATGGAATTGATGGATATAGCATTAGAGTGGCAGAAAAAGGGGAAGATGGAAACTCATTAAAAGACATTGTTATTTATAACCATAGTGCTAATAATGGCAATATGAATGTAATGATGGCTGATAGTGGGAAGATGCTCAAATCTGATAACGAACGATACTTGGTTATTATGCTTTACAATGGCATTAGTTATGAAGAAAGTGGAACTCCTGGCACTATTAACGACAGAAAACAACTCACCCGTGTAAAATTTCAAGAACATGAAGTGAAATTTGATTTGTCGACTTTCCAAATGAATAGAACTGACGAAAATTTGTTTAAAGATCATTATACAATGCTTAATCTTAAACAACTTAAGTACTATGAGGATTCACTTGGCGAAAGATTAGTTAGAGATAAAGAGTTTTTTCGTAAAAACTATGTGCTTTATACTCTTATGAATAAAGACTTTAAATTAGATTCATCAGCAATCCTAGAGAATAAAACTTATCAGTCGGATATTATTAAAAACTTTAAAATGTCGGATCGTATAATGATTATTAGTAGAGCATTCTCTACCATAAGAAATATTGCGAGCTATACAGAAACAACCAAAAAGGATTTAGATAATATGTCTGAAAAAATAAGAAGACATGAAATTGAAACCCATAGAAAGTTTACATTGCCTGTAGCCTGTATCATATTATTCTTTATCGGGGCACCCTTGGGGGCTATTATTAGAAAAGGTGGTTTAGGTATGCCTATCGTTATATCTATCTTCTTTTTCATTTTCTTCCATATCTTATCTATAACAGGAGAAAAGATGGCCAGACAAGACGTAGTGCCTGTTTGGCAAGGAATGTGGATGGCGACCTTTATTTTAACTCCTATAGGTGTTTTTATTACTCGGAAAGCCACTTTAGATTCTACATTGTTGGATCTTGATGCTTATCTTAACTTTTTCAAGAAATTAGCGGGCAAAAAAAAGTAATTTTGCAGCTTAAATCCATTTTTCGCCTAAATGAACATCTTATTGTTATTTAATCGTATACCATACCCATTAAAAGATGGTGGAGCTATTGCAGCCTATAATATGATTAATGGCTTAAAATCTAGTGGAAACAATGTGGATGTTTTTTCATTGAATACTCAGAAACATTACTTCCCTTTAAGTGATTTACCAGATACACTAACTTCTAATGGTAAATATTACGCAGTAGATATTGATACATCTATAAAAGTATTAGACGCTTTCTTAAATCTTTTCACAAAAGAATCGTATAACATTAATCGTTTCTATAAGAAATATGTTGAAGATAAATTGATAGAAGTTCTTCAAGCTAATACATACGATCTGATTCAAATTGAGGGTCTGTTTATGTTGCCATACATAGATGCGATTAAGAAACATTCCAACGCAAAAGTATCTTTTAGAGCTCATAATGTTGAAACTCAAATATGGTCGCGTTTAGCAGAGTCTTCTAAAGGGATTAAAAGCAGATACTTGAAACTATTAAGTGAACGAATCCATCAGTTTGAGATTTCGGAACCGAATAAAGTCGATTGCATCATTCCAATTACTAATGAAGATGCTCAATTCTTTAAAAAACATTTTCCAAATAAGAAAATACAAGTTTCTCCAGCTGGTGTAGATACTAGTCATTTCGTTTCTTCAGATACTAAACCAGAACTGAAAAGCTTATTTCATTTAGGTGCGTTAAATTGGTTGCCAAATCAAGAAGCAGTTCGCTGGCTTTGCACAGAAATATTTCAAAAATTAATAACGAAACGAAACGATTTTACCATTGCTGTTGCTGGTAAACATACTCCCAAAGAGTTTTATAATTATTCAAATTCCAATATTGTAATATTGGGAGAGATCGATGATGCGGTGCAGTTTATGAATTCTAAACTAATTATGTTAGTTCCTTTGTTATCTGGGAGTGGCATGAGATTGAAAATTATTGAAGGGATGGCTTTAGGAAAAGCAATTATAAGTACGAGTGTTGGCGCAGAAGGTATAAAGTATACTCACGATCATGATATTATTATTGCGAATACTTCTGATGAGTTTGTGCATGCCATTGAGGAGCTTTTAGATAACCCCGAAAAAATTAAGTTTATTGGAGAGAATGCAAAGAAGCTTATAGAAAGAGAATATGAAAACCAAACAATAGTAAACAAATTGTTGAATTTTTATAGGGAGGAGTTAATATGATTGGGTTGTTGATAGCATTGTTTCTTGCTTATTTCTGTTTGTTTCATTCGTATGTATTGTTCCCAATAATATTGAAAGTTCTATCGAGAAACAAGAAACAAAATGAACTGGTTTATAACTTAAATGATGAACTACCCACAGTGGCTATACTTTTAGCGGTATATAATGAAGAACAGGTTATTGAAGAAAAAATTAAAACTACATTTAATACAAACTATCCTTTAGATAAAATTAAATTTTATATCGGTTCTGATGCTTCAACAGATAGAACTAATGATATAGTAAATAAATATGCCTCTACATATCCTATACAAATAGAAATATTTGCAGGAAGAACAGGGAAGTCGAGTATCATTAACCGATTAGCAGAAATTGCAAAAGCAGAAATATTTATTCTTACTGATGCGAATGTTTTTTTTAATGAGAACACTATTTATCAATTAGTAAAACATTATAAGAACGATCAAATAGCGCAAGTAGGAGGAAATATCATCAACCCTATTGTAAAGAAAGATGGTATATCTTATCAAGAAAAATCATACCTCTCAAGAGAGAATTTGATTAAGTACCAAGAAGGGGTGTTGTGGGGAACTATGATTGGTGCTTTTGGGGGATGTTATTCGATACGATCTTCTTATTATAGTGCTGTACCCAAAAATTTCTTAATGGATGATTTCTATATCTCTATGAATGTTCTTGAGAAAGGGAAGAAAGCAATTAATGAATTAGATGCAGAATGTATCGAGGACGTATCGAATATAATACAAGAGGAATTCAGACGAAAAGTACGAATATCAGCAGGGAACTTCCAAAATTTGGCAAGATACAAAGCCTTGCTTTGGCCTCCTTATTCTGGATTAGCTTTTTGTTTTCTATCTCATAAAGTATTCAGATGGTACGGCCCAATTTTCCTAATAGTTGGATTCATAATCAGTATATTATTAAGTTTGTATTCAAACTATTATTTATACTTAGTGTTATTACAGAGCGCATTATTTTTAAGCCCTGTTTTCGATAAAATATTCAAATCGATAGGTATACATTTAAAATTATTAAGGTTTGCTACTCATTTTATTCTAATGAATCTAGCACTTTTAAAAGGATTTATATGGTACCTGAAAGGTGTGGAGAGTAATGTTTGGAAACCTACAAAACGTAATCAATAAAAAAATGAAATTTAATAGCATAGAAGAAGCAATAGCAGATATCAAACTTGGTAAATGCGTAATTGTGGTGGATGATGAAGACCGTGAGAACGAAGGTGATTTCTTAACAGCTGCTGCTAATGGAACGCCAGAGATGATAAATTTTATGGCTACTCATGGAAAGGGATTAATTTGTACTCCAATAACTCAGGAGAGATGTGAAGAGTTGAATTTAGATTTGATGGTTGGAAAAAACACAGCCTCTCACGAAACGAATTTTACGATATCTATAGATTTACTTGGTCACGGTTGTACTACTGGTATTTCAGCTTCCGATCGATCTAAAACAGTAATGGCATTAATCGACCCTAGTATGAAACCCGAAGACTTTGGTCGCCCTGGACATATCTTTCCATTAATGGCGAAAGAAGGTGGGGTATTACGTCGTGCTGGTCATACTGAAGCTGCGGTAGACTTAGCTCGTTTGTCGGGATTTGAAGAAGCTGGATTAATCGTAGAAATTATTAGAGAAGATGGAGAAATGGCCCGTCTGCCCGATTTAGAAATCATTGCTAAGAAATTCGATTTGAAATTAATTTGTATCAAAGATCTTATCGAATACCGATTAAAACATGAGTCGTTAATTAGAAAAGAAGTAAGTGTTAAACTACCTACGGAGTGGGGCGAGTTTGATATGATTGCCTATACTCAAGTAGATACAGGAGAAAATCATTTAGCAATAATAAAAGGAACTTGGGAAAAGGATGAACCTGTGATGGTTCGTGTACATTCATCTTGTGTTACAGGTGATATTTTTGGTTCTTGCAGGTGCGATTGCGGACCTCAATTACATAAAGCCATGCAAATGATAGAGAAGGAAGGTAAGGGCTGTATCGTTTATATGAACCAAGAGGGAAGAGGTATTGGTCTAGTAAATAAATTAAAAGCTTATCGTTTACAAGAACAAGGTTTTGATACTGTTGAAGCTAATTTGAAATTGGGTTTCAAAATGGATCAACGCGACTATGGTATTGGTGCTCAAATCATCAGAGATTTAGGTATTACCAAAATGAAACTAATGTCTAATAATCCTACTAAAAGAGCTGGTATTGTTGGCTATGGATTAGAGATTGTAGAAAATATTCCAATTGAAATTGATGCAAATGTTCACAACCAAGGATATTTAATCACCAAAAGAGATAAAATGGGACATGCGATATTGAAAGGCAAGTAGTTAATTCTTTTCTTTGTCCTTTTCTTTTTTAAAGATTTTCCTCCACAACTCACCAAAGGTATCGAATTCAATTCTATAGAATAACCCAACGCCTTGTTCTAGTTGATTGTTACCTCTTTTTAGAGCGTCTGAATTATTGTCATTTCGCTGAAATCCTTTTGCTCTAAATCGACCATCCTTACTAATTTTATAATCAATATTTACGTCGCCAGTTATAGAGCTGGCTGCAGCTTGTTGATTATCACTAGAAGTAGTAGAATTGTTGGCAGTGTTTAATGACCCGTCGATTGTAATTCGATCATTAAATAATCTTAACGAACCACCCACACCATTGTCTAAGTTTAAATCGAAATTTTTTGTTGATACTAAATTCGAGAGTTGAGCTGTTAAGAAACCTGTGGTTGGAATGTAATTGTTTCCGTTTGTACTCGTATTGCTGAATCTACCGAATACCAATAAACTTGCAACCTGATTGTTTAAATTGTCGGCATTGGCTAAGTAACCACCTACCTTTGTGGTTAAACTTTGGTCTTCCGGGAAACGTAAGCCAAAGCTAATGTCGGGCGACATTAATTCGTTGCGCATATTTAATACACACTCTGCTTTCACTCTTTGTGTTGAACTGTATGTATTGGTATCGCTCGGACTTGCTGAAAGTATTAGTGGTAAAATTTGTGGTCTGGTTTCATATACCGCAGATAAATTAATTTTCGCTTTCAATGGGTCTCCATTCCAACGTATAGTTCCTCCTTTATCAACCTTAAACTTCTTGCTGATTAATGATTGTAGAACAAAATTATATTCACCCTCAGCAATTTCATAAGTTCCATACATTTCAAATGTACCTAATGAATTAATTACCAATCTTAAATCAGCATTACCTGTACCTTTTATAATCTCACCAGAACTTGGGTCCATAATTAATTGTACTTCCGATTGCTCATCTACCTGTAAATTCATGTTCATACTAATACCCGATAGATTAATTCTATAATCGTCTTTTTTGTTTTCAGAGGAATCTGGACTTACAAATCGAATAAAATTCTGTTTAGAAATAGCACTTGTATTATCTAATGGGATGTAGAATTTCGTACCTCTTTCCGTTTTTGCATTAATATCTATTTTAACATCCTCAACAGGCCCTCTAAATTGAAATAAGCCTGTAGCGTAAGCTTTTCCATAGTACAAATCATTGTCTTTAGCAGTGGTATTTAAACAAAGCAAATTGTTTGCTTGTAACCTTAAATCTAAATTGAATTTATCGAAATAGGTATGAGAAATAATTCCGTTCAAATTGGCTTTATTTCCTTCGTTGTCTCTTATCTGTATATTATTGAAATAGATTTTGTTTTCTGATAAACGTATTTGATCCGATAATTTTAAATTAGCATTTAAATAGTTTACTCTTAATCCTGCGTTCTTCAAAGTGAGATAGCCATTAATTGCAGGCTCGTTTAAACTCCCCCTTATTTTTAAGTCAGCTGTAGCTTTACCACTAATTCTCGATACATATTCTTTTACAAATGGCTCTATAACAACGAGGTCAGTTTCATTCATAATCACATCGATGTTGAGGTTGTTTTTCGATTTAGAAGTACTTACACTTCCAGCCACACCAAAGGTTTTTAATCTCTTATTAAATATACTTCCATTTAAATTTATTAATTCAGATTTTGGATCCCATGTACTATTGAATAGTAAATCGCCAACAGTATCTTTATTGTAAATCAATGTGTTTATACTTAAATCTGATATGATTACACTTTCATCTAACAGACCATTTATTTTTGTTTTTGCATTTAAAACTCCTTGAACATTTACATTGTATTTTTTTAGAATTTGATTGAAACTTTTTAAACTTAAATTCTGAAAGTCGATGGAAAGCTGATCTTCAAATTCTTTTGATATAATTCCTCTTGCACCGAGAAGTTGATTGCCGTTGGTTACTTCAAAATCACTCACATATATTTTTTTGTCGCTAGCAAATTTTATTTGGAAGTTGTTTTTTAGAACCCACTGCTGACTGTCGATTAAAATCTCGGAAGGTAAAAACTCTAATACAGGTTCGGAGCTATTGGTAGAGAGCAATCCGTTTAAGTCGAGTTGATTGGCAGATGTTTTTTCAGCGAGTTTTATGTTAAAACGAATACTGTCGTTTTGTATAGAATTAGCAATTGCAATGTTATCAATATTAATACTATCGTTAATGTATGCTGTTTCACTTGCAATGTTAATGTCAAATCTGTTTTGATCATTTTCACCGTCGATAATTAGCTTTTCTAGTTTAATGAAATCGTATTTGATAAAATCGATACCACTATTTACTTTCAATATGTTTTTTTCGGTATTTAGATAACCTATTAAGCTAGCTTTGTTAGAAATGGTTAATGCTGGATATATTAAATCTGTTAATGGTTTAGCGTCATCTATCCTAACATAAAAGTTAAAATCTTGCTCCTGGTATTTTACTATTTTACCTAAATCATAACTAGGCAAGTATCTTTTTACTACACTTTTTACTGCAGAAGCAATGGTACTAAGTTTATATTCTCCTTGTATACCAGCATCAATAATATCAGAGCTTAACGATAAGCTTTTCCCATTACCGTCGAATTTAGAGTCGATACTAATATTATGGAAAGTATATTTTGCGTTATTCTTTGCTTGTATGTTGGTTTCATTAAATACTAATGTTCCTATAATTCCATCTAAGCTTTTACCAATGAAATTTACATTTAACTTACTTTGAATAATTAGTGTATCCTTTACTACATTCAACGCTTTTAAATCTATACGATTAATATCTGCATAGAAATCGAAGACTGGATTTTTAATATCGTTAAAATCTATACTCCCATTAAAATCTAGGTTAATGTCTTTGTCGTCGATTGTTACTTCTCCAATAAAGTTCTTACTTGCGATACTTCCACTGCTGATGATGTTTTTGTATGAATGATTGTTTACTACAATCTGTTCTACATTTGCTTCTATTTCAGTTTTTAGGTCGGGAATACTAAACCCTCTGCCATTGACTACTAGTTTAAGTGAAGCAGGACCTACGGTAGTGGTGTTGAAAAATTTACCAAAATCGAAACCTATGGTCTGGATAGAACCATCATATGTAGGGATTTTTGGAAGGATATTCATGTGAATATCATTTGAGATATTCCCAATGTCTGTACTTACAAATCCTTTTGCATTAAAATTAAATACCGTTCCTGTATAGTATCCTTCATACTTTATAATACCAGCATTTTTTAACTCTTCTGGAATTACTGCAGCAGTAGAATCTTGGTCGATACCACGAAGGAGGCCTGTTAAATCATCGTATGTGGTATTCAGTTTTTGTAGCTTAGCATAAAAATCAGTGTGGTAAATATCAGGTAATCCTTTTATAGAAATTTCTCCTTTTAATTCGGTCGATTTACCAGTATATAATTCAAAATCTTTTGATCTTAAATTAGCCACAGTACCGTTTATTTTCCCATTCAACATCATCACTTGAGTGTATTTGCTGATGGCTGAGGCAAAGAATTTGATGTCTTTAAACGAAACAATACTTTGATTAAAATCGGCATACATTCTGACCTTGTTGATATAGTCGTCGAAGTCTGCTAGAGAATCAAATCTCATCGAATAATAATCGTGGATGTTTGAATATGGTGTAAGTAATAATAAGTTTGCAATTTCGATTTCCTGTTCGGTGAATTTTAAGTTGCCACTAAGCTGATCAATAATAAATCCACTTTTTTCTTTAAGGTCTAGTTTTTTTATTTCAGCACGAATATCACCTCTTAATAATGAAAACCCTTTAATATCTAGGTTTAAATTGGTGACGTGCAAATGATCATAATCAATTGTTCCTGGTACCTCACGAGGTAGGTTGGCATCATCATATAGAAAGTCGGCATTAATAAGTTTAAAACTTCTAATTCTTAAATCAATAGGTTTGGTAGGTTTATTCGTTGTATCGGGTGCCGAACTAAAATAATCTATCAAGAAACTGAGGTTTGAATTTTTCTCGCCTTTATATGTTTTAAGATGAAATACAGGATTAGTTAGAGATATGGAGTTTACAGTAAATTTATTTTTTTCGAGCAATACAGGGCCCATATTTACTTTAAATTCTTTCGCATAGATTAGTGTATCTTGATGGAGATCTTCAATCAAAAGCTCTTCTAGAACGATAGTTTTGAAGAATTCGATATCAACCCCTTTTAGTCTTATATTTGTATTGAGTTGAGAAGAAAGGTATGATGCTGCTCTTTGAGCTACCCAAGTTTGTACAGAAGGTAGGCGAAAAAGAAAGTATAGTATTAGCAACAAGCAAAGTGTGCTTCCTAAAACCCATGCCAATATTTTCGCAATCTTTTTTATAACGTAATGAGTAATTCTATTAAACCAATAATTATCCTAGGCATAGAATCGTCGTGTGATGAAACTTCTGCATCAATATGCGTTGATGGGAATATTCTTTCGAATGTAACCGCAACACAAGCCATACATGAGCAATATGGAGGTGTAATCCCCGAAATTGCATCACGTATTCATCAGCAAAATATAATCCCAGTTGTCGATTCTGCTATTAAAAACGCTAAAATACGCAAAAATGATATCAATGCGGTAGCTTTTACAAGAGGGCCTGGTTTATTGGGAGCATTATTAGTAGGTACATCCTTTGCGAAGTCATTTGCCTTAGCATCCAATATCCCTTTAATTGAGATTAACCACATGCAAGCTCATGTACTTGCACACTTTATAGATGACCCTAAACCAAAATTTCCATTTTTATGCCTAACCGTTTCGGGAGGCCATACTCAAATTGTATTGATTAAAGACTATTTTGAGATGGAAGTAATTGGTGAAACAACCGACGATGCAGCAGGAGAAGCATTTGATAAATCGGCCAAAGTGTTGGGTTTACCTTATCCTGGAGGGCCATTAATTGATAAGTATGCTAAACTTGGAGATAAACATCGATTCAAGTTTACAGAACCTCAAATACCAGGGTATAATTTTAGTTTTTCGGGATTAAAAACTCAAATTTTGTATTTTGTACAAAAGGAAACTCAGGCAAATCCGAATTTTGTTAACGAAAACATCAACGATTTATGTGCATCTATACAAGAGAGAATTGTAAGTATATTGATGAATAAGTTGGAGAAAGCGGCGGAAGATTTGGGCATAAAAGAAATAGCTATTGCTGGAGGGGTATCTGCTAACTCAGGATTAAGAGAAGCGATTATTAACCTGTCGGAATCCAAAGGTTGGAATACCTATATTCCAGATTTTCAATATTGCACTGATAATGCAGGAATGATTGCAATTGCAGGGTATCATAAATACTTAAAAGGAGACTTTGTGGGGCAAGATGTAGCGCCGTTAGCACGTTATGCTATATAGGACTTAGAAAATTCATAATTTGTAATTTATAATTAACAACTCATATTATGTTACACCTCATCATTAGTGCATTAGTTGCCATTATAGCAATAGAACATCTATACATTATGTATATGGAAATGTTTGCATGGGAAACGTTAGGTAAAAAGACATTTAAAGGAGCTTTGCCAAATGAAATGTTCAAGCCAACCAAGGTATTAGCTGCCAACCAGGGATTATATAATGGATTTCTTGCTGCGGGTTTAATCTGGTGTTTGTTGATTTCTGACCCGCAATGGCAGGCCAATGTGGCCTTGTTTTTTTTGTCGTGTGTTAGTATTGCAGGTATTTATGGAGCATTAACAGCTTCTCGTAAAATATTTTTTGTACAAGCCTTACCAGCTTTAATTACTATTAGCATAATTCTTTATGCTATTAATGCTTAATTTGATAGAATTATGAAAAACGAAAAAACAATAACCGAAAAAATATTAGCGATCACTATGCTAATAGAGGAAAAGTATCCAGAACTTTCTAAGTTTCTTTTAGAGATGCCAGTAACTATTCCAGATGAGGCTCACCCTAATTTGGATGATAATATGTTGAAAGAATATTATAAGTCCTTATGCGATTTACTTAAGGAATATGAAATAGAGCATCCATAAAAAAAAGTCGGTCTAAATTTTTAGACCGACTTTTTTCATTATTGAAGAACTACAATTCCTGTATAAACTGAAGTCTCATTTCTTAATCGAATAGTATAAATACCTTTAGCTTCAGGTATGTTTACTTTGTTCTCAGAAGAAGTGTTAAATGTATTTGATTTTACTAACTGACCGATAGAGTTGAAAATCTCTAATGTGTAATCACCGTTAGTAATTGATTTTACATCAATATAAAAATCTCCATTATTCGGATTTGGATAAATAGATAAAGTAGAGTGTAATTCTTTTGAAATTCCACTTACAACAATAAACATATTATTTGAAGAGTCAGAAATACAACCAACGCTATCGGTTACGATAGTATAATAATTACCTGTACCTGATAATTCAACATTTAATTCTTGTTCTGTTTCGCCTTGTAAAATCTCATCATTTTTATACCACTGATTTCCTGTAGAACTGCTAGATTGTATGGTGTATAATCCTACCAAGTTTATGCTTGGTTTATTTACGCTTCTTACATACACAATAACAGTATCTGTATTGCTACAACCGTTAGAGTCTATTCCAGATACCGAATATACAGTAGTTTCTGTTGGCATAACTGTAACTACGCTACTGTCTCCAGCACCTTGATCCCACGAATAAATTACCCCACCAGTTGCAGATAATACGGCCGCAGATCCTTTGCAAATGGTTATATCATTTCCTGCATTGATGGTTGGTAAATCTTTTATAGTGATGTTACTTCCGTTATCGCTACCGATTGCTTGAGGGTCACTCGCTTTTACCCTGATACGATAGCCATTCCCTGCAATAGAATTTGTTGGAATTGTTGCAGGTATTACATCCATTAGGTTTGTAGAATTTAGTGTGCCGATAGAAATGGCATTACTAAAACTTCCATTAGCATCTGATAATTCAGCAGTATATGTATTTCCAGAGTTGATACTACCGTCTACTTGAAACACTACATTAATAAAAGATCCTTTGCATAATGTATTATCTAAAAATGGATTAGTTGAAATGGTAGTGTTTGCTGTTGGGCAATTCATAGTGTGTGAACCTAAGTATGTAGCCACATCAATCGAGTCTACAATCCATTCGGTTGCTAGTGTAGGAAATCCAGCAGAAGGATTTGAACTTACACCTTGTAAAACATTAGGTTTACGAATTAGCGTATGATTTAACATATTGATGTTACCCACAGCCCAAGATGTACCAGGGTCTTCTCCAATTTTACCTAATATATCAACGTATTGTCCGGTAGATATTTTCGACAATGCTATGGCATCGTCGCCATTAAAGAAAGTTACGTTACTTACAGTTGCTGTACCGTTATATAATGTAGCAGCAGAGTTTTTAATTACATATACTTCATTGTTGTTGAGTGTACCACTAAGTAATAACTCTTGTGTTGAAGTTGTTGAACCATTACTGTATAGATTTACTTTATAATCTGATAAGTCTACAGCTTGCCCAGTTCCATTATAAATTTCTAGGTATTTGTTGTTTGAACTACCCTCTAAATATTCGGAGAATAAAAGGTCAATAGCACAAACTGAACTAGATCCTGAACTTACTACATATTGTTGTACAGAACTGCTAGTGTTTTGTGATAAATTATCGAGTGCATTTACTTTATAATACACAGTACTTCCAGCAGTTTTTGCAGGTATTGATGAAATAGCAGTATATAAATTATTTGATCCAGCATTCATCACTATAGTATTAGGGAAAGTTGTTCCATCTGTACCCCATACTACATTAGCAGAAGATACACTCACATCATCTGTAATGGTAGCTTTTATAGTTACTGCATCAGAAGGTCCAGGGTTATTTGGAGTTTTATTGATGTTTGTAATTACAGGTGCAGGAGAAGGAGGTGTACCCACTGTGTAACTTAATACAGATGATGAGCCCACATTAGATAAATTATCAGTAGCTTCTATTTTATAGTAGATAATAGTTCCATTAGGCTGACCAGGTATTGCAGTAGTATTTGTATATACATTGTTTGCACCACCACCCATAAAATGGGTATTGGTTAATGCGTTCGAATTAGTTCCCCATTTTAGGTTTACTAAAGTGATACTTCCATCATCAGTAACAGTTGCAGAAACAAAAACTCCTACATTTACTCCAGGAGTGCTAGGGTTTGTATTGATATTTGTAATGCTAGGAACCACAGCACAGTAATTTACACCCGACCAAATCATACATACAAATTCTGGATGATCGATGTATGGATTTCTGTTTCCTTGTATTCCATATACTGCGTTATTTCTTGCAATTTCTTTAGCACTTACAGGATCTTGCTGATGCCATTTTTTTAATAAATCTACTGCCCATGGTTTAAGGTTTGCCCCAGTAATCATATCATTCGTTTGCCATCCCGAATCCTCTGTATAATATCTTGTACACATATAGAAATAGGTACGAGCAAAATCACCTTTATATTCATCAATAGGTTCGAATACTGTGCCTGAGTAACCAGGGAAAGAACAAGGACCTAGTTTTCCACCGTTTAGAGTGGTAATAGTTGGATTTGAAACTTCGCCATAAGGGTAATTACTTCTCCAGCCATTCACCTTTCCATCAGTTGGATAGACGTGAAATAAATCGGATACCATTGGAGAACTGCTATTGAACCAACTTTGTGGCCACGAATGTTCTCTGTTCCAACAATCGCCTTCAGTCGAATAATTTCCACAATTTTGTGAAAAGGTAAACTCATAAGGAGGTGTACCACCTGGATTATCAGAATACATATCCCAAACTTTTCCATTAGCTTTTTTATCAGTAGTTTGATAATAGGTTAATAATGAAGAATAAGATTTTGAAGAATGATTATCTATAATATCATGCAAAGCAGACCTAAGGGGAGTTCCACTTAGACCAGTTGTTGTATTATAATAGTTCGCAGGGATTTGTGCCCATACCACCAAAATTTGGAGGAATAGAGCAATAGAAAGGGTTATTTTTTTCATCAATTTTTTTTCAAAAAGCCAGCTAAGATAGATAAATGTATTTATAATTATGTATTATTAAAGCAGTAGATTTTTCTCTTTATTTTAAACATTTTAACTATTTACAAAAACAATACCTTAAAATACATGTTTAAACATATAAATAAAATTAACTCATATGGAAAAGCACATTATTCATAAAGCCGATACCAGAGGAAATGCAAATTTCGGATGGTTAAATTCTTATCATACGTTCAGTTTTGGGCATTATTTTGAACCATCGCGAACACATTTTGGTGTATTGAGAGTATTAAACGACGACACTGTAGCAGAGGGAATGGGTTTTGGAACACACCCACATGATAATATGGAAATTATTTCGATACCATTGGAAGGTGATTTAGAGCATCAAGATAGTATGGGAAATAAGACAGTGATCAGAAATGGAGATATACAAGTGATGAGTGCGGGTACAGGTATTTCACATAGTGAGTACAATAAGAATAAAGATCAGCAGGTAAAGTTTCTACAAATTTGGATTTTCCCGAACAAGAGAAATGTTACTCCGAGGTATGATCAGATTACACTAAATGTAGAAGACAGAAAAAATAAACTTCAGCAGATATTATCACCTAATGCCGACGATGAAGGTGTATGGATACATCAAGATGCTTGGTTTCATTTGGGCAAATTTGAAGAAGGGAAAGAAGCGAAATATGAAATAAAGAAAGAAGGGAATGGTGTATATGTGTTTGTTTTAAATGGAGAAGTTACAGTGAATGGAGAAAAGTTATTGTCAAGAGATGGAATGGGAATAGAGGATGCTAAGCATTTAAACATTACAGCAAACACAAATACCGAGATCTTGTTAATGGATATACCAATGAATGTATAATGTTGAAAATAGCCAATACAGAATATCCGATATTAGATATCATAAAAAACAGATGGAGTGCAAGAAGCTTTTCTGAGAGAGAAATTTCAGAGGCGAGTATAAACACAATAATTGAAGCAGCTTCTTGGGCTCCAAGTTCAAATAATGAGCAACCCTGGAGATTTATTGTAGCAAAACATGGTGAAGAACTTTTCAATCGTGTGCACAGTAGTTTAATGGGGGGCAACCAACCATGGGTGAAAAATGCAGCAGCATTAATTACCATATTAGCAAAAGATACATTTACTCATTCAGGTAAACCTAATGCATGGGCTCCTCACGATGTAGGAATAGCTACAGGTTATTTATTACTACAAGCAACTGATATGGGTATATATTGTCATCCTATGGCTGGCTATGATAAAACAAAATTGAATGAACAAATTCACATTCCCGAAGGTTATACACCACAATGTATAATTGCACTAGGATATTTAGATGATGCAGAAAAGTTAGAAGAGCCATTCCGTACTAGAGAACTCACCCCACGATCGAGAAAGTCGATAGAAGAACTCATTGTAGGGTAATTTAGCCCTAAATATCATCCTTAATAAAAAAACCTGTATTTAAGCAGTTGTATTTAGCTAAAAATTACAGCATTTTTGTATTGTATATTTGTTGGTATAAAATTATAATATTTTTAATTAATTGTATATCAATTAGTTATATTATGTTGATAAAATAATTTTGTTTGCTAAATAAATGCTATTATTTTTAGCAAAAATTAGAATATAGAACATTAAAACATACGATTATGGCAGACGCAAAAGAAAAATTAAAGGCATTACAATTAACCTTAGATAAATTAGAGAAAACATACGGAAAAGGAACCGTTATGAAATTGGGGGATAATCCGATAGAGCAAATTGAAGCCATTTCAACTGGTTCATTAGGTTTAGATATTGCATTAGGAATTGGTGGATTACCTAAAGGTCGTGTAGTAGAAATATATGGTCCAGAATCATCTGGTAAAACAACCTTAGCTATACATGCAATTGCTGAGGCTCAAAAAAAAGGTGGTATAGCTGCTTTTATTGATGCAGAACATGCATTTGATAAATTTTATGCTAAAAAATTAGGGGTTGATGTAGAAAATTTATTGATCTCGCAACCAGATAATGGAGAGCAAGCACTAGAGATTGCTGATAATTTAATTCGTTCGGGAGCAATAGACATTATTGTGATTGACTCGGTAGCTGCATTAGTTCCAAAAGGAGAGATAGAAGGGGAGATGGGCGATTCTAAAATGGGATTACAAGCAAGATTAATGTCGCAAGCTTTACGAAAACTAACAGGTACAATTAACAAAACAGGATGTTGCTGTATTTTCATTAACCAATTACGTGAAAAAATTGGTGTAATGTTCGGTAATCCAGAAACAACTACAGGTGGTAATGCTTTGAAGTTTTATGCATCAGTTCGTTTGGATATTCGTCGTACAGGGCAAATTAAAGATGCAGAAGAAGTATCTGGAAACAGAGTTAAAGTGAAAATTGTTAAAAATAAAGTAGCACCTCCTTTCCGTCTTGCAGAATTTGATATTATGTATGGAAAAGGAATTTCAAAATCAGGTGAGATTGTAGACTTAGGAGTGGATTACGATATTATAAAGAAATCAGGTTCTTGGTTTAGTTACGGTGATACTAAATTAGGACAAGGAAGAGATGCAGTAAAGCAACTCATTGAAGATAATCCCGAATTAATGGAAGAGTTGGAAACGAAGATAAAAGCGGTAGTTACTGCCGATTTGTTGGAAGAGAAAGCAGCAGAGTAAAACTATTTCATTGGTTAGGAGATTTCATGTTTTATGTTTTAAGGCGGTTCAGAAATGAGCCGCTTTTTTTTACTGAATATATTTACCAAAACTCTTACAGTATTGGGCTAGCCCACATTCCATGCATTTAGGACTTCTAGCCAAACAAGTATATCTTCCGTGTAAAATTAGCCAATGATGGGCTATATGTATTTTATCTTCTGGAATAAATTTTACTAATTGTTTTTCGGCGGCCAATGGTGTTTTTGCATTAGTAGTTAAGCCTAGTCGTGCAGATACTCTGAAAACATGAGTATCTACAGCCATTGCGGGAGCATGATGAATAACGGAAACAATTACATTTGCCGTTTTTCGTCCAACGCCTGGCAACTGTTGTAATTCTTCAATAGTACTAGGAACTTCGCCATTGAATTTCTCCATTAGCATTTTCCCCAATCCCACTAAATGTTTTGCTTTGTTATTCGGATAGGATATACTTTTGATATACGAGAAGACTTCATCAACACTTGCGTTTGCTAACACCTCAGGATGTGGGAATGCTTTGAAGAGTGGTGGGGTTACAATATTCACCCTCTTATCTGTACACTGTGCAGATAGAACTACAGCAACTAATAACTCAAACGGATTAGTGTAATGTAATTCTGTTTCAGCAACAGGTACATGCTCCTCAAAATATTGAATTACCTTCTCGTATCTTTCTTTTTTGTTCAAGTTAAATTATTGTAATCCTTCAATGTCTACGTTTTCATTAACATCTTCCAAATAATTAATTTGAGGAAAACCAAAACCAAATAAATTCAGGAAGTCTGATTTGTATCCATTCAAATCGCCAATATTAGGTAATGTTTCTGTTGTCGATTGTTCCCAAAGTTCTGTTACTTTTTGTTGTACATCTTCACTCATTTCCCAATCGTCGATTCTAATTCTACCTTTATCATCTGTAGGAATATCATTTCCAGTATATAATCGCTCACTAAATAAACGTTGAATTTGTTCGATACATCCTTCGTGAGTTCCTTTGTTTTTCATGGTTTTGTATAGCAATGAAATATATAAAGGAATAACAGGAATTGCAGAACTTGCTTGTGTTACTAAGGCTTTGTTTACCGATACGAAAGCTTTGCCTCCAATGTTTTTTAATTTATTTGTAATGGTGAATGCTGTAGCTTCTAGATGATCTTTAGCTGCACCAATAGTTCCTTTTCTATATACTGCTTCTGTAAGTGATGGTCCGATATAAGAATAAGCAATAGACATTGCATTTTCAGATAGTACACCCGCGTTGGCTAAGGCGTCCATCCACATTTCCCAATCTTCGCCTCCCATTACCGCAACAGTATTTGCTATTTCTTCTTCATTGCATGGTTCAATAGTAACGTTACTTACTATACCTGTATGAAAATCTACTGTTTTGTTGGTGAATGAATTTCCGATAGGTTTTAAAACCGATCGATGTAATACACCTGTAACAGGGTGCATTCTTACAGGTGATGCAAGACTATAGATTACCAAATCAATTTTACCTAAATCTTTTTTTATCGTATCGATAGTTTTTTCTTTTACCTCATTAGAGAAAGCATCTCCATTAATACTTTTTGCATATATGCCCGCTTTTTTTGCAGCTTGTTGAAATGCTGCACTATTGTACCATCCGGGAGAAGCTGTTTTACCATCTTGTGGTGCTTTTTCAAAAAATACACCTATGGTCGCGGCATTAGAACCAAATGCACTAGTAATTCTAGAAGCTAAACCAAAACCTGTGGATGCACCAATTACTAAAACATTTTTTGGTCCATCAATTTTACCTTTTGATTTTACGTATTCAATTTGATTTAACACATTCTGTTCGCAACCTTTTGGGTGTGATGTCAAACAGATAAATCCTCTCATTCGGGGTTCGATAATCATATGTTATGTGACTTAGTTATATAGGCTCGAAGATAGGGACTAGATTTAGTAAATTCAATTTTTTTGCTAGAATTAAAGTGTAATTCTAGCAAATTGACCTTTATTGCCCGCAAACCAAATCGTTTTATTAGATGGAGAAATTCTTAGGGTATGAAATTTTAAGTCATTTCCTATGTGATCTTTTAAATAGATGGTTTTGTTTTTTCTTATGTTGTACATAATACTTCCTGAGTGTCCTGTGAGAAATAATTCCTCATTGTTTTTAAATTGCACACATGAACCGAAGAGTGGCTTGTTAACTGGAATACTTTTCCAGTTATTTCCTCCATCTGTGGTAATGGCTAAGCAGGTTAGTATGGAATCTTTTTTATCATAATGACCTCCTGCAATCGCTCCAATTTTTTCATTGTAATAATCGAGTGAATATATTCCAGTCATGGTTTCTCCACTTGGCATTGGGGTGTCGAATATTTTATCCGATTTGTTTTGTGGACTAAGTCTAAACACTCTTGAGCGCGAACCCCCAGAGGCTAAATAAATTGTATTGTTTACGATATCTAGATTAGAGTTACTTGAAGCAAAAAATGCTTCTTTCTCAGATAAAATGGGCAAATATATATCTTCTATTTTTGTCCATGTATTCCCAGCATCATTGGTTTTAATCAGTTGCAATTTTAAATTAATGGGATCAGCAATAGCATAGCCATTTTTATTATCTGAAAATTTCATGCAATCGAAAAAAATATCTTTACAAGTATCGGTATACACTAAATGCCATATCTTTCCTTTATTAGTAGTTTTAAAAAGATATGCAGGAGATCCGATACTTAATAATAAAGTTGTGCTATCGTTTAGTACCGCAATTGATCTAAAAGCAGGGCGTGTATTGTTCACTTTAATAGAATCAATAATCCAGTTTTTTCCACCATCTTCTGTATAACCCCAAACCCCATTATTTGCAGCAAACCAAACCGTATTGTCGTTTACTACTTCTATGGCACGCACACTAATGTAATCTAATGTAGAGAAACGTTGTACAGAATACTTGAGCTTTTTTTGTGCAAAGACAGACGTTATAAATACAAAAAATAGAACACTAAGGATTATCTTTTTCATATTGATATTATCTAGGGAACCAAGTTTCATCAAACGGTTTTACTTCAGGACCTAGCCAACCTATATTCCAATTCATGGCATCTCTTTTATTATCCGAATTAGCATTGTCGAGGAGAATACAAAAACAAGAAATAATTTCAGGATCAACATTATTATCTGCTAAGATTCTGTATTTGTCTCCTTCAAACCAAGTTACTTTATTAATTTCCCAACAGGCTATCATCTTATTGTTTTTGTAGACAGAGTATTTACGGCCTTTATGGCCAAATATTTCATAATTATCATTATTGATTATACACTGATAATGTCTTTTCCAAAAAGATAGGGTTCTGAATTCATATACTATCTGCTTATTATTAGTAATATCATAAGAAAATTTAAACCAAGCCCATTTTCTTTTAATGGTATATTTTAATTCATGTGTTTCGGAACTTTCGAAATTTATTTCAGCAAACCATTTGAATAATTTTGAAGTGGCATTGCATTTTTCAATTCCATCAATCAGTATGGTGTATTTACTTTCTAGTGAAAAACGCTTTTGATCAATTTTTATTTCCATATCTATACATATTTCAATGAAATATACAATATAGATATTATATCATGACATGAAAAAAGTATTTTTTATTTAGGTAGAATTTTAACTAATATTTAGTTTGTTCAGAAGTGTGTTCCTATATTATTTCATATTATAAGGAATATAATTCTCCCATCGCCATGGGGTATATTTATCACCAATGGTATATTCTAGTAATTCTTTGAAAATACTTTCTCCATTATCATTATTGGTCATTATTACTACAGCAATTTTTTGTTCAGGGAAGCAAATAGAGTAGTGCCCCCATCCTTCATCGTGACCTTCTTTAAAAAATGCTTTACCATAAGGTGAACTGAATACCCCAACACCCAAACCATATCCCAACATAATCCCATCATTGTCTTTATTATCAATTCTAGATTGCGGACCGAATTGTGCTTTTGATCTAATTCGTACCTGTAAGCTCGTCATTGCTTCGAAGCTTTCTTTGGATAAGTTTTTAGCACTGCATAAAGCCGCGAAGAATTTAGTGTAATCTTCGAGTGTTGTACTCATCGAACCACTTACACTTGGCTCTTTCCATTTCATTACATCATAGGTTACGCCATATTCAGTGTGTCCGTAGCAAATATTTGTATTGAATCTATTTTGCCATACGTAGCTAGTATTAATCATGCCTAGTGGCTTAAATACTCTTTCTTGAGCCAAGGTTTCAAAATCTTTTCCGGTAATTTGTTCTATCACAAATTGTAGAAGGTATAGTCCTTCGCCAGAGTAGTTATAGCGTGTTCCAGGGCTGAACGAAAATTTTAATTTTTTGTCAACTTCAAACCATCTCCAATTAGGAAATCCGGTTGTATGTGTTAAACACATACGCGCTGTTATTTTTTTATATCGATCGTCGTTAACTAAGTCGTGATATCCTCTATTCCATCCTATAATTTTATAATCTACTAAAGGTTTATCTAGATATTCAACTAGCGGTTTGTCGAGTTCAATCACCTTCTCCTGTATGAGCTGCATTGCGATGTATGCAAAAACAGTTTTAGAAAATGAAGCCGCATACATTACAGAGTTCTTCTCAAATGGAATATTTTTTTCGGCATCGGCTAATCCATGGGTTTTACTATAAACAGGTTCATTATTATTGAATATGGCCAATGCAACACCAGTTACGTTTGCAGCTTTCATTAGTTTCTGAACTCTTAGGTCGACGCTATCAGAGGAAACGAAACTGCCATCAATTCTTTTTATTTCTTGTGCGAAAGAAAATGATGTAAAAAATAATGTTAGTGCAATTAGGTAGTGGTATTTTTTCATGTGATTTAATAAAAATTATTTCTTTTTAGTTAGCCATATTCAAAAGAACAAAAAAAATCCCGATAGTGCTAGTTAAAGTACTATCGGGATCACCTTTGAAAAAAAACCTTATTTAATGTATGAAATAGAATAGTTTAAGAGCTTTGCAATGGTATCATTGCTTGGACTTTCTAGTAACTTATTCAATTCTAACTTGATAACACTTAGGTCCTCAAAGTTGTTTTCAAATTCTACATTATTTTCAAGTTGAGTTTCCAATTCGGCCATGTCGTCTGACGATAATTCGTGGTACATAGCTTTTATCATTTCGTTTTGTGTAAAGGTTTCCACCATAAGCTTGGGTTTGATTTGCAATATAAACGCAAGTCGTTAACCCTTATTGTATTCCCTTTACAAATATTGCTTAAAACTTTGTTCCTTCTCCTGAATCATCCTTCGGAGGTTATTTAAGGCATAACGCATACGTCCGAGTGCAGTATTTATACTTACTCCTGTAAGGTCGGCAATCTCTTTAAAGCTTAAATCAGCATAATGACGCATTATAAGCACTTCTTTTTGCTCTTCAGGGAGCTTTTGGATTAGGGCTCTAAGGTCGGAATGCGATTGTTCCCTTAATAATTTGTCCTCAGTACTTTCTTCAGAAACACCTATTACGTCGAAAATATCGAAACCATCAGAATTGGTAATGGTAGGCGTCCTTTTTTCTTTACGGAAATGATCGATAACCAAATTATGGGCTATACGCATTACCCAAGGAAGGAATTTGCCTTCTTCGTTGTATTTTCCGCCTTTAAGGGTATTAATTACCTTAATAAAAGTGTCTTGAAAAATGTCTTCAGCCAAAAAGCGGTCTTTAACCAATAAATAGATTGAAGTATAGATCTTTGATTTGTGACGACTCAACAAAATTGCAAGTGCAGATTCATCACCTGAAACATAAAGATGAACAAGATCTTTGTCACTAATTAGGTTACGGTTCATAGTTTTTTTCCTCCGTAGGTTAATAAAAAATTAGTGTAAAGATTTATTCTATAGTTAGTCCTCCTTTAGGTTTTTTATGGTTTCTATATTCGAATAAACAATTATTGTTCCAAAAATCCAAATTTAGGGGGTTTAATGACAATTATGTTACAATAGGGGCATTGTTGAGATCTGTAACAGAGCAAATGTGTATATATCTATTAATTTTCGCATTTTCGCATGTGCACATTTTCGCATTGAAATTTCATGAAGCTTAAAAATGTAGCGGATTTAGACGCTAAGGAATATATACTAATAAAGGGGGCGAGGGTACATAACCTAAAAAATATTGATGTTGCCATTCCCAAGAACAAGTTTGTGGTGATTACGGGCTTATCTGGCTCAGGAAAGTCGTCTTTAGCCTTTGATACCCTATATGCCGAAGGACAGCGTAGGTATGTAGAGAGTTTATCTTCTTATGCTCGTCAGTTCTTAGGTCGAATGAATAAGCCAGAAGTAGAATACATTAAAGGTATTGCACCAGCGATAGCTATTGAGCAAAAAGTTACTGCGTCTAACCCAAGATCAACAGTAGGAACCTCTACAGAGATTTACGATTATTTAAAGTTGTTGTATGCTCGTATAGGTAAGACCTATTCACCTGAGTCGGGAAAAGAAGTAAAGCGTGATACGGTAGATAGCGTGACTACTAAATTGCTTCAATCGGTAAATGAAACAATTGTTTCTGTATATGCTCCGTTGCAACCTCAAAAGAATAGAAATATAAAAGAGGAGCTGTCTATACTTTTACAAAAAGGATTTAAGAGGGTAAAACATTTAGACGAATTAAAAAAAATTGAGGAGATGGTTGAGGATACAAAACTCAAAAACACTCCACTTAAAAACAATCGCGAATTATTAATACTAATTGATAGAATTGTAATTAATAATGAAGATGAAGACTTACAAGCACGTTTAGCAGATTCCATACAAACAGCCTTCTTCGAGGGTCATGGCGATTGTATTATTGAAGATAAAGCTCCCAATACAGAAAAAGTAAAATCGAATTTATATTGCGACCGTTTTGAGGCTGATGGAATTACTTTCGAAGAACCTTCGGTACATTTTTTTAGTTTCAACAATCCTTTTGGCGCTTGTAAAACATGTGAGGGTTATGGTAAAGTTATAGGTATTGATGAGGACTTAGTAATACCCGATAAAAGTAAATCGGTGTACGATGGTGCTATTGCTCCTTGGCGTGGAGAAAAAATGAAAGAGTGGGTAGAGCGATTGATTAAACACGCTACTAAATTCGATTTCCCTATTCACCGTCCTTATCATCAATTATCAAAAAAAGAAAAGGAGTTAATCTGGACAGGTAATAAATATTTCGAAGGATTAAACGCATTCTTTAAATACTTAGAAGAGCAAACCTATAAAATTCAATATCGTGTTATCCTGTCAAGATATAGAGGTAGAACAAATTGCCCCGATTGTAAGGGAAGCAGATTGAGAAAAGATGCTTCATATGTAAAGATTAACAATCATTCGATTACCGATGTGGTGTTGATGCCTGTAGAGAAAGTGATGGAGTTTTTCTCAAACCTAAAACTTGATAAACATGATGAGCAAGTAGCGAAAAGAATATTAACCGAAATAACCAACCGTCTAAAATATTTATGTGATGTTGGGTTAGGCTATTTAACTTTAAATCGTTTGTCGAATACTCTATCTGGTGGAGAGTCGCAACGAATCAATTTATCTACATCATTAGGAAGTAGTTTAGTTGGGTCGTTATACATCTTAGATGAGCCTTCTATTGGTTTGCATTCAAGAGATACACAACGTTTGATATCAGTATTAAAATCATTGCGAGATGCGGGTAATACAGTAATAGTGGTAGAGCACGATGAAGAAGTGATGGAAGCCGCCGATTATATTATAGATATTGGCCCAGATGCAGGAGCAAATGGTGGACAGGTGATGTTTGAAGGAACATACGCAGAAATTAAAAAAGCTAAAAATACTTGGACCGCTAAATACTTGAGTGGGGAAGCAGAGATTGAAATGCCAAAGCAGCGAAGAAAGTGGAGCGATTCGATTACGGTGAAAGGTGCAAGAGAAAATAATTTAAAAAATATTGATGTTCAGTTTCCACTTCATACACTTACTGCAGTAACAGGAGTGAGTGGTTCCGGAAAAACATCCTTAGTAAAAAGAATTTTAATTCCAGCCTTACAGAAAACACTTGGAACATACACGGGAGATCAAACAGGAGCATCCGACGGTATAGAGGGAGATATTAAAAGCATACATCAGGTGGAAATGGTGGATCAGAATCCGATTGGAAAATCGTCGAGATCAAATCCTGTAACCTATGTGAAAGCATATGATGAAATCAGGAATTTATTTTCTGTGCAATCTGCAGCCAAAGCACAAGGCTTAAAGCCTTCTCATTTTTCTTTTAACGTAGATGGCGGACGATGTGAAGTTTGTCAGGGTGAAGGAGAGGTAAAAGTAGAGATGCAATTTATGGCGGATATTTTCTTGCCATGTGAAAGTTGTAATGGAAAAAGATTTAAACAAGAGGTTTTAGATGTTCAGTATAAAGGAAAAAACATTTCAGATATTCTCGATTTAACTATCGATGAAGCCTTAGTATTCTTTGCCGACGAGAAAAAAATTGTATCGAAAATACAACCATTGGCAGATGTGGGCTTGGGCTATGTGCATCTCGGACAATCATCAAATACCTTATCAGGAGGGGAAGCACAACGTATTAAACTAGCTTCGTTTTTAGTAAAAGGAAATGCAACTCAACACACATTATTTGTGTTTGACGAACCTACAACCGGTTTGCATTTTCACGACATAAAAAAATTGCTAAAATCTTTTGAAGCACTTATTGCACAAGGAAATTCGATTATTGTTATCGAACATAATATGGACGTAATAAAATGCGCCGATTGGGTAATTGATATTGGTCCTGAAGGCGGGGAGAAGGGCGGAAACTTAGTGTTTGCAGGAACTCCAGAAGACTTAGCGAAAAATAAAAAGTCGTATACCGCAACTTATTTGAAAAGCAAAATTTCGTAACTCGTATTTCGAATACACCAGTTACGAGTTACGAGCTACGAATTACAATTAATGAGATGAACAAAAAACAAATATCAATACGTTGGGCTGATTTAGATCCCAATTTTCATTTAAGACACAGTGTGTTTTATGACTTCTGTGCGCAACAACGAATAGAAATATTAGGTGCTTTGGGTTTAACCATGGCAAAATTTCAAGAGTTACGAATTGGTCCAGTAATTTTTAGAGAGGAAGCCGTATTTAGAAGAGAAATAAAATTAGGAGATCACATTACCTTAGAGGTATATCTTTCTAAAATGAAAGCAGATGCTAGTAAATGGTCGTTCGAGCATCGTTTTGTGAACGATCAAGATAAATTGATGGCAACCTTAACAGTTGATGGAGCATGGTTAGATGTTGTCGAAAGAAAATTAGCAAGAGATATTCCGCAAATATTAACTACTGCTTTTACAGATTTCCCGAAGACAGAGAATTTCGAATTGAGTCAATAAAAATGGTTGCGATGGACGTCCACGTCCATCGATTTATACTTTGCTGCGCTGGACGTCTACGTCCAGCAATTAAAATGTGACGAACGTAGACGTCCGTCACAGCCGAATTACGAGCTACGAGTTACGAACTACGAGTTACGAAAAAAAGCCCTACAAGCTACTTCATCGGCAGCGAGTGCTGCTTTTAATTCATCTAATCCATTCAACTTTTTATCTCCTCGGATATACTGATGGAATTCAACTTTTATTTGTTGATTGTAAATATCCTCATTGAAGTCGAATATATTAACTTCTATTACACGTTCTGATCCATTAACAACAGGTCTTTTACCAATATAGAGCATTCCGGTATGTTGGGTGTTATTTACATTCACCTTTACGGCATAAATCCCATCTCCTGGAATTAATTTATAAGATTCGGGAACTTGAATATTAGCGGTTGGATATCCAATAGTTCTTCCAATCTGATCTCCTTTTTTTACCAGACCTTGCAAACTAAATGGATAACCTAGGTATTTGTTTGCGGTAATGAAATCACCTTTTAAAATTGCATTTCTAATTTTAGTGGAACTTACGGCTACATCATTTATATCTTGCTCGGGAATTTCTTCTACTTCAAATCCATACTCGGGAGCATAATGCTTTAAGTGTTCGAAGCTACCCTCTCTATTTTTTCCAAAATGATGATCGTAACCAATGACTAATTTCTTCGTGCCTATTTTTTCTACAATTACTTGTTGAATAAAATCCAGAGAACTTAAACGAGAAAATTCTTTTGTAAATGGAATAATGATTAAATGATCGATGCCTGCGTTTTCTAATAACTCTATTTTCTCTTCAAGAGTATTAATAAGCTTTAGGTCATTATCTTCTGGAAAGAGTACCAAACGAGGGTGAGGGAAAAAGGTAATAATTACTGATTCCCCATGGTATTGAAGAGCAATTTCTTTTAAGCGAGCAATAATTTTCTGATGACCGAAATGAACACCATCGAAGGTGCCTGTGGTTACAACAGCATTGCCTTTATTATTAAACTCTTCTAAACTTCTATAAACTTTCAATGTAGTATAAGCTATTCCGACTTACTTTCTTTTTCTTTTTCGAAGCGTTCTGTTTTAATTTTTTCTATTAAACGTTCCAGATTCCAGGCTTCTTCTATCTTAAAGTTACCACTTCTTGTTCTTCTTAACGAAGAAAGGTGGGCTCCTGTTTTTAATTTTTTACCAAAATCGTGTGCTATAGAACGAATATAGGTTCCTTTACTGCATACGATACGAAAAGTTACTATTGGCATGGTGATATCTGTAATTTCAAATGCAGATATGGTTACTTTTCTCGATTTTATTTTTACTTCTTCTCCTCTACGAGCTTTATGATATGCCCTTTCTCCATCTATTTTTAATGCCGAATACGCTGGGGAAACTTGTTCTATTTCTCCTAAGAAGCTTTCCGCAGCACTATACATCATTTCATTATTGAGGTGTTCAGTAGGGAAATGTTGGTTTATTTCAGTTTCTAAATCATAAGAGGGTGTAGTAGTGCCAAGAGTAATAGTGCCTGTGTATTCTTTTTCTTCGGCCAAATATTCATCAACCTTTTTAGTGAGTTTACCAGTACATACTATTAACAGTCCAGTAGCTAATGGGTCTAGTGTGCCTGCGTGTCCGACTTTTATTTTTTTTATTCTGATGGAATTTCTAATTTTTCCAACCACATCAAATGAAGTCCAAGTTAATGGTTTATCCACCAATAAGAGTTCTCCATTTTCGAAATCGAAAGTCGACATGATTTAGACAATTGACAATTCAATACCTAGGAAATATAGAATAAGGATAGCGGCTCCGACGAAAATGCGGTAGTATCCGAATATTTTAAATCCATTTTTAGTAATGAATGAGATAAACGATTTAATAGCAATAATAGCAACTATAAATCCTACAAGGTTTCCTATGGCTAGTAAAGTCCATTCGTTGTTACTCAACGAAATTCCTTCTTGGTAATAGTCGAGCATTTTTTTGCAAGTTGCAGCAAACATAGTAGGAACAGCAAGGAAGAAAGAAAACTCAGCAGCTTGTTTTTTGCTAAGCCCTTGAGTTACCCCACCAATAATGGTTGCAGCCGAACGAGATACACCAGGAATCATCGCAATGCATTGGAATAGTCCTATTTTAAATACTTTTGGGAAAGAGAGAGCTTCCTCTTCTTTATGCTCGGATTTGCTTAACCACTTATCGATCAAAATAAATACGATACCACCTAGCACTAGCATTACAGCAACCATTATTACATTTTCTAGTAATGAATCGATCCAATCCGATAATAGAAAACCAAAAATAGCTGCAGGTATAAAACCAACGAAAAGTTTTAAATAGAAATTGATGCTTTGGAAGAATTTCTTCCAATATAAAAACAGCACCGATAAGATGGTGCCAAATTGAATTGCGATAGTAAAGAGTTTGGTAAATCCATCAGAGCTAATGCCCATAATGGAAGTGGTAATAATCATATGGCCAGTAGAAGACACTGGTAAGAATTCAGTTAACCCTTCTACAATTGCAATAATGATTGCCTGAAAAATGGTCATTGTTAGTCTCTAGGTTTTTTTAATATCGCATAGGTTACTGTTGCAAAACCAGCTAATACCACAATTGGAGCTAAGGTGATTTTGCGGAAATCTAAAATATCTTCAGAACCCGACATCAAAATAAATCCTAAAATAATAATTGCTATTCCAATGAATAACCATTTGTAATTATCTTTTGAGAAAACGAAATCAACATTTTTAGGACTTACGTTTTCAACTTTTTTTGTTTCTTTTTTGCTCATTTTATTTTTTGTATAAATCGTCGATATGTTGATTTAAGTATTTATTTACTGCAAAGAACGTACTAAAGAAAGAAATTAATACGCCCATAGATAATATTCCAAAGAACAAGATAGCGAACTCTGTGTAATCTTCAAGTATTATTAAATCAGGAACTTCGTTTCTTGCTAAGAATAAGGCTCCTATAAGAATGGCAATGGCAATTAATGCTCCTAATAGTCCGTGTAAAATCCCTGTGATAATGAAAGGTTTACGAATAAAACCACGAGTAGCTCCAACAAGTTGCATACTTCTGATGATAAAACGCTGAGAGTACATAGCCAAACGAATAGTATTGTTGATTAAGGCTATGGCTATCAGTAATAATGCTCCTCCAAAGGCCACTATAATAAGGCTTATTGATTTTAAATTCTGATTAACTAGGTCGACTAAAGATTCTTGATAAACTACTTCTTTAACAAAATCTTTGCTTTTTAAACGGCGAGTAAACTTTTGAATTTCGTCGTTAGTAGCATATTCCGCTCTTAAATACACATCAATTGAAGCGGTTAGGGGGTTGTAACCTAAGAATTTGATAAAATCTTCGCCAAGGTCTTTAGAAAGGTTCCTTGCGGCTAATTCTTTACTGATGTATTCAGTATCTTTAATGGCAGGATTCTTTTCAATTTCTTTTTGGAGCTTAAAAATATCGGCATCCTTAGCTTGTTCATCAAGTATGACGTTTAGAACTATATTTTCTTTTACGAAATTAGATAGGTTTTTGGCATGTAAAACGATCAATCCCAAAAGCCCAACCATTAGTAAAACCAAGGAAATACTAAAGATGGTAGAGATGTAGAATGTTTTTATACCCTTTTTAGAAGCTTGTTCAGAATTCTTACTCATATCAAATCGCTAACGTGCGAAGATAAAAAATTTAATAAATTCGCAGGCAATTAAAGCGTATGGATTATCAATTTAAAAAAATAGAGCAAGATTGGCAGCGTTATTGGGCTGATAAAAAGGTATTTAAGACTGAAAATAAGTCGACAAAGCCTAAATATTACGTATTGGATATGTTTCCTTACCCTTCTGGGGCTGGATTACACGTGGGGCACCCGCTGGGTTATATTGCCACTGATATTTTTAGTAGATACAAACGTTTAAAGGGTTATAATGTATTGCATCCTATGGGGTACGACTCTTTCGGCTTACCTGCTGAGCAATACGCTATACAAACAGGGCAGCACCCTGCGGTTACTACGGCACAAAATGTGGCTCGATACAGAGAACAATTAGATCGTATTGGATTTTCATACGATTGGGATAGGGAAGTAATGACGAGTGATCCTGCCTATTATAAATGGACACAATGGATTTTCTGCGAGCTATTCAATTCGTGGTATAATAATGAGTCTGATAAGGCTGAAGACATTAGTGTATTAATTTCAAAATTTGAACAAGAGGGTAATGCTAAAGTAAATGCCTCTAAGCACGAACAAGAACTATTTACTGCAGAGGAGTGGAAATCATTTTCGGAAGAGAAGCAACAAAATATTTTATTGAATTATCGTTTAGCTTATTTAGCCGATTCGTGGGTAAACTGGTGCCCAGCATTAGGAACTGTATTGGCAAACGATGAGGTGAAAGATGGCTTTTCGGAACGAGGAGGTTATCCCGTAGAACAAAAATTAATGCGTCAGTGGTCGATGCGAATCACTGCTTATGCTGAGCGTTTGCTTACTGGATTGGACACCATCGATTGGCCAGATGCAGTGAAAGAAATGCAGAGAAATTGGATAGGAAAAAGTAAGGGAAGTAGTTTGAGTTTTGAGGCTATTGAAGTTTTCACTACTCGTCCGGATACAGTATTCGGCGTTTCATTTTTGGTTTTAGCACCCGAGCACGAATTAGTAGATAAGATAACTACTGCAGAATATAAAGAGGCGGTAGAGAATTATAAAAAAGCAGCATCGTCAAAATCGGAACGCGATCGTATGAGTGATGTGAAAACCATCACAGGTCAGTTTACTGGTGGGTACGTAAAACATCCTTTTACAAACGAAGATATTCCGGTATGGATTGGCGATTATGTATTGGCTAGTTATGGTACAGGCGCTGTAATGGCTGTTCCTGCTCACGATACCAGAGATTATGCATTTGCAAAACATTTCGGATTACCTATTAAACAAGTGGTAGAAGGAGGGGATATTAGTGTAGAAGCATACGACGCTAAAGAAGGTAAACTCATCAATTCTGATTTCTTAAATGGATTAGAAGTGAAAGAAGCGATGGTGAAAATCATTGAAGAAATTGAGAAAAGAAATTTAGGAAAAGGAAAAACGAATTATCGTTTGAGAGATGCAGTATTTGGTCGTCAGCGTTATTGGGGAGAACCTATTCCTGTGTACTATAAAAATGGAATGCCTTATTTAGTAGATCAAGATAAACTTCCATTGGAATTACCATCAGTAGATAAATTTTTACCTACCGAAACAGGAGAGCCACCATTGGCACGTGCAAAGGGTTGGAAGTATGAAGATCAATACGAATACGAATTAACCACCATGCCAGGTTGGGCAGGATCTTCGTGGTATTTCTTAAGATACATGGATCCGAAAAACACGCAAGAATTTGCAAGCAAAGAATCACTAGATTATTGGAACCAGGTAGACTTATACATTGGAGGTTCGGAACATGCTACAGGGCATTTATTGTACTCGCGTTTCTGGAATAAATTTTTGAAAGATAAAGGATATATCAATTTCGAAGAACCATTTAAGAAGTTGATAAATCAAGGGATGATACAGGGGAGATCTAACTTTGTATATAGAGTTACAGGTACGAATACTTTTGTTTCATCAGATTTAAAAAGTCAACATCAAACTTCTGCATTACATGTAGATGTTAATATTGTAACTAATGATTATTTGGATGTAGATAAATTTAAATTATCTAACCCTGAGTATTCTAATGCTGAATTTATTTTAAGTGAAGGAAAATATCTATGTGGTTTCGAAGTCGAGAAAATGTCGAAGTCGAAATTCAACGTGGTAAATCCTGATGATATTATTGAACGTTACGGTGCGGATACTCTTCGTATGTACGAAATGTTTCTTGGTCCATTGGAGCAAAGCAAACCATGGAATACCAATGGTATAGAGGGTGTGTTTAAATTCTTACGTAAGTTCTGGAAACTATTCCATAATGAAAATTTCGATTTTGTAGTAAGTGATGAAACACCTACAAAAGAAGAATATAAAGCTTTACATAAAATCATAAAGAAGGTTGAAGAAGATGTAGATCGTTTTTCTTTCAATACTTCGGTGAGTAGTTTTATGATTTGTGTAAATGAATTAACCGATTTAAAATGTAATAAAAGAGAAATTCTCCGCGACTTAACCATAGTACTCTCTCCTTATGCACCGCATATTGCAGAAGAGTGTTGGAAATTATTGGGAGAAAAAGAATCGATTACGTATGCTTCATATCCGAAGTATAATGAAGAATATTTAGTAGAGAGCGATTTTGCTTATCCGATTTCATTCAACGGAAAAACACGCTTCAACATTACTATGCCTATTGATATTAGCGATGCAGATGCCAAAGCCATAGTACTCGCAAATGCTGATGTACAAAAGCAATTAGAAGGCAAGGAGTTGAAGAAGTTTATCTTCGTTAAAGGAAGAATTGTTAATATAGTATGCTAGTATGCTAGTATGCTAATATGCTAATATGTTGGTGGGTTATATTTCAGTATTAGCATACTAGCATATTAGCATACTAGCATATTAGCATACTAGCATATTATCTAATGATATTCTGACGATTCGAATCTAACTTCAAAAGTATAAACAAGAGTATAGTAAAGCTCCAAAGCGAGGAACCTCCGTAGCTTACGAATGGAAGTGGGATACCAATTACGGGAACTAATCCGATAGTCATTCCGATGTTAATAGTAAGGTGCATGAATAAAATGCTGGCCACGCCATAGGCATAAATTCTACTGAAGGGAGAGCGTTGTCTTTCGGCAATAAAGATGATTCGAAGGAGAAGAGCGGTAAATAGTCCGACGAGGACAATGCTTCCCACAAATCCAAATTCTTCACCTACGGTGCAAAAAATAAAGTCGGTACTTTGTTCTGGAACGAAATCGTATTTGGTTTGAGTTCCATTTAAAAAGCCTTTACCAGTAAGGCCTCCAGAGCCAATGGCAATTTTACTTTGGTTTACATTATAACCAGCACCTTTGAGGTCAATTTCTTTTCCTACTAAGTTGTTTAATCTGTCGCGGTGATGTGATTTTAATACATGGTTAAATGTATAATCGAAACCAGCCACCATCGATACACATAGAATTACTCCTGAGAGAATAACGAAAATGGAGTTTTTCTTTTTGCGTAAATAGACTAGCAAGCCAGCACCAACAAAAGCTATTCCTACATAAATGTAAAGAGGAGGAAAGAGCAAGGCAAGAATAAAAATTAAACCTAGTATAACTCCAATAATTAATACATATCCCGTTAAGCCTTCGCGATATAATACAAATATAAATGCGACATAAGTAACAGCAGAGCCCACATCACCTTGAAGTAAAATCAAAGCCATGGGTAAAAGAAGAATACCTAAACTGGCAGAGATTGATTTTATATCTTTCAGTTTTTTATTGGTGGTGCTGATGTATTTGGCAATAACTAATGCAGTAGCAAATTTTGCAAACTCAGCAGGTTGTAATCGGAAAGAACCAATTTCAAACCAAGAACGAGAGCCGTTTACATATTTACCAAAAAACAGTACGGAGATGAGTAGGAGAAGAGTTACAGCATATATTCCATAAGAGAATACAGAATAGAATTTCGATTCAATCATTAAAATCATGAAGGCAATGAACAATGCGGATATTATCCATATTAATTGCTTTCCGTAATTCCTTTCTATATCGAATATAGAGCTATGATTTTCGTCGTAGACAGCAGAGTATATACTCAACCATCCGATAATCACTAAAATCAAATACAAAATGATTGTAGGAGTATCGATGTTTTTCCAAAACTTATTTTGACGTAACTCGCTCATTTATTTTTTTGCTGCGCTGGACGTCCACGTCCAGCAAATCTTTTAATTATTCTTTTTCTTTTTTTCTTCCGCTTTCTTTTTATCCTCTACACTAATTACAGGAGGATGTATTAGATCTGCATTTAACAATCGATCTACATAATATTTAGGCTTACTCACTGTATCTTTTAAATATTTCTCTACTAATATACTAGCAATAGGAGCGGCCCATATAGAACCGAAGCCAGCATTTTCAACAACTACAGCTATAGCAATCTGAGGATTATCTCGAGGTGCAAAAGCAAAAAATACAGAGTGGTCTTTACCATGCGGATTCTGTGCTGTACCCGTTTTCCCGCACATAGTAATTCCATTAATACGAGCATAAGTAGCTGTACCTCTTTCTACCACATCTTGCATTCCATCTATTACAACATTAAAATAACCTGTATCAATACCAACATAATTTTTTGTGGTGTATTCTTTTTTACGAGCATTTTTATCGCCAATAGCTTTTATTAAATGTGGATTATAATACCATCCTTTGTTAGCTATTGCTGCGGTTACGTTGGCCATTTGTAGAGGAGTAACACCAAGCTCTCCTTGTCCGATAGCTAGTGAAATAATGGTCGACGATTTCCATCTTCCTGAACCATAATATTTATCGTAGAAAGCCACGGTAGGAAGTAAACCATTTAATTCGTTAGGTAAATCGATTCCAGTTTTTTTACCAATACCAAAGTTGTTGATGTACTCTCTCCACTTTAAGAAATTCTTTTCAGCGGATCCGTAATTTCCTTGATCGATTAATTTTTTGAAAGTCCAGCAGTAATATGTATTGCATGATTGAGCTATAGATTCTCTGAGGTCGAGTGGAGAGTGGACGTGCATACACTTTACTGTTCTGCTTCCTATAGAATATCCGCCACCACATGGGAAACGAGTTTCAGGATAAATCAAATTTTCTTGTTGAGCAACTAATGCTTCAACAGCTTTAAAAATAGAACCAGGAGGATATTGAGCCATTAATGGTCTTACAAATAATGGTTTCTGTAAGTCTTTTAATAATTTAACGTAATTATTGCCACGTTCTCTCCCTACTAATAAATTTGGGTCGTATCCAGGACTACTTATAAAACAAAGAATTTCTCCAGTGCTAGGCTCAATGGCTACAATACTTCCCTTCTTATTTCGCATTAATTGTTCACCAAGTTTTTGTATACGAAAGTCGATAGAAGAGATTAGTTTTTCACCAGCGATAGCAACAGTATCATAAGCTCCATTTTCATAAGAGCCTTGTTCTCTGTTTAACACATCCACCATGATTACTTTTGTTCCGCGTTGACCACGTAAAATGTTTTCGTACGATTGTTCGATACCACTGATCCCAATGTAATCGCCTATTTGATAGTAGTTATTTGTTTTTGCGATGATGCGATCGTCGACCTCACCAATATAACCTAAAACGTGTGCAGCAAGTGAGTCGGGGTATTTTCTAACCGTTCTGTTCTGAACATAAAAGCCAGGGAATTGATAGAGTTGTTCTTGGAAAGAAGCATATACTCTAGCCGACAATTGTTTCTCGAAAATAGAGGCTTTAAAAGGAGAGTACTTTCGTGCTTTCTTTATTTTCTCTTTGAACTCTTCTTTTGTTATTCCGATGAGTTTACAAAAATTCAGGGTGTCGAGCTCTTTAGTTTGTTTAGGAACTACCATGAGGTCGTATACAGGTTCGTTTTGAACCAAAATGTGACCATTTCTATCGTATATAATACCACGTGCAGGGTAGATGTTTATTTTTCGGAGAACATTATTGTTGGCAGATAGGAAATAACTATCGTCTATTACTTGTATATAGAACAAGCGAGCTAACAAAATGAAAGCTACAAGTACAATTAAACTTTGGATGACGAATTTTCTTTCGAAAAAGATGTTCATATTCTTTTCTTCGAACTACCTGTTAAATATTGTGCAATAAAAATCAATACTAAGGTAAATACAGCACTTAATATTGATCTGGTAAAGGTAATTAGAAACTCGTTGATTCTAAACACTTCTAATTGAAATAACAACAGGTGATGAACTAGAACCAAAACTACGGAGTAGGTAAGAAACCATTGAATACCCATATTTCTTAAATTGGGTACTGGTTGATGCTCGTATCCTCCACGAGGAGTAATGATGAGTAAGACCAATGGTCTTACAAAAGCCATTAAAGTACAAGCTGCAGCATGCATTCCTCCAGTATTGGAGAAAATATCTATCGACAAGCCCATCATAAATGATAAGCCCAATAATAAATACAAAGGAGTTTCTAGAGGGAGTAGCAGAATAAACATCACATATAAATATGGATTAATCATATTAAACAATGCAATATTGTTCAACACCACTACTTGTAGTAGAATTAAAAAGAAGAAACGAAGTAAGTTGCTAGCGTATACCTTAATCATTTTCTACCTCCTTAATTTCTAAGTCGGATAATTCGTTTGCGAAATTATCTTCAACGATGTATACATACCTTAGTGTAGAAAAATTGGTTGATAATTCTACTTCTATGTTGTAAAAATTATCTCCACTTTTTAAATCACATTTAATCACTCTACCTACAAAAATATTTTCTGGAAATTTTTGAGAGAATCCAGTTGTAGTTACACTATCTCCAAGTTTAACTTTAACGTGAGTAGGAATATCTTTTAATGTTGCCACTTTTGGATTTACTCCTTCCCATACTAATGAGCCATAGTCTTTGGTAGAAGATAAGCGAGCAGATATCCTCGAGTCTTTATGTAAGAATGAGATAACTGTAGAAAAATGTTCTGAAACATCTTTTATAGTCCCTACAATTCCGTTCCCACATATTACACCCATTTTAGGTTTTACTCCATGAGCAGCACCTCTATCTATGGTTAAGTAATTATTTCTACTTGATATGCTGTTGTTAATTACTTTTGCTTCAATGTAGGTGTATCTTCTCACACTCGAATCGTTTACCACTACACGATTTACTTTATTAGAGTATGGTGATGATAGTAACAGGTTTAATAGTCTAGCATTCTCTTTCGATAAACTATCATTTACGGTTTGAAGATTCAAAAATGATTTTGCATTTGAAACATAAGAGTAAACCTGAGCAGAAACATTATTTGCTGAATTAAAGTAAGAGGCACTGTGATAACTGTTATTGTTAATCATTAACACAACAGCCACAGCTTCGAGTGCCAGAAACAGAAAGAAAGCATAGTACCTAAGAAAGAATAGCCAAAGATTACGCATCGTTTATTTGCTATCAATAATTAGGTCATTAAGAATTTAAAGTTACCGATATTTTTAAGTGCAATACCAGTTCCTCTTACAACTGCACGAAGTGGATCTTCGGCTATATGTACAGGTAGTTTAGTTTTACTAGAAATTCTTTTATCTAATCCTCTAAGTAAAGCACCACCACCAGTTAAGTAAATACCAGTTTGATAAATATCGGCAGATAATTCAGGAGGAGTAATCTCTAATGCTTTTAAAATTGCTTCTTCAATTTTCGAAATAGATTTATCTAAGCAATGAGCAATTTCTGTGTAAGAAACTTTTATTTGTTTTGGCACACCAGTCATTAAATCTCTTCCTTGAACTGCAAAATCTGCAGGAGGTTCATCTAGTTCTGTTAATGCAGCACCAACTTCAATTTTTATTTTTTCAGCAGTACGATCTCCAATTAAAATGTTATGTTCTCTACGCATGTATTGAACAATATCACTATCGAAGTTATCACCAGCAACACGAATCGATTGGTCGCATACAATTCCAGATAAAGCAATTACAGCAATTTCTGTAGTTCCACCACCAATATCGATAATCATATTTCCCATCGGTTCTTCAACATCAATACCAATACCAATAGCAGCAGCCATAGGCTCGTGTATCATGTATACTTCTTTTGCTCCAGCAATTTCTGCAGAGTCGCGTACCGCACGTTTCTCAACTTCAGTAATACCAGAAGGAATGCAAATAACCATACGCAATGAAGGTAAGAACCAACCTCTACCTGGGTTAATCATCTTAATCATTCCACGTATCATGTGTTCAGCAGCATCGAAGTCGGCAATTACACCATCTTTCAATGGGCGAATGGTTTTAATACCATCATGAGCTTTACCATCCATTTGCATTGCTTGTTTACCTACTGCAATTACTTTGCTTGTTTTTCGGTCGATGGCAACAATTGAAGGTTCGTCGACAACTACTTTGTCGTTATGTATAATTAATGTATTTGCTGTTCCTAAGTCAATCGCAATTTCTTGCGTGAAAAAATTAAATAATCCCATTACTTCTTATATTTCAAGTGTTTTTGTTAAAAAATGATTGTCAATTTATGAATAAATATTCATAAAAATCAATACTAATGTTTAAAGTGGCGAATTCCAGTCATAACCATAGCAATATTGTTTGCATTGCAATAGTCGATAGAATCCTGATCTTTAATAGAACCACCAGGTTGAATTACTGCTGTGATGCCTGCGTTTCCAGCTATCTCCACACAATCTGGGAAAGGGAAGAATGCATCAGAAGCCATCACCGCTCCATTTAAATCGAAACCAAAGGCTTTTGCTTTAACAATAGCTTGTTTCAGTGCGTCAACTCTAGAGGTTTGTCCCACGCCACTAGCTAGTAATTGCTTTCCTTTTGCCAATATTATGGTATTTGATTTGGTATGCTTAACTAATTTGTTTGCAAAAGCAAGGTCAACATATTGATCTTCCGTAGGCTTTGCTGTTGTTGCCAATTTCATCTCGTTAATTCCTTCCATCGAAAGGTCTTTGTCTTGTTCTATTACACCATTCAGTAATGTTTTAAAGAGTTTTTTGGGTAACTCTACATTTTTCTGAACAAGTAATATTCTATTTTTCTTTTCAGACAGAAGCTTCACAGCGTCATCTTCAAAGCTAGGAGCAATAAGCACTTCACAAAACAAAGAGTGTATTTCTCGGGCGGTATCGATGTCAATAGTTCTGTTTGTAATAATTACACCACCAAATGCTGATACAGGGTCGCAAGCCAAGGCATCTATCCATGCTTGTTTTAAGGAAGGTCTAGAAGCTAAGCCACATGCATTGTTGTGTTTTAATATTGCAAAAGTAGGCTCATCAAATTCTTTAATCAACTCTACCGCAGCATCCACATCTACAAGGTTGTTGTAAGAAAGCTCTTTTCCATTGAGCTTATCAAACATGGCTTCTAAATCTCCATAGAATACACCCTTTTGATGAGGGTTCTCTCCATATCTTAATACTTGAGCAGATTGAATGCTTTGTTTAAATACTTCTAAAGGATTTTCTCTGTTGAAATAGTTGAAGATTGCTGTATCGTAATGAGAACTGGTGTTAAATGCTCTTTTTGCCAATTCTTTTCTTTCTGTTAAAGTAGAACCACCTTCATTCTTTTCAAGTGTTTCTAAAAGGAATGAATAATCGTTTTTTGAGGAAACTATTAATACATCTTTAAAATTCTTTGCAGCAGCGCGGATTAGAGAAATTCCTCCGATATCTATTTTTTCAATTATATCTTGCTCCGCAGCTCCAGAAGCTAAAGTTTCTTCAAATGGATATAAATCAACTATAACTAAGTCGATTTCTGGAATCTCATACTGTTCTAACTGCGCTAAATCAGAATCTAACTCTCTTCTACCAAGTATCCCTCCAAAAACCTTTGGATGTAATGTTTTTACTCGACCACCTAAAATTGAAGGGTATGAGGTAAGCTCCTCAACTGGAATTACAGGAACACCTAGGTCTTTAATAAAACTTTCGGTTCCTCCCGTAGAGTAAATATTTACACCATGTTTGTGAAGTAAATGAATAATGGGTTCTAAGTTGTCTTTGTAATAAACTGATACTAAGGCGTTTTTCACCTTTTTCGTTGCGCTCATGAAGAAAATGTTTGGATGCGCAAGTTTAGGAAAAATTAATGATTTATTGGATATACTTTTTTGTCCATTTTCTTTAAAAGATCCTCAATAACTTTAGGGTAGTGGATATGCTCCAACTGATGAACTTTATAGGCCAATTTTTCGATGTCATCATTCTTTTCTATACTGCATTTCGATTGATAAATAATTTCACCTTCGTCGAAATGTTCATTAACATAGTGTATACTGATGCCTGTTTCTGTGTCTTTGGCGTTGAGTACTGCTTCGTGTACTTTTTTACCATACATGCCTGCGCCTCCGTATTTCGGTAATAGAGCAGGGTGTATATTGACAATTCTTTTAGGATAATTCTTGATAAATCGTTCAGGCAATAACCACATGAAACCAGCCAATACAATGAGATCAATCTCTAGGTTTTTCAATAAGTTATCAATAGAATTGGTGTGTTCGAGTTCTTCTTTGGTAAACACATGGGTAGGTACCTCAAAATTATCGGCACGCTGTAACACGTAAGCGTCAGGCTTATTACATAATACAAGAGCCACTTCCATTTCTTTATTTCTTTTGAAATGTTCCATGATTCTTTGGGCATTTGATCCCGAGCCTGAAGCGAAAATTGCTATACGTTTCAATTGTGTTAACCTTGTTCGTCCAAAAATAATAAAAAATTCTATATACGCTTATGTATGTTGAATTAATTGAACAAAGGAGTTGTGGGATAAAAAAAGAGGAAGCATTTGCTTCCTCTTTAAGATTTTGACTATAAATTGCCTCTTAATTCTTGCTCTCGCTCTATCGACTCGAACAAGGCTTTAAAGTTTCCTTTTCCGAATGAAGTAGCTCCTCTACGTTGTATGATTTCATAAAACACAGTAGGTCTGTCTTCAACAGGTTTAGTAAATATTTGCAATAAATATCCTTCTGGATCCCTATCTACTAATATGTTTAATTTCTTTAACTCGTCTATTGGTTCATCAATTGTACCTACGCGTTCCATTAAGTCATCGTAATAGGTCTCTGGAACATATAAGAATTCAATGCCTCTGCGGCGCATTTCAGAAACGGTTTCGATGATATTATCAGTTGCAATGGCGATGTGCTGAACACCTGCTCCTTTATAAAATTCGATGTACTCTTCGATTTGAGACTTTTTCTTTCCTTCTGCGGGCTCGTTAATAGGGAACTTTACATATCCTGTACCGTTAGAAACTACTTTCGACATCAATGAAGAATATTCTGTTGAAATATCTGTATCATCGAAAGTGATTAATAATTTAAAGCCCATTACATCTTCATAATATTTCACCCATTTATTCATTTCACCCCAACCCACATTACCCACACAATGGTCAACGAATTTGAACCCTAGAGGTTTTGCAATAGTATCTTTTGGAGTAGCTTTAAAACCAGGCATAAATGCACCTGTATAATTTTTTCTTTCAACAAAAGTATGAACGGTGTCGCCGTAAGTTTTGATGGTAGCAATTTTTACTTCACCAAATTCATCAGTTAAAGTTTGTGGTGCAGATACAGAAATAGCTCCTCGCTTCATCACTTGTTCGTATGAGTATTCAACATCATCTACCCAAATCGCCAATACTTTTACGCCGTCTCCGTGTAATTTTACATGTTCTGAGATTTCCGAATTCGGGTCGAAAGAAGTGGTAAGTACTAATCTGATTTTATCTTGTTTAAGTACGTATGATGCACGACCTCTAACTCCTGTTTCAGGCCCTGCGTATGCTACTAACTCGAAACCAAATGCACTGCGGTAATAATAGGCTGCTTGTTTAGCATTACCTACGTAAAATTCTATATAGTCTGTACCTAAAAGAGGTAAGAAATCTTCAGCAGGATTATGGTCTTTATGTAATTCTGCTAATTGGTTTGTTTTATCTATTACTTGCATATTTTTTGTATTAAGTATTATGTAAAATGTATTAAGTATTATAAGCGCATTAGCATATCAGCATATCAGCATATTAGCATACTAACAAACGTCCTCTTGCCAACTGCTAAAATATCCTGGGTCTTCAATGGCTATTGCATCTTCGGTAATCATTAGTGGTCGGAATGGGTCTACCATTACAGCTAATTCTTCCGTGCTTTCTTTCCCTATCGATTTTTCTACTGTTCCTGGATGTGGTCCATGTGGAATTCCTCCTGGATGTAAAGTGATTTGTCCTTTTTCAACACTCTTACGACTCATAAAATCACCATCCACATAATACAATACTTCATCGGAGTCAACATTGCTATGATTGTATGGAGCAGGAATTGCTTGAGGATGATAATCGTATTTACGTGGTACGAATGAGCAAACTACAAAGTTATGTGCTTCGAACATTTGATGTACTGGAGGTGGTTGATGAACTCTACCAGTAATAGGTTCGAAATTATGAATTGAAATTGCCCAAGGGAAATGAAATCCATCCCAACCTACAAAGTCGAAAGGATGTGTACCATAAGTATATGGATAAATTAATCCTTGTTTCTTTATTAATACTTTGAAATCTCCAGCTTCGTCAAAAGTTTCTAGGTTCTCTGGAAGTTTCATGTCGCGTTCGCAGAAAGGAGAATGCTCTAAGAGTTGACCTACTTTATTGCGGTATCGTTTTGGTGTAGTTATAGGAGTGAAAGATTCTATAATGAATAGTCGATTATTTTCATCATTAAATTCTAGTTGGTAAATAGTACCTCTTGGAATTACAAGGTAATCGCCGTATTCAAATTTAATTTTACCATAACCTGTTTTCAATGTTCCGCTACCCACATGAATGAAAATAAGCTCGTCGGCTTGTGAGTTTTTAAAGAAATAATCGGTCATCGATTTTTTAGGAGCCGCTAAAGAGATGTGTAAATCTGAATTCACCAAAACTGGCTTTCTCGATTTTAAATAATCGTCTTCAGCAGTAATTTTGAAGCCTTTTAAGCTGGTATGTTTTAGGTGCTTTTCTCTAGCAATTTTTGGTTCTACAGAATAAGGTTCACCCAACTCTTTAACTATGGTAGGAGGGTGACAGTGATAGATGAGAGAATAAACATTGGAAAATCCTTCCGTCGACACTAATTCTTCGGCGTATAACTTACCATCAGGTTTTCTAAAAATGGTATGTCTTTTTTGGGGAATGTGCCCCAATTTATGATATATAGGCATAAAATTAAATAAAATTTAATAGTTGAAAATTAGTAAAAATTATTGAAAAAGTGAGTAAATAAAGCTCTTTATGAGCCAATTACAGAGAATATTGTGCTAATACGATTTTAGAAATCATCATGGACATAAAAACATGCTCAGTTTCAGAGGCATGCCAATCAAAAGTATGGGTTAATTGTATGTTCATTTCGTCGACTAAGATAGCCCTTATTTTTATTTAATCAAATCTCCTTAAAGTGATATCTATTATTTTCTTAGTTTTGGAGAAATTCAAACACGATGAAATTAGTTTCTTATAAAACCGAAGATCAGGAAAAATTAGGGGTATTTGTCGGAGGACATATTTACAACCTTCATTCTGTAGATAAATTGATTCCGAACACCATGAATGAGTTTTTGTGGGGAGGAGAAGAGTTGATGGAAAGAGCTCATCAGGTAAATAATGGAATTAAAGACGGTTCTATTGCTGCTCGAGAAGAAGTGTTTTTCGAGATTATGGCTCCAGTGCCTCATCCTACTTCATGTAGAGATGGGTATGCGTTCAGGCAGCATGTTGCTTCTGCTCGAAGAAACAGAGGTGTAGAAATGATTAAAGAATTTGATCAGTATCCGATTTTTTATTTTACTAATCATAACGCAGTACAAGGTCCAGGAGAAATAGAGTGCATGCCAGATCATTTTGAAAAATTAGATTTCGAATTAGAAGTGGCGGCAGTTATTGGTAAGAAGGGTAGAAATATTCGTGCTGCAGAAGCTGATGAATATATTGCGGGTTATTGCATTATGAACGACATGAGTGCAAGAACCTTGCAAATGGAAGAAATGTTACTCAATCTTGGTCCTGCCAAAGGGAAAGATTTTTCAACAGTTATTGGTCCTTGGTTAGTTACTCCCGATGAATTAGCAGAATTTATGATTCCAGCAAAAGAACATCATGTAGGAAATAATTACAATTTGAACATGAAATGTTGGGTAAATGGAGTACAAGTTTCGGAAGGTAATGTGGGTGATATGGACTGGACATTCGCAGAAATTATTGAGCGTTGTGCATATGGGGTAGATATACTTCCTGGAGATGTAATTGGCTCTGGAACTGTAGGCACAGGTTGCTTCTTGGAATTAAATGGTACGGGTTTACTTAACGATAAAAATTTCAAACCCCAGTGGCTTCAAGATGGTGATGTAGTAGAAATGGAAATCACCGGACTAGGAAGATTAAGCAATACCATCAGAAAAGTAAATACTGATTTTTCATTGTTGAAACTTAAGAAATAGTAATGTGTAGTGGGTAATGTGTACTGAGTGAAATTTCAAAAACTAAAACTCACTACCCACTACCCACTACCCACTACTCACTACTCACTACTCATTAACTCGATATCCAATTCCCAAGCCCCACCAGCGTCCAACCATTGGTACCGCTGCCACTTCTTCAAATCTTTCGTCGAAAATATTATTAGCATCTAACTTAAATTGAAATTTGTTGAGCTGATATTTTACATTGAAATCACATAGTGAGTAATCTTTGTAGTTTAATCGGTTTTGGTATTTGTATTGAATGCCAGCATGTAAGTTTTTGTAGAGTTGTACGGATAATTCTACATTCAATTGGTCTTTTAAATTATCAATAATGTACTTAGAGAAATTAGCTTCATCAAGTACTTCTGAATGAGAATTTAAACGAGTATACGCTAGTCTCACTTGCTGTATGTTCATGTTTTTTGTAGCGTTCGAAAAATTAATGGTATTGTGTATACTCCAACCCCAAGTGTATAATGAAGAAAAATTACTTGGCATCCATGGATCTGTAGCTGATGCTTTAGTCCAGTCGATAAAATTAGTGATTGTTCTTTCGAATACATTTATATCACTAGAAAAAATATTTTTCTCGAATTTTACTCCTAGTTCTTTCGACGACGATTGTTCGGGGATAAGATTTGCATTTCCAATATTCGATGGTCCGATATAATAGAGATCTGTGAAAGTAGGAACTCGCTGCCCAGTACCCCAGTTTGCATAAAGTTTTACACTCGGTAAAAAGTCGTACCCAATATCTATACCAGGCAAGGCTTTTGTGCCAAACAAATCGTTGTGATTAATGTATACACCAGAATTTACGTTTAATTTATTTTCGAAAAATGCGATACGATATTCAATAAATACCCCCGAATTATTTCTTTCTCTTTCCCCTAAATTATTACTATTAAGTTTTTCTAAACGATGTTCTAAGCCAAATGCTAATACCGATTTTTTGAATTGATAACTGGTGTTTAGTTCTGCAGAGTAGGAGTGTGAATAGTGATTGTTTTCGTATACCTCTGGTTTTTGTTTGATGAAAATATAATTATCGTCGTTGTATCTGTAGTTTACTCTAGGAGAAATGGAAAAATTCTTTATTTGTTTTTTGTATTCAACATTTGCCATAAAGGTTTCTACTTTTTCAAACGCATTTTTATCAGCAGGTGCTGCGTAAAATGAATTAGCTCCAAAACTATTATTGGTATACGAAGCAAACGATTGTATACTACTTTGATCTTTAAAAGAAAAAACCTGCTGAGTTAGAAATTTATAATTTTCGAATGCTGTATTATATCGATATCCATTGCCTTTTGTTCGAGATATTCCGATGGCATGTTGAGTGTTTTTTATTTTAAATTGTGATGTTAATCCGATATCTGTGAGGTAGTATTGTTCTTTTGTGCTGGTGTCTTTTTTGAAATTTGTACCCGAATTCATAAAGACATTAAGTGCATGATTATCTATGTTTTTTTTAGTAATGATATTTATGGCGCCAGTTATTGCATTTATTCCATATCGACGTGATGCAGCACCCTTCAAAATTTCAATTCTTTCTATGGATTGAACAGGAATAGGAAGGTTCATTAGATGATGCCCAGTTTGAGGGTCAATTATTTTTACACCATTAATCAATATTAAAGTTTGATCGAAACTACCACCATTAATACTGATGTCGCTCTGAACGCCATTCGGACCTCTTTGTCGTACATCTATACCATTGCAATAAGATAACAGTTCTGCAACAGAGCTTACGGATAATTGTTCAATTCTTTTTTTGTCGATAATTTGGATATCGTGATTATTCTGATCGAATGGCAGTAGTAAACGATTGCTACTGACATCAACATTGGCTAAATTTTTGGAGGAATGAATTTCACTCTGTTGGGCAATTGCATGGTACTGTGTGAAAACCAAGCAAATAAATAAAAAATGTTTTTTCATGTGTTGTTGTGTTGTTATTGTTGCTGCTGCACGACAAATCTTATGCCCTTTATACCTCATTGAATAACTGTTTTCTTATTTTTTGTTGATAACATTCTTTTATTATTTAGTTTGATTTTAGTACTGCTGAATTTTTTTTATACTTTTGGATAACTAATAAATTGGAATGAAAACTCTTTATATCAAGGATCTAAGTCCGCAACAAACTCAATTGTTTTTACAATATGCAGTAGCACCTCGACCGATTGCGTTTGTGAGTACTGTTGATGAAGAGGGAAACGTAAATTTGAGCCCTTTTTCATTCTTCAATTTATTCAGCTCTAACCCGCCGATTTTAGTTTTCTCACCAGCAAGAAGAGTAAGAGATAATACTACAAAGCATACACTTGATAATGTATTGAAAGTGAAAGAGTGCACCATCAATATTGTAAACTACGATATGGTGCAACAAACCTCATTGTCGAGTACAGAATATCCAAAAGGAGTGAATGAATTTGTGAAGGCAGGATTTACCGAATTGAAATCGGAATTTGTTCGTCCGCCTAGAGTAAAAGAAGCACCTGTTCAATTCGAATGTATTGTGCGTGATGTGATTGCATTAGCGGATACTCCAGGCGCAGGCAACTTAGTATTAGCAGAAGTTGTGGCTATGCATATTTCAGAAGATGTTTTAGCTGAAGACGGTAAAATAGATCAACTAAAAATGGATCATGTGGCACGATTGGGTGGCGATTGGTATGCGAGAATAACCAAAGAAAATTTATTTCAGGTTGCAAAGCCATTAACTACAATGGGAATTGGTGTAGATGCTTTGCCAGAAAAAATCAGACATTCTAAAATTTTAACGGGTAATAATCTAGGGCAATTAGGAAATGTAGAAAGTATTCCGGTTGCAGAAGGAGAAGAACTTAAAGAATTGCAACGAGTATATGGTAAGTTAAACGAAGAGCAAATACATTTAGTGGCTAAAGAATTTTTAGATCATGGAAATGTAGTAGATGCTTGGAAGTTATTACAAATTTGATTGCCGAGATGGGCCCACGTCTATCAAAAAAACTTAACTATGAAACAACACCATTATAAATTAACCATCACTTGGACTGGCAATCTTGGTACAGGTACAAGTAAATACGACCAATACAGTAGAGATCATATTGTTTCTGCTGAAGGGAAAACAGAATTATTAGGTTCGGCAGACCCAGCATTCAGAGGAGATGCAAGTAAATACAATCCAGAAGAAATGTTATTATCAGCATTATCTACTTGTCATATGTTATGGTATTTACATTTTTGTGCCGACAATGGTATTATAGTTACTAATTATGTTGATTATCCAGAGGGAATAATGGAAGAAGCAAAAATGGGTGGTGGTAAGTTCAATGAGGTAACACTAAAACCAGTGATAACCATTACCGATCCTTCAAAAACAGAGTTGGCCATGCAGTTACATGAAGAAGCAAATAAAAAATGTTTCATTGCTAATTCAGTAAACTTTCCAGTGCATCATTTACCTATGATTGTTTTTTAATCAGTTTAAAACACAGAAGGGCGTTTATATTTTATATGCTAATCCAAATCTTAAACTAAGTTTATTAGGTATTCCTTCGAAAGTTAGAGTCGTTCTATTTTTCTGAGATTCCGAAAATAAGGGGTTGTGTATTTGCTGCGAATAAAAGTATACATCTAATAAATTGATTGGACTATTTACATCAATACTTAGATGATTATTGATTGAATAGGAAATCCTTGGTACAATATAAAAGAGGTTTCCTAAAAACAGTTCAGATTCTGGATATTGGGTTGAAACATGAGGTGTAATAGATGTTCTATAAAAATAAGGTTGAACGCCGAAGCCTAAACTCAGACTAGCATTTTTATAAGTTAAATGGTTTGCATTTGGAGTGTATTCATATCTTAACGAAATAGTACTACTTCTTACACTCTCTCCTGAAATAATAGTGGTATAGTTAGAATCAGTCTCTTCGTTTTTGGTATTCTGTATATTTAAATCTGTGAGTTCGAACTCATGAGAGTTGCCCTTGCTGGTTTTATAGAGAACTGCAAAATTTGGATTTACGATAGTCAATTCAGTTTTTAATCGGCGGTTATACCTAAAATTTGCTTGGAGCGCAAATGTTTCAAGCTTAGCAAAAGATACTTGATTGTATAACTTGAATGCTAATCCTGAAGTATTTGTTTGAGAGAATGCAGTAATACTAAGAAGAAACAGAGGCAGGGTAAGGAGAGTAGTTTTCATCGCTTGTTTTTTTCTCCCCAAACGAATATGAGTACCATGTTATTATGTGAAAGTGTAACACCCTATACAAAATCACCAGTCACCAGTCACTAGTCACCAGTCACTAGTCACCAGTCATAGTCACTATTTAAGGTTTCATCAACGCCACGGGCAATATTTTCCCGTTAAAAAACTTATGTCCGGTTAATGCAAAGTCGGCAACATATTTACCCATTTCGAATGCCATAATAGGCGATTGATATCCCGGCATCGATTTTTCTAGCATTTCGGTTTGTGCTGAGCCCAGCGCTAAGCAATTGGCTGATATGTTTAAGTGTGCTAATTCTACGGCAAGCAGTTCAGTGAAATTGCACAAAGCAGCTTTTATTGCAGAGTATGAACTAAGTCCTGGAAATTTATCTGAACCTTGGAAACCTCCCATACTACTGATATTGAGAATATGAGAACCAGCATTCATAAGAGGAGCTAGGTGACGTACCATGTGCACATGCCCCAATAAATTACTATCGAACATTTGATACCAATCTTCGTCGTTTTGTTCGAGGAAAGGTTTGTTGATAAGTTCACCAGCATTGTTTACAAGGACATCTATTTTTCCTTCTAATTTTTGTTGTAAAAAAGGAAGGAGGCCATTTGTGTATTCTCCAGAAACAATGTCGAACTGAACAGGAATTAATTTGCACTCAGGGTTTAAATCTTTTGCGATTTGATGTAAACGTTTTAGTTTATCTATATTACGAGCAATAGCCACCACAACATGGTTAGAATCCCTAATCCATTCTAATGCGGCTTCAAATCCTATTCCACTGCTGGCACCTGTTATTATTATGTTCATATACTGAGTAGTGAGTACTGAGTAGTGAGTAGTGGGTAGTGAGAAATTAAATAATTGCCAAAATTACTCAATACCCAATACTCACTACCCATTACTCCTTTTATACATCGTAATCCACAATCACCACTGGTGTTAATGGATGCGATTGGCAAGTTAATATAAATCCTTCGGCAACTTCATCTTCGGTTAAAGCATAATTTGCTTTCATGTGTACTTTACCTTCCAGTACTTTTGCTCTACAAGTACAACATACTGCACCCTTGCAAGAGAATGGAACATCAACATCTTGATCCATTGCAGCATCTAAAATATTTTTTCCATCAGAAGCTAATTCAAAGGTAGTTTCATCGCCATCAAGAATGACAGTAATTTGAGAAACTATTTTTTCTGATGGTGCGGCTATGCTTGGGGTGTCTTTGTTTGCGTCTAGAGTAGCGGTAAAATATTCTAGGTGAATCTTCTCTTTTCTAATTTGGAATTGATGAAGAGTTTCTTCTACATTTTTCATCATAGGAGTTGGTCCACATATGAAAAATTCGTTATCAAGATTTAATCCAACATGATTTTCAATAAGAGCTTTAACCTTATCTATGGTCATCATCCCAGTATACAGAATAGGGTGATTTGATGGAGCTTCAGCTAAGATGAGTATAAGCTTAAAGCGGTCAGCATGCTTAGAAGCTAAATCCTCAAGTTCAGTTCTGAAGATGGTCGATTCTAAATTCTGATTACCATAAAAGAGGGTAATTGTAGAATTTTTGTCTTGTACCAATAAAGTTTTAACGATAGATAGCATAGGGGTGATTCCACTACCACCTGCAAAGAGTACAATATTCTTGTTTTCGCTACTGTTAATGTTGTAGAAGTTGCCCATAGGGGTCATTACTTCTAAAACATCACCTACTTTAATGGTATCGTTTAAAGCTACAGACATGCGTCCGTCTTTTACCTTTTTTGCAGCTATTCTGAAGTCTGAATCGGCTATAGGGCTAGAACATAAAGAGTATGATCGACGAATTTCTTCTCCAGCATGCATCATTTTTATGGTTACATACTGACCTTGAGTATATTGGTACTCATTTACAAAAGGGGCAGGAATCTCAAATGCAACACTTACACTGTCAGAAGTTTCCTTGCGGATGTCCGCTACTTTTAAAGGGTGGAATTTTGCCATTGCTATAATTTGGTCGTAAAAATAAAAAATAGATTCGTTTTGGAACAATGCCCTTACATATTTGTTTTTTTGATTGATTCCGAATAAGCCTAAGCTCTTTCAGGATAGCAATTATTTTATAAATTTGTCTGAATCAATATATCGATATGTCGCAACTCAATGAACAAGAATTAGAAGCATGGTTTGAAGCCAAACTTGCTAAAAATGAGATGATTGAACCTAAAGATTGGATGCCTGAGCAATACCGCAAGCATTTAATCCGTCAAATATCACAACATGCACATTCTGAAATTATAGGGATGATGCCCGAGGGAAACTGGATTACTCGTGCTCCGAGCTTACGTCGTAAAATGGTATTATTAGCCAAAGTACAAGACGAAGCAGGCCATGGATTGTATTTATACAGTGCAGCGGAGTCGATGGGGATTTCTCGTGAAGAGCTACTAGATCAATTACATACTGGAAAAGCTAAGTACTCTTCAATATTTAATTATCCAACATTAACATGGGCTGATATAGGTGCAATTGGTTGGTTAGTTGATGGAGCAGCGATTATGAATCAGGTGATGTTACAAAGAACATCGTATGGTCCGTATGCTCGTGCAATGGTAAGAATTTGTAAAGAAGAATCTTTCCACCAACGTCAAGGCTATGAAATCATGTGCACTTTAGCAAATGGGACTCCAGAGCAGAAAGCGATGGCTCAAGATGCGGTAAACAGATGGTGGTGGCCAAGTTTAATGATGTTTGGCCCTAAAGACGAAGAGTCGCCAAATACAGCTAATGCCGTGAAATGGAAAATTAAAAGAGAAACGAATGATCAATTACGTCAACGTTTCGTTAATCAAACTGTACCTCAAGCCGAACATATTGGATTAACAGTACCAGATAAAGACCTTAAATGGAATGAAGAGAAAAAAGGATACGATTTTGGTGCAATTGATTGGGATGAATTCTGGAATGTGGTAAAAGGAAATGGGCCTTGCAATAAAGAAAGAATTTCTGCAAAAATCAAAGCACACGAAGAGGGTGCTTGGGTAAGAGAAGCAGCAAATGCTTATGCCGAAAAACAAAAAACTAAACAAAATACAAACGCAGCTTAAAATTTTAATATGAGTGATTCACAAGGAATACTATGGGAAGTATTTGTACAAAGTAAACCCGGACAACCCCATAAACACAGTGGTTCGGTGCATGCACACGATAAAGAAATGGCCTTACAAAATGCCAGAGATCTTTATTGTAGAAGAAGTGAAGGAACAAACATTTGGGTAGTACCCGCATCAGAAATCGTAGCTTCTTCACCAGAAGATATTGCTTCTTTTTTCGAGCCTTCTAATGATAAAGTTTACCGTCACCCAACTTTTTACACGGTTCCTGAAGGAATCACACACATGTAATTATGAATAAGCAAGAAGCACTATTTAATTATTTATTGAGATTAGCCGACCAACATTTAATATTAGGTCATCGTCTCTCTGAACAAAGCAGTAAAGGTCCGTTTTTAGAAGAAGATATTGCTTGTTCTAATATTGCATTAGATTTGATCGGTAACGCTACACATTTATTACAATATGCAGCCGAAGTAGAAGGAAAAGGGCGCACTGCCGACGATTTAGCATTTCTTAGACCAGAAAGAGAATTTTTAAATACTTTTTTAGCAGAACAACCGAATCTTGATTTTGCTTATGTAATGGTTCGCCATTTCTTTGCAGATGTTTTTGATTTTTATCTTTATACGGAATTGCAAAAATCGAGCGATGAAACCTTAGCTTCAATTGCAGCTAAAGCATTGAAAGAAATTACGTATCACTTACGTCATACCTCTAAATGGGTTATTCGCTTAGGTGATGGAACGGAAGAAAGTAAAGGGAGAGTTCAAAATGCAATCGACGATTTATTTCGTTTTACAGGTGAACTTTTTGAGATGAATGAGGTTGATGAGTTATTGATGAATGAAAAAATAGCAATTGACCTGAATAAAATTAAAACATCTTGGAAAGCAAAAGTAAAAGAAGTGTTTGCAGAAGCGGGGGTAATTACACCAGCAGATGATACATTTATGCAGAGAGGTAGTAGAGAAGGAAAGCATACAGAACACTTAGGATTTTTACTAGCAGAAATGCAACACTTACATCGTGCCTTTCCAGGTGCTCAATGGTAAGCATTATGAAATCAATAGATGAGATATGGAAAATTCTGGAAAACATTCCTGATCCTGAAATTCCAGTAATCAGTGTAGTAGAATTAGGCATTATTCGTGCCCTTCGTTATGAAGGGCATCGTCTTTTTATTACCATCACTCCAACATATTCTGGTTGCCCTGCTATGTCGGCTATAAGTATCGATATTAATAATTCTTTACGAGAAAATGGGATTGATGATTTTGAAATCGAAACCGTTTATCAACCAGCATGGACTACCGATTGGATGAGCAAAGAGGCAAAAGAAAAGTTAAGAGTTTACGGTATTGCTCCTCCGAATGAACAGAGTAAACATAAATTAAATGTATTAACAGGAGATCATGATGAAGAGGTGAATTGCCCGCATTGTGGTTCTTCGAATACAATATTAACAAGTCAATTTGGTTCTACTGCATGCAAAGCATTATATAAATGCAAAGATTGCTTGGAGCCTTTTGATTATTTTAAATGCATCTAACTAAATTGTAAATTGTGAATTGTAAATTAAATAACTCACAATTCACAACTCAAAATTCATAATTCAAAATAGGTATGTCAACAATTAAAATAGAGTATAAAGAGAATCTTGCGATACTTACATTGAACCGCCCCGATGTATTGAATAGTTTCAATAGAGAGATGGCTTTGGACTTGCAAGCTCGTTTAGATGAGTGTGAACAGAATGCAACAGTTCGTGCAATTTTGATTACTGGTGAAGGCAGAGCTTTTTGTGCTGGTCAGGATTTAGCAGAAGCTATTGCTGAGAATGCTCCAGCGATAGATAAAATAGTAAGAGAACATTATAACCCAATTGTAAAACGCATCAGAAAAATTGAGAAACCAATTGTATGCGCTGTGAATGGTGTAGCAGCTGGTGCTGGTGCAAACATTGCTTTATGTTGTGATATTGTTTTAGCGAGCGATAAAGCTTCTTTTATACAATCTTTTTCTAATATCGGATTGATACCTGATTCAGGAGGAACTTTTTTCTTGCCTCGTTTGGTTGGCTTACAACGCGCAACGGCTATGATGTTTTTGGCAGATAAAGTAAGTGCAGAACAAGCCTTACAGTATGGTATGATTTACAAGGTAACATCAGCAGAAAACTTAATGGAAGAAGCTACAAAAATAGCAACACATTTATCTCTAATGCCAACCGTAGGATTTGGCTTAACCAAAAGAGCATTAAACGAATCTTTGTTTAACAACTTAGATGATCAGTTAGATATAGAAGAAGAGTTGCAAGCTAAGGCAGCGAGTACGTATGATAATAAAGAAGGCATTAATGCTTTCTTAGAAAAAAGAAAACCTGAGTTTAAAGGAGAGTAATATGGAATTGATAAAAGTAGGCGTAATTGGTTCGGGTGCTATGGGAAGTGGTATTGCTCAAGTTGCTGCAATGGCTGGTCATGAGGTACACGTATACGACGCAAACCCAGTAGCTGCTCAATCTGCTGGAAATAATTTAAAGAAGTCTCTACAAAAATTAGTGGAGAAAGGTAAATGTTCGGAAGAAAAATACAATCAGGTTTTAACCAATATTATATTTCAATCGAGTATCGATAAATTAAATTCATGCGAATTAATTATTGAAGCTATAGTCGAAAATATTGATGTAAAAAAAGAAGTGTTTTCTGCTTTAGAAAGCATAGTGAGTGATAGTTGTATTCTAGCAAGTAATACTTCTTCATTGTCTATTGCCTCAATAGCATCAGCATGTAATAAACCAGAACGTTTTATCGGTATTCATTTTTTTAATCCAGCGAATATTATGCCTTTGGTAGAAATTATTCCTGCATTACAAACTAGTGAAACTTGTTTGACCAAAAGTATAGAATTAATAAAATCTTGGTATAAAGTAGCAGTCGTATGTAAAGATACTCCTGGTTTTATAGTGAATAGAGTAGCTCGCTCTTTTTATGGTGAGGCTATTCGAATGTATGAAGAAGGAATTGCAGATTGTGCTACGATAGATTGGGCGATGAAAGAAATTGGTGGATTTAAAATGGGCCCGTTTGAATTGATGGATTTTATTGGTCATGATGTGAATTATAAAGTGACCGAAACGGTTTGGGAACAATTGTTCTATGATCCTCGATTTAAACCATCTTTAACACAAAAAAGATTGTATGAAGCAAAACGATTTGGTAGAAAATCGGGAATTGGATTTTATGATTATAGCGAATCTGCAATAATACCAGAGCCAACAAAAGATCAGGAACTAGGAAATTATATTTTCAATAGAATAATTGCGATGTTAATTAACGAAGCAGTAGATACTTTATACTTAGGAGTTGCATCTAAAGAGGATATAGATTTAGCCATGACTAAAGGAGTGAATTATCCTAAAGGATTATTAGCATGGGCAGATGAAATTGGATTAGGTGCAATTCTGGAAGAATTGGAAAGTTTGATGGCGACATACGAAGAAGACAGATATAGACCATCGGTTCTTTTAAAACATATGGTTAGAGAGAAGAAACATTTTTATTAAAACTGCATATTTGCAGTTGTGTGTCTAGTGCTTTTTTGTTTCATTACATAAAATTTATGATGTAATGAATGATTTGGAAATAGAAACTATTTTAGAAAGAATATATATTATTCGTGGTGAAAAGGTGATGTTGGATAAGGATATAGCGTCGTTATTTGAAGTTGATACCAAAGTATTAAAACAAGCAGTAAGGAGGAATATTTCAAGATTTCCTTCTGATTTCATGTTTGAACTGTCAGACAATGAACAGAGTACTTTGAGGTCACAGATTGTGACCTCAAAGGGAAGAGGAGGAGAAAGATATAATTCCTTTGCTTTTACAGAACAGGGAATAGCAATGCTTTCGAGCGTTTTAAGGTCTGAGAAAGCTATACAGATTAATATTTCAATTATGAGAGCATTTGTAAAAATGAGGAGAATGGTTGATGGGTATAAGGAATTGTCAGATAAAATACTAGATATGGAAAGTAAATTTGATGAAAAATTTATTGTAGTATTTAGATTAATAAAAAAGATATTAAAAGAGGAATCGGAAAGAGTTCCAATAGGATATAAATTAACAAATAAAAATGAGTAGAGCAGAAGAGATAGTTCATAGGATGTACGATAACGATGCTTTTAGTAAATGGCTCGGTATAGAATTAGTTGAAGTGGGAGAAGGCATTTCTGTGTTGAAGATGCAAGTGAGAAAAGAAATGTTAAATGGCTTCGATGTATTACATGGTGGGATTACTTATTCTTTAGCAGATAGTTCATTAGCTTTTGCTAGTAATTCTTATGGTAGAAAATGCATGTCGGTAGAAACATCAATTTCACATACCTTAACCTGTAAAGTAGGTGATGTGTTGACTACAAGAACTGTTGAACGTTCGTTAAGTAATCGTATTGGTATTTATGATATTTCTGTAATAAATCAAGACAATAAAGTAGTGGCCTTGTTTAAAGGTACAGTTTATAGAAGCGACAAAGAATGGTAATTGGGGTATCGAGTATCGAGTATCGGGTATCGAGTTTGAGTATTAGAAAAATATTATGAAAAATGCATTTATAGTAGGCGGTGTAAGAACGCCAATAGGAAGTTTAACTGGAACATTATCATCAGTAAGAGCTGATGATTTAGCAGCACATGTTTTAAAGTCCTTGATGGAAAAATATCCAGAAGTCGATTTTAAAGAAGTAGGCGATGTAATTTTAGGATGTGCAAATCAAGCGGGCGAAGACAATAGGAATGTGGCGCGTATGGCAAGTTTATTAGCTGGCGTACCTCAGGAAGTTCCTGGTGTTACGGTGAATCGTTTGTGTGCCTCTGGTTTGTCGGCGTCGATGGATGCAGCGAGAAATATTATGGTGGGCGACGCAGAACTAATGATTGCAGGAGGAATTGAACACATGACTCGTGGACCTTGGGTAATGTCGAAAGCAAGTACTCCTTTTGGTAAGGATGTAGAAATGCACGATACTACTTTTGGATGGAGATTTATTAATCCGAAAATGAAAGAGCAGTTTGGTGTGGATGCTATGGGAGAAACCGCAGAGAATTTAGTCGACATACACCATATTTCAAGAGAAGATCAAGATGCATTTGCATTACGCTCTCAGCAAAAAGCAACAGCTGCAAGAGAAAGAGGTCGTTTTGCAAAAGAGATTGCGCCAATATCTATTCCTCAAAGAAAAGCCGATCCTATTTTATTTTCAAACGATGAATTCATCAAACCTAAAACAACATTAGAAGGATTGGCGAACTTACGTCCCTCTTTCAGAAAAAATGGAACAGTTACTGCAGGAAATGCATCTGGATTAAATGATGGAGCTGCAGCTTTATTATTTGCATCAGAGCTTGCATTAAAAAAATATAATTTAAAACCATTAGCAAAAATTGTAGCTATGGGTGCTGCTGGAGTAGCTCCACGCATTATGGGGATTGGTCCGGTAGAAGCCGCTAATAAAGCATTAGCTAAAGCTGGTTTAACCATGAATGATATGGATGTTATTGAACTTAACGAAGCATTTGCAGCGCAAAGCTTGGCATGCATACGTTCTTGGGGATTGAAAGATGATGATGCAAGAATAAATCCGAATGGAGGAGCTATAGCACTTGGTCATCCTCTAGGAATGTCGGGAGCCAGAATTTTACTTTCAGCAGCAATAGAGTTACACGAACAAAATAAAAAGTATGCTTTGGTAACTATGTGTATCGGAGTAGGACAAGGATTTGCAGTGATTATAGAAAAAGCATGATTTACGAATTTCAAGGATATATACCAGTAATACACGAATCGTCGTTTGTTCATCCACAAGCAGCAGTTACTGGTAATGTAATTATTGGTAAAAATGTGTATATCGGTCCGGGTGCTGCAATTCGCGGCGACTGGGGTCAGATAATAATTGAAGATGGATGTAATGTGCAAGAGAATTGCACTATACACATGTTTCCAGGAACGACTGTGCTTTTGAAAGAGTCGGCACATATCGGACATGGAGCTATTATACATGGAGCAACTATCGGCAGAAATTCGATGATAGGAATGAATGCAGTGATTATGGATGATGTACAAATAGGAGATGAGTGTATTGTTGGCGCATTAAGTTTTGTACCAGCCGAAACCATTATTCCTAATCGAAAAATTGTAGTGGGTAATCCTGCTAAAGTTATTAAAGAGGTAAGTGATGAAATGATTGAATGGAAAACAAAAGGAACAGCGCTATACCAGCAATTGCCTGCAGATTGTTTCGAGTCGCTTAAAGTTACAGAGCCTTTAAGAGAAATAGAAGAGAATAGACCTAAGCAACAAGATATTTATTTAACTTGGAAAAAAAAATAAAAAATAAAATGAAAAACATGAGAAGAATATTATTGATGGCAGTTGTTTTAGTATTAGCATACAGCAACTCAAATGCACAATCGGGTGCAAGCAGACAGTTACAAGAAGTTAAGCAAAATGCGGAAGCAGAGATGAAAGATTATGTGATGGTGATTTATAAAGTAGGCCCCAATAAAGCAAAACTGGCTAAAGAGGCTAAGAAATTACATCAAGAGCATCTCGCGTTTATAAATACATTTCAAGAGGAAGGAATTATTGCTATGAATGGAGAAGTTAAAGGACAAAACGATGTAACAGGATTAGTTTTATTCTCTATAGCTGAAATGGAAGAAGTGAAAAACAGAATTAATGAAGACCCTTCAATAAAAGCAGGACTTTACAAAGCAGAGTTCGTGATTTGGAATACTAGAAGTGGCACTATTCAATTACCGTAATATTAAAATTTATTTTGATGCAAAAACTACAAAACTACGCAGCAGGAAAATGGGTTGAAGGAACAGGAAAGGCAACTACATTATATAATTCAATTACAGGTGAAGCTATTTTTGAAGCAGATAGTTCTGGCTTAGATTTTTCTATCATGCTAGACTATGCAAGAAAAGTTGGCGGACCTGCATTGCGAAAAATGACTTTTCATGAGAGAGGAAGAATGCTTAAAGCATTAGCATTATATCTTATGGAAAAGAAAGAAGAATTTTACAAGGTGAGTTGGGCAACTGGCGCAACTCGTATAGATAGCTGGATTGATATCGAAGGTGGTATTGGTAATCTATTTGCTTATGCAAGTTTACGCCGACAATTCCCCGATGAAACCTATTATGTGGATGGGGATGCTGCAAAATTATCTAAGAATGGAACGTTTATCGGACATCATATTTGTGTGCCTAAAGAAGGTGTAGCCATACATATCAACGCATATAACTTTCCAGTTTGGGGCATGTTAGAAAAAGTTGCTGTAAATTTTTTGGCAGGTGTTCCCGCAGTTGTTAAACCAGCTACTGTTACTTCCTTCTTAACTGAAGTAGTGGTAAAAGAAATTATAAAATCAAAAATATTACCCGAAGGTGCTTTGCAACTTATATGTGGTTCTGCAAATGGAATTTTAGAATCTGTTACCAATCAAGATGTGGTTACTTTTACAGGATCTGCTTCAACAGGAATGAAATTAAAAGCTCATCCTAGAGTGATTTCCGAATCTGTACCATTTAACTTAGAAGCAGATTCTCTTAATGCTAGTGTGTTGGGCCCAGATGCAAAACCTGGTACTCCAGAGTTTGAATTATTTGTTAAAGAAGTTTGTAAAGAAATTACGATTAAAGCTGGACAAAAATGTACAGCAGTAAGAAGAATTATCGTGCCTGCCAATTTCGTTGAGGATGTACAAATAGAAGTAGGTAAAAGATTAGCAAAAACTGCTATTGGAGATCCTAATGTGGATGGAGTGAGAATGGGAGCTCTAGCGGGTAAAGATCAGTTGCACGATGTAATAGAAAATGTTAAGCTCTTGATGAAATCTCAAGAGATTGTTTTTGGAAGTATAGATAAGGTTGATGTACTAGGAGCAGATTCTACTAAGGGTTCTTTTATGTCGCCAATTTTATTTTTAAATAAAGACCCTTTTAATAAACTCGATTGCCATAATATAGAAGCTTTTGGTCCAGTTAGTACGATTCTTCCATACAATACACTTGAGGAGGCTATTGAATTAACCAAACTCGGTAAAGGTTCTTTGGTTTGCTCTATTGTTACTGCAGACGACAAAGTAGCAAGAGATTTTGTTATTGGTGCAGCATCTCATCATGGAAGGATACTCATCTTAAATGCTGATTGTGCGAAAGAAAGTACCGGACATGGTTCGCCGATGCCTATGCTTACTCATGGTGGGCCAGGTAGAGCAGGTGGTGGTGAGGAAATGGGTGGTAAACGAGGAGTGATGCATTATATGCAACGTACAGCAATACAAGGTTCACCAACAACATTAACAGCAGTAACTAATCAATATCAATATGGAGGATATCAAACAGAAAAAGATGTTCATGTATTCAGAAAACATTTTGAAGATATTGAAATTGGAGAAACAGTTATTACCGCAAAAAGAACAGTTACGGAAGCAGATATCGTAAACTTCTCCAATGTGAGTTGGGATCATTTTTATGCACATACCGATGCTACGTCTTTAGATGGTACTATTTTCGAAGGAAGAGTAGCTCATGGATATTTTGTGTTATCGGCTGCAGCAGGATTGTTTGTAGATGCTAAGAAAGGTCCAGTATTATTGAATTACGGATTAGAAGAATGTAGATTTACTAAACCAGTATATCCTGGCATGACTATAGGTGTTAGACTAACAGTTAAAGAAAAAGTAGATCAAGAAAAACGTTCGGATGATGATGTTGCAAAAGGTATAGTAAAGTTTTTGGTTGATGTTTATGATGAATCAGGTGAAACTGTAGCCATTGCTACCATTTTAACAATGGTAAAAAAACGTAATCAAGAAAACTAAGAGTTGAAAATGGTGTTATAAAATTTTAGCTAAAAGCATGCTTAATCAAGTAAAAAAATATTACGAAGAAATGGTTCCTTTAACACCAGAGGAATGGAATTTACTTGAACCAAATTTTAGAATAAAATATCTGAATAAAGGGGATAAGCTTCAATCGGAAGGGGAGATATGTAATGATGTGACATTTTGTAATAAAGGACTTTTAAAATCATATCATTACAAAGAAGGGAAAGAGTACATTGAAGCTTTTTTCTCAGAAAATCAATACCTATCCGATTATTCTAGTTTCATTTCACAACAACCAGGGCGATTATATATAGAAGCGATTGAAGAGTGTGAATTAGTGTTGTTAGATTATAATACCGTTCAAATGCTCTATGAAAGAGTAAATAATTTCCAAAGATTTGGACGGTTAATTGCCGAATATTTATTTACTCAGCTCTGCTTGAGGAATAGTTCATTATTATTTGAAAGTCCAGAAGAAAGGTATCTCGAATTCTCTAAAAAAAGACCTGATCTTATTCAAAGAGTCCCACAATATATGATTGCTTCCTATTTAGGGGTCACACCTGAGGCTTTGAGCCGTATTCGTAAAAGATTAGCAGTACCTGCTTAGTATTGATTTGAATCAAGAAATAAAATTGTTACCAAGTTATTGATTTGAATCAATGAAAGTAATAAGTTATTTGAAGCATCTTTGCTTCAAATACAATTAGGTATGAAAACTAAACTATTACTTTTTTCTTTTTATCTACTTCTTATAAATAGTTTTACTTGGGCTCAATCAAGTCAGACTGTAAAAGGTAAAATTGTGGATGAGGCTTCTAGAAGTCCACTCCCTGGTGTAAACATAGTTTTACTTCACTCAGATCCTCTAATAGGAACCACAAGTGATGCAAATGGTAATTTTAAATTAACCAAAATACCTTTAGGACGTCATTCTTTCAAAGTGTCCTTTTTAGGTTATGAAGAACAAACACTCAGCAACATATTAGTAACTACTGGTAAAGAGGTAGAATTGAATATAGCACTAGTAGAAAAAGTGAATCGCATTAATGAAGTTGAGGTTGTATATAAAAAAGGCACCGATAAAATTTCAACAAATAACGAAATGAGTACGGTAAGTTCTCGCTCATTTAATTTAGAAGACACAAAAAAATATGCGGGTGCATTGGGAGACCCATCGCGTATGGCTGCTAATTTTGCAGGGGTTGTTGGAGCAAACGATTCAAGGAACGATATTGTAGTGAGAGGTAATTCACCTCAAGGGATGTTGTGGCAAATGGAAGGACTAAATATTCCGAACCCTAATCATTTCGGAGCTTTAGCAAGTACTGGTGGACCGGTAAGTATGTTGAATAATAATAATCTTGATAAGTCGGATTTCATGACTGGAGCTTTCCCTGCTCAATATGGAAATGCAACCGCAGGAGTTTTTGATTTAAAATTAAGAAATGGGAATTCCGATAAACCTGAGTTTGTTGGTCAAATCGGATTTAATGGATTTGAATTTGGTGCAGAAGGCCCTTTCAGTAAAAAATCGAAAGCATCATATTTAGTTAATTATAGATATTCTACTCTTGGTGTATTTAGTGCATTAGGAATAAACTTTGGAACAGGTACTGCTGTGCCTTACTATCAGGATATAAATTACAAAGTCTTTGTGCCACTCAATAAGAAAACGAGTTTAACCGTTTTCGGAATTGCAGGTACTAGTAAAGTAGATTTTTTAGGAAATGAAGTAGATACCACTAAGCCCGATTTATATAATAGTGCTAATACAAATACTAAAGTAAAATATGCAACAAGTATTACTGGTATTACTATGAATCATCAGTTTAATACAAAAACAAATCTGAAATTAACTGCTGGTTTCTCTACTACTAATGAAGATTTTAAAGGGGATTCTATTAGTTACATCACAAGAGAAGAATTTCCTTCTGCTGAAGCAAATTTCAAAACAGCGAAATTGAGTTTTAATGGAATTGCCTCTCATAAAATTAATGCAAAGAATACAGTTCAGGTTGGCTTTATTAATGAGTTAACAAATTTCGATTTATATAATGCTAAAATTTATGTAGGCTCACCTAAAAAGGAAAATGTTAATATAAAAGATGATATCTATATGTTCCAGGCGTATGCACAATGGAAACATCGTTTTAACGAAAAACTATCGTTGAATACAGGGCTACATAGTCAGTATCACAATTTATCTGAGGCCACATCAATAGAACCAAGGTTAGGACTTAAGTATTTGATGGGTGCTAGGTCATCTCTAAGTTTAGCTTATGGATTACATGCACAAGCACAAAACATATATACTTATTATGTAATTACGCCAACACCAACAGGCGTTGTGTATACGAATAGTAAAGTAGATTTTAGTTACAGTAACCACTATGTACTCGCTTACGATTTGTCAATTACAGAGCATACTCGAATTAAAATTGAAACCTATTATCAATCACTTTACAACATTCCAATCACTCAAAATATAAGTTCCTTTTCGGCAGTAAATACTGGTGCTGATTTTGGACCTACAAACGTAGACAGTTTGGTGAACGATGGTACAGCAACAAATTACGGAATGGAACTTACGTTGGAAAGATTTTATCATAATGGATTCTATTATTTACTTACTACCTCATTATTTGATTCAAAATATAAAGGAAGCGATGGGATAGAAAGAAACACGGCATTTAACACCAAATATGTATTAAATGCATTAGTAGGTAAAGAATTTAAGTTAGGTAAAAAAGGAAATGTATTAGCGATAAATTTAAAAGTAACACAATCAGGCGGAAGGTATTTAACGCCAATAGATTTTGCTGCATCATCGGTGCGAAAGGAAGCAGTATATGATGAGAGTAGGGCATATTCAGAATTACAAGATCCGTACTTCAGAACAGACTTTAAAATTTCATACAGACAAGAGCACAAAAAATATACTTCAGAATTTGCTATAGATTTTCAAAACATAACGAATCAGAAAAATATCTTCAGACAAAGTTATAATCCAGAAAGCAATAGTATAACAACAGAGTATCAGCAAGGATTTTTCCCAGTGCCACTTTATAGAATTACTTTTTAGATATGAGATGTTAGATATGAGATGTGAGATGGGAATGAAGATAATTTATATATTTGTCTCAAATCTAATAACTCATATCTCACATCTCACATCTCATAATATGGAAGCTTACGTAAAATCTCACATTAACGATGGAATAGCAACAGTTACTTTCTTTCATCCACAAAGCAATTCATTACCAGGAGAAATACTCAGAAAATTAGCTGCAGAAATTGAAGCGTTAGGCAATAACGAGATGGCGAAAGTGATTGTTTTGCAGAGTGAAGGTGCAAAGGCATTTTGTGCAGGCGCAAGCTTTGATGAATTAATTTCAATTAAAGATTTAGAAACTGGTAAAAAATTCTTCTCTGGGTTTGCAGGAGTAATCAATGCCATGAGAAAAGCACCTAAATTTGTTATTGCTAGGGTGCAAGGGAAGGCTGTAGGCGGAGGGGTAGGTTTAGCTTCAGCTGCAGATTACACATTAGCGATGAGCTCTGCTGCTGTCAAATTGAGCGAATTAGCAGTTGGTATAGGACCCTTTGTTGTTGGTCCTGCAGTAGAAAGAAAAATAGGATCTTCGGCGTTTTGTCAACTGGCAATTAATGCCTCAGAATGGCAATCGGCAACTTGGGCGATGCAAAAAGGATTGTATGCAGAAATATTTGATGATGTACACGAACTTGATAACGCAGTACATCAATTAGCTCATAAATTGTCAAATTCTAATCCAGAAGCCATGATGTTATTGAAAAAAGCGGCATGGCAAGGAACAGATCATTGGGATACTTTATTGATTGAACGTGCAGAAATGAGTGGTAAATTAGTGCTTTCGGATTTTACTGTTAATGCCATTAATAAGTTTAAGGGGAATTCGTAGCTCGTACCTCGTAGTTCGTAACTCGTAGTTCGTACCAGTCACTAGTCACCAGTCACTAGTTACCATTTTTTACTATCTTTGTTCCTTTTACCAAAATATGGCAATTAAAGATAAAACAGTAAAAGAACCTCAGATTTCTGAGGAGATATTATTGAAAGCGTGGGAGTTAATGTGTACTGCAAAGGCATTAACAGAATTATACGAAGCGAATAAAGAAGTTACAGCAAAATACGTACATGCAACTTCTAGAGGCCATGAAGCTGTTCAGCTGGCAATGGGTCTACAATTAAAAGCTCAAGATTATTTATCAGCATATTATCGTGATGACTCAATTTTATTGGGAATAGGGATGAAACCCTATGAACTGATGTTACAATTGTTGGCTAAACGCGATGACCCTTTTTCTGGTGGTAGAACTTATTATTCTCACCCTAGTTTGAACCGCCCTGATATGCCCAAAATTCCTCATCAATCGTCGGCAACAGGTATGCAAGCGATACCAACAACAGGTATTGCATTAGGGATTCAGTACAAAGAAAATACAGGCTTATCACATGTTGATGAGCATGCACCTGTAGTAGTATGTTCATTAGGTGATGCATGTATCACAGAGGGTGAAGTTTCCGAAGCATTTCAGATGGCAGTGTTGAAGAAATTACCAATTATCTATTTAGTACAGGATAATGAATGGGATATTTCTGCCAATGCGAAAGAGATTCGTGCAATGGATGCTAACGAATATGCTCAAGGTTTTAAAGGATTAGAAGTTCGTTCAATCGATGGTACAGATTTTATACAATCGTACAAAACTATTGAAGAAGTAATAAGCTTGGTTAGAAAAGAGCGTCGTCCTTTTTTAATACACGCAAAAGTACCTTTGTTAAATCACCATACATCAGGTGTTAGAAAAGAATGGTATAGAGATGATTTAGAAGAAGCAGCTTTAAGAGATCCATTCCCAAAATTTAAAAAACAATTAATTGATATTGGTATTGAAGAGTTGATTTTAGATACACTAAATATCAAAGTTCAAAAAGAAGTGCAAGTGCAATACGACCGTGCACTTTTAGCTGAGGATCCTAAACCAGAAGATTTATTTAAGCACGATTTTGCTCCAACTTCAGTTACAGAAGAAAAAGGAGTACGAGCACCAGTGGGTAAAGAAGCTACCGTAATGGTAGATTCTGCATTATTTGCAGTAAAAGAATTAATGGAGAAACATCCTGAATGTTTATTATACGGACAAGATGTGGGAGCACGTTTGGGCGGTGTATTTAGAGAGGCCGCTACCTTAGCTAATAAATTTGGTTCTCACAGAGTATTTAACACACCGATACAAGAAGCATTTATTATTGGAAGTACAGTGGGTATGTCGGCAGTGGGATTAAAGCCAATTGTTGAGGTTCAATTTGCAGACTATATCTGGCCAGGTTTAAATCAACTTTTCACAGAGGTTGCAAGGTCTTGTTATTTATCTAATGGCAAATGGCCAGTGAGTGCAATTATCAGAGTTCCTATTGGAGCATATGGTAGCGGAGGTCCTTACCATTCTTCATCGGTAGAATCGGTATTAGCAAATATTCGAGGTATAAAAATATGTTATCCATCTACAGGTGCCGATTTAAAAGGTTTGATGAAAGCAGCTTATTATGATCCAAACCCTGTAATTATGCTTGAACATAAAGGATTATACTGGTCGAAAATAAAAGGTACAGAGGATGCAAAAACAATTGAACCCGATGAGGATTATATCATCCCAATTGGTAAGGGAAGGATTGTTCAAGAATCGAATACTGAAGAGCATAAACAAACATTAACCATTATTACATATGGTATGGGTGTTTATTGGGCTAAGAATGCGACCCGCTTTATGAAAAATCAGGTAGAAATTATCGATTTAAGAAGTATACATCCAGTAGATACTGAATTAGTATTTAATTCCGTTAAGAAAAATGGCAGATGTATTGTGCTCACAGAAGAACCTGTACATAATTCATTTGCACAAGCTTTAGCAGGAAGAATATCTTCTGCTTGTTTTCAATATTTAGATGCTCCAGTACAGGTTGTTGGTTCTGAAGTATTACCAGCTATACCGTTGAACTCAACGTTAGAACATACCATGATTCCGAATGCAGAAAAAGTGACCATAGCCGTAAATGAATTATTAGCTTATTAAGATGAAAAAATTAGTCATACTATTTGTGTTAGCTCTTACAGCCTTATCAGCTGAATACTCTTTTGCACAGGTGCCGAACAAAGCACGTAAAAAACCAGTTAAAAAAGTAGCACCAAAACCTGTTCCTCCCCCTCCTCCAGTAGTGGAACCTGTTAAAGAACCGACTTTAGAGGAAACAAAAACATGGATTATAGAGAAGATATTGAAATATAAACCCATTATCTATTTCTCATCAAATAGCCCTAATAAAAATAATTGTGAATATCAGGTTACTGCAGCTTCTTTTGACCAGAATGATAATTTGATTTTACATTTGAAATCGGAACCTACATCATTATGTTATAAGGATCAATTACAGAGTATTACTATAAATTTTACCTTGATAGATGTTAAAAGAACAAATACTGTAGAAAGTACCAAGAGGGTATTGTTATTCCCTAAAACCTTAGAAAAACCATTCGATTTACAGTACTCAACTGCAAGTACAAAAAAAAAAGAAAGTATTATTCAATACAATACTATGGTTGCATTCGACAAAGGAGCTACCTACGAACCCAATTTAGCTACTCGTTTAGGGAAAGCATTTATTAAAATGTACGAATTCAAATACAATCCTAATAAAGAAAAAGAAGCCTATTAGAAATAATTCCTATAGCTGTTCATAATTTCTAGAAAATAATCTTTTAAAAGCCCTTTCAATAGGGCTTTACTTTTTTGTCACGATTATTGCTCTGAGGAGCTTGAAATCAGCTATATTAGCATATTAATTAATTAAAGATGTTTAAAAAATACATTAATAAAGCCACTTTAGTTTGTGTAGCCCTTGTTGGTATTTACACAAATACTTATGCGAGCAATAATAATTGGAGCGATATTTCTTCAACTAGTGCAAGCAAAATGCTTAGTCCCTCAAAGGTATATCCTGAAAAATTTAGGACATTAGAGCTGAATTATGAAGCAATGAAAGGGAAGTTATTAGCAGCTCCACTTGCCGAATCAATTTATTCATTAAAATCAAGCTCTACAGAAATTGAAATTCCAATGCCATATGGATCATTTGAGAGATTCAATATAGTAGAAACTCCCATGATGGAATCTGGCTTAGCAGCAAAATATGCTAACATAAAAACATTTACAGGTACTGGGGTAGAAAACCCATCTAATATCGTTAAAATCGATATTGGCCCTTATGGTTTCCACGCAATGGTATTATCTGAAGACGGTAGATATTTTATTGATCCAGTTTCAAATTATACAACCACAACATACATAAGTTATTACAGAAAAGATTTACCCTCATGGGCAAATACGTTTAACTGTAGCACGGTATCAGACGAAAAATTCCAAGAAGAGACCAGAGCTAGATTAGATGCTTACTATCAAAGAGGTGGTTCTGCTGTTGTACAGTTAAGAACATATCGCTTAGCATTAGCTTGTACAGTAGAATACTCTTCTGCTGCTACTGGTTCAGGAAATCCTACTAAAGAGCAAGTGCTCGCTAAAATGGTTACTTCAATGAATCGTGTTAATGGTGTTTATGAAACTGATGTCGCAGTACACATGAACTTAGTAGATAATAACGATACACTAATATTTTTACCAGGTTCTTCTGATCCATATTCGAATAATGATGGTGGTGCGATGCTTTCGCAAAACCAAAATACAGTTAATGCAAGAATAGGTTCAGCAAATTATGATATTGGACACGTATTTAGTACTGGTGGTGGAGGTATTGCAGGTTTAGGGGTAGTATGTACTAGCTCTAAAGCCGAAGGAGTAACAGGGTCTCCGTCTCCAGTAGGTGATGGTTTTGATATCGACTATGTAGCCCATGAAATGGGACATCAATTTGCGGGTAATCATACCTTCAATTCGGTAACAGGTGCATGTGGTGGAGGTAATAGAAGTGGAGCAACTGCATACGAACCAGGAAGTGGTACAACGATTATGGCCTATGCAGGTATATGTGGTGCCGACGATTTAGCTGCCCATTCTGATCCTTATTTTCATGCTATTAGTTTAGATGAGATAAATGCATTTATTAATTCAGGGCAAGGAAATAATTGCCCAGTAAAAACGGTAACAACCAATAATCCTCCAGTAGTAAACGCAGGTGCTAATTACACTATTCCGATTAGTACTCCATTTACATTGGTAGGTTCAGCTACAGATCCAGATGGTGATGAGTTAAAATATAGCTGGGAGCAAATGGATTTAGGTCCAGGTGGTGCACCTAATACAACCACAGGAAATTCTCCTTTATTTAGATTTTTCCCACCAACAAGTCAACCTGTACGTACTTTCCCTAAGTTGAATGATATCCTAACAAATACTCAAATTAAAGGCGAGCGTTTACCTAATTACGGAAGATCTATGAAATTTAGACTTACCGCGAGAGATAATAAAGCTATGGCTGGAGCTACTGGTAAAGACGAAATGACCATAACAGTAAGCGCTGCGGCTGGTCCTTTTAATATATCAAGTTTTAATGTTATAGATACTGTATACATTGGTTCAACAGAAACCATAACATGGAATGTTGCTAATACCAATACAGCACCTGTTAATTGTAGTTATGTGAGAATATTATTATCAACAGATGGAGGATTAACTTTCCCAATTGTAATTAGTGATAGTACAGAAAATGATGGTTCGGAAGCAGTTGTTATTCCTAATAATATTACAAATACTGCTCGTATAAAAATTCAAGCTTTGGGAAATATATTTTTCGATATCAGTAATGCTGCGTTAAGAGTACTTACTCCTACAAGTCCCGACTTTACAGCTTCTGCAGTAAATACAGTTCCATCTGGAGTTTGCCCTCCTGATACAGCATATTTTGATTTATCGTTCAATTCTATTTTAGGATTTACAGATCCTATCATTCCTTCTGCAACAAATGTTCCTGCAGGTGCAAGTGTAAGTTTCAGCAAAGCATCTGTATTACCAGGTGAAACCATAATAGCAAAAGTGACTACAGCTGGTTTAACGTTGGGTTCTAAAAATATCACCTTTGTTGGCACCTCAGGTGTGAAAGTGAGATCAGTATCTTCTAGCTTTACTGTTTTAGCCCCTGTAACAATTGCCGTAGGATTTACTTCCCCAGCTAATGGTCAAATTAATGTCAATCCAAATACTCCATTTACATGGAACACCGCAACTAACGCTACTGGATACAAAATTGAAATTGCTACAGATTCTAATTTTAATGCTATAGTTTTAGATACAATAATTTTAGGAAATACAAGCAGTAGTTTCGCGCCAAAAGCCATCCCATTTTCAACTCAATTATTTGCTAGGATATATGGAACAAATAATTGTGGTGATGGTCCAGCATTAAAATTCGTAGGCTTTACCACAGGTAGTTTGCCATCAGCTCCAACTAATTTAACTAAGTTGTCTCAAACAGCATCTAGTGCAACTTTAAAATGGACAGATAATGCAACTAATGAAAATGGATATAGAGTAGAAAGAAAAGTAGGTACCGATACTACATTTACTGAAGTAGCTTCAAGTTTAGGAGCTAACACTACAGTTTTCATTGCAACAAATTTAGTTGATGGTACTACTTATGCATATCGAGTAAGAGCTGTTAATGCATTCGGATATTCATCATATTCTAATACACTAGAGTTTGCCTTTACAGTAGGAATTAATCAAAATAAAGAGTTTACTTCAATTGATATTTTCCCTAACCCTTCTTCTAATGTATTTAATGTTCAAATAAAAGATGAGTATACAGGTGAAACAACTCTTCAAGTTGTTGATGAACTAGGTAGAATATTAATGAATAATAGCATAATGAAAACTAATGAAGAATTGAATTATCAGTTTGATTTATCAAGTTACGCTAACGGTATTTATTTTATTAAAATTCTTTCTAGTGAAAAAACAACAACTAAAAGAGTTGTGAAAATGAATTAATACTAATTGCTAAAAAAATTATAGAAGAGACTTCTTCTACTTACTAATACATTTTGTAAGTAAGTCGGAGAAGTCTCTTTTTATTTTTTCTAAAGGTGCTTTTTCAATAGGATGCCCAGTATTAGCATAAACAGTAAATGCAGCGTTAGGGATTAATTTATAAGTAGCATAGCTTTCCTCAACGGTCACAAGTGCATCTCTGTCGCCAACAGAAATTATACAAGGGCAAGTAATTTGGGATAAATTTTCCTCTGTTAATAATGGTTTTGCACCTAACTTTTCTAAAAGATGATGTGTATGATATAAAACTTTCATCCACTTATCTCCATGAGTTTCTTCCAAGATTGCTGCAAATGTTGGAACTTTCTCTTTTATTTTTTCAGGATTAATCATCCCAATCTGTTTTGTAGCTTGTTCTGGATGCCAATTGAATATTGTTCCAAAAGTCATTACAGCCTTCACCTTGTCTGGTAATTGCGCCGCTAATCGTAGTCCTACATACCCCCCTAAACTATAGCCTAATATAGCAACATCACCCTCTAGAGAATGAATGGCATCTTTTACCCAGTTTTCGAAAACTTCTATACTAAATCCTTGTTCCATCTCTGGATGTTCACCATGCCCTGGAAAATCGAAAGCATGTACTTGATGTTCAGTAGATAATGCATCCTTTATGGAGCTCATTTGTTTTTTAGTGCCTATTGCACCATGTAATAAAATTATGTTCATTTTTCAATAAGTTTAAATGCGAATATCGGCATTAACAATTAGATTTCTTAACTTCGCCAGCCATGGGAACCAATGTAAAACCGTATAATCAAAACGATTCTAAAAAAGAGCAGGTAGCAAGTATGTTTAACAATATTGCTAAAACCTACGATTTTTTAAATCATTTTCTATCTCTAGGGATAGATATTATATGGAGAAAGAAAGCAATTAAAGAGCTTAAGGAGTTAAAACCTAAATACATATTAGATATTGCTACTGGCACAGGAGATTTTGCTTTTGAAGCCTTAAGTTTAAATCCTGATAAAATTATTGGTGTTGATATCTCGGAGGGGATGTTGGCCATTGCCAATGAAAAAATAAATAAACGTAATGAATCTCATCGTTTTGAAGTACAACTAGGGGATTCAGAAAAATTATTATTCGACGACAATACCTTTGATGCTGCAACCGTTAGCTTTGGTGTGAGAAACTTTGAAAATCTTGACAAAGGCTTATCTGATATCCATAGAGTGTTAAAAACGAATGGTAAACTAGTGGTTTTAGAATTTTCTAACCCTAAAAAGTTCCCTGTTAAACAATTTTATAATTTTTATTCGTTTAAAATATTACCCATGTTTGGGAAATTATTTTCAAATGATCCTAAAGCTTATACCTATTTACCAGAATCGGTGAAAGCATTTCCTGATGGGCAAGATTTTTTAGATAGAATGAATGGGGTAGGATTTAAAAACACTAAGCAATTGGTCTTAGGTTTTGGTATTTGCAGTATTTATACAGGTATAAAATAGTGAAGAAAGTTATTTACATATCTATTATTTTATTAATGTGCTTTAGCTATGCTAATGCACAGATAAATTTACCTTCCTATGATCGTCAGAAATTAAGGTTCGGTTTTTTAATTGGGTTTAAAAGCAGCGATCTAAAAGTTTTTCCTAAAAAAGAATTCTACACTTCTGATACCCTGTTCCAAATGAAGCCAGTTTCTGGTCCAGGTTTTCATATCGGTATTGTAACCAATGTTTTATTATGGAGGTATGTAGATTTACGGTTCACACCAAATTTATCTTTTGTTGATCGACAAATAGAATACACCTTTGCAGATCCTAGAAAGAATGCAATAAGAAGTATAGAATCTACTTATATTGATGTACCGCTTGGTTTTAAATTAAGAAGCATTAGGCATAGAAATGTTGGCTTTTATGTTTTAGGTGGAGTTAAGTTTTCTTATGATATTATTTCTCAAAAGAAAATTGAAAAAGGGGAGGATATCTTTGATGAGTCTACCAGAAAAGTGAAATTACAAAACATGGACCTATCCTATGAATGGGGTTTTGGTTGGGATTTATATTATCAATATTTTAAATTTACACCCGAGTTTAAATTTTCTTATGGAACTAAAAATATATTGAAAAAAGAAGGACATATTTATTCTCGTCCCTTGGATCAATTATTTTCTAGAGCTGTATGTCTTACCTTTTATTTCGAATAATATACTATGTCGGAAATTAAAACAGTACTTATCACAGGAGCTACTTCTGGTATAGGCGAAGCATGTGCACATGTTTTTGCAAAACAGAATTATCGTATTATAATTTCAGGAAGAAGAGTAGATCGATTGAATAATCTGAAAAATATTTTAGAGGATTTATATTCTGTTCATGTATATACAGTAGAGATGGATGTATGTGATAAAGAGATGGTAAATTCTCAACTCCAAAACTTACCCAATGAATGGAAATCTATTGATGTACTAATTAACAATGCTGGGCTTTCATTGGGGCTAGAACCGTTTTACGAAGGATCGGTTACTGATTGGGAGACGATGATTGATACTAATGTTAAAGGATTGTTATATGTCTCTAAAGTAATTTCAAATTGGATGATTAGAAATAATAGTGGACATATCATTAATATAGGTTCTATTGCAGGCAAAGAAAGTTATGCTAATGGAAATGTGTATTGTTCTACTAAAGCAGCTGTAGATTCATTAAGCAAATCGATGAGAATAGATTTACTTAAGTATGGAATAAAGGTAACTGCTGTACATCCTGGCGCAGTTGAAACAGAATTCTCAATTGTACGTTTTAAAGGAGATGTAGATAGAGCAAAAAAGGTTTACAATGGTTTCGAGCCTTTACACCCTGAAGATGTCGCTGAAGTTATTTACTTTTGTGCTAGCAGGCCGTCTCATGTTAACATCAACGATTTGTTACTAATGCCCACAGCCCAAGCAAACGCTACGCAAATACATAGAAATGATAATTAATAACTCATAATTTACAATTTACAATTTACAATTTACAATTTACAATTAAACATGTCACTCATTACAAAAATAGATACAGAAATAAAACAAGCGATGCTTGCAAAGCAAGAAGCTCGTTTACGTGGTTTACGCGCAATTAAAGCTGCACTATTATTGGCTAAAACCGAGAAAGGTGTTGGAGAAGAACTAAGCGAAGAAGTAGAACTTAAAGCAATTCAAAAGCAAATAAAGCAGCGTAAAGATTCTATAGAAATTTATAAGCAACAAAATCGTGCAGATTTGGCAAAAATTGAAGAAGATGAATTAGCAGTGATGGAAGAATTTATGCCGAAGCAATTAAGTTCTGATGAGCTTAAACAAGCAATTGAGAAAATTATAGCTGATTTAGGAGTTACAGACCCTAAAGAAATGGGAAAAGTAATAGGTGCTGCAAATAAAGCTTTACAAGGTAAATCGGATGGTAAATCTATTGCCGATATGGTAAAACAAGTACTTAAGTAGTGATTTTACTCTTCGATAATTACGACTCCTTTACTTATAACCTGTTAGATTTAATTAAGCAACTAAATCTGGAAGTTAAAGTGGTAAGGAACGATGAATATACTTTAGAAGAGATCATTCAATTTAACCCTCAAGCTATTCTTATTTCACCAGGTCCTGGTCGCCCCGAGCAGTCTGGTATTTTAATGCAGCTTATCGATTATTATGTTGATAAGGTACCAATGTTAGGAGTTTGCCTCGGACATCAAGCCATAGCTTTGCACTATGGCGCCAAGCTAGTAAGAGCATTGAAACCTATGCACGGAAAAACATCATTACTAAAACATTATAATCATCCGATGTTCAATAATGTTCCTAATGATGCGGAGATGATGAGGTATCACTCTTTAGTAGTAGAGAGTTTACCAGAGGAATTAATCGCTACTGCTCATACTGAAGATCAGGAATTAATGGCTTTTGCACATCAGAATAAATTGATTTGGGCAGTTCAATTTCATCCCGAATCTATAATGTCTGAAAATGGTCCTCAAATTATAAGAAATTGGCTGGCTCATTTTCAGACAATTAAGGATTTTAGTGCATTTTGTTGAAAAAAATCTATTTTTATATCTATTAAATTAAGATTCTGCATATGAAATTTTATATTTTAGCAGAAATAAGAATCAAATCATGGGTTTGACCGTAAAGAAAGATAATGGATTTAGCTTTGTAGAGGAGGGAGAAGGGCCCGTACTTTTATTATTGCATGGCCTTTTTGGAGCCTTGAGTAATTGGGAGTATGTATGTGCTAAATTTTCACCAAAATACAAAGTGGTTATTCCTTTGATGCCAATCTATGACTTGCCATTACTAGGTGCTAATGTAGACGCCCTAGCAAAATTCATTCATAAGTTTGTTGAATATAAAAAATACGATAAAGTAACCCTGCTCGGTAATTCACTAGGTGGTCATGTGGCATTAGTATATACCCTTACTCACCCAGAAAGAGTACATTCAATGATGTTAACTGGTAGTTCTGGCTTATACGAAGAAGGTATGGGTGGAACTTATCCTAGAAGAGAAGATTATAATTATATCAGAGAAAGAGTAGAATATACCTTTTATGATCCCAAAACAGCCACTAAAGAGTTGGTTGATGAGGTGTTTGAAATAGTTAATAATAGAAGTAAAATTCTTAGGATATTATCGATGGCTAAATCGGCAATCAGACATAATCTAAGAAAAGAAATACCTAAAATTACTATACCAGTTTCGTTAATTTGGGGGAAGAATGATACCATTACTCCACCAGAAGCAGCGGAAGAGTTTCACAGTTTATTCCCTAATTCAGAGCTAACCTACATTGATAAATGTGGACACGCTGCAATGATGGAACGCCCAGAAGAATTCAATGAAATCTTAGATAAATTTTTAGATAAACTTTATCAAAAATAAATATGTTGTTTCACTGAAAACAACAACACTATGTTAAGCGCTGAACTAATAAACGATTTAATTCCACCCTTGAAAACTTCTGATACAGGAGACAGGGCATTGGTATTGATGTCGGATTTCAAAGTGTCTCATTTACCCATTGTAAACAATGTGCAATTTTTAGGACTATTATCTGAAGACGATATTATTGAGATGGAGAATCCTGGAGAGCCAATAGGAAGTCACGCCTTGAGTTTACATCAAGCATATATTCATGGTTGGCAACATATCTATGATGCTATGAAGCTTATGGCCGATCAGAAACTCACTGTTGTTCCCGTGCTCGACGATAAGGAAAATTATATTGGTATGATTTCCATCAATACCATGATTAATTATTTTGCTGAGATTACAGCTTTAGCGAGCCCTGGTTCTATTATTGTGCTAGAAGTAGCTCAACATAATTACTCTTTATCTGAAATTGCAAGAATCGTAGAATCAAATGATGCACATATACTTAGCTCTTACGTAAGCTCTAGTCAAGATTCTACAAAACTAGTAGTTACGTTAAAGGTTGATAAAGAAGATGTGAGTGGTATTATACAAACATTTCAACGTTTTAATTATATCGCACATAGTTTCTATCAACAAAAACTCGACAACGACGATACAATGGATCGTTTTGATTCATTCATGAAATACTTAAATATCTAATCATGAAAGTAGCAATATACGGTAGGAAGTTCAACGATACTGCAGTAGTATATGTTCAGCAACTTATCGACTGCCTAGTAGAGAATCAGGTGGAATTGGTTATATATTCTGCATTTCATGCCTACCTAGTACCTCGTGTAAAATTACCGAATAATGTAAATGTGTTTAGCAGACACGATGAACTAACTGATATCCGTTACATGATTAGCGTTGGTGGAGACGGTACTTTACTTGACACCGTAACACTAGTACGAGATTCTGGGATTCCAATCATAGGAATTAATATGGGACGATTGGGTTTCCTAGCTAGTATTGCTAAACAAGAAATTAAAACTGCAGTAGATAGTTTAATGAGGGGACACTTTACTCTTGATAAGCGCTCATTAATTCGTTTAGAATCAGACAAAGAATTGTTTTCTGGAGTTAATTATGGATTGAATGAAGTTACAATCCACAAAAAAGACACCTCTTCAATGATTATTATTCATACTTACCTTAATGGAGAATTTTTAAATTCTTATTGGGCAGATGGATTGATATTAGCTACCCCTACAGGTTCAACAGGTTATTCTTTAAGTTGTGGTGGCCCAATAATTTTCCCTAATTCTGAAAATTTTGTGATTACCCCAATCTCTCCGCATAACTTAAATGTAAGACCTATAATTATTTCCGATAATCAAGTGATTACTTTTGAAGTAGAAGGAAGAAGTGCACATTATTTAGCCACCCTCGATTCCAGAACCGAAACACTTGATACCCACACACAACTAGCCGTTAGAAAAGAGGCTTTTCAATTAAATTTAATCCGATTAAGTACTGAAAACTACTTAGGCACGTTAAGAAACAAGCTAATGTGGGGCTTAGATACCAGAAATTAATCTATTTCCTTATTTTAGCGCATCTTTTTAAAATTCATGAGATTAATCTGTAGCTCTATAGCAGTTGTATTATTATTTTGTTCACAGCATCTTAAAGCCCAAGAATGGGAATTCGGTGTTAATGTGGGTGCAATGGGCTATATGGGGGATCTAAATAGAAACAATCCATTAAATTTTACCAACCCAGGTGCAGCACTTAACATTCGTTATGCTTTTACCCCATATAGTGGGTTAAAACTCGGTTTTACAGTTGGGGGAATAAAAGGAGACGATGCTAATGCGAATACAGATTTCGAAAGATCTAGAAATCTGAGTTTTAAAAGTAATATTACAGAACTTGCATTGAACTACGAGTATTACTTTTTTCCATTTACTCCAGGCTCAGGTAAAGAAAAATTTACAACCTATGTTTTTGTAGGAATAGCAGGCTTTATGTTCGACCCAACTGCTGAATATCAAGGAAATACATATAAACTCAGAGAATTAGGTACCGAAGGGCAGGGGACATCTATCAATAAAACACCAAAATATAGCAATATGAACTTGGCCGTTCCGTTTGGTGTCGGAATGAAATATAATGTTTTCGATAATTTTAATTTTGGGATAGAATTAGGTTATCGAAATACTTTTACAGATTATTTAGATGATGTGAGTAAAAATTATGTGGATAAAACCGTTTTAACAAATGAAAATGGCATATTAGCAGCACAACTGTCGGATAGGTCTGGTGAAATTAACAATGGAGTAAATTTAGGCGAAGCATATACACAAAGGGGTGACGCGAGTAGAAGAGATTTTTATATGTTTGCAGGAATTACCATATCGTATACATTGACACCCATAAAATGTCCTAACCTTAGTATTTACAGATGAGTTTAGTAGAAAATATTAATAAAGAAAATTTACCCCAACACATAGCCATTATTATGGATGGTAATGGTCGTTGGGCTAAGGAAAAAGGAAAATTAAGAGTATTTGGTCACCAAAATGGTGTAAAAGCAGTACGCGATACAGTAGAGAGTGCCGCAGAAATCGGCATTAAACACCTCACACTTTATGCTTTTTCTACAGAGAATTGGAACAGACCAAAGTTTGAAGTGAACGCATTAATGGAATTGTTGGTTTCAACCATAAATAAAGAAACCAAAACATTAATGGAAAATAATATTCGTTTAAATGCAATTGGTGATTTAAAATCACTTCCTTCTTCTTGTTATAGAGAACTTCAAGAAGCAATGGAAAAAACAAAAAATAATACCCGAATGACATTACACTTGGCATTGAGCTATTCATCTAAATGGGAAATTACTCAAGCAGTTAAAAACATAGCTCAAGAAGTGAAGGACGGGAAATTAAACCTAGATGAAATAACTGATGCTACTTTAGATAATTTCTTAACTACTGCAGGAATACCTGATCCCGAATTACTCATAAGAACAAGTGGAGAGCACCGCATAAGTAATTTCCTATTATGGCAAATTGCTTATTCTGAATTTTATTTTACTGATAAATTATGGCCTGATTTCAGGAAGGAAGATTTATGTGAAGCGATTATCGATTATCAATCGAGAGAACGTCGTTTCGGAAAAACAAGTGAACAAGTAAAGGCCTAACAAAGCGCATGAAAAAATTAGTATTAGTAGTTTTTGTATTTATTATTGCCCAAAATCAAGCATGGAGTCAGGTTGCTATAGGTGGCGACGACGAAATAACTTTTGATTATAACCGCCCTAAAGAGTATGAGATTGGAGGGATTACTGTTTCTGGGATAAAATTCCTAGATAATTATGCCTTAATAAAATTAACAGGGCTAGAGGTTGGTGATAAAATTCAGGTGCCTGGCGATAAAATTTCAGGAGCAATAAAGAAACTATGGATACAAGGTCTGTTTGACGATATTCAAATAAATATTTCTAAAATAGATGGGCAACTTATCTTTTTTGATATCCTACTTAAAGAACGCCCTCGTTTATCGAGATTTAGTTTTGCTGGTATTAAGAAATCCGAAGCAGATGATATTCGTGAGAGAATAAAATTAGTTTCTGGAAAAGTAGTTAACGAAAATTTAATTAATAACACCAAGAATTCTATACAGAAGTATTATGCAGAAAAAGGCTACCTCAATGCAAATATCGATATCATAGAGAGTGTAGATTCTGTGATGTTAAATTCTGTAATGCTTAAGATTAAAATCGATAAAAATAAAAAAGTAAAAATCGAAAAAATTATTCTAAAGGGTAATGCAGATGTTTCTTCTAAGAAAATAAAGAAACTAATGAAAGAAACGAAAGAAAGAGGTTGGTATAAAATCTTCAATAGTTCTAAATTTCAAGCGAAAGAATATGAAGATGATAAAGTAGCTGTAATTGATTATTATAATGAATTGGGGTATAGAGATGCAAAAATTGTAAGAGATACCGTTTATGACCGTGATAAAAAATCCTTAATCGTTGAGATGGATATTTACGAAGGTCCTAAGTATTACTTTGGTAATATTAATTTCTACGGTAACACTAAATACAGTACTGAAACTTTAAATGGAATATTAGCGATTAAAAAAGGTGATGTATATAACAAAAAAACATTGCAAACTCGTTTAGAGATGAATCCTAATGGTAGAGATATAGCATCACTTTACCTAGATGATGGATATTTGTTTTTTAATATTGATCAACAAGAAAAGTTAGTATACAACGATACTATTGATTTAGATTTGATCATGAGAGAAGGCCCTCAAGCAACAATCGATAGAGTTACTGTAAGAGGTAATGAAAAGACTAACGATAAAGTTATTCTGAGGGAGATTAGAACTAAACCTGGACAGAAATTTTCACGTTCGGAAATTATTAGAACTAATAGAGAGCTTTCGCAATTAGGATATTTCGATCCAGAAAAGATTGGAGTTAACCCTAAACCCGATCCAGTTAAAGGAACTGTAGATATTGAATATACTGTTATCGAACGTCCTTCTGATCAGATTGAGTTATCAGGTGGTTTTGGTGGTGGTAGAGCTGTGGGTACATTAGGATTAAGCCTAACAAACTTATCAATGAAAAATGCATTGCAGGGAAAATTTAATCCTTTGCCAACTGGCGATGGGCAAAAACTTAGTATACGTGCACAAACTAATGGATTGTATTATCAGTCGTATAGTTTATCGTTCTCTGAGCCTTGGTTGGGTGGTAAAAAACCAAACTATTTTACTGCTTCTATTTTTAGAACTACTCAATCTAATGGATTTGAAAAAGGAAATAGCTCACGACAATCGATTGAAATAAATGGAGCATCAGTAAGTTTAGGAAAGAGACTTCAAAAACCAGATGATTATTTTGTGTTGAATCATTCGGTGAGTTATCAGCAATATAACTTAAGTAATTGGGGAGGATTCTTATTTGCAAAAGGTAAATCACATAATATAAGTTTAACAAATGTGATTTCAAGAAACTCAACAGATCAACCGATTTACCCGCGTTCAGGTTCTAATATTTCGTTGTCGTTGCAATTAACTCCACCATTCTCGTTGTTTAGTAAAACCGACTATACTACTGCAGCGAATGAGATAAAATATAAGTTTATTGAATATCATAAATGGAAATTCGATGCTTCATTCTTTACTCGTTTAGCAGGTGATTTGGTACTTAATTCAAAAGCACAATTCGGATTTTTAGGTTTTTATAACAATGATATTGGAGTTTCTCCATTCGAAAGATTCAAATTAGGGGGCGATGGATTAGCTGGATTCGATTTCTTAAGAGGTTCTGAAATCATAGGACTAAGAGGTTACCAGAATAATTCTATTGTTCCTAATCAGAATTATGGATCATTAGGTGCACCTATCTATAATAAGTTTACTTTAGAATTAAGACATCCAATTACCATGAACCAATCGGCGACAATCTTTGGATTGGTTTTCGCTGAAGCTGGAAATACATACGCTGATTTTAAGAATTTCAACCCTTACAATAATATGAAAAGATCTATTGGCGCAGGTGTTCGTATATTCTTACCAATCTTTGGATTACTTGGGCTTGATTATGGTTATGGTTTAGATGAAATACCTGGAGACCCAGGTGCTAGTGGGGGGCAATTCCACTTCTCTATCGGACAGCAGTTCTAGAATTATAAACAATAGAGAGTGTAATTAAACGTTTGATTTTTGATTAATACGATTAATATGAAAAGAATTACATTATTATTAGCCTTTGTGTTTATTGGATTATTCGCAAATGCTCAAACTAAATTTTGCTTCGTAGATACAGAGTACATTTTAAAACATATTCCAGAGTACAAATCGGCACAAACACAATTAGATGATTTATCTGCAGAATGGCAAAAAGAGATAGACACTAGGTATGCAGCTATTGAAAAGATGTATAAATCTTATCAAGCTGAACAAGTATTGTTATCTGATGAAATGCGTACGAAAAGAGAACAGGAAATTGTTGATAAAGAAAAACAGGTAAAGGAATATCAAAAACAGAAGTTTGGCTACCAAGGTGAGCTCTACAAGAAAAGAGAAGAATTGGTTAAACCTATCCAAGATAAAGTATTCGAGGCAATAAATAAATATGCAGATCAATACTCATATGGGGTTATTTTCGACAAGTCGGGTGATGCTACCATGTTGTATACAAGCTCTAAACTTGATAAAAGTAACGATATCATATCGGCATTGGGATATAAGCCAGGAGACTATTCTGGGGCAAAAAGCAACGAAAAATCAGAAAAAACCAACAAACCTGCTCCTAAGAAATAATAAATAGTGTATATTGCCGCAAAATTTTACAAATGAGAAAGATTTATAAGTTAAGTATTTTAGTACTAGTATCCCTTGTAATTTCAGTGGGAGTGAACGCACAAGGTGCAAAATTTGGACATATTAATTCGGCTGAATTATTATCTTCTTTACCTGAAGTAAAGGAAGCAGACAAAAAATTACAAGAATTCGCTACATCAATGGAAGCTCAATTGAAATTGATGACTAACGAATACCAAACTAAGGTACAAGCATACCAATCTCAATCGGCAACTATGGCTGATCCGATTAAAGAAGCTAAGGTGAAAGAAATTTCTGATTTAGAAACACGTATTCAAGAGTTTCAACAAACAGCTCAAGAGTCTGTATCTAAAAAGAAAGAAGAATTATATTCTCCAATCTTGAAAAAAACAGAGGATGTGATTGTTGAAATGGCTAAAGAAAAAGGATATGCTTATGTATTCGATACTAGCGCAGGAAGCGTTATTTACGGACAAGCTTCTGATGACATGATGGATATGGTGAAAAAGAAATTAGCTAGTATGTCTACAACAACTCCAGCTCCAGCAACAAATTCACCAAAACCAGCTGGTCCTAAAAAATAATCGTTTAGAAATTAAAAATATTTATATTTAAGTCGCCTATACAAGGCGACTTTTTTTATGATTAAAGCTGAACAACCTATTGGCATTTTCGATTCGGGTATCGGCGGACTTACCGTTGCGAATGCCATTCATAACTTACTACCTAACGAACAATTGATTTATTTCGGAGATACAGCCCATATGCCTTATGGAGATAAATCGCCCGAAGCTATAAAGTATTATTCTCTAAAAATTGGGCAATTCTTATTGGAGCAAAACTGTAAAGCTATTGTTATTGCATGTAACACGGCCTCTTCATTAGGTTTCGACGATTTGAATAGCATGATTAAAGGTAAAATCCCTTTGATTAATGTTATTGACCCTACTGTAGATTATATCATCTCTCATAAAAAACTAAAATCAGTAGGTGTAATTGGTACAAAGGCTACTATTAAATCGAACGTTTATGCAAAAAAAATAAAAGAGAAGAAATCCGATTTAACAGTAGAGTCGCTAGCAACTCCGTTGCTAGCACCAATGATTGAAGAAGGATTTTTTAATAATAATATTTCTAAAACTATAATCAATTCTTATTTATCGAAAACCAAGTTAAAGAAAGTTGATGCACTTGTGTTAGCCTGCACTCACTATCCTTTAATCAAAAAAGAAATTTCTGAATTCTATCAACGTGAAATTACCATTTTAGATTCAGCAGAAATTGTTGCAGAGTATGTTAAAAAAGTGCTTAGTAAAAAGAAACTTCTGGCAAATAAGAAACATGGAGATCATCATTTTTACGTATCAGATTTTACTCCATCCTTTGAAAAAAGCACTAAGATTTTCTTTAAGGAGAAAATACATTTGGAGCTTAAAAATTTGTGGAAATAGTTTTTTAATGTGTTAATGTGTTAATGTGAGAATGTGTTAATGTGGTAATTGGAAGATTATATTAACCAAATAAGAATACCCCCATTCACTATTCACCAGTCACTATTCACTAGTCACTAAAATTTAGTACTTTTGAGTGTAAAATCAACGAATGGCATTTTATATCATTTCTATTTCTTTATTGGCATTTGTAGCCATATATGCATTAATGGGTGTATGGGCAGAGAGAAAGGTGTCGGCATTGATACAAGATCGAGTGGGGCCAGTAGAAACAGGCAAGTTTGGCTTACTACAAACCTTTGCCGATATTATTAAATTACTACATAAAGAGGACCTTGTTCCTACATTGGCAGATAAAGTGTTGTTTACTCTTGCACCTATTTTGGTGTTCACCTCCGTATTCATGGGTTTTGCAATCTTGCCCTTTTCTCCAGATTATATTAGTTCAAATATCAATATAGGGGTATTCTACTTTTTAGCCATCGTGTCGATAGAAGTAGTGGGTATATTGATGGCAGGATGGGCTTCAAATAATAAATACGCCTTTTTTGGCTCAATACGTTCTATCGCTCAAATTGTAGCGTATGAAATACCTGCTGGTATTTCAGTACTATCTGCAGTGATGATTTATCAAAGTTTAAACTTGCAAGACATTGCTTACCAACAGGGAATTTATAGTAAAGAGGAAATCTATTTCCTTGGCTTTTGGAAGGTAAATGAAATTGGAGGATTTTTATCATGGGGGATTTTTCAGGCTCCACATTTATTTATTGCTGCCATTATTTATTTTATCGCTTGTCTTGCTGAATCAAACAGAACACCTTTCGATATTCCTGAGGCAGAGTCGGAGTTAGTAGCTGGCTTCCATGTGGAGTATTCGGGCTTCAAATTTGGCGCATTATTTTTGGCCGAGTATGCAATGATGTTTGTGACCTCTATGGTATTAGTGGTTTTGTTTTTAGGTGCTTGGTATAGCCCTCTACCAAATATAGGTTCAGTTGCTCTGGCAGAATGGACGAATGGAACATTTTGGGGAATAGCATGGATTTTAATTAAAACCTTATTATTGGTATTGGTGCAAATGTGGATTCGTTGGACATTACCTCGTTTTCGTTCCGATCAATTGATGAATTTTTGCTGGAAAGTATTAATCCCAGTTTCATTTGCTTGCTTGTTTATTTCTGCATTTTGGAAATTAGTTGTGATATAAGATTTTTGTTTGATGAATAGATTTAAAAGTATACGCGATTTCTTCAAAGGGTTTTACCTTACCTGGAAACATTTGTTTCGCAGATCGAAAAGAGTGCATACTGCTATTCAAGAATCCAATTATTTTGAAGAAAGAAAAGATAATACCAGTACATTAAGGTATCCTCATATAAAACTCCCTCTGCCTGATAATTCTAGAAACCAATTGCATGTAGAAATAGACGACTGCATAGTTTGTGATTTATGTGCAAAAATTTGTCCGGTCGACTGTATAGAAATTGAAGCCATTAAAGCGACAGAAGATATCGGCAAAACATCAGATGGAACGACCAAAAGACTACATGCAGCAAAATTCGACATCGACATGGCGAAATGTATGTTTTGTGGCTTATGTACTATAGTTTGCCCTACAGAGTGTATCATCATGACAGATGAATACGATGTAAGTTTAGATAGTGTGGAAGCTATGAATTATCATTTCTCTACCATGACTGCTGAAGAAGCTGAAATCAATAGACAAAAGCTTGCAGCATTTGAGGCAGAGAAAAAAGCAGCTAAAGAAGCGGCTTTAAAAGCAGCACAAGAGAAAAAGGAGGATGGAAATGTTTAATGCTGTTCTTATTTTTTTTATTGCATTTGGATTACTTGCTGCCATGTATGCTGTAAATACTTCTTCCGTTGTCAAAGCAATATTTGCAATGTTTGCAACATTTTTTAGTGTTTCGGGTTTACTAGTATTAGCACAAGCAGAATTTTTAGCCATTGCACATCTTATGATTTATATCGGTGGAATAATAGTGGTGATGATTTTTGCAATGATGCTTTCTTCTAAAAATAGTTTAGACCAACAAGTGAAAGAAGAAAACGAAACATCAACATTCAGATTTACAAAACTAATTGCCGGAATAGCATCCATTGTTTTGTTTGCTCTGCTGGCAAAAGCGATATTGTCAAAACCCATTCTTAATTTACCTTCTACAAGTTCAGATAATACAATAAATAGAATAGGAATTGAGCTGTTAAGTAATTATGCGTTCCCTTTAGAGATTGTTTCCTTGGTGCTATTGGTGGCTTTAATGGCTGCGTCTATTATTACCAGAAAGGAAGGTAAAAATGTTTGACATCACTACTTCTCAATATTTTCAGTTGTTTTCAGCAGCATTATTTTGTATTGGTTTTTTTGCTGTGATTACAAAAAAGAATATGATTCTGATTTTAATTGGAATTGAATTAATGGTGAATGCCTCTTTGTTGAATCTAGCACACCTCGATAAATATTTCAATAAAATTGATGGACAAATGATGGCTTTATTTGCAATGGTTTTATCGGCAGCATCTATAGCCGTGGCATTGGCTATTGTAATAAAAACTTACCAATATTTTAATACGCTTAATCCAGATAAAATAAATAAACTGAAAAACTAATGGATGTGATAAACAATCTTGTGTTGCATTTATTTGGATCGTTACTCGGAGTAGGGATATTGACCCTTGTACTCCCTTTGTTGGCATTTGTAGGTATAATGATTTTTAAACCTATAAAACTTGCTCATCAAATTTCAATAGGCTTTATGCTTTTAACTTTTTGCTCTTCATTATATTTTATCTATCAAACTCAAAATGGTTGTGGAAGTATGTTGAGTAGCTCTTGGATTGCTATTGGAAATATCAAACTAGATATAGTATTTAAATTAGATAAAATTGCAGCCTTAATGTTAGCAATGGTCTCTTTTATTACACTAATGGTTATGGTTTTTTCAGTAGAATACATGAAAGGGGAGAGCAGATATAGCTACTACTTTGCCTACATTAATTTGTTTGCCTTTGCCATGTTTGGGCTAATAGTGAGTGGTAATTTATTTTGGACCTATATATTTTGGGAGATGGTGGGATTCTGTTCTTACCTCTTAATTGGTTTCTATACAAAAAAACAGAGTGCCATCTTTGCAAATAAAAAAGCATTTATTATAAACAGAATTGGCGACTTAGGTTTTTTAGTTGGAATGATGATTCTATTAAGCAGTTTCGGAACCCTAAATATTACTGAACTATTTAACTTAATAACAGAAAGAGGAGCTTTTGTTTCAACAGAAGATGCTAAGTTGCTGCACTACGCAGGTTATGCTTTCTTTATTGCAGTTATTGCTAAGTCTGCACAATTCCCATTACATGTATGGTTGCCAGATGCCATGGAAGGTCCTACACCAGTATCTGCATTAATACATGCAGCTACCATGGTTATTGCGGGTGTGTATTTAATGATTAGAATTTTCTTTTTAATTGATCCTACAGTGCTTAATTTAGTTGCCCTCGTTGGATCATTCACCGCTTTTATAGGGGCTTTCATTGCCGGACGACAATTCGATATAAAGAAAATATTAGCCTATTCTACCATATCACAATTAGGGTATATGGTAATGGCTATAGGAGTAAGTGCTCCAATGGCCGCCTTTTATCATTTATATACACATGCTTTTTTTAAAGCAGCATTGTTTTTAGCAGCAGGTAGTATCATTCATGTCTTACATACACAAGACATCAGACAAATGGGAGGGCTGAGAAAAATTATTCCTGTAACTTTTATTGTGTATAGTGTAGCTTCAGCAGCCTTAATCGGAATTCCGTTTTTTTCAGGATTTTTCTCTAAAGAAAGTATTTTAAACGAAACTTGGCATTGGGCTCAAATGCATGGACAATATTATTTGATTGTACCTTTTTTTGCATTTAGTTCTGTAATCATGACAGCCTTTTATGTTTTCAGACATTTTAGTTTAGTGTTCTTTGGTTCTAGTAAAACAGAAGTTAATATTGCTAAGCAAAGATTAGTTGTTAATTTACCTCTGATATTATTAGGTATAGGTAGTGTTTATATATTTCCACTATATCACACATCGCATTCTTTTGCTTACATGCCGTGGGTCACCGTGTTGCTAATAGGACTGGGAATTACTATGGCTTACCTAATCTGTTATAGAAAGTATATAAAACCATTTTCTGAAGGACATATTATATATCGATTAAGTAATAATGCATTGTATTTAGATAAAATATATGAGTGGGTTTTTATAAAACCAATTCACTATTTATTAAATAAACTTCAACCTGTAGACTATAAGTTTGATAAAGATATTGTTCATGGTATGGGCAATGTAGTAATTTACTTTTCGCAGTTTATTCAATTTTTCGAAACTAAAATTCTTGACGCTATTGTAAATTCAATAGCTACCATAGGATTGCAGTTGTCGTACTTAGTTTCTTGGTTCGATAAATTTATTGTAGATGGTATTGTAAATGGTATTGCACTACTTAGCAGGAGAATTGGAGATTTTATAAGAGCATTTCAAACCGGTAAAGTTCAGTCTTACTTTGCGATGTCGGCTTTATTATTAATATTTTTTATTTGGTATTTTATTAAAGATTTATAATCAATGAACGTATTATCATTCATCATATTTATACCAATACTAGCCATGCTAGTTATTGCAGTATTGCCAAGAGGATATGCTAATGTATTTAAAATTATTACATCAAGCATAGCATTCGTTCAGTTGTGCGTAGCTATTTATATCTATTCATCGATAGAAAATAATTCTTTGTTTCAATATATCGAACAATACCCTTGGATACACATGCAATTAGGAAGTTTAGGGAATTTGCAAATTGATTATCATGTGGGGGTAGATGGAATCTCGGCGGGTTTAATATTGCTGAGTAGTATAGTAATGTTTATTGCTTCTATTTCTTCATATGAGATAAAAGAGAATTTAAAAGGGTATCACATTTTGTTCAACCTGATGAATCTGGCAATCATGGGTGTCTTTTTATCTTTAGACTTTTTCTTGTTTTACGTCTTTTATGAATTGATGTTATTGCCTTTATATTTCCTAATCGGTATGTGGGGTGGAGCAAATAGAGAATATGCATCTATCAAATTTTTCTTATATACACTGTTTGGTTCAGTATTCATGTTATTGGTGATGGTAGGGTTGTACTTTTCTGTAAAAGACCCGAGTACTGGTGCTCATACCTTTAACATTATTCACATGATGAACCCAGCAAATTATCAAGCAGAAGGTTTTTTTACACATCATGCTAACTCACTTATTTTAGGAATACCAACAAGGTTCTTAGCATTTATAGTTTTATTTATAGGCTTTGCCATTAAAGTACCTATGGTACCATTTCATACTTGGTTGCCAGATGCCCATGTTGAAGCACCAACACCAATATCTATTGTATTAGCTGGAGTGTTATTAAAAGTAGGAGCTTATGGTATTATTCGTATATGTTATGGTATTTTTCCAGACGCTGCAATTCACTATTCTTTCTATGTGGCGTTAATGGGAATGATTTCTATTTTATATGGAGCATTAAATGCATTAAGTGCAAAAGATCTTAAAAGATTAATTGCCTATTCTTCTATATCACATATGGGCTTTGTATTAATTGGTATCGCCTCACTTACATCAGAAGGATTAAATGGAGCACTTTATCAATTGTTTTCGCACGGAATACTTTCGTCGATGTTATTCTTCCTTGTAGGTGTATTGTATTATAGAGTACACGATAGAGAAATTGCAAATTATAGAGGGTTATCGTTGCAAATGCCTAAATACACCGTATTTGTTGTCATTGCATTTTTTGCATCATTAGGGTTACCAGGTATGTCAGGATTTATTGGAGAAGCGTTTACACTCTTTGGAGCCTTTCTTTCCGAATCATCTAATGGTTTAATTCCTCGCTGGATGGCTGTATGCTCAACAGTAGGAATATTAATAGGTGCAGCATATTTTTTATGGGCATTACAACGAATGTTTTTTGGAGAAAAAAGATTCAGACTACAAAGCTGGGAACATGATCTCAAAGATCTTTCTATTAGAGAATATGTGGTACTTGTACCATTAGCTTTAGCGACAATTTTCCTCGGAATCTTCCCATCTTATTTATTCGATTGGACAGACGCTAGCGTAAACATGCTTATAAATAATACCATTCAAAATGGATATTTATATTTACACCAATACTTTTTATTCCTGAATTAGATGAATACAACAGAAGCTTTATTTTCAATTCAGAACTCATTATCCTATCTATTATCTGATTGGATTTTGGTGGCTACGTTTTTTTTAGCTTTTGTATTGGATGTATTTTTTCGTTATAAAAAAATAGCATTAGGTATAAGCCTATTAGGTATATTAATATCTTTCCTTTGTTTATTAAATCAATCGATAGCATTTAATACAGAATACAATTTGTTTAATGGATTTTACAAGATCAATAAATCGATTATACATTTTAAATTTATATTAACAGCAGCGAGTTTTCTTGCTTTGTTATCTTACTGGAAGAAAAGTAATAATACTAAAGCTAGAGAATTTTATTATCTATTTCCTATTTTCTTGTGGAGTGCAAATTTACTATGCATGTCTGATCATATGTTAAGTATATTTTTAGGAATAGAATTTTTATCAATATTATCTTATCTATACATAGCATTTGAAATAAGATCTAAACAAACAGCTGAATCTTCCTCTAAATATATTTTGTATGGGGCTTTTTCATCAGCGGTAATGTTATACGGACTCACATGGATATATAGCATTAGCGGCAGCTTGAAATTAGATGCCAGTTTTTTAGAAAATTTATCTAAAGCACCACAAGACACCGTAGCTCTAGCTATGATTATGTTCTTGGCTGGTTTTTTATTTAAGATATCTGCAGTTCCATTTCATTATTATAGTCCGGATCTTTACGAAGGATCTTCAGCACAAACCTTATCATTTATTAGTACCATTCCAAAGATTGCAGGTATTGCAGTGTTGTACGAATTCATGACCAATTTCCATTTCTTATACGATGGAACCTATTTGGTGTGGCCACATTTTTCGTGGGAAATGGTAATGAGTAGTTTGGCTATCGCTACATTATTTATAGGTAATCTCTCGGCTTTATCTCAAAGCAATTTAAAGAGAATCATGGCCTATTCGAGTATCTCACATACAGGCTTCTTATTAATGGGTTTAAGTACTTTTGGTGATACAAGTTTGAATGCACTTTATTATTATTTAGTAGTGTTTACCATAAGTAATTTTGCAGTGTTTTTTATTCTTCAATATCTTAAAGATAACTATGAAATTGAAGAGTTGAGAGATCTTGTGGGATATGGGAAACAACATCCTTGGATAAGTAGTGCATTCGTTTTGGTTTTAGCTTCATTGATAGGATTACCGCCATTTGCAGGTTTTATTGCTAAGTTCTTTATGTTTAGCGCGGTATTTGAACACTACCAATTGTCTAATTCTCCATGGTTACTTTATTTACTTATTGCTGGAGTTATAAATACCGTTATAGCACTGTTCTATTACCTCAATATTGCGCGACACCTGTTTTTAGTGAAAAGAAACCCAGAGGTTGTTTTTGAAAGTAATGGGAATTCATTCATTATTATCCTTTCTTTTATTTTAAGCTTTTCTTTATTGCTCTTAGGAATTCTACCAAGAATATATTAGTTAGACATTTGTCTTATTATTATTGACATATGTCTAACTAATGTTTATATTTGTATATGAGCACATCAAAATTATTAGATCCGGAAGTAAGTTATCAAGCTGTAGAGAATCTTGGAGTTTCTGCATTGTTTGCATTCATTAAATCTGGGGTTAAGTATCCTGCATTTATCAAATTTGTTAAGCACACCCCTTTTACACTTTCAGATTGGGCTCATTTTTTACATCTTTCTGAACGCACTATGCAACGATACGAAAAAGACAAAAAATCTTTTGATGTGATGCAATCCGAAAAAATTCTTCAAATAGCAATGCTATATAAAAAGGGTGTACATGTATTCGGCACATCTGTTTCTTTTGATGAATGGTTGCTTACAAAAAATATATCCTTAGGGAATAAAATGCCAAAATCATTTTTTGATACTTCCATTGGAGTATCAGTTGTAATGGATGAATTACTCAAAATAGAACATGGTATTTTAGCATGATTATATATAGATTAAGCAAATCTATTTTTGCTAATGATTTATCTGGCCAAGGTGCTGAACGAGTAGGAGGTAGGTGGAATTTTAAAGGAACTCCCATGATATATTGTTCCGAAAGCAGGGCCTTGTGTACAGCTGAGATTGCTGTTCATATTCCATTAGGAATATTACCCAGAGATTATTGTTTAATTAGCATTGAAATCCCTGATTCTATTAAGATAAAAGAGCTGGACCTGCTTGATTTGCCTGAAGATTGGATGAAAATACCACCATCTATATCTACCCAAAAATTAGGAACAGAATTTATAGAAGAAAACTCTTCATTAATAATTAGAGTGCCTTCTGTGGTAGTAAGGGGAGAATATAATTATTTAATTAATCCGAGGCACAATGCAATCTCCAAAATCAAGATAAAAAAAATAGAGCCTTTCAGTTTTGATGAAAGGCTCTTTATATAATGTTTAGGATGATTAGCTGTTGGAGATAGATTCCATGTTATGATATACAGTGTTTATATCATCATCTTCTTCCATTTTGTCAATCATCTTTTGAATTTCAGCTTCTTGTTCAGCAGTAACTTTAGTGTACGATAAAGGAAATCTTTCAAAATCTGAGCTTATCACATTTAAGCCTTTTTCCTCTAAAGCTTTTTGCATTCTTCCGAAATCTTCGAATTCTGTATATACTATTATTTCGTTTTCATCTTGTTCTATTTCCTCGGCACCAAAATCGATAAGTTCTAATTCTAAATCTTCGATGTTTATACCTTCAGCATTAATACGAAAAACGGCTTTACGTTCAAATACAAAACTTAACATCCCTGATGTTCCTAAACTCCCGCCTCCTTTTGTAAAATAAGAACGTACTGCACCAACAGTTCTGTTGATGTTATCTGTAGAAGCTTCTACTAAGATAGCTACTCCATGTGGAGCATAGCCTTCGTAAACTACTTCTTCGTAAGATGAAGTATCTTTATCGGCAGCTCTTTTAATCGCAGCTTCAATACGATCTTTGGGCATGTTCACCCCTTTAGCGTTTTGAATAACTACTCTTAATTTTGAGTTGGTATCAGGACTTGGTCCGCCAGTTTTAACGGCCATTACAATGTCTTTACCGATACGAGTGAATGCTTTAGCCATTGCACCCCATCTTTTCATTTTCGATTGCTTACGCGCTTCAAATGCTCTACCCATAAGAATAAATATTTATGTGGGCCAAATATACAAATAAAAAACGCAGAGTTTAATACCCAATTATGAATCTTAAAACTCTGCGTAATTTGTTGAAAATCTGTTATGTAACAGCTACTCGTTTAGGGAGTTTGCAAATATTCTTCGTAGCTTTTTAATACTACCGTAGAACCTGCAAGCTTTTCTACTTTTGCTAAGTATTTTGCTTTTATTTTGTTGAATTCAGTTTTGCCTGTATTGAATTTACCTTCAATAGCATCTAAATTGTCGAGCTCAGCTTTATTTGGTTTATGGTAACTTTGTGCAACTTTAGAATAAAGTTCCAACAGGTCTTCGCGCAATTGATTTTCTGCGGCTCCTACATAGTTATCGCCAGACATTATTACCAAAGTTCCTTTAAGTTTTTTTAACTCATCGGCAAATGCTTTACTTGTTTTCTTAAAATCGGCATTGCTCGAATTTGCTTGCTCCATAAATTTTAGGTACTCATCTAAGCTGTATACTATGTAAGCAAGTTCTTGCGACATGTTGTACAATTTCATAGTAGTAGCTTCTTGTACTTTTCGATCAGCTAAACTGATTTCAGATTTGGGGTCATATTGAATTACTAAATCGTTTACATATTTTTCCTTGCCTTTTGTAATTACAACTTTATAAGTTCCTGCTGGAACTCTTGGCGAGGTAAATCCACCAAAGGCAAAGGTTTTTCCTTGTGCTACTTTTGGTGGTTTGATATTGTAATTCCAATCAACAATGTTAATTCCTTTCGATTTACCTGGGCCCAATTCCGAAACTTTTACGCCATTCGCGTCTTGAATTTCAAGCGTCATTTTCCCTAACAAGTGTTTCTTGTTCAAATGATACATAATGCGAGCGGCAGTACTTGGATTTTCGCCCACGAATTGTGTTTCAGTACTCGAACCACCAAAGCCATTCGATTCAACAATAGAAGTGGGTTTCGATTGGAAGAAGAACAAATCTTTACTCATGTTTTCTTCAGTTAACTGACGTAGAATACTAATGTCGTCGATAATAATTACACCACGCCCATGTGTTGCAACTACTAAGTCGTTTGTTTTTTTATTCAACTCAATATAATGCACATTTACTGCTGGAAAATTATTACTGAACTTATACCAATTCGTACCAGCATTTAAGCTAATGTATAAACCAAATTCAGTTCCTAAGAACAGTAAATTTTCGTTCACATAATCTTCTTGAATATTTCTCGCGAAGCCATATATTTCTGGCGTTGTAATCGATTTCCAAGAAGCTCCATAATCGCTAGTTTTATATACATAGGTATTCATATCGCCGGTGGTGTATCCATTAAATACCACATAGGCTTTACCTGCTCCGAACACACTGGCTTCAACATGGTATGCCCAAGTGTTTTTAGGCAAACCGGGTACATTTTTAATTACATTGGTCCAGCTTTTACCACCATCTCTTGTTATTTGTAAATTACCATCATCTGCACCTGCCCATATTACATTTTCATCTACAGGCGATTCTGCAATCGTAAAAATGGTACAATGATTTTCGGCGCCAGAATTATCTTTAGATAAACCACCCGAGTTTTCTTGATTCTGTTTCTTTGGATCGTTCGTAGTTAAATCTGGAGAAATTTTTGTCCATGTTTCACCCATATCGTCTGAGCGATGCACAAATTGGCTACCAATATACACACGATCAGGTTTATTCGGACTCGTTACTAAGGATGCATTCCAGTTGAAACGTAATTTCGCTTCGCCTTTCATTTGCAATGGCTGTATAGTTTTCGCTTGATCTTTTACAGGATCGTATCGCCAAACATTTTCTGCTCCTTGCATTTCAGAATAAATTAAATTTTTAGTCGGATGTCTGTAAACTCTATACCCATCTCCAACACCCACCACACGCCAATCTCTGGCTTCTACACCACCAGGTGAGCGAGAAGGACCAAACCAACAACCGTTGTCTTGTAAGCCTCCGTATACATTATAATCGTCTAAATTATCAACGCTTACATGGTAGAATTGAGAAAGTGGTAAATTTTCTACCATCTCCATGGTAGTTCCTCCATCCCAAGAACGATACACACCACCATCGGTAGCGCAATACATTCGATCAGAATTTTTTATATCAAAGGCTATGTCGTGAATATCTGCGTGCATAGGTCCTAAGTTCTTAAAAGTTTTTCCTCCATCGCGTGAGATAGAGCCCGAAAGCCCTGCTTTTACTACTGTGTTAGGGTTACGCGGGTCTACTACAATTCTAGAGAAGTAAAATGGACGCACCACTAAACCAAAGTCGTTATTCAACTGCTTCCAATTTGCACCTGCATCATCGCTTCTATATAATCCTTTGTCTTTATCTTGTTCCGATTCAACAACGGTATATAAAATTTTATTGTTGGATGGTGCAATAGCAATTGCTAATCGGCCCAACTTACCTTTCGGAAAACCATTGTGTATTTTGTTCCATGTTTTTCCAGCATCGGTACTTTTGTACAATGCACTTTTTTCGCCTCCTGAACTAAAGGACCAAGGCGATCTTCTAAACTCCCAAAACGAAGCATATAAAACCGAAGGGTCTTCCATGTCTAATTGCAAATCGCTGCAACCAGTGGTCTGGTCTACGTATAAAACCTTAGCCCATGTTTTACCACCGTCGGTAGTTTTATACAATCCTCTGTTTTCACTATCACTCCATAGAGGACCTAATACACCTACGTATACTTCTTGCGAGTTCTTTGGATTTACTTGTATACTCGAAATTCTTTCTGAGTTCTCGAAGCCTATTTTCTCCCAACTTGAACCGCCGTCTTTACTTCTGTATAAACCATCTCCAACTGAAACACTGTTACGAGTCCATACTTCGCCAGTACCTACCCAAATAACATTATCAGGGTCGTTCGGGTCTACTTCTACTGCTCCAATCGATTGGCAATAATCGTCGAAAATTGAATTAAAAGTGGCCCCTCCATTATTCGATTTCCATACACCACCACCAGCAGTACCGATGTATACAATACGATCGTTTTTTGGATGTGTTTCAATGTCGGTAACACGACCACTCATGAGTGCTGGACCGATGTGACGAGCCTTCAAATCACCAAAAAGTTCTTTACCTTTTTTGATGGCCTCTAGCTGTGCGGGAGTTTGTGCAATAGCATTGCCACACACACCCCATATAAGAATGTATTTTAAGAATTTTTTCATAAATAATTTATTGACCGTCTGGATACTTAAATTCTGAATCATCAACAGTAGGATTTACTACTACTGAACTAATTACAATCGGTTGTCCGCCTTGACCTTTTACTCCTTGCGACATTGAAAATGGAAACATCATTCCCTCCACTTCTTGGTAATCGCTAAATTTTATTTGTTGAATTTGACCTTTCGCGGGACCTTCTTTTATCTCAGATTCTTGCATTACCAATACATTGCTTTCTATATCGAAAAAGTAGTATGTTATATTCTCTGTTTCAACACCATCTACTTTTATAGGATTTTTTGTCAATTTTATTTTATAAGCCTCAGCACCGTCAACACTTTCTTTACCTACTAACTCTGCTTTCCAGCCAAGTTTTTTATAGTTTAAAAATGCATCAGGAAAATCGCCAATATTTTTCTTGTAGTTTTCAGTAGATTCTGCATCACTTTTTTCTGCCTTCATGTTCATGAAATTGTGCGACCATAAGGTGCTTCCATCATATACACCTTGCTTAATTACCTTACCTTGGAAATTTATTTTAGTGCATTGCTTTCCATCTTTCAACTGAATAATTTCTAATGGAATTTCCATTCCACCTTGATTGACTTTTGCGTCGTATTTTAAACCTTTCAAAGCTTCCCATTTGGCTTTTCCGCCAATAGCTTCGTAATATTTAGCCAAAATATCGTCTACAGATTGAGCCTTAACAATTGCAGACATCATTACCAGTGTAAGTGCGAGTAAAAGTGATTTCTTTCTCATTTTTTCGGTTTTTAATTTTGTACAATTTAATGTTATTAGTTGGAGATTGCTTATAAAAACTTTGTTACTAAATCAAAGGGCAGAAAGACCGAAAATCCGAATGTCCGGATTAATATTATCACTAACTAAAGGCCCGTATTGTGCCTGAATAATTTAATGGCGATAGCGAGTAAGATAATACCAAAGGCTTTACGTAAAATATTAAGCCCTGTTTTGCCTAATACTTTTTCTATTCTGATGGTATTTTTTAGGATAAGATAAACAAAGAGCATATTTAATACAATCCCAATAATTATATTTTGAGTATCGTATTCGCTTTTTAGTGAGAGTAGTGTAGTCATTGTACCCGCACCAGCGATAATAGGGAATGCTAGAGGTACAATAGAGGTTGATTCTGGGGTTTCTTCTTTAAAGAAGTTTACACCTAGAATCATTTCTAAGGCAATAAAGAAAATTACTAGTGAACCAGCTATGGCGAAAGAAGAAATATCTAAGCCTATAATAGCAAGGAGTTGTTCTCCAATAAAGAGAAATAGAACCATGAGTAGCAATGCTACAATGGTTGCTTTTTCCGATTGAATATGACCAGCTTTGTTGCGTAGTTGTATAACCACAGGAATGGACCCAAGAATATCGATGATGGCAAATAGTACCATCGATACAGAGAATATTTCTTTGAGGTTGAAGAAGTCCATATTTAGTAGTGAGTAGTGAGTAGTGAGTAGTGAGTAGTGGATAGTGGATAATAAGTTGTTGATAGAAATCTCTAACCATCACTCATTACCCACTACTCACTACTCATTACTCATTACTCATTACTACTTTTTAGTATTTCGTATAACTGAATGTCTTTTGCTATATACAAAGTAGATTACTAATCCAAGAATCATCCATAAGAATGCGCTCATTAAGGTTTCACCTGGTAATGAGATAATCATTGCTGAACATACAAGAATTCCGAGAATTGGCACAAAAGGAACCCAAGGTGTTCTGAATGGACGCTCTGTATTTGGATCAGATTTTCTCATAATCATTACACCTGCACATACAAGCACGAAGGCGAATAATGTTCCAATACTTGTTAAATCTCCAGCAACTGAACCTGGGATAAATCCACCAAATATTCCAACAAAAACAAATAAAATATAATTTGATTTATATGGAGTACTAAATTTAGGATGTAAGTCTGAAAATACTTTTGGTATTAAACCGTCTTTAGACATCGAGTAAAACACTCGAGATTGACCCATTAACATTACTAAAATTACAGAAGAGAATCCAGCAAGGATAGCTACTGTAATTGAAGTGGCTAACCAATCATATCCAATCATGTATTTCTGAATGGCGTAAGCAACAGAAGCTTCTTTACCAGCAGTTTTAAATTCTGTCCAATTAGCAACGCCTGTTAATACATGTGAGAAAAGGATGTAGAGGATTGTACAGATTACTAATGAACCTAAAATTCCTATTGGCATATCACGTTTAGGATTTTTAGCTTCCTGAGCAGCGGTAGAAACCGCATCGAAACCGATAAATGCAAAGAATACAATACCAGCACCTTTTAAGATACCACCCCAACCATGAGCGAAGAATCCTTCGTGTCCTGGTGTGTTAGCGGGTATAATATATGGAACATGATTTTCTGGTCTTATAAAGCTCCATCCAATAGCAACAAATGCTAATACAATAATTACTTTAATAAATACGATAATGGCATTTAATCCAGCAGATTCTTTAGAGCCTTTGATTAATACTAATGTAATTAATCCAAGAATTAATAAAGCAGGCGCATTCATTATCCCTTGAACTCCATTTGCAGAAGTTTCAAAAGGGGAGTGGCACCATTCGTAAGGAATTGCACCTCCGAGCAAATTGTTTAGGTATTCCGACCAAGCGATAGATACTGTAGCTGCACCAAGGGCATATTCTAAAATAAGAGCCCATCCAATAATCCATGCAGTTACTTCACCCATAGTTGCATATGCATAAGTATATGCACTACCAGCTACAGGAATCATAGCGGCAAATTCTGCATAGCATAATCCAGCTAATGCACAACCTATTGCTGCTACAATGAAGGAAAGAGTTACGGCCGGACCAGCAGCTTCAGCAGAAGCAGCAGCTGTTCTTACGAACAATCCAGCACCAATAATAGCTCCAATTCCTAGGGCTACCAAGTTCATGGCTCCTAGTGTTCTTTTTAGTGAACCTTCACCAGTTTTGGCGGCTTCACTCAATAATAGGTCAAGAGGTTTCTTAAATCTCATACTTTATTTTTATTCGGGTTATAATCCAAACCTAATAAAAAGATATGAGAATTGAGATATGGGGACAGAGTTTTTTAAAACAAAAAAAGCCCAGAACTTTTCTGGGCTTTTGAACTTTCTTTGATTATAATATTAATGACAGCTTTCTTCTTTATGATTGCTCTTGTGCTCTGCACATTTTTTTTCACACTCTTCTCTGGTCATTTTTCCTTCAGAAATCATTTTCTCACACTCTTCTTTGCTCATTGAACATTCTTCTGAACAACCTTCGCCATTCATCTTGCATTCTTTCCCGTTAATAAATACCACAGTATCCATGGTAACATTACCCAAAGAATCAACGTGTTTCTCTATTCTGATTTCTTTTTTCATTTCCATTTTCTCGTTGTTTTGGTCTGCACCAACCACTGAGATATAAGGAGCAATTACTAAAGAAACAATCGACATTAATTTAATTAAAATATTCATCGATGGACCTGAGGTATCTTTAAATGGATCACCTACAGTATCACCAGTTACAGAAGCTTTATGTGGTTCTGATTTTTTGTAGAACATCTCTCCATTAATCATTACCCCTTTTTCAAACGATTTTTTTGCGTTATCCCAAGCACCACCAGCGTTAGATTGGAAAATACCCATTAATACTCCTGATACAGTAACACCAGCTAATAATCCTCCTAATACTTCTGGACCAAAAACAAATCCAATTATTACTGGAGTGATAAGTGCAATACCACCAGGTAACATCATCTCACGGATAGATGCTTTAGTAGAAATCGCTACACATTTCTCATATTCTGGTTTAGCTTTATATTCCATAATACCTGGAATTTCGCGGAATTGGCGACGAACTTCTTGTACCATGTCCATAGCTGCTCTACCTACTGCTTGAATACACAATGCAGAGAAAATAAATGGAATCATTCCACCAACGAATAAACCAGCTAATACTGGAGCTTTGTAAATATCTATGGCATCAATACCAGCAATACCAACGAAGGCTGCAAATAATGCTAATGATGTTAATGCTGCAGAAGCAATTGCGAAACCTTTACCAGTTGCTGCGGTAGTATTACCTACGGCGTCAAGGTTATCAGTACGCTCACGCACTTCTGGTGGCAACTGACTCATTTCTGCAATACCACCTGCATTATCAGCAATTGGTCCGAATGCGTCGATAGCTAATTGCATAGCTGTTGTTGCCATCATACCAGCTGCTGCAATAGCAACTCCATATAATCCTGCAAAGTAATAAGATACCATAATACCAGCTGCTAATGTTAGAATTGGAATTACAGTAGATTTCATACCTACTGATAAACCACCAATGATATTAGTAGCATGACCAGTAGATGATTGTTGAATTATTGAAAGCACAGGTTTTTTACCCATTGCTGTATAATATTCGGTAACAATACTCATAATTGCTCCAACCAATGTTCCTACCACAATGGCATAGAATACATTCATTTTAGAGAATTCGTAACCACGAAGATTTAAAGAATCAGGCAACATCCAGTTTACTACAAAGAATGAAGCAGCTACAGTTAATAGCATCGACGACCAGTTACCTAAGTTTAATGCGTTTTGTACGTTAGATTTTTCATCTTTAATAGTAACAAACCATGTACCTACTATAGAGAATACGATTCCTAAACCACAGATAATCATTGGTAATAAAATTGGCGACATACCACCAAAATTATCTACAGCAACAATTTCTTGTCCGAGTACCATTGTAGCTAATATTGTAGCCACATAAGAACCAAATAAATCGGCACCCATACCTGCTACGTCACCTACGTTATCACCTACGTTATCAGCAATAGTTGCAGGGTTACGAACGTCGTCTTCAGGAATTCCAGCTTCAACTTTACCTACTAAATCGGCACCAACATCGGCAGCTTTAGTATAAATACCACCACCAACACGAGCAAATAATGCTATTGATTCCGCACCTAATGAAAATCCTGTTAATACTTCAATAGCTGTTTTTACTGTGTTTTCACCTAAGTCGGCAAAAATAGAAAGGAAAGCAATAAATAAGCCCCCCAATCCTAAGATAGCAAGACCAGCAACACCTAAGCCCATAACTGTTCCACCAGTAAACGACACTTTTAAAGCTTGTTTTAAGCTTGTACGTGCAGCTTGTGTGGTACGAACGTTAGCTTTGGTAGCTACTTTCATGCCGATATATCCTGCATATGCAGAGAATACAGCTCCAATAATGAAAGAGATAGATATAATCCAGCTAGAGTGAATTTGAATGCCATTCACTTCGTGAATTGTACCTGAGTATGCAAGCAATGCTGCTGCAAATACCACGAAAATGCTTAATACTTTCCATTCTGCTTTTAAGAATGCCATAGCTCCATCAGCAATGTAACCTGCTAATTCAGTCATTTTAGCATCACCAGCATCTTGTCTTTCTACCCATGCACTTTTTATAGCCATTACTATTAAACCTAGTACACCTAGGGCTGGGATTAGATAAATTAAGTTGTTTTGTAAAAACTCCATATGGTTTTATCGTTTTGTTTCGGTTAATTATTTACAGTTTTAAAAGAGGGCAAAAATAAGCCCTTTAAATGAATATACAAACCAATTCGGGCTTAGATATTCCACATTTATACCTTATTCTCAATAATTACTTAATATTCAGGCTTCTAGTTGGTTTTTATTATTCTTAAAAATGCACATTTAAACAAATCTATTCTTCATATGTTGTCGTATTTTGTATTATGATAAGAAATTCACTATTCAGTTTATTGGCAATAACCATTATGTTTACTGCCTGTAGTAATACTAATAAAGTAAATGATAAATTAATGGATAAAACAGTAGAGTCTTCAGCGAAAACAGATACAGCAACCTTTGGTGCAGGTTGTTTTTGGTGTGTAGAAGCAGTATTTCAAGAATTAAAAGGAGTAATTAGCGTGAAGTCTGGATATATGGGAGGTAAGATTAAAAATCCTACATATAAAGAGGTCTGTTCAGGACTTACAGGCCATGCGGAGGTTTGTCAGATAGTATACGATCCCACTATAATAACATATAAAGATCTATTAGAAGCTTTTTGGCAGAGCCACGACCCAACAACGTTAAACAGACAAGGAGCAGATGTAGGTACTCAGTACCGATCAGCAATATTCTATCATAACGATGAACAAAAACAGGCAGCAGAGTTTTATAAAAATAAACTCAACGAAGAAAATGCATTCGGAAAAGCAGTAGTTACCGAGATTGCTGAACTCGCTCCGTTTTATGTTGCAGAAGATTACCATCAGAACTATTACAATGAAAATGGAGATGCTCCATATTGCCAATTCGTAATAGCTCCGAAATTGGAAAAATTCAGAAAAGCCTTTTCTTCAAAAATCAACACCAGTCACTAGTCACCAATCACCATCCCCTCCACGTATTCGCGAATTTCATTCCTTGTTTTCTCGAAGGCTGCATGAATTTCTTCTTCGGTGCCAATGAGTTTAGAAGGGTCTGAAAAATTGTGATGGATCCTTTTTGCATGGCCAGGAATGTAAGGGCAATTTTCGCTTGCATGATCACATACGGTGAGAATTAAATCGAAGGGAATGTTTAGGTATTCATCAACATGATTGGAAGTATGGTTAGAGATATCGATACCGTCTTCTTTCATAATGGCGATTGCTCGCGGGTTAACCCCGTGAACTTCTATGCCAGCGGAATATACATTCGCTATTCCTTTAAATTTTTTAGCAAGATAGCCATGAGCCATCTGACTTCTACAAGAATTGCCAGTACAGAGAACTAGTATGTTTTTCATTTATATAATTTCTTTTTTAGATAGAAACTTAGTTTTACTAATAGTATTAATGCAGGTACTTCAACTAATGGTCCAATTACCCCAGCGAAAGCCTGACCACTATGTAATCCGAATACACCAATTGCAACAGCAATGGCAAGTTCAAAATTATTTCCAGCTGCAGTAAAAGATATAGCAGCATTTTGTGAATAATCGGCTCCTGCTTTTTTCCCAATAAGAAAAGAAAACAAAAACATCAAACTAAAATAAATAATCAGAGGAATTGCAATTTTTATTACATCATAAGGTATTTCTACAATTGTTTTTGATTTTAAGCTGAACATAAAAATAATTGTACTTAACAATGCAATTAAAGTAATAGGAGAGATAAAGGGGATGAATTTTTCCTCTAAAAATGATGAACCTTTCCATGCAATAATTCCATATCTAGTAATAATACCTAGTAAGAAAGGAATACCTAAATAGATGCCTACAGTTTTTGCTACTTCGGTCATAGAGATAGAAATCATTCCAAAGTCGTACCCTAAATAAGAAGGAATAATTTCAATAAACAGATAGGCGTAAACACTATAAAATAGGATTTGAAAAATTGAATTTAATGCTACAAGTCCAGCTGCGTACTCTCTATTTCCATCTGCTAATTCGTTCCACACAATAACCATTGCGATGCATCTTGCGATACCTATTAAAATTAATCCAGAAAAGTATTCAGGCTCATTTCGTAAAAAAACAAAAGCCAATACAAACATGAGTATAGGTCCAATAATCCAATTAAGTAATAGAGATAGCGAAAGTATTTTTATGTTTTTAAATACTTTCGGCATTAATTCATACTTCACCTTTACTAATGGAGGATACATCATCAGAATTAATCCGATAGCGAGAGGAATATTAGTAGTGCCTTCAATCCCTGTTAATATTTGTAGGGTATTGTCGGATAATATATTTCCAAGCAATACTCCTAATAGCATTGCTATAAAAATAAATACGGTTAGATTTTTATCTAGTATACTTAGCTTTTTCAAGTTAATGAGTTTTTATTTTTCTGCAAATACTGTAATACTATATATTCCTGTATCCGATGATAGGAAGGAATCCACTTGTTCAGCGCTTAAATATTTTTCTAATATATCTTTAGGGATATTGATTATTTTTTCTTTTTGAATGCTAATGTTTTTAAATCCTTTAGAGGAAATTATAGAGAGATATTCATCTTTTTGAATGGCACCAGATACACAGCCAGCATACATTTCAGCCACATTTTTTATTTCATCAGGAAGATTACCAATTAATACAATATCAGAAATACTAAAATGACCATTAGGTTTAAGTACTCTATAGATTTCATTAATTACTTTTTCTTTATTAGGCACTAAGTTTAATACGCAATTACTCACTACTACATCAGCGTAATTATCTTTAATAGGCATATCGTCAATGTCGGCAAGAATAAACTCTACATTACTATATTGTAATTTCATGGCGTTTTCTCTTGCTTTCATTACCATTGCTTCGGTGAAATCAATTCCTATTACTTTTCCTTCAGCTCCCGTAGCTTCACGAGCTACAAAGCAATCGTTACCTGCGCCCGAACCAAGATCAATAACAATATCTCCCTTTTTAATTTGTGCAAACTCTGTAGGTAAACCACAACCTAAACCTAAATCAGCATCCGGATTATATCCTTCAACTTTTGTGTAATCGTCGGTCATGATATTATATACCTCTGTAGAGCAGCCACCAGCACCACAACACGAAGCTGCATTCTCTTCTTTTGATTGGTTTGCAATTTCCGAATATTTTAATTGCACTAATGTTTTTAAATCTTTTTCAGTTTTCATCTTATAACTATTTAGTATTTAGTATTTAGTATTTAGTATTTAGTATTTAATATTTAGTATTTAATATTTAGTATTTAGATTATCTCTAACCAATATTGTTTATTTCTTCTTTTTAATTGTTCAAATTGTTCAAATTAATATATTGTTCAAATTAAATTAGCAACAACTCTGTGGGTTTTCATTAATATGATTAACAAATGTCCCTAGGAATCCTTCCAGTTTTTTAAAGTTTTTCCAATCAATACAATAACAAGATTTTGCTCCATCAATAGTTCCTTGCACCAAGCCCGCTTTTTTTAATTCTAATAAATGTTGAGACACGGTAGCTTGTGCCAAAGGAAGTATCTCTACAATTTCTCCGCAAATGCAAGTATTTCTTTCAGCTAGTATTTTCAATATTTTGATACGTGCTGGGTGTGATAAACTTTTAGCCAACTCAGCTAATTGTATATCCTCTTCTTCAAATAATTCTTTTTTGTTTAATGCCATAATGTATATCGCAAATATACGATGATATATTGATTTTCATAATTTATTTTATTTTAGGCTAATGAAATTATTGCAATTATTGCCCGATGGGGGGCCTGTATACACAGAAACAGATATTAATGCAACCATTGTTGAGCCCTATAATACCCTGTCTGCTGTATTGTTTCTCATTCTTTCGGCGTATTGGTACGGACGATTAAAGGGTTCTTTTTCACGCTTCCCTTACCTTACTGTGGCCTTAATAATATTGTCTATTGGTGGAATAGGTGGGGTGATATACCATGCATTTAGGAATTCTATTTTCTTTTTGTTTATGGATTGGGTGCCAATAATGGTATTGTGTATCATGACAAGCATGTACTTTATGTTTAAAGTATTGGGATCGTGGAAAATGGCTTTTGCCTATTTATTCCTGTTTTTTATAAGCGATAGAATAGCCTGGGAGATGATACCAGAATTGGATGGAAATTTAAGAGCAAATGTAAACTATACGATATTAGGTATAGGTGTATTGTTACCCACTTTATTGATATTAAGAAAGATAAAATACAAGTTTTGGTACTATGTGTTCTTTGCTTTTTTATCCTTTGCCATAGCCCTTTTCTTCAGAATTAGCGATCAATGGGGGATTCTAGACGTCGGTACGCATTTTCTGTGGCATACCTTTGGTGCATTGGCAGGAAATTTTATGTTGTTGTTTATTCACCGGATTAATTTATCAGAGGAAAAAATTGGGAATGCGAAATAATAATACGTAGCTTTGTATATACGCTGAATCTCAAATGTTTAAAAAACTGTATTTTATTCCTATAGCCCTAATACTAGGTTCGTGCTGCACATCTACCAATACTTATGAAAGTTTTACTGATGAGCAAACACAGCTTTTGTATTATCTGAATGGTCAAAATATAGTGTATGAGATTAATGGAAGTGATTCTATTGATTTACATGTATCAGAAAGGTTTATTGGTAACCTTCCTCCCGATGAAGTAGAAGAATCTAATTGTGATAGTTATTATCCGGCTTATGGAAGAGCAACAATTATTTCTAATGCCGACACTTCATTAAATTTTCAAATTTCTATAAAGAAGAGTAATGATATAGATGGCGTTTCTGAACGAATAAGTTGGATGGGGTATGATTTTAACTTAAGCGATACTACCAGAGTACAATTCCACGATTCATTATTTCTTCGTCATCCTGATGAGTTTAATAATGTATATGAGATAGAAATTCCAGATACTACAAACACTCGTTCCGATTTAATCTATAAAATGTATTTCAGTACAGATTATGGTATCATCAGATTCCACAGAAAAGATGGAAGCGTGTATAGACTAAGAATTAAATAAAGTCTGATTCCCAATCCCTGCCTGTTGCCAAACAGGGAATATAAATTTCGTTTTTATTATTCGTAGTTAGAAAGTAATGCTAAATCCTGCACTTGGTAAAAACGGTAATTGGTATCTTCTCGAATTAGATAATCTATCAAAATAGAAAAGATTGTCTCTATTGTACACGTTGGTTACCCCAACATTGGCTTCAATTTTAGTGTATTCAGAAAGCTTCCAGTGTTTTTTAACAGTAATATCTAATCGATGATACCATGGTAAACGTCCACCATTTAAGCTTGCATAAATGATACCCAAATCACCAGAGTTCTTTGTATAGTCGTCGAAAATATTTTTGATGTTGTTTTTTTCAAAGAATCCTTGTGTTTGTGTAAATGGAAATCCTGAACCAAAATTCCATCTGGTATCAAATTCCCAAGAATTATTTTTACCAAAATTATAGGTAGTCACAATGTTCATATTATGTCTACGATCGTAATGAGGTACGTATTCTCTAATCTCATCTCTTCTGTTAACATAACCTAGAGAGTAAGTTGTCCATACATATAGATTTTTATAATCGTATTTCAATGTAAAATCAATTCCTTTTGCAATACCATCTTCTACGATATAATCTTCTTTCTGATACTCTGGTTTATCTGCGTAAGATGAATTGTTTGGATAAATCTTATCTCTATTAATATTTGTTAACTGATTAAATTGTTTCACGTAACCTTCTACGTTTAAAACAAAATATTTAAATAGATCTATTTCAAAACCTGCAACAAGGTGACGAGCTTTCTGTAGAGATGATTTAACTTCTTCTCCTCTAAATGTACTTGGTAAGTTTTCTGGTCCAGATAGGAATCCATAGAACAAATTCACAACTTCTCTATCTGAAGTGGCACTAAGTAAATTTTGTGAGTATAAACCTGCTGCTCCTTTAAATCGAATATTTTCTGTAATAATATATTTTGTAGCTAAGCGTGGTTCAATTGATAATTCGTTAAGCGAAGCATAGTAATGTAAACGTATACTAGGTTCTAAGATGATTCTATTTCTTAGGTATTTATATTTAAAATAGGTTGCAATTTCTGAAGTAAACTGTTGTTGTTGGATAATAACACCAGCTGGATTGGTAAACATAAAGTTTGTTTTGAAACCTAACATATCCAATCCATATTTCAATTCATCTTTACCGTAGAAATAAGTAAAGTTTAAGCCTCCATTAAAACCATTTATTTCACTAAAACGTGGTGAATTGGTAAGTTGAGGTTGTTCTATTTTATATTCAGAATATGCAAAGGCACCATCTATAAGTACAGAAGAACCATCAGGTACAAGTACGAATGATCCTCCACCTCCAGCACTAGTCCATTTAAGTGCTGCTGGAACTTGGTATTTTACTTGATCGGTAAAGTTAAAACCAAATAAATTTAGCTTACTACCATTAACACCATTAAGGGATAATTTCGCATAGATATCTGTAAAGTTATAAGGTAAACCAGCAGTATCTACATAGCTATAAATATTTCTAGATGTAGCTTCTAAATAAGAGCTACGAGCTGAGACAATAAATGATGAAGTAGATTTTCCTTCTACATATTTAGTCAATGGTCCTTCAAGTAATATTTTTGAGGTAAAAGGACTGGTTGCTATTTTACCAGATAATCTTTTTTTATTACCATCTCTGGTAGTTACATCCATAATTGCAGAAACTCTTCCTCCGTACTCAGCACCAAAACCACCAGTATATACCTCAGCATTACGAATGATATCCGTTTCAAATACAGAATACAATCCTATAGAGTGAAAGGGATTATATATTACCATACCGTCTAACAAAACTTTATTTTGAATAGGGGCACCTCCTCTAATGTACAATTGACCTCCTTGGTCACCAGTGAAAATTACTCCAGGTAGAACTTGTAAATATTGTGCTAAATCGGGCTCTCCACCAACAGATGGTATTTGAGTGATTTGTTTTGGAGTTACTTTTACAGCAGAAACTTTGGTTTCTGTTTTAGCTTCCGTTTTATCTGCAGTAATTTCTACATCTCTTAAATTTACTGCTCTTTCTGATAAGAAAATATTTTGTGATAGCTTCTGGTTTGGTGTTAAATTGATTGTTATTCTTGATGTATCATAGCCAATTCCAGTACTTACTAAAACGTACTTTCCTGCTTTGAGTTTAGTGAGAGAATAAAAGCCGTTTACATCGGTAGCTACTCCATTGGTTGTACCTTCTATAAATACATTGGTGAAAATAATAGGTTCACCAGTTTTTTTATCATATACAAATCCTCTGATTTCTGAATTTCCTTGAGGTTGTTGCGCGTACACTTTAAAGATGCTTATCGTAAGAAGCATCATCAGACTAATTTTCTTGATCATTTTAAAACATAAAAGATGCAATATAAGAGTTCAAACTCAAATATTTTGTACGGCAATTGTAAAATTTATAATGAAGAAAGTCTTAAGATGGGTTCTGCCCTCCAGCTAGAAGATACAACACAGCCATTCGAATAGCTACACCATTTTCTACTTGATCTAGTATGATAGATTGTTTAGAATCAGCTACATCACTTGTAATCTCAACACCTCTGTTGATTGGTCCAGGATGCATAATGGTAATTTCTTTAGATAAAGAATTGAGTAATTGTTTATCTAAGCCATATAGCATGGCGTACTCTCTTAATGAAGGGAAGTATTTAATATCTTGTCTTTCGAGTTGTATTCTAAGCATGTTTGCTACATCGCACCATTCTAGTGCTTTGCGTAAATCGTATTCTACCTCAACACCTAAACTTCTAATGTATTTAGGAATTAAAGTGCTTGGTCCGCATACTTTCACCTGTGCTCCGAGGAGTTGCAAACAAAGTATATTAGAAAGGGCCACTCTTGAATGTAAAATATCTCCAACAATAACAATTTTCTTACCAGCTAAGTCACCATGTTTTTCTCTAATGGAATAAGCATCTAGTAGAGCTTGTGTAGGGTGTTCGTGTGCACCATCACCAGCATTTACAATATTGGCTTTAATATGTTGTGATAAGAATACTGCAGCGCCAGGGTAGGGGTGTCTCATCACCACCATATCTACTTTCATCGCTAAAATATTATTTACAGTATCGATTAGAGTTTCCCCTTTACTTACCGATGAAGAAGAGGCAGCAAAATTTACGACGTCAGCAGATAGTCTTTTTTGCGCGAGTTCGAATGATAGTTTGGTACGAGTTGAGTTTTCGAAAAAGATGTTAGCAATGGTAGTGTCTCGTAGAGATGGGACTTTTTTAATGGGTCTATTAATGATGTTTTTAAAATGATCTGCGGTTTCCAGAATTAATTGAACATCGCTCTCTTTAAGTCCTTTAATTCCCAGTAAGTGTCTAACACTTAGTTTTTGCATTGCTTTATTTTTTTTGTGTAATGTCTTTCACTAATACGACTTCATCTTTTCCATCGCTTTCTTTCCATTTTACAATTACTTTTTCTGAGGAAATGGAATCTACTTGCAAACCAATATAATCAGGTTCTATTGGTAAATGGCGTGTGTATCTTCTATCAATCAATACTAGTAATTCTACTTTAGAGGGTCTGCCAAAAGCTAGCATGGCGTCTAAACCTGCTCTAATGGTGCGACCTGTATACAATACATCGTCTATGAGTATTACGTTTTTGTTTTCAATGATGAAATCGATGCTGGTAGTATTTGCAAGTAACAATTTATCACTCGTTCTGAAATCGTCTCTAAAAAAGGTAACATCCAGATTGCCTAGTTTTATATCTTTTTTAGGTAGTAAATTTTTTAATTGCTCATGAATTCTCTTCGCTAAATAGATACCTCTAGGTTGTAACCCAATAAGTACTGAGTTCGAAAAGTCGTTGTGGTTTTCAATTAATTGATGGCAAAGGCGTTTGACGGTGATGTCAAACTTAGGATTTCCGAGGATAATGCCTTGCTTCATTTGCTGATTAATTTTTCAAAGATAACAAAAATGTAGAATTGTAGAAATGTGGAATGAAAAAGCCCCGTAATTGCTTTCACAATACGGGGCTCTATATTTTATGAGCACATGAACTGATGAGCACATGAGCACACGATCTTACTATTCTTCAGTAGCTTCTTCTGATTTTTTGGTTTTTGTACCTTTTTCAGATTTTTCTAATGAAGTTTTAAGAGAAGCTAATACTTCAAGATCTCCTAAAGTAGTTTTCTCTACCGATTCTTTAACTTTTTTCACTGAAGCGGTAGTTGCTTTTGCTTCTTTCTTTTTCTTATCAGTTTCTACTGCTTTTTCTTCTGCTTTAGCATCATCGATTAATTTCGAGTGAGAAACTAAAATTCTTTTCGAATCTTTATTGAACTCAATGATTTTGAATTCTAATGTTTCTTCTACTTGTGCCGATTTACCATCAGCTTTAACAATATGCTTAGTAGGAGCAAAGCCTTCAACACCGTAAGGTAAGTTAATTACAGCACCTTTGTCAGTAATTTTTGTAACTGTACCTTGGTGAACTGAATCTAAAGTGAAGATCGTTTCGAAAGTATCCCAAGGATTCTCTTCTAATTGTTTGTGACCTAAACTTAATTTACGCTCTTCAGCATTTACTTCTAATACAACCACGTCAAGAGTTTCACCTACTTTAGTGAATTCATGTGGATGGTTGATTTTTTTCGACCATGATAAGTCTGAAATGTGTATTAATCCGTCGATACCTTCTTCGATTTCAACAAATACTCCAAAGTTAGTCATGTTTTTAACTAATGCTTTGTGTTTGCTTCCAACTGGGTAACGCTCAGCAACTCCAACCCAAGGGTCAGCAGTTAATTGCTTAATACCTAATGACATTTTACGTTCTTCACGGTCAAGTGTCAATACAGTAGCTTCCATTTCGTCGCCTACTTTCATGAACTCTTGTGGTGAACGTAAATGTTGCGACCACGACATTTCTGAAACGTGAATTAATCCTTCTACTCCTGGGATAATTTCTAAGAATGCACCATAGTCTGCTACAGTTACAATTTTACCTTTTACTTTAGATCCTACTTCAATAGCAGTATCTAATGATTCCCAAGGATGTGAAGTTAATTGTTTTAAACCTAAAGCAATACGTTTTTTCTCATCATCAAAGTCGAGAACTACCACATTGATTTTTTGGTCTAATTTCAATACTTCTTCTGGATGCTCTATACGGCCCCATGAAATATCTGTTATATGCAATAATCCGTCGACACCACCTAAGTCGATGAATACACCGAATGCTGTGATGTTTTTAACAGTACCTTCTAATACTTGACCTTTTTCAAGTTTAGAGATAATGTCGAATTTTTGACTTTCTAAATCGTCTTCAATTAATACTTTGTGTGATACCACTACGTTACGGAACTCGTGATTAATTTTAACCACTTTAAATTCCATTGTTTTACCTACGTAAATATCGTAGTCGCGGATAGGTTTGATGTCGATTTGTGAACCTGGTAAAAATGCCTCAACACCTTCGATGTCGACAATTAAACCACCTTTAGTTCTGCTCTTCACGAAACCATTGATGATAGAATCTAATTCTAAAGCCTTGTTAATGTTATCCCATGAACGTTGAGTTTTAGCACGTTTACGCGATAAGATTAATTGACCATTTTTGTCTTCTTGGTCTTCAACGAAAACCTCAACAACATCACCAATTTTTAATTCTGGCATATCACGGAACTCCGAAAGAGGTACCATACCATCAGATTTAAACCCGATGTTTAATACTACGTCTTTTTGGTTCATTGATACAACCGTTCCTGAAATGATTTCTCCTTTGTTAATAGAGTTCAGGGTTGTAGTGTACATGCCTTCTAATTTAGCACGCTCTTCATTTGTGTAATTTCCAAATCCTTTTGGATTCATGTCCCAATCGAAGTCTTCTGGGATAATTAGGGTTTGAGATTTAATCTCTTCAAGCGATAGTGAATCAGCTTCCGATTCGATTCTCGATTCTTCTGCTCTTGTTCTGAATTCTGCATTCGCTTCAGATGCTAGTAATTCTTTTTCTGTGATTTGTTTTTTTGCCATTAAGTTTTTTTCTCCTTTTCCCGTGGTTAGGGACGCCAAAGATAGGAATTAATGCCAAAAGAAAAAATTTTATAATAAATTGATTTTTAGTTATTTGTGTAAACGGGAATTCTCTATTCCTTGTGATTTAAGGCCTTTTTTGTCGTTTTTTGCCCAATTTCCAAATATTGATTATCAAATATTTAGAAGCTTTAGCTCAAATAGTTTAGTCTTTACAAATTCTAATTGCTCCGCAGGGGTAAGGAACGAATTATCTAATACTATGGCATCGTCAGCTTTTGTTAATGGACTTTCTTCTCTATGAGTATCTTCATAATCCCTCATATTTAAATTTCCCATTACTTCTTCTAAACTGCTTTCTTCTCCTTTTTCCAACATCTCTTTAAATCGTCGTTGAGCACGGATGAGGGGATGGGCAGTCATAAATATTTTCAATTGGGCATTTGGGAAAACTGTTGTTCCTATGTCTCTGCCATCCATTACAGTATTTTGTTTTGTTCCAAGCATGCGTTGCATTTTAACCATCGCATGTCGGACCTCCTTAATCGTACTTACTTGACTTACTTTCTGAGAGATTTCCATTTTTCTGATATCGATAGAAACATCTTTACCATTTAATAAGAAGGTCTCAAAATTTACATCGATGTGAATTTCTGGTAATGCTTCTATAATGGCAGATTTATCGTCGACTGGTATATGGTGTTGCATAACGTATAAGGTTACACATCTGTACATTGCACCAGAGTCTATGTATGTAAATTGAATGTCTTTGGCTAGTGCTTTAGCCAAAGTGCTCTTTCCACAAGAGGAATACCCGTCGATTGCTATATTGATCGATTTTTGCGACATCAGTATCGCAAATGTAATAATTTAAGTTCTATCTTTTTTCTTACGATAGAAATCTGATGGATTTACAGAAAGACTAAATACATTAGTGTTACCCGCTAAATGGTATTTACCAGAACCATAACTAAAATTTATCTTTTTCACCCTGATACCAAAACCCCAAGAGAACCCTACTGTTCCTGGACGTTCTTCAAGTGCTAATTCTCTTCTTAACTGATGGTTGTATCCTATACGTAAATTGAAATTTTCTGAGAATAATAATTCTGTACCTAAAGCCACATGCCTCATTAATTTATCTGTAAAGGTGTATTTTTCTTTAATAGGTAAACCTGTAGTTAAGTCAATTTGACTAGAACTATTTAACTCATCTTCATAGGTTAAATCAAATTTTTGAAGATTATGTAAGGTTAGTGTAAATCTAAATGGAGCATGTTTTAACTTCTTTGAAACCGCAAACCTTGCTTCAAAAGGTAAGGCTTCTGTTTCATTGGTATAGGTCTTAACTTGTGAGCCTACATTTAATAAGCTAAAACTTAATCCTAAACCCGAAGCGCTGTCGGTATACGATCCACCTAAATCTAAAGCTACAACTGTTGAGCGATACGACTCTAGAGTAGAGAATAAAAATTTAGTACTTGCACCGTATCTGAATTGTTTATATCCCCTAGCATAACTAAAATTAAATGAGTTTTCATTTGCCTTGAATATGCCTAGTTCATTACCCACATCGTCTCTCAAAACAAAATTACCATAGTTAATATAGTTGATGCCAATCCCAAAAGTTCCAATATTTTTTACATCGTATGCAGTACCAATATAGCCATAACTTATATCGCCAAAATAGTTGCAGATATTTAACGACCAAGTATTATTCATTCTACGATTTAATAAACTTGGATTCTGTGTGATGGAAGGTACATCCGCATCCAATGCAATGGATTGATAGCCTCCAAGAGCTGTAATTCGAGCGCTACTTGGTAGTTGTAGGAATGCAAAGCTTCTGCTTCCACCCAATTGCGCATAGGTATTAAGCTGCAGGCCAATGATAAATGGTAGAATTAATCGTATCGATTTAGGTAACATTCCATGCATAACGACAATAATAGGTAAAAATTGTGATATTGAGTAGTGAGTAGTGGGTAGTGAGTAATGAGTAATTTAATTGTAGTACCAACAACTTACAACCCATTACCCACTACTCACTACTCAATACCCAATATTAAGAAAGAAACTTCTGATTGAAATTCACCAAGAAGACTTCTGTTTGAGCTCGTGTTATGGCGGTATATAACCATCTTAGAAAGTCGCTGGTAATCATTTCTTCTGTAAGATATCCTTGATCGATGAATACCGCTTTCCATTGTCCACCCTGCGCTTTATGGCAGGTTACCGCATAAGCAAATTTAATTTGTAAAGCATTAAAATAAGGGTCGCTTTTAATGGCATTAAGTCGTTCTCTTTTGTTGGTAATGTCGGCATAATCAGCACTAACACTGTCGAATAGCTGTTTTTGTTCTGCTTGTGTAAGAGCAGGGCTTTCAGAATACAATGTATTCATGAGTACTTTTACAGTAATAATGGGTTGCGATTCAAAATCAACCAACTGAACACTGGCTTCAGCAAATTTGAATCCGTGCATTTCTTCTTCTTTTCTTACTCTGAGTACTTTTAGTAGTTCTCCGTTTGCAATAAATCCTTGCTCTTCTTCAGGTAACCAGAAGTAATTGTTTTTTACAACCATTAAATAATCTCCTGCAGAAAGCTCTTCTTCTCTAAATAATAATCTTGCCCTAATTTGTTGATTGTATACGTTAGCATTTTTATTAGACCTACAAATCACCAAGCTTTCTTCCATACCATATTTATCGTATGCGTATTGTAAGCCATCACTTAAACGATCTCCATTAATTGCATAAAAATCCGTAAATCCTTTAGTGCGGAGAGAGGGTGTGAAATTTATATTGCCTGCGATTAATTCTCTAATGTTAGTAGCATTATATAATATACCAGAGGCTTTCTCTTGTCGAACAACTTCTGTAAGTTCTTGTTGATAAACTTTTAATCCATACTGCGTTTGCATCAGATTTTTACTAAGTGCCGGACTCATTTCCGATCCAATAGGGGGGAGTTGGGCAGTATCTCCTATAAATACAATTTTATTGTTTTGGTCCGATTCGTAAACATATTTCACTAAGTCGTCTAGTAAACTTTCTTTCGACCAATGAACACCAGCACTATCATGTATTGAGCCAGAAATCATCGACGATTCATCTACAATAAATATGGTGTCTTTATGTTTGTTTTCTGTAAGTTGGAATCCTGCGGATAAATCGATAGCTGAAGTTCTCTTGTAAATTTTTTTATGAATTGTAGATGCCGATTTTCCAGTATAGTTCGATAATACTTTTGCCGCCCTACCTGTAGGGGCTAGTAAAACCGACTTGAGTTTATATTTTGGCAATAATTTCACTATCGCCTTCATGGTACTTGTTTTTCCTGTCCCAGCATACCCTCTTAAGATATAGGCAGAAAATTCACCACGTTCAGAAATGAATAATTCAAAATTCTGAAAGAATTGTAGCTGACCCTCAGTTGGTTCGTGGCCTAAGTTTTTTCTAATTTCGCTTATCAATGTTCAAAAACTGCTAAAAAATAATACATTTGTCGCATGTCGCAACAAAACAACGTAAACATACATAAAATAGAAAGGGTCGACGAAAGTTTTTATTTCGATACGAAGTCTATTTACGACTTGGTTATTAATTATGATGGGGAACGATTTCAGTGTGTGGCATATAGTGCGGAAAGAAATAAATTTGTACTTCAAGCGGAATTTACAGTTCCAGCACAACTGAGTTTAAAAGAAGTGCTAAACCATACCGACATTATTAAAAGAGATTTCAGAACTGTTCATTATATCTGTAATTCGGCAATTCAAACTATAATTCCTGATGCTTTTTACGACGAAGATCATGTAGAAGAGGTGGTGTCTTTTAATAATACACTTGCACCTGAGCATTTGTTGTATAAAAATCAGTTGGAAAGATTGCAATCACAATTAGTGTTTGCTATACGACCTACTGAAATAGCAACAGTTAGGGCTCGCTTTCCTGAGGTTAAGTTTACCCATTCTGGAGCTGCTTTATTAAACTACATTTCTAATTTGATGAATGTCGGTAATACATTGTTTGTTCATTTTCATCAGAAAACTATAGAGGTAGTATTAATGAAAAACAAATCTTGTATACTCTACAATCAATTTGAATTACGCTCTACTGAAGACATCTTACCCATATTAACACAATTGGCCGAACAATTCGGATTTAACCAAGAGGAGTTACAAGTAGTATTATCAGGCGATATTGAACTAGGTTCTGAGAAGGAAATAATTATTAAAAGTGTTTTTGCAAAGGTGTTTTTTGCTCCCCGTGATAAGCGATTTGCTTACACCTATAGGATAGAGGACGATGCTCAAGCTCATAAATTTATTTCATTATACGCAGCTTATTTATGCGAATAATTTCAGGCACTCACAGAGGATTAAAAATTCAAGCACCAGCAAAACTTCCAGTTCGCCCTACCACCGACATGGCCAAAGAAGCTTTGTTTAATATCATAGAACAAAAATATAATATCGATGAGATTGAGGTTCTGGATTTATTTGCAGGCACTGGAAATATAAGTCTCGAGTTTTTATCGAGAGGAGTGCAAGCAATAACTTCTGTAGATAGATATCAAGGATGTGTGAGCTTTATTCAGGAAATGTGTAAGAAGCTTAATTTCAATCCGAATATTATTAGAGGAGATGTATTTAAATTTCTTAAAACATGTCATTATCGCTACGACTTAATATTTGCAGATCCACCATACGACCTCATAAATATTCCTGAAATTATACATTGGGTTCAAGAAAATAAATTATTAAAAGAGAACGGAATATTAATTATCGAACATTCTAGTTTACAAAACCTAAGCTCTTATAAAGGTTTTTTAGAGAGCAGAAAGTATGGTTCTTCTACTTTTTCATTTTTTGAATGATATATTTGTAATATAAACTCCTTTCGATATGGAAAAGATCGCTTTATTCCCAGGTTCATTTGATCCGATTACTTCAGCTCATATGGACATATTAAATCGTGCATTACCTCTATTCGATAGAGTTTATGTTGGCATTGGTTTAAATAGTACAAAACAGGCTTTATTCAGCGCCGAACAAAGAGAGAAAATGTTGAAGAAAGTGTTTGAAAAATATGCAAATGTTGAAGTGGTTACTTACGAAGGACTTACAGTAGAATTTTGTCATCAAATAGGAGCACAATACATGATCAGGGGAATACGTTCAACTTCAGATTTCGAATACGAAAAAGCAATCAGTCAAATGAATCATGCTATGAGACCGGAGATTGAAAGTATTTTTATTTTGAGCAAACCAGGCTACTCGGCAATTAGCTCTACTATCGTTAGAGATATTCTAAGAAACGGAGGTGATATTAGCAAGTTTGTACCGCAGGAGATACTAGAATTTAAATTCTAAATTCTAGTATCTAAATTCTAAACGTATATCTCACATCTCACATCTCAATATATCAATTATCATCGGATAAGTTTCCTCTTTAATTTTATTTAGTGCATCGTTTACAGGTATCCACTCTGCTTTTGTTATGTCTTCTTCGAGTTGAGGAGTAAGTAGTTCTTCTTCTGCAGACATTAAATACCAATATGTTTTTTTTAGTATCCACTTGTTTTTAAGTGCGTAGACATGATACGAATCGTATAGATGATCTTCAATTTGATGTGTTTTTAGTCCGCATTCTTCCGCTACTTCTCTCCATGCAGCTTTTTTTATCGATTCCCCTTCATCTATTTTTCCTTTAGGTAAATCCCATTTATTTCTTCTATAGATAAAAAGGATTTTTGTTCGCTCTTGGTTTAGGATTAATCCACCAGCAGCCTCAATCACAATAAGTGATTTTGTAAAACGTTTAAAAAGAGCTTCGGGATTACTAGAAACATAGACTATACCATTTTCAATGTTAATTTTTTGTAAAAAATCAGCACTAAATGGGTGGATATCTTGTTCATAGTTAATAGAATAGCTCTTATTTTTGATGTTAGGAAATTCTTCTTCAGAACATAAGAATACAGGCTTTTCGTTGATATAAATTTTATACATTTGCGGTATGATTAGTAAGAGGGAAACATCGTTAAAAGTAGCAGAATTTTTGCTGCAAATCAAAGCCATTAAATTACAGCCAAATAGTCCTTTTACATGGGCATCTGGCTGGAAGTCGCCAATTTATTGCGACAATAGAGTAACATTATCTTACCCACCTGTACGTACTTACATTCGCCAACGTTTGTCGGAAGTGATTAACGAAGAGCTAATTGGAGTGAATTTAATAGCTGGTGTTGCAACTGCAGGAATACCTCAGGGTGTGTTGGTCGCTCAAGAACTAGGTTTACCATTTGCTTATGTGAGGTCGGCACCTAAAGATCATGGAATGAATAATATGATTGAAGGTGAAGTGAAAGAGGGGCAAAAAGTGGTAGTTGTTGAAGACTTGGTATCTACAGGTAAAAGTAGTTTAAAAGCTGTAGAAGCATTAAGAGCTGCTGGATGTGAGGTAGTAGGGATGGTTTGTATTTTCAATTATGGGTTCAATGAAGCGGTTGAGAATTTTAAGAAGGCAAACTGCAAATTGATTTCATTGAGCAATTATTCTGATCTTATAGATCAGGCCTTGAGTTCTGGCACAATTAGTGAGAAAGATGTTGAAGTGCTAAAATCGTGGAGAGAAGACCCATCTAAATGGGGGCAAGCAGAAACTGTATAATTATGACAAGCATAGAAAGCCAAGAAGTACAATTAGATAAATCGTTAACAGAAGTGTATACATTTCTTGCTAATGCAAACAATCACGAAAAATTAATGCCCGAATCGGTTTACAATTGGACTTCTACTGAAGACGAATGTAAATTTACGATTCAGAACATGGCAAAATTAGAATTGAAAATTTCTGAACGAGATCCAGCGGGTAAGGTGGTAATTATTCCATCTGCCAAAGCACCATTTGATATTAAAATTGAATGGATAATTACAGGAGGCGATACCAATTCGAGTGCTAAAATGATTATTCATGCAGACCTTAATCCCTTTATTAAAATGATGGCTGTTGGTCCGCTAACCAAATTAGTGAATCACCAAGTTGATACATTAAAATCTATTCTAAAATAAAATTGTGATGAGAAGAAAGCTAGTATATCTATTACTTACTGTTTTAGTTCTCTTCTCATGCAGTTCTAAAAAGAAGCTTCCTCAAAAAAGTAATAATAACACTAATACTACAGGTTGGGTTGGTATTTACAGAGGTGTGTTGCCATGTGCTGATTGTGCTGGAATACAAACAGAGGTAAAACTTAATGCTGATAATACATATCTGATTTCACGTAGTTATTTAGGGAAAAGTATTGAATTGCTTAACGATACTGGCATTATAAAATGGATGAAAAAAGGAAGTGCTATTGAATTAATTTCTAATACATACAGTAAATCTCAATTTAAATTTAAGGTTGTTGAAAATGGTATTGTTCTTTTAGATAAAGATGAAAAACCACTGATAGATAGTGCAAACCAGTTGACTAAAGCGGGAACTACAGCTACTTTGTTAAATACTCATTGGAAATTAAACAGCTTAGGAAATATTAAATTAAAAGAAGATACATCACAAAGAACTAAACCATACATTATGCTATTTGCAAATGGGAGCAAGGTTTCTGGCTATGGTGGGTGTAACTATTTTAATGGAAATTTTGAAACGGCAGAAGGTAATAGGTTGTTTTTTTCTAAAATGATAAACACCTTAAGAGCTTGTAAAAATATGCAAACTGAACTCGAGTTTCTTTATATTTTTGAACAGGTAAATTCTTATGCAATAAAATCAAACACCTTATTTCTTTACGATAGAAATAGAATTACTCTAGCTCAATTTATTCCTGTATATCTTATAAATTAAGATACATTTTCTTATGTATGCGATTATTGATATAGAAACTACAGGTGGAACCCCAGATAGAAGTAGAATCACAGAAATTGCAATCATCCGTCATAATGGTTCAGAAATTATTGATGAGTTTTCCACTCTTATTAACCCCGAGTGTTCTATTCCCTATCAAATTACTCAGATTACAGGTATTACAAATGAGATGGTGGAGAACGCACCAAAATTCTACGAGGTAGCAAAAAAAATTATTGAACTTACTGACTCAGCTGTTTTTGTAGCTCATAATGTTTCTTTTGATTATGGTTTTATACAAGCAGCTTTTAAAGATTTAGGGTACAACTACCACAGAAAAACATTATGTACAGTGAGGATGAGCAGAACTGTTTTTCCTGGGCATTCTTCTTATAGTTTAGGAAATATTTGTCAGAGTTTAGGTATAAGTATTCAAAACAGACATAGAGCCTTAGGTGATGCAAAAGCTACTGCCATTTTATTCGATAAGATATTAAAGTCGGAACATCAACTTACCAACGACATAAAAAATGCGTCTATTGTTACCCCTAAGAAATTACCTCCACTACTAAAAGAAGAAGCTCTTTCGAAAATTCCTACTGGTGTAACAGGGGTATATTATTTTCATAATAGTAATGGAGATGTAATTTACGTAGGGAAAAGTAATGATATAAAAAAAAGAATCTTGCAACACTTCGCAGGCACAGGAACTCATAAATCGATGAGAATGCTGAATGAAATTGCACACATTAGTATCGAGAATACAGGTTCAGAATTAATAGCATTGTTGTTAGAGTCGGATGAGATAAAGAAAATTAAACCTATTTATAACACCGTACAGAAGAAGTCGAGAGCCGTACCTTTATATAGCATCTACCATAGATATGATTTACAAGGATACTTGAATTTTTATGTAGATAGATATCAAGAAGAGAAGGAGCCTATAACTACTATAGATTCGGGTTTTGAAGCGAAGAAAATATTTGAAAAAATTGTTGATCAATATGAATTGTGTTTAAGTAAGTGTGATTTGCACGCATTTAAAGGACCGTGCTTTAATTATCAATTGAAAAAATGTAAAGGGGCCTGCCTCGGGAATGAAGAAGCTAATTTATACAATGAAAGAGCGACTAAAGCAATGGAAAGTTTTAGCTTCCATTCTAAAAATTTCTTTATCATAAATAAAGGAAGAACTAATAATGAGAAATCGATTGTTTGCATTGAGCAAGGACAATACAAAGGCTTTGGATATTTCGATGCGGATTATGGCTTCCCTAATGTTGAAGAACTCAGAAATACAATTAAAAAATATAGTCATAATAGAGATATACAGAATATCATCCATCGTTTTGTTAAAAAATCATTGATTTTAGAGTATTAGCGTATACTTTGTGTAACGATTTAATCTTTTAAGCACTATTGGTATGCTAATTGATAGGCCTTCATAAAAACCTATTTATGAAAAACATTTGCTATATCACTCTACTGTCTTTATTGTTGTTTAATTCTACCTATGCTCAAGAAAGAGAGCATAAAGAAGTTTGGTGTAATTATTGGGCAAGTATTATTAATGGGGTCTATTTTGTAGATCATGTATCCATTAAAGGAGATACCACTTTCAATACTATCCCATATAAAAAAATCACCATACAAACAGACATCTACAAGTATGCACAATTAACTACTACTCACCAAGATTCACTAGTTTCGAGCTCTACTAGATTCATAGGGGGGTATAGAGAAGACTCTAACAGGGTATATGTAGCAGCCATGCACTTCGATACATCCATGAACGAAAAATTGGTTTACGATTATAACTTAAAAAAAGAAGATACAGCTGAAATATGGATTGATTTAGTTGGATATCAAAAATTTATTGTCGATTCTGTTTTCGAAATTACCATTAACGATGGAAGTAAGCGAAAAATGTTCACCTTTTCTGAACCTGTTGATCGCACACCATTGCATGTTACTTGGATAGAGGGAATCGGTACCAATTTCGGATTGTTAAATATGTATTATATATATATTAACGACGAATCTTCATACTTGAGATGTGTAAAGCTTGATGGTGCAACTATTTATGATTATGAACCAATGTACAGGTCAGATTGTTTAGCCGATCCAGAGCAAAATTGTGGCACAGTTTCTACAACTGATGCTAATAATTTAGATCAACTGGAAATATATCCTAATCCTGTAACAGATTACATAATAATAAATGGAAGTATAGAATCTTTTAAGTATACTCTTTATGATTTGTTTGGAAGGAAGGTACTCTCTGCAGATTATGGAAGCACTAATTCGAGAATCGACATTAGTTCGTTAATTTCAGGTACTTATTTTATTAAGATAGAACACAACAATAATTTTACCACAAAAAAAGTAATAAAATTATAATCATTTGTGTAAATTAGTTTTAGCTAAACTACTAAATATGACTAAATTAACTAAATGGGCAAGTGCGTTCATTTTGATTGTCGTTTTTACCCAAAAACTAAATGCTCAAACCTATATAAACGAAACAGCCAAATGGACACAATCGTTTAGTTATTCTGGTTTTGGTAATTCTACCTATTGTATTTACACTAAATACTTCAATGGTGATTCTACCTACAACAATAAGGTGTATTATAAATTGTATTCACAAGATTTCTGTATTTTAACTAAAACATTATTTGATTCTTTAGGCAATCCTTATCTTGAGAAAGACACCACAGAATCATTAATTTTTCAAGGATTAGTTCGAGAAGAAAATAAAAGAATCTATCTCATGCATTCCGATAGTACGGAATATCTTTATTACAATTATAATTTTTCAAATCAAACACCCGTAGATTCACTAGTGAAGAATTTAGGTTGTGGTATAAACCCAACAATTACGTTATTAAATCATGATACAGTTTGTATAGGAAATGAAGGTAGAAAGAGATGGAGAATTAGTAGTTCTATGTATCCTTTGGCTTTTTATTTAATTGAAGGTGTAGGACCAAGCTCAGGATTTTTAGCACCTATATGTAGAAATGGTTGTCCTGAGTGTGGATATTCGTTGTTAAGCTTTACTTTAAATGGTGATACCTTATATAAAGGACAATGCAGTATACCAACAAGTGTGACTCCTTCTCATAAGATAGCATTAGATGTATATCCTATACCTACTCAAGATTTACTAATAGTTCATTCTGATGTGATTATCAATAGTGTTTTTGTTTACGATTACACAGGAAGACTATTAGATAAATATAATATAAGCAATACCGAATATCAGCTATCAACTATGAATTATGCGAAAGGTAATTATTTACTTGAAATAAGAACCTTAGATAGTATTTTTAGAAAGAAAATTATTAAGGAATAAGTTTATGAAATCTGGAATTACTTCTATTGATCAATATATAAAAAGTTGCCCTGATGATGTTAAGGTAAAATTAGAGCAACTTCGTAAAACAATATTAAAAGCAGCTCCAAAAGTTGAAGAGAAGATTAGTTATGGAATGCCAGCATTTTATTTTTATGAGAACCTTGTATACTTTGCTGTCAATAAAAATCATATTGGATTTTACCCAACAGCATCGCCAATAGTTGTATTTAAAGAGCAATTAAAAAAGTATAAAACATCCAAAGGAGCAATACAATTTCCTATCGACGAAGCATTGCCTTTGAAATTAATTGCAGAGATTGTGAAGCACAGACTTAATGAAGCTATAGAAAGAGCAGCTAAAAAGAATCCCGCATTTTTCTTAGAATCATTGTCTGCTCCAGCTCGTCGTGCCCTCGAAAACGCTGGGATAAAATCATTAAAGAAATTAAGTCGTTGTACCGAAAAAGATATATTAAATCTACACGGGTTTGGTAAGTCTAGTTTACCCATCTTGAGAGAACTATTGGAAGAAGAAGGGTTATCATTCGCTAAACAATAATTCTCCTAGTAAATTCTACTGACGAACTTGCTTCTTTTTGCTAAATAGTCAGGCCAAAAATAGCTTTAAGTGTCAAAAATTCAGATTATTAGACCAAAAACACTCTTGGTTCTTACTTTGTGGATACATAGTAAATTGAATGACTATGAATTTACAGCAATATACAATCAAATCTCAAGAAGCCATTAATAAGGCTATTGAAATTACACTAGGTTATGAACAAAATACAGTAGAGCCAGCACATTTATTAAAGGCTTTATTGGAAGTTGATGAGCATGTGATTCCTTTCTTATTAAAGAAAGCGAATGCAAATGTGAACAGAATAAAAGAGGTAAATGAATCGATTATCAAATCGTTTCCAAAAGTTTCGGGTAGTGGACCTTTTCTCTCAAATGCTACCAATCAAATTTTCAACAAGTCGCTCCAAATTATGAAAGAGTTTGGCGACGATTATGTTTCTATTGAGCATTTGTTTTTATCGTTGTTAATTACAACTGATAAGGTATCGTCGATGCTAAAAGATGCGGGCTTAAATGAAAAAGATGTAAATCTTGCTATAAAAGAGTTAAGAGGAAATGCAAAAGTAAACGACCCAAATGCAGAAAGCTCATACCAAGCTCTATCAAAATACGCAAAGAATTTAAATCAACTTGCAGAGCAAGGTAAACTAGATCCAGTAATCGGTCGCGATGAAGAAATCCGTAGAGTAATTCAAATTCTTTCGAGAAGAACTAAAAACAATCCCATTCTTATTGGAGAGCCAGGTGTGGGTAAAACAGCAATTGCAGAAGGTATAGCACATCGTATAGTAAAAGGAGATGTACCTGAGAATTTAAAATCGAAAACGGTTTTCTCTTTAGATATGGGTTCTTTAATTGCAGGAGCAAAATATAAAGGAGAATTCGAAGAGCGTTTAAAAGCGGTAGTAAAAGAAGTAACAGGAAGTGATGGAGAAATTATTTTATTTATCGATGAGATTCATACACTAGTAGGGGCTGGAGCATCTGAAGGTGCAATGGACGCTGCAAATATTTTAAAACCAGCTTTGGCACGTGGGGAGTTAAGAGCAATAGGAGCTACGACTTTAAACGAGTATCAAAAATATTTCGAGAAAGACAAAGCTTTAGAACGTAGATTTCAAAAAGTAAATGTTGAAGAGCCCGATACCGAAGATGCGATTTCAATTTTACGTGGATTAAAAGAAAGATATGAAACGCATCATAAAGTACGTATTAAAGACGAGGCTATAATAGCATCTGTGGAGCTTTCACAACGATATATTTCAGATCGTTTTTTACCTGATAAAGCAATCGATTTAATGGATGAAGCAGCTTCTAAATTACGTTTAGAAATGGATTCGGTACCAGAAGCTTTAGATGAGATTGAACGCAAAATTATGCAATTGGAAATCGAGCGTGAAGCGATTAAAAGAGAAGGCGATAATAAGAAGTTATCAGATTTAAATGAGGAGATTGCTAATCTTAGTGAAGAGAGAAATACATTTAGAGCAAAATGGACATCAGAAAAACAATTGGTAAATACCATACAAGAAAATTTGAATGCCATTGAGCAATATAAATTAGAAGCAGAACAAGCAGAACGTAGTGGTGATTATGGTAAGGTAGCAGAGATAAGATATGGTAGAATTAAAGAAGCTGAGCAAAAAGTAGAAAGTTTAAAAAAGGAATTAGCAGAAAACTCTTCTCGAATAATGAAAGAAGAGGTGACAGCCGAAGATATTGCAGCTGTTGTATCTCGCTGGACAGGCATACCTTTAAACAAAATGATTGAAAGTGAAAGAGAAAAGCTGTTGCACTTAGAGGAAGAATTACATCAAAGAGTAATTGGTCAGGAAGAAGCAATAGAAGCTATAGCAGACGCAGTTAGAAGAAGTAGAGCTGGTTTACAAGATAAAAAACGTCCGATAGGTTCATTCATTTTCTTGGGAACTACTGGTGTGGGTAAAACTGAATTAGCAAAAGCTTTAGCAGATTTCTTGTTCAACGACGATAATGCGATGACACGTATCGATATGTCGGAATACCAAGAGAGACATGCAGTTTCTCGTTTAATTGGTGCGCCTCCTGGATATGTGGGATATGATGAAGGCGGACAGTTAACCGAAGCGGTACGTCGTAGACCTTATTCGGTGATCCTCTTAGATGAAATTGAAAAAGCACACCCTGATGTATTTAATATTTTGTTGCAAGTATTAGATGATGGTCGATTGACCGATAATAAAGGTCGTGTGGTGAATTTTAAGAACACCATTATTATCATGACCTCAAATATTGGTGCACATATCATACAAGATGAGTTTTCTCAATTAAATGATTTGAATAGAGAAGCAACAATAGCAAGAGCAAAAACACAAGTGTTTGAATTGTTGAAACAAACTATTCGTCCGGAATTTTTAAATAGGATAGACGAAGTAATTATGTTTAATCCTCTTACCCGAGAGGAAGTGAAAGAAATTGTGGTGATGCAATTTAAAGCAATACAGAAACATGTTGCAGAAATGGGTATTGATTTAAGTGCGACTGAAGAATCGATAGATTGGTTATCGCAACTAGGTTATGATCCTCAGTTTGGAGCTCGCCCATTAAAAAGAGTGCTTCAGAAAAAAGTATTAAACGAATTGTCGAAGTATATCTTGGCAGGTAAAATCAATAAAGACTCTTCAATATTATTGAAATTAGGCCAGAATAATGAACTGTTTTTTGAAAATATTGAAGAAAAATCGCCTATTAATATAGCCTAAGCGCTTTATTTTAAAAGATGATTGTTGAAGTGGCAAGTATTAATTATCTTGGTAATTCAACAATCATTTTTTATGAGAAGAATTATACTAATTAGCCTTTGTGCATTACCCATATTTTCAATTGCACAAGTAACAAAACAAATTACACCATTTGTTAAAGCAAATGCTGTGCAAATGGAATTTAATAAGAGAACAAATGCCCCCGCGTTAATAAAATTTGATTCTAAAAAAACTCATGTTGTTATAAGAGATGTAAATTCAAATGAATGGGCAAAAAATATTTTCCCACTCACTGATAATGATAAATTAGAATTTATTGCTTCGCATACAGACAAGCAAACTGGTTATATTTTTCATAAATATCAACAGAAATACAAAAACATACCTGTTGAATATGCAGTAACTAAAGTAAAAGAACGTGCTGGTATGATTGCTAGTGTGAATGGTGATTATAATGCAAACATTACGATAAAGAATATTGTGGCATTAGATGAAATGCAAGCATTAGTTTTTGCAAAGCAAGCAGTACCTGCAAAAATTTATAAGTGGGAGCGTAAAAAAGAAGAGCAACAACTTAAAAAAGATTTAGCAAACCCGAATTTTTCTTTCGACCCAAAAACCTCTTTAGTAGTTCTTCCATTAGATAAAGAAAATAGCAGAGTGTTTTATTATGCTTACAAGCTAGATATTTTTACACACGAACCATTAGGTAGATATAATGTTTACATTGATGCAGAAACAGGCGTATTGCTTAAGAAAGTATCTGTAACATGTGCTATGGATGTGAAAACAACTGCAAATACTCGTTATCATGGCCAACAGCAAATGATGGCCGATAGTGTTAGTCCGAATTTGTATAGATTAAAAGAAACAAATCGTAAAGGAAGAGGAATGCAAATTGAAACATTGAATTGTGAAACATTTTATGAAAACGATGCTGTAGATTTCGAGAGTACCACTAAAACATGGAGCATGGCAAATGCTCAAAAAGATGATGCTGCGTTAGATTGTCATTTTGCAGCAGGTAAGACTTATGATTATTATTATGATAGTTTAGGTTATAATTCTTACGACAATGCTGGCTCGAAATTATTGCAATATGTACATTATGATTTGAATTATTTTAATGCATTTTGGACAGGATCTTATTCTTGTTATGGTGATGGTTCAATAGATCCACTTACTTCTATAGATGTGGTATCACATGAGATTACTCATGGTGTAACCCAGTTTACTGCAGGCTTAGAATATCAATTAGAATCGGGAGCTTTGAATGAATCGTTTAGTGATATTTTCGGAACAGTAGTTGAGCATAATGCTTTACAATCGGGCTTCTCTTGGAACATTGGTACTAGATCTTTTACTTTAAGAAACATGGCCAATCCTTTGGAGTACAATAACCCAGATACCTATGGTGGTGCAGCGTGGACTAATACCGTTGATTGTTTTCCTGATGGTAATAATGATTATTGTGGAGTTCATAATAATTCAGGGGTACAAAACTTTTGGTTTTATGTATTAGCACAAGGTGATACAGGTATTAATGATTTGAAAAATGCATATTCAGTAGTGGGTATAGGTATAGATAAGGCCGCAAAAATTGCTTTTAAAAATCTAAGAGATTATTTAACTCCAAATTCCGATTTTCAAGATGCTCGTATGGGCTCAATTGAAGCAGCCATAGAATTATATGGATATAACTCTCAAGAGGTACAATCGGTAATGAATGCTTGGTATGCCGTGGGTGTTGGTAAGCCATATACATTCTTGCCAGACGCAGAATTTAAAGTAGAGAAAATATTATGTGCACCTAATAGTACAATTTCATTTATTAACCTCACAGGAAATGGTCAATCTTACCATTGGGATTTTGGCGATGGTTCAACATCTACAATAGAAAATCCATCTCATAAATACACCAACTTAGGTTCATATGATGTGCGTTTAATTGCTACAAATTTAAATGGTAGTGATACTATTTTGATAAAAAACATGGTGAATATTTTTACGAATTCGCCAATTCCTAGTACATGTTCAGTAAATACATTAACACCAATTGGGACAACTGGTATTTATAGAGTAGAATTTGCAGGTATAGATAACCCTAGCGTAGGCCCAATGAAAGAAGATGCCTATATGGACTTCAATTGCTATAGAGCAAACGTGGAAAGAAATGGAACATACCCAATGAAAATTACCACATTTAACACAAGCCCTGTATTTACTAGAGTATATATTGATTGGAATAACAATGGTAATTTTGATTTACCTGCTGAGTTAGTGATGAAAACAGATAATACTCTACAATATCACTACGATACGCTTACTGTACCTTCCGATGCGGTACTTGGTTTGCCTTTGAGAATACGTGTGGTTTCTGCAAAGGCAACTAATAATACTCCTGATGTTCCATGCAGTGGATTAAGAAACGGACAGATAGAAGATTACTCAGTAATTGTTTCTCTAGCTTCTGGTACAGAACATAAAACATTAACACCGTTTAGTATTTATCCAAATCCTGCAAGCAAAAATTTATTTATACAATCCAACCAAGAATTACATAAATTAACTGTTTCAGATCTTTTGGGCAGAACACTTATAGAAACACATTTTGTAGGGTCAGAAAAATTAGACATTACAAATATCCCAACTGGAGTATATCTTATTAAGTTAGTAACAGGAAATGATATTCAAGTGCAAAAAATAATTATTGAATAATACCAAGTGCAGGCACAATGTAATGAATTTGTGACCTGTGTCTTTGAATTGTAAAGTTAATGTAAAATCAAGATTACATACTGTATAGCCTTTTGTAAATAACATATCTTCAATAAACTTAAAGTCAAAATGTTATGAAAAAGGCTATACTTTTAGCAATTATTCTTGTTCCTATTATTCTTAAAGCTCAGAGTAATAAAGCTAAATTACCCACTGCTATTAGTCATCGTGTTCAAAAAACAGAATACTCTAATAGAACTAGGTTCCCCTCAATAATATTATTTAAAGATAATCTAGCTCCTGCTAGTGAAAACATAAAAGTTAGTCAGCCTAATTGGGTAGGCGATTTATTTCAATTTCGTGCAGAAGACGGATTGAGGTTTTTATCAGAATATTCTGATAAGAATACAAACGAGAAATATTACAAATTCCAACAATATTATAACGAGGTTCCAATAGAATTTTCTTTAATCAGATTTAAGGAAAAAGAGGCTAAGATTAAAACGGTTGTTGGCGATTATTATTTAAATGTAGTACCCGAAAATCGTACATCTATTAATAAAAATCAAGCATTAGAATTTGCAAAAGCTGCTGTACCAGCTGAAGTATATAAATGGGAATTAAAAGAAGAAGAAAATCGATTAAAAGTTGAGCTCGATAAACCTGATTTTTCTTACGATCCAAAAACTACATTGGTTATATTACCTATAAATGGGAGCTTTAGATATGCGTACCGATTGGATATCTATACGCATCAACCTGATTCGAGGTATAATGTTTATATAGATGCCGAAAATGGTGATGTGCTTCGCAAAACTTCTGTGATTTGTAATATCGATGTTAAGGGTGTAGCACATACCAAGTATCACGGTACTCAATATATTCAAACAGATAGTGTAGCACCTACAAATTTTATCTTACGTGAAAACAACAGACATAATAGGGGCATGAAAATCGAAACCAGAAATGCACAAACTGGTGCTGAAAATGGGTCTGTAGATTTTACCGATACCGATAATATTTGGGACGTAGTTAATCCACAAAAAGACGAAGCGGCATTAGATTGTCATTTTTCAGTAGAGCAAACTTACGATTACTACTACGACTCATTAGGAAGAGATTCTTATGATGATAATGGTTCCAAGTTGTTACAGTATATGCATTTCGACCAAAACTGGTTCAATGCCCAATGGACAGGTTCATACTCGAGATATGGAGATGGAAATGGGGAACCTTTAACATCTATCGACATTGTTTCTCATGAAATTACCCATGGGGTAACACAATTTACTGCAGGCTTAGAATATCAATTAGAATCTGGAGCATTAAACGAATCCTTTAGTGATATTTTTGGAACAGTTGTAGAGTTTAATAAACTCACTGCAGGAGCATCGTGGATAATTGGTCAGCGTTCATTTGCGTTAAGAGATATGTCGAATCCAAATGCTTTTGGCAACCCCGATTGTTATGGAGGTAAATATTGGACTAACACCGTTGATTGTATGCCTTCAGGAGGAAATGATTGGTGCGGTGTACACAATAATTCAGGTGTGCAGAACTTTTGGTTTTTCCTTCTATCAGAAGGAGGAGCGGGCACAAACGATATAGGTAGCCAATATCAAGTCAACGGAATTGGAATGAATAAGGCAGCTAGAATTGCATATAAAAATTTACGTGATTATTTAAATCCACAATCGAATTATGCAGATGCACGTGCAGGCTCAATACAAGCGGCTATGGATTTGTATGGATACGACTCACCAGAAATGATTGCAGTAATGAATGCTTGGTATGCAGTGGGAGTTGGACAACCTTACTCATTTTTACCAGTAGCTAATTTTAAATTGAGTAGCCCAATTTGTAATCCGAATAGCTTTGCCTCTTTTGTAAACATGACTAGCTCTGGGCAATCTTATCTATGGGATTTTGGTGATGGAGCTACATCAACAGATGAAAATCCAACTCATCAATATTCAACTGTAGGAAGCTACACAGTTAAACTAATAGCCACTAATCAGAATGGAATAGATACGATAGTGAAAAATAATTTTGTGAAAATATTTACAGATGCACCAATAACAAGTACATGTGATGTAAATATGTTGAGCCCTATTGGTACTACTGGTATTTATAGAGTTCAGTTTGCTGATATTGATAATATGAGCCCTGGGCCACAAAATGAAGATCCTTATATGGATTATAATTGTAGTAGGGCTTCATTACAACGCAATCAAGAGTATCCAATTCAAATCAACACACATTTTTCTAGTCCAGTATTTACAAGAGTATATATCGATTGGAATAATAATGGAGCTTTTGATTTGCCACAGGAGCTTGTGATGAAAACAGATAATACTACAGAAGTTCATAAAGACACTGTATTAGTACCCCAAGAGGCAGTAGCAAATGTTCCTTTGCGTATGAGAGTAATTTCAGCAAAAGCTACCAATAATACTCCTGATGTTCCTTGCAGTGGATTGAGAAATGGTCAGATTGAAGATTATTCTGTGGTGGTATTTTCTGGATCATCAACAGATTATGTGAGAAATAATAGCTTTAAAGTGTACCCTAATCCTGCAGAGCATATCATTAATATTCAATCGTCGAATGAAATTGCCAAATTGCAACTCATAGATATGGTTGGTAAAGAAATATTAAATACAGAATTTACAGGTAATACAAGTATTGATGTTACTCATATTCCATCGGGAGTATATTTAATAAAATTGATGCGAAATAACAGTACAGAGTTCCAAAAAGTTGTAATAAAATAATTTGCATTTGTTAATTTAGGACTTAGATGTAGTGATGCGATGCAACTTTTTTGGGAATTCTTAACACAAGGTTTTTTTCATATACTCGACTTCCAAGGTTTAGATCATTTATTGTTTCTATCTACCTTGGGAGTTGTATATACCTATAAGCAATGGAAAAAATTATTATGGATACTTAGTGCATTTACCATTGCACATTCCATTACTTTAGCCCTAACCATTTTTGATGTTATTCATTTTAGTACAGCATACGTAGAATTCCTAATACCAGCCACAATTTTATTTACTTGCTTAGAAAATTTATTTTTTCCATCAATTCAAAGATTTAGGATAGTAACTGCTGGTGTATTTGGATTAATTCACGGAATGGGCTTTTCTACTCTATTAAAAGAGTTATTTATGGGGATAGATTATAACCCCTTTCTCACTTTATTGCCATTTAATTTAGGGATTGAGTTTGCTCAAGTCTTAATTATTGGTATTTTGTTGATTATACTCCAATTATGTTACAAATATCAGCTAATATCTTACTGTAGAGTAGTTAAATTAGTAAGTATATTTATTGGGGTGCAAGCATTAGTATGGATGTTCGAAAGATATCCTTTTTAAATTAGTAGATAAACGAAAATAAAAATATGATGAAGAAAGTTTTTACTTTGTTTTTTTTGTTGGTATTAAATGCTCAATTATTTGCACAAGCAAATTATAATAGCAGTAAGTTTCATCAATTAGAAGAATGGTGGCCAACACCAAATGAATATAGGAATGGAGCAGGTGCTCCTGGATATGGATATTGGCAGCAAAGAGCCGATTATGATATTTCGGTTACTCTCGATGATGAAAAGCAGAGTATTTCAGGATCAGAAAAAATTGTTTACTACAACAATTCACCAGACGCATTAACTTATGTTTGGTTGCAATTAGATCAGAATATCTATAAAAAAAGTTCTATGACGAATTTATCCGACACTGAATCGGATTTAAAAAACATGAGTTTTGGATCTTATAATTTTATGGATAATGCTTTCGATGGTGGATTTAATATAGACTATGTGAAAGATGGAAAAGGTGCTTCAATGAAATATAGCATTGTGAATACCATGATGAGAGTTGATTTACCACAAGCTTTGAAAAAAGGAGAACAATTAGTACTACAAATAAAATGGAATTATAAGATTAATAATACCAAAATAAATCCAGGTCGATCAGGCGCAGAATATTTCGAAGAAGACAAGAATTGGATTGAACTGATAGCACAATTTTATCCTCGCATGTGTGTATACAACGATGTGCAAGGATGGAATCATAAACAATATTTAGGTGGTGGAGAGTTTGCTACTTGTTTTGGAAATTACAAAGTGAGTATTACAGCACCTTCAGATCATGTAGTTACTGCAACAGGAGAATTACAGAACCCTAATGATGTACTTAAAGCAGAATGGAAAAACAGATTAGCAAAAGCCAAAACTGCCGATAAGCCAGTACTTATTATCACACAAGAAGAAGCAACTGAGAACGAAAAGTCGAGAGCAAAAGATAAGAAGACTTGGATATTTACAGCAGAAAATGTAAGAGACTTTGCATGGGCATCTTCTCGTAAATTTATTTGGGACGCGATGAATGTTAAAGTGGGTAAAAAAGATGTAATGGCAATGTCGTTTTATCCTAAAGAAGCAAACCCTCTTTGGGGTAAGTATTCAACTCATGCTGTTGCTCATACTTTAAAAGTATACTCTCGTTATACGGTTAATTATCCATACCCAGTTGCGATTTCTGTTAATGGGCCAATTGGTGGGATGGAGTATCCAATGATATGCTTTAATGGTCCCCGTCCGGAGAAGGATGGAACCTACACTTCAAGAACAAAATACGGATTGATAACTGTAGTTATTCATGAAGTTGGACATAACTTTTTCCCAATGATTATTAATTCTGATGAGCGTCAGTGGGCTTGGATGGATGAAGGCTTGAATACTTTTTGTCAGTACCTAACAGAACAAGAGTGGGAAGAAAATTATCCTTCAGGCAGAGGAGAGGCAAGAAAAATTGTAGGTTACATGTCTGGTGATAAAAAATCAATTGAACCTATCATGACTAATGCCGAATCGGTTACTCAATTAGGAAATAATGCATACGGAAAACCTGCTACAGCACTAAATATATTGCGCGAAACGGTTATGGGTAGAGAATTATTCGATAAAGCATTCAAAGTGTATGCTGAGCGTTGGGCATTTAAACATCCTATGCCAGCAGATTTCTTCAGAACAATGGAAGATGCGAGTGGTGTTGATTTAGATTGGTTTTGGAGAGGTTGGTTTTATGGTACTGAGCCATGTGATATTGCATTGAAAAGTGTTAAACAATATACAATAGACACACAAAACCCAACAGTAGAAAAAACAAAGAAAAAAGCGAATAGAGATGCAGAAGCATTATCTATCTCGGAACAAAGAAATAAAACTGATATTAAAGAATATTTAGTAGAAAAATATCCAGAGCTTAAAGATTTCTACAATACTTACGATCCACTAGTTATCACCGAATACGATAAAGAAAAACATAAGAAGTACGATGAGTCATTAAGTTCAGAAGAACGTAGTGCAGTTAACAGTGGTAAAAACTTTTACATTTTAGAATTTGAAAATGTGGGAGGTTTAATTATGCCTATTATCTTGGAGATGGAATTAGAAAATGGTAAGAAAGAAATGATGAGAATACCAGCAGAGATTTGGAGAAAAAACAACAGTCAGGTTTCTAAACTAATTATTACTGATAAAAAAGTTAAACAGTTTTCGGTTGACCCATTACAAGAAACAGCAGATATAAATATGAATAATAATTTCTATCCAGCTAAAGAAATAGAGTCACAATTTCAATTGTTTAAAGAACAACGTCAGAAAGAATCGAATCCTATGCAATTAGAGAAGCAGGGGAAACTGTAGTGAAGCATTTTAATAAGGAATTGTAAATTGTAAATTACAAATTGTAAATGAATAGATGATATATACTCTGTGCCTCTGCGTCTCTGTGCTTAAGAAAAACTTCATCACAGGGACACAGAGACACAGGGTTTTTAATTGTGTAACTTTGTGTGTACTTTGAGTCCATTGTGACCTAAAAAATAATAGTGAGAATAGATGTGTTTCTCAGTGCCTCTGAGTCTCTGTGTTTAAGAAAAACTTTATCACAGGGACACAGGGCTTATAATTGTGTAACTTTGTGTGTACTTTGAGTCCATGGTGACCTAAAAAATAATAGTGAGAATAGATGTGTTTCTCTGTGCCTCTGCGTCTCTGTGTTTAGGAAAAACTTTATCACAAAGACACAGGTTTTAATTGTGAAACTTTGTGTGTACTTTGAGTTCATAGTGACCTAAAAAATAATAGTGTGAATAGATGTGTTTCTCTGTGCCTCTGCGTCTCTGTGTTTAGGAAAAGCTTTAAAACAGAGACACAGGGTTTGAATTGTGTGACTTTGTGTGTACTTTGAGTCCATTGTGACCAAAAAATAATTATGAAAAAAATAGTATTCATTTTCGTTTTTCTTTTTCTAATTTCTCCAGTCTTTGCGAGTGTTAAATACCCTCATAAATTTTATACATCAATTACACAAATAGAATACAACGATAAAACACAGTCGTATGAAATCATCATGAATGTGTTTTGGGACGATTGGGAGAAAGCGTTGTCAGAGCTGTTTCAAAAGAGCATTAAAATTGATCAACCCGATATTGAGAAATTTTCACAAGAATATTTAGAAAGTACTTTTGTATTGAAATGGAAAGAAAAAAAGCTTAACTATAAAATGATTGGTATTGAACAGGAGAAAGAAATAATTAAGATTTACCTAGAGCTTCCTCATAAACTGATTAATAAAGGCTTAATGATTAAAAACGATTGTTTGATAAGAGAGTTCGATGGACAAGTAAACATTCTTAATTTTATCCATCAATCGGATAGAAAAACACTAATTTTTAAATCGATAAATCAATTTCAAGAAATTAATATCAATTAATGCCAGATTTGGCATATCCCTTGAACATTATACTTTAATAACACAAAAGGGCCCTTTTTAGGGTCTTGTTGTGACATTTTGACTATTAGAAGAAGAAGAGCATTATGAGCATATTTGATCCATTTAACATTAAAAATCTTGAAAGTAGCTTCATGAACGACGATACGGAGTTTTTCCCCTTACTGACACAAGAGGATGAAGAAGTGATGAATTCGGAAGAGACACCTGAAATACTGTCAATATTACCATTAAGAAATACAGTATTATTTCCAGGGGTGGTTATTCCCATTACAGTAGGAAGAGATAAATCAATCCGTTTGATAAAAGAAGCCTATAAAGGCAATAAAATTATTGGGGTAGTATCTCAAAAAGATGTGAATATTGAAGACCCTAGTTTTGATGATTTGCAGAAAGTAGGCACAATTGCATACATCGTTAAGATGTTACAAATGCCAGATGGCAATACTACTGTAATTATACAAGGGAAAAAGAGATTTAACTTAGAAGAGCTTGTTCAAGAAGATCCTTACATAAAGGCAAGGGTAACAAAGTTTGAAGAAGCAAAATTAGTTGTAGATAAAGAGTTTGATGCCGTTTTTGCAACATTGAAAGAAATGTCGATGCAAATCATTCAACTTTCTCCTAATATTCCTTCTGAGGCTGGTTTTGCAATCAAGAATATTGAGAGTCCATCGTTCTTAATCAATTTCATCAGTTCTAATATGAACGCTGAAGTAGGAGATAAGCAAAGAATGTTGGAGAGTGGCGATTTAAAAGAACGCGCTCAAATGGTGTTAGAGCATCTTACAAAAGAGTTGCAGATGTTAGAGTTGAAAAATCAAATCCAATCGAAAGTTAGGGTGGATATTGATCGTCAGCAACGCGAATATTTTCTACATCAACAATTAAAACAGATACAAGAGGAATTAGGTGGCGACTCTCCAGATTTGGAAATCGAGAATTTAAGAGAAAGAGGGCAGAAGAAAAAATGGCCTCAAGATGTTGCTGATACTTTTAACAAGGAATTGGATAAACTTCAACGAATGAATCCAGCTGCTGCTGAGTATTCGGTGTTGATGAATTATGCAGAGTTATTATTGGAGCTGCCGTGGAATGAATATACTCAAGATAATTTTGATTTAAAATTTGCACAAGAAGTGTTAGATCAAGATCATTTCGGACTGGAAAAAGTTAAGCAAAGAATTTTAGAGTACTTAGCAGTATTAAAATTGAAGCATAATATGAAAGCTCCAATTTTATGTTTGGTAGGGCCTCCAGGAGTTGGTAAAACTTCATTAGGAAAATCTATTGCTAAATCTATAGGTAGAAAGTATGTACGTATTGCTTTGGGTGGTGTGAGAGATGAAGCTGATATACGTGGACATCGTAAAACATATATTGGTGCAATGCCAGGTAGAATTATTCAATCTCTAAAAAAAGCACAATCAGCAAATCCAGTATTTGTATTGGATGAGATTGATAAAATTGGCAACGATTTCAGAGGAGATCCTTCTTCAGCACTATTGGAGGTGTTAGACCCTGAGCAGAACAATGCATTCGCAGATCATTATGTAGAATTAGATTTTGATTTATCAAATGTGATGTTTATTGCAACTGCAAATTCATTAAGCGGCATACATCCTGCATTAAGAGATCGTATGGAAATTATTGAAGTAAATGGATATACGATAGAAGAAAAAATTGAAATTGCTAAACAATACTTAGTTCCTAAACAAAGAGAACAGCATGGGTTGAAGCCAAGTCATTTAGAAATAAAACCTGAAATTATAGAGAAAGTAGTAGAGGATTATACCAGAGAATCAGGTGTACGTGGATTAGAGAAAAAAATTGCTACTCTAATTAGAGGTGTGGCAAAGAGTGTGGCTATTAAAGAGAAGTATCGCAAAGTATTAACGAAGGATGATGTGGAGAGAATTCTGGGAGCTCCCGAATTCGATAAAGATATGTACCAAGGGAATGATGTGGCAGGAGTGGTAACAGGTTTAGCTTGGACACAAGTAGGGGGTGATATTTTATTTATTGAAACAAGTTTAAGTAAAGGGAAAGGAAAACTGACTTTAACAGGAAGTTTAGGAGATGTAATGAAAGAGTCGGCAGTAATTGCATTGGCTTATTTACGTGCACATGGAGAAGAGTTTGGTATCGATCCCAAATTATTCGATCAATGGGATATTCATATTCACGTTCCTGCAGGTGCAGTGCCTAAAGACGGACCTTCGGCGGGTGTAACAATGTTAACCGCGCTTACTTCGGCTTTCACACAAAGGAAAGTAAAACCTTATTTAGCGATGACTGGTGAAATAACTTTGAGAGGAAAAGTATTACCAGTTGGTGGAATTAAAGAAAAGATATTAGCTGCTAAACGTGCAGGAATAAAAGACATTATTCTTTGTCATGTAAATAGAAAAGATATTTTAGATATTAACCCAAAGTATGTTAAAGATTTGCGTTTTCATTATGTGAACGAGATGAGTGAGGTGATAGAATTAGCTTTAATGAAACAGAAAGTAAAAAACGCAATTAATTTTTAATTAAAATATAGAATAAGTAGTACTATATAATTGGGTACTACTTATTTTACTAATGCTATCCAGCCAACATCTTCGAAGCCATCACCTTTTAAGTGATATACATATATACCGGGCTCACAGGGTTGTCCATTTAACTTACCATCCCAACTAAGAGATTCTTCTCGATTAGCTTCAAAAACTTGTTGCCCCCATCTATTAAATATTTTAAAGTACTCTACCTTACAAGGGATATTTCCAAACTGAACTTTAAATTCGTCGTTAACCCCATCGCCATTAGGACTAAAGGCTTGTGGGATTCTTCTTTTACTTGCGTCTGTAGCGGAGAAGTTTACTTTAAATTCACCAGAATCAATACACGGAGCTAGTTTATTAATGTAAGATGTAATTTTAAATTCACCCTCTGTTGGAAATTGATAATGAATACTTCTTCCTGATAGGTTTGTTCCATTTCCAAGGTCCCAAGTAACATCTGTAGAATCAGAAGCATCCAACTGCACAGCAGTAAGTGTTCTACTACAGGAATCAAATGAATATTCAATATTTGTACTAATTGGTTCTACAACAAATACAGTTACCGAGTCCACGCTAATACAATTTCCATTATAACCTAATACATAATACTTGGTTGTTTCTATTGGATTTGCTCTTGGTTTAGCAATATTAGGGCTGTCAATTCCAGATGTTGGAATCCATGTATAGATTCCATTTGGTGAACCTTCAGCATTTAATGAAGCGAATTCTCGAGAACAGATATAAACATCCTCATTTGCTTTAACATGAATAGCGGTATCTATGTGTACTCTTACATTGAATGTTTCGGTACAATGAGCTCTGTCAATTTTCACCTGATAATTCATCTCGGTTTTTGCAGAGCATATAGGATTGGAAACGGTATCGCTACTTAAAAAATCACTTGGAGTCCATTTATAACGATCTCCACCACTAGCATATAAACTAATAGTATCTTCACTTTCACATAGTGATACAACAGTGTCTTTTACATTTAAAATGATTACTTCAATCTTCATCGATTTTTGTGCACATACTCCTTCATTAATAATCCTTACGTTTATACCTCCAGATTGTTGGGGTATTAAAAATGGACTAGAAGATAATGCCGTGGGATAAAATGCTGATTGTGTGCTGTTGCTCCATTCGTATTTTGCTCCTGCATAATCAGAACTTACTTGAAGAAATATAGTATCTCCTAAACAGACAATTGAGTCGTATTTGGTCTTTAAAGTATAGCTTAATATTTTGGTGGAGTCGACAAAAAACTTACCAGTACATTTCTCGTAGCTTTTGATGTAAACATAATTGGAGTCTCCAATTGGTAGTACTGCAAAGCGAGCCAATGAGATTATCTTTCCATCGGAATTATACCATCTGATACTATCCAAATCATTTGGCCTTAAAACATTTATAATCACTACAGAGTCTCCACAAATAAAATCAAAATCTAGTGAGTCTATAGGTTTGTAATCAATCACTATGATATTTATAGATTGGGTATCGCAGATAACAGGATTAATTATTTTAACAACAATATTTTCTGATGGCTCAGCAATCCCGTCGGGAAATGGTTTAATTTTTAATAATGCAGATCTTACACCTGCTGGAATAATCACTTCGTTATTATTACTTAGGGTATAATCGATGTTGTTTTTTGCAGATCCAGAAACAGAATAATTAACAATTAATGGAGAGGAAAAATCGTCGGAGTTTCTTAGAAAATTAACATACATAGAATCGCACTCAGATATAATTTCCTTGCTAGCTATTGCGGTAATGGCTTGTTTATTTATGCTTTTTAAACTCAATGCTTCTATGAAAATTCCAGAATCAAACTGATAATCTTTTAAATCAGCAATACAGAATTTTAAGTTGTATGATTTACAAGGTACAACTACAGTTTTAATTTCAAAGATGGTAGTAAAACCATCGAAACTTACCGTTGCTCCATTGGTATTATCGATATAGAATTGAGCATTTGAATTTGGATTAATGCTTTTTATAGAAATTGGAATGTTAGTTCCTGGTATTAGTGCCAAATTAGTGGCTTGGTTTGTTCCATTATTTTCCTGAATAAACAATCCGAACAAATCATTAAATGCTTGTCCAACATATTCCGGATACTCTTCTGAAGCAAAAACAATCCTAAATTTTAAGGTATCGGATTCTGGCGTGAAGGAAAAACTTATCCAAGCAGCATCGTAATTTTCTTCATCTGGGTTTAGTTCTTTTATGTTTAAATCGCCAGGTTGATTATTTGAAGTTCCTGTGTTGGGGCTTATGTTAGGCCCTACAGCGCTAGATACAAGTCCTGTAGATAATAATATCCCACTATCTAGGCCAATATTTGAACTCCTACCGTCGAAAAATCCAATAGCTTTTAAATTAGCGGATGAGTTAATACTTTGTTGGTCTACCGTTACCCCTTTACTAGCCAATACATTTGTAACTAAGTCTCTAACAGTTCTATTTGTGCTTACCCTAAGTTGAGCAAATGAACTTGTTGAGCACAATAGAAATATTAATAATAACCCTGTATTTTTAATGAAATTCAAAAAGCTGTGGTAATTTAGTTGTAATCGCCTATTTTTATTTAAAAATAGCAAAAATCATACCTATTATGATAGATTTAAGAAGTGATACTGTTACTCGACCGAGTAAAGAAATGTTGGAGGCCATGTATAAAGCACCTTTAGGGGATGATGTATATGGAGAAGATCCGAGTGTAAATGAACTTGAACAGAAGATTGCAAGCGTATTTGGTTTCGAAACGGCTGTGTTTTGTCCTTCGGGAACCATGACTAATCAGATTGCCATTAAAACACATACCATACCAGGAGATGAGGTAATATGCGATGCTACATCGCATATTTATAATTATGAAGGTGGTGGTATGGCTTTTAATTCGGGTGTACAAGTAAGAGCAGTACAAGGTACAAATGGAAAAATCACTCCTGAGCAAATCGAAGAAAATATACATCCTCCTTTGATTAATTTACCAAGAACATCTTTGGTAGCATTGGAAAACACATTAAACAAAGCAGGGGGAGGTTATTATACCCTTAAAGAGATTGCAGAAATATCTACCACTTGTAAGAAGCATCATTTACCCTTGCATTTAGACGGGGCAAGAATCTTCAACGCTTTAGAAGAATCGAAAGATTTGGCGAAAGACTACAGTAAATATTTTGATTCAATTTCAGTTTGCTTTTCAAAGGGATTAGGAGCTCCCGTGGGCTCAGCCCTGTTAGGGTCAAAAGATTTTATTGCAAAAGCCAGAAGGTATAGAAGATTACTTGGAGGTGGGATGCGCCAAGCCGGAGTATTAGCATCGGCAGCAATGTTTGCTCTAAATAATAATGTAGTTCGTATCGCAGATGATCATCGAAGAGCAAAAATGATTGGAGATGCGCTTACTCATTGCTCTTTTGTGAAAGAACTTTTACCCGTACAAACCAATATTATCATTTTTAAATTGCAAGATAATACCCCATCAGAGTCGTTTATTGCCTATTTGAAATCTCATCAAATAATTGCTAATACAATGGGGAAACAAACCATGAGATTTGTTGTACATTTAGATTTAACAGAGGATAATATTTTACATATCATCAATACTCTTAAAAATTATAAAGCATAATGAAATTTAACTATACAGTAACTGAGCGATTTTTAGAATATGTAAAAATAGATACTCAATCGGATCCTAATTCACTTAGTTGCCCTTCAACTGAAAAACAAAAAAATCTAGCTCAACTATTAGTTAAGCAGTTATTAGAAATGGGTATTTCTGATGCAGAAATGGATGAGAATGGATACGTTTATGGTACACTTCCTTCTAACACAGAAAAAAAAGTTCCAGTTATTTGTTTCTGTTCTCATATGGACACTTCACCCGATTGTACAGGTGAAAATGTAAATCCGATTATACATGAGAATTACGATGGGAAAGATATAGTGCTGCCAAATGATCTTTCTCAGGTGCTTAAATTTGCAGAGCACCCCGCGTTAGCCGATCAAATAGGAAATGATATTATAACTGCCGATGGTACTACACTTTTGGGTGCCGATAATAAAGCAGGTGTAGCCGAAATTATGGATGCCATCAATCAACTTATCTTGCATCCGGAAATAAAACATGGAGATATAAAAATTTTATTTACCCCCGATGAAGAAATTGGTAGAGGTGTTGATAAGGTAAACTTAAAAAAATTAGCTGCAGACTTTGCTTATACCATGGATGGTGAAACCAAAGGTCATATCGAGGACGAAACTTTCTCTGCAGATGGAATGGCAATAATTATTAGTGGTGTTGCATCTCATCCAGGTTTTGCAAAAGACAAGATGGAAAACGCAATTAAAATCGCTTCAGAAATTGTAGCCGCCTTGCCTAAAGACAAACTTTCACCAGAAACAACAGAGGGCAGAGAAGGCTTTGTTCACCCCGTTGCAATTACTGGAAGTATGGAAACTGCTACCATACAATTTATAATTCGAGATTTCGAAACAGCAAAACTTGCAGAATATGAAACATATTTAAATGAACTAGCTACTGAAGTGTTGACCAACTACAAAGGCTCAAGTTTTAGAGTAGATGTACAGACTCAATATCGAAATATGAAAGAGATTTTAGTGCAACACCCACAATTGGTGGCGTATGCAGAAGAAGCTATTTCCAGAGCAGGGATGAAACCCGTGAGTGGAGGAATTCGTGGTGGTACAGATGGTTCTCGTTTGTCGTTTATGGGTTTGCCGTGCCCAAATATTTTTGCAGGTGAACATGCTTTTCATTCGAAATTGGAATGGGTATCAGTACAAGATATGCAATTAGCTGTGGATACCATTGTTCACTTGGTTGCAGTTTGGGAAGAGAGGAGTTAATTAGCCAATGTGAGCAATTAATTTTTAATGAAGGTTTTCTTGTAGCTAGATCTATCTGTATTAATAATTATAGTATATACTCCATCAGCAAGATTAGAAATATCAATTTTTTGATTCTCCAATAGAACAGTTTGTGTTTGTCCGAGTGTGTTGAGAATAGTAATAGATTTTATAGTTCCCGTATTGTCTATGTTGATATAATTATCACTTGGATTTGGATAGATTTGAAAAGAGTCATTCCTTTCTATATTAGAACTCGTTGTATTGCAAATTATTTGGTTTAATCTTTTCCAAATTTCATTATTAAAAATCATAGGCAATTCGTTAGAATTGCTCGGCTGATTTCCGATTCGGATAACTACCATTTTTTTGCTTGGTATGACATTAATAATCTGTCCGTTTTTCCCTAATGCAGAATATAAATCAGAGGGCGCGTCGGGTAGGAGTGGAGAGTTAAATACAAACTGACTTTGTGGAAGCATAAATGAAGATTTTCCATTTAACCACCATAAATATCCATAAGAAAGATTTAAGTTTTGTGATGTATTAGTCATTTGTGTTTTGTATACACCGTCTTTAAGAACAGTATCATTATCCCACACGAAATTATTCATTGCAAGCAAACCAAAACGCGCCATCGATCTGGCATTACTGAAAAATACATTATTGTATCCTTGTTTTAAATAAATACCTGTTAGTCCGGTTTTAGTTTTTATCTTATCGTTTACGTATTGATTTAGCGACATACCAGCAGCATTAATCATTACCTCTTCGAGTAGTGTATATGGAGCATTATGGTATGCCCATCTATTACCTGGCTCAGCGATACAATTTAAACAACTTGGAAGCGTACAATCTACATCAGGTACGTTATCATCTAATCCAGTTGTCATGCTGAGATGATGTTTGATTGTTATTTTCATTTCCTCAGATGAAGAACAACTCGACCAATTGATATCTAAATAAAAACTAGATGGTTCTTCTATGCTTAACAACTTTTCTTCTTCAGCTATTCCGATAATTGTGGCAAGTAAAGATTTACCCGCTGAAGCCCAATACCAAATACTATCCGATTGGAATGTTCCGTAATATTTTTCGATGGCAATCTTACCATTTACTAAAACAATAAAACCTTTTGAATTATTAGCCCCAACAAAATTCAATAATGCAGGAATGCTATCTTCACACCAATTTAGCTGAGCTGGGCTAATTGTATCCCATTGTGCACCACTAAGAGGAGGAAAGTACACCTGTGCTTTTGTTTCTTTCTGAAAGAGAAAACAAAATAGAAAAATGCAAAACAGTTTTACTACATATCTCATATCTCACAACTCAAATCTCACAACTCATATCTCTTACAATGTAAAAGCTCTCGAAATATTAAACCCAAGTCTCATTCCGCCGTTAGACCAAGTATCGCTAGTTTTACTGATGTATTGTGGCTCTGTAATGCCAAGAGAATTAGTGAGATGAATTTGGAATACGTGTCCACCAGTTTCAATATCCAAACCTATACCCATAGAATCGTAATAGGTAGAAGTTTTTGAGAACTCATTCATTCGAGCCATATATTCGAATGTAATAGCAGCACGTTTAGTAAATTTATATCTACCTAATAATCCCAATGCATAAGTATCGTTTTTATCTGTAATAAGGTCTACTTGATTAAAGTGCACCATACTCGGAGTTACTTGAAGTGATAAATTCTCTGAGAATTTTCTTGCAATCATAATTTGATGTGCAAAAGATAATCGAGAACTGCTGTTTTTAAATTTATCTACTCCTTGAATTTGAGCTGCAGATCCTTGGAGGTTTGTATAATATAAACCTGAAAACAAAGTAACACTCACAGGAGCCGAATTGTCTTTAGTTTGACGTAGTAGTCTGTATTTTAAATACGAATCAAATGTTTTTTCAATAGATGTTCTTCCTAGACCAACTTGCAATCGACCATCATAACTATACTCTAAACTCATGCGAATACTTGCACCACCATCTAAACCCCAAAAGTCGTAAGCTCCAGAATTAAATGGTCCAAAACGATGAGCAATTCTATAGTCTAATGTTCTTCTTCCACCTACTTCTGTAGTGTGTTGGTTTATTAAACGTGTACCTTTAAAAGTCGCAGCCACATATTCTTTTGCAGTACTCGATGTCATTTCTTGTAATAACTTTTCAGGATCCGTTTCTTGTGCCCACGCTGTTTGTGTTCCAAGAGCAACTGAAAATAATAGTATATATTTTTTATAAAGTTTCATTTTATTTTCTTTAATCAGCTTTACCAGTATTTATCCATTTTTCAATAATTGCTATCGAGCAGTCGTCGAGTTTACCTCCATTTTTAGGCATTGCGATAGCTGAGCCATCGTGTTTAATTGCTCCTAAGAATTTACCATCTGCAATGGCAACATCAACTCCAGCTTTAGTATTCAATATATAGAATCCAGAGCTGCTATTATCTTTATGGCAACTTACATCACCAGTACCACAATATGAATTCATAATGGGTAATACTTTAGCTGTAAAACTAATTGTTCCAGTAGTATCACAACCATTTAAACCAAGTCCAGGATTTAATTCCGAAAAATTATCGTAGTAACAAGCACTTAAACCGCTCGCTAATACAAGTAACATTAATATTCCTCTTTTCATTTAAAATATATTTATTAATTCACAACTCTTAATTATCCTTCGCACCTTGTTCTATCCACAAGTAAATTTTTTTAATTTGAATTTCAGTTAGGTTTCCATTAGGTGGCATTTTATCATCGCCATTTTCTAAGAGTACCTCATAAATTTTGGAGTCGTGTGCGTTTCCAGGTTTTACTTCACCATGATTCATTACATCATTATACGAAGTTAAAGGGAATTCAGATTGAGCATCGTTAGCATGGCAGCCATTCATGGCACAATTACCAGAGATGATTGCTTGTATATCGTTTGCAAAAGATATTTCTGGGATGCCTGATAAATCGGGTTCGTGCTTACAAGAAATAATAGAACTAGAAAGTACAAAAGCGGTAATAATGATTTTTAAAAAATACTTATTCATGATCTTGATGAGGAATTGGGGTTGTTTCAGTTGAATTTGCATCAGAACGTAACTCAGGTCTACGAATTTGCCCTCCCGATTGTCCAACTTTAAATAAAGTTATTATTGATAAGATTGCTATTGCCCAAACGATACGATTCGTCCATAACGACCATGGGTGATTTCTATGTAGCAATAAAATAGATATGAATGATAAAACACCAATGATGTCGCAGATGATAAATGCAAATTCGGCAGCTTCTTCGTGTTCTTCAATACTGCTTTCACTAGTACCAGCAAAATGCTCTACTTTGTGTTCGGCTTCCTCTCCAGAAATATACGTGGGAATAGTAGCAAGAGATGCAGCAACAAGAATAAACAAGCCTACTTGTTTTATTTGTTTTTGATGTTTTAACAATCCAACAGTAAGCACTATAAAGCCAACAATACATAGTATTATCGGAAAATGATTACTTAATAAATGAATATAATGACCGTCCATAGTTTTAAAATTTAGTTTGTCTGTTAATACATAATGTTTATCATGCCCACATCTTCAAAACCTCTTCCAATTATACTGTAAAAATAAACACCAGGTGGAGCAATTTCTGAACCTATTTTACCATCCCATTCCCAAACTTCAACATTAGTTATTTCATGAAGTAATTTACCCCATCTGTTATAGATACTCATCTTCTCTATTGCACATCCTACGTTTCCTCCTGTTATTTTAAACACATCATTCTTGCCATCACCATTCGGACTAAATACATTAGGTACTATACGTTTGTTAGGGTCGATGTCTTGAAGATTTATATTAATAATACTAGTATCAGTACAATCAGTTCCTTTGTTTGCAATTAACGTAACCTGAAGGTTTCCTGTAGTATCGTAAAGATGAACAGGGCTTCTTTCTTTTGAGTAGGTGAAATCGCCGAAGTCCCAGTAGAAGCTATCTGTTTGTGCAGTAGTGTTTGTAAATGAGATTGTCTTTGCACAACTGTCGAATGAATAATCTACTTCTAGTTCTGGCTTTTCAATAACATATATAGTTACGCTATCGTAACTAAAACAAGCATGGTTAATAGCTTTTAAATAATATGTTGTTGTTTTAGTAGGCGTAGCAAGTGGAGTAGCACTTAGAGAGTTATTTAAACTTGTTCCAGGCGACCATTCATAGGTTCCGTAATCAGATCCTCCAGCTGAAAGTAAAATACTACTTCTTTCACAAATGAAAACATCTTCTCCAGCATTAGCGAGTGGGACAGTGTCGTATACCACTTCTACTGAAACTAATTTTAAACAATTTACTGTATCAGTAATGTTTACGTTGTAAACACCTGGGCCAATAATCGATACTTCGGGTTGAGTTCTATCAGTAATAATACCTGTATTGATTTCCCAACTATAGGTACCACCTCCGTATCCTCTTAATTTTACTGTATCTCCTTTACAAGCATATACAGTTTTTGGTCCGTATACACCTTTAGGAATTTGAAGTACTTTATAGGTTGCAGGGTCGGCACAATAGTTCTCATCAGTTATGGCACATGTTATTATTATCTCGAATACACCAGACGGTACGGAGAATGTAGTAGAGGGTAAGGTGTCGTTTGCAATTATTCCGACGGATTGAAAATCGGGAGTCATTGCTGTCCATTGATAATGTAACCCAGGAACTGTAGAGTTTACGTGCAATGGTATAGTAACCGGTGCACATACCACAGTATCTTTACTCGAAGTAAGAATTACAGGAATAATTGGTGGAATATAAATGGTGTCTTTTGAAGTGTAGTTGATACAGCTATCATAAATAGATATGATGAACATTGTTAAGCTATCAGGAGAAGCAATAAGTACACTTGATGCTGATTTTACTGCACCTAAACTATCTGTCCATAAAAAAGCTAAACGAGTTGAACCACCTGTATATTTAACTTGTTTAAATATGGTATCACCTTCACAATTGATAGTAACAAATGAAGTAATCTTAAGGGTGTCGAAATCTTTGATTGTTAGTGAATCGGTAGATTCTGAACAAATTCCATTAGAAGTGATTTCAAATTTTATACCTTCTGGTGCTTCTGTAATATTATCATCAATAGGGAAAACAATTAAATCTGCGAAAGCTCTACCAGCTTGGATAACGATAGAGTCTGGAAAATTAACGTAATCTACCCCAGGGGTAGCTGTACCAATTGCAGAAAATTTGACGGTAAGATTATTACTTGTATTAGAGCTTAACCTAGAAAACCTTACAACACTACTATCACATTTTTCTTGAATGATGTTTATCCCAGGAGGGGTAACAATACTTACTTTTGCTTCATTCTCCGATTCACTTTTAAAACTAAGCGCTTCTAGAAAAAAACCTGAATCGTAAGCATCATCAAATACATCGGCAATAACCATTTTAATAATATAGGTTTCGCATGGGATTAAATTATCGGCAGTAATCTCAATGATTTTTGTAAAACCATCGTACTGCACGGTTGCTCCACCTGCGTTATCTATATATAAACTTGAATTGGAATTAGGATTGATTGTTTTAATACTGATTGGGTCTTGTGTTCCTGGAATTACAGCAATATTCTTTTTTCCTGTAATGTTCGGACCGCTTAGGAAGAATCCAAATATATCGTTATAAGGGTAGTCTATCCATTCAGGGTACTCTTCAGAAGCAAAAACAAATCGAAATTTGGTTAAACCTGAAACGGGTACAAATTCAAATTGAAGCGAAGCAGCATCTTTAGTGGTAGATCCTTGAAGTAATGAGTTTAAATCTCCATCACCAAGTTTTTGGTTAGAAGTACTCACTTTTTCGTTGTTAGGTCCAACGGCATCTCTAGCTTTTCCAGTAGAAATAATAATCCCACTATCTAAACCAATATTAGAGTTTCTTCCATCGAAAATTCCAATGGCGTTTGTGTCTCCCCTAAAAATTACATTTTTTACAACTACACCAGATCCTACTAAAACCTGATTAACCATCTTGGTGTAGTTATTCTCTTTTCTTACTTTAAGCTGTGCTTCTGCAGATTTGGAGAATATAAACAACATGCTTACTAAAATTAAGCATGTATACGACATAGTAAACTTCTTTTTCAAAATGCTATACTGGATAAATAAAGCTCCAATATAGCAATTTCTAAACCAATATTAACCTTGTACCTTTAAATCCATTTTTTCTGCAAAATGGGCACAATAGTCCCTAAGGTCTTCCACGATATTCTTTTCCCCTGTAGCCTTTAAGAAGCTGTCGCCCATAGTCATTAGGGTTTCATAAAAAAAGCGCTTCATTTCATCTACAGGCATGTCTTTTGTCCATAAATCTAGACGTAATGTATTGTTATACTGATGATCCCATAGGGCCAACATCATAGATTTACAGGATACTTCTTCTTTATTTTCACCATCTGTAGATTTCCAAGTGATGGTTTCTGGTAACTTATTGTCGTCGAGGGTTACTTTAATGTTAATTTCTGCTGTTTTCATTCTTTAATTATTTATTACGACTTTTTACGGCCGCCACTTTTACTTTTGATGTCTTTTCTTTTAGTTTTTAGCTTTTCTTTTCGCTCTTTATCCTTAATCTTTTTATAGGCTTGATCGGAGATATTTTTAGTCAATTTACTGTTGGCAAACTTTTTATCATGAAAGGCCCCTTTAAATTCAGGGTTTTCTTTCCTTTTCTGCATGTCGATTTCTTTTGCTATAGCCTGACTTTCCGCAAATGGGGTGTCTTTAATATATAGATTTTCGGGAACCTCTAGCTCTTTTATCTTCTGACGAATAAGCTTCTGAATTTTCTCAATATGATACTCTTCAGCGGGATTGCAAAAAGTGATGGATATGCCCGACTTACTGGCTCTTCCTGTTCTGCCTATTCTGTGTACGTAATCTTCGTGAATTAAAGGAACATCAAAATTGATAACATGACTTACATTCGCAACGTCAATTCCCCTTGAGGCTACATCAGTACCTATAAGTATACGAACATCTTCTTCTTTAAATGCTTGAATGCTATTGATACGGGTGTTTTGTCCTTTATTTGCATGTATTACTCTTACCTGATCTTTTCCATAAATTCGCTCTGCATAATGGTAAAGATTTTCTGCAATCTGCCTGGTTTTGCAAAACACAATAACCTTACTGAACTCCTCTTTATTTTCGAGAAATTTTTGAAGTAAATTTATTTTTGTTCTAATGTTCGGAACCTTATAAAGGTATTGCTCTATCTTTTCGGCTGGGGTTGCTTGTGGTGCAATCTCAATCATGATAGGGAATGCTAAAAAATCACCTGCTAAAGTTTTTACCTTTTCACTCATTGTTGCCGAGAATAGCATGTTTTGACGCTTTCTAGGTACAATCTCTAAGATTTTATTGATTTTGTGAATAAAGCCCATGTCGAGCATTTTATCTGCTTCATCAATAATTAAAGTCTTTAAATCTTTAAGTATTAAATCTCCAGCTAAATACAATTCAACTAATCTTCCAGGTGTAGCAATAACGATATCCAATCCTTTGCTTAATATTTCTTTTTGAGCCTTTGGTCCCAATCCGCCATATAATACTACTGAACGTAAATCGGTATATTTTGATAAGGCAACAATATCTTCGTGAATTTGAATCGCCAGCTCTCTTGTTGGTGAAAGTACTAATACCCTAGGGTTCATTCCTTGGGCGTACTTTAGTTTCATTATTAATGGAATTGCATAGGCCGCAGTTTTTCCAGTTCCAGTTTGCGCAACTCCTAAAACATCCTGCCCATTCATTATGGTTGGAATTGCTTTTAGTTGAATGGGGGTAGGATCTGTATAACCTAAGTCCTCAATCGCATTTAACAACTGTTTATTTAGAGAAAACTGTTCGAAATTTATAGACATTGCCGCAAAGATAGGTAAAAATTGGACACAGGACAGGAGACATAAGACACTATATAAATTTTGTCTCAAATCTCACATCTTGTGTCCCGTATCCATTTTCCTATATTTGCATATACTATCGACAAAATGAAATACCTCATAAAATCAGCCACAGTAATCAACGAAGGAACATCAGAAATCAAAGACGTTTTAATTGAAAACGAGAGAATTATAAAAATAGCTTCTGATATTTCTGATGATACTGCTGAAGTTATTCATGCAGAGGGATTGTGGTTAATACCCGGAGCAATAGACGATCAGGTACACTTTAGAGAACCTGGATTAACTCATAAAGCCACTATTTATTCGGAAGCAAAAGCAGCAGTAGCTGGTGGAATAACTTCTTACATGGAAATGCCTAATACCATTCCGAATGTATTTACTCAAGAACTATTAGCTGATAAATACAATAGAGCAGCCGAAAGCTCATTAGCGAATTATTCATTTTTTATGGGCACTTCAAATGATAATATCGATGAAGTGATGAAAACAAATATCAAAGAGGTGTGTGGATTGAAAATATTTATGGGTTCATCAACAGGTAATATGCTCGTTGATGATCCGAGTACTTTAGAGAAGATTTTCGCAAACTTCCCTTCACTCATCGCGACTCATTGTGAGGATGAACAAACTATAAAAAATAACATGGCTAGTTTTAAGGAGCAATATGGAGAGGATGTAACTATCAATATGCATCCATTAATTCGCTCTGAAGAAGCTTGTTATCTGTCGTCGTCGTACGCGGTATCGCTAGCAAAGAAGCACGGAACACGTTTACACATATTACACATATCTACCGAAAAAGAAACTCATCTCTTTGATCATTCGCTGCCACTTCATCAGAAAAAAATTACTGCAGAAGCTTGTATACATCATTTGTGGTTCTCCGATGAAGATTATTCTTCGAAAGGAAATTATATAAAATGGAATCCAGCCGTAAAGAAAGCCTCTGATAGAGAAGGTATTTGGAAAGCGGTGTTGGACGGACGGATAGATGTAATAGCTACCGATCATGCTCCTCATACTATTGAAGAAAAAGAACAAAAATATTTACTAGCTCCTTCTGGAGGTCCATTGGTTCAGCATGCTGTGCAGGCAATGGTCGATAAAGTAATTGAAGGGAAGTTGAGCAAAGAAATGTTGGTTCAAAAGATGGCACACAATCCAGCAATCTTATTTAACATTGTGGATAGGGGATATATTCGAGAGGGCTATTATGCTGATTTAGTATTGATTAATCCAAATATGCAATATTCAGTAAACAAATCGAATATACTATATCAATGCAATTGGTCGCCATTTGAGGGGCATACATTTAATTCATCAATTGTTGGAACCTTTGTAAATGGGCATAAAGCTTACTTTAATGGGAAGTTTGATGAGGAGAAAAGAGGAAAACGCTTATTGTTTAACAGATAATGTAACTTATTTCCTGTTTTATCGAATAAGGAGGAAAAACAAACTATTCCCCTATGTTACACCTCATGAAAAACCTAGTCAGAATTAGTTTACAAGTTCTCGGAATTTTTTAAAAAATTGTCAAAATCCCGTCTTTTGAAAAACAATGGCGGGCTTTTACTGTATTTCTCTATACATTTGCAGTTTTAACAGAGAATATGGCAAAAGTTTCCATTAACATCGCAACAGGCACTCTTCAGAAAGAAGAAATCATCATAGGAATTGATTTAGGCACAACTAACAGCTTAATTGCATACATCGATGATGATAAAAATGCCAGAGTGATTAACGATACAGGTAAAGGTATATTAGTGCCTTCCATCATACATTTTCATCCTACAGGAGAACTTATTGTAGGTAATGAAGCCAAACCTTATTTAATTTCAGACCCTCAGAATACTATTTTTTCAGTAAAAAGATTATTAGGTCAATCTTATAAAGACATAGAAAATTTCAAAGATTTTTTTAGTTATAAGGTGATTGATGATAATTCTGAAAGCATTGTGAAAATTAAAGTAGGTGATAAATTCTATACACCTATTGAATTATCTGCTATGATTTTGCGTGAATTGAAGGATAGGGCGGAGCATGCTTTAAAAACACCAGTAAACAAAGTGGTGATTACAGTACCTGCCTATTTCAATGACGCACAAAGACAAGCGACTCGAGATGCGGGGAAAATTGCAGGGCTAGATGTATTGAGAATTGTAAACGAACCTACAGCAGCTAGTTTGGCTTATGGCATAGGATTAAATCCGAATGAAGAGCAAACTATTGCCGTATATGATTTAGGTGGAGGAACATTCGATGTTTCTATCTTGAAAATTCAAAATGGAATATTTGAAGTACTCTCTACCAATGGGGATACATTTTTGGGTGGGGATGATTTTGATCGTGTGATTATCGATTATTGGTTAGAGGGATTGAAACTAGATCCTAAAACCGTTATGAATGATACGTCTCTGGCACAGTCGTTCCGATTAGCCGCTGAAGAGGCAAAAATTGCACTCAGTTCTCAAAATATATTTCAGACAAAAGTGAATGAACACGATTGTGCAATTAATCGCGCTACGTTTGAAAAATTAATAAAAGCACTAGTCGACAAAACAATTGGCTGTTGCGAGCAAGCTTTAAAAGATGCAGGCTTATCAGTAAACGATATTCATCAAGTGGTAATGGTAGGAGGTTCTACAAGAACTCCATATGTGAAAGAACGAGTTGCTGATTTTTTCAAAAAACCTGTACACGATTCAATTAATCCAGACGAAGTGGTGGCATTAGGTGCAGCTATACAAGCCGACGTATTATCAGGTAATCGTACGGATATTTTATTATTAGATGTTACTCCTCTTTCATTAGGAATAGAAACGATGGGAGGATTAATGGATGTAATTATTCCAAGAAATTCTAAAGTGCCTACTAAAGCGGGTAGACAATATACTACTTCTATAGATGGCCAAGTAAACATGAAGGTTTCAGTATATCAAGGAGAGAGAGATTTAGTAAAAGAAAATAGGAAGTTGGCAGAATTCGATTTAAGAGGGATACCTTCTATGCCTGCAGGTTTACCTAAGGTGGACATTAATTTTTTACTGAATGCCGATGGAATATTAAAAGTACAAGCTATTGAATTACGTTCTGGTGTGAAGCAAGAAGTAGAAGTGAAACCAACTTATGGCCTAACCGACGATCAGGTAGAACAAATGTTGTTAGACTCTGTTCAACATGCTAAAGAAGACGTAGAACAACGTATGGTAATTGAAGCCAGAACAGAAGGTGAACAAATGGTGTATACAGCAGAAAACTTTTTAAGGAAAAGTGCTGATTATTTAAATATTGAGGAAATTGCTCAAACAAAAAAGCTTATTAATCAGTTAAAGGAAGAATTACCTAAAGCAAATAAAGATTCGATATTAAAGGCAATAGATTTATTGAACGATTACACTCGCCCTTTTGCAGAAAGAGTAATGGATATAGCAGTTTCACATGCTATGAAAGGTAAAAAAGTTGATGAATAATAGAAAGACAGTAAGCGTTAAAATAGCGTCGGATGTAGTTTGTCCGTGGTGTTATATAGGTAAGAAAGAATTGGAAATTGCAATGGAGCAGTTGAAAGATGAGTTTCATTTTGAAGTGCAATATCTGCCATTCCAATTATCACCAGAAATTCCAGAAGAAGGGATTAGTTTTAAAGAACACATTACTAAAAAATTTGGCGATTGGAATCAGTTTTTACAAAGAAGTCAGTTTGTTGTGGAGAGAGGAAAAACGGTTGGAATAAATTTCAATTTTGCGAATACAGTAAGTGCTCCAAATACATTTAACATTCATCGATTAATACAATTTTCACATCAGTTCGGCTTACAGTCGGAATTGAAGGAAGCTTTTATGAAAGCTAATTTCGAAGAGCTTATCGACTTAACAAAAAAAGAAAATATTATAGATATTGCGGTAAAGAATGGACTTGATGAAGAATTAGTGATTAGGTTGTTGGATGGTGATGAAGGAGAAAAAGAAATTAAGATGATTCAAGAAAGTATGAGAGCCATGGGGATTACTGGTGTTCCTTTCTTTATCTTAAATGATCAATATGGATTGAGTGGAGCGGTTCCTTCTAGTCAATTAGTACAAGCCATTAGAGAGGCTTCAGCACATACAGCTTAGCTGTGCTGGACGTCCACGTTCATCAATTATTCTTTGCCAGTCATTAACTTAGCAACATATTTCCCAATAATATCGAACTCCAAGTTAACTTGATCACCAACTTTTGTTTGATGCATATTAGTATGCTCAAATGTATAGGGAATAATGGCTACCGCGAATGAATCAATATCCGAATCGACTACAGTTAAACTTATTCCATTTACACATATAGAACCTTTTTCAACGGTAACAAATACCGATGCTTTAGGGTGTTGAAAACGAAAGCGCCAACTACCTTTTTCGTCTCTTATTTCAGTGCAAATAGCAGTAGTATCAACATGCCCTTGAACAATATGACCATCGAGCCTACCATTCATCTGCATGCATCTTTCGAGATTTATTTTATCGCCTAGTATTAGTTTGGATAGATTGGTTTTTTGTAAAGTCTCGTGTATGGCTGTTACAGTATGAGAATGTTCATTGCATTTCACAACAGTTAAACATACACCATTATGAGCAACACTTTGATCGATTTTTAATTCCTTTGAAATATCAGAAGCAATAGTAAAATGAATGTTGTTATTCTCTTTCTCTATCGCAATTACTTCGCCTAAATTTTCTATAATTCCTGTAAACACACTTTTTAATTATAAATTTCACATCAGCATATTAGCACATCAGCATACCAGCATATTAGCATACCAGCATTCTATCTCATCAATTCCACTAATCCCGTTTTTGCTTTTTGATTTAATCCTTTTAATCTTATTTCACTGTATTGAATGGTATAGAAATATGTTCCTACAGGTAAATCTTCACCAGTATTATTTTCTTTTCCATTCCATTTTATTTGAGGGTCGGCTGTTTCATACACCAACTTACCATAACGATTATAAATGCTAATTTTTACTTGGTCAACAAAATCAATGCTATCTTTTAATGGGATAAATAAATCGTTAATATTATCTCCATTTGGAGTAAACACATTTGGTAATTTAAGAACAGGACAATTATCAACACATACCATATTGCTTCTTTCACTTTCGTTGTTAAACGAATCTACCGAAGTAATGAAATAACAACCTGCAATAGATTTTAATAAGTTGATATCGTCGTAATATAGTTCGTTCTGAGTAGCGGTAGTATAAATAATATTGAAATCGCTTCCTTCGAAATTAGATTTATATACATTGTATTTTACAATGTCTCCTGAATTAGTTGGACTTGGAACCCAACTTAATTCGTTTTTATATAATACACAACTTGGTGTAACGCTTAGTGTAGGAGGGGATGGTTTTTGTGTATCTCTAGGTGTGCTGCAAAATTGTTGAGATAAATTAACTAATGGGCCAGCAAATCCTCCAATCTTGTATTCACCAATAGATTTAACATAGTAGCAATATTCTACGCCATCAGTTAAACCTGTATCTAAAAAGCTATTTTGTAAACTCATACCAATTGAATCGAACACTTGAGTGGTAAAATTTAATCGGTATACAATAAAACTATCATTATCCCAAGGAACATTTACATTCCAGGTAAGGTTTACTTGTCGGTTTTCAGAAGAACTAGATTGCAAGAATATCGAGTTTGCTGTACGAGATGAGCCCACGAAATTACCATTAGAAAACAAATCTATTCTATAGGTAAATTGCTCTTCTTGTGTATTCAAATTTTGTTCAACAAAGACTGTATCCGAAACATCACCCATAAAATTTCCTGAGCTAGTTTTAATTAATTCAAATGCTGCATTCTGAGCAGATCTAAACCATCTGAATTCATAAGGTCCGGGATATTGTAAAGTATCTAAATCTACAGGTTTACTAAAAACTATGCTATCTTTTCCGTTGTTAATACCTGTACTTAATATACTAACAATAGTTATTGATGGAATATCACGAGTTAAAAATGCACAGCTTTCGTTAGAGGCGATACTCTCTGCCCCATCTGCGAAATAGGCAATAATTCTATAGCAATAATCTTTACCAACCAATAGTCCTTGACCATTTTCATCATCCCTAAAACTTAATGTATTTATATTGGTGATGTTTTGTATCAAAGTATATCCTTTATCTGGCCCAATACCTGTTTCACAAGTACTAGGTGTATAAGGATTACTGTTAAACTTTCTATAAATTTTATACCCTATAGCATTATCACAATCTACTTTTTGCCAAGTAAGGTCTATGCCATTACCTTGAGCTATTGCAAGTAAATTTTTAGGTGGAGGAGATACAACTCTAATTTGCCAATCTTCTAAATCAACAAGCTTAGGCGAACCATTATCTACTGCTTTAAATACGATTTGATAAGGTTGTTTTCTTACCGATCGGCAAGAGCTCTTCCAGTAAAAATCTTGTACCACATTACCCACTCCAATTGTATTTTGTGGGAAAATTACAGTATCGGGTGGTCCTATTTCAAAAGGTCCTCCAGTTGCACTTAATGTAATTCTATCGTTGTCTTGATCGGATGCAGAAATCTGTATGTTTATAGAACTCCCCGCAAGTACACATGTATCTTTTATGGGTTGTATAACGGGTGGATTATTGTCGGTATTTACAATTTCTATTTGCATGTCCCTAACAATATACCCAATACGGATATATTTTTTGTTACTCTCAATATATCTCCACTCTTCAACCATTATGGCAATATTGTATAAGCCTAATCTTTTTGGGTTTTCCCAAATAAGTTGACCAGTTCTAGGGTCTAATTCAAATCGGATGGTTGCAAAACCATTGGCTACATCTGGGATTTTAAATCCATATACATCTTCACCAACGTCTTGTTTACAAGGAACTAATTTGAAACTTAAACTATCTCCATCAATATCAAATGCATTAGGATTATGTACAAATAACTTATTTAATCCGCCAAAATCTATTGGCTCTAATAATAACACAGGTGAATTATTAAATCCAATAAATGGATTAATAACCAATTCTGTTTCTACATAGAATGGAGTATTAATAGAGTTAATCATGTTTTGAACATCATTATTTCTATTAGGGTCTTGATAACTGATTATATAAGTAGAATATCCTGGGAAGGTATGTGTGAATAAGTACCTGTTTCTTTGAATAAATGGAGCTACTAAAGTTTTCTCCACTCTTGGCCTTTCTTCTTGTGTTCCATCGCCAAAAAGTAGGGTAGCAGAAGGACGGTCGGCATTACCCGGATTGCTTACATCGGTAAAAGTAGTTAAGGTAAACTCGTATTGTAAAGCACTCAATTGCCTGTAAGTAATTTCACCTGCTCTGTTATGAGTTGCATATACAGATGAAGAAACAAGTCCCAAAAACAGACAGAAAAGTAAAACCTTGCGCATATTACACATTACTACAACTAATATACCAATATTGTGTTAATAACGCATTATCATTTTTTTCTATTGCTAATCCAAGCAGAATGTGTAGAATTTTCTGTAATTGTACTTTTTTGTTTGTTTTTAGAATCCGACCAAATTTTAGAAATCATTAATGCGGCAATTTCTGCTTCTTCTGGGTTACTATCCTTTAAACTATCGGCATTAAAGTAGTTTTTCACAAAATGTGTGTCGAAATTCCCTGAAATAAAGGCTTCATGTTTCATTACAAACTTGCCAAAAGGTAAGGTTGTTTGTATCCCAGTAATTTTATAATCGTCAATTGCTCTAATCATTCTTTCAATGGCCTCGGATCTGTCCTTTCCAAAGGTCACTAGTTTTGCAATCATCGGGTCATAATAGATAGGAATATCCATGCCCTCTACAAAGCCATCATCTACTCTAACTCCCAAGCCTTGTGGAACTTTGTAGCTTTGTAGCTTCCCGATATCGGGTAAAAAATTATTATTTGGATCTTCTGCATAAACCCTAAGCTCTATGGAATGTCCATTGATTTTTAAATCCTCTTGCTTGAATGATAATTTTTCGCCTCTTGCAATTTTAATTTGCTCTTTTACTAAGTCAATACCAGTAATTTGTTCGGTTACGGGGTGTTCTACTTGCAACCTAGTATTCATTTCTAGGAAGTAGAAGTTTACGTTGTTTTCTAAGATAAACTCCACTGTACCAGCACCCAGATAATTACAAGAGCGTGCCACATTTACTGCACATTCGCCCATTGCTTTTCTTATTTCTGGTGTCAACACGGCAGAAGGTGCCTCTTCAACTACTTTTTGATGTCTTCGTTGTATAGAGCATTCGCGTTCGAAGAGGTAAACAATGTTACCATGACTATCACCTAGTACTTGAATTTCAATATGTCGAGGTGATCCAACATAACGCTCAATAAATACGGAGCCATCTCCAAATGCAGAGGTTGCTTCACTAACAGCAAGCTGCATTTGTTCTTCAAAATCTTCTACACGCTCTACTATTCTCATTCCTTTACCACCACCACCAGCTGCTGCTTTGATGAGAATTGGAAAACCAACTTCCACCGCTCTATTTTTAGCCACTTGTATATCCCCAATAGCCTCTTCTGTACCGGGTACCATAGGAATGTTGTATTTTAAAGCTGCCGCTTTCGCCGATAACTTATTTCCCATTATTTCCATTGCTTCAGGAGATGGGCCAATAAGAGTAATGCCTGCTTCTCGTACTTTTCTGGCAAACGAGGCATTTTCTGAGAGGAAGCCATATCCAGGATGGATAGCATCTGCGCCTGTTTGTTTACAAGCCGCTATAATGTTTTCCATAACCAAATACGACTGATTAGATGGGGCAGGTCCAATACATACAGCCTCATCGGCATATTGTACATGAGGAGATAAACGATCTGCTTCAGAATATACTGCTACTGTGGCAATGCCCATCTCTCTTGCTGATCGCATAATGCGTAATGCAATTTCGCCTCTATTTGCTATTAATATTTTTTTCAATGGAGCTAAATTTTGTCAATAAAATTAAGCTGTAAAAATATCATTTTTGATGATAAAAAATAGGCTTATCGAAATCTAAGGTATTAATGAGAATTAATTTTAATTTTGGGCGTGGTTAATGTCAAAAATATAAGAGCCCTTTTAAAGAAAGACTTATTAATTGAGTGGAGAAATAAATACTCATTCAATGGTATTTTATTGTACGTGTTTTCTACCGTATTTATTTGCTATTTGTCTTTCAAACAGATTAATCCAGTAGTATGGAATGCTTTATTTTGGATAATTATGCTTTTCGCCTCGGTAAATGCTGTGGCAAAGAGTTTTATGCAAGAAACTAAGGGTAGATTTTTGTACATGTATACACTTGGTTCTGCACAAAATATCATTATCTCTAAAATTATATATAATGCTTTATTAATGATGGTGTTATCGGCAATAAGTCTGGTATTTTACACCCTCGTATTTAATAATCCAATACAAGATTTTTTGTTTTATAGCATTGCTGTGTTCTTAGGTGGACTAAGCTTTTCAACTATATTAACCATGGTTTCGGCAATAGCTTCTAAAGTGAACAATAACACTACTTTAATGGCAGTATTGAGTTTCCCTATAATGGTACCTATGTTGATGTTATTGATAAAGTTTTCTAAGAACGCCATGGACGGACTTGAGCGATCGGTGAGTTATAATGAGCTCATCGCTTTAGTGTTACTTAATGTCATTACAGTTGCTGTTTCTTTATTGTTATTTCCTTACATTTGGCGAGAATAATTAGCTATTAATTAGAATATGTTTGCTTTAAAGAATTGGTGGAAATGGTTAGGTGTTGTACTGGTTACTTTTTCCATAATACAAGGTTTTTTAGGAACGGTACCCGAATTACCCATTTTACACGAATCCATAAGAAATGTTTATTTCCATGTACCCATGTGGTTTGCAATGATTATTTTATTTGTTGTGAATGCGGTATATAGTATTAAATACCTGAGATCTGGTACTTTACATTCGGATAGATGGGCTGTTGAATCGGCAAATGTGGGCGTGCTTTTAGGAATATTGGGAATAGTAACTGGCATGGTTTGGGCAAAATTTACATGGGGAGAACCTTGGAGTAACGACCCTAAGCAAAATAGTGCGGCTATAGCCTTATTGGTATATATGGCATATTTCGTATTAAGAGGTTCTATAGAAGATGACCAGAAAAAAGCTAAAATATCAGCAGTATATAGTGTTTTCGCGTTTCCAGTAATGATTGTGCTGGTATTTATTTTACCACGCATGACCGATTCTCTTCACCCTGGAAATGGAGGAAATCCTGGATTTAACACCTATGATATGGACAATAATGTTCGTAAAGTATTTTACCCAGCGGTATTAGGTTGGATTTTTATCGGGATATGGATTGCTCAATTAAAATTTAGAATAAGAAGATTAGAAGATAAATCATTAGAAAATTAACAATGAAAAGAATAATTGCCAGTATAATATTGATTTTTATGATGGGCATTTCTAATGCACAAGAGGTTCAAAAAGTAGAAATGGCCGATGCCTTAAGAAGCTCGGGTAAAATTTATGTAGTAGTATCAGTTATTGCCGTAATATTCTTAGGGATAGTTACTTATTTATTTTACATGGACCGTCGTATCAGTAAATTAGAAAAAGAACAGAAATAATTTGCTAAAGAGAATTATTAATCAAACATTTGCTTAGAATTTAATAATATCAATTCAACAATTTTTTAACAAAAAATAGTGTTTATGGCTAAGAGCGTAAAAGCAAAAGCAGCAGCACATGAAACCAATTTCTTTGGTGATGTTTGTGCGTTCTTTGATAAAGCAGCAAGCTTTACAAAACATCCGCAAGGTTTATTAAACCAAATTAAAACATGTAACAGTGTTTATCGCTTTCAATTTCCTATCAGAAAAGCTAACGGTTCAATCGAAGTAATCGATGCATGGAGAGTAGAACACTCTCACCACAAGCTACCTACTAAAGGTGGTATCCGTTACAGCGAAATGGTAAACGAAGATGAAGTGATGGCATTAGCAGCATTAATGACGTACAAATGTGCGATTGTTAACGTTGGTTTTGGTGGTGCAAAAGGTGGTGTAAAAATCAATCCTAAAAACTACACCGTTGGTGAATTAGAAAATATCACTCGTCGTTATACTTCAGAGTTGATTAAGAAAAATTTCATTGGTCCTGGTATCGATGTACCTGCACCAGATTATGGAACAGGTGAGCGTGAAATGTCGTGGATTGTTGATACATACGCAACATTTAACCCTGGCTCATTAGATGCTAGTGCTTGTGTTACAGGTAAACCTATCTCTCAATCGGGTATCAATGGTCGTCGTGAGGCTACTGGTCGTGGTGTGTTTTTCGCAACTAGAGAGTGCGTATCTGTTCCAGAAGATATGAAAAGACTAGGGCTTACTCCTGGTATCGAAGGTAAAAAAGTTATCGTACAAGGATTAGGTAACGTTGGATTCTACTCAGCTAAATTCATCCAAGAAGCTGGTGGTATTATCGTTGGTCTTTGCGAATACGAAGGTTCAATTTACAACCCTAAAGGTTTAGATGTAGAAAAAGTATTTGAACACAGAAAAAAAACAGGTTCAATTTTAGGATATAAAGGTGCAACTAAAGAGTTTAAAAATTCGGCAGTTGGTCTAGAGCAAGAATGCGACATTTTAGTTCCTGCTGCTTTAGAAAATCAAATCACTGGAGATAATATCAAACGTATTAAAGCTAAAATTATAGCTGAAGGTGCTAATGGTCCAACAACTCCTGAAGCAGCTGATTACTTTGTGAAAAAAGGTGGTATCATTATTCCTGATGCTTATTGCAACGCTGGTGGTGTTACTGTTTCTTACTTCGAGTGGTTGAAAAACTTATCGCATGTGGCTTTCGGTCGTATGGATAAACGATATGAAGAAAACCAAAACAGAACATTGGTTGATACTATTGAAAAAGCTACAGGTGTTAAATTAACAGCTGATCAACGCAAAGCAATTGTAAAAGGTCCAGATGAATTAGAATTAGTAAATTCTGGTTTAGAAGAATCAATGGTTCGTTCTTACCACGAAATTCGTGAGATTAGAATGCAAAATAAAAAAATCGATAGCTTAAGAACAGCAGCATTTGTTGGTGCAATCGATAAAATTGCAGTTTCTTATATGAATCTTGGTATTTTCCCTTGATCTATACACAAACACATATTTCAAAAAAGCCTCCCGTATTTACAGGAGGCTTTTTTTTCTTATTTTTATTCCTAAGATTATGCTGAAATATATTGTTGTTTATGGATTAAGTTTTGTAGGCATTATTATTTCTATCCAATTCATTAGATATAATTATTGGTTGAGTAGAATAGATGATAATGTATACGGATCTCTTATTGCATTACTTTTCCTAGTCTTAGGAATCTATTTAGCAAGGAATAAATCTCAAAAAACTCAAGAAGAACCTATTCTAATAGAACAGAACGATTTAAAAATCAGCTCAAATGATGAAATTGCTGAAAAGCTGAACATCAGTAAACGCGAATTAGAGGTGTTAGTCTTACTTACCAAAGGTTATACTAATCAGGAGATTGCCGACGAGTTGTTTATTTCTCTCAACACTGCTAAAACCCATATTTCAAATATCTATTTAAAGCTTGATGTTACCAAAAGAACCAAAGCTATTGCAAAGGCTAAAGAGTTAAGCCTAGTGATGTAGTAATTACTTTGGGTGATTTTCTCCCAAAAATTACAATATCATTCTTTTGGGTGATAAAAATGAACGCTATTATTCAGTGTTTTGAAAGAAAAATTAAACGTATGAAAAAAATTATTTTAAAGTATGGAGTGGTATCGGGATTGTTAATCTCTATATTCATGATTGTTTCTATGTACATGTACAAAGATGGTCTGGACTTTACCGGAAGCATGTACTATGGTTTTGCAATGATGCTCGTTGCATTATCCTTAATATTTTTTGCAATTAGTAAATACAGAACTTTAGAGCCCGACAAGTATAACTACGGAAATGCTTTATTGGTAGGTTTAGGCATTAGCTTGCTTTGCTCGGTAATGTATATCATTACCTGGGAAATTGCCTTTAATAACTTTGTGCCCGATTTTATGGAGAAATACGCCAACTTTTATTTACAAGGACTAGAGAAAAACGGAATGAGTGCTGCTGACTTAGCGCTTGAAAAAGCAAAAATGGATGAACAAGTTTTAATGTACAACAAAACTTGGTACCGTATGGGTGTAACTTTCACAGAAATTTTTCCAATGGGTTTATTGGTATCACTAATCGCTCCATTGTTTATCAGAAAAAGAAAAGCAATCACACAAAACTCATAACTCACAATTCAAAACTCACAACTCATCATGAAGGTAACAGGAATAGGAGGAATTTTCTTCAAAGCAAAAGATGCAGAGGCATTGCGTCAATGGTATTTTGAAAAACTAGGCATTGCCTACGAATCATGGGGAAGCATATTCTTCTGGAAAGACCAAGAGGAGGGTAGTACTTCCTTCAGCATTTTTAAATCAGACTCTAAATACTATGAGGGTAATTTCATGATTAATTTCAGAGTCGACGAATTGATTCCTCTAATTGAGAAACTAAAATCAGAAGGGGTGCGTATGGATGAAAATATTCAGGAAGAAGAATACGGGAAATTTGCGTGGATCTATGATCCCGAAGGTAATAAAATTGAATTGTGGGAACCTAAGGACAATATACTAGAATAATATGCTAATATGCTGATATGCTAATTCAATTTACCAGCATATCAGCATACCAGCATACCAGCATATCAGCATATCACCATACCAGCATATTAAAACGCTGCTCTTAAAGTTATACCCAAATTCCTGCCACTGGCATTAATTCCAGAAGCAAAAATCCTATAGGCTTGGTCAGTAATATTATCCAAGTTCAGTTGCGCTTGGAAATTTTTATTGATCTGATAACTATAACGCAAGTTGATGGTATACCATGCTGGCATGCCATTAACTGTTGCGTATTGTAAGTTATCTTCTCCTCCTAAATTGTAATCTTTAAGTTTTTTCGCACCATTATAAATGCTGAACAACTCTGCTCTCATTTTCTTTGCTTTCCAAACTAATGAAAGTTTACCAAAGGCTGGAGCTATATGATCTAAAGGTGTTTCAGGGCTTACACTAGTTATTCGTCCATAAGTATAATTATATGAAGCAGATGCACTGAAATTTTTATTGAGATCATAATTTACTTGTGCACTTAAACCTGTGATATAGGCCTCTGCAGCATTTACATTTTTTTGTACCCTACTAACAGTATCTCCATACTGGATATATTCCGAACCATTAAAAGTTGAATTTTGTGTAGTAATTCCATCAATAATTTTAGTCGCAAAAAATACTGTACTTACTTGTACTTTTTCCGCAATAGTTTTAGAGAGCGACAATTCAACATTATAGGTTTTCTCTGCTACTAAATCAGGATTAGGAACAATTAGAGTACCTATAGTACTATTACCTCCTAATGTATCTCCTTTTGCCGATTCAAAAACTTTAGCTAAATCGTCGACATTCGGAGATCGGAAACCTGTAGATAAATTTAATCCAATTTTCCAAGTAGAAGTAGGTTTGTAAACTGCCCCCAACTGTGCGGTTAACGTAGTATTGTTTTGATCAATAGCATCGAATGGGAATGGGAAAAATGTTTTATCCGTAAACTTCGCATTCAGATGGTAATGATTAAATCTTAATCCTCCATTTAAAATTATTTTCTCTGATAATTCTTTTGATACAGTTGTATAAAGTGCTTCGGAGTTCGTAAATGAACCTCCGTTTGGATACCTTGTATCTAGTGGACTAATTACACCTGTCACAATGTTTTCGGCGGTTGCCGTCGATTGTACATCATTGTAAATAACCTCCGCACCATATTGAACATCGAAACCATTAATCATCTTATCAAAATCAGCATTCATTGAATATACTTTTACATTTTCTATTCGATGATTTAGTTTTGAGCTCTTCCAGTTTCTGTTATGCCTGCTTTCTTCGATGTCTTGATAGGCTAGTGTTACCTGTGCTTTATCGTAAATACTAGTATTTGATAAACGTAATTGATAACTTAACATCATTCGCTCTTGTGGTCCGTAATACCATTCAGCACTTCTAAATACTCCTGCGTTATTTACATCCGTTAATCGATCATATCTTGGAATATCAGTAGAAGTTGAATATTGGAAATTTAAAACATGCGTTGCTCTAGAACTTTGTTTGAAAATGAATTTCTGCATGAAATCGTACTGAGTATAACCGCTATTTTTTTGTATCAATGAGTCATCATTTCTCATCATGGTGTCTACACCGTTTATTCTGTCTTGATAGAAATTGCGTATGCCTAAACTTCCCCAATCAGAAGACCTGTTTTTACCTTGACGCATGTCATCGAAATCAGCCATAGTAAAACTTGTTAAGCTTCCAAATTTGTTGTTTGCAATCGACAAATCGATGTGCCCAGCTCGTTCATTATTACTACTCATATACCTTGTATAAGCAGAACCTCCAACAACAAATTTCTTGCTATCGTTTAGCTTTGGCTCTTTTGTATAGAAATGCATCACACCACCCAAAGCATCACTTCCATACATTAAGGATCCTGGTCCGAATAGAACTTCCATTCGCTCTAAATTCGATTGGTCCATGGTAATCACATTCTGTAAGTGACCACCTCTATAAATGGCATTGTTCATGCGCACACCATCTACTACCATTAATACTTTATTAGCTTCAAAACCTCTAATCATAGGGCTTCCACCACCAGCCTGACTTTTCTGCACATTCACCATACCGGTGTTTTGTAAAAGATCTGCCGTAGTTTGCACATTGCTCTGTGCGATTTGCTTTGCTTTGATTACCGCGATTTGTTGAGGTAGTTTCTCTGCCGATTCTTCGAAACGATTTGCTGATATTACCACTTCGTTTGTGTTATATGCACTCTCTGTTAAGTACACAATATTATTTGTTTTACTTAACTCCTCAAGAGTTGTAATCTGGCTTTTATAACCTAATATTTTTATTTCAATAGCCGTCGCTTTTGATACGTTGTTGATGGTTACAACACCCGATTTATCTGAATACAATACTGTAGAATTACCAACGGTTACTACTGCTCCTTCTATAGGGGTTAAATAACTCTTGTCGAGTATTTTTATATTTTGAGTATATCCTGATAAATGAAATACCATCAACAACAAAAAGAAAAGTTTTTTCATTTTTGTTGATTTTAGTTTAATAATAAAAAATTTATTTATGCTTGATGTGTATTATTAAACTCTGGTGGCGGAACAATAAGAGGTAAGTATTCGGATGCTAAAAGGTATTTATTTTTTGCAAAATAAAATTCATTAAAATCAATATAAGAGTTATGTTGATAGCTGTGTAATAAGGCTTGAATTTTTATTAATTTAATTAATGTTTTTGAATAGGGTTTCCCATCTTTTTGAATATCGAAATGTTGTTCGATATGCTCATTTAGATTTGCAAAAAGGATAGACTCTTGTTTGTCATTTATACACGACAGTAATATCGTATCGTTAGACAGGCTCTCCTTGCGCACCACGTCAAACATTTCATCTTTTAAACGAAACTCTTTAGCGTGTATCCAATCCAATTGTTCGTACTCTTCTTTACTTAGTTTGAAATGATGCAATTCCTCTTCTTTCAAGCCCGCCTTAATTTTGCGCTTCATTTCTTTCTTACATAACTTAAAATTTACATCATACACCATGATGTATCCAAAGCATTGGTACAGAATAGATAATAAAACACATATAGAGAGAATTCTACGCAATTTTTATAATTCTTAACAAAAAATAAATGTAAACAATAAAGTTATATGTTCGTTATTACTATTTTTACTCTATTCACCCATAATTACAACAAACCATTAAAAATGAAAATTTTATATAAATATTTAAAAAATTACTGGCAATTAGGAATCCTTGCTTTATTCTTAGCGGCTATTAATCAGGGCTTTTCTTTACTGGATCCACTTATTTTCAGGCATATTATTGATAATTACGCTACAAAATTTGACCAACTTACTAAAGATGAATATGTTAGAGGAGTAGGATTATTATTAGGAGGAACTATTGGGGTTGCATTTGTGTCTCGTATTGCAAAAAACTTCCAAGATTATTTCGTCAATGTAATTACTCAACGCCTAGGTGCTCAAATGTATTCAGATGGATTGGAGCATTCTCTCGGACTTTCATACGCTCAATTTGAGGATCAGAGAAGTGGAGAAACATTGGGGATTTTACAAAAAGTAAGAAGCGATGTAGAAAAGTTAATATCTGTAGCTGTAAACACTTTATTTACGACCATCATCGGAATTATATTCGTAATGGTTTATGCCATTTCAGTGCATTGGATTATTGCCCCAGTATTTTTAGCTGTGGTTCCATTATTAGGTGCGCTTAGTTCAGCACTGAGTAAACGTATCAAGAGAATTCAAAAAGAAATTGTAGGAGAAACAACAGCTCTTGCAGGCTCAACCACAGAATCGTTAAGAAATATAGAACTAGTAAAATCTTTAGGCTTAGTTTCTCAAGAAATTAAAAGGTTGAATAGTACTACTACGAAAATATTAGGCTTAGAGCTTAAGAAAGTAAAGTACATCAGAAGCTTAAGTTTTATACAAGGAACAACGGTAAACTTTTTGAGAACATGTATCATGTTCATCATGTTGTTCTTAATTTTTCAGAAAGAAATCACAGTTGGTCAAATGTTCTCCTTGATGTTCTATTCGTTCTTTATTTTTGGCCCATTGCAAGAATTAGGTAATGTTATCAATACTTATAGAGAGGCAGAAGTTTCATTAGCGAATTTCGAAAAAATAATGAACACACCTAAAGAACCTAAACCAGCACAACCTGTTAAAATTGAAAAAGTAAGTCATTTAGAATTTAAGTCGGTGAGTTTCCAACACCAAACCTCGAAATCTAAAGCGATTCACGATATCAATTTCCAAGTGAATGCAGGTGAAACCATTGCTTTTGTTGGCCCTTCAGGATCAGGAAAAACTACTTTGGTGAAACTTCTTGTTGGATTGTATCAACCGATGGAAGGTGAGATATTCTACAATAGCACTACCGGAAAGCAAATCGATTTAGATTTACTAAGAGAGAGAATTGGATTTGTAACTCAGGATACACAATTGTTTGCAGGCACCATTCGTGAGAATTTATTGTTTGTGAATCCAACTGCAACCGACGAAGAATGTATGGATGTATTGTATAAAGCAGCTTGTCAGAATTTATTAGCAAGAGCCGACAAAGGCTTAGACTCTATGATAGGTGAGGGTGGAGTAAAAGTATCGGGTGGAGAAAAACAACGTTTATCTATTGCACGTGCTTTACTACGTAAACCTAATTTGATGGTATTCGACGAAGCAACATCGGCACTCGATTCATTAACTGAAGACGAAATCAACGAAACCATTAAGAAAGTATCTTCTGGTCATGAGCATATCACTATTATGATAGCACACCGATTATCGACTATCATGCATGCGGATAGAATCTACGTACTAGAAAGAGGTAATATTATTGAGCAAGGTAAACACGAAGACTTGTTAGAGGGTAAAGGCTTGTATTATGCAATGTGGCGCCAGCAAATTGGCGAACGTTCGCATAGCGAGGCCATGGCGTAAAGAGATTAGGATGGACGTGGTGCTGTGTTGGACGTCCACGTCCAACGATATAACGATAATGATGCATAAGGCCCCCCAAAACAGCCAAATTTATTTCTTTTTTAGCCTTTTTTATGCTTAATTTTGCCTTAAAATTGAACAAATGCCGTATTGAGGCATTGTCAATATAAATCTACAGCGTGATGAAAAAAAGTCATATTATTTTACTAGTGATTATTGCCGTTGCCATCGGTGCCATTGTAAGCACTTTTGCCGACTCGAGTACTTATGGAAATTTTGAGGAAGCAAAAGAAAATGGATCAGAAATTCATGTGGTGGGCAAATTGGTAAAAGACAAAGAATTAATTTACGATCCAGTAAAAGATGCCAATTACTTTTCGTTTTATTTAGTCGATAACAAAGGAGAAGAGTGTAAAATTATTTTCAACGGAACTAAACCTCAAGACTTCGAACGTTCGGAACAAATTGTAATTACAGGAAAAATGCAAGGGCAAGAATTTCATGCCGATAAAATTTTAATGAAGTGTCCGTCTAAATACACTAACGATAAAATTGAAACTAAAGAGTTCAAAGCTTCTTAATTCTTTCACATCGATTATTCGATAACAATCAGATTCATGGATATACAATATATTGGAGAAAATTTATGGCCCGGAAAGCTGGGCCAATTTTTTATCATCGTTTCTTTCTTAACAGCAGTGTTTTCTACTCTAGCCTATTTTTTTGCAGAGCATAAGAAAGACGACTCTTGGAAGAAGCTAGCAAGAGTTTCATTTTATATACACAGCTTTGCAATTATTGGAATAATTGTAAGCTTAGCTTATATCATAGGGAATCATTTGTTCGAGTATCATTATGCTTGGGCACACTCATCAAAATCATTACCTGTAGAATATGTGATTTCGTGTTTTTGGGAAGGTCAAGAAGGCAGCTTTTTATTATGGGCCTTTTGGCAAATGGTATTGGCTTGGGTGCTTCTGAAAAAATCAGGACATTGGGAATCTTCGGTAATGAGTATTGTATTGCTCTCGCAAGTGTTTATTACGTCGATGTTGCTTGGGGTACAAGTATTCGGACAAGGAATCGGAAGTACACCTTTTATTCTATTACGTGAAGCGATGCAGGCACCAATATTCCAACGTGCCGATTATTTATCACTCATACAAGATGGTAACGGATTAAATCCTTTATTGCAAAATTATTGGATGGTTATACATCCGCCAACATTATTCTTAGGATTCGCTTCAATGGTGGTTCCTTTTGCTTTTGCTATTGCAGGAGTTTGGAGAAAGCAATACGACGGATGGATGAAGCCAGCTTTACCATGGTCGTTATTTGCGGTGATGGTTTTAGGTACTGGAATTATCATGGGCTCTTTTTGGGCTTATGAGGCATTAAACTTTGGTGGTTTTTGGGCATGGGATCCAGTTGAAAATGCTTCACTAATTCCTTGGCTAACACTTATCGCAGCAGTGCACGTAATGATTGCATATAAACATTCAGGTCATTCGTATTTCACTTCGTTGTTTCTAGTATTCATCAGTTACATTTTAGTATTGTATGCTTCTTTCTTAACTCGTAGTGGAATTTTAGGAAATGCTTCGGTACACGCATTCACCGATTTAGGAATGTCGGGGCAACTAGTTATTTACATCTTAGTGTTCCTTGTTCTTGGTGTTTGGTTGATGGTAAGAAACTGGAAAAACTTTCCAATTACTAAAAAAGATGAAGCCACTTACTCTAGAGAGTTTTGGTTGTTTATTGGGGCTATTATGTTGGGAGTTTCTTGTTTCCAGGTAATAGTTACAACATCTATACCCGTTATTAATAAGCTGTTTGGTACTAATATCGCACCACCAACTGATGTTATTGATCATTACAACAAATGGCAAATTCCTATTGCTGTACTAATCTTATTAATTTCTGGATTTGCACAATATCTGAAATACAAAAAAACGGATGGAACAAAATTCATCAGAAACATCATGTTTGCTTTTGCATTGTCATTTGTTGCTACTGCATTGATATCGTATTACGGAGAGTTTTATACTAAACCGCCTTTCATGTTATTAATATTTGCTTCGATATTTACTATCCTCGCAAACCTTCGCATATTAACCGATGCGTTTAAAGGAAAAATAAAATTAGCAGGTTCAGCAGTAGCTCATATTGGTTTCGGATTTATTTTATTGGGCGCATTGATAGCTGCATCTAAAAGCGAAGTCATTTCTATTAATAACACAGGGTTTTCTTATGGTAAAGAATTTAATGAAAAGAATACCAGAGAAAATATATTGTTATGGAAAAATGAACCTACAAGAATGAGCAATTATTTAGTTACTTATTTAGGTGATACCACTATTGCTCCTAATACTTTCTATGAAGTAAATTATAAAGAATTAGATAAAGAGGGAAAAGTAGTTGGAGAATTTACTTTATATCCTAATGCTCAGGTAAACCCTAAAATGGGATTAATTGCATCACCTGATACTCGTCATTACATTACTCATGATGTGTATACTCACGTAAGTTCTGTTCCATTAAAAGAAGAAGAACACGAAGACCATGAAGGTCATTCTGATGATGAGAATTATGATGAACCTAAAACCTTATCATTTAGTATAGGGGACACTATAACAGTTGATGGCTTTCTTGTTCAACTTAAATCATTAAAAAATAATGTACCTGTAAAAGATTTAAAGTTAGAAGCAAACGATATTGCTGTGGCTGCAGTTATCAATGTTAGTAAGGGCGATCAGTTGTTTTCAGCAGAACCTGTATACATCATTAAAAATAATATCCCTTTCGATTTACCTAAAACTATTGATGATTTAGGATTAAAATTCAAATTTTCGAAAATTGATCCTCAAGCAGGAAAAATCGAAATTATATATTACAAGAAGAAAGCTGCACTTAGAGATTATGTAATTATGAAAGCCATTGTTTTCCCTTACATTAATTTACTTTGGGGTGGTACAATTGTAATGGTAATAGGATTCTTGCTCGCTATTATTCGTCGAGTTCAAGATACGAAACTAGCAAAGTAATTTGTGATGAAAATATCAATTATCGGTTCAGGTAATGTCGCTACTCATTTAGCAAAAGCGATGCAGAAAAGCGGACTGCAAGTAGTTGATATTTTCTCTAAAACACCAGAACATGCTGCTGTATTAGCTTCTACTTGTAACGCACGAGCAGTAACTCAATTAGCCGATTTAAATCAGGATATCGATTTATTACTATTGGCGGTTAACGACGATGCATTAAAGGATTTGGCCTTGCAAGTAGATTCTCTTGCAATCCCTGTTCTGCATACCTCAGGATCAACATCAATAGATATTTTAAAATCTGCACATCATTCGTACGGTGTATTATATCCTCTACAAACTTTTTCTAAAACCAAATCAATTGTAATCAAAGAAGTTCCTTTTTTTATTGAGGCGAGCGACGAGGCTATAAAACATCAATTAATAGAATTGTGTAATACGCTAGGAGTTAGTTATCAGCAAATTACATCAGCACAACGCATGTCTTTGCACATTTCAGCAGTATTTGCCTGTAACTTTAGTAATTATATGTATTCCATCGCAGAAGAATTATTAAAATCAAATGGACTCGAATTCGATTTACTAAAACCATTAATTGCTGAAACCGCCGAAAAAATTAAACAAATGAGTCCTAAAGACGCTCAAACAGGGCCTGCGAAGAGAAACGACCATATTACTATCCAAAAACATATAGAGGCTTTAAAAGATCAACCTGATTGGCAAATGCTCTATAAAGCACTTTCTGAAGGGATTAAAAAAAGTAGAAATTCCTAAAACAATTTCATTTTAATTATACTTATTTAGAAAGTTTCTAAGAAACGTAAAAAATGTTAGTTTTGCAGCGAATTAAACGTTAAGGGTGATTCTTATTTAATTATGGAAGTATTTAAACTGAAAATAAATTTTGAGGAAAAAGACCACGAATCGATAGAATTACCGATTGCGGTAGGAGAATCGGTTCTGGATGTATGCCTAGAAAATGGAATAGATTTACAGCATAATTGTGGTGGGGTTTGTGGATGCAGTACCTGCCATATATATGTGATGAATGGGATGGATAATATTCAAGAAATTTCTGATAAAGAAGAGGATTTTATCGACAGAGCGGTTAACCCAAGAATTAACTCGCGATTAGGATGTCAATGCGTAATCGAAAATGGAAATTTAGAAGTATTGATTCCAGATCAGAGTGGATTTATGGGACATTAGTTAATATGCTGATGTGCTAATATGCTAGTATGCTGGATAAATATAATTCACAACTCAAAATTCACAACTCACAACTCAATAAGATGAACGATAAATTTGCACTAACCTACGGGTGGAAAGATACAGAAGACATTGCCATTGCATTATATGAAAAATTTGGCGATGAGTTTGGTGAAGCTCAAATATACCGTATACGATTTACCGACTTGCTCGAGTGGGTATTAACTCTACCTAATTTTGTAGGAAAGAAAGAAGAGTGCAACGAATCGTATTTAGAGATGATTCAATCGGCATGGGTATACGAGTGGAGAGATAATCAGAAATAAGATTATTTCCCTATATTCGTTAGAAAATCATTTTCTATCTATATGTCGTACATTTCTCGTCTGAAAGATATCGATACCATAATACTCGATTTAGATGGTGTATTAACAGATGGTAGCGTGTTGGTTACCGAATCGGGTGAGCAATTACGTCGAATGTTTATACGCGATGGCTATGCTATTCAGTTAGCGGCTAAAATGGGATATGTACTTATGGTCATCTCCGGTGGAAACACTCAAACAGTGGTGAAGAGATTAGAAAATTTAGGAATTCAAGAAATCCATATAGGCACTAAGAACAAACTCGAATTAATTGAAACATTACTTTTGAAATATGGTAAAACATGGACAAATGTGATGTACATGGGCGATGATATTCCGGATACTGATGTAATGAATAAAGCCAATATAGCTACAGCACCTGCGGATGCAGTGCCCGAAATAAAAGCCATTAGTCATTATATTTCTGATAAAAAAGGAGGGGAAGGCTGCGTGAGAGATGTCATAGAGAAAGTAATGAAAGCCAGAAACGACTGGAATAACGAATACAGTGTTTTAACTCGATCAAACTAATGCGTTCAATATTTAAACTCTTCAGAATAACTAATCTTGTTTTAGTAGTATTGCTTCAATACTTCTTGAGAAAATTCTTTATTGCACCAATACTGGCTTCATTTGGATTAGAGTTGTTACTCACCAATTTCCAATTTTTCTTATTGTTGTTAATGACTGTTAGTATAACTACTGCAGGCTATATCATTAATGATTATTTTGATTTGAAACGCGATTATATTAACCGCCCTGAGTCCGACATTATTGTTGGTAAAACAGTAAAAAGAAGAGTAGCTATGGCTTCTCATTTAATACTGAGTTTAATAGGGGTGCTAATTGGCTTGTATTTGTCGTGGGCATTAAAAGTTTGGGTCTTAGGTTTACTGCCAATATTTGTGGTGGGTTTACTTTGGTTTTATTCTACCGAATATAAACGTCAGTTTATTATTGGAAATTTAGTTTTAGCTTTTATAGCGATACTCCCTATATTATTTACCATACTGTACGAACCTGTTTTATTCAAATCATATTTAAGCGCAGAATACAGGCAGGTAGCCATTCTTATCTTTAAGGTTATTGGATTTTTTAGTGCAATTGCATTCGGTATAAATTTACTTTATGCATTAGTAAAAGATTTACACGATATGCCAGGCGACGAAGCCACAAATTCAAGAACCTTGCCTATTGTAGCAGGTGAAATGTCGTCGAAATTTACATTTACCATCGTAAGTGTACTCATTATTTTTGCATTGTTTTATATTCAAAACATGCAATACCTCAATAAAGTATATGTGCCGCTTATGTATATAGTATTTGCAATTGAGGTGCCATTAGTGGTTGCTAATGCTATGCTATACCTTACCAACAAAAGCGAGAAGTATAGATTTATAGTGAGGTTAATGTCGATTATAATGATATTGGGAATTTTTGCTATTCCTGTGTTATACTATTTCTCTTAATTATTCATGAAAATTATTCTGTTCTCTAAGTCGCCACGCCGACAAGAATTATTGAAATTGATGGGCTTGGATTTCGAAGTAATTACCAAAGAGGTTGATGAATCGTACCCCGCAGAGCTATTACCCGAACAAGTAGCACAATATATTGCTGAAAAAAAAGCACATGCTTTCGACGATGAAATTAACGATGAACTACTCATTACTGCAGACACTATTGTAGCCATTGATGGAGAAATTCTTGGTAAACCCACAGATGAAGCAGATGCATTTAGAATGCTGAAATTACTTTCAGGGAAAACACACCAAGTATATACTGGAGTTTCTATTTTACATCAACATAAAATAAGTTCTTTTACCGATAAAACAGATGTGGAGATTAAAGAGCTTACAAACGATGAGATCAATTATTACATCACACAGTATAAACCTTACGATAAAGCAGGAGCTTACGGAATACAGGAGTGGTTTGGTGTAGTAGCTGTAGAGGCCATCCATGGCTCTTATACCAATGTGATGGGGTTACCTACTGAAAAACTATATAAGCAACTAAATAGTTTAAAATCTTAACTTTTCATTAACAAACCTTAACTTTTCATTAACATACTCATTGTGTTTTATTGATTTAGTTTGTGAACAACTAATCAAAAACCAATTGATATGAAATTCATATTCTACTTCTTCATTTATTTATGTTTATTTTTTTGTAGCATTTCTGTACACGCAATGAACTCGGTTTCATTGAAAAAATGTTGGAATAAACAAGTAAAACCATTAGAGAAATATTATGTGAAGCTTCAGTTTACAGAAGAAAATAATGAGTTTTATCACAGTTTCGCTCCATGGGATATATTAAAAAATAATACAACTGGTGTTGTTTGGTTTAATGCAAACGATTTTATAAAAACAGATACCTTATCAAAAGGGACTAGAAAATATTTCTCTCAAACGTATTTCAAAAAAGATACTTTATTGTTTGTTGACTATGGAAGTAAAGAACTCTCTGTGATAAATAAGAGCAGGTATATAGAAGAATTGTTTAATACATTAAGATATACACCGGTATTGATGTTGAGTTATTTTTTCAATCATCAACAAAATATAATAAAAACGTCGGATGTACATCATCTAATTTTTCAGACTAAAATAAATAATACAAAAGTAGCAGTACATATAAACAAAGAAAATTATTTAGTAGATAAAATTGTAACGCTTAGTTATTCTTCTTTGTATGGCGACGTACAGGATGTATACCATTATAAAAACTACATTAAAAGGGAACATATACATTATCCGAGTAAGGTAAGTGTTGTAAAGTTAAATGGTAAATTAAATGATGAAATTAATACGATGTTTGTTGCTGAAGAAGTAAAGGTTAACAATCCATTAATTACTCCGAAAAATTATGCAATTAAAAGTGATACCGTTATAACTCCACATGTGAGTATAGATAAATATAATGACCATATTTATTTCATTTCTCTACATCATTCTGATGATAAAGTATTATTGGTGAATTTTAAAGATTTTCTACTAGTTGCAGAGGCTCCATTAAGTAGTAAAAACGGAGAGTTAATTATTAGTGAAGCAAAAAAGATAGCTCCGAATAAACCCATAAGATATTTTGTGTACGGACATTTTCATAATCATTATATAGCTGGAGTAAGGGCATTTGTTCATAAAGGAGCAGAGATTATTCATGCAAAATATAGTGCAGCTTATTTGACGTATTTAGTTAACGCAAAACACAGCATTGAGCCTGATAGTTTAGAATTAGAACCTAGGGCATTAAAAGGGAAAGAAGTAAATGATAGTTTGTGGATAAGTGATGGAAGTTATAGCATGTGTATTTATTTTATTGGAGAACAGTCGGCTCACACACAAGATTATTTAATGTACTATTTCCCAAAAGAGAAAATTCTTTTTGAAGATGATTTGGTTTGGATAGAGCAGGAGGGAACGATAAAGAAAGCCAGTAAAAGACAAGCAGGCTTATACCAGGCAATAAAAGATCGCAGCATAAAAGTTGAAACCATTATACAATCTTGGCCATTAAAAAGCTACGGAGTAAAAACTATTATCCCCCTTAAAGATTTAGAACAATCGATAAAAAATTAACACGAGCACACGAGCACACGAATCACGAGCACACGAATCACGAGCACACGACCTAATACCTTATCCACTTCATCATTTCCTTGAAGGTTACTTTCTTGCCATACATTAAAATACCTGTGCGGTATATTTTTGCAGCAATCCATACAGTACCTAAGAAACCTAGCACCAACAAAATCATTGAACAAACTAATTGCCATACTGGAACACCGAAAGGAATTCTCACCATCATCACCACAGGGGAGGTGAGTGGAATCATAGACAACCAAAAGGCTATGGGTCCATCAGGGTTATTTACTACCGTTGAACTTGAAAGTACAAAGGAGAAAATTAAAGGTATTGTAACTGGGAACATAAACTGTTGAGTTTCCGATTCGCTATCAACTGCAGATCCAATAGCTGCAAACATAGCACTGTACAATAAATAACCCGCTAAGAAATAAAACAAGAATGAACCTAACAGAAGAGGGAAGTTAATGGTATTGATGGCATTCATAATTTCAGCAACATCGTTGCTGCTTACTTGTTGCGATTTATCGAAGCCAGAAGAAGCCCCTTCTATACCTGTAGTATTTTCAACTTGCTCAATTTTGTTTATAGTAGTATCAGCTGTAAATTTTTGGGTAACCAAACCGCTTATGCTCATTGTTAATACTACCCATAGAATAAACTGTGTTAATCCAACCAATGCAATCCCAATGATTTTACCCATCATCAGTTGGAAGGGTTTTACAGAAGAAATAATGACTTCTACAATACGATTATTTTTCTCTTCAATAACTCCTCGCATCACTTGTACGCCATATAAAAAGATGAAGAGGTAGATTAAGATAGAAGCTAACATGCCTATGCCATAACTTGCTCCTGCACTTCCACTTTCTTCTCCTTTTTCAGTTATTCGTATGGTTTTTAGCGATACATTCATGTTTAAACTTTTGAGAATATCTCTGGAAATGCCATTCTCTACTAATTTTTTATCTTTCAACTCTGCTTCAATTTCTTTTTCAATATAATTGACTACAGAAATGCTGGCTTGTTTTACGGAGTAGAGTTGAACTCCCGATAAATCCTTACTTAAATTAGGAATATAGAGTACGTAAGAATCTTCATTATTCGCAATAGAGTTTTTTGCTTCTTCTAAATCCTGATCTACGTATTCAAAACTTAAAGATTTAGAATCTCTTAAGTGTCCAGTAAATGCTTTGCTCTCATCGATTACGTATACATTTTTTTTCTTATTCATTTCATCAGCATTCACGGCTAACCAAATGGCAACTGCATACATTCCTGCAATTAAAATCGGACCCAAGAAAGTCATGATGATAAACGACTTCTTCTTTACTCTGCTGAGGTATTCTCTGCTGATAATTAAAGCAATTTTTTTCATTCGATTAATTAGTTTGGGTTACGTTTTTAATAAATATATCGTGAATTGATGGAATAATTTCTTCGAAAGAAACTAAATCGAAATGAGAAATTAATTTGTTGATGGTATCATTTACAGTTTTACCTTCATCTATCTTAATGCCGAGTTGAATGGTATGTAAATTATTTTCGATAGAAATAATATTAAGGCCACTATTTCTAATTTCAGCTTCCGATTTTCCTGTTTGAATATGTACTCTATACAGATGTTCTTTATATTGATTTCTGATGGAGAACACACTACCTTCTAGAATTTTTTTTGATTTATTGATTAGTGCAATATGATCACAAAGTTGTTCTACCGATTCCATTCGATGTGAAGAGAAAATAATGGTAGTCCCTTTTTTATTAAGCTCTAGGAATTCATTTTTAATAATATCGGCATTAACAGGGTCGAAACCGCTGAAAGGCTCATCTAATATGAGTAATTCGGGTTCATGAATAATAGTGGCGATGAATTGAACTTTCTGTTGCATTCCTTTCGAAAGCTCTTCTACTTTCTTTTTCCACCACGACTGAATTTCCATTTTCTCGAACCAATATTTAGCTCTCGACATGGAATCATTTCTATTCAAACCTTTGAGTTGTGCGAGGTATAAAATTTGCTCGCCTATTTCCATCTTTTTATACAAACCTCTTTCTTCAGGTAGGTATCCTATTTTATTTATATGTGAGGGATGAAGTAATTCGTTTTTGAAATAAACTTTTCCAGAATCGGGTGCGGTGATCTGATTGATAATGCGAATTAATGAAGTCTTTCCAGCACCATTCGGACCGAGTAATCCAAATACAGAACCTTCGGGCACTACCATACTGACGTCGTTAAGCGCAAGATGATTTTCGTATTGCTTAACGATGTTTTCTATTTTTAACATATTTACAATATTGTTTTATGCTAAAGTAATAAATTGACTTGACTTTTTTTTGTAAAAGACATGAGACATGGGATTCAAGACACAAGACGCAGGACGAAGGACACAGGTTTAGAGATGCAATTTTAAGAAAGATGTATTTATGCGGTTGTAGAATTAAACTTATTGCTATTTATTTGAATAGATTATTTTTTTCATTCTTATGCATAATTTTAAAAAGTTAGAAGTGTGGACTAAAGCGATTGAGCTTACAACAGAAATTTATAATGCTACATCTCATTATCCTAAAAACGAAATATTTGGTTTAACGTCGCAGATGAGAAGATGTTCAATCTCTATTCCATCAAATATAGCAGAAGGATCTGGGAGAAAAAGTGATAAAGAATTTATTCAATTTTTATCTATAGCAAATGGCTCTTCATACGAATTACAAACACAAATAATTGTGTCTAAAAACATAGGATACATTTCTGAAGAAAAAACAGAAGAGCTGTTAAAAAAAACAACAAGTATTCAAAAGATGCTATACACCATAATTCTAAAGTACTCATAAATCCTGAGTCTTGTGTCCTGTGTCCTGTGTCCTGTGTCTTGTGTCCTGTGTCTTGTATCCTCTTACTCAAAATATTCCTTCATTCTCTCGAAGAAACCTTTATCGTTTTTATCCGGATTTGGTTTGAAGTTAGGGGAGTCTTGTAGTTTTTCTAAAGCCATTCTTTCTTCTCGTGTGAGCGATTTTGGTGTCCATATATTTACATGCACCAACTGATCTCCTTTTTGATAAGAATTGATGTCTTTTATTCCTTTACCTTTTAAGCGAAGAATTCTACCAGCCTGAGTGCCGGGTTCTATTTTAATTCTTGCCTTACCGTCAATGGTTGGTATTTCTATACTAGTTCCTAAAGCAGCATCAATAAAACTGATGTATAAATCGTAAATAATATTTATGCCATCTCTTTTTAAAGATTTATGTTCTACCTCTTCAATTAAGATTAATAAATCGCCAGGGATACCGCCTCTTGGAGCAGAATTACCTTTGCCTGTCATCGACAACTGCATACCATCAACAACACCAGCTGGAATATTTATGCTAATAGTTTCTTCACCACGCTCAACTCCTTCACCATGGCAAGTTCCACATTTAGAAGTAATGGTTTGCCCTTCGCCGTTACAAGTAGGGCAGGTGGTAGTAGTTTGCATCTGACCAAGAATAGTATTCTGTACTCTTCTTACACTTCCTGCACCTCCACAGGTACCACATGTTGAAAATGCTGTTTTATCTTTTGCCCCAGAACCACCACATGTTTTACAAGAAACCATTTTTTGTACTTTAATGGTTTTCTCTACTCCGTTGGTAATTTCTTCGAGCGTTAATTTTACTTTTATACGAAGGTTAGATCCTTTTTGCACTCTTCTTCCGCCTCTTGTTCCACCGCCACCAAAGAATCCCTCGAACGGGCTACCTCCTCCGAAGATATCGCCAAACTGACTAAAGATATCTTCCATATTCATTCCACCACCACCATATCCACCAGCAGCACTAGCTCCACCACCTGCATGACCAAATTGATCATAACGTTGTTTCTTTTCTGGGCTGCTCAATACTTCATATGCCTCAGCTGCTTCTTTAAATTTATCTTCCGCTGCTTTGTCGCCAGGATTTTTATCTGGATGGTATTTTATAGCAAGCTTACGATAAGCTTTCTTTATCTCATCAGCATCAGCATTTCTCGAAACACCTAATATGTCGTAATAATCTCTTTTTGCCATGTTATTATGCTCCTACAACAACTTTAGCGAATCGAATCACTTTGTCGTTTAATAAATATCCTTTTTCTAATTCATCAATCACTTTGCCTTTCATCTCCTCAGAAGGAGCAGCAATATTGGTCACTGCTTCGTGTTGATCGGTATCAAATACTTTTCCAATAGAACTTTCCATTTCTTTTAAGCCTTGTGCGGTTAAAGTGTTTTTTAATTTCAAATGCACGAGTTTCAAGCCCTCTTTCAACGCATCGATATCTTGAGCACTATCCATCGATTTTTGTGCCCTGTCGAAATCATCTAAAACAGTAATTAGAGATTTTAACGTTTCTGCGTTAGCTATTTTGATTAGGTCTATACGTTCTTTTGCTGTTCTTCTTTTGAAATTATCGAATTCAGCCAAAAGTCTGATGTATTTATCATTTGCCTCATCTAGTTGAGCTTTTAATTGCTCCTCAATAGGTAACTCTATAATCTCGTTTTGCGATTCAACGTTTTCGTTTGTCGATTCTGATGACTCGTTTTGCTCCAATTCTTGTGAATCGATAGGTTCATTTGTCATATTTTCCGCGTGTTGCTCTGTCATTTCGTTCTACTATTCAATTTTTTTAAACTCTATACAAGTATTCAAAATACTTGCCAAGCCCTTGTTAGGGTCAGTTTGTCAGGCTCAAAAATAAAAAATTCTCCCCACAGCACTGTAGAGAGAATTTTTTATTTGGATTATTCCTTATTTCAAAAGTTTATCTAATTCTTTATCAAGCTCTTCGCCTCTAAGGTTTTTTGCCACAATAATCCCTTTTTCGTTAATTAAGAAGTTCTGAGGGATGAAGTTTACTCCGTAATCCGCACCAGCTTTCGATTGCCAACCTTTTAAATCGCTAACATGGTATTGCCAAACTAATTTGTCTTTAGCAATTGCAGCAACCCAAGCCTCTTTGTTTTTATCCAAAGAAACACTGAATACCTCAAAACCTTTAGCACCTTTGTATTTAGCATCTTTATATTTTGCGTACGACCTAACTAAATTTGGGTTTTCCATACGACAAGGTCCACACCACGATGCCCAAAAGTCTAATAGTACAATTTTACCTTTTATCGACGAGAGTTTCATCTCGTTGCCGTTTACATCCATTAGTACAACATCTTTAGCTTTGTCGCCAATGTTTGTACCCAATTCTTGGCTATAACCAATTGTAGCTGCCAAAATAAAGCAAGCCATTAAAATCACTTTTCTCATAGATCTTCTTATCAATTTTATGTATAATATTACAAATGTACCATTCACTAGTCACCATTCACTAGTCACTAGTCACGAGCTAAACCCACTGATACTTATCCTCAACAATCTTACCATTTTCACATTTTATGATTCTAGAAGGAAATTTTTCTATCATTCTATAATCATGAGTAGCCATCAGTACAGCTGTGCCTGTTTTACTTATTTTCATCAACAGGTTCATTACTTCTACCGAAGAGTCGGGATCTAAGTTACCTGTTGGCTCATCTGCTAAAATGACTTCAGGATGATTAATCAACGCTCTTGCGATAACCACACGTTGTTGTTCACCACCAGATAACTGATGAGGCATTTTATTGTTTTTACCAGCTAAGCCCACTTCGTTTAAAACTTCTGCTAAACGAGCATCCATTAAACGCTTATCATCCCATCCTGTTGCCTCCATCACAAATCTTAAATTATCTTCTACTGTTCTATCGGTAAGCAATTGGAAATCTTGAAACACGATACCCATTTTTCTTCTCATGTATGGTACTTCTGCATTTTTTATCTTACCAAGCTGAAAGCCAACTACATTTCCCGTTCCGTTATTGATGTGTAAGTCGCCATAAATCATTTTCAATAAACTACTTTTTCCACTTCCTGTTTGGCCAATAAGAAAGATAAATTCTCCTTTATTCACTTTTAAACTTACGTCGGAAAGCACTAAATGGTTTCTTTGTAAGACATCAACATGTTCTAAATTTATTATTTCGAAATTTTCCATTAAAAATCAAGCTTTTTAATTACCCCAAAAGGTAAATCCTTTATCAATTCGTTTATTTCTTCTGCTTTATCACCTAAACCACATTTATCCAACGCTTTTTCAGGGCGATCTACCCTAAAATAGGCTAATAAGGTAAATTTATCGTCGCGAAGTTGTATATAATCAGGAATTTTCGCTATTCCTTTCACTTTTATAATGTACACACTAATGGTTCTAAATTGGATATTATATTTATTGTTTTATATTTGCCCTACTTGAATCGGTAACAAATTTATAGTATTCTGGTCATTAAAAAAATTCAAATTAACAATCATGAAGAACTTACAAATTAAGTTTATTTTATCAGTTTTAGTCGCATCAGCCTTATTAACGGGATGTAATGCACTTAAAACAATGAAAACTAAGTCTAACACATTAAGTTACGACGCTAAACCTAATCCCCTAGAAGTACGTGGTGATAGTGTTGAAATTGTAATTACAGGTAAAATTCCTGTTAAATATTTCGACAAAAAGACTGCAGTGAACATGAATCCTACTTTAAGTTATGATGGTGGTTCAATAAAACTTCGCCCTTTATCATTAAAAGGAGAAGCTTCTACAGCTGATGGTGTGGTGATTAGCAAAGCTAATGGTGGTTCTTTCACATATCGTGATAAAGTTGCTTACAAACCTGAGATGAAAAATGCAAGTGTATCTTTCAACCCAGTTGCTTCTCGTGGATCTAAATCAATGCCATTTGATAAAGTTGAAGTAGTACAAGGAACACTTACTACCGCATTATCAAACCAAGCAACAGATGTTGCAATGATTGGTAACGATAATTATGCTAAAGTTGTACCAGTTGAAATAAAAGGAAAAGTATTATTCGAAATTGATCGCGCAGTTGTTCGTGAAAATCAAAAGAAAACAGAAGAAATGAAAGCTTTTGAAGCTTTTGTAAAGTCAAACCAATTAACAGGTATATCTATTTCTTCTTATGCATCACCTGATGGAGAGTTGAAAAGAAACGACCAGCTTTCTGTACAAAGAACAGACGCTACTTATAAATACTTCCTTACTTGGTTAAAGAAAAATAAAATTGCTCAAGTAAACGATAGCTCATTCTACAAAAAATCAGCTACAGCTGAAGATTGGGACGGTTTAAAACAAGTAGCAGCTTCATCTGATTTATCAGAGCGTGATGAGATTGTAAACATTGTTTCTACAATTTCTGATGTTGATACAAGAGAGAAAGAAATTAAAAAATTAAAATCATACCGTAAAATTGCTGATAAATTATTGCCTCAGTTGAGAAGATCAGAAGTAACTTTAATTGCTACTGAAAAACGTAAAACAGACGAGGAGATAGCAGCAGCAGCAAAATCGGATACTACAAAATTAACTGTTGAAGAATTATTATACGCTTCTACATTAACTACAGACATGAACGAAAAATTAGCTATTTACAATAAAGTATCTGCTAACTATCCTTCTGACTGGAGAGGTAAAAACAACGTAGCTTATGTTTACCTTACTCAAGGTGGAAAAGCAAACGATGCTTTATCTTTATTAAACTCAGCGAATAGCTTAAGCAAAGACAATGCAATTGTTTACAATAACATGGGTGTTGCTTATGCTCAATTAAAAGATTACAAAAACGCAGAGAAATATTACACACTTGCTAAATCATTAGGTGCACAAAACAATGTGAACTTAGGTAACTTAAAAGTTCGTCAAGGTGATTACGCTGCTGCAACTTCATACTATGGTTCAGCAAACTCTTGTAGCTATAATGCTGCATTAGCTGCAACTTTAGCAGGTAACTATGATGCTGCAAAGAAAAATGCTGATTGTGCTACACAAGATGCAGAGACATTCTACTTGAAAGCAATTATTGGTGCTCGTACCAATAACTTAGATATGTTAACAACTAACTTAACTCGTTCTATTCGCGAAAACTCAGCAAATAGAGAACGTGCATCTAAAGACATGGAATTTAAAAAATACATGGAAACAGATGCCTTCAAAGTAGCAATTCGCTAAATAGAAGTAAAGAAATAAAAAAGGCTCCCTGCGATAAGCATAGGAGCCTTTTTTATTTTACAAACCTAGCAAAAACTCCATCGTATCCACTCCATCCGCATAATCCATCCAACCTGGCGATTGACTTTTACCAAATCCTACTAGTTGATTTTTTGTTTGAATATGTTCAGCAGTAACTACACATTGTATTTGATCTTGGAGCTCTGCTATGTTACTCTCCAATTCAGTGGTAGAATTATAATATTCAAAATAAATTACCGATAGTGGAGCTTGTAAACTTTTGTTCTCTTTAATTAACAAAAAGCCTGTATCTAAATGATGCTCTCTGTTTACTAAATAGATTGATTTATAATAGTTGTAATTATTTAAATATTTGTGTTGATCGGCGATATAATTGTATTGTTCTAAAGTGTCGAGTAGAGGGCTAAAGTTATACCCTGTAGGCACATACAATTTGGATACATTCCTACAGCCTTGTCCGTAATACCTAAAGATATCTTCACCCAGCAAATAAAAGTCATCACTATTCTCTTTCCCTGTAAGTATCGCAATGCTATTTCTGTTTTTTCTGATGATGTGTGGTTTATTCCCGAAATAATATTCGAAATGCTTAGCAGAGTTGTTACTACCTGTGGCAATGATAGCGTCGATATCATTCATTCTCTCTGTATAAACAATATGTTTTTGTATGCCTGGATAAAAGCTGATAAGTTTTTCGAGAAGATGCGGAATTAAAATAGTGTCTTGAGAGGAAAGCTTGATATAAGCATAATGACCAGAGAACAACACATTACAAATATCTTGAAAGCCCACCAATGGAATGTTACCTGCCAGTATTAAGCCTATTTTTTTAGGCTGAACACTATGATCAGGGTAATCCGCTAACCAAGTGCTGAGTTTTTCACTTTGAAGTAATTTAGCCCAAGCAGATAATGCATGGTTACATTCTTCGTTACTAAACCAAGTATTGTGCTGATATGCCTTTTCAACGGCTAATTCCAGTTCTTGAGGTTTGTTGGTGATATATTCTCCCAGTAAATCAAAGGCTTTTATCAGTTCTTCTCTCATATTTTTATTTTTTAAACCAAAAAATGGTTTATATGTTATATTTGCAGCGCAAAAATATAGAAGTTAAATAAAACAATGGCTATAATAATTACGGAAGAGTGTATTAATTGTGGGGCATGTGAACCAGAATGCCCAAATAATGCAATATATGATGCTGGTGCATCTTGGAAATTTTCTGAGGGTACTGGTTTGAAGGGGATTATCGATTTTGGTGATGGAAATACGGTGGATGCTGATGCATTACAACAACCTATATCTGATGAAGTCTATTACATAGTTCCCGATAAATGTACAGAGTGTGTAGGTTTTCACGACGAACCTCAATGTGCTGCGGTATGCCCAGTTGATTGTTGTATTGATGATGTGGATGTCCGTGAAAGCAGAGAAGAGCTTCTTGAAAAGAAAAAGTGGTTACACGTTGAAGAATAATATGGATAGGGGCTTAAGCCCCTATTTTTTTTTGATTGATAATCATGAGAATAAAATATAATTCACTTTGAGTTCGTACTATTTAGCATTATATTTGATTTAACCCTAAAAAAACCTAATAAGCTATGTTGAAAATAAAATTTAGCATTGCATCTATAATGCTATTTATAGGACTTTATGCAAACGCCTCAACGGATACAATTAAAGTTGCCAACCCTCCTCAAAACAATGTTTACATAGCACCTCAAAAAATTCAACCGATAGGTTTAGCAGGGCCAAGGGTAGGAGCTACTGTTGTTTTCCCTGGAGAAACGGCAGATGTATTAAAAGACGACTTAGGAATGAGTCCTGTATTTACTCAATTTGGATGGCAATTTGAACATCAATATTTTGCATTAGAAAACGGTGTTGCCGGATTAGTGGAGTTTGTAGGTTTAATTGGTGGACTAGAACAAGGTAAGTTTTTACCTAGTGCTACTTTATTAATAGGTGTTCGTAGTGGGAAGGGCGGAGAATTTGCTTTTGGGCCTAATATCTCCTTAACTGGGGCTTCTTTTGCCTTTGCTGCTGGACATACATTTAGAAATGGAGATTTGTATTTCCCTGTTAACTTTGCAGTAGTTCCCTCGAATAAAGGGGTGCGATTAAGTTTACTTTTTGGGTTTAATGCCAGAACAAAATAATAGAATGGAAGAGAAGTTTGGAGTTTGTCATTTATCAGTAGTGCCTTTGCGATTAGAACCGTCAGATAGTTCAGAGATGGTTTCTCAATTGCTATTTGGGGAGAGTTTTGTCGTGCTAGAAGAACAAACCAAGTGGTTGAGGATAAAATGCCTTTGGGATGAGTATGAAGCTTGGGTCGATAGTAAACAAGTGATTTTAGGAGTTACAAAAAATGAAGCACTTTCTACCTTAAGAGCTAATGTAATTATTGATCGTTATGCAGATTTAGAACTGAATAATTCAAACCTCACCTTATCCATCGCCAGTACTCTTTCTACCGAAACTATTCAACAACATACGAATTATAAATATAGGTTTACAGGTCGCTCTGCGGAGATGGGTTCTAGTGCTATAGAACCAATAACTTCTCTTACTTTAAAATGGTTACATACCCCTTACCTTTGGGGAGGCCGTTCATTGTTTGGTATCGATTGTTCGGGTTTTAGCCAGAATGTATTAAAAATGTACGGAATAAAACTTAAGAGAGACGCTTATCAACAAGCAGAACAAGGCACCTTGGTCGATTTTATCGAAGAAGCAAAGCCTGGTGATCTTGCCTTTTTTGATAATGATGAAGAACGTATTGTTCATGTCGGCATTATCTTAGAAAATAATCAAATCATTCATGCTTCTGGTCAGGTGAGAATAGATCGTATAGATCATCAAGGTATCTTTAACCTCGATACCAAAAAGTATTCTCATAAATTGAGAATTATTAAGCGTTTCTTTTAATAGACTCTACTCCATTTGCCATATTAGAATCAATCGGTCGTCGGAGCAGGAGATTAAGTAATTTTCAAAATCGGTATAAGCCAAACGATTTACAGATTTTGTGTGTCCTTCGTTTTTTGCTACATCTGCAATTGCCAATAATGCATACGTTTGATCGTCCCATACTTTTATGCTCTTATCCATACTTGCAGTTACAATAATATTTTTTGAAGGAACAAGTTGGATGTCGTTAATGGCATAATAATGTGCGGGAATTTTATTCGCTACTTCAAAATTATCAACTCTTAATTGTGCGTCTCTCGAACCAGAAATCAATTGATTATTCTTTGTATCGTATTCTATCGAAAACACTGGCAACTCATGTACCTCTTCTCTTTTAATTATGCTTTTTGTGTCGATAGAAAATGTATAGATGGAATTATCTTTTGATCCGATGTACAAATATTTTGTATTCGGGTTGTAGGTAATACATCTTAGTCCTTGAGGAGAAATATAATGTTCTGATAGGAGTGTATGTTCTGTTAAATCGAATGTTCGTAAATACCCATCTTCAGATACGAAATACAATACATCATTGATAGCAGTTATACCGAAGATGGCTTGCTCTGATAATTTTTGCTGATATACTAACTCTTGTTTTTCGAAATTAAAAATACTAATCTGACCTGCTCGGTCTCCTGATATTAGTAAGGGCAAGCTTTCGGGGCAATGTATGCAATAAATACTTGCCTTGGTTTTATACATTATTTTTATTGGAGCCATAGTTTTTAAACTCCATTCCACTACTGCTCCTTCACCGCCTCCCGAAAATAAGATGTGTTTTTTTTGCGATATCGCTAATGCATATATCGGATGTTCGTGGCCAACTAATGTTGCCACCTTTTTTATTGTTGTCATTAAAAACTAACCAATGCCTGTAAATTCCAATTCTTTACTTCTTCAATACTGATTTTGTTTTCGTAAATCGCTTTTCCTAATACGACAGCCTCTAGTTGCGCATCTTGTAAAGCTTTAATATCATCCATGGTGGTAATACCTCCTTGAGCAATAAGTTTTACAAAGGGAAATTGCGATTTGAAGCTCTTATACAACTCTACATTTGATCCGTTGAGTTTACCATCGTTGCCAATATCGGTACAGATAAAACGGAAATAGCCTAAGCCCACACATTTATCAATAAATTCTATAGGCTTAATATCTGAGGTCTTCTCCCAACCACTATGCATCAACTCTCCGTTGAGGGTATCTACAGCAATTACTACTTGGTCGGAGCAGGAGTTCTTGCCACAAATCTCTTCGCTTAATTCTTTCAAGAATCCTTCGTCGGTAATGGCCTTAGTTCCTATGATGATGCGGTGGAATCCAGCATCAATAAGTTCTTTTACTTTTTCAATACTTCTAACTCCTCCTCCGTATTGTATTTTGAGAGGAGATTTTTTTAAAAGATCTAATAGATATGCTTGTTGACTAAAATCGCCTTTAGCACCATTTAAATCTATAATTTGAACAAAATCAGTTCCATTGGAGTTTAATTGTTTCAAGATATCTTCCAATACCACGTCGTATTCCGTTACCGAGTCGTATCGACCCCCAGTAAGACGTACAACTTTCTTATCCAACAAATCAATTGCAGGGATGATATACATAGCCGTTTATTTATGATTACACTATTTTGAGAGCGTGTAAGATTTTAAATTTCGCAAAATTTATCATTAATAGTGAAATTTCTTTAAAATCTTATCAGAAAAGGCCAAAAATGTCGTTTTCCTTGCGTATTTTTGAAACAATGAGTTTTCTGTATCCTTCATTTCTTTTTGCCCTTTCGGCGCTAGCTATACCCATCATCATCCATTTAATCCAGCTTAGGAAGTATAAAAAGATCTATTTTTCTAATGTTAGCTTTCTTCATAATATCGAGGAGCAACAACGTCAAACCAACAGGTTAAAGCACATCTTAATTCTAATAGCCCGTTTATTAACCTTATTGTTTTTAGTTTTCGCATTCGCACAACCCTATATTCCTACCGATAAACAAGCTATTAATACCGGGAAGAACTATGTGTCTGTTTATGTAGATAATTCTTACAGTATGGAACGTCAGGGTAAGAATGGAAGTTTACTCGACGAGGCTAAACGTAAAGCCAAGGAAATTGTCAATTCATTCAATTCTGATGATCAATTTCAATTATTAGGAAACGAGTTCTCTGGAAACCAACAACGATGGTTAAATAAGGAGAGTTTTTTACAACAACTAGCAGAACTTAAAATTAGACCAGAGTCGCGTTCCCTTAATCAGGTATTAAGCAGACAAAGTTCCATGTTGAAAGAAAAGTCATCGAATGGAGCAAAGGCCTTTTTAATTTCCGACTTTCAAAAGTCGTTTATCGATAATAATACTCTACCTATCGATTCGAGTATCGATTGGCAAATCATTAGTCTTGAGAGTAATCGCAATCAAAATATATCCATCGACTCTGTTTGGTTTTATTCACCATTACATTTCCCTGGTTCTAACGAAAATCTCTTAATAAAAATAAGCAACCACTCATCCGACGATATTGTTGCCATGCCTTATGAGATACAATTGAACAATCAAACCATAGGGGTTGCTAATATTAATATCCCTGCAGAATCGTCGGTTGTAGATACTTTTGTCTATAAAAACAAAAGTACGAATTGGCAAGAGGGAAAAGTGTTGCTTAAAGATCAATCGTTAACTTTCGATAACGAATATTTCTTTAGCTATAACATTGAAAGCAGCAGAAACGTAAGCGTGATTAATGGTCCGGATGCTTCTAACTTCGCTGGATCAATTTTCAAAACAGAATCGTTTTATAAGCTAAACACTTTCGACGAAAAACAAATCGACTATAAAAAACTCAATGAGTCGGGTGTGATTGTATTGAACGAACTAAGTGAATTTAGCTCAGGACTACTATCTGAAATAGAGAAGGCGTTGAAAAATTCTGTAGTAGTTATTTATATTCCAAGTGCTAAGACATTGAATAATGATTTCAATAAAAAATTCAACTTAGCTACACATGGTACAATCCAAAAAACTAATGAGAAGATAAATACGCTCAATAAGAATGCAAACCTGTTCCAAGAAGTATTCGTGGATCAAAAGAATGTTAGGTTAGACCTTCCGAGTGTTACATCATATTATCCTTTCGAAAAAACAGGACAGTTGTCTCAAGCTCTAATTACTATTTCTAACGGTCAGTCGTTACTCAATAGCTATTCAGTTTCTAAAGGACATATTTACCAGTTTGCATTACCATTTAATACATCATTCTCCGATTTACCTAAACATGCAATTGTGGTTCCGATGCTATTAAGAATGGGCACCATACACCATAGCATCGATCAAATTAGTTATTTCATTGGAACACATACGAACATTGCCTTATCGGGTATCGAGTTAAATGAGAAAATTAAAACTGAGCTAAAGATTGCCGATTATGCCATTGTTCCTGAGATAAGATATGTAGATGGTCAGGCTCAACTTAGTTTATCAGACCAAATAAAAACTCCTGGTATTTACTATTTATACCAATCCAATGTGTTAAAGTCGAAAATAGCCTTTAATGTGAGCAGAAAAGAATCAGACCTAGTGAACTATACCAGTTCAGAGCTAGGCGATTTATTTAAGGAAAACGCTAAAATATGGACAGCAGGAGAGGCTTCTATCTCCCGAATTATTAAAGATGAAGCTTTTGGGAAAAGATTATGGAAAATATGTGTTATTTTGGCACTGTTTTTTATAGGTGCCGAAATTGCCCTAATTCGCTTTGGCGACAAGCTTTTACAACAAAACAAAAAAGTATAAAATCCAAATAATGAAAGCCTTACTCAAATCACTGAAAGTAGTCGACAAACAATCCCCATGGCATTTACAAACAGTTGATCTATTAATTATTGATGGGCAGATTCAGAAAATTGGAAAATCGATTAAGGCTGATGGAGTTAAAAGCTACGATTTAAAGTCGTGCTCAGTATCTCCAGGTTTTGTAGACATGAACTGCTCTCTTTCGGAACCAGGCTATGAGCATCGCGACGATATCCTTTCTACATTAAATACGGCTTTAGCAGGGGGCTTTTCTCATGTGCTATTTATGCCAAACTCCAATCCGAGTATTCAATCGAAATCGCAAGTGGAGTATGTTTTAAACAAATCAGCAAAACATATTGTAACTGCCCTATGTACTGGAGCATTGAGCGTGGAACGAGAAGGAAAAGAGATGACGGAGATGTACGATATGAAACGCTCTGGAGCGATTGCATTTACAGATGGATTTAAATCCGTACAAGATGCGGGCTTAATGAGCAGAGCGCTACTCTATGCCAAAGGGATTCAGTCTTTCGTGATTAATTTCCCCGAGGATAAAAACATAGCAGGTAAAGCTAAAATTAACGAAGGAGTAATGAGTACAATACTTGGAATGAAAGGGAATCCTGGACTTGCAGAGGAACTTATGGTGTCGAGAGATTTGTTCTTAGCAGAATACCAAGAAGCAAAAATCCACTTAACTAATATCACAACCGCAAGAAGTGTGGAGCTTATTAAAGCTGCCAAGAAAAGAGGAATTCAAGTAACAGCAGACGTTTCTATAAATCATTTGTGTTACGACGAAACAGTACTCGAGGGATTTGATGCTAATTTCAAGTTGCGACCTCCTTTGAGAACCGCTCAAGATATTAAAGCCCTAAGACAAGGATTAAAAGATGGTACTATTGATGCAATCTCTAGCGCTCATCGCCCCATAGAAAAGGAAAAGAAAGAAGTAGAGTTTGAGATTGCCGAAGAAGGAACAATAAACCTACAAACGCTATTGCCTCAAGCACTTAGCATTGCCGCAAAAAACCTCGATTGGGCAGATATTGTTGAATCGCTTACTGCAAAACCAAGAGAGATACTCAATCTTGAGCCTCAATCTGTGGATGTAAATCAAGATGCTTGCTTGTGTATATACAACGAAAAAGAGGAGTGGGTACTAAATGAGAAAAGCTCAAAATCTAAATCACAAAATACAAGTCTCTATAATCAGAAATTAATAGGGAAAGTAAAAATGCTTATTAACAATAACCAACTTTCAACAATATAATGGAAAATCAAGTAAATCAGGCTATAGATGCCATCATATCAGGTTGTTGGAACGGCTTAAATAAAGACCAACAAGACAGCTTCGATGCTAAAAAAATGCACGAAGAGCTTATCGCAGTGTTTCTATCTGAGCCCGATTTTATGAAGAAATTGGCACAACTTGATGAGGTGCTAAATGAGTACCCTTATGCGGAAAGTGTAAGAGAAGTGCTAGTGGACATGTTATTCATACATTTCTTTAGTACTGATGCTCATCGATTGGAAGAAGATTATTTAGATAGCCCTGAGTGGGAGAAAATAGAAGATCAAACCATTGATAGGGGAACAGAACTCTTAAATCTCTTTTTATATCTCAAAGAATGTAATGAAGAGGAAGAAGAACCTGAATTAGGGCATTTTTTAAAAGAGTTTTTATTGATTGATGAAGATGAGTTTCAAGATGAGTACGAAATCTATGAGCAAGTAATTGCTAATCAGGTATTAATAGATGCTGAAACTTCGGAGATAGCAAGAATTTATAAAACCATCCCCGAGAATGACGAAATAAAAACCGTTTTTTATCCATTAATGACCTTTTTTGCCAATCCTATATTTGATGAAAAGGAATTCGCCGAATACCTTAAACACAGTGAAAATCGCCCTTACGATTCCGGTGCTTTAGCAGGTATTTATGCTTACTACCACGGAACAGCGATATTCCCAAAATCTTTTTTAAATTGCATCCAAAAATAAGACAATGGAAAATACTCAACCTAACAACGATGCTAAAGTAGTATCGAATTTTAGATCAATATCATTAAGATGGGGTTTAATAGGAGCTCTTGTAGTGGTCCTATTTTCTATTTTATTATATGTTATTGATTCTACTTTATTGGTAAATACTTGGGCTGGATTAATCGGCCTAGTTGTTTTAATCACAATTATTGTATTAGGGATAAAAGAAGTAAGAAACGGACAAGATGGATTTATATCCCTGTCGGAAGCCCTTTTTGCAGGTTTTTTAATCTATGTGATTGCTTCATTCTTAAATACCTTGTTTAATTATGCATTGTTTAACTGGATTGATCCAAATTTACCAGTGCTATTAAAAGAAAAAGCAATTGAAACTACAGTTGAGATGATGCAAAAATTTGGTGCAGGTGAAGAAGATATCAATAAAACCTTGGAGCAAATGGACGATAATATGGACTTAGCTTCTTTTAGTACCTTGATGTGGAATTTCTTAAAAGGCTCTGCTTTTGGTTTTGTAATATCGTTTATCATTGCCTTGGTGATGAGAAAAAAACGCCCAATTTTCGAAGAATAATAAATGGATATATCAATAGTAATACCTCTTTACAACGAAGACGAATCATTACCCGAATTGCACGATTGGATCAAGCGTGTTATGGAGGCTCACCAGTTTTCTTATGAAATTATTTTTATAGATGATGGGAGTACTGATCGCTCTTGGGAAGTTATTCAGGAACTTAAAGCAAAAAATCCATGCGTACGTGGAATAAAATTCCGCAGAAATTATGGAAAGTCGGCTGGATTGAATGTTGGCTTCGAAGCAACTAATGGCGATATTGTTATTACCATGGATGCAGATTTGCAAGATAGTCCGGATGAAATCCCTGTGCTATACAAACGCATGAAAGAGGAAAAGCTAGACATCATTTCTGGATGGAAGAAAAAACGCTACGACCCTCTTACAAAAACAATTCCTACAAAATTGTTTAATTGGGCAACGCGTAAAATGTCGGGCATCAATAACCTTCACGATTTTAATTGCGGTTTAAAAGCATATCGCTCTGCTGTAGTAAAAAATATTGAAGTGTATGGAGAAATGCACCGCTATATTCCAGTGATTGCGAAATGGTCGGGATTTAAGAAAATTGAAGAACAAGTAGTAGAACATCGTGCTCGAAAATACGGAGTAACAAAATTTGGCTTAAGCAGATTTGTCAACGGCTTTTTAGATTTACTTTCGATATTTTTTGTTGGGAAATTTCAGAAAAGACCTATGCACTTTTTTGGAACCATTGGCACCTTGTCGTTTTTAACTGGTTTTATTATTTCCTTTTATATCATCGGAGAGAAATTATATAGAATTTACGAAGGCAAACACATGGGAAGAGATGTAACCTCTCAACCTTTGTTTTACATTGCCTTAACCATGACAATAATAGGAACACAATTATTTCTTACTGGTTTTCTTGCCGAAATGGTGGGAAGAAATTCACCAGAGAGAAATCATTATAAGATAGAAGAAGAGATTTAATATGCTCGACTGCTCGTGTGCTCGTTATTCGTGTGCTCGTGTGCTCGTATAAATAATTTACAATTTAAAATTTACAATTCACAATTAATAATGAAGTATCACTTAGTATCTGGAGCGTGTGGTTTTGTTGGAAGAAACCTTGTTAGAAGAATTTTATCGATGAACAGCGATAGAGTAATTATCGTAGACAACTTGTCTACGGGGATTCATCCTTCTAAATGGCTAAAAAATCAAAAAGAAAATATTAAAGACCTAGAAGTTTTTGAAGACGGTAGAGTATTGTTTTTTAATGGCGATTTCAGAAAGTTGTTAAATGCAATGACAGAAGATCAACAATATCTTCAAAAAAATTACGGATTAGAATTTGATAAATTTACCGATGTATTTCACTTTGCTGCAATAGTAGGTGGTCGTGCTAAAATTGATGGCGACCCCATGATGGTGGCTATTGATTTAGCGATAGATGCAGAATTTTTCTATTGGGTATGTAACCATAAACCCGCTCGTGTAATGTACCCGAGTTCTTCAGCAGCTTATCCAATCGATTTACAATCGGATACGGATTTCGTTGCCCTAAAAGAAAGCGATATTGATTTTGAACATAACTTAGGAAAACCTGATATGACCTATGGCTGGTCGAAATTAACTGGTGAATACTTAGCGCGTATTGCAGCTAAATATTATGGTATTTCGGTAGCTTGTGTTCGTCCGTTTTCTGGGTATGGAGAAGATCAAGATTTAACTTATCCTATTCCAGCTATTGCCGCTCGTGCAGCAAAAAAAGAAGATCCTTTTGAAGTGTGGGGCAGTGGTAAACAAGGAAGAGACTTTGTACATATCGACGATTGTATCGATGCGATATTTTTAGCGATGGACAATATTAAAGATGGTTCTGCTATTAATATCGGTGCTGGTAGATTATTCTCTTTCTTAGAAATTATAGATTTGTTTACAAAATTCGCAGGATATAAACCTACCATTAAACCTTTACTAGATAAACCAGTTGGTGTACATGCTCGTCATTCCGACATGACTCACGTATTGGAAACATACGGATGGAAACCAAAAATTTCTTTAGAAGAAGGTATGCGTAGAGTGTATGAAAAAGCAGTAGAGAATAGTAAAGCATAAATAGTACATAATAAAGTATAGAATGTATGGCGGCGCAGAAGATTGTACTTTTTGGTCCTGGTCCACAATTTAAAGGTGGCATAGCAAATTATAATACCTCATTAGCAAAAGCATTAGATGCTCTCGGTCATGAAGTGCACATTGTTTCTTGGACTCAACAATATCCCGCGATTATTCCCCGTGATTTTATTGATCGTAAAAGTAAAGTGGATCAATTAGAAGGGACGAATATTAAAGTTACATACATTACTAATTATAATAACCCCTCGACTTGGAACGAAACAGTTAGGGTAATAAAAAAATTAGGAGCCGACAAAGTTATTTTTCAATGGGCAATTGCTATACAAGGTTTGCCTATTGGATACATCTGCCGACAATTAAAAAAGAAAACGAAAGCCGAAGTGATTATTGATTTGCACTTAGTGGTGCAAAAGGAAGCAAGCTCTATCGATAAATATTTTAGCAAGTATGGATTGAAGGTAGCAGACACCTATATAGCTCATGCCTATAAAACGGTGGATGAATTAAAGGAAACCTTTCCTCAGTTTCAATACTCTGTTACAGAAGACGGGAAACGTTCGAGTAATAAGAAAGAGAAAAATGTAATTAAACTATATCATCCAATTTATGATATGTTTAAACCCAATCCGAATTTTAATATAGAAGAGGAAAAAGCAAAATTAGGTTTGAAAAAACATGTATTGCTTTTCTTTGGGTTTATTCGCAAATACAAAGGATTACATCAAACTATAGAAGCATTTAAATTATTAACAGAAAAACGCGATGACGTTTCTTTGTTAATTGTAGGAGAATCTTTTTGGAATACTCTGGATAAAAACAAACTCTCTACAAGAATAAAGAGTGCCTTGTTTAAAACAGCTAAATCTATTTTCTTAAAGAACGCAGATAATGAACAAAACTACCGACCATTAGAACTTATCGGTCAATTGAATTTGAAAGATAGTGTTTATGTGATGAATGAGTTTGTTCCTAATGAAGATGTTCATCGCTACTTCCAATTGAGCGATGCCATTATTTTATATTATCTTACAGCAACACCTTCTGGAGTAGAATCTATTTCATATAATTTTAAATTACCAGTATTAGCCACTAAAGTGGGACATTTCCCAGAAACCATTATACACGGATATAATGGTTACTTAGCCGAAGATAGAGATATCCAATCGATGGCCGAAGAAATGAATAGAATGATTGAACATCCCATAAATAGAGAACATGTTGCAGAAACAGCATCTAAACTAAGTTGGGAAAATTATGCAAAAGCAATATTAAATTAATTATGGGCGAACTATTCAGCAAAGCACTTGCTATTACTAAAAAAAATGCACTCATATTAATAGGTGCAATGCTTTCTATTGTTGTATTATCGATGATATTTAATTTTATCATTAGTGCATTTCTTAGCATTCCAATTGTTGGATTTATCTTGAATATAATTTCAGTAGTGTTTCAACTTTATGTTGGGGTTGCTTTTGTGAAATTAGGACTAATTTTAATTGATGGCAAAGAACCAGAATTCTCGGATATCAAACCCAATTGGGAAGAAGTGGTAAGATACATGATTTCGGGTTTAATGTTGTTTATTATATTTCTGATAGTATTTATGTTAACCATAGGTGCTCTAGGGATGTTCGGAGTAATTAAACCTGGACTTTCAGCACTATACATAGATGTATTTACTACACCAGCTAATATTATTAATTATTCAAATTCGGAAAAATTATATGCTATTGCAGTAATGTTTTTAATGGCTATACCTGCACTGCTTTTGTATTTACGTTTGCAATTTTCTAACTACTTAGTAATCGATAAAAAAACTAATGCTGCACAAGCTATTTTTACAAGTTATAGAATGACTAAAGGGTACTTGTTTTACATTGTTTTAGTTCTTTTAGGAGTTGTGTTGTTAAACATATTAGGATTAATTGTGTTTTTTGTTGGCTTGTTGTTTACAGTGCCAATGTCGTTTATCGTAATCCTATTATTATATCGATCATTAGAACAAAATTTAGCAACAGAAGATTTTGAACAGATGAAAAATATGCAATAATTGAGATGGGAGTAAAAGCATTCATAAGTAAATTTTATGCCGCTTGGCAAGTGAAAAAAATCGCAAGCTGGGAGAAGAATGCTGTACACATTCAACATCAATTAATGCTTAATCTTATTGCCCGTGCTAAGAATACAAAGTTCGGGAAAGATCATCGTTTCGAGGAAATTCATAATTACGAAAGTTTTAAAAAGAACATTCCTATTCGCGATTATGAAGACTTAAAGGAACCATATATCAATGAATTGGTAAAAGGTACTCCAAATGTATTGTGGCCAGGTAAACCTTTGTACTTTTCAAAAACATCGGGAACAACTTCTGGGGTAAAATATATTCCTATTTCTGATGATTCTATGCCTCATCATATTGATGCCGCTAAATTAGCCTTACTTTGTTATATCAACGAAACAAGGAAGTCGGATTTTGTAAACGGTAAAATGATTTTCTTGCAAGGCAGTCCAGAGCTAGATAAAAAAGCTGGGATAGATACTGGGCGATTATCGGGTATCGTAGCATACCACGTACCTAAATATTTACAAAAAAACAGATTGCCATCTTGGGAGACTAATTGCATCGACGATTGGGAACAAAAAGTAGATGCGATTGTAGAAGAAACTTATCATCAACCCATGAGTTTAATTTCTGGTATTCCACCATGGGTGCAAATGTATTTTGATAAACTACAAGAAAAATCAGGAGGTAAAGAAATCAAAGATATTTTCCCGACGTTTAGTTTGTTTGTATATGGAGGAGTAAACTTCGAACCTTATAGAGCCAAGCTAGAAAAAAGTATTGGAAAGAAAATAGATACGATTGAAACGTATCCAGCATCAGAAGGCTTTATCGCCTTTCAGAATTCTCAAAAAGATTCATCACTATTGTTGAATGTTGATGGTGGAATATTTTTCGAGTTTATACCAGTCGACGAATATCATAACGAAAATCCTACACGTGTTTCTTTAAAAGATGTAGAGTTGAATAAAAACTATGCGATTATACTCAACACGAATGCAGGATTATGGGGATATAGTATTGGCGATACGGTTAAGTTTGTATCCAAAGATCCGTATAAAATTATAGTAACTGGACGTATAAAGCATTACATCTCCGCATTCGGAGAACATGTAATTGGTGAAGAAGTAGAGTATGCTTTAATGACCGCAGCTAAAGAAGAAAATCTAAATATTGTAGAGTTTACCGTAGCCCCACAAGTAAATCCAACCGAAGGAGGTTTACCTTATCACGAGTGGTTTATTGAATTCGAACAGGAACCTACAAACATGGATTCTTTTTCGGCGAAGGTAGATCAGTATTTACAAAAGAAAAATATTTATTATTTCGACCTTATCGAAGGAAGTATATTAAAACCGCTAGTGATAAGAACACTGAGGAAAAATGCATTTATAGATTACATGCGTTCGCAAGGAAAACTAGGGGGGCAGAATAAAGTACCGCGTTTATCAAATGATAGAAAAATTGCAGATGCTTTAATAAATGGAGGATTAGTGAAATGAAACACATTGCAATTTTAGGATCTACAGGATCTATCGGTACTCAAGCACTAGAAGTAGTTCAAGCGAATAAAGATAAATTTAAGGTTGAAGTATTAACCGCGAATTCAAACATAGAATTACTTGCTGCACAAGCTATTGCATTTGATGTAAATGCTGTAGTGATACAAGACGAAAGCAAGTATCAAGCATTAAAAGATTTATTGTCGAATACCGATGTTAAAGTTTTTTGTGGCGATGATGCACTAGCTGAAGTAGTCACTTTTGAATCTATAGAATTAGTATTAACCGCTTTGGTAGGTTATGCAGGATTAAAGCCAACCATTAGTGCTATTAAAGCAAAGAAAAATATTGCCTTAGCCAATAAAGAAACCTTGGTGGTTGCAGGCGATTTAATTACGAAGCTAGCAGAAGAACATAATGTACACATACTGCCAGTAGATTCTGAACATTCGGCTATATTTCAATGTTTAGCAGGAGAGTGGCACAACCCTATAGAAAAGATTGTACTTACTGCATCAGGAGGGCCTTTCAGAGGGAAATCAACAGAGTATCTGCAAAGTGTAACCAAAGCACAAGCATTAAAACATCCGAATTGGGTTATGGGAGCAAAAATCACCATCGATTCGGCAAGTTTAATGAATAAAGGCTTAGAGGTAATCGAAGCGAAGTGGCTGTTTAATTTGAATGCATCACAAATAGAAGTGATAGTACATCCTCAATCGATTATACATTCTATTGTGCAGTTTAACGATGGATCGATGAAAGCACAAATGGGTTTGCCTGATATGAAGTTGCCCATACAGTACGCATTGGCCTATCCACATCGTATACCTTCAGACTTCCCGAGATTTAATTTTTTAGATTACCCAAACCTGACATTCGAGAAGCCAGATATGCATACCTTTAGAAATTTGGGATTAGCATTTGAAGCCTTAGCACAAGCAGGTAATATGCCATGTATATTAAATGCAGCAAACGAAATAGCAGTAGATGCCTTCCTAAAAGATAAAATTGGTTTTTTAGCCATGTCGGATTTGATTGAAAACTGTATGCAAAAAATTACATACCTCAGCAATCCAAATTACGAGGATTACGTTAATACTGATAAAGAAACGCGTATCTTCGCTGCTTCGCAGATTGATAGATATTAGATATGAGATGTGAGATATGTGATATGTAAAAATTATAATAAAAATTAAGAATTAAGATAGAATATGAGTTTCTCATATCTCATATCTCAATTCTAGAAACTAGAAATATGAATGGATTAATAATGGCAGCCCAATTAATTGCGGGCCTTTCGATTTTGGTGATTTTACATGAGTTAGGGCATTTCCTGGCGGCCAGAGCATTTGGAATTAAAGTAGAGAAGTTCTATTTGTTTTTTGATGCTTGGGGTTTTAAACTCTTTAGTTTTAAAGTAGGCGATACCGAATATGGAGTAGGATGGTTACCTCTTGGAGGTTATGTTAAAATTGCTGGGATGATCGACGAGTCGATGGATCTTGAGCAAATGAAACAACCCGCACAAGAATGGGAGTTCCGTTCAAAACCAGCATGGCAACGATTAATTGTAATGTTAGGTGGAGTTACTGTGAATGTCATTTTGGGGATTTTTATTTTTTGGATGCTTACCTTTTCTTATGACGATTCGTACATCCCAAATTCTGAAGCGAAGCACGGTATAGTAGCTTATGAATTGGCGCAAGAAATCGGATTGAAATCTGGAGATAAAGTAATTGCTATAAACGGTAAACCATTAGAAAAATATAGCGACTTATGGAGTTCAGAAATTATTTTAGGATCAGGTGTGTTAGATGTTTACAGAAATAATGAAACCATAAAAATTAGAGTACCATCTGATTTCGTAGAGAAAATTTCTGATAAAGGTAGAAGCAATTACATCGATAATATTCCAAGAACAGTAGCTTTAGTAGATAGTGTAATTCCAGGTAACAATGCAGAGAAAGCGGGCTTAATGAAAGGAGATCAACTGATTTCTGCAAACGATAGTTCAATTCAATACATGGATGAATTAAGAGCATTCTTAGGAAACCACAAAGAGCAAGAAGTAAAAGTAAATATATTGAGAGGAACAGATACACTTTTGTTGCCTATCCAAGTAAGTGCAGAAGGCACGATTGGATTTGCTCCTAGAATTGATTTTCAAATGAAGCATATCGAGTATGGGTTCTTTGAAGCATTGCCAGTAGGAATTAATAAAGCTTGGACAACATTAAGCGATAACGTAAAAGGATTAGGCAAGGTAATTAAAGGAGAAGTAAACGCTACTAAAGCGGTGCAAGGTCCAATAGGTATTGCATCTATATATGGTGCGAATTTCGATTGGTATAAATTCTGGACATTAACAGGTATTTTGTCGATGATCTTAGCCTTTATGAACATATTGCCAATACCAGCTTTAGATGGTGGTCATGCGATGTTCTTATTAATTGAAATGATTATTGGTCGACCATTGAGCGATAAGTTTATGGAAAGAGCTCAAACTGTTGGATTCTTTATATTAATTGGCTTAATGGTGTTTGCTTTTGGAAACGATTTATGGAAGTTGTTTGTTAACTAGTAAATACAAACGATGAATTATTTCGAGTTTTATCAGTTTAAACCAAAGTTCTATATTGATGAGGAGCAGTTGAAGAAATTGTTTTACCAATACAGTAAAGACTTTCATCCCGATTTCCATGCCTTAAAGTCGGAAGAGGAACAACAAAAAATGTTGGAACTCTCTACCTTAAACAATAAAGCATTTTTCGCATTAAAATCTTTTAATACCCGGTTAGAATACTTGCTTAAATCGGAGCAGGTTTTGGTGGAAGAGGAGAAATACGCATTACCTCCTGATTTTTTAATGGAGATGATGGAAATAAATGAAGAAATAATGGAGCTTAGCTTTGAGCCAGATCCCAATAAAATAGAGGAGCTTAGTAATAGAGCCCTAGCTATTGAAAATAGCATACAAAACGACATACAGAATTTAGCCAAAGCATTCGACGAAAAAGAGGATAAGGCTATACTCTTGAAAATAAAGGACCTTTGGTACAGAAAAAAATATTTGTTGCGAATTAAAGATAGTTTGAATAAGTTTGCAACCTGATTTAGTCCAAATCGATGCCCAGCTGGCGGAATTGGTAGACGCGCTGGTCTCAAACACCTGTGGGAAACCGTGCCGGTTCGACTCCGGCGCTGGGTACAGAAAGGGAAGCATTGCTTCCCTTTTTTTATTTTATTTCCCTGTGTCACTGTGACTCTGTGTTAAAGAAAACTCACAGTTCCTAACACAGAGACACAGAGGCACAGAGATTAACTCACAATTCACAACTCAAAATTTAGAATTTACAATTTACAATTATCCAAGTTCCTAACACAGAGACACAGAGATTAACTCACAACTCACAACTCAAAATTTCCATTTCCTTTTCCCCTAAATATATTATATTTAATTATGGATATTGAGGAGGCATATAAACTGTTATTTATTCATATTAAGGAACAGGTTCCATTAGACGAACAATCTTTTGAGGTTTGTAAGAAATCATTCGAACTTAAAAAGTTCAAAAAGAAGGAGTTTGTTTTAGAACCAGGTCAAGTCTCTAAACATATGCGCTTTATTGTTTCAGGGTGTGCAAGGGTCTATTATATTGATGAAGAAGGAGCAGAGAAAACACTTCAAATTGGCATCGAGAATTGGTGGATAAATGATTTGTATAGTTATATATCTCAAAAGGAATCCACTATGTACATTCAAACAATAGAGGAAACATATATTCTTCAAATAAGTAAAAGCGAACTAGAAAAATTGTTTAATAAATTTGTTTCGATTTCTAATTTCTTTAGAATAAAAATTCAAAATGCATATGTTAATTTACAAGAAAGAACAATAGAAAGTATGAGTGCTGATGCTTATTCAAGGTATATAAAATTTCGAAAAGAATATCGATTAATTGAACAAAGAGTTCCACAATATATTATTGCATCGTATTTAGGAGTTACCCCAGAATTCTTAAGTTATTTAAGAAAGAAGCATAAATCTTAATTTCTTAAGATACCTTAATTTTTTGCCCATAAGTGATCGATAGTTTTGCCTATCAATTGTTACTTATGAAAAGGCAAATTAAAAAAACGAGCATTTCCTTATTTTATATTCTAGTTGTTCTTTATAAAACAAGCAGTGCTTTTACTCCAGAACTCGTTTTGGGGAATAGATCTATATTTTATCAGCATAGAGTAAATGCAACACTTTATAAAGGACTATCTTTTAATAATATTTCTCAGATAGATGGGGAATATAGTACTAATAAGAATAATATTTATTTTATTAGGAACACACTCTCCCTTAAAATTGACAAACATTTTTCGGTAAATGCATCATATGGATTAAAAAATCCAGGCTCGTTTTCTACACTTTTTTTAAACTATACTTTTCTGAGAAAGGAATTCGCTTTGAATTATGCCTTTGGTGTAACACTACAAAAAGGCTTTTCTTTAGAGCATTCTTTTAATATAGAGAATAATTTTAAGCTCACAAACGCTTATCAATTAAACACACGATTTCAAGCTTTAGTTAATCACACTAAAAGTGAATATTTCAGAGGCTTTCAACAAGTTAGAATTGGTGTAAAAAGAAATAATATCATAATCGGATTCGCTGCCAATTATGATCAGTTTAACAACAATTCAAAAGTGCTTTCTAACTACGGATTTTATATAAAACAAATAATTAAATATTAATATAATGGATAAAAAAAATGATGTTGGTTTATTAATGATAAGAATCATTATAGCCTTTTCGATGTTAATTTATGGGATTAATAAATTGGTGTATGGTATAGATTTTATAAAAGAAATGCTTCATCAAAAGGGGATTCCTGTATTTATTGGAAATGGAGTTCTAATTGGTGAATTGCTTGCGCCAATACTAATCATTATTGGGTTTAGAACGCGTATTGCTGCAGTTATTTTCTCTTTTAATTGCTTAACCGCAATCTTGTTAGCCCAAACTTCGGCAATCTTTGCTCTTAATGAGTATGGTGGATGGAAACTTGAATTGCTTGCCATCTATTTGATTGTAAGTTTAGGCTTATTTTTTACTGGAGCTGGTAAATATGCTATTTCAATACATTCTAAGTGGGACTAACTTTTTATTTCCCTGTGTCCCTGTGTTAAAGAAAATTGACAATTGACAATTGATAATTTACAATTTACAATTATCTCAAGTTCCTAACCACAGAGACACAGAGACACAGAGATTAACTCACAACTCACAATTCACAACTCACAATTCACATTTTTTTTAAAATAAATTTGCGAAACCGAATAGTTGCGCGTATATTTGAAACCAATTAGTTGCATATATGCTCAGAATGGTCAAAAAAGGCGATTTTGGTGCAATTTGAACTAAAGGAATATTTTTTTTATCATTATAAAAACACCTTCAAATGAAAAGTAACTTACAATTCGACTTTATTGTCGACAAGGTTAAAAACACGTTAACCATCAACAGAGAATTTATGGCTGGCCGACAAATGGTTTGGGATGCCTACACTAAAACTGAACTTTTAGAACAATGGTTTGCACCAAAACCTTTAACGACAAAAACTAAAGAAATGAATTTTTCTGAAGGTGGTTGTTGGATATATGCGATGGTAGAACCCACTGGAAAAGAGTATTGGGGTCGCATGGATTATGTGAAGATCACTCCTATAGATAACTATACTGGATTGGATGCATTTTGTGATGAAAACGGTAACTTAAATCCTGATTTACCTCGTGCAACCTGGGATGTTAATTTTACCGACTTAGGAGAAAATACATTGGTTTCAAATGTAGTAACCTATCAATCGTTAACCGATTTAGAAACAGTTATACAAATGGGTATGAAAGAAGGATTAACTTCTACCTTAGAACGACTCGACGATTTATTAGTATTGTTAAATAAATAATTAAAAGAAAATATGAACACATCAAAAATTACAGTTCAAGCAACTGTTCAAGCAAACGCAAAAAAAGCATGGTATTACTATAATCAACCAGAACATATTACTAAATGGAATTTTGCAGCCGACGATTGGCATTGCCCAAGCGCAGAGAATAATATGGTAGTAGGAGGGAAGTACAAATCTCGTATGGAAGCAAAAGATGGTAGTTTTGGTTTTGATTTTGAAGCGATATACGATGCCGTAGAAATCGGTAAAAGTTTTGCTTATACTATGCCCGACGGAAGAAAGGTGAATGTAAACTTCCATGATAAAGGTGATGAAACTTTAGTAGAAGTTACGTTCGATGCAGAGGATCAAAATCCTATTGAAATGCAAAGAGGTGGATGGCAAGCCATTCTGAATAACTATAAGAACTACACAGAATCAAATTAACGAAAAGGTCTCAACTCATGAGACCTTTTTTATAACTTAACATCCATCAGTTCTGCCTCTCACAATCATTTGAAACTTTGTTCCATCGAATGTGCTTACTCCTCCGCCATCGGTACCAAACCATAGTTTCCCTTTATTGTCTTTCATAATCACTTGCACTCCATTGTTCTGAAGTCCGTCTTTTGTGGTGATGTTTGTAATGTTTTTACCATCATACCTCCAAGCTCCTGCATCAATTGTACCTATCCATAAATTACCTGCAATATCTTCGGTAATACTCCATATTCTTGTTAATGACGAAGGTTTGTTATTATTATTTTGTACAGGTGTAGCTTCACTTAATCCTTTTTCTTCGCTGAGGTTTCTTAAATTTTTACCATCATAACTGTACAACCCTTTAGTATTACTTCCAAACCAGAGTAATCCTTTTTTATCTTTATAAATGCTACGAATTGGTCCACTGTTTATGCCTCGATCATTGATGTACTCAAAAGTATTATTCTTGTATTTACATACTCCTCTAAATTCGGTTCCAAAATAAAATGCCCCATCCTTGTCTTCATAAATGCTGTATACCGAATAATCGGATAGGTGAATTCTTTTATTCGTTTCCGAAATAAGTAATTCTATATAACTCATCTTATACCCTTCAAATCGATAAAGTCCAGCCCTTGTACCAAACCATACATTTCCCTTGCTATCAACAAAACTGCATGACGATGAACGATAACTTAGGTCTTTCTTTTTGGTATGGTTAATAAAGAACAAGCCATTATAGCTTAGTATTCCTTCATTAGTACCAAACCAAATATTACCCGATTGATCTTGATTAATCGTTCGTACATAATCACCTATCAAACCTTCTTTCTTACCATAATGAGTGTACTTTCTACCATCAAACTTATAAGCACCTTCGCCCTCAGTACCCATCCAAATATTTCCTTTTTTATCTTGGAATAGTATTCTAATGTTCCTACCAATAGAAAAATTATACGAGGAATCGCTGCTAGAAGTTGATTTACTAGAATGAACAGTGTTTTTTGAGTAACTATGTCGGTACGCACGGTGTTTAAAATCACCTTGCGTACTTACGACGAATAGCGACAAAATGACGATGCTTAGTTTCATGTCGTTTATCGATTAAATGAAATTATAAGTCTACTTTCTTAGGACTAGCTTTTGCTGCACCAGTTTCGCATTTAGATTGCTCTTTGTTGCATTTTTCAGTTGGGGCAAAGGTACATGCATTGTTAGTTTTGCATTTTTCTTTATCAGTTACACATTCTTTTGCTGCACAGTTTTTAGTGTCTTTTTTCGTGCATTTGTCGTTGTTGGCAGAGCCAGTGAAAGCGATAAACAATACTACCGCAGAGGTTAAGATTAATTTTTTCATAATGTGTTTTTTTAAATTTGTTTAACAAATGTATCGCTCAATACGGCTGGATTTTGTTATTGAGTAGTTATCGACTTGTTAACGACTTGTTAACGGAGTTAAATAGCCCATAAAAAATGGCTAGTTTTGCAGTATATAATGAAAAAGAATAGAACCTATTTATTTATTGCGATTTCTTCAATAGCCCTTATTGTGGTATTGATTATTCAAGTGAATTGGATACTTCAAACCGCAAAAATTAAAGCGGAAATATTTAACGAAAAAGCAAATATGGTCTTGTCGAGAACCACCGACGAGCTTTGTTCAGATAAAGAGACCTGTATGCGCATTGGTTCTTGCATAGAAACAGACAGTAGTAACTCGATTACTGCCCGCTTGGCCGATAACGATATGCATAAAATCGATTCTTTGTTTAATCATTACATGAAATATTATAATCTACATATTGATTATACTTTTGTTTTTGTAAAGAATGATGTTGCTAAAGCGAATAAAAGTTTTGCATTTATGAGTAATACCTTTTGTAAGTCGATCGACGAAGCAACGAACATTAATGGCTTAGAACTAAAGTTGATTTTACCACAAAAGCGACAGTTTATTATAGCCGAAATGGGAACTATGTTTATTTCCTCGGTTGTGTTAATCCTAATAGTACTTGTATTGTTCTGGAGAACCGTGCTCTCTTTGCTGAAAGAGAAAATGATTTCAGAGCATACTACAGAGTTCTTAAATAACATGACTCATGAATTCAAAACACCCTTATCGAATATTGCACTTGCAGGGAAATTAATGACCAAGGATGTAAATATCAAACAAGAGGAAAAAATTAAACATTACTCGGATATTATTCTGGAAGAAAACAGAAAATTGAGTACTCAGGTAGAGCAAGTGTTAAGCATGACTGCCTTAGAACGAGGAGAAATACCTCTGCAAAAGTCGATGATTAATTTTAATCATTTGGTTAGCGATGCTGCTAAACGCATGACTTTATTAGTTGAGGAGCATAATGGAAAATTACAATTAGAATTGAATGCTACAGATGAAAATGTGTATGCTGATCAATTTCACCTAGGTAATGCCATTACTAATCTCATAGATAATGCACTGAAATATGCTAATGATAAAGCGGATATTAGTATTCAAACTAAAAACATGAATCACACTATTGTTTTTGTAATTAGCGATAAAGGGATTGGTATTGATAAAACCTATCAAGCAAAAGTATTTGATAAATTTTTTAGAGTACCAACTGGTAATATTCACGATGTAAAAGGATTTGGTTTGGGTTTATCTTACACTAAGAAAATAATAGAACTACATCAAGGAACTATTACTTTAGAAAGTAAAAAAGGAGAAGGAACCACATTTATCATTACATTACCAAATGCATAAACAAAAAGCAAAAATATTACTAGCCGAAGACGATTTGAATTTGGGTATTTTGCTACTGGATTTTCTAGAGACAGAAGGCTTTGAGGTGAGATTATGTAAAGATGGTGATATAGCCAGCGATTGCTTTTCAAACTCTGAGTTTGATTTATGTATTTTAGATGTAATGATGCCTAAAAAAGATGGCTTTACATTGGCTACAGAAATTAGAGCTACAGATCCCCTGATACCCATTATATTTATAACGGCAAAGTCATTAAAAGAAGATAAATGGAAAGGTTATGATATCGGTGCCGATGATTATATTACAAAGCCCTTTGATGTAGACGAATTGTTGTGGAAAATTAAGGCAATACTAAGAAGATTTCCTGAACAAAGTTTGTCAAACAATTCAATACCTGTTTATGTTGGGAAATATATGTTCGATTTTAAAAATCAATCGCTTATCCTAAATGGAACGTGTAAAAGAATTACAGAAAAGGAGAGTGAGATACTTAACTATTTTGTGAATCATCCTAACAGTATTATTAAAAGAGAAGTTATGCTTAAAGAGCTTTGGGGAGATAACGATTATTTTATGGGACGAAGTTTAGATGTATTTATTACTAAAATTCGCAAATACCTAAAAGACGACCCCAATATTAATATTGAGAATGTATTTGGTGTTGGATTTATATTTAATGTTCCAATAAATTAATTTAGTTATACATTAGCATATCAGCATACTAGCATATTAGCATATTACATTATGAGCACACGAGCACACGAGCACACGAAAGTTTACATTAAAAACATGGTTTGTCCGCGCTGTATATCAGCGGTTAATAATACTTTCAAAGATATTGGAGTTGAACCTGCACAAGTTCAGCTGGGTGAGGTTTTAATAAATGATGAATTATCGGAAAGTCAAATCGGTTTATTGAAAGAAAAGCTTCATGCACAGGGTTTCGAATTATTAGATGATGCCCGAAAACAACAAATTGAAAAGATTAAAGCTATAGTTATTGAGCACATTCATCATTTAGAGGATGGAAAATTTAACTTCTCGGAGATTATAGCAAATGAGTTGTTTAAAGAATATTCACAATTGAGCAAATTGTTCTCCATTACCGAAGGTATTACTATTGAACAATTTGTCATTTTACAAAAGATAGAAAAAGTAAAAGAACTTTTAATTTATGATCAACTCAATTTAAGTGAAATAGCCAATAAAATGGGCTATAGTAGCGTCGCACATTTGTCGGCTCAATTTAAAAAGACAATAGGCCTAACTCCTTCTCAATTTAAGGCTCAAGGGATTTCCCTTCGTAAAGGCCTCGATAATTTATCTCAATAGGATATAAATCGTTTCCACAATTATGTAACAGATACAAGCTGCTAATGCAGCACTTTTGTAGTGTTAAATGATTGAAAGATGAAAACGATTAAAAAATCCTACCCCGTACTAAATATGACTTGTGCCGCTTGTGCAAATAGCACAGAGAGCATGTTGAAGGCACAAGAGGGTGTACTCTCCGTATCGGTAAATTATGCCAATGCCATAGCAAACATTGAATTTAACCCAGAACTTACAGATCCTACTAAGTTTAAATCGACTCTACAATCTATCGGTTACGATTTAATGATTGATGAGAGCGACGATGCAAAGGAAACACTGGTGTCTTTAAAAGCAAGCAATTACCAACTATTAGTTAGGAGAACAATAGGTTCTATCGCACTTTCTATACCACTGGTTTTAATAGGCATGATACCCGCATTAATGAACATGCAATACGCTAATTATATCATGTGGGCATTAGCAACTCCAGTTGTGATGTGGTTTGGCAAGCAGTTTTTTATAGGTGCATACAAACAATTAAAACATCGCTCAGCGAATATGGATACACTTGTAGCTCTTAGTACTGGTGTTGCTTATTTGTTTAGTGTTTTCAATACACTTTTTCCCGAATACTGGCACGTTAGAGGATTACATGCTCATGTCTATTTTGAAGCCAGTGCTGTAGTAATCACCTTTATTTTGCTTGGAAAATTATTAGAAGAAAAAGCGAAAGGAAATACTTCTTCTGCCTTAAAAAAATTAATGGGTTTGCAACCGAAAACAGTAACAGTGGTACACGCAGGCGGACATCAAATGGAAATTCCAATTGCTAGTGTAAATGTGAACGACATTTTATTAGTAAAACCTGGTGAAAAAATTGCTGTAGACGGTGAAGTTATTTCTGGTAATTCTTTTGTTGATGAAAGTATGATTAGTGGTGAACCTCTAGCTGTAGAGAAAATGCTGTATAGTAAAGTTTTTGCAGGAACTATCAATCAAAAAGGAAGCTTTCAGTTTAGAGCCGAAAAAGTTGGAGCGGATACACTATTATCTCAGATCATCAAAATGGTGCAAGATGCACAAGGAAGTAAAGCTCCAGTGCAAAAATTGGCAGATAAAATTGCAGGAGTATTTGTACCGATAGTTATTGGTATATCCATATTGAGTTTAATAGCTTGGATATTATTAGGCGGAGAAAATGGATTTACTCAGGGACTTTTAGCAATGGTTACAGTTCTTGTAATTGCTTGTCCTTGTGCACTTGGACTAGCAACTCCTACAGCAATTATGGTAGGAGTAGGTAAAGGAGCAGAGCAGGGTATTCTTATTAAAGATGCAGAAAGTTTAGAGCTTGCCAAAAATGTAAATGTAATCGTATTAGATAAAACTGGAACTATTACTGAGGGGAAGCCCGAAGTAAACGATTTAAAATGGTTTGTTGAAGAAACTGATGAGCTAAGAAATTTATTATACAGTATTGAAAAATCATCGGAACATCCTTTAGCAGATTCAGTAGCTAATTTTATCAAAAGAAATTCGAGTTTTATTAATGAAGTAAGCATTGAAAACATTACTGGTAAAGGGATTCGAGGTACTTATCAGCAAAAAAAATATTTTATCGGTAACAAGAATTTATTGCTTGATAATGGGATTAGCATTCCATCTGCTATAAATGCCTGGTCATTAGAAAAATTCAACAAAGCTAATACAGTAGTGTTTTTTACTGATGAGATAAATATTTTAGCATGCATCTCCATTTCCGATAAAATAAAACCGACTTCAAAAGAAGCAGTAAAAAATTTACAAGAGGCAGGAATCGATGTGTACATGCTTACAGGTGATAACGAACAAACCGCAAATGCAATATCAACACAAGTAGGTATTACTCATTTCAAAGCAAATGTATTGCCTGCTCAAAAATCAGAATTTATAAAAGAACTGCAAGCAAAAGGCAAAGTTGTTGCCATGGTAGGCGATGGGATTAACGATAGTAATGCACTTGCTCAGGCTGATGTTAGTATTGCTATGGGCAAAGGAAGTGATATTGCTATGGATGTAGCAAAAATGACAATCATCTCTAGTGATTTAACAAAAATTTCTCAAGCCATTAAATTATCAAAACATACTGTTCGTACCATCAAACAAAATTTATTTTGGGCATTTATTTACAACATCATCGGCATCCCCATTGCCGCAGGATTACTCTATCCAATCAATGGATTTTTATTAGACCCTATGATAGCAGGAGCAGCAATGGCATTGAGTAGTGTAAGCGTGGTATCGAATAGCCTACTCCTAAAATGGAGAACTTAATTATAGGCACGAATGCAGCTGTGACGGACGTCCACGTCAGTCTAAAAAATGACCGATATGGTATCAATTAACAAATTAACAAATTATCACATTAACACATTAAAAATGACAACACTTAAATTCAAATCAAACATTAAATGTACTGGCTGTTTAGCCAAAGTAAGTCCATTATTAGATGCAGAAACATCTATTGAGAAATGGGAAGTAGATATTTTCACTCCAGCGAAAGTTCTAACCATTACCACCGAAGAAACTGACGTAGATAAAATAACTAAATTGGTAGAAGATACCGTTGGTAAAGCTGGATTTATAGTAGAAGAAATTTAAACAAAAAATAATATGAAAAAGATCTTTAAAGTGATGTTGTTTGCTGTAGTAGTAATCACCACATCTAAATCACATGCACAAACCTTGAAACCTGTTTTCGATTCGTATTTTAACCTGAAAGATGCCTTAGTGCAATCGGATGAGAAAAAAGCTTCAGAAAAAGCAAGTCTTTTGTTAAGTAGTCTTTCCAAAGTTGAGATGAATGCACTTGGAGAGAAGGAACATCAAGTATGGATGAAATCGAATAAAGAGATGTTGAAAATGCTTGGCTTTATCGCTAAATCAAGCGATATAAACGATCAACGAGAAGAGTTTGCGAAACTCTCTGTAAGAATGCACGAATTAGCAAAAGTGAGTGATTTAGGAGCTACTTTTTACTATCAACGTTGCCCAATGTATAAAAATGGTAAAGGTGGCACTTGGTTGAGTTTAGAGAGCACTATAAAGAATCCATACTATGGATCACAAATGTTGAACTGCGGAAAAACCATAGAAACATTAAAATAAGTAATCGCTACCAATGAATAAACTTAAATTTTTTGCACTCGCTTGTCTATTTTTTTTGGGAGAAAAATCTTTCTCCCAAAAGGTAGTTCGGTACGATTTATTTGTTAGAGACACCACAGTTAATTTTGCAAATAAAAAAATGCCAGCTTATGCGGTAAATGGTCAAATTCCTATGCCTGAGTTGCATTTCACAGAAGGAGATACCGCAATTATTGCAGTGCATAATGAATTAAATACCGAAACATCTTTGCATTGGCACGGACTTATTTTGCCAAATAATATGGATGGTGTTCCATATTTAACCACACCACCAATTAAAGCACATACTACTTTTATTTATAAATTTCCTATTGTTCAAAATGGTACATATTGGTATCATTCGCATACAAAATTACAAGAGCAAAATGGAATGTATGGTGGGTTTATTATTCATAAGAGGCAAGAGGAGGCGATACCAGAGTATACGATGGTGTTAAGCGACTGGACGAATATGAAACCTTTTGAAGTACACCGTCGATTGCATAATGCGAACGATTGGTCGGCACTAAAAAAAGCAAACATACAAAAAGGAGCGGCGCAAACTTATGCCGATGCCATTGCTCAAAATAGTTTCGGAATAAAATTGGAGAACGAGTGGAAACGTATGCTAGCCATGGATGTAAGCGATGTATATTACGACAAGTTTTTTATCAACGGAAAAGAAAAAATTAACCTTTCGAATTATAAGGCTGGCGATAAAATCCGTTTGAGAATTATTAATGGAGGATCCTCTACTTATTTTTGGTTGAAATATGCAGGTGGTAAAATTACAGTAATTGCAAATGATGGTATAGATGTAGTTCCTGTGGAAGTTGATCGTTTAATAATTGCCGTTGCCGAAACGTACGATATAATGATTACGGTACCTGAAAATGGGAAAGCCTTCGAATTTCTTGCGACATCAGAAGATAGAATTCGTACCACATCATTATTTGTTGGAAATGGAACACCAATTGAAGCTTCACGATTACAGCCTTTAAAATATTTCAAAGGCATGGAAATGATGAACGATATGATGAAGATGAATGGAGATATGAACGACATGGGGATGAACATGAGTTTGCAACAAATGGATATGAATATAGTGATGTATCCCGAAGGAAATAATCAAACGACATTGAATTATGCTATGCTCAAATCTCCAGTAAAAACAACCCTTCCAGATGCCTCTACAAAAGAATATAAGTTTGAATTAACCGGAAACATGAACCGTTATGTGTGGAGTATAGATAATAAAACAGTTTCAGAAACCGATAAAATCCTGATTAAAAAAGGAGAGAATGTTCGCATTATTTTATACAATAATTCGATGATGCGTCATCCTATGCATTTACACGGACATTTCTTTAGAGTGCTCAACGGTCAGGGTGACTATGCACCTCTCAAAAACGTACTCGACATTATGCCTATGGAAACAGATACCATAGAATTTGCAGCAACAGAAAGTGGCGATTGGTTTTTTCATTGCCATATCTTATACCACATGATGAGTGGAATGGGAAGAATTTTTTATTATGAAAATTCAGCACCCAACGAACTTATACCAAATCCAAAACAAGCTATTCGTAAACTATATAAAGATGATCGGGAGTTTCATTTTATGATAGAGAATGATTTTGCTAGTAATGGGAACGATGGAGAAATGATGTATCAAAATACTAGATGGAAACTACAAGCGGAATGGCGACTGGGTTATAATGATATGCATGGCTACGAAACAGAATTACACCTTGGACGGTATTTTGGCAGGATGCAATGGATTTATCCATATATAGGCTACGATACCCGCTACAGAAAACAAAGTGCTATGATGACTGAGAAGAATCTGTTTGGAGATAAAAACACAAAAGATTTCAGAGATGTACTTTGTGTGGGCCTGCAATACACTTTACCTATGCTTATCAATGCAGATATTCGACTAGACGAAAGTGGGGATGTGCGATTGCAATTTATGCGAGAAGATATTCCGATTTCCAAAAGAATTCGCCTATCTGGTATGTACAATTCAGATCGCGAATACATGGCAGGCTTGAAGTATGTATTGAATAAAAGTATTGCCATATCAACACATTACGATTCAGACATGGGGTTCGGAGCAGGACTTACGCTGTCTTATTAACTCAGCAGATCTCACATCTCATATCTCACATCTCATATCTCAAATCTCAATTCTAGTCCCTATCTTTGCCCCATGCAGGAAAGAAACGAAAAAGCAAAACGAATATTAGATAATTCGGTAAAGATTGTAGCTGTATTAGGTGTTGTAGCCATGTTGTTTGCGATATGGTTTTCTCTACAATTCGCTAAAAGTAAAACAAAAGAGGAGTTTGATAACCGTCAGACTTATTTTAACGATATCCATAAGAATTTTAATAAAGAATGGGCGAATAATGCGTATTGGGATTCTGTAGGGGTAGAGAAAAGTGTATACAAAAGCAATACAGAAAGCATCACGATTGCTATCCGTAAGGAAACCTTTAACGATCAGTTCAATGTGAAAACCAGCACTACTGCTCGTCCGGATTTGTACAAAGTTTTAAATGCTTCTATGTCAAAGCAAAACACTACTAACGACACTAGTTATACTGCACAGTTAGCTACTTTGTGCATGAACCCTTTAGTATTGCATAAAATGACAGAGAGTACACAACATCAATGGGGCATTACACATAAATCGTGTTTTAATAACAAGAGTGTAATTACCTTGAAATACGATTCGTATAAAGACAAAGAAGGTGTTGGAGATAAAGTACTTCCGAAAGATGTATTGTTAGAAGATCAATTACCAATATGTTTACGAACATTAAATTTCAACGATTCTACACGATTTAATGTAAAAGTATTGGAGACACAAATGACAGATGGGATAGGAGCCATGCATATTTACAATGCCAAGGTATCAGTAAAAGTAGAAGCCGATAATACCGCTAACGTTGAAGTGAAATTAGACGATAAGTATACCTACAATTATTATTTTGAGTTAACCTATCCGAATAAACTCTTGAAGTTTACGAAGAACGGGGTATTGTACGAATAATCAGTAATGTACATAACAACAGATCAGCTAGGCAATAGGTATGAGTTGAGGAGTATTCCTAAACGTATCGTGAGTGTTGTACCCTCTCAAACCGAATTTCTTTTTAGTATAGGCTTAGAAGATGATATAGTGGGAATCACTAAATTCTGTATACACCCAGCCGATAAGGTAAAACAAAAGGAGAGTGTAGGAGGAACAAAGAACCTGAACATCGAGAAAATACTATCCTTAAAACCGGATATTATTATTGCAAATAAAGAGGAAAATGAAAAATCGCAAATAGAAGAGTTGCAGAAGCATGTGCCAGTATGGATTAGTGATATTTACACACTAGAAGATGCGCTCGATATGATGAACGATTTAGGACGATTGTTTAATAAAAAGGAGGAAAGTGAGCAAATTACTAGTCAAATTAAAGCCACCTTTTTGCAATTAAGATCGAACCGTCTTCCAATAAAAGAAAGGGTAGCTTATTTTATCTGGAGAAAACCATACATGTTGGCAGGGCGCAATACATTTATCAATTTTTTATTAGAGCAAGAATTAGGTTTTAATAATATTAGTGTTGAGCTGCCTAATGGAGAACGTTACCCTAATATCGAGAAAGAACAGTTAAAGGAATTATCTCCCGACCGTATTTTCTTGTCGTCAGAACCCTATCCATTTACAGATAAGCACATCCAGGAATTACAAGAAATCTGTCCATTGGCTAAAATACAGCTGGTAGATGGAGAGCTATTTTCGTGGTATGGCTCTAGGTTATTACATAGTGCTGCTTATTTTCAGGATTTTTTAAAAGATTAGCGTTCAGACGCTTACAAAGTGAAATTAATTTTAATTTTTCTTCAAATAAACTTACCTTTGCAATCCCAATCTATACTTAGGTTTCCTAAAGATAGAAAAGGTACGCGGAAGTGGCGTAATTGGTAGCCGCACCAGACTTAGGATCTGGCGCTTCACGGCGTGGGGGTTCGAGTCCCTTCTTCCGCACATGATTAAAGAAAAGCTGTTCATTCGAACAGCTTTTTTTGTTTACAAAGAATTGTTTAGACGAGAAGTTTATCCCGAGGAGCGAAGCGATTTCGGGAAGTCCCTTCTTCCGCACATGATTAAGAAAAAGCTGTTCATACGAACAGCTTTTTCTTTTTTGCAAAGAATTTCTTAGACGAGAAGTTTATCCCGAAGAGCGAAGCGATTTCGGGAGGTCCCTTATTCCGCATATGAACGAAAAGCCTTTGAGAAATCATAGGCTTTTTTGCGTTTTAAGAAATCAGAATGGTGTGTATTTATGTTTAAACATATGCTTAAATCATATCAAATCAATTAATAATATTTGGATAGTCTACTTTATACTCGTTTTTCCATGTTGTTTTATTTTTGATAAAGAGCCAGCGACATTAAAGCAACACTACCAAGAGCATGGTTTCTTGGTAGTGTTTAAACCAATAGAAAACAATATGTTAACCATGGAAACTCCTACTATGAAGTTCGTGCATTTATAAATAAAACAGATTATTCATTACAATGGTCAAACTGAGATTTAGTAATATTTTTTTGGTTAAATATTTTATTCTCGATAATCATAAATGTGGTTTAAAAATAATTTTATTTAAACCTGATCTCTAAATTAGAAAATAAGAGAAATGAAAGTCAGATCAAATTCGTACTATTTTTTTTTGTAACTAATATCTTTATTACTTATATTGATGACTGAGTTGTAATAATAATGAAGATACGAAGCATAAAAATACTCTCTGTAATAATATTGACAATCTCTGCTGTTGTCGGAATACTTTTTGACTTTAAGGATACTGATAGGCATTTAACGACTTTTGGGTTTATAGCTTTGATATTTGCGGTTATTTCTGGAATTACGACTATAATAACCGAAATTTTGGAATTTAAAAGTGAAAATGAAGAATTGAGATTAGAAGATATAAAGGAAAATGAACGAAAAAAAACATTAGCTGAAATTCAAAGAAATATCATAAGTTCAAATTCTGCACTTATACCTTTTCGATTATTTTACACATTGAAGAATATTGCTAAAACAAATGAAATTGAAGAAGCAGTAGCCAATTCGGTTGCCATTCTATCAGATGTGAATTCCGATATTTTAAAATTTATTGGAACCGCTAGAATAGGTGGACCCCAATTCAACTTTGAAGAAGAATCGCCTAAAAATATTAGGTGTACTATTGATGACAAAGAGTCAATAGACAGTTTAATTGAGAACCGAAAGTTGCTTAAATTGCCAAGTAGCATTTACATTGAAATCTATACAAAAGAAGCTGATGGGAAACCTGATATTATTCTTAAGACTGAGTATGAAACAGCTCATGGAGTGGGTAGGATAAATGAGGTACGAATTTATGATAACATATTTTATCAAGATATTTTTTCCCAACATTGGGTTTTGTCAACATCACAAATGAAAGTTTTTGGAGTAAGTGATTTGCTTCGTTCTAGAATAAATATCAAAGCACGGTTTTTTATTTCGGAAAGAACAAATGACAATGAATACCCAAGATTCACGAACTTACTTCTTTACTTTGGAGACAATCCAATTAATATTTTGAGTTTCAATTTAGAGGAGTTGATATCAAAACAAATTTCCTATAGAGAAAATGAAGAGGAAGGTATTTTTAAATTTCAAGATGAATTTACAAAGCAGATATTCCAGCAGCATATTGTTGAGTTTGAAATTAACATTACAGATGAAATTTATAATAATCAAATTAAACAGTTTGTTTAATTATTGCCACATTATAATATGTACTTCACAATTTAATATATATTAGCTGTAGCATGCACTATGTACAAAGGTTTGATTTATAATGATATAGATGAGTTTATCTGGAGCATTGATCAATACACTCGCTTTGTATTAAGTGTTGGTGTTAGCATAGATCGGTCTGAAGAAGAAACTCCACAACTTTCTTTAAATCTTAATAAAGATTGAGTGGATTCTCTGTTTGTGACACTTCAAAAGGGTAAAAAGGTTTGAGAATTGTCGCGAATTGCGCACTTAAATGAAAAGCCTCTGAGACATCGGAGGCTTTTTGCGTTTTAATATTTTATTCAATTAATATTAGTTTTTAGCATAAAATGATAATTGGTTGAAAAATATTCATCTGTATATCAAATATTTATAATATTTTTTCGCTAATAGAGTAAAAAAGAGCGGTTAATCATATGGTTTATGTCTTTTGGGACATATTTATTAATAAACCATTATGGTAAATAACAATATAATTTGGACAAAGGTTTACAAGGTAAATCATGTTCAAGGAGCTTTTAAGCTTTACGTATCATCTCATATTTATGGGGTATTTCATGCCGGATTTTTACATTATTCTAAAAAAGGAAAATGGACAAGTTCAGAAGGTGTTAGTATTCATTTTGAGTTGCAACAATTTACATCTAATTCTGAATTAGATGCATTTGTTCAATGTATAAACTGGATTACCGAAAATTTGGATGGAAAATACCAGATTAGCTTTTTAGAAATCAATGAATGAGAAATTTGAAAACAGGGGTTTAATTTTAGATCCCCTGTTTATTTTTAGTGCTGTATACCTTACTTAGGTTTTTTGCAAATATTAATTTACTTACTTTTATTATGATTCTAATTAAATTTATTAGTACTTATAATAATAAATTAACAAGAATTTATAAAAGAATATATTTTTTTAGTTAGAGTTGTTGTTGTTGTATTTTAGGCTGGCATGCTTATTTTTTCACATATGATTCTTTGGTTGGAAATATAGTTAATGTTCCGAATTATTTTAAAGCAATGATATTAATTGGTTTAGTTTTTAATTTTCTCAATCTTGATATATATCTTATTTGTTGATATATATTCAGATTTAAGATTATATTGATAATTATTAATATTAAAGATGGCGTTTAAATCAAATAAAAAGTTAATTGATATAATTGAACAATCTGAATCACAGTTTTATGAATGGGTTGAAATATTAAATAATCATAGAGATATCTATGACATATCTAGTAATCATACGGCAGAAGAACGCTATGATATAACGATGAATACAGCTAATGTTTTGAATCATATTTCTCAGTTATTTTTTAGATATGGTAATTTTAAAGACACATTCGACACCAGTGAAATGTATCTTCATACAGAGGGATTAGAGATAATAATAAAATCTAAAAAAAATGATACAGACTATAGACTTGGTGTTGATGATAAGGGAATCTATCTAACTACTTACTTGAAATATAGTAATAACATTAGATACATGGATGATAGTTTTTATTCTGAAATTTTAAATCTAGAAAACCTAGGCAAATTTGAGTATTTAGAGAATGAAACTTATCCATTAGAAGATAAAACATATTCAAAACTTTTTAATAACAAGAAAAGCAACATATTTAGAATACTTAGAAATTATATTATTGGGACTGTTGAACAATATGATGATGTTATTATTGGGACTCTAAAAGTCGTATGGGCTCCTGAAAATGAAATTGATCAAACTATCTCAAATGGATGTTTAGTTTTTAAATCGTTTTATAATCTTAATTATGAGTTGTGGAAAATAAATACTACTAGTTCTTTAAAAGTAGAGAGTAAGTAGTTGGATATTTTTTTTAGTGCATAATTGATATATAAAAATCTCTAAAACCTGAAAATTGCATTAAACGTTGATTATCAGTGATATAAATAAAACTATTTTCATAGCTAAATTTGATATCTTTGGAGAGTTAATATTAGAAGCAACCAGTGAAAAAAATTATAGATAGAGAAGTCGGTGTTAATCTTAAAAATTTTCCAAGTACACGATATCAAGGTAGTAAAAGAAAAATTCTTCCTTGGATATACAGATATACTAAAGACCTAAAATTTAATACTGTACTAGATGGATTTGGAGGAAGCGCTTCAGTAAGTTATTTATTCAAAAAAATGAACAAAGAAGTTACATATAACGACAAATTATATTTTAATTATATAATTGGAAAAGCATTAATTCAAAACTCCAGAGTTCGTATTGAAAATAATGATCTCGATTGGGTAATCAATAAACAGCCAGACGTTGAATATAGAGATACAATTGAGAGAAACTTTAAGAATATCTATTATTTAGATGAAGAAAATAAATGGCTTGATACTGTTATAGCCAATATCAATAATTTTAAAGGATATTCAAGGGCAATCCTAGATCATAAGAAATCACTTTTATATTATGCACTCTTTCAATCTTGTATTATAAAAAGGCCATTTAATTTATTTCATAGAAATAATCTCAATTTAAGAATTAATGATGTTGAAAGAAATTTTGGAAACAAAACAACTTGGGAAAAGCCATTTGAACATTATATACAACAATTTACAAATGAAATTAATGATTTAGTTTTTTTTAACAAAAAAAAGTGCACATCTATAAATGAATCTGTATTCGATATAGATCCATATGGGTATGATTTGGTTTACTTAGATCCGCCTTATTTTAGTAAAAAGGATTATCACGAATCATCAGATTATTTACATTGTTATCATTTCTTAGAAGGTATTGCGAATTACAATAACTGGGAAGAATTTATTGACCCCAATACTAAGAATAAACGTTTAAATAGAGATTTTTTTGAAAATGACTTCAAAATTTCGGAGATTAGGGAGTCATTTGAGAATTTATTTGAGAAGTTTAGAGATAGTACAATAGTTTTATCTTATAAAAAAGGTGGAGAACCATCAATTGATTTCATTACTAAATTACTCAAAAAGTTCAAAAAAAGGGTTAAAACGCATAGTTTACATTATAAATATGCTCTTAATCATCAAAATGGAGATGCAAAAAATAATAGAGAAGTATTAATTATTGGGATATAAAGTGGCTTCAAAAACAAACGTATGGCCTAAAAGCATTACAGTTGATAAAAGAATTGTGAAAATTCTTAGTGAATCTACGTATGATAATTTTCCTGCATCTATAAAAGAAATTATAACAAATAGTTATGATGCCGATGCAAGCGAGGTACGTATAACTATAGATATACGGAAAGAGGAAATAATTATTGAAGATAACGGAAAAGGAATGACAGAGGAAGAGTTTGATTTCTTTCTAAGAATTGCGGGTGCTAAAAGAGAAAAAGATAAATCAAATACTGCATCAAATAGACAAATGGTAGGAAAATTCGGGGTTGGATTTCTTTCTGTTTTTCCCTATTTCAGAAATTACAGAATTGAGTCGAAGAAGAAAAACTCCGATAGAACAATGTATGCAAGTATTCCTTGTTATAAATATTTTTCATCTGGACAGTTGGTAGAAATAAGTGAAATTCCTATTGAAGGTGGTTCAAAAATAGATAGATCGAAAATTAATGAAAGTTTTACTCGAATAGTTGTTACTGGATTTACTGATTTAGCAAATTTTTTCTTTTTTGAATCTGAACGAGATGAAAACTTAAGACATTCTATTCGCTCATTAGAAGGATTGGAAAAAATTAAATGGAGACTAGAAGAAGATTTGCCCTTAGAGTATGAAGATCAAAGATTTAATATATTAACTTCTAAATATTCACCAAATCTTTCTTTTAAGGTTTTTTTAAACAATAGTCAATTGCTAAGGCGACTTTATGGAAGTACATTACTTGAAATTAATGGTGATTCTTTAAAATTTAACCCTGGGAAAAAAAATAGAGAATTAGAGATAAAAAATGAGTTATATACAATTGGAAAAATTAAATTTCAATATTTTATTTTAACGGATAAAAAAGCCGTTAGACCAATTGAAGCAAGGGCTCTTAAGAGAAGAAATTTAAATGTTGGTGTTGGAGAAAGAACTGCTTACGGACTTGGAACGGAGGTTAAAGGTGCAAGGTCAAGGCTCCAATGGTTAACGGGAGAAGTCTTAATAGTTGAGGGATTAAACGATTTGATAAATGTATCACGAACAGATTTTTATTATGATCAAGATCTTGTTAGTCTACAAGAATTTATAATATCAAGACTTGCACATCATTCAACCCAACTCGAAAAAGAAAGCGAATATAGTAGGGAGCAAAGTGAGACTAAAATTAAAAGATTAGAATATTTGGAAGAAGAGCCAGTTGTAAAAAGACAAATGTCACTCATTTCTTCATTGTCATCAGAATCGGCATCAGAATATAAAGATTCAAAATCACAAGAAAAAATATCAAAATCTATATTATTTAGAGATAAAAAATATAATGTAAAAGTATCTACATGGGATTATAAAAAGGATTTTTTTCCAGCTTGTAAAATGGAGGGTAATAAAGTAATTATAAACAAGTCATATCCACTATTTAAAGGTGTTAAATACACAGATATTTTTATAAAATTGCACATGCTTCTTTTGTCTAATCTAAATGATGAGAGTATTAATAAATCAAAATATTCAAAGTTGACAAAGGAAATATTAGAATGTTACGAAGAATATACCTAAAAACTAAATTAAAGTGTTATGAAACTTAAAAAGATAAGAATACAGAATTATAAAAGTATTACAGATCAAACGATAGAGGACTTCTCCCAAGTAAATATGATTTTTGGTCATAATAACTCTGGTAAGTCAAATTTTTTAAAATTTATTGAGCTATTATTTAGCTCAAAGATAGATCCTAGTGGAGATATAACATCATTTGACTCTTCTCGATTTGATGAAAAGCAAATATCTGTACCGAGCAAGCAGTTAAGTGGTTTTTGGATGGGGATAATTGAGAATCAAACTTTCTTGTTTAAGAATAATGAATGGAATACTCCAATCAATTTTGAGGTTGATGTAGAAATCAATGGAACAATGATTTCAGGTACTCTAACTCCTGAGATATTTGGTTTTTTTAAAGCAGCTTTCTTTCCTGATGCTAACGAATTTATAATGACCATTCGTGGTAATATTAAAGGAATTGATGATTTTACATCTGAAATATTTACTGATTCTGTTGTAATAAATGGAATTGAAATATATAACCTAGAAGCCAAAAGTTATTTCCCTACGATTGCTACCCTTACCGCATCAGGATATGATACGATTCGTTCGATTTTAAATTCACTTAATAATTCTGTAGTTTTTCTTGATAATAATAGGTATTTCAGTTCTGAAAAGGAGGATGGGAACATCAAAGATTTAGAACCTTCTAATTTTAAAAACTGGATGCATAATTATTCTATGGATTCATATAGGTATGAAGACTATCGAAAGCTAGTTTCCCAAATTGGAGAATTTAAACCTAGTGGTGATGATCATTTCAAAAAGAATGAAGTAAACTCTCCAATTTCGGATATGAAATTTGAGTTTGGAAGAGATAGAAATGAATTGAAAGTATTGCTAACCAATGGTGCGAAAAAGAGATTTCCAATGGAAAATTTTGGAACTGGTATACAGCAAATCATTTTCATTTTAGCAAAAATTGCTGAAAAGAAGCCTAAAATTCTTTTAGTTGAGGAACTAGAATTGAATTTATCTCCAAAGTATCAATTAGAGTTAGTTCAACATGTACTTTTAAATTTGATTGAAAAGCCAGATATCTCATTAAATCAAATATTCTTTACAACACACAGCCCTATACTCTGCTGTAGGACCAACTTCGTAATGTATAGAGTTTCAATAAGTAATGTTGGGGAATCAACTATCAAAAAATTAGGGGATGAAAAGGAAGATATTATTAGTTTTTATCCTAAAGAATTAAGGCAAGTACTTATTGAACAAGTTCTACCAGCCCCAAAAGCCCAAGCGGTTGCCGCTAATTCCAATAATATTTAATAAGGATTTTTCCTTAAAATAGATGTATTGCAAAAATCCTTTGCTTTTTGCAATACACAGTAGATTCTACAGGAGAATTCACTAAATCTTCTTTAGCAGAATAACAGAGGGTTTTGTAGTAAACTCATCTGTTAAGATAGTTCTACTTGAATATATTTGTTTATCAAAAACATCTATAATAAGTCTATTTGGTGTAAGCTTGGGATCAAGAATTAAATAAAACTTATCATTTTCTTTAATAATCGAATATTTATGAAGAGATGGAGGGAAAGAATTGATATTAAGAGTTTCATAAATAAACTTATACATAAATGCAGTATCTTCAACGATGAAGGTTTGATTATTAAACCAATTTTGAACTTCATGAAGTGTAGTGAAAATCATAGCTTAAAAGTTAGGTTACACACAAGTTACTTCAATTATTATGAAAACATAATATTTTATTTCCTTTGAAGCTTAGAAAGGGTTTTTAGCTTTTTTATATATGCAGGCCAATGTTTCCCATTTTTAATAGGGCTAGATAAATCATCATATAGCCATAGTTTAGTAATGTGTCCCATTTGATCACGTTCAGATGGGCTAGAATTACTGGATAACATTTCTAGAACAGCCTCGTTCAAACCATTATAGCCAGTATGAACAGGATAACCGATGTCCTCGTTTAAGTTCAACTCATACTGCTTAGAGTTATCGTTAAATCCTATTGGCATATAGTCTCTATTAAAGGCCATCCATTCGCCATTTTTATTTTTTGCTAAGCCATATGGCATATTTATTCTAAAAAAATTTGAGAGCATAATATTCTGGTTTTGTTGTGAAATAAAAATACACTTTAAGTTTTATGGATTTTGAACTAAAATGTAAAATATTTTTTTTCTATCAAATAACTCCTGACCTTTGTCGTATGTTTAATAGAGAAGCTTATAAGGAGGTACACAAACAACTATCCCCTGATTCAACAGAAGATGAGATAGAGAAGTATCTTGATGATATGGAAAGCAAATATAATACGATTAAAGGAGGAGACAATGTAATTCATATTACCTATTACACAGGAGTTGTTGATGGTAATGATATAACCGAATTAGAAAGTATTCTTGCTAAGAGCAACTTAGAACTGAGCCGATTTGATAAAACTGGTTCATTTCAAGCTTCACAAGAAGAGTTTATGTTACAAACGTATGTTTGGCTGAATTCTGAGGTGACTAAGAATTTGATTGTTGGGCTTGCAGGATCAGCAATATGGGATACGGTAAAGACTACAGTGGTGTATATTTGGAGAAAATGCAGAGAGATACAAATAAACCATATTACTTCAACAAGTATTGAGAAAAGACATCTTTCATTTGGAATTAAAGTACAATTAGAGGAGAATAATTACTTTGACTTTAAGCTAGAGGGAGATGTGTCTGAGGAAACATGCTTAAAATCGTTAGATAAGGCTATAGATTTCCTAAAGACTTTTCAGTCAAATAAAAATGGAACGACTGATAATTTTCTCAGATTCAATAAGGAAACTAGTGAATGGGAAATTGTTGATATTATTGCTGAAATAAACAAAATCGTTGAAAAAAGCAGGAACAAAGCTTAATCAATTTAGTATAAAGTTCCTAACTGTGATTTAACTTTGCCATTGTTAATGAATTTCAAATCTGAGAATACTCTTGATGTCTTCTTTGAGGTTCGAAATTTGTCCCTTGTAGCGCACATGATTAAAGAAAAAGCTGTTCAAACGAACAGCTTTTTTTGTTTGACTCAAAACCAGTAATGCGTACATTTAGGGGTGATGTAATAGTACAGAACATGAAAAAAGGAATTTTAATACTAACAGCTATACTGATTAGCAGTTTCGTTTATGGCCAAAAGACAAGTGTAGACATTACCATACATGCACGCGTCGACACTTCGAAGTATGAAATAAAAGAGATCCTTTCTTTGTGGACAAATTATTTAAACTCAACACCCGACAGTATATATAACAATCCATACTGGAACGAAGCAGAAAAAAAGAAGTACAGTGATTTTGATTTTACCCGATCTATTATTTATCTATTTCCTTCCACCGAAATATTAAGTTATTACACCCCGACTATTCTATCCATTGAAAAAGAAGGGGAGAACTATGCAATAAGAACACTCTTTAATGCCGAAGGTCTTGGGGATAATCATAATAAATCAAATCCATGGTGTATCACTAAAATTTATGCAGTAAAAGAAAATAATCAATGGAGATTAAAAAATGCACTGCCCATACAAACGCAATACTGGAAAAGAAAAACTCTTGGTAAGATAACTTTTATTTATCCTCCAGAACATAAGTTCAATAAGTCCTTAGCAAAGAAAGCACATCAGTTTTGCGACAGTGTTGCTTTAAAATTTGGTTTTCCCGACTGGAAACCGTTCGACTACTACATTACAAAAAACGGAGATGAATTAGGGAAACTTCTTGGCTTCGATTTCTTCTTCATAGGATACACTACTGGAATGGGAATGAACGACAGAAGAATTTTATTCAGTGGGTTCGATTCAGAATGGTATCCTCACGAATTTGTTCATTTAATTGTCGAAAATAAAAGCAGACACGGAATGATAGACGAAGGATTTGCAACTTGGATAGGAGGGGCAATGGAAAAGACATTCGAGGAAAGAGCAAAAATACTTGCACAAGAACTTGCCAATAATGACACCATAACATTTGAAGATATCTTAAATAAAAAGTGGGGTTGGCAATTTGCAGCGTATTACACTACAGGTGCAATTCTTTGTCAATTAGCCTATGATAAAGGCGGAGTAATTGAAATAAAAAAACTATTAGATACTCCAGCCGAACATGATAAATTAATTCAGGCAATTGCTGAGCTTTTAGAAATTAAGACAACAGATATAGATGTATTTCTGCGAGTTCAAATGGGGAAGTATGTGAAGAATGAATAGATTTTTAATCCTATTGTTTAACAAACTGAGCAACAAACATTTTATGGGTCTCTGTATATGCCTGTATGAAGTATGTGCCTTTCGCAAGATTAGAAATGTCGATTGTTTTCATTTTTGGCTGTGTTATCTCCAGTATCTTTTTTCCTTGTATATCGGTGATAATATATTTTTGAAAATTCTTTTCTGATTTGATGTGTAAGGTATTCTCCGTAGGATTAGGATACACGTCTAACACATGCTTTACTAATTTATTTTGATCGATACCGATAATCACACTATCAGGGCTATAATACCGAGCTAAATATGGAATACTATCGTTATTGATTTTAGTGAAAAAACCTCCAATATACAATTCATCATTATAGGTTTTCAAACAACCGATTGGACCATTAAAACCAGAAAAAGGTTCCCATGTTTGACCATCCCATCGAGCAAACAATGTTTCTTTTTGATCCATTTTCACTCCACCACCACCTGCATATAAATATCCATGATATATTTCCATCGCCTCTACATTACTTGGAAATATGGTATCATTTCCAACCGCTGACCAAGTAGTACCATCCCATGCTGCTACTCTACATTTAAGCGTATCGTGCACTCTATTAAAATCACCCGATACATATAAAATGTTTCTAACGGTATCAACAGTCATTGCCGCAACTCTTGCATTTGTTCCTTTACCCACCGATCTCCATGTTTGACCATCCCATCGAGCAATAAAACTGGTATTAGTAAAACCCGCCTTTGCAAATACTCCTCCAACATATAATTCACCTTTGTACACCGCCATGCATTCTACCCAAGGAATTGAACCTTGTAGTCCCCCAATTTTTCTCCAAGATGTTCCGTTCCAAACTGCTATTTGTTGATAGCCCGTAACCCCATCTACTTGCCTAAATCTGCCTGCGACGTACAATTCATTTTTATATACAGTAAGTGCATTAATTTTTTCTACAGGATGTTGATCATCTAAACCTTTACCTACACTGTCCCATTGAACTCCATTCCATCGAGCAATTTTATTGGTAGTCTTACCACCTATGGTCAGGAAGTTTCCACCAGCATACAAACTGTTTTGATACATAGCAAATGCATACGGTAGACCGTTGCCATTAGCATCTACACCCTGAGGGAATGGTTTCCAAATAGTATCATTCCATAAGCCAAAGCCATTAATAGTAACATTACAAATATCATAATCTCCATATATGTAAATTAATTCGTTATTGTATGTATTTAATCTGTGTGTTACATTTCCAGCTTTACAACCCACCACATTAACACTTTGTGCATTGGTAACTAACGAGCTTAAACAAAAGAAAATAACTAGGCACATGTGCCTAGTTATTTTCTTTGTATGTTTTATTCTATTCATTAATGTTGGATACTAATTTTCTGTGATGCAATAGTTTTACCTGTAGCGTCTCTCAAAGTAATAAAATAAATGCCATGTGCATAATAACTAGCATCTATCGTAATAAGGTTATACCCCTTATCTGTACTTTTTGTTTCTACTAAATTACCAAGAATACCTCTAATTTCCATACTTCCATGTTTATCGGTCATTCTGTACGGAATATTAATGATTGATGAACTTGGGTTTGGATATGCCAACATTAAAGTATTTTCTTTTTCAGAAACCAGTTTAATGAGGTTCTTTTTAGGTGTTCTTAACGAAGATGTAGTATTTTGATTATCTATATAAATCTCCTCATGGAACACTAAATGTAGCACCGCTTTTGCACCTAATGCAGCTTTTCCGTCCCCTTGAGCAATGCGTCTAATGGCAGCTTGTTGTATGCTGTCGATTGCAAACCAATCTTTTCCATTTTGTTGTAGCGTTAGTAAAATAGTACTTAATTCAACCCAATCTGCATCTGCTTGATCGTTGGTATTTACACTCGTCATATACGAAGATGCCGAACTGGTATTTCCTTTAGAAAGGTATGTACCAACGGCTAATTGTTTATTTTCATTTTCTTCAGAAAGTAAACGAATCATCGCTTTTGTTTCGTTCGTATCTGCTTCTAATTTTACCGCTTGAGCAATGAGGTGCTGTCTTTTATTCATCACTCGTATATAGTCTCTTTCAATCGAGCTAAGTGTCGGGTGAGAATTTGCATTAAATTGTTTATTGGCGATAAATGCAGCATTGGCTGTAGTAAATGAGGTGGCAATATATTCCATCACTGGCCACAATTCTGCACTCATTGGAAGGTTGTACTCCATCACACTTACAAAATGAGCTTGTGTTAATCGGTTATAATTTTCGAGTAAGGCAGCAACAACAATATCCGATAAAGGAGAACTTGCTATCAATAAATCTTTTAACTGCTCTGAATTGAGATTGAAATTATTTATTTCAGTTAATAACAGTGAAGTATTGTTATCATCTAACACCAATAACATATCCTCGTAATCACTTTCGAGTTGTTGTTTTTCTTGAGTGTTGTCATTAATAGGTCTATCACATGGATCGCAAGGTTCTTCTGTTGAACATGAGTAGGTAGTTTTATCTATTGATGTGTTATTAATTGTAAATGTACTTGTGCCTGCATCTGTTGGTAAAATTGATAAATCACCCGATCCCAATATTCCCCAACGATGTCTGTTATAGGTAAAACTAGTACTAGTTGTAATATCTTTTGATCCTGGAGGGTAAAACTCATTGCCCGCAGGTGCTTTATAATCTGTCGTTCCTCCTTGGTCAGTCAAAGTTCCACTAACATCCCAATTCTTGTGGTCATATTCAAAATATCCCCAACCTATATTTGTGAAGATTCCACATCGTATTTGTAAATTTTCATTATTACCATCAGTGGTCACTCCTCGATGACAACGATCAAATATATTTCCTTGTGGATCCGAATCAATCCAGCCTCCCGTTATACCTGATTCTGCAACATAAATGGCGCTGTCTATTTTGAAAAAAATATTATCAGTCACATTAAATAGGGCTGTATTTTGTAAATAAATACCTAGTCTGTTATCTTCTTGTGTTGAAACTGGAAAGTTACTAGAGCCAAATTGATTGTTTCTTATTACTTCATATCTACCATTAATAATTCGAATAGCATTCACCATCTTATTAAATTTATTCTCTGTTATGGTGTGTGGATACAGCGTAGAAGCTATAGGGTTTAAAATACTGATACCAAATTTCATGTTTTTAAAATCATTCCCTGTGGTTGCTTTCGTAACATTAAACTGAGAATTAACTGCTTCAATTCCAGACTCCGCATTATCAAAAACATTATCCTGAAAATCTAGATTATTTCGTACTCCATACATTTTAATGTGGATTGGCGTGCGACCAGACTGATCTACAGAAGCAGGTGCATAATATAAATTATTAATATTAGGGTAGCTCCACCTATATTGAAATGGATCTGTGGGTCTGTAATGTACATACTTAGGATCTTTTGCTATACCCCCTGCAAAGTTGTTTCCTTTGATTATCATCGGATGAACAGTTTGAAAAGATGCTGGGCTGTACGGAACTATTTGTATGTCTATACCATTACGATTAAATGTAGCACCTTGTATATCTATAATTCCACCTCCAAAGCCATTCTCAAATTCAGGATCATTAATTGGACATGATTCGGGGTCGGTAAGTACGAAATCGTAGCAATTATTTCTTTTTCCCACGAAAATCGCTTTATGAGCATCATTAATTTGCGAGGTTCCTGTAATCACTAATTTTCCTTGATAGGTTGTCGTTTGCAACTCAGCATCATTTCCCCAAACTTCTATTCCTTCCCACATTCCATGACAAGTACCAGTATTTATACCGCCCAAAGTGCTATTTGTGATCACCAATGTAGCACCTTGCTCTACTATGATTTTCCCTTTTAAGCCAAATGAAATAGTAGTCCCTGTGATGTTAAGCGTTTTGTATGGTTTTATAGATACCGTAGCATTTATGCTTTGTGCACTAGTCCAATTTGTTATTGTTGCGGTGAGATCTAGGTCTGTTGATACATCATACGACATAGTTTGTAAACAACAATTTTCATTATAATTCTCGTAATGACCTGGTATAAACATGTTGTGGATGGTTGTTGAACTTCCACCACAAGGGTTAGTAACAGTTAATGAAATCTGATAGTGTCCATTGAAAAATCTCTGAACATAAGGAACTGCACTTAATTGTGTTTCGCCATTCCCAAAGTACCAAAGATACATATTACCTGCTTCTGGATTACTTGCTATTAATATTGTTGAGCCACCAACATCACAAAAATCTTCTGCTAATTCAAACTCTGAATCTGGTATCTCTACAGCAGAAAAAGAAATATCATCAATTCCATAATCTGTACCCAAATAGATTGGATTATTTTGTACCTGTCTAATTTCTAAAGTTACGGTACTTACACCATTTGGTTTCTCCCAATAACCGCAGTAGGTATACCAGTTTTGATTGTAGGGTAGTGTTACCGATTGTATAACCACGTTATTAACTACAAATTCTAATTTAGTAACATGTTCTATACCCGAAGAAGCTTGATATAAACTTACAACTGCCGCAGAAAATCTAAATAGACTTGCAGACGCAACGCTTATAAACTGCTGCTTCCAAA
>CALSAQ010000004.1:0-289984 GCA_943372995.1 Sphingobacterium thalpophilum | reverse complement strand
TTTACGAAACCTTCTGTCTCGTATCGCTGTTAGTCGTGGTCTCGATCCACCCGTTTCTTTTTACCAACCTTTTTAACCCTTTTTTCTACTCCTCTATTCCATCCACATAAATACCCCTCGTTTGGGGACTGCAAAGGTAGAAATGTTTTCCCTCTTTCCAAATATTTAATTTAACTTTTTTTTAATCTCTACTTAGCATACTGTTTTGCAGTAAGTTAAAATTTAAAAAGACTCAATTAAAGATAAAAAAAGAACTATTTCCCTTTGTTGGGGTTGCAAAAGTACTAAGAAAAATGAAATGTACAAATGAAATTGAAAGTAATTTCTTAATTCACCTGATAAATAGAGATATAAACTAATATTGACCCGTGCTTAATAGGACTAAGGTGCAGGCCTCTTCCGTAAAAACTCCGTTTTTTTGAAGTTTTTCTTCCAAAATTGGATTTTCCGTACCTGGATTAAATATTACCCTTCTTGGTTTCGTTTTTAAAATGTAATCTTCGTAATAAGGCTGGTTTTGCGGGCCTACATACAAAGTAATCGTATCAACCCCTTCTTCTATTGTATCAATAGTCTGTATAGGAATGCCAAACACTTCGGCTTTTTTATTGCTCACCGGAACCACTTCGTGATTTGCATGAAGCAATAACTTAATAGCCTTATACGAATACCTTTCTGGGTTATCACTAGCTCCAATAACTACCGTTTTCATTTAATAATATCTAATAATGTAATAGATTACGTATATCCAACCTAACAAACCATGAACTATCGCCCAAATTATTGATTTGTTTAAAGCCCAACTCATTACAATTGCAAGCACTGAACCAAAACTGATTCCGTTCTTTATGATTTCTTTTCTATATACTATTCTTTCCATAATAATATGATTAAACACTATTTGTTATAAAATGTTCCAATAGCCTCTGCACATTTTTCTCCATCAATAGCTGCAGAAACAATTCCTCCTGCATAACCCGCTCCTTCTGCGCATGGAAATAAGCCTTCCACCTCTATATGTTGCAAACTATTTCTATCCCTTGGCACCCTCACAGCGGAAGATGTGCGCGATTCTACCCCTACCAACACTCCTTCGTTGCTAAAATAACCAGGCATCTTTTTACCAAAAACAGGCAATGCCTTTTTCAATCTGCTTGATACATGCAATGGCAATACCTCTGATAAATTGCTGGAGGTAAGTCCGGGTATGTACGAATTCTTTGGCAAGGTACTCGATACTCTATTCTCAACAAAATCAACAATACGTTGTGCTGGTGCTTTAATTGACTGATTTGCGAATTCAAAGGCCTTTTGCTCTACAGCATGTTGATAGCGCAAAGCCGACAATGGATCTTCAAAATTTGGAATGTCTTGCAAATCGATTTGAACTACTAATCCAGAATTCGCGAATGGATTATTCCTTTTGGATGGCGACCATCCATTTACGACCACCTCGCCATGATTGGTAGCACAGGGTGCGATAATCCCCCCTGGACACATACAAAAAGAAAACACTCCTTTCTGATTGACTTGTTCCACTATATTATAATAAGCTGGAGGCAAGCTGTTCGGTCGCGATTCGCAATGGTACTGAACCTTATCTATTAATGCTTGTGGGTGTTCTATTCTTACTCCTAAAGCAAATGCTTTTGCTTCGATTTTAACACCCTTCATATGCAAAAGCTCATAAATATCGCGTGCTGAATGACCTGTTGCTAATATTACTGCATCAACTTTATGTATAAGCGATTCGTTAATAGTTATTGATTTTATTTTATTATTGATGATGCTAATGTCCGTAAGTTTAGCATTAAAGTGGATTTCTCCACCACATTCTATCACCCTCTCTCTCATGCTTTGAATGATTTGAGGGAGTTTATTTGTCCCGATATGGGGTCTAGTGTTTATGGCAATGTCGGGGTCGGCACCATGTTGTATAAAACGATTTAAAATGCGATCAACCTCACCTCTTTTTGTAGAACGTGTATATAGTTTACCATCCGAATAGGTACCAGCACCTCCTTCTCCAAAACAATAATTCGATTCGGGGTTCACTTCTAAACTTTTATTAATTAAAGCCAAATCTCGCCTACGTTCTTTAACATCTTTACCTCTCTCAAACAGTATTGGCTTTATTCCAAGCTCTATTAATCTTAATGCTGCAAATAATCCAGCTGGACCAGCACCAATAATATGGGCTGTTTTAAACTGAGATACATTTTGTTCTATGAAATTGAAATTTTGTACAGGAATGAATTCTTCTCCAATATATGCCAATACCTTTAATCGATAAACTACAACTTTTGCTCTGGCATCAATAGACCTCTTTAAAACTTGGAATGCATTGAGGTCTGCATCATTAATATTGATTTTATTAATGATTAATCTTCGTAGATGAAGTTCATCATAAAGAAAATCTGGTTGTGTAACAATTTCGAGTTCTTTTATCATGGTAAGTATTTATCTTACATATAAATCAAAAGTAGTTTATTTTTTTATACATTTGAGTAGTAAAAAACTGAAAAGAAAATGAACAGAAATTTATTAATTATTGTCGGTATAGTATTATTAGTAGTATTATTCGGCGGATGTGGATATAATTCAATGGTTAAATTGGACGAGAAGGTGAGTAGCCAATGGGCACAAGTAGAAAACGTTTATCAAAGACGTGCCGATTTAATTCCAAACTTAGTGAATACTGTTAAAGGCTATGCTAATTTCGAAAAAGACGTATTAACATCTGTTACAGAAGCTCGTGCTAAAGCAACATCTGTTAATGTAGATCCAAGTAAATTAACTCCAGAGTCTATTCAACAATTCCAACAAGCACAAGGTCAATTAACATCAGCATTATCTAAATTACTAGTAGTAGTTGAAAAATATCCTGACTTAAAAGCAAACCAGAACTTTTTAGAATTACAAGCTCAATTGGAAGGCACTGAAAATCGCATTACAGTAGAGAGAAATAAATTCAACGAAGTAACACAACAGTATAATACTAAAATCAGATCATTCCCTAATAACATTACTGCTGGGATTTTTGGATTCAGTAAAAAAGGTTATTTCGAAGCAGATGCTGGTGCAGAAAAAGTACCAGAAGTAAAATTCTAACAATGGCTAGTCATTTACTTACCGAAGAAGAACAAGAAGAGGTAAAACTCGCAATACAAGCTGCAGAATTTAATACTTCTGGAGAGATTCGGGTTTTTGTGGAAGCTAAATGCAAAGAGACCGAAGTAATGGACCGCGCAGTTTATCATTTCAACAAGTTGAAAATGCATGAGACCGCGCTCCGAAATGGAGTGTTGATATACCTTGCCATTGAAGATAGAAAATTTGCAATCATTGGCGATTCTGGAATTAATGAAAAAATACCTGATAACTTCTGGGAAAGTACAAAAGATATTATGGTTGCTCATTTCAAAAAATCAGAAATGGCTGAAGGCTTAAAACAAGGTATTGCTAAAGTTGGGGAACAATTAAAGCAGTTTTTCCCTTATGATAAAGACGATAAAAACGAACTTCCAGATGAGATTGCATTTTCTTAGGTATATAATTCTATTCATAGTTCTTTCGATCAGTTCTATTAGTTTTGCTCAGGAATTTCCTGCCAAATCAAATCGTCTTGTCAATGATTTTGGGTCTTTACTAAGTGCTGAAGAAATTTCTAGTTTAGAAAGTAAATTAGTAGCCTATAATGATTCTACATCGACTCAAGTATCAATTGTTATAGTAAAAAGTTTGGAGGGATATGAGGTTAGCGACTATGCAGTACGCTTAGCCAATGCATGGGGAATTGGTAGAGCCGAGAAAAACAACGGAGTTCTCATCTTAGTGGGTTTAGAGGAAAAAAAGATGACCATACAAACTGGTTATGGTTTAGAGGGCGTACTTCCCGATGCTATCTGTAAACGTATTATTGAGAAAGAAATGAAGCCAGCATTTAAAGCTGGTAATTTTTACGAGGGTTTTGATTTAGCAAGTACTGCAATTTTCAAATTTGCGGCTGGAGAATATAAAGCAGATCATTACAAGAAGAAAAAAGGCATTCCATTTACCCTAATCATTATTTTATTTGTTGTCTTCATATTTATCGCAGGCAGAAGTAGAAAATATCAATCTATAGATGGAAAAGGAGTTCGAGGTGGTGGTGGATTTTTCCCACCTTTTATAGGAGGTGGTGGATTTGGTGGCGGAGGATTCGGTGGGGGAAGTAGTAGCGGAGGTGGATTCGGTGGCTTTGGCGGAGGTAGTTTTGGTGGTGGTGGAGCAAGCGGTGGATGGTGATATGTAAAGCATATCTAAAATTAACAACAACCCAACATTATGCATTTTAATGTTTATTCCATATCTCTACTTATTTGTGGAATCGCATCGGTTATAATGTCTATTATTATTCTCCGCAGAAGTGGTGAAGCAGTAAGACAATTTTCCTTTATTACTTTTGGTATCTCCATTTGGTGTATTGCTTATGCATTAGAACTTTCTTCGAGAGATTACTTTAGCATGATATTTTGGCTAAGACTAGAATACATTGGTGTAGCATTTTTACCAGCCATGTGGCTGCAATTTATTGTAAAGTTTATTGGAAAAAATCATTGGCTCACCATAAAAAGAGAGGTGTTGATTTATACAATTCCCACGATAACTTTTATAGCGGTATGGACTAACGATTATCATCATCTCTACTACAAATCGATTAGTATTGATAACACAGGTCCTTTCCCTTTACTTAGTTTAGATATCGGACCCTGGTATATTATTCATACCATATTTTTCTACACACTACTTATATCTGGACTCTATTTATTAATTAATAAATTTGTAAAAGCAGACAAGGTCTACAGAAAGCAAAACTATGTTATTGTTTTAGCCGCATTAATTCCTTGGATTGTAAATATTTCCTATTTATTCGATTATCGTCCTTTAGGTTATATCGATTTAACTCCTTACGCATTTAGTATTACCTGTATTCTAACCAGTTTTGGTTTAGTACAATTAAAACTATTCGACATTATTCCAGTTGCTCGAGATAAAGTTATTGAAGAATTAAACGATGGAATTTTAGTGTTAGATAATCAAGATAGGATTATAGACATGAACACCAAGTTAAAATCTATCATAAACTCTTTATACCATAAAACTATTAAGGTAGGTGATAAATACGACCAGTATATTAAGGTAGATCGCGACTTCGCATCAAAAATTTCAGAGCGTGTACAATCTACAGCAGAACTCGTTGTTGGAGACTTATGCTATGAAATTTCTATTAACCCTCTGTTCGAAAAAAATACAATATATAGTGGTGTTATTTTATTTTTCAGAGATATTACGGAAAGAAAAAAATCAGATATCATCTTAAAAAAACAATCAGAAGAATTATTATCGTTAAATCAACTTAAGGATAAAATGTTTTCTATTATTGCTCACGATCTTAGAGGACCAATTACTAGTTTAAAAGAGATGATGAGTTTATTCGACCAAAAAGTAATCTCAGAATCTGAGCTAAAGACACATCTTCCAATACTGAATTCAGAAATAAAATCGACATCTTCTTTACTAGAAAATTTATTGTATTGGTCGCGCACTCAACTTAAAGGAGAGCGTATACAACCAGAGTTTATTAATCTAAGATTAATCTCCATTATGCAGATTAATCATCTGGAGAATCAAATTTCCGAGAAATCATTAGTAATTATAAACAACATCCCCGAAAACTCCATCGTCTTCGCCGACCGAAATATGATAGATCTAGTATTCAGAAATCTAATTTCAAATGCTATTAAATATTGTCACCCACATCATCAAATATTATTAAGCTCAACCATAAAAGGCAATTACAGTTTAACTGAGGTAAGTGATACTGGTATAGGTATCGATCCAGAGAATATCGGAAAACTTTTTGGGATGAATAACTATAGTACTATGGGGACTAATGCTGAAAAAGGCACAGGCTTAGGACTTCTCCTTTGTAAAGAATTTATAGAAAAAAATGGAGGAAGGATTTCGGTACGTTCTGAGCTAGGGAAAGGAAGTACTTTTAGTTTCACTTTACCACTCAAGGAAAGTGGTATAGAAACCAGATACTAGACTGTTTAATTAAGTCTAGTATCTAGTGAATGCTTATTAACTAAGCTTAAGTTTCTTTTGGATATCAGCTACGTATGCTCTAAATTTCTTATCGGTATCAATTAGATCTTCTACCGTTTGGCACGCATAGATTACAGTTGAGTGATCTCTTCCACCGAAATGCATCCCAATTGATTTTAAAGAAGATTTAGTGTGACTTTTAGCTAGGTACATAGAAATTTGGCGAGCTTGAACAATTTCTCTCTTACGAGTTTGAGATTTTAACATCTCAACTGGTACTTCAAAATATTCACAAACCAATTTCTGTATGTATTCTATAGAGATTTCCTTATTTGAATTTTTTATAAAGTTCTTCAACATCTGTTTTGCCAAAGGCAAATCGATTTCTTTTTTATTTAATGTCGAATGAGCTAATAATGAAACCATCGCACCTTCGAGGTCGCGCATGTTACTATCGATATTATGAGCAACATATTCCACAACATCTTGAGGTAATTCAATTCCATCTGATTGCATCTTTTTATATAAGATAGCCATCCTTGTTTCAAAATCAGGAACTTGTAAATCGGCTGTTAGTCCCCATTTGAAACGTGATAACAATCGATCTTCTACACCAATTAAATCTTTTGGAGCTTTATCTGATGTTAATACGATTTGTTTATTGGTTTGATGTAGTTCATTAAATATATGGAAGAAAATATCTTGTGTTTTTTCTTTTCCAGCAAAATTATGAACGTCGTCTATAATTAATACATCGATTAACTGGTAGAAATTTTTGAAATCGTTGATGGTATTATTTTTCATCGACTCCACAAACTGTTGTGTAAATTTCTCCGCATTTACATATAATACTTGTTTATCGGGGAAACGGTCTTTAATTGCACCGCCAATAGCATGTATTAAGTGAGTTTTACCCAAACCAGTAGGGCCATATATCATTAACGGATTAAAAGAGGTTCCTCCTGGCTTATTAGCCACCGCGAATCCTGCAGATCTCGCTAATCGGTTGCAATCGCCTTCAACAAAATTATCAAAAGAATATTTCGAATTTAATTGAGAGTCGATGTTAATCTTTTTCAAACCAGGAATCACAAAAGGATTACGGATTGAAGAAGGTACAGTAACCGGAATAGGCACTGATGGATTTTTCAATTCTCCATTTGGTGAAGCTGGTATGTTAATAGTATGGGCTTTGCTATTTGATGATGCGTTATCGACAACGATGTTGTACTCTAAACGAGCATCAGCTCCTAGTTCGTGCTTAATCGTCTTTCTTAATAAGTTAACGTAATGTTCCTCCAACCATTCATAGAAAAATAAACTGGGAACTTGAATTGTTAACACCGTCCCTTCTAGTTTTAACGCCTTGATGGGTTCAAACCAAGTCTTAAAACTTTGTGCGGGCACATTGTCCTTAATTATCTTAAGGCAATTTTCCCAAACATTTGTACTTGTCTCTATCATTCTACTGAGCAAAAAATTAATTTGATTTAGTTATGAAGCTTTTTACAGCTCCTTAGGAACAACGAATATTTGAAAAATTTTCTTAACAAAAAAATAAAAAAAACACTTGACATTTTCATTTCCGCGTTTGCGCGTCGCTATGCTATTTTTTTGTTAAAAAATTCTTAAAAATATTTTAACACCCTTCCGAATTATTTTATCAACATACGTGAAAATCCTTGATTTTACAAGTATTTCCGAGGATTGTTACTTAAATGATTGAAAATCAATTCTAAAGATTTTTTGGGCGATTTATGTTAAACAGAAATTAGTTGTTTAGTCATATTTCTCCGAAAATCGAGGTAGAAATTTCATCCCATTTTAGATGATATTATCGAAGTCCTTATTAATGAGTAAAGTACTCGCAACCGACGACTTTTTGTTTCTCTGTTTCTCGAAATAATAATCGATTCTACCTAAATTAATACCTGCAAAACCCACTTGAAAAATCTTAACTTCCTTACCATCTGCATTCTTCAAAGCTTCGGGTTGTGTCATAAAAGTATGTGTATGTGCTCCTATGATTAAATCGATATGTTGCGATTGTTTCGCTAATACCTGATCCGAAACTTTCTGATCTTTATATTTATAACCTAAGTGTGAAAGACATATAATCAAATCGCACTTTTCTTCTTCCTTTAATAGTGCAGCATACTTATTCGCCTGTATTATTGGATCTAAGTATATCGTTTCACCGTAATTCTTTTTTTCCACTAATCCTTCTAGCTCTATACCAACGCCAATTACACCAATTTTTATCTTCCCCTTATGAAATACTTTGTAAGGAATCGTTTTCCCTTCTAGGGAAGTGTTTCTGAAATCGTAATTAGAACAAATTATGGGGAAGTTTGCATGATGCATGTGTTTACTAAAACCATCTACCCCGTTATCAAAGTCGTGATTGCCCAAAGTAGCTGCATCATACCCTAATTTGGACATTAGCTTAAGCTCTAGTTCTCCTCCGTATAAATTAAAATAAGGCGTTCCTTGAAAAATATCTCCTGCATCTAACAAGAGTACATGCTTTTCTTCTTTTCTGATTTGATTCACCAATGTCGCTCTTCTAGCCACTCCTCCCAAGCCAGCATTTCTGGAACCGTCCATAGGGAACGGGTCTATCCTACTGTGCACATCGTTAGTATGCAAAATAGTTACTTTCTCAATCCCTGCTTCTGCTTCTGCTCCAATCCAAGGAGTAAGTGCCAAGCTGGTTGACAATAAGCCAATGTTTTTTAGGAAATTCCTCCTACTGTTCGATTTGAATTCGTCCATCTAAGTTTGGATTTAATGTTTTTCCTGCTTTATTTTCTTCTCTCATGTAATAGATGATAGCATCTCTTACTTTAATGTTTGTATTATCTCTTCTCTTCGCCTCTTTAAATGCATCTATTCCGTCGCCACCATTAGCTAAATAATCAGAAGTTAATACTCTATAGGTCTTCGATTTATCAATACTCAACGCGTTTACCATTATTTTTATTTCAGCATTCTTAGCTGAAACTATATTTATACCCGACACAGGCTGCCCTCCTTTTTCGACAATAAAACGTGCTAATTTCTCAACTGAAGCACCATCTAAATAAAGTATCACTAATTCATTTTCAAATGGCATAAGTTCAAATGCATTTCTCATGGTGATTGGCCCCTTCGGTAAAGAAGCCCTTAGTCCACCATTTGTTGTTGGCATAGCAAAGTCGAATTCGAAGCCTTTTTTTCTACAGGTATTTGCTATTGCATCGCTAAAAAAATTACTAAGCTTACTTTCTGGTTGACCCTTAGTAAGTTCTGTTTCAGAAAAGCATAAAACAGAATTCATCTGAGAATCTAAAGCGACTTTATACGATTTGTAGTAATTAAGTATTGCGGCATCGGCAACAATGTTGGTATCAATCTTAGATTGTGTGATTTGTTGCTTAGTAAGGGTTAATTTTGAACTACAAGAAGCAACCAGTAGCGCAAACAAAAACAACCAAGCTTTAGTAATTAATACTTTCATACATTAATATTCTCCAAAAACATTTCTTAAGGTATTCGCAATTTCTCCTAAAGTAGCATAAGCCTCTACAGCTTCAATAATATCAGGCATTAGATTCTCTTGCCCTTTTGCATGTAATGCTAGTTTTTCAAGAGCACGATTAACATCTTGCTGGTTACGCTCAGATTTCAACTTCTCTATTTTAGCCATTTGAACTTGGCGAATAGAATCGTCGACACGAAAAACTTTTTCTAATGGTTTAGCAGGTTCTGTAAATTTATTAACCCCTACGATTATACGTTTACTACTTTCTATATCTTTCTGGTACTCATAAGAAGCATTTGCAATTTCTTCTTGTATATATCCTTGTTCTATTGCATTTACTGAGCCTCCCATGGCATCAATTTTATCAATATACTTCCATGCTTCTGCTTCTATCGTGTCGGTAAGTTCCTCTACAAAATATGAACCAGCTAATGGATCCACTGTTTCTGTAACGCCCGACTCAAAAGCAATAATTTGTTGAGTACGTAAAGCAATCTTTGCAGCTTCTTCAGTTGGTAGTGAAAGTGCTTCATCATAACCATTAGTGTGTAACGACTGAGTGCCTCCTAATACGGCTGCCATCGCTTGATTACCCACACGAATGATATTATTCATCGGTTGTTGTGCACTTAATGTTGATCCTCCCGTTTGTGCATGAAATCTCAACTGCATCGCCCTAACATCCTTTGCCCCTAAATCTTTGGTAATTTTTGCCCACATTCTTCTGGCTGCTCTAAATTTTGCAATCTCTTCGAAGAAATTATTATGACAGTTGAAGAAGAATGATAGACGTTTAGCAAATACATCTATTTCTAGACCTTTATCAATTGCTGCTTTTAAATACGCTTTACCATTTGATAAGGTGAATGCTAGTTCCTGCACTGCAGTTGAACCCGCTTCTCTTATATGATAACCTGAAATAGAAATGGTATTCCACTTCGGTACTTCGTTACTGCAATACTCAAAAATATCTGTGATTAATCGCATAGAGGGCTTAGGTGGATATATATAAGTTCCTCTAGCTGCATATTCTTTTAATATATCATTTTGAATAGTTCCAGATATCTTCTTTATATCAGCACCTTGCTTTTTCGCTAATGCGATATACATTGCTAACAGCGTTGATGCAGTAGCGTTGATCGTCATGGAAGTAGTAATGTTCTCCAAGGAAATTCCATCAAAAAGAGTTTCCATATCTTTCAAGGAGTCGATAGCTACTCCTACTTTTCCTACTTCACCTTCTGCAAATTCATGATCTGAATCGTATCCAATTTGTGTAGGCAAATCGAATGCGACCGAAAGTCCCATTGTACCTTGTTGTAGAAGATAATGATATCTCTTATTTGATTCTTCAGCAGTAGAGAAACCTGCGTACTGACGCATGGTCCACAGTCTTCCTCTGTACATATCGGGTTGTATACCTCTTGTAAAAGGAAACTGACCAGGAAGTTCTAATGGTTTGGGTGATTCGGTATATACTTCTTTAATAGGTATTCCAGAAGTGGTTTGGAAGATTTTTTTTTCTTCGCTCATAGTATCATTAAAAATATTGTTGCACTTCGGTTCTAATCATTGATAGGGCAACTTGGTGAGGATTTCTCTCAGAAGTTGCTAAGCTTTCAAAAATAGCTTTACTTAAATCAAGTCCTGTTGCTTGTGGAGGCAAGTTTGTTGCCGCGAAATTGATGATGTTAATTGTTTCTTCTTTCACAGCTTTGATCATGGTCCAAGTTTGAGGTGTAACAAATATTTGTTGAGAAACATTATGATCAAATTCTGCTCTGATATCTTGCAACATCGCTGTATGAAGGTCTCTAGCGGTCATTCCTGTTTGATGTGATCTCATAATAATACTTTGCAAGCTTATTCTTTCTACAAACAGTGTTAAACGTTCATAGGCTTGTAACCTGAGAGGGGTAACAGAATTTTGATTATTTAATTTCATCTCTAAGAGACGTTTTTGATAATCGTTCTCTAAATAAGAATTTAACACAAAATATGCGGTTAAAAACACAATTAAAGCTGGTACAATCAGCTTTAGCAATTCCATTAAAAAAAGTGGCCAGTTCATAATAAATATTAGATGATAGCAAATGTAAGCTTTTTTCAATTCGAATGATAACACTAAAACAAAAGCCTATTTCCTTTGTATTATACTCAGAATAAAGTAATTTTGTAATACAATTAAGTTTGAAGAATGGAATCGGAAGTAAAACAATCGACATTTACCCCAGTTACGCTAACAGAAAATGCGGTAAAAGCAGTAAAACAATTGCTTTCTGAGAAAGAATTGGAAGCTGATTTTGGATTAAGAGTTGGAGTAAACGGTGGGGGTTGCTCGGGAATGACCTATGTATTGGGTTTCGATAAAAAACAAGATAACGACCAAGAATTTTTCATTGATGGCATTAAGATTTATGTAAATAAGTCGCACGGTCTATATTTATTAGGAACAGAAGTAGATTACCAAGATGGCTTAAATGCCAGAGGTTTTACTTTTAGTAATCCGAACGCTACTAGTACTTGTGGTTGCGGAAGCTCATTCAGCGCCTAAGTAATATTTTTGCTAGACTGTTTATAAATTCTAGTATTGCGTATCTTAGTACTTCATGACGTACAAAGAGAACATCAAGCTTGCATTTAGTTCTATTAAAGCCAACAGGTTAAGAACTGTACTTACTGCATTAATTATTGCAATAGGAATAATGGCTCTAGTAGGTATTATGACCTCCATAGATGGAATGAATTCATCCATCAAAAATAACTTTGCGAGTATGGGTGCCAACTCCTTCACTATTAGGAATAGAGGTGCTGGTGGGATAAGAATTGGCAACTCAGGTACACGTCCAAAAAATCATGAAATTATCCGCTATCAACAAGCTAAAGATTTTGTTGAGCGATATAAATTCCCATCACAAATATCTCTTTCATTTGCAGCTTCTTTTGCATCCACAGTAAAATATGGTTCAGAAAAAACGAATCCTAATATTACTATTATGGGAGCTACTGCTCCATACTTAAATACAGCTGGATATAAATTAGCACTAGGTCGCGCGTTCTCACAAGGTGAAGAAGAATATGGTTCAGCGGTAGCAATTATTGGGAAAGAAGTTAAGGATAAGCTTTTCAAAAATAAAAGTCCTATTGGTGAGTTCATCATGATTGGAAATACAAAATTCAGAATCATTGGGAGTTTAGAAGAGAAGGGATCTAGTATGGGATTTGGTGGCGACAAAATTTGTATTATTCCTTTATTAAAGGGGGAACAATTAAAGGCTGGAGGGAATATCTCCTACACCATTAGTGTTATTGTAGATGATGGGCGTTTACTTGACCCTGCTATTGCAGAAGCAAAAGCAAAATTTAGAAACATTAGGAAATTAAATACACGTCAAGAAGATAATTTCGAAATTACCCAAAGTGATAGTTTAGCAAATTCACTTATTAGTAATTTAAATGTACTGCTTATTGCTGGATGGGCTATTGGCTTAATCACCCTTATTGGTGCATCTATTGGTTTAATGAATATTATGCTGGTTTCTGTTACGGAAAGAACAAGAGAGATTGGTATTCGTAAAGCTATTGGTGCTAATTCAAAAGTAATAAGAAGACAATTCTTAATTGAAGCAATTGTAATTTGTCAGCTAGGTGGAATAGGAGGAATAATTCTAGGAATTCTGATAGGTAATTTAACCAGTTTAGTAATTGGTGGAGGTTTTATTATTCCTTGGTTCTGGATGTTTGGCGGATTCAGTATCTGCTTTGTTGTTGGACTTATATCAGGAATATATCCAGCAGTAAAAGCTTCGAAATTAGATCCTGTAGAAGCGCTACGCTACGAATAATTCAACAACCCTTTATTCTTCAGTTCATGAAAGCTAATTAAATCGAAGAGCTTTTCATTATGTTTTGCGTTCTTATTGATAAGGCGAATATGTTGCATGTGGTGTAAATCGGTAGCGACATAATCGACCAATTGATTATCTACTAAAACTTCTGCCAAATCTTGTGCATGACTACCATAGTGCCCTGTTAATGAAAGTACATTCATTTGAAATAAACAACCTGCATCTTTATATTCAAGAAAATCTCCAATACCTAGGAAAGGGTAGCGTTCTGGATGAGCTAATAGAGGTTTATATCCTTTCATTTGTATTTCGAATATAAGTTCTCTGATACCAGTTGGTTTGGTTAGATATGATAATTCGAATAATAGAAACTCATCGTGAATTGCGATTACTTTTTTAGCTTTTAAAATATCTAAAAAATATTCATCGTAATAATATTCAGCTGCTGCTTCAAAAGGAATATTGATATTCTGTTTATTCAACTCCTCACGTATTACATCTCTTCCCTTTAAAATAATTTCAGGTGTATTTCTGTAATAATCACTCATGATATGAGGAGTGGTGATTATTTTTTGGAAGCCTAATTTATTAAGTTCCTTTATTAATTGTATGGATTCTTCTAATGATTTCGAGCCATCGTCTATACCAGGAATTAAATGCGAATGCAAATCGACACCTAAGTTCGAGAAATCGACACTCACTTGTTCGTTTGATGATGACTTAAAAAAATCGAAAAAACCCATTTTGAAGTTGTGAGTTATAAGTTGTGAATCTTGAGTTAAACTACAACTCACAATTCACAACTCACAATTATTTATACTGTTTATTATAATAGTCTTTATATGCACCGGAAGTTACATTATTTAACCAAACTTCATTCGCTAAATACCAGTCCACTGTTTTCTCTAAGCCTTCTTCAAATTGTAGGCTTGGTGTCCAACCGAGTTCTTGTTGTAGTTTCGACGAATCTATTGCATAGCGTAAATCATGGCCAGCTCTATCAGTTACGTAGGTAATCAACTTTGCACTCTCTCCCTCTGCTCTTCCTAGTTTCTTATCCATTATTTTACATAGTAGTTGAATAAGGTCTATGTTCTTCCATTCATTATGACCTCCTATATTATAGGTGCTACCTGCTTTAGCCTGATGAAAAATTACATCAATTGCTCTAGCATGGTCTTCTACCCATAGCCAGTCTCGAACGTTTTCTCCTTTACCATAAATTGGTATCGGCAAATTATTTTTAATGTTATTAATCGCTAAAGGAATTAATTTCTCTGGAAAATGATGTGAACCATAATTGTTTGAGCAATTAGAAATCACACAATTCATTTTATATGTATCGTAGTAAGCTCTAACAAAATGATCTGAACTTGCTTTTGATGCCGAATAAGGACTGTGCGGATCATAAGCAGTAGTTTCGGTAAACATTCCTGTTTCTCCTAATGTACCGTACACTTCATCGGTAGAGACATGATAAAATCTACGTTTATCGTATTCACCTTTCCACGATTGCTTTGCTGCATTTAATAAATTAACCGTTCCCAATACATTGGTCATTACAAATTCGGTAGGATTACTTATCGAACGATCTACATGTGATTCGGCTGCTAAATGGATTACTGCATCGAAAGATTCTTTCAAAAAGAATTCATTCATAAAAGCAGCATCAACAATATCAGCTTTTACAAAATGATAATTCGGTTGGTTTTCTATATCCTGTAAATTCGCAAGATTACCTGCGTAAGTAAGCTTATCTAAATTATAAATCTGATATTGCGGATATTTTTTCACAAATAAACGCACTACATGTGAGCCAATAAACCCAGCGCCACCAGTAATTAATATTTTCATCTTTTTAGTTATGTTGTTGAGCTAACTCCCAATTCCAAGCTGTCTTCATCATATTTTCTATATCTCGTTCGGCTTTCCATGAAAGTTTTTCATTTGCTAAAGATGTGTTTGCATAAACTGCTTCTACATCTCCAGGTCTTCTATCTACTATCTCAAAATTAATTTTAATTCCTGTAGCCTTTTCAAAAGCATTGATAATATCCAACACCGAGTATCCAACACCGGTTCCTATGTTAAAAACTTCATAGGCTGATGTATTCTTACTTTTTAATAATAATTCTATTGCTGAAATATGAGCTTTTGCAATATCAACTACATGTATATAATCTCGAACGCAAGTTCCATCATGTGTATTGTAGTCGCCGCCAAAAACATTTAATTTTTGTCTTTTACCAGATGCTGTTTCAGTAATATAAGGGATAAGATGATGAGGAACTCCATGTTGTACTTCTCCGATTAATGAAGAATCGTGAGCCCCTATTGGATTAAAGTATCTAAGTGTAACAGCCTTTAACCAATTGGTATTACAAACATTTTCGATTATTTCTTCGCACATTTGTTTGGTGTTACCATAAGGCGACATTGCTTTTTTTACTGGTGCTTTTTCGTCAACTGGTAATATGTCGGGATTCCCGTAAACAGTGCATGACGACGAAAATACAAGATTGCTAATATTATATTGTTTCATACAATCTAATAGGTTAAGAGTAGATTGTAAATTATTTCTATAATATTTCAGAGGTAGTTTAACAGATTCGTCAACTTGTAGAAAAGCAGCAAAGTGAATTACTGCTTCAATTTGATTATGCCTTGAAAAATATTCCATCATGGCATTTTCGTCGCACATTTCAATCTTTTCAAAATGAGGTCTAATCCCTGTAATTTGTTCTATTTGATTTAAGATCTCAATCTTAGAATTACTTAAATTATCAATAATAAAAACATCATATCCTAATTGCTGAAGTTCAACAACAGTATGAGATCCTATATATCCCGTTCCTCCTGTAACTAGAATTTTCTTTTTCAAAACAACTATTTATTATACTCGTTAAACTCTTTGGGTTTAATGTCTTTATCCGATAAAGACTTAAAATATTCATAAGTAATTTTCAATCCCTCCGCTCTAGATACTTTAGGTTCCCAACCTAACAGTTCTTTCGCTTTTGAGATATCAGGTTGACGTTGTTTAGGATCATCTTGAGGTAGAGGTTCAAAAATTATTTTTTGTTTTGTACCTGTTAGCTTAATAATTTCTTCTGCAAACTCGCGTATAGTAATTTCATCAGGATTACCAATATTTACTGGTTGAGCATAATCGCTAAGTAACAACCTGTAGATTCCTTCAACTAAATCATCAACATAACAGAACGAACGAGTTTGAGTTCCATCACCAAAAGCTGTTAAGTCTTCGCCTCTTAATGCCTGTCCGATAAATGTTGGCAATACTCTACCATCATTTAATCGCATTCGAGGACCATAAGTATTAAATATCCTAACTATTCTGGTTTCTAGTCCATGAAAAGTATGATAAGCCATAGTAATAGCCTCTTGAAAGCGCTTAGCTTCATCATAAACACCGCGAGGTCCAACGGGATTTACATTTCCCCAATAATCTTCTGTTTGAGGATGAACTGTAGGATCTCCATATACTTCAGAAGTAGAAGCGATAAGCATTCTAGCTTTTTTAGCTTTAGCTAAGCCTAATAAATTATGTGTTCCTAGTGAACCTACTTTTAGTGTTTGAATAGGAATTTTCAAATAGTCGATAGGACTTGCTGGAGAAGCAAAATGTAAGATATAATCAATATGACCAGGTACATGTACAAATTTAGACACATCATGATGATAGAATTCAAATTCTTTTAATTTGAATAGATGTTCAATATTTGTTAAAGAGCCAGTAATGAGATTATCCATCCCTACCACTTGGTATCCCTCTTTAATAAATCTATCACATAAGTGAGAGCCTAAGAATCCTGCAGCTCCTGTTATTAATACTCTTTTCGACATATTGTTTATTTAATACCTATACCATAATAATGAAATCCCATAGCGCGCAATTCTTCTGCTTCGTAGATATTACGACCATCAAAAATTACAGGAGTTTTCAATTTTGCTTTTATTTCTTCAAAATCAGGAGAACGGAATTCCGACCATTCGGTTACAATTAATAGTGCATCCGATCCTTCCAAAGCTTCTTCTTGTTTTTCACAGTAAGTAATTCTATTTTGAAGAGAATGTTTCGCTTCATCCATTGCCACTGGGTCGTGTGCATAAACTGATGCGCCTTCTGCTAATAACTTTTCAATAATTACAATCGATGGTGCCTCTCTCATATCATCAGTTTTAGGTTTGAACGATAAACCCCATACTGCAAATCTTTTTCCTTTAATGTTACCATTAAAGTGTTTCATTATTTTATTAAATAAAACTGATTTTTGATTATCGTTAACTGATTCCACTGCTTGTAACACCTGCATATCATATCCATTTTCTGCAGCTGTTTTAATCAATGCCTTCACATCTTTTGGGAAACATGAGCCCCCATAACCTATGCCTGGGTAAATGAATTTATTCCCAATTCTTGGATCGGAACCAATACCTCTTCTCACCATATTTACATCAGCCCCCATGATTTCGCATAAATTTGCTACATCATTCATAAAACTAATTTTTGTAGCTAACATTGCATTTGCTGCATACTTAGTCATTTCAGCTGATGGAATATCCATACTGATAATTGGATGCCCATTTAACAAAAAGGGCTTATACAATTTTTTAAGGATCTCTTCTGCTTTCTGTGATTCAACACCGATGACAATTCTATCTGGTCTTAAAAAATCATCTATAGCAGCACCTTCCTTCAAAAACTCTGGATTAGATGCCACATCAAACTCTATAGATGCGTTTCTCAAATCGAGTTGTGCTGCAACTGCCTGCTTAACTTTATTAGCTGTTCCTACTGGTACAGTGCTCTTAGTTACCACAACGATATACTCATCTATATTTTTTCCTATTTCTGATGCAACTCCAAGTACATATTTTAAATCTGCACTACCATCTTCTCCTGGAGGGGTCCCAACAGCAATAAAAGCAACATCACAGCCTTTTATTGCTTCTGCCAAATTTGTAGAAAAACTCAACTTCCCTTTATGGAAGTTCTTTACCACCATTTCCTCTAATCCTGGCTCATAAATTGGCATTATACCATTTTTAAGTCCTTCAATTTTTTTATGGTCTATATCTATACAGGTCACATTCATTCCCACTTCTGCCAAACAGGTCCCTGTTACTAAGCCTACATACCCTGTACCAACAACGGCTACTTTCATACTCCAAATAATTAATAATTATTGTATTATTGAATAATTTTTATTTGGGCAAATATAACCAAAAAGACAATATTATAGCCCCTATGAAGTTTTTGAGATATGAAAAGAAATAAAACCCCATTATCTATACTTTTTTTTGTTTTAATCCTGATAACAAGCTCTTTCGCATCTGCTCAGATGTCTAGATCAAAAGATACCATTACTAGTGTATCCATGATGGAGATTCATTATTCTTTTCTGGCTCCAGGTGGTGATATGAAAACTAGATTTGGAAATACAATTAGCCTTGGCATTGGTTTTCAACGAAAAACATTAAAAAATTACCTCTGGGGTGTAGAAGTAAATTATTTGTCGGGTGCCGATGTAAAAGAAAAATACATTCTAGATAGCTTAAAAACCTATAGAGGACAGTTTATCTCTACTGAAGGTAGGTATGGAGATGTGAGGGTGTTTGAAAGAGGCTTTAGTTTTTATGGCAATATTGGGAAGATATTTCCTGTTTTTGGCTCAAATAAGAATAGCGGAATAATGGTCTTAACTGGCATAGGGTTTCTTCAACACAAAATCCATATAGAAGTTTTAGAAGAAAATGTTCCTGCATTAAATGGTGAATATAGAAAAGGATATGACAGGTTATCAAATGGGCTTTCTATACACCAATTTATAGGTTATAGCTATATGCAACCCAAGCTAAGATACTGCTTTAATGTAGGCTTAGATTTTAGTCAATCTTTTACGGAAAGCAGACGTGATTGGGATTTCTTTGAACAAAGGAAATTAGATGAAAAGAGAAAAGATTATTTGAATGGTATAAAATTTAGCCTTGTTATACCACTTGCGAAAAGAGAGCCTAAAGAATTTTATTATCGATAATGTATATTTTATATCAAACTGGAGTATATTCCTATTATCTTTTTATTCTTATAGCTTCATTATTTAATAAGAAAGCAAGATTATGGGTTAAAGGCCGTGAAGAACAAAAAATACTATTCAAACATTCTTTATCTCCTGCAAAAAGAATTTGGTTTCATTTCGCCTCTCTTGGAGAATTTGAACAAGGAAGAAATGTATTGGAAGCTATCCATCAAAAATATCCAGACTATAAACTCATTGTTACGTTCTTCTCTCCATCGGGTTTTGAAATAAGAAAAAACTATGCATTGGCAGAAAAAGTATACTATCTCCCTTTAGATACGGCAAACAATGCCAAAGAATTCATCGCACATATTAATCCTAGCTTAATTTTCTTTACTAAGTATGAATACTGGTATCATTACATTAACGAAGCAAAGAAGCGTAAAATCCCTTTATTTATTATCTCAGCTATATTTAGAGAAAATCAATTATTTTTCAAACCTTATGGTTCCTTTCAAAGAAATATATTAAGAAGTATTAAATATTTTTTTGTTCAGAATAAACAGAGTGATGAGCTATTAAATCGTATTCAAATTGATAAAAAAACTATAGCTGGTGACACTCGCTTCGACAGGGTATATACTAATTCGCTAAATCCTAAGTCAGATGATCTCATTGAAGGATATGTTAAACATCACAAAGTGTTTGTAGTTGGGAGTTCGTGGCTAAAAGACGAAGAATTATTTGTAAATATTGTTGAACATTTTTCTGATATGAAATTTATAATTGTTCCACACGAAATAGATACTGAACATTTAGATTCCTTAAAAAAAATCTTCTCAAAAAATCTTGCATTCTATTCAGAATACAAAAACAAAACTCTACCTGAAAACATAAATATTTTAGTAGTAGATACTATTGGGCTACTAAGTAGTATATATCAATATGCGACCTATTGTTACATTGGTGGTGGATTTGGTGCTGGGATTCATAATACTCTGGAAGCTGCTGCTTATGGCAAGCCTCTATTTTTTGGGCCTAATTTTTACAAATTCGAAGAAGCTAAACAACTCATAGAAATTGGAGTAGCAAAACCAGTTAATACTGCAAAAGAGTTAATCAGCTATATCGATCAAATGGAAAATGACGAAAGTAAATACGAGGAGATATGTGCAAAATCAAAACAATTTGTGATAGAAAACAAAGGTGCTACACAAAAAATTGTTCAATATTTAGAAGTCAATCACTACCTCTCTTAATTTACTAATGCAATATCGGCTAGAGCATCAATCCATTTAGGGTGATCGTTTAGTCCAGGTACAAGTTGAACCTTCTCACCTCCATAGCTATGGAATTCTTCTTGATACTCAACTGCAATTTCAAATATCGTCTCTAAGCAATCGGCTACAAAAGCTGGGCAGAATACTAATATTTTTTTCTTCCCTTGATGAGCTAATTCTTCAATTACTTTTGAGGTATAAGGTTGTATCCACGGATCTCTACCTAATCTGGATTGAAATGTAATGGTATATTGGTCTTTAGTCAATCCTAACTTATCTGCTATTCCGTACGCGGTATGATAGCATTGTGCAGAATAACAAAACTGATTGTTTTCATTTATAGTTTCACAGCACTTTTCTATTTTTTGACAATGTGCTGCACTTGGGTCGGCTTTTACTAATTGACGAACAGGCAATCCATGAAAGCTAAACAAAACATGATCATAATCCTCTTTCATAAATGTTTTGCCAATTTCGGCAAATGCTTCTAACATGATAGGATGATTATAATAAGAATTTACAAAATTGATTTTTGGAGTAATTTGCCAATTCTTAACTATACTCATTACCTTCTCGTGTACTGAACCTGTAGTAGCTGAAGCATATTGAGGGAAAAGTGGTATTACTTTTATATCGAATATTTTCCTTTCATAAAAATCATTTAAAACCTTTTCTATAGATGGGCTTTGATATCTCATCGCAATATCTACATGATAACTATCTCCTAATTTCTGTTGTAAGAGTTCTTTTGTTTTGAGACCATACGCCATTAAAGGAGAGCCTTCATCTGTCCAAATTGCTTGATATGATTTTGCAGATTTAGGACCTCTAAAAGGAGCAATAATTCCATTCACTAAAAGAGATCTACCAATAGGGTTGATATCAATTACTCTGGGATCCATCAAGAACTCCCTAAGATATTTTCTTACATCCGACACACTTGGACTATCTGGTGTTCCAAGATTAACCAATAAAATTCCCTTTTTCTGATTCATGTTACCATTCAAGTATTAATCCAATAGAAGGTAAAGTATTTCCAATTGGATTATCTATTAATTTTGTTTTATATTTTGATGGATCTGCAGGATCTATCTGTGCATCACCATTGGCATCTCTATCCAATAAAAAATTAGGTTGCAATTGATATACGAAACCTGTAAGATTTTGGATATCCAAAAATATATTAAAACTGAACTTCTTAAAATTATATTTTTTATCTACTCTCACATCCAACTGATAAAAATCGCCTAAACGTTGAGTATTTAATCTTGTATAATCCAATGACCCTCTAGGATTAATGTCGTAATTAGCTATTTCAGAAGATTTATCAAGATCAAAAGGAGTATAAGGAGCACCTCCTGATATTCTCAATTTAGCTCCTACTTCCCAATTTCTCTTAAATATCTTTCCACCTGTTAAGCTCACAATGTATCTGTTATCCCAGGATGAAGGGATGTATTTCTCGTTTTTGTCTTGAAACTCACTTCGCACCAAGGTAAGTGCTACTATTCCATAAAATCCTTTTTGAAGTTTTTGTTGAGCAAGGAATTCCAAACCATAACTACGGCCTTGTGTTAGTTTAGCAACAGCTCTATCTCCTACTACTCCAAAATCTGCACCTAAGTTTGCTAACGGAATAGTATCGCCATCAGTAACCACCATTGGATAATTACCATATAATTTATAGAAGCCTTCTAAGGTAAATCTTAAGTTCGATAAGGTATTGTATTCAAAGCCTAATACATGTTGTTTATTACTGATGTATTTAACATTCTTATTAAGTAAATCGCCATTAGTATTTCTATACCCTAACACTGTATAAGCTGGTGTCTGATAGTAAATCCCAGCATTATAATTCACACTTATTTTTTCTGTTATTGCATAAGATGCAGATAAGCGAGGCGACAACTGATCTAATGGATTACTCATGCTTGTTGAAAATGTATTCGCATCCATTCTTAATCCCATCGACAATTGTAGTCGTTCCTTCAGATACCCTTTACTCGCCTGTGCAAAAAATCCATATTTGTAAAAATTCAATTCTGATGAATAATCAATAATACCAAATGGAGTATTGTTATAAGTATCATTTGTATAAGTTGAACTTTCGAGGTTTACACCATAGTTTAATTTAAATCCATCCAACAGATTAGTATTCTCTAATCGAATTTTATTTTCAATTTCTTTCGACGAATAATCTAAGATAATGGGTTTATTTTTATCGTTATCGGTATATTTCTCTGTAGTGTTATTTAAATAGTTTCTGCTTAAAACTAAAGTAGAATAACCATTTGCTCTATATCTTTTATAATTAGCACCAATGGTGTAATTTGATTGACCAAAAACTGGTAACGTCTGCAATTGATACTTTTGATCTTCTGTTTTATTTGCATCCAGATTCAAACTAAAATCATCTAATGCACCTAATCCAATAAAAGTAATTTCATTTTTTTCATCAATTTTGGTTTTCACCCTAAACTGAAAATCATTATACTCCGGAAGGAAAGAAAGTTCTAAGGCTTTGAATAAAAATTGTAAATATGATCTTCTATAAGATGCAATAAATGTGGTGTTCTTACCTATGGGTCCTTCTACAACCGTAGCCAAATCACTAGAACCCAAAGTGAGCGAAGCTCCCACTCTATCAGTTCTGCCATCCTTAAATTTAAAATCGAAAACTGAGCTTAAAGCATTGCCCCTGTTTGTAGGGAAAGCACCAGAGTAGAAATCCACTTCTTTTACAAAATCAACATTTATTAAACCTACTGGACCACCTGTTGATCCTTGTGTAGCGAAGTGGTTGATATTTGGAATTTCTATCCCATCTAAATAAAATCTATTTTCATTTGGAGCTCCACCTCTTATGATGATATCGTTTCTAAACGTAACCGTAGAAGCTACTCCAGGTAAAGATTGAATTACTTTAGAGATATCTCTATTTCCGCCAGGGTTTCTCTTTATTTCTGAAACACCAATTGTTCTTAGAGAGACTGGGCTTTCTTGTGGTTTATAGAATGCTGCCGCTTTTACTTCTACCTCAGCTATACTTTTTGATTCTTCTTCCAAGCCAACATCTATTATCGCAGGCTTAGAATTACTCACTTGTATTTCATAGATGACCTTACTTTTATAACCAATGTATTTGAATTCGAGATTATAAAAGCCAGGTTTCAATTTGTCTATAGTATATTTTCCATCAAAATCGGTCAATACTCCAATATTGGTTCCTTGTACAATTACTGTAACCGATGGTAATACTTCATTATTTATAGCATTTCTTACAGAACCACTAATCACTCCATTTTGAGCAATGGCAAAATATGATGAAAAAATAATGAAAAAAAATAATGGGGTTACTCGTCTAACACTTATCGAAAAGAATCTCATTAAATTATAAATTTGATTTTTTTGTTTTCTGTTGTTCTAAAAAATATTTGATGGGCACTATAAGCATCCCAAAATTTTCTCCATGTTCTTTCCCTAGGTGTTTATGATGAATTTTATGAGCTCTTCGTATTCCTCTAACGTACCTGTTTTCCCAATTACGCAACCATTTAAATCGTTGATGAATAATTACATCGTGTACTAAGAAATAACAAATACCATATAGAAGTATTCCTAATCCAATATAAAATCTGAAATCTTGATATATACTTCCTGATATGAAACAATACGCTGAAGGAATGGCAAAAATTAAAAAGAAGGAATCGTTTTTTTCAAAAAAGCCAGGTTCTACCTGATGATGGTCTTTATGGAGATACCATAGAAAACCATGCATAACGTATTTGTGCGCAAACCAAGCCACAAATTCCATAAATGCAAACGTAGCAAGTGTAATAAAGAAATTAATCATTTTTAATATGATAGTAACATGTTTCTAACTTTTTCCATCAACCACATTGGGGTTGATGTAGCTCCACATATACCCACTTTATCATTCACATCAAACATCGATGGGCTAAGTTCATCAGGAGAGGAAACAAAAAAAGTGTTCACATTGTTTTGTCGGCATACATCATAAAGTATTTTTCCATTAGATGACTTTCTTCCGGATACAAAAACAATCTTATCATAGTTCTTTACGAAATTCCTTAATTCATCGTCGCGGTTAGACACTTGGCGACAAATGGTATCATTTGCTTTCACTTGGTAACCACGTTTAAGCAATTCATCTTTTATCGCATAAAATTTGTCGGTACTCTTAGTGGTTTGGCTATAAAGTGTAAAACTCTGAGGGAGTTCCATTTCATCTAATTCCGAAAGGTCTTGAAAAACAACTGCGTCGTTATTTGTTTGCCCTTGCAAACCAATAACCTCAGCATGGCCGTGTTTACCGTATATGAATATTTTTTCTTGGTCGTCGTATGAATTTTTCACTCTGTTTTGCAGTTTTAATACCACTGGACAAGAAGCATCCATCAGAGTAATATTATTTTCTAGTGCAGTTTTATAGGTTTCAGGGGGTTCTCCGTGAGCACGAATTAATACCCTTTCGTTATTTATATTTTTTAAATCTTCGTGATTAATAATACGGAGACCTTTAGCTTTAAGGCGTTCTACCTCTTCATCATTGTGAACAATATCACCAAGGCAATATAAATACCCTTGCTCTTCGAGTATTTCTTCTGCCATCTCTATAGCATATACTACACCAAAGCAAAAGCCCGATTGTTGATCTATCTCTACCTTTAAATTCAACATTTCTTTATTTTTCCCAAAAGTAATCATAATAGATTTAAGAGTATAAAAAACAAGTACTGAACCAGCAACAAAATTATGGCCACAATGTTTTGCTTATTAAAGTGCAATCTGTTGAAAATCAATATAAAAATAAATGAAAGGATCCACCAAGCTACATAATTCTGCACAGGTACTGTAATTTGCTTCCAAGCCCAGTAATCAAATTTAATGGCTATAGGCTCTATGAGTAAGTCGAGTATAGTTAGTGCTGTAGCACCTATAAAAGCCGACAGTAGCTTATTTTTTATGGTAAGGTATGCCAAAAAAGTTCCCATACCGTATACCAAAATCAACCAATTGATTCCAATTACCAATGGGGTATTCCAGAGTTTAAACCCTAAAGTTTCTCCATAAATATATTCTCCAAAAATCAACCCTGTATTCGTCCCAATCATCTCAACGAGAAAGGAGCCGATAAAAATAGTTGCTGCAAATAAATAAAAATGTTTATTCCACGATTGATTATTCCATAATAAGATAGTACACATAAGTAACAAATGAAATGGTACTAGTTTCATGAAGAAGTTAACTAAAGGATCATTTGCAAAACCTATGAAACCGATAACATGAAAAATAATAATCAGTGCAATGGAGCTGTAAATCTTTTCGGAAATAATTCTTTTAAGCATATCTTATTGATTCGGTTGCAATTTTTGCAGAGAGCAGTACTAATGGTATTCCTCCTCCAGGGTGAACGCTACCCCCACAGAAATGAAGACCTTTCAATTTAGCACTTTTATTTGAATGTCGAAGAAAAGCTGCGTATTTATTATTTGAACTATTGCCATATAATGCCCCTTTATACGAGGATGTTCTACTTTCGATTTTTAGAGGATCTAAAAAATCTTCAAATACAATTAATAGTTCTATATCGACCTTTAAGGCGTGCGACAATTTTTTAACAATATTCTTTCTCGCCTTTACTATTAAATCGTCCCAATTCTGATTTTCATGATGAGGCACATTAATCATCACAAACCAATTTTCCATTCCATTTGGTGCATCGGCAGGAATGTGTTTGGAAGTAATATTTACATATACAGTTGGATCATCATCAATTGTATGATTTTCGATGGCGTCAAACTCTTTTTGATAATTGTTGCTGAAGAAAAAATTATGTACATCTAGTTCAGGGAAACTTTGTTTTATGCCCCAATAAAAAATTAATGCTGAACTGGATTTTTCTTGATGGATAAGTTTTTCTGGAGCTGTAATATCAGGTAATAATTTTTGATAGGTATATACCATATCCATATTGCTTATCACAATATTCGAATTAATAGTTGCTATACTTTCGTTATTTGTTTTTACACCAGTAACCTTGCTATGCTCATGAGTAATTTGTGTTACTCTCGTATTAAAAATAAATTCTACTCCTACCTCTTTTGCTAAAGCAAACAAAGAATTAGTAATAGATATCATTCCACCTTCTGGGAGATATGCACCAAATTCGTGTTCCAGATGTGGTATTACTTGCAATGTTGCAGGGGCTCTATATGGGTTAGAACCATTATAGGTTGCATACCTATCGAAATATTGTTGTGCTCTAGGATCGTTAAATAGTTCAGCATTCGATTGATGCATTGTTCTGAAGGCATCAATTTGGTTAAACTTTAATAATGATATAATCGTTTTCCAACGCAAATAGGTTTTAAGTTGATGAATAGATCTTTCTAAAAAAACATGATAAGTGATTTCGTATATCTTTTTGCTTTTATGGAAAAATCGTTGAGTATTTTTCTTTGGAACATTTAGTTTATTTTCTAATTCATCAGCAAAAGCATCTAGGTCACTATGAGCAATCATTTTGGTCCCATCAGGATAAAAATAAATTCCTGTATTATTTAATTTTTTATACCTAAAATAATCACTGGGATTTTTTCGATGCAGACGAAATAGTTCATCAACATAATGAGGCATGGTAAATAAAGATGGCCCAGCATCAAAACGAAAACCATCCCCACTTATCTCTGATAATTTCCCACCAGGAAATGAATTTGCTTCTAAACAAATAACTTTATAGCCTTTGGCTGAAAGACGAATAGCAGCGGCGATTCCAGCAATTCCTGCCCCAATCACCACTGCTATTTTCTTATTCGTATTTTCCATTAGGGATAAACCTAAGAAAAATCCATTTGTTTTAACCTACAATATTATTTTTCACAAGGTATTCTGCAATTTGTACAGCATTTGTTGCGGCACCTTTTCTAAGGTTATCCGAAACAATCCACATGTTCACCGTATTCGCTTGAGTTTCATCGCGACGGATTCTACCTACAAATACAGCATCTTTATTATGAGCGGTTAGAGGCATAGGGTATAATAATTCGGCAGGATTATCTTGCACAACTATTCCTGAGGACTGAGAAAGTAAATTTCGCAATTCGTTTACATCAAAATCATTTTCAAATTCAATATTTACAGATTCTGAGTGACCGCCCATCACAGGTATACGTACTGTAGTTGCCGTAACCTTTATAGAATCGTCGCCCATTATTTTTTTTGTTTCATTAATCATTTTCATTTCCTCCTTAGTGTATCCATTATCAGTAAATACATCTATTTGAGGAATAACATTTAAATCAATGGTATATGGATATGCTTTTTCACCATCTTTGCCTGCTCTTTCATTCATTAACTGAGTCACAGCTTTTACACCTGTACCTGTAACAGATTGATAAGTAGAAACCACCACCCTTTTGATTTTATATTTTTGATGTAATGGCTTTAGCGCAACTACCATTTGTATGGTAGAACAATTGGGGTTTGCAATAATTTTATTTGACTGATTTAATACATGAGCATTTACTTCAGGAACAACTAAAGCAATATTAGGGTCCATTCTCCACGCAGAAGAATTGTCGATCACTACCGTACCCACCTCAGCGAAACGAGGAGCTTCGGCCAAAGAGGTGCCACCTCCAGCAGAAAACAAAGCAATATGAGGCTTGGCAGCAATGGCATCGTCCATACTTATTACCTTTATCTTCTTCCCATTAAAGGTAATTTCAGATCCAACACTTTTAGAAGATGCCACAGGCAATAATTCCGTTAAAGGGAAATTACGTTCTTCTAATACTTTCAACATCATGGTGCCAACTAATCCCGTTGCACCTACTACTGCTACTTTCATATGTTTTAATTATTAAGCTGCATAAATAAACCTGCATAAATGCGGTTGTGGAGTTTATTCCTTTTGCAAAACTTTGCAAATATGAGAAAGATTTTGTGGATGGTCGGATTATTTTTGAATTCTTTTACTTTTGGTCAGGTGTCGGAAGGGTTCAGCGATGGGGAGGTTCTCTATCATCCGGTTTGGGTAGGTGACACTGCGCGTTTTAGGGTTAATCAGGCTAAGCAACTGCAGAGCACAACGATTAATAGAAGCGACACAGCTCATCTATCCACCATCAACAAAAACATACTGAATACTACTTGGGAATTTTATACTCAACTGAATATTGACCCGAGCAGTTCTAATCAGATAAGGATATATCTAGCTTCTGATAATGTAAATCCAGACAGCAGCTCTAATTCCTATTTTATACAAATTGGAGAAACTGGGGCTAGCGATTCATACGACTTATATAAAAAATCAGGGAAAACAATACAAAAGTTAATCGATGGGCCACCGAGAGCACGATTGAAAGCAGATACATTAAAAGTATGGTTTATGGCTATTCATCGGGTAGATGGTTATTGGGAGTTATTGAGTAGAACTGATACGCTCAGTAATTGGCAGATGGAGGGCTCCTGCTTCGATCGCTTTATGTTAAAATGCAATTTCTTTAGCATTTCTATTAAGCATACCTCTACTCGTTCTGATAAGTTTATTGTTGACGATATTCATGTGTATTTGCATGAACATGATACTTCTGCGCCTGAATATGTAGAAATGGAAGTCCATGATGATTCAATTATCAGTATTCTATTTTCTGAAGAGTTAGATACCACACAATTATTCCGTACTAACCAATACGCCTTAAATCAAAACATACAACCTAAAAAGGTTCTGATTAATAGTCAAAACACCCAGTTACTGGATATTATTTTCAAGAATAGTATACCTAATGGTCGTGTAACTATTAAGATTCCAATTATTTCCGATCTATTGGGTAACCGAACCGACAGCCCACAACAATTTCAAATCAATTATACTGGAATCCCCGATAACAATACTTATGACATTATTTTTTCTGAGTTAATGATTGACCCAAGTCCAAATGTTAATTTACCAGAGATAGAATACATCGAGCTATACAATAGTACCCAAACACCAATAAATATTTTTCAGTGGGAATTTGTCAATGGTAACACTAATATAAAATTACCAAACTATACCATCCCTAATAATCAGTTTATTATTCTTTGCAAGCAAAGTGATACCTCTTTACTGAAAGCTTATGGAAATGTTATTGGATTAAGCACTTGGCCAGCTTTAACCAATACAGCTGGCAATCTGAAATTGATAAATCACAGGAAAAAAATTATTGATGAAGTAAATTATAATTCATCTTGGTATAAAAATGATTCGAAAGCCCAAGGAGGATTTAGTCTTGAGATTGTAACAGACCAAAAACAATGTGGTGGATTTTACCAATATGAAGTAACAAACAACAATAATGGCGGGACACCTGGAAGTAGAAATTCATTATGGGGAAAAGGCAACAATAATGAATTCTATGTTCAACACATTGAATTTTTAAACGACTCCAGTATATACATAAAGTTCAGTCAGTGCCCTGATACATCTGTTTCTAAACTGCATCAGAATTATTGGTTAAAAAATATCAACGCTTACCCAATAAGGCATCAATTCATTAATGAGCGATATGATGAATTAATCTTAACTTATGGTGTAAAATTTAAAAACAAAAAAAACTACCAGATAAATCTATTAAACCTTGTTACTTGTCATGGTTTTTCCCTAGATGAAAAACTATTCAACAAAATATTTATAACAAACGACGACACCTCTTTACTCAAAATAAATGAGTTGTATGTTGATGCCTATCCAAGTAATGGTTTGCCTGAAATCGAATACATCGAATTATACAACACCACCTCAAATGCAGTTGATTTATCAGGTTATACAATTGTGATTTCGACTGGCAAATTTATACTACCCAAAATAAGTCTACGCGGCCATGAATATATAATCATTTGCTCGAGTAATGATAGTATCATAATGAAAACATATGGAAAATGTATCGGACTAAATTCATTTCCAAACCTAAGCAATACTTCGTCTACAATTACACTTTATAACAAAGCTGGAAGATTAATCGACAGGGTGAGCTATAAAAACTCGTGGTATCGTGATTCCAATAAATCTGTAGGAGGTTGGAGTTTAGAGTTAATTGATCCTTATCATAATTGTAGTTCTACTAATAGGTGGATTGCCTCTTCAAATAATGTAGGTGGGACACCAGGAAAAGTGAATAGTGTTGCGGTATTTAATCAACATCTTTTCAATTTGTCTGTTAAGTATTTTCAGAATATAAACAACACCTCACTTAAAATTAGATTCAACAAACCAATAAATGGGGAACTAATTAATCCAGCACAGTTTTATTTAGTTGGTCCAAAGATGAAATTATTCTTTCCTTCTCAGGTTATTGTGGATTCACCTTACTATGAAAATGTAAGTTTAAGTTTTCCTACAAAATTAAATGTAGGTTTTTATCGTCTGGTTTGCCAAGATATTCCTAGTTGCAGAAGATTGGACACTACTGTGTATTATTCATTTTATGTTACCGATGAAGGCAAAGACCCTTCTGATGAAATTAGTATCACCGAGATAATGATAGACCCAACACCAAGTAGAGGTCTTCCGGATGCTGAATATGTTGAATTATACAACGCCTCTTCTATCGACCTATTCGAGACATATATTTATCTAACGAATCATAAAGATACCATACCTATAAAAATTAATTTCTGGTCGAAGAAGTCCTATATATTGCTTTGTGAGCAAATGAAAAGAATATTATTTAAGGATAATATTAACGCATATGGAGTAGTAAATTTTATCTCTATTGCTAATGAGTATGGGAAAATATCTATATTAAATAGCCGTAAAGAAAGCATTGATAGTGTAAGTTATTCTACGAGTATTTTTCCTAAAGAGAAAGCTGAGGGAGGCTACAGTTTATGTCGAATGAACAACATTTCATGTGCGGGAAACATCGCTTGGCAAGCCTCTTCTGATTCTCTTGGGGGAAGTCCTGGTATAGAGAACACCTATATTGATATCAATTCAATATATCCATTAAAGCTTCTTAGTATTTCGTTTCAACCCAACCACAAAGCGGCATTACTAAGTTTTAATCAATCTTCAGAGAACTTAGTAATGCTGAGTATTTCCGATGAGAAAGGCACCCCTTTAAAGGCTAATCTTCTTTCTGAAGAAAACATAATTGTTCATTTAAGAGAGGAAGTACAAGAAGGAGCTTTTCAATATCTCACTCTGCATCTCGAAAATTGCTTGGGACAACAATTAGATACATCAATATTTATTTACAATAACCATGTACCAAAAGAAGGTGAGTTATTAATCAATGAGATTTTGTTTAACCCTTATCCCAATTCGGCTGATTTTATTGAGCTTTACAACCACTCAAAATACACTATTGATTTAAAAAATATTAGGTTATTTGACGGTAAAACAAAATTAATTTTAGCTGATATTTGGAAATCAACAGATGAGGGTCGTTATTTAAAACCACAAGAATTTATAGTGTTTAGTACGAACAAAGAGGACATAATCGCTAATTACTATGTTCAACACAAGGATAAAATTATAGAGTTGAGTACGATGCCTAGCTTAACTGATTTATCGGGCAAAATTAGCATTGAAAACTCCGAAGGTACTAGTGTAGATTATTTTGAATACAACAGTAAATATCATCTTTCTTGGCTTGAAAATTTAGAAGGTCGTTCCTTAGAGCGAATTCGGTATGAGGAAGCAACTAATCAATCCTCAAACTGGGGTTCAGCTACAGATGCTGTTGGAAAAGCTAGTCCAACATATAAAAACTCACAATACACAGACAGCTTAGTAACAAAGTCTAAAACCTTTTGGCTAAGTGCTGATGTGCTTTTATTTAGTAGAAGTGCTGCTGATCAAAAAATAGAACTCAATTACAATGGTATTATGGAGAGTAGTATATTGAATGTCAAATTGTATAACCTTTCAGGAATGTTTATCTCAGAAATTGTACATGGGAAAATAATAAAAAACGAAGGGCTTATTACATGGGACTTAAGTGTAGACGCCAAGTTAATCGATCCAAACACCTATGTATTTGTTATAGAAACCCGAACTGAAAGTGGAAAAGTTCAATCTTATAGAATACCTTTTGTTTTTGATTATTAATTCCATTGAAATATTTTACATTTGCCTATACAACATAAGCAAATGAAAGAGAGTATAGTAGTTATCGGTTCAAATGGTCAGATTGGCACGGAACTAGTCAACGAATTAAGAAGAATACATGGTGGAAGTCAGGTAGTTGCAACCGACATTAAAGAACCTAGTTATGATATTTTAAACGCAGGGCCCTTTGAGTTTTCAGATGTACTTGATAAGGTAGGTTTACAAGCTATTTTCGAAAAGTATAAGCCTACACAGGTATACCTTTTGGCGGCACTACTCTCTGCTGTAGGAGAGCAAAAACCAAAGAAAGCTTGGGAGTTGAATATGGAAGGCTTAATTAATATCCTTGATTTTGCTTTAAGTTTTGGAGTAAAAAAAGTGTATTGGCCAAGTTCTATTGCTGTGTTCGGACCAAATTCTCCGAAACAACAGACACCACAGTATTGTGTAATGGACCCAAATACTGTTTACGGATTTAGCAAACTAGCAGGTGAGCGTTGGTGCGAATACTACTTTTTAAAATACGGGCTGGATGTGCGTAGCTTACGCTACCCAGGTCTTATTGGGTGGAAATCTGCACCAGGTGGAGGTACTACAGATTATGCGGTACATATATTCCACGAAGCCCTAAAAAATAATAGTTACGAAAGTTTCTTATCCGAAAATACAGAGCTCCCAATGATGCACATGAGTGATGCCATAAAAGCTACTATAGGAATAATGGATGCAGAAGCTTCGCTAGTAAAAATAAGATCAAGTTATAATGTTGCTGCGATGTCGTTTACACCAAAAGTATTGGCGGAGGAGATTGTAAAACATTTACCGGATTTCAATATCTCTTATGCATTGAATGACCCTCGTCAGGCCATTGCAGATTCTTGGCCAAAGAGCATCGATGATAGTTATGCACGCAAGGACTGGGGATGGAAAAACGAATTTGATTTACCAGGTTTGGTAAAAGACATGATTGTTAATCTAAAAAAATAAACATGACATTTGAGGAGTTTTTCAGCAAGAAAAAAATTAATCTTATTCGACTAAAAGAAGAGGATGCTTCACTTTTTGAAAAACTCCAAAATGAATATGAATTGATGGGTGAAAAAAGTTTTGACCACTCGAAAAAGTTCCTTCTCAACAAGTGGAGAAGGAAATATTCTCTTGCCACTTAGATACTACTTAAAGTTTTTCTTTTTTTATAATCCTTTAAATTTCTGAATAAAGTCTTTTTTCATCCTTTAAATTTCTGAATAAAGTTTTTTCATATCCTTTAAATTTCTTCAGAAAAAAGTAAGTAAATATTTATATACAATGCTTGTATTGCGACGGATGTTGCTGTATACTTTCTAGTTCCTTCATCACTCCTTTTTCTTCAGAAATTTTAAGGATTGAGGTTGGATCTATAACACTTAATAATTGCTATTGGGATTCAGTAGAATTGTGCGAAGAGAATAGAATATCAATCTTTTAAATTTTAAAAGAAAGAAAAATTAACGCTTCATTGCATCATATATTACTTGCTGAATATCCGTCCTTACATTCATCTCTACTAACTTCTTATTATCAGCATTCGGATGAATTCTATTCGATAAGAACACATATATCAACCCTGTTTCTGGATCAGCCCAAGTTGCAGTTCCTGTAAATCCTGTATGACCAAAGGTTAATGCAGATGCACTGCTGCATGTCGGAGTGTTTTTCGAATTCATGTCAGGTTTATCAAAGCCCAAACCTCTACGAGAAATCGTATTATATTTTGCTGTAAATCGATCTACTGTACTTGCTTTAAAAAATTCTTGCCCTCCATAAACCCCTTTGTTTAATAACATCTGCATCACTATTGCCACTTCATTGGCATTAGCAAACAAACCAGCATGACCTGCAACTCCACCAAGCATTGCCGCGCCTGGATCGTGTACATATCCATCAATCACTTGTTTTCTAAACAATGTATCTCTCTCTGTTGGTAAGATAATATTCGCTTGATATTTTCTAAGCGGTTGATAGGTCATTCTCAATCCTAATTTAGAGTAGAATGTTTCTTTAGTATACTTATCAATAGATGTTTTGTAATTCTTTTCAACGATATCTTTTAGAAAATAAAACCCTACATCAGAATACACGTATTTACCATGTTCTTTCAATTCGGAGTTAAGAATAATATCTCTCATTCGTTCTGGGTAGTCGTATCTTAAGTACATTTTATCTGCTACTTTAATCGAATAAAATGCAGTAGAATCTGAACTGTAATTATTTCCGTCGGCCGAATTACTAATTAGTGATTCTTTCCAAAAAGGAATAAAAGGAATTAGTCCAGCAGAGTGTGTTAACAAATCAGCAACAACAATATTTTTCTTGTTACTCGATTTAGAATACGACAAATAATGTCCTAGTTTTTTTCTAATGTCCAAATCACCTTCATCATACATTTTCATCACCCCTAAATTGGTCGATAAGATTTTTGTTAGTGATGCTAAGTCGTAGATATCTGAATTTTTTACGGGTTGTAATTGATCATAGCTATGGTAACCAAATGATTTCTGATAAATCACTTTACCATCTTTAGCTACCAGCACTTGGCAACCTGGGGTAGCTTTTTGAGCAATTGCATTTAATGCAATCTCATCTATTTTGCTTAAACACTTAGAACAGATTCCAACCTCTTCTGGTAAAGTATATTTAAAACGAATTGGAGGATCGGTTACATAACCATCTCCACCTTTAAATATAGTAGATGCTGTAACTGGCAATGACCCTTTTATTTGTATTCCACCAAACAATGCTTGAGCCGCCAAACTTCTTGTCATTTCATTCTCTTCGTAGGCTAATAAAATCGGAGCAAGGTTATCAAAATTGCGTAGGCTATATGCATTCCCAAAAATGACCACCACTACATTTGAACGCTGACTAAGGTTCCCTAGAAAATCTTTTGTTTGTTTACTTATTGAGAAATTTTTCGACTCGTTTCTAGTCATGTCGTGAATACCTACAATAACTGTATTAAACTGCTCTAAATTTTTTCCGAGGAAATCAAAATCATTTAAAGATGCATCTTTCTTTAAAGAAAATGTACTTACTTCAGCGTAGTTTTTACACATCGCTAAGAACTCATTATTTAAATCGCTTCCAATACTAATTGCAGCAATAGTTCTATTCTCTAAATTTTTAAAAGGAATTAAGTTGTTTCTATTCTCTAATAGGGTGATGGCATTTTCATACAAACGCATACTCAACAATTTCGCCTCGTTAGAATTTAAGTCTTCATAAATACCACTCATGTTAATTGGTTGATATTTATTTAACCCGACAGCATACTTCGCTAGTAATATTTTGCGTACACTTTCCTCAATCTGAGTCATTGTAATTTCATTATTAGCTAATGCTTTTTTAATTTCTAAAAAAGCATTAGGAACATTCTCCGTAAACAATAACATATCGTTTCCAGCTAACAGAGCCTTAGCATCCACCACACCAGGTGCGAAGAAAGAACTTACCCCTTTCATGTTTAATGCATCTGTAAATACTAAACCTTTATATCCTAAATCTTTCTTTAATAGCTCGCTTACTATTGGTCGAGAAATACTCGAAGCTATATTCTTGCTACTATCAATAGAAGGTACATACAAATGAGCCACCATAACACTCCCCAAACCTCTACTCATTAACTCTCTAAATGGATATAGCTCAGTTGAATCTAATTGAGCTCTTGTTCTATTCAATGTAGGTAGAGAAAGATGAGAGTCTTTATCGGTATTTCCATGTCCTGGGAAATGCTTTCCATTTGCCATCACTCCATTATCTTGCATTCCTCTCATGTATTCAATCCCTTTAGCTGCCACTTTATATTTATCTTCCCCAAAAGATCTGTCGTTAATTACAGGGTTTTTAGGATTATTATTTACATCTAATACAGGGGCAAAATTCAAATGAACTCCTATTCTCTTACATTGGCGGGCGGTTTCTTTTCCAAAATCATAAATCAATTGATTATCTGATATTGCACCTAAAGCCATTTGTTTAGGGTATCTTACTACCGAATCGAGGCGCATAGAAAGCCCCCATTCAGCATCCATAGAAATCAATAAAGGAATTTTTGCTTTTGCTTGATATAGATTGGTTTGTTGAGATTGACGCAGTGGACCTCCTTGAAAGAAACATAATCCCCCAATATGATAATTAGTGATTAATTTACTAATCTCCTTGAAATGAGCACTATCACGATTAGAATAAGCAGCAACCATGAATAGCTGACCAATTTTTTGATCATCGTTCATTGTTCTCATCACAGAATCGACCCATTTATTAGCGCCTAGGGTGTCTAAGCCTTGTGCCTGTGTATATGTTGTGGATAAAATGTATAAAAAGAGTGTCGTTAATATCGTCTTCCGCATGTCTTCTGCCCGAAAAAAATGTAATTTTGTATAGTTTATAATTATTTACAAAACTAATAAATCAATCAAGTTTTAGAGGAATTAATTTTCTCCACAACCTTGAATTAGAGTACTATGTCGGATATCATAAAATTATTACCAGATTCGGTCGCGAACCAGATTGCAGCAGGGGAAGTTATTCAGCGTCCATCTTCCGCCGTAAAAGAACTCTTAGAGAATGCTATAGATGCTGGTGCTACTCAGATAAAATTGATTATCAAAGACTCCGGCAAAAGCTTAATACAGGTAATCGATAATGGTAAAGGGATGTCGGAAACCGACGCTCGCATGTGTTTCGAAAGACATGCCACTTCCAAAATAAAAAAGGCAGAAGACCTATTCGAAATTAGAACTATGGGCTTCAGAGGGGAAGCTATGGCTTCTATTTCGGCTATTGCCCAAGTGGAGCTGAAAACTAAATTGGCACAATCGAGCACGGGAACATTAATTGAAATTGAAGGATCTAAAATAACCAAACAGGAAGCTTGCAGCATGACTGATGGTACACAAATCTCCATCAAGAACTTGTTTTACAATATCCCTGCAAGGAGAAATTTCCTAAAGTCGAACCCTGTAGAATTACGTCATATTATCGACGAATTTCAACGTCAGGCTTTAGCACATCCTGAAATATTTTTTAGCATGCACCATGATGGGCAAGAAATGTTTCACCTGCCTATTGGGAACACCAAGCAACGTATCACTGCTATTTTCGGAAATCAATACAACGAACGTCTTGTTCCTGTAGAAGAGAAAACAGATATAATAGAAATTGATGGATTTATAGGAAAACCTCAATTCGCAAAGAAAACCAGAGGCGAACAATACTTCTTTGTAAACAAAAGATTTATTAAAGATCCTTATCTCAACCATGCAGTGATGAATGCCTTTGAAGAATTATTAGGCTCCGACAGTTTTCCTTTTTATGTGTTGTTTATTGATATCAACCCGAAACACATTGATGTGAATGTTCATCCTACCAAGACAGAAATAAAATTTGAAGACGAAAAATTGGTGTATGCGATTTTAAGGTCGGCGATAAAGCGTTCATTAGGTAAATACCATGTGAGTCCGAGTATCGATTTCAATACCGAATCGAGTTTTAATAATTTAAAACCTTTTAACCCGAAAACCGACGAAATTGTAATCCCAACTATTGCCATCAACCCGACCTTTAATCCATTTGAAAAAAGACATCAATCGGGTTACGTACCAGGTCAAACCGCAATGCCTCGTAGCAATGCTGGTTGGGAAGCCTTATATGAAATCGTAAAACCTAATGACGATGAACAGATTTCTCTTCATCAAGAAGAGCAATTAAAACAAACCGACATTAGTGAAAGGAACACCTTTCAGCTCCATCAACGTTATATTGTAAGTCCGATAAAAAATGGAATACTAATGATTGATCAACAGGCAGCTCATGAAAGGATATTGTTTGAACGATTTTACGAAATGCTTACACAACAAGCAGGCAGCACACAACAATCTTTATTCCCACAAAGCGTTCATATGAATGCCGCAGATTTTGAACTATGCAAAATGTTATTAGAAGATCTGCAACAAGTTGGTTTCGATATTCAAGAGTTTGGTAAGAATACCTTTGTGATACATGGTGTTCCTGCTGAAATCACTGCAGCAAATGAAGAACAAATGCTCATGGGCTTGCTCGAATCTTACAAACAACAAAGTTCTTTACAAAAATTTGAACAAAAGGAAATACTCGCACGTTCATTAGCTAAACAATCGTCGATAAAAGCTGGGAAAGCATTAAATCAAGAAGAAATGAATCATTTAATTGATGAACTATTTGCTTGTGAACTCCCACAAACAGGGATTAATAGCAAATCGACATTTGTTCGAATAAGTTTAGAAGAGCTTGCTGCTTATTTTGCATAATAATAAATGATGGATAATTACAGACCCCAAGGATTCTCACTATTGCCCACCGTGGTAAAAAACCTATTAATTATTAATGGGTTGTTTTTTGTAGCAACCGTTGTATTTCAAAATACAATGCTGATAGATATAAAAGATTATCTAGCGCTATACTACCCAGGCTCAGAATTTTTCAGACCTTATCAACTTATCACGCATCTATTTATGCATGGTAACTTCATGCACCTGTTCTCAAATATGTTTGCTTTGTGGATGTTTGGAGCTGTGCTTGAAAACTATTGGGGACCCAAACGTTTTTTAACCTATTACATTATCACTGGTCTGGGTGCGGCGTTATTACACAGTCTTATAAACTATATAGACATCTCACAATTACAAAGTGCAGCAGATGTTTTCTTAAACAATCCTAATCCGAGAGCATTCGAAAGTTTTATTTTGAATGATGTTCCTACTGAATACCGTTCTAGTTTTACGGAGTTAATGGCAATGTGGACAAACAACCCTGATAGCATTCCATTTAAAGAAAATGCCATTGCAATTGTAAACGAACTTATACAAGTAAAACAAAACATCCCTACCGTTGGTGCTTCGGGGGCAGTGTTTGGTGTACTTCTTGCATTCGGAATGACATTCCCAAATGCAATGATTTATATATTTTTCTTCTTGCCAATGAAGGCAAAATATTTTGTAATCTTATACGGCTTATTCGAGTTATATAGCGGATTACAAAACAACCCAGCTGATAACGTTGCTCACTTTGCACATTTAGGTGGCATGCTATTTGGATTTATCTTGATAAAATATTGGAAAGGGAAAATGAATAGATGGAATTAATATGAGCAGTTTAATTGACGACATAAAAAACTCTTTCCTAAGAAGAGACCTCTTAATGAGAATCATATTTATCAATATTGTGATATATATCGTTTTCTTATTGTTTTATGTATTCTGCTTTCTTTTAAAACTACCTAATCCTTTAGACTATATTTCTACCTACTACTTAATGCTCCCTGCTGATGTAACACAACTGTTGATACATCCATGGACAGTGATTACCTATATGTTTCTACATAATGGAGTATTTCATATTTTGTTCAATATGCTTGTGTTGTATTGGTTTGGTGGTATCTATCAGGAATACCTAGGGAAGCAAAAATTTATATACACCTATTTTTTATCGGGAATCTTCGGTGGATTGTTTTATGTTCTTTGCTATAATATTTTTCCTTATTTTAGCGATAGTGTTGGAATCTCAAGAGCTCTTGGTGCATCAGCTGGAGTAATGGGAATTGTGTTTGGTGCCGCTACCCTTCTACCTAATTATACTATAGTACTTGCTATTTTCGGTCCTATTCGCCTAAAATATATTGCACTATTTTATTTTCTTATTGACTTGGCTGGTATAACTAGCAGTAATAGTGGTGGTCATTTAGCACACATAGGTGGTGCATTGTTTGGTTTTATATTTATTAAGCAATTGCAACGTGGCAACGACTGGACTAAATATCCAGTGAAGATATTAGAAGGAATTACAGGCTTATTCAAAAAGAAAAAACTAAAAGTAGTTCACAAAAGAGATTCAGTAACTCAGGAAGAAATTGATAAAGTATTAGATAAAATATCTCAATCTGGATATGAAAATTTAACAGCAAAGGAAAGAGAAATATTATTTAAAGCAGGAAGGCAATAAATGAAAACCCAAAAGAAAAAATCTATTTTTTTCTGGTTCATGATACTTATGAACTTAGCCAGTATTTTTGTTTTACTGGTAGGTTATCTAGCTGCATGGATAAAACCAAGCGTTTATTGGCCGATTGCATTCTTCGGACTAGCATACCCTTTTAGCTTGATTGTAAATTTCTTATTCTTTATATACTGGCTTATCAATAGAAGATGGTTTGCTCTAGCTCCATTACTTTTTATTGCCATTGGATGGAATACATTATTAAATTACGTACAAATAGGGAATAAGAAATCTCCTATTCCAGATGAAAACATTTCTGTTCTTTCTTATAATGCTCATTTGTTTAAACCCATTAAAACAAACAAATACGATAAGAAATCGAAGCACGAAATGCTTGAAATGATTTTGAAAGAAAATACTGATATCATTTGCTTTCAAGAATTTTATTATCGAAGAAAGGGAGTATATAACATCAAGGATTCATTGATGAACAAAGGAGGCTACACCTATTTCAAAGAAGAATTATTCGATAAAAACGACAATGAATTTATGTCGATGGCAATATTATCAAAATATAAAATTATCAATTTTGAGGTGTTGAGATTTCACGATAGAATGCACGCTAATATGTGCACTTACGCGGATGTACTATATAATGGAGATACTATACGAATTATTAATATTCATTTACAATCAATCAGTTTCCAACCCGAAGATTACAAGTATTTAGACCAAGTTAAAAACGTAGAAACTGATATGGAGTCGAGTAAAAGAATAGGAGCACGATTGAAGAATGCATTTCTATATAGAGGTGGACAAGCCGAAATGGTAAGGGAGCTCATCGAAGAAACCCCATATCCAATTATTATTTGTGGTGATTTTAACGACACTCCAGCTTCTTATTCCTATAATATTATCTCTAAAAATCTTAAAAATGCTTTTAGAGAAAAAGGTAGTGGTGTAGGGGTTACTTATAATGGCGCTTTTCCTAATTTCCAAATAGACTACTTGCTATGTTCTAAAGAGTTTGAAGTCTGTGATTACCGAATCATCAAAAAAAGATATTCAGATCACTATCCAGTAAAAGCAATTTTCCATTTATCCAAATAATCTCAATCCAATTTTAATCAATATTTAGTATGTTTGTTTATGAAGCAAAGTATTAGTTTATATAATTCTTTAAGTAGAGAAAAAGAAGTTTTCGAGCCCATTAAAAGCCCTTTTGTAGGCTTATATGTATGTGGGCCTACTGTGTATGGGGAGCCTCATTTAGGGCATGCACGTTCTGCAGTTACATTCGATTTAGTTTCAAGATATTTAAGATTTTGTGGATATAAAGTAAGATACGTTAGAAATATTACTGATGTTGGACATCTGGAAAATGATGGCGACGAAGGTGATGATAAAATCGCAAAGCGTGCTCGTTTAGAACAATTAGAACCTATGGAAGTGGCGCAAGAATACACTAATTCTTACCACATCATGATGGATAAACTATTTGTTATTCGTCCGAGTATTGAACCAAGAGCAAGTGGACATATAATCGAGCAAATTGAAATGATTGAAAAAATCATTAAAGCTGGCTTAGCATATGTTTCTAATGGTTCCGTTTATTTTGATGTATTAAAGTACAACGAAAAAGAACCTTACGGGGAGCTATCTGGTAGAATACTTGAAGATTTAATTGCACATGCTGGCGAAGAAAGAAGATCATTAGAAGGTAAAGAAGAAAAGAAAAATTCTTTTGACTTTGCTTTATGGAAGAAAGCTTCACCAGAGCACATCATGCGCTGGAACTCTCCTTGGAGTGAGGGATTCCCTGGTTGGCACATCGAATGCTCTGCCATGAGCTCTAAATACCTTGGAGAACAATTCGACATACATGGTGGTGGAATGGATTTACTATTCCCTCATCACGAATGCGAGATTGCTCAATCGAAAGCGAGCAACCATGTACATCCAGCAAAATATTGGATGCACAATAACATGATTACTATTGGAGGACAAAAGATGGGTAAATCTCTTGGTAATGCCATTAATTTATCTCAGTTCTTTTCAGGCGATCACCCGCTCTTACAAAAAGCGTATTCGCCACTAACCATTCGCTTCTTCATGTTGCAAGCTCATTACAGAAGTACGCTCGACTTTTCTAACGAAGCATTACAAGCTGCGGAGAAAGGTTTAATGAAAATGATTAATGGGATTATTACCGCTAAAAATTTAGTTTGGGCAGAAGATAACAAAGCAGCGAAAATAGACAAGGAATTATGTGCTGAAATTAACGAAGAGATTAATGCTGTTTACGAAGGGATGAACAATGATTTCAATTCTGCAAAAAGTATATCAGAATTATATAACCTCTTGAAAAGAATAAACTCTATACAAGCTGGCCATATTAAACAAGAGGAATTGGATAAGAATACTTTCGACCTATTGCTAGAAACATTTATTAATTTCAATGAAAAAGTATTAGGGGTTTCTGATACTCATATCAACAACGATCAGAATTTCTTACCAATGGTAGAAGAATGGATGATTACATATAGAGAAGCAAGAGCAGAAAAGAATTTCGCTATGGTTGATCTGATTCGTGATAAGTTTAAAAAGAACGGACTACTCATTAAGGATTCTAAGACAGGATCGAGTTGGGGATATGAAGAGTAATGTGGTAATGTGGTAATGTGATAATGTGTTAATATGATGATTAGAAATAAATATTTTTTACTTTTTTCTGTTTTATTTTTTCTCTTGTCGTGTAAAGAGGGGAAGAAAGTAGAGTCGACTGAAAATACTGAAGTTAAAAAAACTATAATCCCTAGTTTTAACGAAGACAGTGCATTTGCATTTATTAAGAAACAAGTGGAGTTCGGACCAAGAGTACCGGGCACTAAGGCTCATGCTAATTGTGCTGAGTATTTTGTAAACACTTTAAAACAGTATGGTGCAAATGTTATTGTACAAACAGGTAAAGTGAAAACTTACGACAGTAAAACATTCGACTTAAAAAACATTATCGCATCGTTTCAACCTAAAGCTACGAGCAGGATTCTTTTAGCTGGGCATTGGGATACAAGGCACGTAGCCGATCAGGACGATAACAATAAAGATAAACCTATTGATGGTGCCAATGATGGCGGAAGTAGTGCTGCTGTATTATTAGAAATAGCTCGTCAATTATCTATTCAACAACCCACAGTAGGTGTAGATATTGTTCTATTCGATTTAGAAGATTACGGACAGCCCGATGATAGTAAACTTCCAGCGATGAGAGATTCTTATTGTTTGGGTTCTCAATACTGGGCAAAAAATCCGCCTATTGCCAATTATCGTCCAATGTTTGGTGTATTAGTTGATATGATTGGAGGAGCAAATATTCTTTTCACACAAGAAGAAGTATCAAGAACCTTTGCCCCGCAAGTATTAGAATTAGTATGGCAAAATGCAGCCATAGCAGGCTACTCATCTAATTTTAGTTACGAGCAAACCCCAGCAATTGTCGACGATCATTATTACATCAATACAATCGCAAACATTCCTACCATCGATTTAATTCATCACGACTCTGGAAGCGAATCAGGCTTTTGGAAGCACTGGCATACGCATGAAGATAAGTTAGAGAATATCGACAAGAACAGTTTAAAAGTTACTGGTCAGACTTTGATTCAAGTAGTGTATGGAATAAAATAAATTTATTCTGTGATTGGGTATACCTCGGACACTGGACTAAATAAATAGATTTCTCCGCTAGGTATCTCTTTGCAACGAAATCTTTTACGTACTAGTTCTAACTTTTGAAATGTACGTCCGTTCTTCAGTTGAAATTTTGCACCTATTGGTATTGCTGATACAAATACGGTATGATGTACTTTATTAAATTGTTTTAATACACGTAATAAATTTACATCGGAGCAACTTGATGCTGCGGGATTGGTCATGTATTTTCTTACTGCTCGATCAATTTCGTCTGGGAAAATTTTTCGATCTAAAAAAGGCTGCATTAACCTCTTGTATTCTTCCCTCCATTCTTCACCATGTGGCTTTACTTTATTTTTGTTTTTATTCCAATTGGTAAGATGCGCAAATTCGTGAATAAGGGTAATTAAAAAAGCATAAGGATTTAAATCGCGGTTCACAGAAATACGATGTCCCTTCCCACCATAAGGATGACGATAATCGCCAAGAACCGATTCTCTAGGCCTATTGATAGATAGCTCCACCTGAAAATAATCTATCCACTTCGCCATAGTTAAAGCAGTGCCTTCGGGTACGTAGGGTTCAAGAATTTTAGCGTTTCTTTCGTGGCTCATTGAGTAGTGGGAAATGGGTAGTGGGTAATGAGATATTTTAATGGTTTAATGATTGTATTAATCTATATAGCATCTTCTGAATTACATATAAATCTTCTAAAAGCTTCTTCTCTTTCTCTTCACTAATATATTCTAAATCTCTCGAAATATTAATTTGTGTCTCTAATTCAAATGCCGATCCATTTGAGATATTTAAAAAATAAAGGAATTCATTTTTTGATTTTCGCCCAGTACCTTCCGCAATATTAGAAGGTATTGATACAGCTGCTCTTTGCATTTGATTTGCCAATCCAAATTTTTGTGGACTTGGAAATTTATTTGTTGTTATATAAATATGTTTGCAAAAGACCCTTGCCCTATGCCAAACTTCTAATTTTCTAAATTGATTCACAACCAATTTTAATAAATCAAAGTGATACTTTCAACTGCATAAATACTGGTTTAAATATCATCATACTCACTACTCATTACTCACTACTCATTACTCACTACCCAACACTCCAATATACCAAGAAAGCACTAACGTAAGCCAACACTGTCATGAATGCAAATTGTATCATTGGCCATTTCCACGATTTAGTTTCGCGGTAAACAACAGCTAGTGTACTCATGCACTGCATTGCAAAAGCATAAAACACCATTAAAGATAAACTGACTGCTAGTGTAAAGGTGGGTAAGCCTGTGTTCGGATTTTTTGCGGCTGCTAATTTTTCTTTTACTGTATCTAAATTATCTCCATCAGATTCTACACTATAGATGGTTGCAATGGTTCCTACAAAAACTTCGCGTGCCGCAAAAGAAGTAATTAATGCAATACCAATTTTCCAATCGTAACCTATAGGTCGTATAGCTGGTTCAATAAATTTACCAAGATGACCGGCATACGAGGCCTCCAGCTTTTCTGAATTCATTTGTCTGATTAACTCTTTCTCTAAATTTGGTTGATCTGTAATTAATCTATCGTATTTCTTGTCGATTTGCAACATCGAATCGGCTGGACCATAACTTGCTAAGAACCATAAAATAATAGAAACTGCAAGAATAATTTTACCTGCTTCGGTTACAAATGTTTTTACTTTATTAAATATGGTAATACCTACATTTGTCCAACGCGGCATTCTATATACTGGCAATTCCATAATAAAGTAACTACGTTCTTTAGTTTTAATAATGAGTTTCATTACATAAGCCGATAAAATGGCTGCTACAAAACCTAAGAGGTACATCCCCATTAATACCAGTCCTTGAATATTTAAAAACCCAAATACATAATCTGCTGGAACTACTATCGAAATCAATAAGGTATAAACGGGTAATCGTGCTGAGCAACTCATCAATGGTGTAACCATTATTGTAATCAATCGATCTTTCCAGTTCTCAATATTTCGGGCCGACATAATTGCGGGTACCGCACATGCAATTCCACTCATTAATGGAACAACCGATTTACCATTTAATCCGAATTTTTTCATCACCCTATCCATCATAAATGTAACACGAGCCATATAACCCGTATCCTCTAATATGGCGATGAATAAAAATAAGATGGCTATTTGTGGTACAAATACCAATACACCACTTAATCCTGGCAAGATCCCTCCTATTACTAAATCTTGTACTATGCCATCTGGAATAATTCCTGCAAGAATATTTTCTAGTGATAAGAATGCTTGCTCAATTAAATCCATAGGATAATTAGACCAAGTGAAAATCGATTGAAAAACAACAAAAAGAATAAAGAAGAAAATAATTAATCCTCCAACTCTATGTGTTAACCATTTATCTATTTTATTACTATTACTTTCTGCTTCTGGATCTTTAGGTTTGTGTACATTATCAAATAACAACTCATTGATATGATTAAACCGAGCAATGGTTTCAGAGGCTTGAGCCTTGGTAGGATTAAATTGATGTTTCTCTCCTAGTGATTTTAATAACTCTTGTTTCTCTTTACTTAAATGAGAAAGCTCATGATAATGATGTGCTAATTCAAAAGCAATATAATCGTTGCTTAATTGAAACTCTTTTTTTATTTCATCGATTAATTCTGGAGCATATTGTTTAATATCTGTGCCCGACTCTACAACAATTTTATTTTTTATTTGAGAATATATAGCTTCTTTTAATTCCTTAATCCCGATTAAATTCCTTGCACTAATTGCAACAACTGGAATTCCAATTTTTTCAGATAAGCCTTCTATATTAATTTCTAAATGTTGAGCCCTAGCTTGATCAATCATGTTTACTGCTAAAACACAAGGCAAACCCAAATCAAGTAATTGAGAAAATAATAAAAGGTTTCTTTTCAGATTTGTGGCATCAACTACTACTACTACTACTTGCGGATAGTCGGGATTTCCAGGAGAACTTAAAACTTGTAGTGCTATTTGTTCATCCTTTGAACGAGGGTATAAACTGTATGTTCCAGGTAAATCTATAATACGGGCAGTTGTATCATCATCAATAGAATAATATCCAACTAATTTATCAACCGTAACACCCGGAAAATTTCCTACTTTCTGATTCATCCCCGTTAGGGCATTAAACAAAGAGGACTTACCAGTATTTGGATTGCCTATGAGGGCAATATTGATTTCTTCTTTCAATGTATTACTTCACCAAGATATTGTCTGCTTCATTTTTGCGCAGACTTAATTTGTGTCCATATAAATGAATTGCAATTGGATCTCCTAATGGAGCGATATGAGCTACCTCTACTTCTTCACCAGGTAAACACCCTAATTCTAACAAACGAATAGATAACTCCTCGTCTGTGAACGAATCTATAATTGCTTTCACACCCGGCTCAAGGTCGGTCAACTTCCTTAATTTCATTTTATTGGCTCTATGTAATAGAATCTCCTAATTGTGTTCAGCTATTGCTTCCAATGGCCTGAAAAACATCGCAATTTAGGTCTTATTTAAATTAAATCCAAATAACAATTACAAAATGAAATAATTATGAGGGCTTAATTGGGCTTTGGGTTTTGGGTGTGTGTTTTGAAAAACGTGGGCAATCACATTTCGACTTACATGCTGAAAATGAGGCCATAATAGCCAATAAGGCAATAAATACGATTATAGTTTGCTTGCTTTTCATCTTTATATATTTACAAATTAAGCAATTTCCTTGTTTTATCAAGCAAAAAGGCAAATAATATGCCCATGAATGCTCCTATATCATTGGCCAAAAAGTCAAACCACTCGGCTTTTCTATAGGTAAAAATTTGCCATTGTGCTAACTCCATCATCCCTCCCCAAGCTATAGAAAACAACAATGGGAAGAGGTAATAGTTTTTATTTATCAAAATGTACTTCTGCTGTTTTTTAAATCCCCAAGCCATTAAAAAACTTAGGTTAAAATAAAAAACAGCATGTACTAATTTATCTGCTCCTTCAAAGTTTAAAAAACTGAGGTCTGGTATTCCGGAACTTCTGGTATTACTTAGGTAGCTAATTAGGGCAAGCCAAATCAACCATGGTAAATTGTATTTCCAAAAGTTATTATGCACCAACTAAGGCTTGATAATCAGATGCCGAAAGTAAGCCATCTACATCAGAGGCATTGCTAACTGCTACTTTAACCATCCATCCTTTACCATAAGGATCCGAATTTACCAATTCTGGATTTGCGTCCAACTCAGCATTCATTTCTAATACCTCACCTGCTATAGGCATGTATAAATCTGAAACTGTTTTAACTGCTTCTACTGTACCAAAAACTTCTTCTTGAGCTACGTCTTTGCCAATAGTATTGATATCAACATAAACGATATCGCCTAATTCGCGTTGAGCAAAATCAGTAATGCCAATAAATGCTACATTACCTTCTAAACGAACCCATTCGTGGTCCTTTGTGTACTTAAGTTCTGCTGGAAAATTCATTGTATTTAATTTATTTCCCCAAAGTTAAATTTTTCTTGGAATAATTATGCACCAATATTAATTCTTAAGCTAAATCCTAAACTAGTAATAGCAGTTGGGAAGGTTGTGGATATAAATGGTTTAGTAACCAGTCTGTCGTAGAAAATTCTAACCTGAAATCTTTGGTTTAACATGTATTCTGCAGATGGTTTTATGCTAATTACTCGTGAACCATTAATTACATCAGAAAAATCCTGATCCATACGATGAATAACTCCTTTATTTAGCCTGATGTTAAAGTCCATTCTCAAGTTCAAATCGTTTTTTAATACTTTTTGTCCATTACCAATAGAAAAAGGTAATTGTAGGTTATTGGTTGTATAACCAACTCCTACATTATATTCAAAAGTATTCAATTGCTCAACTCTGGTATTCGCAAAACTTAATCCCAAATTTCTACTTTGCTTGTACTCTAACAATACATTAACCTTGTTTTTTAATGTCATGTCGAGGCCTACAAGTGGTGCAAAAGTTTCTGATATAGTTACCTGTTGAATTTCATATTGAGGAATATAGTTCCCATTAGCTGCATAAGTAATCGCTTTTGTAGTTGGTCTATTGAAACTATTTACATTATAAGTAGAGGTATATGAATGGTTAACCACGAAATTTGAAAAATATTCGTTTATCCATTCAATCTTCATAAAACCTGTATAACTCATTCTCCAATTTGGTAAAGGAATTTTTGGGAATGGGTTAAGGTTTACTCCATTTGTTGATCTGCCTGAATAAGCTGCAATAAATGCTGGTATTAACACCTGTTGTGAGTACTTACCATAGCCCGAATAAAAGCCTGAACTATCGATTGTATTTATACCTTTCTCTTCTGCCAAACGCTGTGATATTCTAAATCTATTATCCTCAAACTTTTGGAAAAACTCCGAACTTCCATTTTCCGACATTCTTTCAAATGCTGAATTTATAGTAACAATGGTCATGCTAAATGTCCCTGTTTCTGTTTCTGCAAATGATGTGAATTTTTGATATGTAGAGCTATTGGGATTGTTATCATACCTAAAAAACTCTTGATAGCTAAACGAGATATTTCTTTGCATATTAACATCAAGTCGCATGTCGGGCATTGGCTCAATATTCGCTCTCAAGTTTAGTTCTAATCTATTTGTTCTTGCAAATCTATTCGACACAGAGTCGTATGTGGTTATCCAACCATTTTCTGCCGCTTTAAAACGAATGTCTTCTTGACTACCAAAAATAAACCCAGCGCCTGGTGCATTTAACTTACCGAAATCCATCCCTAACAAATCGGTGCGTGGAATATATCCTGGTAATAATTGTCCATCTGTTTTTCTATAACTGAAATTCACCGAACGTAGCATGATTAAAGTTCTAGCTAAAACTTTTTTCATACTTACAGTTTGTTGCAACCTTGCAATACTATCTGCTTGTTCCTGTTCTTTATTTTTACTTGTTTTTAGTTTATCAAGTGGATTGTTTTTCCCACTTCCTCTTTGACGTTGCGGTGTTATTAATGTTTTAAGGTATTTCGACTTCCCGTAAAGCTGTGTCATGTTTAATGTCGGGCTTAACTGTATTGCTCGAGAGTTGGAAATCGTATTTTCAAATTTTGGAGTCGACAATGCCGCCGAACGCCAATCGTAACGAGCTGAATAAGTAGCCGTCATTTGCACCCATTCTAAATATGGTAATTTATTAATTGGAACCTGATAGTTCAAATTCGTATTATGAGAGTAATCTGTTGTACGACCTAAGTTTTTAAGATTATTCATTAACGAATCTTTCTTCTGCTTCGAATCAATCTCTCCTGCTGGCTCATCAACAACGGATAAATTATTTGCATTAAAATCTAATTTCAATGCTTTTGTGATATCGTAACGCATTCCATATGTTCTGGTAATGCGGAAATTTTTATTATACGTTGTAGGTATTTTAACCGTATCAATATTAATATTTCTTACTTGTGTGGCTGCAAATAATCGATCTACATCCATTCTGAAATCTAAAGCACTAGGCATATAATTAAAGTTGAAATCTTTAATCAACTTTAAATTTTTATTAGTAATAACCTTGTCTAATGGCCTAACCTCCTTTGGCTGTATTGCAAAATTATACAACAATCCGGCTCTGTGATTTCGCACTACATCGGATTCTGTATTATAATTTCGTTTAAATTGATCGGAGTAACTATAGGTAACACTGAAATTTTCTACATCATATATATGAGGTTTTTTCTTTGCGTCTACGCGTTCTTTCTTAACATTAGTGAAACTTATGCTTTTTCGTCGAGTATAATCTTCTGTAATTTCTTTTAGCTTCTCTCTTTCTGCTGGTGTTAACTCCGACAGTACATTCGACAATAATATATCTGGGTTATTCGGAGCAAACTGTGGTGTGCTGATCGCTTTAGAATAAGAAACATACATTGGAATTCTAATACCTGATTGCTCTGGGAAAAATTTCCCTAACTCCACGTTAGATGCAATATCATATTGCTTATCGTCTGTTCTATTTCTTTCACTTACTTTTTTATCAATTGAACCAAATCCGAACGTACTCTTACTACCAGAAACCGTAACGGTTCCCAAATCTGCTAATTGTGCATTAACTCTACCTGTAGCAGCCCATCCTCCCTGTTCATCAAATTCAGTTAACAACAATTCGTTGAACCAAACCTGCACGCATTTTGGATCATTAGGTGTGGCACTTCTATTTCGAATACCAACAACAATCGATCGCACGTTCCCTAAGTCGGGATTACCTTTAATCCAAACGGAGTTCTTTCCATCCTGATAAAAGTATTCTGAATTTACCGGAATGTTTGCACTATTTCTTTTTTGCTTCGCAACTTGCAAAACCGACAGAGGCAATGATAATTTATTGTAATCGGGCCAAATCGCATCAGGATTTTTTTCATTATCAGGAGTTATCTGTAATGGAATCTCATACTCATAATAGTTATCAGTATAATCGATACCGAATCTCACGAATGCAGTCATTTCATCCTTCTGAACATTTTCACCTTCTGCGTGGATAAACATTTCCACTTTCTTGTATGACCTAAAATCGAAACCTGAAATTTTATAAGCTTTTACTTCATCATTTTTCTTGAAGTTACATGCATTTAATAATAGCGACTGTTCGTTCACACGAGTGGTACCTCTTACATCTTGCAAGTTTCTTTCTTGTATAATTCCTGGAGGCAATACGTATGGAATAGGAACTCTACTACCATTTTCTTCAATATTGATAGTTGATAAATCAAAAATCGCATCCGACTTTGCCTCAGTTCCTTCACCTGCTGTTACTGTAGGTTCTAATCTTCTCCACTCTCCTCTTACCAATTGTAATCTCGCAAAACGTAGAGTAACTGTATCGCTGAAATTTGTTAAGAATGCTCTAACAAATCTAATCGCTCTGAAATCCTGAATATCACCTACTCTTCTTTCATATTTTGTTAATGGAATTCTAAACTGATACCATGTTACGTTTTCTGTTTTACCATTTGCAAGTTTTACAGGTGCAATCACTTTATCTGTGATAAAAGAATTTTGATCTGGATTTTCTAAATCACCAGGACTTAAACGAACTCTGTATTGAAAGTATTCGTCGCGATCACTTTGAGAGTTATCTCTGTTGATATCCTCTGTATCTGGAGTGGGTGTTGCAGCTGTATTGCTTAATCCTGTTCTATCAATGGATTGTTGTTCTGTAGGAGAGTTGCCCTCCATACCATTATATTTTTTATAGCGATCAATAACTGATGCTTTTGCATTATCATAATCTGTACCCCTGTAATAACTATAATTATCCGCTGATGGATCTGCTAAAGCTTGTTGATAGGCAATAGAATTTACTCCGAATGCCTGCTCCAATAAATCCAAGTAATTTGCTTTAAAGAAATTTTGTTCTTCGGCATCGTTCAATCCATCGAGACCAACATCTTGAAATTGTCTGGAATTACTTTCGTTGTCAAATGCATTATTCAAAGGAGGAACAGTTCCTATTCTACCCCAAACAGTACTATCGTATCTTGCTGCATCTCCATCTTTAGGTAAGGCATTTTCTATCGACTCTTTTCCATCTTTTAAGATATCTTCAGAAATACTTCCTAAGTTAAAATACAAATCTCCACCCGATGCTCCTGGATTATCTATAAATGGATCGAGAACCCAAAATTCTATAAACTCAACATTTAAGGCTTCAAAATCATTCGTCTCTAAACGACGCATTATACCTCCCCAAGAATTTGCAGGATCTTTAAAAGTACCATCAGCATTTAATCTGTCTACACTAAAATTATATGGTCCTCTTTCTCTTGGAAAATAAGTTAAATCTAATGTCGATAAAATATTAGGCTGACCAGTAGGGATTTGTTTGTTTGGAAAAACTTCTTGTTCCGTAACTTCACGTATGTAATGACTTGATAGTTGTTGTTTATCATTTCTAATATGCGAAGGTGTTCTGTTATCTGTTCTACTATAAAACAAATTATCAATCTGATAAAATGCTAATCTTGCTCTCTTATGCCCTGTGCTTAAATCGTTATACAAGCCAGACTCAGGAAACATTGCGGGAGTACTTGATAAATACCAAGAAGATGCACTTTTTAAATCTATTGAAGATCTACTTCCTTCAAAATCGTCGATATAAGAAATACCACTTTTATTTTTATCTGTGTTTAATAATCGCGAATGCCCAGGGTCTAATCTCGCGTATTCCGCCGATACAGTAACACTCGAAGTTGCTTTTGTTTCAATAAGCGGAAGCTTATCTACTAAACTGGTTAGAAACCTCGAATCGCTTCTGTAATTAAAGTCGACCCCATACATATTATTTGCAATGGGTTCATCACCAATATTTACTTTCTGCGTTAATGGTCGTTCTGATAATCGTAAAAATGTTCCCCCTAAGTTTAACTCATCATTTACCTTATAATCAAACCTTGTTCCTATAAAGGTTCTCGACTGCACACCGAATAAAGTGGAGCTTTCTAAATCAACTGTTATTGGCGCACCATTACTCAACAAACCTGCGTTCGTAATTTTTACTCTACCAATATTATAGTCGACCGTATAATCTTGCCCCTCAGTTAATACTTGTGTTCCCGATTTTACTACCACTGATCCTTGAGGGATGTTAATTGCATTTAAAGAAAATTCCGAATTGCTTGTAGATTGAAATGATCCTTGAATAGTAAATTTATTTTTTCTAGGTATTTGTTGCGCTTTAAATTTTGTCGAATCATATAACTCAGTAAAGGCTATATTATTTGCAACTACAGTGTCGCCACCCGATGCTAGCAATCCGTATAAGTAAGATCCGAAAGGTTCTACCTTAGTAAATATAATTCTACCAGTAGCCGCATTAACGGTTATATTAGGAACAAAGTCGAAAACCCCATCTGGAGTAAGTGTTTGCTTAACATCCAACTTATCTAATCCCATTAATCTTATTAATGGAATGTTTTTTACGTTATCAGGACCACTTGACAAATAGTTTACATTGTTCGCAGTTTTCTCATCAAGATATAATACATCTAATTTGAAATCTTCAGAATTTACTTGAAAAGCATTTAATGAATAAATATTTTTCATCATCAAATCCCATGTTGGCAAACTAGTTTTCAGCGATACGTTTTTTAACAATTTAGTATATAAAACAGTTGGTGGATTTGTTTCTGGTCTTTCATTAGAAAACTCCCCAACAGTATATTCCACACCATTTACTGTATATCGATAAGCAACTGCTAAAACCTCATCGGCATTTAGTGCCGCATTTATAGTAATATAACCTAATTGAGGGTGAAAGGTAAATTCTCTATCTTGTAATTTTCTTGCTCTTAATCTGGCATAGTTATCCGGCCCTCCATAAGTAGCGAAATAAGCATTAAGACTATTGTCGCCAACATTACGAGAGGTACTTGGAATTCTTTCCAATAAATTATTAGACATCTCAACGGTGTCTGTCTTTACTGAATTCGGATAGGGACTAGTGCTTGTTATAATATTTGGATCAGTATTATAGATTCTACGATTTTCTCCTAAATCTATAAATGCAAGAATGTCTCGCGTATTTTCATCGCCCACTCTATTTTTAGAAGTTACCCAAACCTCCACTCTAGAGATTAACACATTTGATTTTACGATAGGCGGTTCATCTAAAGATCGGTCGTACTGATCTCTAAAATATTGTGCTAAAAAGAAATGTTTGTTTGCTTCGTAGTTATCTGCTAAAAACTTAAACTCTGTTTTTTGTGCACCATTCGTAATCTTTATTTGTTTCTTTTCGCTTTTCTGTTGAGATAGTACGGAGGTAACCATTAACTTCCCAAATTGCAATTGTGTTTTCACACCAAATAAACTTTGAGAACCACTAATTAAACTTGAGCTTAATGGCAAAGAAACATTACCTAATTCTATTTTCTTAATAATTTCATCTTCATAACCCGTATACTCGAGCTTCATCTGATTTTCAAAATCGAATGTTGCCTCTGTATTATAATTTACTGTAGTTTTTAATTTATCTCCAATATTACCAGTAACATTTAATTGGATTTTTTGATCGAAGTCAAATTGTTGTGTTTTTCTTTGACGTTCGTTTAATAAAGGATTATCGTTACGATTAAACTTTCCTGCAAATATTAATTCAGCTGTCCCTTGAGGGCGGATATCTACTTTGCTACCACCAAAAATTCTATCAAAAATCTGATTATTCACATAGATTTTGGGAACCATCCCATTGGGAGAAATTAACGATGATTCTGCAGAACGCTGTTTCCAATACTCAAACTTATTTTTTTGTGCTTCGTACTTTTGGTATTCTTCGAAGCTCATATAAACTGGCGATTTATAGAATTTCCCACCAATTGTTTCAGTAATAACATACGTTTTGGTATTGGGATCGTATTCAACTTTTCTCTCTACGTTAGGAGGGTCTTGTAAATCTATTTTCTTTTTATTGGGTTGGTCTATTGCTGTGCCTTGGAATTTTGTACCAGAATCTATTAAAGGGTTTTCGGGCATAAGGATAGCATCTATGTTAACATCAGCACTCCAAACCATAGAAGCCACTGAGAACAATGATACTATTACCACAAATAGCCTAAATAGTGGCTTATTACCTTTATTAGTTACTTTCAACCGTCCTTAAAATTAATCCCTACAATTATAAATTTTTTAGTGCTGATTTAATCAAGTTTTCAACGCTAAGAGCGCTGCCCTCCAACTTGATAATTTGATCTAGTGCTTTTTCTGCGCTTGTCTTAGCAAAACCTAACATAACCAATGCAGATAACGCTTCTTCGCGGGCGGTATTGTTTGAAGGAAGGGATAAAAGTGTTCCTGAGCCTTCTTTTTTGAGTTTATCCTGTAATTCAAGTATTAAGCGTTGTGCCGATTTAGGACCAATACCTTTAATTCGTTGGACTAAGCCTACATCTGCTCTCACTATAGCCTCTTGAATTTCTTGGGGAGAAATCGACGAAAGCATCATTCTTGCCGTATTAGGCCCAATTCCTGAAACGGATATAAGGTGGGTAAATAATCTTCTTTCCGATTCATCAAAAAAACCATATAAGGTATGCGCATCTTCCCTGATGCTTAAATAAGTATATATTAATACCGACTCCTCATCATTAATTTGTGCATAGGTATGTAATGAAATATTGATAAAATATCCTACCCCTGATGCTTCAACTACGACATGTGTTGGTGTTTTTTGAACTAACTTCCCTTTAATATGGTGAATCATTATTTGCGTAAATTATTGATTTTCTCTCTTATAGTAGATTTCGTTTTAGTATTACTCTGTTTCGCGTTTTCTTCTTCTTTCGATTGAGCATCAACCACTGCTATAGTAATCATATTTACTATTTCTCTTACCGAAGAACCCAATTGTAAAATGTGTACAGGTTTTTTCATACCTATTAATATAGGACCAACGGCTTCAGCACCCCCAATCTCTTGCAAGATTTTATATGCTGAGTTTCCTGAATCTAAATTTGGAAAAATAAGCGTGTTTGCTGGTGCACCATTTAAAGTACTAAATGGATAATTATCTTTCAATAAATTAGAATTAAGTGCAAAATTTGCTTGCATTTCACCATCAACAATCATATCAGGGAAAATACGATGTAATTTCTCTACGGCCTGACGTACTTTTACAGGATTAGCTGTTTCAGAACTACCGAAATTAGAATAAGATAGCATGGCTATTCTTGGAGTAATGTTGAATTTCTGAACAGATTTCGCCACTACCGAAGTGATATCCACAAGTTCATCTACTGTAGGGTCGATGTTCACAGTTGTATCTGCTAAAAATATTGGCCCTTGTTTCGTTAACATCAAATACATTCCCGCAACACGATGCACCTCTTCGTCCATACCAATTATTTGTAACGCTGGACGAATAGTTAAAGGGTAGTTTTTTGTTAAACCAGAAATGAGTGCATCAGCTTCTCCTATCTCTACCATCATTGCACCGAAATGGTTTCTATCTCGCATTAATTTACGAGCCTCATATAAAGTTATACCTCTACGCTTACGCTTTTCGAAAAGTATCTTTGCATATTGCTGCAGCAATTCTTCTTCATACCTCGGATCAATAATTTTAACATCCGCTAAATCTAAACTATGCTCTCTAATTAAGGTTTGTATCTTATCAATATTTCCTAATAATATAGGATATGCAATTCCGTCGTCTTTAACAATTTGCGCAGCTTTCAGTATTTTATAATTATCTGCTTCTGCAAAAACTACACGCTTAGGATTTCCTTTTGCTTTTACAGAAATGGCTCTCATCAGTTTATCATCGAGACCTAATCTCTTTTTCAACTCTTCGTGATAAGCCTCCCAATCTGATATAGGATGTCTTGCTACTCCTGATTCCATTGCAGCTTTTGCTACAGCAGGCGCCACATGGGTAATCAATCTTAAATCCAAAGGTTTTGGTATAATATACTCTTTACCAAAAGTTATATTTTTCTGATTGTATGCTAAATTTACTGCCTCAGGTACTGGTTTCTTAGCTAAATCTGCAATAGCTCTTACTGCTGCAATTTTCATTGCCTCATTAATTTGTGTAGCTCTCACATCTAGTGCTCCACGGAAAATGTAAGGGAAACCCAATACATTGTTTACTTGATTAGGGAAATCAGAACGTCCAGTAGCCATAATAATATCGCCACGAGTTGCTATGGCTAAATTGTAATCAATTTCTGGATCTGGATTTGCCATTGCAAAAACTATCGGATTTTTAGCCATCGATTTCAACATCTCAGGCGTAATAATATTTGCTCCTGATAAACCAATGATTACATCCGCATCTTTAGCTGCTTGTTCAAGTGTATCTATTTTTCTGTCTGTTGCAAAAAATCTTTTTGTTTCATCCATTGGTGCTTTACGATCAGAGCGAATAACACCCTCTCTGTCTATCATCACTATGTTCTCTTTTTTCGCGCCAACCTCTAAATACAATTTTGAACATGATATAGCCGCCGCTCCCGCACCAATTACTACAATTTTAACTTTATCAATTTTTTTCTTTTGTATTTCTAAAGCATTTATTAGAGCTGCTGCTGAAATTATTGCTGTACCATGCTGATCATCGTGCATGATTGGAATTTTTAACTCCGCTTTTAAACGTCGCTCAATTTCGAAACACTCAGGAGCTTTAATGTCTTCTAAATTTACTCCACCAAATGTAGGCTCTAAAGCTTTTACTGTTTTTACAAACTCATCAACATCTGTAACATTTAGCTCAATGTCGAATACATCTATATCAGCAAATATTTTAAATAAAATTCCCTTGCCTTCCATCACGGGTTTTGATGCTTCCGGACCAATATTACCTAAACCAAGTACTGCCGTTCCATTACTAATAACTGCAACTAAGTTTCCTTTTGCAGTGTATTTATATACATCTTCAACATTATCTTTTATTCTTAAGCATGGCTCCGCTACTCCAGGTGAATAAGCTAATGACAAATCTCTTTGAGAGTTTGTTGATTTAGTTGGAATAACTTCAATTTTACCAGGTCTACCTTGTGAATGGTAATCTAAAGCATCTTGCTTGCGATTATTTTTACTCATCTTTTCTATTTCTAATCAATACAAGCTTCAAATATAATTAAACAAGCCGAAAAATAAGGTTTTTTTACTTTCTGAATTTAGAATAAGGGTAGAGCCTTTCCAACTGTGTCTTAAGGCAAAAAGCAATTAAAAATGAAACACTTAACTATTTATCTATTATGCCTTTTAACGCTTCCTATATATGCCCAAAAAGGCCTTCACAGCAAATTAAAACAGGATTTTGATATTTCTGTTAAAACAAAAGCAAGTTTAACTTCATATCGTTCTGAAAAACAACTAAGTAATTCGGAAAGAAGTTCTAAAAAATTCGGTTGGGACGAAATAACCAATGAATGGTTCTTAACTGGTAGTACTTGGTCTGCTTATAACAATAACGAATTAGTTGAATACTTAGAGTATGATGCCCAAGGACTTCCATATTCGAAAACCACAAATACTATTGAATCAAATAAGCTTGTGGTTACAAGTGTTTATGAGATTTTTATCAACGGTAACTGGGAAAAACAAACAAAAAACATTATAGAGAACGATAATCAAGGAAGAAAACTACGAGAGGAGAGCTTTTATTGGAACAACAATCAGTGGATTATGACCTCAGGGAATAAGACTATTGTAGAAGTAAACTCCTCTCAAAAAACTGTCGAAACAGATTATATTTTTAATGAAAATATAAAATCTTATGTGGCTATTAATCGCCGAGTTATAAATTCAAACGATGGAAAGTTAGAAGAAATTATTACTCAAACACCTACCAACGAAGGTTGGGTTAACACTAGTGCTGAAGGTTACGATTACAATGCAAACGGACAAATCTCAAATATCTATTATTTCTCATTTGACGGTATACAATGGAAAAACGAAGAGCTTATTAGCAATATTGAGTGGCATGATTATCACCAACTACAAGCAAGTATTATGGAATTAAAAGTATGGAATGGTGTAGATTGGGAGTCAAGAGAAAAAGTTATCAATCAATTCAAAATGAATGGTGGAGTATCATCAATCACTTTCAACTATATCAATAACGAATGGGTATATGAAATGAGATTTGAAGAAGAATTCGATATCAACAAAAATCCAAAAGGTTACAAAGTAGAAAAATACCAAGATAATACATGGTTAGTACTTTATGAAAATGTAATGGAATATACATACGATATGGAAAATCGCTTAACACAAAGTGTATTGAAAGTGAACGACGGAAAGAAATTAACTAATGTATACAAAGAAGTATTTAACTACCAAAGAACAACTGGTATTGCTCAACAAACACTAGAGTTGAGTATCTTCCCTAATCCATCTACAGATTATATACAAATAAAAACTGCAGATGACAAAACAGGTGAATTAAATATTTACAGCTTGAGTGGTCAATTGTTAAAAACCAGTCGTATTGACGATGCTTCTAATAATAAAATATATGTAGAAGATTTAATAACTGGCATATATGTTGTAGAGTTCAAAACCGAATCGGGGAACTACATATCAAAATTGAGTAAACGATAATAAAACCTAATAACAATAATAAATAGTTTAAAACCAGAAAAAGCGCCAATGGCGCTTTTTCATTTTATGATTAAATTTTTTTTATCCTTTTTTAGCAATCTTCAACATCATCCCTGCCTTCAAATCATTACTTGCTTTTATTCCGTTTAGTTCCTTAATTTTCTCTACTGTCATTCCCGCATATTTCTTGGCAATGCTATACAGAGTATCTCCCTTTTCAACTTTATGTAATACATATTTTCCATCATTATCTCTCTCAGGAACTTTCTTAGCTACTACATTTTCTTCCTTACTATCTTCTGTGTTTTTAGCAATAAGCTTTTGTTCATATTTTTTGATAATCAAAGTTTGTCCTGGATTAATTATCGATTTCGACATATTATTCCATTTACGTAAATCCTGAACACTTACTTTATTTTTTGAAGCAATTGTTGAGAGATAATCGCCTTTACGTACTTTATATTTAATTATTTTTTCTACACTCACTAACTCCATTTCAGGAGTTGCTTTTTGCTCAGCATTATTCTCTACTTCCGATTTATCTTCTGTTTTAGTAGTGTTGGCAGCAATTTGAACTTCCTCTTGACTGGTAATAGGTTCTACAGCTTTAGGTGTTGTAATTTTTTTAGCAACTCTTACTCGCTCTGTTGTTTTAATTTTTAAGGTTTTTCCTGCCTGTAAATTATTTGAACGTAGGCCATTCCACTTTTTAATATCAGAAGTACTTACATCGTACTTAGCTGCAATTAAGCTTAAATTTTCTCCCCTTTTTACTTTATGGTTTTTAGAAATGTTTTTCGTTTGGTATTCGTAAACAATCTTTGTTTTTTCGTTTTCAGAAGATGCAATCTGTTGCTCTGTGTTATTCTTCTCTACTTTTTTATTTTTTGCAATTTCTGTAGAAGGTGTAGCAACAGGAGGTTGAATTTGTTTCTTAATTTTTAAACGTTGTCCTTTTTTAACCGTATTTCTACTCAAGTTATTCCATTTTTTTATCTCTCTTATTTCTACATCATATCTATTAGCTATTTTAGAAAGTGTTTCCCCTTTTTTAACCACATGGGTTTTATAAATAGTTTTTGATTTAGCCATGGGATCCGTATTCAATACGAATTCTTGGTCGGATGCAATCTGAGGGAATAATTGATACAAAGAATCTCTATGTTTAGCCACTAAATCTCTACGAGTTGCAGGCAACTTAACCATATACGACTCTCCATAAGCAGGCACAAAATCTTTTTTGAAAATAGGGTTCAAAATTTTCAGCTCTTCTGCATTAACACCACAAAGCTTTTCAATATCTTTAAATGACACAGGTTTAGATATGCATAAAGTATCCGTCATAAAACTAAAGTTCGGATATGCTGGATATAAATTATGTACTTCCGCGAAACTCATAATATAATTTGCTGCAATATATGCAGGTACATAACCTCTAGTTTCTTGTGGTAAGTATTGGCGAATCTCCCAAAATGTTTTCTGTCCTCCACCCGCTTTTCTAATCGCTCTGTTCACATTCCCCGGACCACAGTTATATGCTGCAATTACTAATAACCAATCACCATATCTGCGATACATATCTACAAAATATTTTGCAGCTGCATGGGTAGCTAAGTATGGGTCTCTTCTCTCATCAATATGTGAGGTAATCTTTAAGTTATACATCTTAGCTGTGGTAAACATAAATTGCCACATCCCTGTTGCTCCAACTGGAGAAACTGCATACGGGTTTAATGCCGACTCAACTATTGCTAAATATTTAAACTCTGTAGGGATTTTATATTCTTTAAATACCTTTTCAATCATTGGGAAGTAGAATTCCGACAAGCCCAACATTCTCTCCACTTGCTCTCTTCTTCTAAAAGCATATAAATCTATATATCCCTGAACATGAGAATTATAATCAAGAGGAATAAATTTTGTAATTGAATCTAAGCGGTGCTTGTATACTTCGGTAGCAAAACGAGGAGGGGCATTTAATAAGGATAAATCGACCTCCGGAATAACGAATGTAGTGTCGTCTTCGAGTACTTTAGTACTTAAAGGTTTAGTGTATTTGCTTGATGCCTCAGTGAAGCGAACTTGAAATAACGTAAAAATGGCAATCGCAAAAACGACAAACTTTGTACTTTTCATACTCATCAATTTAAAAATTATGCTCCTACATTCCAGTAAAGTATTCTTGCAAAATAGTAAAAATTCGTAAAAACTAAGCTTTTTTACTGTTTTTGCTCTAAAAAGTTCGCAAAATTTAACATTTCTTGCTCTTTAAAGTGCTTCCCAATAATTTGCAACCCTATCGATAAACCATTAGAATGGGTACTTCCAGGTATCGAAATCGCGGGTAAGCCTGCTAAAGGAGCTTGAACGGTAAAAATGTCGGCTAAGTACATCACCACAGGATCTGTTGTTTTTTCACCATGTGCAAAAGCCGTAGTTGGGGCGGTGGGTAAGATTATCAAGTCGTAATTCGACAGGATTTCTAAAGATTTATCTCTAATTAATCGTCTCACTTTTTGTGCTTTAGCATAATAAGCATCGTAATAACCTGCACTTAGTACAAACGTACCCAGCATAATTCTTCGTTTTACTTCTTCACCAAAGCCTTCGGTTCTCGACTTTTTATATGTTGATTCTAAATCGGTAGCATTTTTACTTCTGTATCCAAAATGAACCCCATCATACCTCGAAAGGTTAGATGAAGATTCTGCAGTGGTTAGTACATAATAAGTAGGAACTGCATATTTTAACAATGGAAATTGAACTTCTTCAACCACAAAACCTTGTGCTTTTAAATACTCAATTTTATCTACCATCATTTGCCTCACCTCAGGATCTATACCTTCGGCATGCAATGCATCCGCTAAGTATGCAATTCTTGGTTTATCTGTTAGATTTAGATTTTTTGAATATTCTGGTACTTCTAATTGAGAGGCTGTGCTATCGTAGTTGTCTTTACCTGCAATAACCTCTAATATAAGAGCTGCGTCTTCTACAGAACGAGTTATTGGTCCTACCTGATCAAAAGAAGATGCATAGGCAATAATCCCCCAACGAGAAACTCTACCATATGTAGGTTTCAATCCTACCACACCACAAAATGAAGCGGGTTGACGAACAGAGCCTCCTGTATCGGTACCTAATGAAGCTAAGCACATATCTGCTTGTACAGATACTGCAGAGCCTCCGGAAGAACCTCCAGATACTAAATTTTTATTGTCGAAATTCTTTACTAAACCGTAAGTAGATGTTTCATTAGACGCACCCATTGCAAATTCATCGCAATTAACTCGACCAATTATAACTGCGTCCTCAGCAAGTAATCGTTCTACAACTGTTGAAGAAAATAATGATTCGAAACCTTCAAGTATTTTAGATGAAGCAGATACTTTATGGTCTTTATAGCATATCATGTCTTTTATACTAATGACCATGCCTGCAAGTTTCCCTGCTGTACCACTGGCAATTTTTTTATCTATTTCTATTGCTCTTAGTTTTGCTTCCTCAGTATAAACTTCTATGAAAGCATTTAGATCTTGTAATGAAGCAATTCGGCTTAGATAATAGTCAACCAATGCGGCAACAGAAGTCTTCCCTTCTTTAATCTCCGAACGTACCTCTGCTAATGAATGATATCTTCTCAATTTCAAACTGGCTAAAAAATGGGAAATAGATTATTTACCTGAATTTAGTTTATCAGATTCTTTAGACTCCATACTGTCTTCGATGTCGCGTTTAACACCGTTTGAAGCATCTTTAAACTCTCTGATTCCTTTTCCTAATCCTCTCATTAATTCTGGAATTTTTTTACCTCCAAATAATAATAAAGCGAGAACTACGATCAGAATAACCTCTTGGCCACCAAGATTTAATAATAATAAAGTTGAACTTAACATGATTAAGATATTAAAGTGCAAAAATAGCTTATTTTCTGCTTAATGAAGAAAATAAGGAATAATAATGAGTTATCTAGCCAACCAATCTACTGGGTTAAGCTTGTTCATGCCCTTCCATACCTGCAATTCCATACTCGATAACTCCTCGTCGGTTGCTACAGTACCTATATTTTGCTTAATTCCGAGCTCTTGGCCCATTTTTACAGATACTTTGCTAAGATTAGAATATACTGTTGTGTATTCTCCATGATTAACCAAAACTGCATACAGGCCACCCACAATTTGAATCACCCCTGATACTCTTCCAGAAAACACAGTTCTCACTGCCGCCCCCTGATTAGTTTTTATATCCACTCCATTATTGGAAACCTGAACTCCTTTCAATTGTGGATGTTCATGTGTACCAAAATATTCTACAATTGTTCCCTTTTCAACTGGCCAAGGAAGTTTTCCTTTATTGCTAGTAAAATCCTTTGATAGTTTTTGCGCTTCTGGTGTTAATGCCAAATTCGAAGAACTATTTTTATTTCCTGATGGGGGTTTTGTTCCTTTAGCTTTCGCCTCTGCCTCAGCTTTTTTACGAGCCGCTTCCATTTCTTTACGAATAATGTCTTCAATCATTCTGTCCAACTTCTTCGCTTGAGCTTGCTTGTTTGCAATTTGTTTTTTTAGAGTCGACTCCTTAACACTTAATTGCTTCGCAATGGTTTCCTTCTGATTTTTCTCTTTCCCTAATATTACTTTTTCGTTTTGCTCATCAACTAAAAGAACATTTTTATCTTTCTTATCGTCTTCCAATTCGAGCATTTTGTTTTCTAGTTTGGCTTGAGCCTCTTCAATGTACCTTGCTTGTTTCTGACGGTATTCCGAAAATTGTTGTAAATATTTTAATCGTTTATAAGCTTGGTTGAAATTGCTTGCCGCAAACACAAACATTAATTTATTGTACGAACTCTGATTGCGATAAGCGAATCGAATCATAGCGGCATACTCTAATTTTAATTGTGCTAACTCTGCTTTTAATTGATCGATCTCAGAATTTGTTTTTCCTATTTGCCCTTCTAACATTCTAATTTCAGAACTAATCGTATTAATTAATCGCTCTCTGATTTCAATTTTTTTAGCTAAGGCATTTAGTTGTGAAAGGGTCGCTTTCTTATTTTTTTGGGTTTCTTTAAGAATTCTATTCGTCTGCTCAATTTCTTTGATTAACTGACGTTTCTTGTTTTGTAAATCTTCTTTATTCTGAGTTTGTGCAATAGCAAAAACTATCCCTATAAAGAGAACAAAAAATAACAATACGGACTTCTTATTAATCGAATTTCTTAGGAACATTAAATGGGAATTCTAAATTAGTTACTTTTTCAATTTTAGCATATTCTAAATTCAATGTTAAGGATTCTTTTGGAGAACTTGCAATTGAATTAATCAAGAATGGGAAATTTTGATTCTCTATCAATTTAAATCCTCCATAATTAACTTCCACTTGTCGTTTCTCTTCACCTTGATCCAATAAATTTAGAACCAGTAATTTAAAGTCTTCTTTCCTTAAATTAACAGTATAATTTATCATTTCTTGGTTTCCTTCAAACTGATAAGTACTCTCATTCATTGAAATGGCAGATTTCTCATAATCTATTGTTGAAGGAGCATTACCAAACATCATATCTTGAATCAGTGCATAACTCACATTTGTCTTTAAGAGTTCAGACAAGAAAATGTAATCTTTCGCTATATACTGTTTGTTTAATCGATCTATAATTTTAACACTATCCTGACTGAGCAGCACCCTTGCTACCTCAATACCACCTAAAGCATTTACAGATATCCAAATTTTAGTATTGTTTTCTACTCTAATATTGAATGTAAGATTAAAATCTTTGCCTTCTCTTTTTACATTGACCTTTGCTTTAGCAATTAGATATTGAAAATTAAAGTTCGATGTTTTAATGTACGGCAATATTTTTCTTTTCAATTCATCTTCAACACTTAACTCCAAATTATCTTTCGAAGGCTCCACTTTCAATTTCTTCACTCTACAAGAACTTGAAAATATTGCTACCGAAAGTATAACTATATATAGTTTTAAATTATTCATAATATTTCTTCTCACTAATCTTTCTTTTTAATAAGCTCGATGGTTCTGTAAGAGTTGCTGCATTATTCCACTCCACTAATGCTTCTTCTTTTCTATTCAACATAAATAGAATATCGCCTCTGTGTTCAACTATGGTAGCACTTTTACTTCCACCAACAGCTATAGCTTTATCTATCCATACTAAAGCTTCGTCGTATTTACCCATTCTAAAAAAAATCCAAGCATAGGTATCTAAAAAAGATGAGTTGTCTTTCAATAACTCATTAGATTTTTTAGACATGCTAAGCGACTTCTCCAAGTTTACATTTCTAAGGGATAAATAATATGCGTAATTATTTAATACGTATGGGTCTTCAGGCTTAATAACTAAAGCCTTGTCATAATATTCATCAGATTCTGTGTGTTTACCTAAACTATGATAAGCATCGCCCATACCCGAATAAATTTGCGCTTCTGTCTCAGGATTATTTACACCTAAGCTTAATGCATTTTTATATGAGGTAAGTGCTGCTTCATAATTTTTAGATTGTGCATTCGCTACAGCATTTAGATAATGTACCATTTGTTGAGCCGGAAACAACTGCACTGCTTCGTCTGTTGTTTTCAACAAAGAAGCATAGTCGTTTTTCTCAATTTCTATAAACATAATATTCTGCCATACAGCAAACACTTTCTTATCTAAACTTACTGTTTTTTGGTATGCTTCTAAGGCCAGATCTAATTGTTTATCTTGATATAAGAAATCTGCGTAAATAGCAAATGCTTTCGCTTCATCAGGATGAGCAATTGTTGCCAGTTTTGATAGCTCAAAAGCTTTCTGCTTGATATCTGGGATGCTTAATGCTGAAAAGTATGGAGATAATATTCTTACTTTCTGATCTATATTTAATGAGGGATTGGCAAAAGCGGCTTTAAGATACTCGTACGACTTCACATCATCCTTTTTATCTCTATAATAATCTGCTAATGCTAATTGTGCAAAACCATTTTGAGGATCAATAACTAAGATTTCATCTAATACCTTTAGTGCGTTTTCATACTGACCGTTAGACAGATAAATTTCTGCTAAGTTCATTCTATAACGCATCTCCAAAGGTTGGTGCTCAACTAATCGCCTTGCTTCTCCAGCAGCTTTTTCAACATTACCTAACTTCAACCAGATTTTTTGTTTTTGTAAAGCTACATCTTCATTCACCCCTATCTTTTTCTCAATTTGGTCGTAAACTTTATTTGCACCTTTCAAATCATCTTGGAAAATTTTCACTGATGCTAAATCGAAATAGGTCTCAATTCTATCAGGATATTTTTCTAATAATTCTTTATATATTTTTTCTGCATTGCTATAATTACCTAAGTCTTCTTCTGCATTCGCATAAGATTTTAAATACCACTCGTTTTCAGGTTTAAGTTCTGATGCTTTTTGAAAAGACGATGATGCTAAAGAATAATTTTTTTGCTTTACATATAATAACCCTAATTCATAATGTGCTGCATCATGATTAGGATCAATAGTTAACACTTTCAAAAAATTCTTTATTGCAGCTTCGTTATTATCTATGTTCTTCTGACGAACGCCCTCGAAGAAATAAGTGCTTAGTTTCTCTTGATCTTCTGCACTAATTTCAATTTGTTTCGACTTTTTACTTTTCTTTTGTGCAACAGAGAATTCTGTCGACAACAATAATGTCAACAAAATTAAAACTATATTCTTTGTGAAATTAACTCGGCTGAACAGTCGAGTAATCGCTGATACTGTATGATCCATTGGCTCCTTTCAATTCTGCATAATGACCAATCAAAGAGTTGTTAATTCGACTGCCTTCTGCTTTTACATTTGTTTGTATTATACTGTTGCTTATAACGGAATCCAATACCTTAGTATTATCCCCTAACGAAACATGAGGTCCAATTGTAGAATTCTCAATGTGTACATTTTCTCCAATAAAGCAGGGCTCAATAATCTCCGAATTCACTATAACTGCTGAGTTTGCTTTTAAATTCTCATAAGTTTTTACATTTTCCAGAACTCTTTGATTGGTATATACTGTAGCATCTTTATTACCACAATCTAACCATTCGTCGACTTTACCTGGAGAGAATTTTGTTCCTTTTTGCTTCATGTTCTCTAAAGCATTGGTTAACTGATATTCTCCCTTTTCTTTAATATCGTTGTTTAAAAGGTATTCTATTTCTGATTTCAAATAATCACCATCTTTAAAATAGTAGATGCCAATTATGGCTAAATCAGAGACAAATTCCTGTGGTTTCTCAACAAAGTCGGTAATAACATTTTCACTATTCACCTTTACTACTCCAAACTGACGAGGATCTTCAATTTGTTGTACCCAAATGATTCCATCTTTAGAAGCGTCTAAAGTAAAATCTGCTCTAAATAACGTATCTGCAAAAGCTACTACTACTGGACCAGTTAAACTTTCTTTAGCACAATAGATAGCATGTGCAGTACCTAAGGCTTCCTTCTGGTAATATATTGAACCTTTTGCTCCAAGATTCTCTGCTACTTTTATTAAATTCTGTTCTGCTTCTTTACCGAAATCACCTATGATATAGGCTATTTCTTCTACTTTTTGGCCGCAAACTTTTGTAATATCTTCCACCAAGCGTTGTACAATTGCTTTGCCTGCTACTGGAATTAATGGTTTTGGTGTTGTTAACGTATGAGGGCGCATTCTTTTGCCCATTCCTGCCATTGGCACTATTATTCTCATTTGATAAGTGTTTTGTAGGTATTAAAGAGGCAAAAATAACAAAAAATATGAGTATCGGGTACGATACTACTTTCCAGTATGTCCATAACCTCCAGCACCTCTATCGGTTTCAGATAGAGTATCAACCATCTGCCACTCAATTTGTTCGTGCTTACTTACTATCATTTGAGCAATTCTTTCACCATCGTTAATTGTAAAAGCTTCGTTAGATAGATTGATGAGTAATATTTTTATCTCCCCTCTATAATCCGCATCTATGGTTCCTGGAGAATTTAGTACTGTTATTCCGTGCTTAAATGCCAAACCACTTCGTGGTCGTATTTGCGCTTCATAGCCTATTGGTAATTCTATAAATAAACCCGTGGGGATTAATACACGTTCAAAAGAATTAAGAATAATTTGTTCGTCTATGTTTGCTCTTAGATCTAAGCCAGCAGAATGTATAGTTTCATAAGAAGGTAAACTATGTTTTGATTTATTAATTACTTTCAATTGTAGCATTACTTAAATTCAGTTTTTTAAATTGTATAAACGAATAAACTAAATATATTAAAAACAGACTAGTATCAATAGATTGGTTTATCAATAAATCTTCTGTTGATATCGATTTTTTTATTAATATCTCAATAAAATAAAACACCAGCATAATTACCAAAAACTTTCCTAATATGTTTAGTTGATAAGGCACTCTGTAAAACTTTTGCCCAGCAATGTAACAGACAACTGCCATGGCTATATAACATATTGCAGTGGTATAAGCCGAGCCCATGTAACCTAAAACAGGGATGAGTAATATATTTAGAACAATAGTAATTCCTGCTCCAAAGAAAGTAATATATGCACCGTATTTAGTTTTATCATTAACTTTATACCAAATAGAAAGATTAAGATAAATACCAAGAAATAAATTTGCAAATAGTAATATTGGTACAACTCCTAAACCCTCACGATACTTTTCTCCCAAAATATACTCCAAAATCTGTAAGTGAAAAACTACTCCTAGAAAAATGACAGAACATACTAGCACAAAATAATTCATCACTTTTGCATATACTTTTTTTGCGTCTACATTTTTATGAATCGAAAAAAAGAACGGCTCAGCAGCCATTCTGAATGCTTGAACTGCTAATGTCATAAATATAGAAAGCTTATAAGCTGCATTATAAATACCTATTTGAGCTAAACGCTCTTCCATGGTTCCTGGCAAATAATATTTCAATAAAATTCTATCTAGAGTTTCATTGGTCATCCCCGCCAAACCTGCAAAAAGCAAGGGAATTGAAAATAATAATATAGGTTTCATTTCAACCCAAACCCATTTTATTTTAACAACGATAATCTCTTGGAATAGAAAAAACAGGGTTAAGAAACTTGCAATAAAGCCCGATAAGAAAATGTAATACACTAAATCATTCGCATTATAGAATGACGCGAGAATACTCTCGGGGTGAATCGATTTCCAATAGGGGCAGAATACTAAAAAATAAATATTTAAGAATACGTTTATACAGATATTTGCAATTCTAACAAAGGCAAATTTTATTGGTCTATTCTCTAGCCTAAGTTTAGCAAAAGGTATTGCAACAATTGCGTCTAAGCCCATTATAGCAATAAACAAATACAAGTATTCTATCCTATACAATGAAGAAGAAGCTTCTCCACTTAATGCCCATAAAATAGTTGGAGATGCAATGAAAAGTAAGCTGCAAAATAGTATGGAACTAAATAGCACACTACTAAACACATTATTATAAACTTCTTTTGGATGTTCTGATTTTGATGCGAAACGGAAAAAGGCTGTTTCCATTCCATACAGAAAAATAATATTTAGAAATGTAACGTATGCATACATTTCTCCTACAATACCATAATCTTGCTGATTACTTAATACCCTTGTGTGCAAAGGAACTAAAGCATAGTTAAGCATTCTACCCAGAATACTACTTATGCCATAATAAGCAGTTTGCGATGCGAGTTTCTTTATACTTGCCAAAGGTTTATTTTTTCACTATAAAATTATCGAAACCTACAATCTCCGATTCTTCTTTCTCCACTGATTCTACTTGTGCACGGTCGGGACCTTCTGAACACCACTCTAAGAAATTTTCCAATAGCCAGTCCTCTCCTTCTACTTCAATGTACACAGATCCATCTGTCTCATTTCTTATCAAACCCTTTACACCTAATTGATCTGCAACTGCCTTTGTACCCTCTCTAAAAAAAACTCCCTGAACCTTTCCTCTTACTTTTATATTGTAATGCTTCATCTTAAATACTGAGTTGACTTAGTTCCGATTGTGCAATTCTGAATTCGTGTAAGATATTATTCAATATTGTTTCTGCTGGCAATATTTCTTTTATTAAACCTGCAATTTGACCAATCTCTAATTCTCCTTCCACCATATCACCTTCAAACATTCCCTTCTTCGCTCTTGCTCTACCAAGTAGTTCGGCTAATTCATGACGAGGAGCTCCTCTTTCTTCGGCTGCTTGAACCTGTTGATAAAATTCATTTTTTATCAACCTCACTGGAACTAATCTCTTTAACGATAACTGTGTTCCACCTTCTGGCGTATTAATAATTCTTTGTTTGAAATTTTCGTGGGCTGATGATTCTATTGACGCAGCAAACCTTGAACCGACCTGTACTCCTTCTGCACCTAAAGCAAAACAAGCTAACATTGCTCTTCCAGTTGCAATACCTCCAGCTGCAATTACAGGAATTTTTACAGCTTCTTTAATCATTGGAATTAAACACAATGTAGTTGTTTCTTCTTTACCATTATGCCCACCCGCTTCAAAGCCTTCTGCAACTATGGCATCAACCCCAGCTTCTTCACATTTCATTGCAAATTTCACATTGGCAATTACATGAACTACTGTAATTCCATGTTCTTTTAATTTTGCAGTCCAAGTCATTGGATTACCTGCCGATGTAAAAACTATTTTAACACCTTCAGAAATAATAATCTCAATATGTTTATCAATATCTGGATATAACAATGGTAAATTAACAGCAAAAGGTTTATCTGTTGCTGATTTACACTTTTGAATATGCTCTCTTAATACATCAGGGTACATAGAACCTGCACCTATTATTCCTAGCCCGCCTGCATTAGATACTGCAGAGGCTAACCTCCATCCACTACACCATATCATACCCGCTTGAATGATGGGATATTGTATCCCAAAAAGTTGAGTAATTCTATTTTCCATTATTATTTCTTCGGATCAAATTTAAATGTCATGTAGTATAATTGACGAACCTCAGCCGATTTTCTGGCAGGTACCCATCTTGGCATAAGATTTATTAATCGAAGAACTTCTTCATCGCAACCATATCCTAAACCTTTAACAATTTTACGACTCTCTTTTTCAGGATAGCCATTAGAACCTATTACGAAGCTTGCAACTACTGTACCCTTCACTTCAAACTCTTTAGCAACGTTTGGATACCTTAAATTCGATTGAATAAAATCTCTATACTCTACTGGACCTCCTATAAATAAAGGAACCTGAGCTAAGTCTTTATAAAAGTTGGTATCTATTCCTGCTTCTCTTAAAAAATATTTACTCAATGTATCAGGTTTAGAAAACATAACCATTCCAGAAGTGTAGTTATATCTAAAATTTATTTTTGTACTATCATCATAAAAAGACCACACTCCAGTTCTTACATTATCTTTAAATGATCCTTGCTTAATCATTTTTCCATTTTGAGCATTATACCTTGCATAATATCCTATCTTATTCACTGTTGTAGAATCATTGGTATCATATTCTTCAACTAGTTGTTTCGTAACTTTATGATAAACTTTTTTACGATAAGGGGTTTGTGCAATAACTGAGGTTGTTGTGATAGAAATTAATAATGCTAATAATGCGAATCTTTTTAATGTCATTGTTTTTTATTTGTTTGTTATTATTATATGTTTTGTATGATGTAATTCTGTTATGAAAAACTAATTTCTGTACTATCTCCAAGGTTCAAACTTTGGCTTAACCCTTTTAAAGAGGCATCACTTCCTACTAAAGAATCTTTCAATACTACATCTTCCAATTGTGAGAACGAGCCTATAATTGAGTTCTTTAATATCGAATGATCTACATAAGTATTTTCGCCTATTGATACATTCGGACCAATGATAGAATTCTGTATTCTGCAGTTAGACGCTATACTAACGGGAGGAATAATAATAGTATTATTAAAATTTAATGTTTGTTGATCGGGCTGCCTACTCAATAACATGGCGTTGGTAGCAAGTAGGACTTCCTTTTTTCCACAATCATACCACTCCTCTACTTTAAACGACTGTATTTTTACACCTTTTTCAACCATATGCATCAATGCATCGGTAAGTTGAAATTCATTGTAGGTACGTAAGTTTTTTCTGATGTTATCATCCAAGGTATCCATCAATAGTTTACCCTCTTTGATTTTGTATAAGCCAACCATAGCCATGTTCGATTTTGGAATCATAGGCTTTTCAACTAATCGAGTTACAAAACCATCTTCATCGCTTTCTACTACACCAAAATTTCTTGGATCCTCGACCTTTTTAACACCAACTGTTGAATAGGGCAAGTCTACAAACTCTTGTAAATGGACATCAAAAATGGTATCTCCTAAAACTATTAATAACTGATCATTTGCACTCACCATTTCTTTTGCAGTCCATATGGCGTGTCCAATACCTTCTTTTTGAGCTTGCACTACAAAGGATTTCTTTAATTCGGGATATTTTTCAACAACATAGGTCTGAATTTTATCACCAAGGTATCCTATCACAAAAATAAATTCGTTAATACCTACTTCCTTCAAAGAATCAATTATATGCCCTAAAATAGGTTTACCCGCCACGGGTACAAGGGCCTTGGGTTGTGTGTGTGTATGAGGGCGTAATCGACTTCCTATACCTGCTACTGGAATTATTGCTTTCATTAGGGGAATCCTTTCAAGGTCGAAGTTACAACAAATTACTATTGATACGAAATTGACCTTTTTTGTTAAAAAATATATATTTTTAAGGCATGAAAAGAGATCAACAAATATTTAAACTAATCGATCAGGAAGCACATCGCCAAGAAGAGGGGATAGAGTTAATTGCTTCTGAAAATTTTGTATCTAAACAAGTGATGGAAGCGCAAGGTTCTTGCCTAACCAATAAATATGCAGAAGGCTTACCAGGTAAAAGGTATTATGGAGGTTGTCAGGTTGTTGATCAAGTTGAGCAACTAGCCATTGACCGCATAAAAGAATTGTTTGGAGCTAGCTGGGCTAACGTACAACCTCATTCAGGGGCGCAGGCAAATGCCGCGGTTATGTTAGCTGTACTAAAACCTGGGGATAAAATACTTGGATTCGACTTGTCTCATGGTGGTCATTTAACCCATGGTTCACCCGTTAATTTCTCTGGCCAGCTTTATAAGCCGAGCTTCTATGGAGTAGAAAAAGAAACTGGCTTAATTAACTACGATAAATTTGAAAAGATTGCCTTAAAAGAAAAACCAAAATTGATTATTTGTGGCGCATCTGCCTATTCAAGAGATTGGGATTATAAACGCATGCGTAAAGTTGCTGATAAAGTTGGAGCTTTATTGCTTGCCGATATTTCGCACCCCGCAGGTATGATAGCTCGCGGCTTACTAAATGATCCTCTTCCCCACTGCCATATTGTTACAACAACAACACACAAAACTTTAAGAGGACCTAGAGGTGGATTAATTATGATGGGTAAAGATTTTGAAAATCCTTGGGGATTAAAAACTCCAAAAGGTGAAACAAAAATGATGTCGGCAATATTAGATGGCGCTGTTTTCCCTGGTACTCAGGGAGGTCCTTTAGAACATGTTATTGCTGCAAAGGCTGTTGCATTTGGTGAAGCATTGTCGGATTCGTATTTCAAATACATCTTACAAGTAAAGAAAAATGCTCAAGCAATGGCAAAGGCATTTGTAAACAGGGGATATGAAATTATTTCTGGCGGCACTGATAATCATTTAATGTTAATTGACCTTAGAAATAAAAATATTACTGGGAAAGCCGCAGAAAATGCTTTAGTTCTAGCAGATATTACCATCAATAAAAATATGGTTCCGTTCGATGATAAATCGCCATTTGTAACCTCAGGTATTCGTGTTGGAACTGCAGCAATATCTAGTAGAGGAATGAAAGAAAAACACATGGATAAAATTGTGGAATTAATCGACAAGGTATTGATGAATCCAGAAGATGAAAAAGTAATTAAAAAAGTAAAAAAAGAAGTAAATGCGTGGATGAAAGATTTTCCACTATACAAATAAGAAAAAGCCTAAAAAGTTAAAAGGCCACAACATCGTGTGGCCCTTTAACATAATTTAATTTACGCTCTCGTTTGGTTTTTACGGGGCTGGTTACAAAAAGTTGCAAATATTTTTAAATTATTCGTAACATCCTATGGTAGAGGGATTTAATCTGAAAATTCCGTCTGCATCTTGAAGAATTACAGCCGGATTTGTTTGATAATTGGCCTTACCTCGTACTGTAGAATTCTGCTTTAAACGATAGTTTTCTGTGAAATTATTACTCAAAGTAATACTTGGATCCTTAAATAGTGGATCTGCGTTTAACAAATTTGTAGCTGACCATAATTTAGAGGTTTTGAGTAAATTATAATTGATATTAATATTGTTTACAGTAGAAGCTTTCTCATCAGTAATCATTTCATCTTTAAGAGTTCCTGTTACAATATTATTTACAAAATAAACATCTAATACATCTGTTACAGGAATATCGTTTACCAAAATATAATCCGTTAAAGCAACAGCTGGAGTTTGTCTACTCGTGAAACTATTTGTTTGAGCAAAAGTATTATGTACAATATTATATTTACCTCCCAATTGAGTAAGCAGTGCATACTGGCCACAAGCAAAAACAAGATTGTTATATAAGTTCACATTCCCATCAATCAAATAAAAACCTGTAACTGTACTATATTTTACAATTGAGTTTGTTATTTCAACTTGAGGTTGAATTCCATAAAGTGGATAAGTACCCACTATCACTCCAAATATGCTTCCTTTTATGGTGGTATAATTTATTTTATTATTTATACTACCTGGTAAAAACTGAATACCATTCCATTGACCTGGTTCATTGTAAAATTGTATTTCTCTCCTATCTCCTTGAATAATTACACTATCAGACCGAGTAGCATTAATTTGTAAAGTTCCTTTTGCGAGTATAATAGCATTATTATGCATGTATATTTTAACACCAGGATTTATCGTTAATGAACTCAAGGTATCTATTAATATTCCACCGTAGATTACATATGGTAAATCGTTATTCCAAGTTACATTTCCTGTTAAAACAGAATCAACCAAAAAGTGCGCATTTTGTCCAAAAGCCACCAACTCCATTTTTTGAATATTCGAATTCGTTTCAAATGAAATTTGTTCGGATACAAAAAACGGGAGCTGACTACCACTAGCCGTACCTTTAACGGTAATTTCTACAAAAGCAAAAATAGAATCGTTAGCGGGTATCTCAATATTTTTCAGATGGTTCCCTGCAAAACCATCAATATTTAAACGGTATGTTGCAAAAGAAGTCGAATCGACCAAATCAACATTGGTAATATTTAAGGCCTTATTATTCCTATTGTATATTTTAAATCTTTTGGTTACGGAACCAACGGTTGTAAACACCGTATCAAACAAGATAGTATCTGTAGAAAATTCTAATTTAGCATCTGGGCTTGTAGTAATTTCTAAATCTGATTTACAGGCAAAAAATGATGCCGTAAATAGAAAAAAAACCACATATATATACACGTTTCTCATCGGGCTCGAAGTTAATGAAATTTTGTATCTTCGTAGTCATCTACAATTCAACAAATTACAACCGTTATGAAAAACGCTGCTTACTCTATATTATTTCTATTTGTAGCTTTATTTTACACTAATTCTAATGCTCAATGTGTTAACTCACCAGCTCCTATAAATATTAGTGCTAGCTCGGTATGTAATTTCGGATATACTACCTTAAATGCAGACCTTATAGACCCATCTCATATATTAGCTTGGTCAGATAGCAGCAACTATGTTATCGGCACAGGAAATAATTTTCAAGCAGAAGTCAATAAACCTGGGGTATCATTCCGTGCATTTGAAACATGGAAAGAGTTAGGAGTTGTTGCTCAAATTGGAGCTCTTCCTAATCAATTTAACTCTACTTACCCGTCTCAGAATTTTTCAAACGGTCTTACGTTTACAACCAATCGATTGGTGCGTGTCGACTCAATGATGTTAAGAGCAAATAATCCAGTTGCAGGCAATCTACAAATATGGTCGAATACACCAGAAAATGGGGGACGAATACTACAAAAAATACCATTTAACATTACTAGTAAGGGAGTAAAAGATACCACGATTTTTGTCGGAGCAATATTGCCTTCGGCATCTTACTTTATCAATATGGAAGTGACTAGTGGTAATGGTATTCTTTACAGAGCAATAGATGGAGCTACATATCCATACACCTATTCTAATTACCTAACCATTACAGGAAGTAATTTCCCTGGAGACCCTGATCGTTATTATTATTTTTACAGATGGATTGTTTCCCCGATGTGTGCAAGTCCATCGACTAATCCTATTAGTCCAATATTTACAAGTACTAAAGAAGAACGTTTACCCTACATAGAAAACTTCAACACTAGTTTACCTTGCGATTGGGAAAAATCTGCAAACAATGTTAATGCAAACTGGCAAGATGGAAATTCTACTTCATTCAATTCTACTAATTTTAGTTTAGCGAGTGACTCTGGCATTATTGCATCTAACGATGAATTATGTAATTGCGATAAAAGTAATTCTCAAATTAAAAGCCCTTGGTTCGATTTCACTCAAACAAGTAGAGCCTCATCACTAAATATAAAAATGAAATATCAGTATAGAGAGATAAACAACTCTATAGTAGCTGTTAAAATAAATAATCATTCGAACACAAAAATTAAATTCGACACCTTAACTGCAAGTCCAACATCTTTTAGTAATTATCTTTTATCTATAAAAGAATTTACACTAGAAGATAGTGTTCAAATTACTTTTATACACAATGATGGAGGCAATAATGGCTCTGCTATTGCAATAAATGATTTCGAAATTGTAGAAGATTGTTTAAATGGAATAGAATACAATGTAAACTTACAACTCGATCAATATGCCTCTGAAATTTCATGGACAATACGAGATGCCATTACTCGTGAACTAGTTGCTAGTAGCACTGAATTTTCGGATATAGATCCTTACGACATTAATAAAGCCATTAACAACCGAACAGTTTGTTTAGAGCAAAACAAAGATTATATTTTCAAGATTATAGACTCTTTTGGAGATGGACTAGATGACGGAACAAACATTGGTAAATATTCACTTAGCACACTTTGTGGAGATACCGTCTTGTTTGGATTTGGGGCTCTTCCATATGGAGGCGCGGTATTACCAGAATTAGCATGGGATTCTGTAATTTTTAATACAAAACCTTACAAAGTTGATTTAGGTTCAGACGTTACAGTAGGGCTTGATGATAGCATCACCTTAGATGCAGGCATTGCTAAACAATACTTATGGTCGACTGGAGATACTACTCGATACATACATTTATATGGAGGAGATTTTTTAGTAGGAACACATCCCATTTTTGTTAATGTTTCTACTGGAATTTCATGTCAATCTTCTGATAGTGTATTTATCAATGTCATCAACTATCAAACACCAAGAATAATTATCGACCTAGTAACAGACACAAAAGGCTCTGAAATAAAATGGGAATTAAGGGATGTTAATACCGACAGCATAATAATTAGCAAAGGTCCATTCAACGATATTATTCCATACAACGTTCAATTAGCAACTCATCGCGATACTATATATTTAGGAAGCGGTCAGTTAGTAAAATTCAAAATAATAGATATAGCAGGAAACGGATTATTCGATGGAGTGAATCAAGGATATATTAATATATCAAACTATTGCGTACCTGAAATTTTCAGAAATGAAGCTATTAATTTCCCTTATCAACTGAGTGGGCAGCGTTATGATAGTGTTGTATTTAACGTTGACACATTCCCTGTATTTAATCTTGGCAGCGACTTCTCTGTTTGTGAAGATCAACCCGTTATTTTAGATGCAATAGTTTCTGCTAACGAATACGAATGGCTACTTAATGGTAATGTTATTTCCACTAAAAAAGCTTTTGGATTCACTGCAATGTTATTAAATCCTGGGATCAATGAAATAATTATTCGAAATCAATTCGGTTACTGTTATACTACCGACACTTTATTGATTACTAGAAATAATTCACCACTTGCAGCAATTAATTTATCGCAACAAGGAGCTACTATTAATTTAACAGCTACAGGACCCAATACAAATATTTATTTCTGGGATTTTGGCGATGGTCAAACAGCAAGTGGCATCAGCACAAGTCATACTTATATAAATAACGGGAATTACAACCTTAAACTTAAAGTAACAAGTCCAGAAAACTGCGAATCAACCACTACAAGAGGTGTAACCATAACAGGAATTGGCATATCACAACAATTAATGAATGATATAGAATTATATCCTAATCCGAGTAATGGGATAATATATATTAAAGGAGAGTATAGCATTCGAAATATAGAAGTGAAAGATATACAAGGCCGACTATTATTATTAAAATCTATAGAAGGAAATGGGAAATTCTATGAATTGAATCTAAAAGAACTTCATTCAGGAATGTATTTCTTAAAAATTATTACTGATAAAGAAGAATTCTCAAAAAGAATCATCATTCAATAATTTAGTTCAATTATCTTATTTTTCTATAATAACAAATTATTTTATCTAATGCGCAACATTGTGTCAGTAATTTGTCATTGTTTTTATTAATAATTCAGTAAAATACACGAGCTATTATTCATATAATCAACTATTTAACACACACTTAATTTTCTTTTTACATTTAAATTATAATTATATTTAGTGTTGACCTATTAAAAATAATCAAACTATATTAATTATGATTAAAAATGTACAACTAAAAGGGAGTTCGAAGAGATTACTTCGGTACTTACTTGGAGTAATTATTATTACTCTCCAAACGGGTTTGTCGTATGGACAAACTTTTACTGAAAACTTTAATGGAACAGCCTTCCCTCCTATAGGGCCTCCTGTTGTATCTAACCCCATTGGAACAGGTATCGCCGATGAGGGAGATGTTAAATGGTATAGGGGTGATACTTCCATTGTAATCTCATCAGGAACTACAGCTACTCCAAATGCAGGAATAAATCCTGGTCGCGGAGGAAGTGGCTTCGCGGCATGTTTTAATTCTTGGGACATTAACTTAAATGCTAAAGCTGATTTAATCTTTAACGATATAGATTTATCATCAATAGCACCTTATGCTGTATTGAAATTTTGGATGATTAATAAAAGTGGAACCGATGTTATTAGGGTATTTGCTCGTAATAACAACGACCCATGGACACAAGTTGGTAATGCTTCATATGGTGTGTTCGCAAATTTTACAGAAATCACTATTTCTTTACAAGCATTTTCTGGTCCAGGTAAAACAGCGGTTGACATTAGATTCGAAGGTACAAGTGATTACGGAGCAGATAATATGGGTATAGACGATGTTACTATTGACTTACCAAGTCCGATGTCATTTGTTTCTACAACTTCATTTCAAAAAAGCAATGATGTTGAAATTTTCAAGCCTTTGCCTAATCAGCAAATCATGAGACTTTCTCTTGTAACAACTGGAGTATTAAATCCACTTGTGGCAAGTACTTTTCATCTAACTACTGCAGGAACAACAAATGTTTCGGATATTGAAAATGCTAAATTATGGACTACTGCTGGAACTGCAACTTTCGACCCAGCAACTGCTACTAAATTAGGTGCTACTATTACTAACCCTAGTGGTACTATGACATTTAGTGGAATCACACAAGCAATGATTGAGGGGACAAATTACTATTGGTTAACTTATGATGTTAAATCATCGGCTACACTTGGAAATCTTGCAGATGCAACATTCGATTCTGTATTAGTATCTGGTGTAATGAAGTATCCAACCTTAGCCAACCCAACGCCTGCTAGGAAGATTGCTCCTGCAACTGTAATACATGCAAATGCTGGTGGTGGATCTACATCTGGTAATGGTAGAGGACCCACTACTCAAACTCTTTTCAATAGAACATTGAGTATTTTTCCTGCAACTGAATATCCAAATTTAAAAGCAGGTGATAGTATCAGTGTTGTTGGTTTTGAGATTTCATCATTAGGTGCATCACAAGCTACAGTATCTGGTAATATCAAAATATATTTATCGAATACAGCTGATGCATCGTTCTTAAAATCGACTACATGGGCAACTGCAATTACCGACATGACATTAGTATACGATGGTCCATTAACTATAAATCCAGAAACTGGAAGTTATGATATCCGTCTACAAAATAAATTCGGTTATACTGGTGGTAGCATGTACCTAGGATATGATTGGGCACTTACTACAGCAATAACTTCTGCAGCAGTTTACAATTGTAACAATGCATTGGTAGGCGGTTCTAATGGTTTGAGAAATAGTTTTACATCTACACAAGGTACAACCCTTCCAAACTCTTCAAACTTTAGACCAGCTGCACGATTTGGAGTAAATTCAGCTGCCAATGATGTTGCTGTAACGAATGTATACACATTAACTCAAATACCTGCTAGTGCTGGCTCACCACACCAAGTAAGAGCTGTTGTAAGAAACAATGGATTTAATCCAGTTAGTAGCTACACAGTTAACTTAGATGTTACTGGTGCTAATACTTTCAGCAACTCTAAAACTGTTAGCTTAGGATTTCTAGAATCAACAACAGTTACATTCGACAACTTTAGTCCATCAACAAATGGTGCGAATACCGTTACTGTTTCAGTAGCAAACGATGATGTGAATGCTAACAACTCTAAAGCTATTGCACAAACTGTTAACTCAAACTTATATAGTGTAGTTGAACCAGGTGGAAATTCTAGTTCTGTTGGTTATAATACTGGTTCTGGTATTATTGCTAATAAATACAGAGCAACTGGTGGTTGGTTAGTAGACTCGGTTAAAGTATTTATTCCGAATACTGCTGCAATTGCAACCAAAAAAATGTACGGTGTTGTAGTAAATACTCAAGGTCAGGTTATCGCGAGATCAGATACCTTTACTGCAGCAAACGGAGATCTAGGTAAATTAAAATCTTTTGCAATTACATCACCAAAAGTTGTATACAATGAAGATTTTTATGTTGGATTACATCAAGTTGCAAATGCTGCTGGATTCTTCCCAGTAGGTACTCAAACTGAAACCCCAACAAGAACTGGATTATACTATACCATTAGCAATAGTGGCGTTATTGCAGAAAATAACACCTTGGGAAGATTTATGATCGACGCAAGTATAGCTGTACCAAATCCACCACAAACTGTAAACATTGGTAACGACACAACCATATGTGATGGTACATCAATAATTCTTGATGCAGGAAATGCTGGCATGAAATATTTATGGTCTACAGGTGATACCACTCAGACTATAAATGTTAATACTACAGGAAATTATTCTGTAACTGTGCGCAATTCTCAAGGGTATCCAGTAACAGATTCTAAACAAGTAACTGTTGCTCCTATACTACCAGTAAGTGTTCAGGTAGCTGCAAATCCAACAGGAACTATATGTGCAGGTCAGAGTGTGACTTTCACAGCTACACCTACTAATGGAGGAACTGCTCCTGCTTATCAGTGGTTAAAAAATGGAACTATAATTCCTTCAGAAACTGGAGCTACTTACACAAGTACAAGCTTAGCAAACGGAGATGTTATTAGTGCTATTCTTGTTTCTAATGAAAAATGTAAATCTGGTAGCCCTGATACATCTAACACTATTACAATGAATGTTAGTGCTGGAGCTGCTCCTGTAACAGTAAGTGTTTCAAGTTCAAACCCTAGTGGTACTTGTGCTGGAGAAAGTGTTACTTTAACAGCTACGGGCTCAAATGGAGGATCATCTCCTGCATACGAATGGAAATTAAATGGTGGAATATTATCTGGTGAAAGTGGTCCTACATTAACAAGAACAAATTTTGCTAATAATGATACTGTTACTTGTACATTAACATCAAACTCTGCATGTATCTTGGGAAGTCCTACTGCATCTAACGGATTCAGATTAAAAGTAAATCCTATTTTACCAGTTAGTGTAAGTATTAATTCATCTGCTGCTGGTTCAATATGTAAAAACGAATCAGTAACATTTACAGCAACTCCTGTAAATGGAGGAACTGCTCCAACTTACGTATGGACAATTAATGGAAATATAGTACCTAACCAAACTGGTTCTACATTTACAACCACTACATTATTCAATAGTGATACTGTACGTTGTATTGTAACTTCAAACGAAACTTGCCAAAGTGGTGGACCAGCAACTTCTGCAGGTATAGTAACCACTGTAGATCCAAGTTCGTTAGCTCTATTTAATGCAACAACTGAAAATAGATTAGCAACATTTACCAATAGCAGTTTGAATTCAACTTCATATGCTTGGGATTTTGGTGATGGTTCTGCAATCGAAACCTCAGCAAATCCAACACATACCTATAGTGCAGATGGCACATATATAGTTCAATTAATTGCAACAAACGTTTGCGGATCAGACACTATGACTAAAAATGTAGTAATTGCAACTATTGATGTACAGCCTACTGGTTTAGTTAATTTATCTGATGCTTGTACATTATCAAACATTCAAGCAATTCGTTTAAGTGTTCAAAACTTACGTAGTGTTGCGGTTCAAAATGTGAAAGTTGCTTACCAGTTAAATGGTGGAACTATTCATAAAGGAGTATTGTTAAACATTAATGCTAACGCTACTGCATCGTTCCCATTCACACAACGTGCTGATTTATCTGCAGATGGTACATATACAATAAAAGCATGGACTGAAGATAGTCTAGACTTTGATCGTACTAACGATACAATTGTAGTTACCATAGTAAATCAAGCTGCTCCAAATTCAGGATTTACTTCTGTAGCTGGAACAAATGGGGCTTACACATTTACCAATACAACTACTTCTGATGTTACAGCAACTTATGCTTGGAATTTCGGAGATAATGCAACTAGCACACAAGAAAGTCCGACTCACACTTATACACAATCGGGCACTTATACTGTAACGCTTATTGCTACAAATGCATGTGGTAGTGATACTACAACCGAAACTATAACAGTAGTTGTAGGTGGAGTAGCATTGCAAGCAAATGAAAAGTTTGTTCGTGCGTATCCAAATCCAAATAATGGTTCATTCACTCTTGATTTAAAATTATCTCAAGCTGATGATGTAACTATTAAAGTGTTCAATACAAACGGTCAATTGATTCACAGCGAATCGCTAGGATTAGTTAACCAAAAAGAAGTAAATATTGACTTAAGCAGTCTTCCTGCTGGTGTTTACAATTTAAACATTCAAGGGAAAAATACACAAATCACAAAACGTGTTAATGTAATTAAATAGTTTTTTGATTTACTTTTTTTAAAATAGCCGCGAAATATCGCGGCTATTTTTTTTAAGCTATAGCTATACTAGCTATATAGATCTCTAGGGCTCCTTGTTTTATTAATGTTTCAGCACATGCTTCAATAGTAGAACCAGTTGTAATCACATCATCCACGATTAATATTTTCTTCCCAAATATCTTATCAGTTTTAGTACAGTCGAATACTTCTTTCATATTTTCATATCTGGCGTACCTGCTTTTTTTAGTTTGTGAACTTGAATTAATTTTCCTTATTAGCAAATCTTCTCTGTATTCAATTTGCATAGTATCTGCATATCCTTTTGCTAACAATGCTGCCTGATTATACCCTCTAGATTTCAACTTGTCGGAATGCATCGGTACAGGAATAACTAAATCAATAGTGTTAAATAAGGATGACAAGAGTAATTGATTTGCATGTAACGTGCCTAATAAATGTCCCAATTCATCGTGCTTTTTGTATTTCAAATAATGCAGAATTGATTGCACTCTACTTTGTTTTCTAAAAAATAAAAAGGAAGATGCCGCTTTTATTCTCACTCTACCTAAAAAAACTTTATACGTTTTATTCCATAATGTATGTTCATCAAATGTATAAGGCAAATTCATCCTACAGTCGACACACAAGTGCTCCTCTCCATCGTATAGATGGTTCCCACAACCGCAGCAAATGTTTGGGTAAAATAAATTAAAGAAATTAGTAAAATATTTTTTGAGAGACTGTAACACTAAAACAAGTTACACTCATTATTGGTTCATCACAACCGCATTTATGCAACTATTTTTCTTTTATTGCTAGTTGTCCACAAGCAGCATCAATATCCTTACCTCTGCTTCTTCTTATATTTGTAATAACGTGATGTTTCTGTAAATGGTTAGCAAACTGCTGCACTTTATCATCTTCTGCATTTAAATAATCGGCGAAAGCAATCGGATTGTATTCTATTATATTAACCTTGCAAGGAATGTTTTTGCAAAATTTCACTAATTCCCTAGCATCCTCAATTCCATCATTAAAATTATTGAAAATGATGTATTCAAAAGTTACCGGATTCTCCGTCTTTTCATAATAATATTTCAATGCATCTGCTAATGCTTCTAATGAGTTGCTTTCGTTAATTGGCATAATCTCATTCCTTTTCACATCATTTGCTGCATGTAATGAAATAGCAAGATTAAACTTTACTTCATCATCTCCCAATTTCTTAATCATCTTGGCTATACCCGCTGTCGATACAGTTATTCTTTTGTACGACATATTCAATCCATCTTCGGAAGTAATCCTATCTATTGATTTTAAAACATTCGCATAATTCAACAATGGTTCTCCCATACCCATATACACAATATTAGTCAATGGGATATTATAGTTTTCTTTCGCTTGTCTGTCGATTAGTACAACTTGATCATAAATCTCATCAGCATTTAAGTTTCGCTTACGATCCATATAACCTGTTGCACAAAATTTGCATGTTAAACTACAACCTACTTGAGACGATACACAAGCAGTCATTCTTTCGGTAGTTGGAATAAGTACTCCTTCAACTATATTATTGTCAAACAGCTGAAATGCGCTTTTAACAGTTCCATCATTGCTTTTTTGAGATTTCAATACTGAAACTGCATTAATACTGAAATTACTCTCTAGATTTTTTCTAAAATCTTTGGAAAGATTAGTCATCTCCTCAAAGCTATGCGCAGATTTCATCCATAGCCATTCATAAACTTGCTTAGCCCTAAATGGCTTCTCACCCATAGCTATGAAAGCTGTTTTTAGCTCCTCTAAACTTAAAGCTCGTATGTCTTTTTTGTTTTCCATTTTTGCAAAGATACCACTAAATGAATAGATGTGAAGAAATGAAGATGTGTAAATTAAAAATTCTCAACAAAAAGCACTTTATTCTTCTTCCCAATATGAAACTTCCCGTATTCTTTCTCTATCCCCAAAGCTTCTGCTCCATTAATACTAGCACACTGCAAAAGATATGTTGTATCAATCTCTGGGAATTGCTGTTTTATTGTTTTTATTTCTGAAAGTACGTCAAGTTGATGATTTGAAGCTAAGCTATCTGTGCCTATACATAATTTAGCACCTTTCTGAATTAATGAAGGAATATTAGGTAATCTGCATTCGATATATAAATTAGCATTCGGACATAAACACCAATACACATTTTTTAATTTCTCAGTAATAAGTTTATACGCTTCTTCTGATAAAAATGTATTATGCACTAAGATAATTTTAGCTACTTGAAACTGATTAAGCCAATATAATGTAGCTGATTTTTCTTCTGGAGTAAATTCATCAATATTGATATTGAAAAAATTATAAAGACTTAAAAAATCACCTGTTTTTTCTTTTAGAAACATAATCTCCTCTAGAGACTCTAAATGATGAAGTGTGTATATCTCTTCCTTAGCATTAGCAATCATTTTAAATAATTCGCGAGATACTGAATAAGGAGCGTGAGGACTAATACTCGATACCAAACTCATTGCTTCTGCTTTAAGTTTCAACTTATTCATACTCTCCAACACTCCATGAGCTCTACTAGATGTAAAGCCAAGTGCTTCTAAAAATGTATGATAATATAATTGTTGTTTTGATTTTATAAAGAAACTACTTTCAGTATTAGAAATATCACCAACAGCAACTATTCCATTAGTTATCATCGATTGCTCAGCATCATTCATTGCTTGTTCAACAATAGCGGTATCTATATCTCTGTATTCTTGAACTTTTAAAATAAAATCTACTAGGCCTGTATGTTCTTCTATTTTATCTTTTAAGTGAGATAACTCTAAATGGCAATGTGAATTAATAAATCCAGGGACAAGATATCCATCATGTGTTTCATAATCAGAAAAATCTATTTTATTTTCTGGAATCAAATCGAGTGTAGCCCCCTTATCATCTAACACCAGCACTCCTTGTGAGAGAATCTCATGACCATTAATGATTGTTGATTTGATTTTACGCACCTTTAGTTAATTTGGACAATTTGAACAATTGGATAATGTGATAATTTGTATAGTTATATGATTTGTGAATTGTTCAAATTATATAATTGTTCAAATTGTCCAAATTAACCATTATTCTTCTTCGTAAATCACTTCTTCACCTTCAGCTCTTGGACTAATCCAGAAATTATTATATCCCAATCCAACTTGTATTTTTATCATCTGTTGCTGAAGCATTTCAAGTATAGCTAAAAATGAATAGACTAACTGTACTCTATCTTTACTACTTAGCATAACCGATTCGAAATCTATTCTTTCGTTTGTTAACAATAAATCTGAAAGATGTTTTTTTTGATCTTCAATTGTATATGGATACTGAATTACGGTATGGCGAACTTCTTCGGGTTTATTTACATAACGATTTAATACTTTATGATATACCGTTAATAATTTGAATAAATCTAAAGTTTGTAATTCATCTTCTTGCGTAGCACTTTCTCGTACAGCAATTAAGTCTTTAGCAATATTACCTCTAGAAAATTGTTTAGCTCGTTCTTCAAGTAATACTTCCATTTCTGCAGAAGCTTCTTTGAATTTTTTATATTCTAAAAGTTTTTGGACTAAATCTTTTCTAGGGTCTACTTCATTACCTTCTTCATCGATTTCCGGACGAGGTAATAACATCCTTGCTTTAATTTGCATTAAGCGTGCTGCTACTAATATAAACTCGCTCGCAAGTTCAATATTAAGTGCTGTCATCTGCTCGATGTAAGTCAAGAAATCTTTTGTAATTTTTGCAATAGGAATATCATAAATATCCAATTCATCTCGTTCTATAAAGAACAATAACAAATCGAAAGGACCTTCGAATTGAGGTAATCGGATTTCAAACTTTTCTTGCCAATTCATCGCTCAAATATAGCAATAATTGAAAATGCGAAGCTCTGAAAATGCGAAAATATGCAGATTTGAAGATGAGCAAATGAGAACACGAGCAAACAAGCACACGAACAATTTGTTATATTTGTCGTTTAACCCTTAAAAATGGACCAAAAGCCTGCCGAACTACTAAAGAATATTAACTTTCCATCGGATTTAAGAAAGCTGAATGAGAGCCAGTTACCTCAAGTAGCAGAAGAATTACGTCAATTTATTATTGATATGGTCTCTGTAAATGGAGGGCACTTTGGGGCAAGTTTAGGTGTAGTAGAGCTTTCAGTAGCATTACATTACGTTTTTAATACTCCTGATGATCAACTAGTTTGGGATGTGGGGCATCAAGCCTATGGTCATAAGATTCTAACTGGTCGAAAAGACCAATTTCACACCAATAGAATATATAAAGGGATTAGTGGCTTTCCGAAACGTTCGGAGAGTGAATACGATACGTTTGGAGTAGGGCATTCATCAACTTCAATTTCTGCGGCCTTAGGTATGGCTGTGGCTTCAAAATACAAAAATGAGACTAATCGCCAACACATTGCTGTTATAGGTGATGGGGCAATGACCGCTGGACTGGCTTTTGAGGCACTTAACCATGGTGGGGTTGAAAACTCAAATTTGTTAGTTATCCTAAACGACAACTGCATGTCTATAGACCCTAATGTTGGGGCTTTGAAAGAATACTTAACTGATATCACCACTTCACATACTTATAATAGAGTAAGACAAGACATTTGGAAAGTTTTAGGAGGGATAAGCAGATTTGGACCAAATGCACAAGAAATAGTAAAAAAAATAGAAAAAGGTATAAAAGGGACATTGCTCAAAAATTCAAATCTTTTTGAGGCTTTAAAATTCAGGTATTTCGGACCAGTAGATGGGCACGATGTTAATCATTTAGTAAAAGTTCTAAATGACTTAAAAGATATACCAGGACCAAAGCTTTTACATTGTCTAACCGTTAAAGGCAAGGGTTATGCCTTAGCTGAAAAAGATCAGACCAAGTGGCATGCACCAGGCTTATTTGATAAGATTACTGGAGAGATAAAAAAATCACCGATAAGTACACCACAACCTCCAAAATATCAAGATGTTTTCGGACATACCATGGTGGAACTAGCAGAAAGTAATCCTAAAATAATGGGAATTACTCCTGCAATGCCTAGTGGTTGCTCTCTAAACATTATGATGAAAGCCATGCCAGACAGGGCATTCGATGTTGGAATTGCAGAACAGCATGCGGTAACTTTTTCTGCAGGATTGGCAACTCAAGGTTTAGTTCCATTCTGTAATATTTATTCATCGTTTATGCAACGAGCATACGATCAAGTTATACACGACGTAGCTTTGCAAAAACTAAATGTAGTATTTTGTTTAGATCGTGCAGGATTAGCTGGAGCCGACGGACCAACGCATCATGGTGCTTATGATATCGCTTACATGAGATGTATTCCACACATGATAGTTTCTGCACCGATGAACGAACAAGAATTAAGAAACTTAATGTTTACTGCATCACAAGATAATGTGGGCCCTTTTACGATAAGGTATCCAAGAGGAAATGGGGTGATGATAAATTGGAAAACTCCACTAGAAAAACTAAGTATAGGTAAAGGAAGAAAGATTTGTGATGGAGAGGAAGTAGCGATTTTAACATTAGGTCATGTAGGAAACTTTGCCATAGAAGCTTGCCAAGAATTAAGAAAAGAAGGTTTAAATCCTGCTCATTACGACTTAAGATTTGCAAAGCCATTAGATGAACTTATGCTTCATGAAGTATTTAGAAAATACAAGAAAATAATTACTGTTGAAGACGGATGTATACAAGGAGGAGTAGGCTCAGCGATTTTAGAATTTATGGCCGATAATAATTACAGTGCACAGGTAAAAAGGCTAGGTATTCCTGATGAGTATATAGAACACGGAGAGCAAGCAGAATTATGGGCTGAATGTGGCTATGATGCAAATGCAATTAAGCAAGCAGTAACAGCATTTTCAAGCAAGCTTATCACAGCTTAACATTTGCACATCTTCGCATTTACGCATTTGCACATTTACTATTATCGATCGAAATATAAATTCCTAAATGAACTTCTTAGTCCAAAGGTGATGATATTCGACACATTAGATTTACCATCAATATTATCGTTACGATATATATAACCCAGTTCTAATTTTAAATTAGTTCTCGGATTAAACACATAAGCTATTCTTGTGTCGATAAATAAGAGTGAGCCAGGTATACCTTGTAATAAGGTATTTCCATACTCTTTATTGCGTGTATCGTATGAAGCTAAAATATTACTCCCAACATTAGATCCAGTTAGAGAATCTAACCCATACTGCGAATAATTAACCTGCACAAAAGATGTCCACCTTCCAAAAGCATACTCCAAACGAGATACATTTTCGATAAAGTTTGCTCCAAGAGGATGCGCTAATGCATCACCATAATTCGTATAACTTCTGAGTGTATTTTTATGAGTATAGGTATAAGGCTTCACTAAATTGAATTCGGTAAATCCATTTAACTTATCTATTCTAAATATGTTTCTAGATCGTATTCCTAGTTGCACACCAAACTTGTTTGCCCACCAACCTTTATTTGCTATGTACTCATCTATTTTTAGTTCATCGAGTATAAGTTGTGAATATAGTTTGATATTAGTATTGATTTGGTATTTTAAATTAATACCAATTAAAGCATTATCGGAAGAGCTGGTATTATATTCAGCTGCTCTAAGAAATATGATTGGATTCGCATAACTCATTTCAAATCCACGTTTACCATTGGTATCAGCATCTTGCCATATTACTGCGTCGAACAATCCTAAACTCCATTTTGAATTTATATTCCAATTTAGGTAATGCATTACAGCCCATTTTTTTTGAAACCCTAATTCAGAAGAAAGTTTTGGAGCCATCTGATCAATATGCTGCATATAAATAGAAGAATATTGAAGTCGATTAGATTCAAAAGTGATATTTAAATAAGGATAAGGAACAGAAACATCTGAGAGTAGTAGCGAGCGATAACCATCGCCAATAAATAATTTGTCGTTTGCTAAATTAAAACGAAAGTATTTTGTTTTATATGCAATATTTGCGATGGCATACGTATAATCATAGGTTAAACCTAGTGCGTTTTTGGGCTCATACCAGCCTTGCCCTACAACTGCTTTTTTAACCAAATTAATAGAATCAATATATTCTGGAAACTTGGCCTGAGTTTCAAAAATTTCTAAATTAAAACTAAAGTTGGATTGAACCTTTCCATTAAATTTAAATCCTCTTGTATTATTCCAAACTAAATTTCCATTATCATTTCCCAAATAAATATCAGGTAGAAAATTAATTTTTAATGAAACGTTATCCTTACTATAGTTAGCTAAATCTTCGTCGAATAATTTTCTGCCAAACCAATACTTCCTTTTACTTCTAATATTATTAGTAGAGTCATTATCAAAAAAAGGCTGTAATGATGTATGTCTATATTTGACATCATCGTACCAAGAATTATTTTCTGAATAATAATGTGAGATTGTAGAGAATTGAGCCCCAGCATTTTGATTTATAAAAAATAAAAATGCAAGAAATTGACATAAAAAAAGAGATAGGTTTTTCACATTATTTCTTCTGAAGTACATTCATAACCAGATGTGATAGTAGACCTATAATTGTTAAAATTCCAATTAACATAAAGCTACCGATATCTTGTAAGATCAAACAAAAGCCTATAAAAAAAACCGACAAAGAAGCCATAAAAATTGAAATCTGCTTATGAGACCAATTCCTATCTAATAAAAAATGATGCAAATGTTGTCTGTCGGCAAAAAACGGAGATTTACCTTGAAATATTCTTAAAATAAAAGCTCTGAGCGTATCGAACAAAGGAACAAACATAAAACCAATGCCTACTGCCGGTGAAGATTTGATAAATGGTTCAGGGTTAGTTATAGAGTCGAAGCGGTTTAATTCAATAAACTGAATAGTAAGTATTGATAAAATAAATCCAATTATATAGGCACCAGTGTCGCCCATAAATATCCTAGCAGGAGAAAAGTTATACTTTATAAATCCAATTAATGCACCGCAAAGTGCGAAAGAGATTCTACTCCAACCAGCTTCATTCATACTGTAAAAAATAATGCCATAACCTAAGGTAATTACAATTCCGATAGAAGTTGCTAATCCATCTATACCATCAATTAAATTTATTGCATTGGTAATTACGATTATTGTAAATAATGAGAACGGAATAGACACAAATATTGGTAAATCGGTAACACCAAATAAACCATAAAAACTATCCATTCGTACATCTGCAAAAACTACAACAAGTAAAGCTGCAATTAATTGCAGGCCGATTTTTGCATAGGCATTTAGCCCCAACATATCATCGCGAATGCCCATGGCAAATATAACCATACTAGCTCCTAAGAGAAAATTACTATATTCAATAGCTGTAGCTTTCAGAAAAATAATACATCCAAAAAGAAAGCCAAGAAATATTGCTACGCCTCCTAAGTTGGGTATATTATTAGAATGTACCTTCCTCGAATGATCTGGAGAGTCGAAGAAATTCCCATTATGTGCTACTTTTATTAGAGTTGGTATTGCAAACCAAACGAAACTAAAAGAAGTGAACAACAAAAGAAAAACTTTAAGTAACTCCATGTACATTATTTGTTGCAAAATGTTCTATATCTATTTTTAACTTGTTACTCTCTGAATAAATTAAGTTTAATAATTTTTCTGATGAGTAATTTCTGCTAATGCTATTCAAAAAAGATTCAGTTCTATAAATTCTAATATCTTCTCTGTTTATAAATTTAGTATATTCTTGCTGTAAAAGGAAATACAAATCGTCCTTATTTTCACAAATATAACCTGCTTTATTATTTACAATACTCTCTGCTATATCTCCTTTATCTGATTGAGGTAATAATATAGGTTTTTGAAGCGCTAAATAGTCGAATTGTTTTGAAGTGATTATCTTATCTCTATTCGCATATTTTAAATGTAAAAACAGAGAAGCATCATACATATAATCATACAAATCTTCTAAACTTAACCTTTGTGTTATATTTACATAATCTTCAAGATTTAGTTGTTGTATTATTTCCTCTAAATCTGAAGATCCGTCTGAACCAATAAAATGTAATTTGAAATTCTCAGGAATGATTTCATTATCAGAAATAAATTTTTTAACCACATCAAAAAAATAAGTATTGTCTAATTGTTGAGGGTAAATTGTTCCAGCATATACTATTGAGAAACAATCAGGGGTAGAATTTATTTTACTAAAATCAATTTCATCAGTATTAGCTCCATTTGATATTATACTTATTTTATGATGGTACTTTTCTGGAAATGTATTTTTTAAACTTTCTGATACTGTTATAATATGATCAGCATGTTCTAAAAACTTAAGCTCTTCATTTCTTTGTATATGTTTTCTTAAGGTATTGGCAAACATACTGTAAGATAATGTTGGATAACCTAAAGTCCAGGGATCACGATAATCTATAATCCATTTAGCGCCGAATTTTTTCTTCAAGTAATAGCCAATATTTAAAGCTGAATATGGAGGTGCGGAAGTGATAATAACATCATTCTTACCAATATTAAATCCTTTTGTATTTTCAATGGCTTTAAAGTTTCCATAAAAATCATACACATCTCTTTTACTAGAAACTAGATGTAAAAAGTAAATAATCTTGTAAAAGAATATCCACTTCTTTTGTAAAAAATAATGTGCGAGTTTTAAAAAACTATTTCTAAACGGGATTTTATGCCTGTTATCGGATACGGTATAATTTCCTGTATCATCTTCACAATAGATTAGCTTTACGTCGGTATTCGCATCTGCTAATACCTTTTTAAAATATTTAATTCTATTTACTGCTGTTCTACTATCTGGAAGATACCAAAAGGAAAAAAGAAATACGCGCATATCCGAATATAATAATTTTATCGAATAAACGAATTAGTCAAGGGTCTCATAAATAGAGTTATTACTAACATATTCCTTAACTATAGATTTAATCTGAGTTACCAATTCTAGGTGATCAGCATTCTTGCAACATTCAATTAATTTATCGAATTCCTCATTCACATAAGAATATTCATATTCTTGAACATTAGCAATTTTAATTTTTTCGTGATGGGTTGGGAGGTTATTTTCGGTATCGTTAAGTAACTCCTCATATAATTTTTCACCAGGTCTCAAGCCCGTAATTTCAATTTGAATATCACGTCCTAAAGTTAGTCCTGATAGTTTTATCATATTCTTGGCAACATCAATAATTTTTACCGATTCGCCCATATCAAATATAAATATTTCACCACCTTTTCCCATTGCACCTGCTTCCAATACGAGTTGACAAGCTTCAGGGATAGTCATGAAATATCTAGTAATCTCTGGGTGGGTAACTGTTATTGGGCCTCCTTGTTCAATTTGTTTTTTAAAGAGAGGTATAACCGATCCATTAGAGCCTAAAACATTTCCAAACCTTGTAGTAATGAAAGAGGTTTTCTGCCCTGGAACTTTACTTAAACATTGTGTGTAAATTTCTGCAATTCGTTTGGTAGCCCCCATTACATTTGTTGGGTTTACTGCTTTATCTGTAGATACCATTACAAACTTTTTTACTCCATATTTAACAGATAAGTCTGCCATAGTTTTAGTTCCCAATGCGTTTACTCTAACGGCTTCAAAAGGATTAGACTCCATTAAAGGCACATGTTTATACGCTGCAGCATGAAAAACCTTACTTGGGTGATATTCTTCAAATATTCTTTCCATTGCTTGTTTATTAGATACATCAGCAATGATGAATTTCGTTAATACATGGTATCTCTCAATTTTTTTACGCAGGTTGAGTTCCAATTCATACATTGGAGTTTCTGCCTGATCTATAAATAAGACTAATTTAGGCTTATAAGATAGTACTTGCCGAGCTATTTCAGAACCGATAGAACCCGCGGCACCAGTAATCATAATAATTTTTTCAGTAAGCTCATTATAAATGTTCTCTTGGTTAAGTTTGATGGGCTCTCTATTAAGTAGATCTTCAATTCTAACCGCTTTAATTTGTCGTGTACTTAGTTCTCCATTAATCCATCTAGAAATGGGAGGAACATTTTTCACCTGAACATTCATTTCTAAACATCTATTCACAATTTCCGCTTTCCTAGCAGCAGAAATATTTTGTATAGATAATATTACTTCAGAGATATTTCTCTTATCCAACATTCCGTTTAATGCCTCTTCAGCAGAATAAATTTTAATTCCGGCTAAAGTTTTACCAATTTTAGATTGGTTATCATCTATAAAACCCATTACACTAACATCCGACTTAGAATCTTGTGACAAAGTGTTAAGTGTGATGATACCCGATTGCCCTGCACCATAAATTAAAACATTCCTTTTGGCGCCTTCCCCTGTTCCAACCAATGTTATAAATGCAGCCTTAAATACAATCCTAGCTGAAATCAACATGAAAATTGTTAAAAGTGCATGAATCAGTATAATAGAACTTGGAATCAAATAGGAATTCCCAGAAATAAGTGACTTGTATAATAGAGAACAAATAAAGGCTGTTATTGCCGATGCTGTAGCTGCTTGGATGATTTTAATAGTATCGTACATGCTGGTATGTCTAATGACACCAACAAAAGACTTGAAAACAAAGAAGAAGCTTAAGTAAATAGCAGCTACAAAGTAAAAGCTTGTGGTAACCTCAAATAAGCTCATTTGCTCTATTTGGAAGTTAAATCTTACTATCCATGCAATTAGATAGGCTATGGTTACCAAACACATATCAATAAAAAGCACTAACCACCTAGAGGCATATTTGCCTGTATAGCGACTTAGCAGTTTCTGAACTAAAGACATATTTGGTTATTTAGTATTAAAGCAAAGATATTGCATTTTTTACGAATATCTTACAACTAAAAATATTAAGGGAATAATTACTTTAAATATACAGGTCTTTAAGAAGATATACGGATTAGAAATAAGCTAAAGGCACTAAATATTGGTAAACCTGGGGAGAATTTGACCTGGAATTAGGTCATTTAAGCCAGAGATGGTTGAATTACTCCCAATGTAGGAATGAGGAGCGATATGAACAAAATCGGAGATAGAAGTGTCGTGGTCTATGCTTGCATTTATATTTACTATACAATGCTTTCCTATAATTGAATTTGATTGAATAATAGCACCCTGTAACACAACTGTACCCTCTTCTATTTTTGCACTAGGGGCTATATATGCGCTTTGATGGATAAATGTAAAATATGGGTGTTTAATTAATTCTGTTAAAGCTTTTCTAGAAGAACTATTTCCAATAGCTAATATTATTGGTATATCATTGTGTAGTTGTGGGCTATAACTGCCTAAATATTTCACCTTATCATTAGATGGGGATATAAAATTATCGTCGAATATTCCAACCCATTGAATCCCAGATTCTAATAATAGCTCCGTGATTACTTTACCATGACCACCAAATCCATAAACAATTACTTTTTTCACAACGTAATTTTAGAAACAACTAATACTTAACGAATAGACGTTGGTACCCTTCAAATTTCAACCTCAATAATATATAAATAACTATTAAGCACAGACTAAAAAATATTATGTAATAAAGACTTGTGTATAGCAATATACCATTATAGATAAGTTGTATAATAGCATACACTAATGAGACAGTGATGTGGCTTACTTTTTTATCGTTAGCCAAGAACTGGTAAAAGTGTGATCTATGAGCAACGAAAATATTTTCTTTTCTAATTAATCTTAAAACTATTGTGCCTACTGAATCTATTCCATAAACACCTAAAAGTAATATCCACTTAAAATCTTCTGTATTGATAATTAATTTAATTATTAAAAATGATACAATAAAAGCAATTGAAATACTACCCACATCACCAGAAAAACATTTTGCTTTTTTTCGGAAATTAAAAAATGCAAAAACAATTAATGAACTCAGTAATCCAATAAAAACATCAGTAGGTAAAAGAAGAGTCTGTTGCTCTGAAATTAAACATAATGTTCCTACAACTACTATAGAATACATTACATGTATTCCATTTATCCCATCCATAAAGTTATATGCATTAATCACTCCTACAACAAGAATAAAAGCTGGTATTAAATAAAGTGGATGAGTGTTGAACAAATCTAATTGATACAATAACAGTGCAACCGACCCAAAGTGAACTAATAATCTGTATTTATTCTTTAATGTAATAACATCATCTAAAAAACTAATGGTGCTTATTCCGATAGTTCCAATAATTAATGCCCAATAATTCTGATAATTATTAAAACTCAAGAAAGTTATTAAAAATGCTATTGGGAAAATTACACCAGCTCCACGAAGAGTAACTCTTGAATGAGAGCTTCTTTCATTCGGCTTATCTATAATATTAAATTTATCTGCTATTCTGAAATAGAGTAATTCTATCAATAGAAAGAAAATAATATAAATAACAAATTGATTAATCATTTGAAAGATTTTATAGTAGACACCAAACCTTCTTTTGTGCTATATGGCATGTCTTTTTTTATCACTTTAAGTAATTTCTCGTTTGATACAACATAGCTTTCAGTAAGTTTTTTTAAACGTTCCGAGTTTAATGGCAAACCAAGCTTATCTCCTATTTTTGCAATGCTTCTAATTAATGAATTGTTTATTCTCCACAATTTCGGTTTTAGGTTTAATGTCTGAGAAATAATGTTTATAAGTTCGTTTGTTGAAATTGGTTCATCATCTGCAACATTATAAATATCGGATTGGATATCGTCTCTATCAATTAACTCTTTAATTACAAAACATAAGTTATCAATACTTAGAAATGATCTTTGATTATCAAATCCAGCCAAGGGCCAAGGTATCCCTTTAGAAACAAACTTGTAAAGTAAATTTAGATTTCCTTTATTACCGGGTCCATGAATCATACAAGGCCTTAAGATATAATAGTATTTACTTTCTGGTAATTCAATCGATTGGATATAATTCTCAGCAAATAACTTAGATTTCCCATAATGTGTTTTAGGGTTAGTCTGATCATTTTCTGTAAGTATTCCAATAACTGTATCCGCACTAGCTTTAACTGAACTTATAAATATAAACTTCTTTGAATTAGACTCTATAAACTGGTTATACAATTTCTTTGTTAACTCAAAATTTGCATCATAATAGTCTTGAGGTTTAGACACATTTAATAAATCATGAGCTTTACCAGCCAAATGTATAATAACATCAAAATGATTAAAATTATCTATTCCTTTGTCCCTATCATAAACTGTAATATTATAGTTCTTAGAATCTAAATACTTTAATAGATTTTTTCCTACAAAACCAGAGGCTCCTGTTACAAGTATATTTGTCATATTAACTTAAAATTTCCTCCAACTTATCTACAAGCAATTCACGTTCAAATTCTTTATCGAAATATTTTCTTGCATTAATACCTAACATTTCTTGTTCATCTTTTGTAAGACTTAAAAACCTCTTGATAGTGTTAGCTAATTCAATAGGGTTTTCGGATGGACTTGTAAATCCAGCATTAGCCTCTTCTATAATGCGAGAACCCTCTCCATCTAAGCTAGTTATAATTGGTTTCCCACAAGCTAAATAGGATTGTATTTTTGAAGGTATTGTATATGAAAAAATTGGATCTTTTTTTAATGATACTAATAGTGCGTCTGCACAACTAAAAAAGCTAGGCATTTCTGTGCTCGGAAAAGAACCCAACAAGTGAAAATTATCTGCTAATTTGAGCTCAATAATTTTAGATAAAACATATTCCTTCATTCTTCCTTCCCCTAGTATTACCCAATGTACATGAACATTTTCTCTTTTAAGAATTACTGCGGCTCCTAATAAAGTATCAAAGCTTTGAGATTCCCCAATATTTCCTGCAAACATTAACCTTATCCCACTGGGCAATAAATTCAATTTATCAACTGTTGCTTTAGTTACATTATAATAACTTTCTGTAGAATTTGGGTAATATATTAATTTCGACGAATCAATATTTTGATTTAAAATATATGGTATAAATGCTTTTGATTGAACTAGAATTTTTTTTGAATTGTTATAAATTAACTTTGTTAGCCAATTCAAAATGCCTAATACATATTTATTTTTCACTCCACCTGCAGCTGATATACTTTCTGGCCAAAGATCTTGTACCCAAAAATACATTGGGGCTTTTGATTTGAATTTTGCAACTATTCCTGGTAATCCAACGGTAATAGGTGACGGTTCGTAAACAAAAATTCTATCGAATTTTTGTTTTATAAATAACATTCTTATTGAAGAAAAAAAGGCAAATGAAAAATAGTTAACAAACAATTGTATTCCTTTCCCTTTACCTCTAGGTACTAATGGAGATCTATATATTTTTATTCCATTCCAATATTCTGTTCGTTTATTCCAAAAACTATAGCCTTTGGAAAATTTACCTTGTGGGTAATTTGGCTTTCCTGTTAATACTTCAACTTCGTGCCCTCTTTCTTTTAATGCAAGACACAAGTCATTTATCCTAAAACTTTCTGGCCAAAAATATTGGGTAACTATTAGAATACGCATTTTTAACTATTAAATTTATTATAGTGTGCGTATAACTCTTTATGTTCGTTAATCCATTTTTTCATCTCTTGCACCATTTCTACGTAGTTTTTAACTTTAAACGAGAAATCTTTTCTTGTGTTAACTAAACTCTTGTCAACTTTATACCCATCATATGGTACTATTTTTAATCCTGCATTAAATACCTCATTAAAAATACCTACTAAGTTAAATTTTGATATTTTTTCAGGATAAACTAAATGATATAACCCAGAAATATCATTTTCCAATACATACTTAATGGCATTTAATAATTCTATAGTTGTAATGCCTGTCCAAAATGCTTTTGTATATCCATTAATTTCATTTTCCTGATTTAAAAACCAGTGAAGCAAACCTATACCTTTCTGATTTAATTCGGGTCCTATTATTGAAGTTCTAAAAGTTAAATCTTTTGTGTTATTTATTTCACCTAGTGCTTTTGATTGGGCGTAATACCCACGTCCGTTCTTAAATGAATCTTCAGTATATGATCCTTCATCGCCAGAAAAAACACAATCTGTACTGATATGAATAACTTTAGTTTTTGTATTTGAAGTGGCGGATTCTAAAAAATGTGGCAAATATGAATTTATTAATATTGCCTGATCAGGATTTTCTTCAGCTGTTTTATTCAACAAGCCAATACAATTGATGATTACATCTGGTTTATTTTGATGAATCAAATTCTTTAATCCGTCAAAATCAGAAACATCTAATAACACATCCGGATTGATAATACTACTGTTCCTAGCTACAGCTATTATATTATATCCTTTTATATCTTCACGAAGGCCTGTAGTAATAACATGACCGGCCATCCCATTTGCTCCAAGTACTATTATAGATTTAGACATCTTGCTTATTCCAAATTACTTTATTAACAATGCTAGTATAACTCTGTATTACACGTATAATTCTAGATGAAACATCCTTAACCAAATATTCCCATGGCAATTTTTGATCCTCGACATTATAAGTGTCCATACAAATATTTATTGCATTTAAAACTTCATTTTTAGTTATTCCTCCAAGTACGATAGTACCAGCATCAATAGCCTCTGGTCTTTCTGTGCTTGTTCTTATACTAACTGCAGGGAATTTCATCATAGCCGATTCTTCACTGATTGTTCCACTGTCGGATAGAACACAATAGGCATTTTTTTGAAGATTAACGTAATCAAAAAAACCAAAAGGTGGCATGTTAATTATTAATGGATGGAATTTTATTTTTTTATTTTCGATTTGCTTCTGAGTTCGCGGGTGTGTTGAGAAAACAATGGGCATATTATATTTTTCAGCAACTGCGTTTAACGCTTCTGATAATTCTAAAAAATTATTCCCTAAATCTATATTTTCTTCTCTATGTGCACTTACAACAAAATAATTATTTTTTTTCAGATTTAGTTTTTCTAAAACTTTACTGTTATCAATTTCTGATTGGTGTTTAATAAGCACTTCGTATAATGGAGAACCAGTAACAAACACATGGTCCTTTCTGAAACCTTCACTTAATAAATATCTTCTAGAATGTTCGGTATAAGTAAGGTTAATATCGCTAATGTGATCCGATATTTTTCTATTAATTTCTTCTGGTACATTTTGATCAAAGCATCTATTTCCAGATTCCATATGAAATATAGGGATCTTCAATCTTTTTGCTGCAATTGTACATAATACACTGTTTGTATCACCAAGAACCAACAATGCATCTGGCATCTCCTTTACTAAAACTTCATATGATTTAGCAATCACATTTCCAATAGTTTCACCTAGATGAGCCCCTGCTACACCTAAAAAATAATCTGGCTTTCTTAATCCTAAATCCTCAAAGAAGATTTCATTAAGAGTATAATCATAATTCTGACCAGTGTGTATTAAAATATGATTATAGTTTTTATCAGCAAGTTTAATTATTTCTGCTAAGCGAATTATTTCTGGACGAGTACCTATTACAGTAACTAATTTTAGTTTAGTCATTTATATTTTAGTTTGTATATCCTATACTTTTTAGTAAATCAATTAATTCATTCTCAGGTAATCTTCTTGTATTATGAGAGTGATAATCTTCTACATTTGCAATACTTCCAGAGCCCTCTGTAAAGTATTTATTATAATTTAAATCTCTGTTATCTGCTGCAACTCTGTAATAATCTCCTAAATCTTCAGCTACTTGAACTTCCTCTCTAGCTAACAATGTTTCGTACAATTTTTCTGCATGTCTAGTTCCAATAACTTTTACTTCAACATTCGAATTGTATATTTTCACCATAGCATTTGCCAACTCACCAATTGTTGAGGCTGGTGATTTCTGCACGAAAATATCTCCTGAGTTTCCATGTTCAAAAGCATATAATACTAGTTCTACAGCATCGTCTAATGTCATCATAAAACGAGTCATTTCTGGATCTGTAACCGTTATTGGCTGATTATTTTTTATTTGCTCATAAAACAATGGTATTACAGATCCTCTAGATGCCATTACATTTCCATACCTAGTTCCTACAAGCACTGTATTACCAGAAGTACGAGATTTAGCAACCATTACTTTTTCCATCATAGCTTTAGATATACCCATTGCATTGATTGGATACACGGCTTTGTCTGTACTTAAGCAAATTACTTTTTTTACATTTTGGTTAATTGCTGCATTTAAAACATTTTCTGTACCTATGACATTTGTTCTAACAGCTTCAATAGGGTAAAATTCGCATGAAGGCACTTGCTTTAAAGCAGCTGCATGAAACACATAATCGACACCAGATAATGCTGAATACAAACTATCGTAATCTCTTACATCACCGATATAAAATTTCACTTTAGCATTTTGTAATTCAACACGCATGTCGTGCTGTTTTTTTTCATCTCTACTAAAAATTCTAATTTCTTTTATATCAGTATTAAGGAATCTTTTCAATACAGCATTCCCAAAAGAACCTGTTCCACCAGTAATTAATAATATTTTGTCTTTAAACATGATTATATTTTTAAATCAATTTGATTAATTATTATAAGTTTTCTGCAAGCAAAGCTAACTTTTCACTTGGTTTCGGATAGTTAATAAGTACTGCTTTGTATACACCTTTAAATACGAATAAACTTCCTGCCGCTGCTCCTATCACCTTATGTTTAGATATTAAACTTCCAATATCTTTTAGCGAACCAGCTCCGCCTAATACAGTTAACGGTAAATTAATAGCATCCCTGATTTTATCTATTAAAATCATATCGTATCCCTTCATCATTCCATCATTATCAATAGAATTTACCACAACTTCACCAGCTCCTAATTTTTCTACTTCTATTGCAAATTCCACGGGATCTTTTCCTGTATTTTTGGTTCCGTTATGCGTCCAAATTTCGTACTTCCCTGATTTGTTTTTTTTCACATCCATAACGACAACAATACTCTGACTGCCAACTCTGTTCCCTATTTCTGTAAGTAGAGCAGGATTTGAAACTGCTTCTGAACTTATTGATACTTTTTCTACTCCTAGTGCAAATATACGTTGAGCTTGTTCTACAGTTTTAACCCCTCCTCCATAACATAAAGGCATTCGACATTCTGCTGCAAGAGATTCTATAAGTTTATAGTCGGGTTCCCTATTTTGTGTTGTTGCATCAATATCAACGATTATAATTTCATCAACTTCTTTTTCATTAAAAATCTTAACTGCATTTATTGGGTCGCCAACATATTTATGATCTTTAAATTGAACAGACTTAACCAAACCATTATCTTTAATTAACAAACAAGGTATTATTCTAGGTCTTAACATAATTATATATTAGCAAAATTTTTCAACAACTGAATTCCATACTGATGGCTTTTTTCAGGATGAAACTGAACACCAAAAATATTTTCGTGATTTACCGCACAAGTATATTCAATACCATACTCACTACGAGCAATTTCATCGTTCATATTATTACATGAGAAATAATATGAATGTAGAAAGTAGAATATTGAATTTTTTTCTAATTCTTGAAACAAAGGGTTATTATTTGTAGGAAATACATCGTTCCAACCCATATGAGGCAACTGCGGTTTCTGTTTAATATATTGCACATCAAACTTTTTTATATCCCCATCAATCCAACCTAAACCAGGTAGTTTTCCTTCATCACTCTTATTACCTAGCATTTGCATTCCTACACATATTCCTAATACTGGGACTTTTTTATCAAGTACAAGCTCATCTAGCTTTTCTCTCATCCCCGATTTATTCAATTCTTCCATAGCATGATCGAAAGCGCCCACGCCTGGTAGAATAATTTTTGTCGCTGAATTTAATTGTTCTGGAGTCTTTACAAATTCAGCGTCAATATTTAACCTTTTGTAAATATTTGCAAATGCTTTTAGGTTTCCTAAACCATAGTCTACAATTGATATCATCGTATTAATTTTCTTTCGCCACCAATAAAACGCATTACTTTCATTCCCATCTCAATAAAGCCCATGCTATTTTTATAATCGCGATAGGTTTTATTTTTACCATTCATAATTTCTTTGAATTCATCTACTGTGAACCCTAATTTGGTAGCAACATATTCAAAATCTTCTTTAATTGCATCTTCATCATATGGCAAAACCGAAACTTTTTTTAAGGCTTCTTCTCTTGTCATTTGATTAGTTAATATTAGACTTGAATAATGTGCTAATCGAATATCATATCCGAATTTTTTTGGCATCCAATATCCTTCATAAAAACGAGTAAATCTAGACTCATAATGTTTTTGAGCATAACGTTGCCATCCGAATTCTTTTTCTAAGAATTGCATAGCCTTTTCTTTTTCAAAAGGAATATAATCCAAAGGTTTAATTACTGAAATTCCCTTTACATATTTATAGTAAATTCTATACTTGAAAATACTTGCAAGTGGAAAAGATTTTAATGGACGAGTTCCAAACTTAGCATGTATATCTTTTATTTGACGTAAATCAGAAGCATGGTAATGCCATTCTAAAGGTTCTCTAACACATTCAGAAGAAATATTCCCTCCATTTAAAATATATTTAAAACCATTCTTTGCAGCAAAATTCCACATGGCCGCTTGGAATGCATGATCTTGCGGAGTATCCACATGGCAAACTTGAGCTTTGAAGAATGCTGCCTGAAGGTCTTTCATTTCTTCCCAATTTATTACCTCAGTATGTAAATCAAGATTTAATGAATCAATTATTCTCTCAATATTATTTACCGCTTGCTGAGAATTCCAACCCGCATCAATATGGAAGATTAAAGGTCTTAGGCCTAATTTCACTTTTGCTAAATATGCCATATAACTACTATCTACACCACCACTTATACCCATTAAACAATCGTAGTCTTTATCTTTTCCCTCTTCTTTTATTTTAGCAACTATTTTCATTAACTCTTTTTCACCTTCTGGACCTGGATTCCAATTAGGTAAAATATTACTATAAAAATTGTTACAATGATCACAAACTCCTTTATCATCAAATTTTATTTCTGGATCGGTAGTATCCATTATACAATTTGTGCAGATTTGATATTCTTTCTCTTCAGCTTTCATTATATATATATTATTTAGTTATTAGTCTTTTATATTGGTTAATTACATGTTGTGCATTAGTGGCTGGACTGAAATTTTTAACAGCCAACTCTTTAGCATTTAAGCCCATTCTATTCGTTTCTTCTGGATTTAATACCATATACTCAATTGCGTCTGCTAATTTATTAAAATCTCTTGGAGGAATGGCAATTCCTGTTTTCATATGTATGAATGTATCTTCTTTGGGATTATTAATAGCTGCAATTGAGGGTATCCCAGAAAATGCTGCTTCAAATATAGGTCTTCCTGGGGCATCGAAATGTGAGGGGAAACACAAAACATTAAAACGTTCATAAATTGGTTGAATATCATAGGTAGAGCCTAATAAATGAAACATATCATTCAGCTCATATTCATTTATTTTTTGAATCATTTCATCTCTTAAACTTTGAGAGAGTCCAATAATTTTTAACACAAAGGCTTTAATCCCTTTTATATTTCTTATTTCATCACCAACAATAATAAAATCAATATTCAAATTCTTCGATTTTAATATCCTAGCGGCTTCAATAATTTCCATTAATCCTTTACCATGTAATAAATTACCTACAAAGCCAACTCTAAACTTTTGTTTATTGAGTTTATCTATTTTTTCAATAAATTCAACGTCCGATTTTTTAGCGTATTTAGGGGTAAATGAGTTATGAACAACGTATGTGTTGAATTCTGCAGGCAAAGTGCTCTGAACGCTTTCATCGATAGGAATTACAAGGTCAACATACTTTAAGACCATTTTTTTTATCCATTTAAATCTTGTTGATTTCTCTTCATTCCAAAATAAAGATCTGGAATGAACAACCACAGGCACCTTAAATAATTTTTTAACAATTATTGCTGGGATAATTTCCGTAAGCTCATTGACATGAATTAAATCGATGTCTTTCCACTTACTCTTTGCTTTATAAATAGAACTTATAGTAGATGGTAATCTCAACAATTCTCTTAAAACGATAAGCCAGCGAACTCCTCTGTAATGGCTATATTTTGTATTATCAAATCTTGTTAAACCGTATGTAGTAATTATTTCTTCTGCCAATTCAGAATAATAGGGAACAACAGTTCCTCTAGTAACCAAAATATATGGCCTTACGCCTAAAGGTTTTAGATGACTTACCAACTCATATAAACTTCTAGAAGCTCCACCCAACGGGCCGTCACCATCAATATATAGTACTTTCATTAATTAAATTCTAATTTCTCTTTTTTATTTAACACAAATCGTTTTCTTGTAAACTCAACTAATAATAATGTAATAAGTAACCCAAAGAAATTTGAAATATGAAATAGTTGAGTTATTGATCCACCACTTAACCAAGGAAATATATAGAAGCAAAAGTAGGAAGAAAAAATTGCAGCATAGGTATGCTGTTTCTTATATATAAAATTAGCAAGTGCATTATATGAAAGCCCTATAAGAATCCCAGCTATACTGGCAAAGGTTACCATGCCAGCAATACCTCCAGCTACTAAGCCTTCAGAAAATGGGGTTCCAACTATATTGTGACCACTATCTATTGCTTCAAGAGGCAACCCTGCAAGATAAATAAGCATCCAATCATAATGATAATTCATCCACATAAATAAATTATCTCTTGCCACACCAAATAATTTTAGAGTTGAATCACCAAAAGCGGAGAATAATGTTGGGAAGTAATTAGGGAACTGTTCTCCATTTGAATATAATCCCCATATATGCCAAGATACATCCCCCTGAAAAGTAGTCAGTCGATCAAATATAAAAATCACTGAATCCATTCCGAATACTCCATCTGAGTCGAAAAAATAGAAAAACAGCAATAGTAGTCCAAAAAATCCAATAGATAATTTAAATACTTTTGTGAATGAAATTCTCCAGTATAAAATAATGATACTAGGCAATAACATACTAATTCCTGTTGATTTAAATCCCCAAACAGAACCTAGTATGAGAATTAATACCATGTTACTTCTCCAAATTAAATTATTCAAAAAATTATGGTTTACTTTTTTGTATTGCAGAGTGCTATACGCAAAAAGGGATGGGCTTGCAATTTTCATCATAATGTATGCAAAGGAACCGAATGGTCCTAAAGCTATACGAAACTGCCCTTTATCCATAATTCCCATCCATACCTTAATTCCACCAAAGCCAAATAACATTATCAACAATAGGACTAAGTGAATTAATATTAATTTCGTTGAAAAACTCAGAAATTTTGATTGTAAATCACTAGCTTCCTGTTCAGTATTTACAAGAGAATAGCTTCTTAAATTAATTTTTCTCCCTTTTCTTGTTAAATAAATTACTGCAAAAGCAAATAGCAATATTATTGCTATAAAATAGCTAAAGGCGGTAAACGCTCCATTTGGGTAACCGTCTTTCCCAACCGAATAAGCATAGCTTCCCCCTTCGATAAAATAGATACCTATTAAAGGTGAAAATAATGCAAACGCTACGATGTACTTAAACACTTTTCTTAATTAAACCTCTATTAAATATATTTAATCCCCAAGGCATTTTGTGATACTTTGCTGCATAATACCATGTAATTAAAAACATTAATAAATTACATATCGAAATACTGATAGCTGCTCCATTGTACGGGAAAAGACCAATGGTATAATATGTCAGTGGAATATTAACCACAGCAATAAAAAATGTGAGATAACCTAATACTTTAGTTTTCTCAGCATAAAATAAATAATTAGTAACTAATAAATACATCCCATTAAAAACAAATGAAAGTAACAGTAATGGGAAATACTTAAAAGAAGTAAGATAATCATCTCCAATAAAAAATGGAACAAGATATTTAGCCACCACCACTAGGAGTATAAACAAACCCATCAAACCCGCCATCAATATATATGTTAGTCGAACTATTTTAAAATTCGTTTTATCATCATTTCTATTAAGTCTTTCGAATAACCACGGTATATATGCACTATTAAATGCTGAAGTAAGTATAGATAATACGCTAGCAAATTGATAAGCTAACATGTACAAGCCTGTTTCCTTTAACCCTAATAAATCTTTTATAATAAATCTATCCGACATACTAATTACAACAGCTCCAATTGAATGGGGAATTAGTGGCAAACTAAATCTAAGTGCATGTGCAATGTATTTCTTGTTTACTGAAAGATGAATTAAATTATTCTTTAATAATATATACAGTGCAACTGTTGCCATTAAAACAGTTGCCGTTAATTGTCCGTAAACACGTCCTTCCCAGCCATACTGCAATTGAACAACATAATATATAGACAGACCAATGTTAATTAAAGCGAAAATAACTTGAAAGATTGCATAGAACACAGCGTTCTTCATCACCTGCCATAAACTTAGTAATGTTAAATTAATAAACTGTCCGAAACAAATAAGTATAACAAATACAATAGTTCTGTAATCTAAATCAGTAAAACTTATAAGTATGTTTTTGAAAATTGTGCAAATAATAAACACCACAACGGTGCTAAAAATTAATATTGAAAAACATGACCCAACATATTTTTTAAAATCAGTATCATCATTTTGGAAATATTTTCTTGTAATAGCCCCATGAATATTCATCCCAACAAATGGTGTAATGAAAGTAATTAGCAATGAAAATATTGCTAAAATACCATATTCAGAAGGGGAAATATGTCTAGTTAATACTGGAATTAACAATAAATTTATACCTGCATTTAATACATTCGTAGCAGTGTATATTAAAGATGAACCAAATAATGTATTTGAAAGAGATTTAAAGAATTGTATTTTTCTAAACATTTAGCTTCACTTCATTAGTAATCTCTAGTTCAATAGCCTTTTTAAAAATCTCAAACTCATTATATTGGTTTTTATTTTTATTATCTGTTAGTTTTAATATCGCATTGTAAAGATCTGTTTCATTATCGGCAAAGATCACATTACCTTCTTCGATGTACTCTGAATATAAATTTTTGCCTTTATCATTTATCACCACTGAATTTACTCCAAGACTTTTAGCTTCAATAACACTACTCGAAAATTCTGTGATATGTAAATCCATAAACTTTAATAGTTCAGTTAGTGGAAATAATCCTGCTTCCTCAATAATTACATTAGTGCAATTTAGCGATTCGAATTTTTCTATTAACGGCTTCTTTGTTTCTGAATATTGTGGGTGTATTCTCAGCCACCAATTCCATGAGGGATTGTTTCTTATTATGCTGATCAAAAAATCCGGGAGTTCGAAAAAAGCCTGTACAGTAAAGATTATATTCTTACTTGCAGGTTTGGTCTGCAAAAATGCTCTTATACTATTTGAAATTTCAATGCTTGTATCATTACCATCTCTATCAAGAATAAATAACCCAGGGTTACTTCCAACTATTGCTTTATGCTCTGATGTATTTAATAACCATGAATCTATATTTTTCTTTTCTGATTGAGTCCATGTCCAGAATACATCAGGGAACAACTCATAACCTTCTTCAGGAATATTATTCCAATTACTATACGCTAAATGGTATTTGCCTTGAACTCCATGCTGAACTTCAATTGTCTTTATTTTCAATTGCTTTGCAGCAGATATTAGAGCTAACACATCTGGTGAATAAAAACCATGACAAACTATTACTTTAGGTTGCCATTTTTTTAGTTTACGTAAATAATATTTTCTATATAACTCAAATGCTATTATACGAGAGTTAAAATACGTTTCATCAAATTTGTTGTACTTTGAAAATTTCTCTTTTAAGTTTTTATTTAATATTTCTAGACCTTCAAATTTTTTAAAATCAATTTTATTAAACTTAGAAAGAATTAACGCTTTAAATTGAATAATAAAAAAATCCAACTGAATAAACTTTGATTTTCTATATCTTGGTATACGATATTGGAAATCACTAGTTAATTCGATAACCCTCTGCTTTATATTCGACTTATTTAATAAAGAATAAAATGGGTCGGAAAAAGGATTATACCACTTATTATTTAATTTATAATATCTAGTTGATGAATTTATTAAATAAAGAACATCTACTTTAGAATTTGATAAATCGTTGTTTGAAAAATCTTTGAAAAAATTCAATATACCAGCAAAAGTAGTTTCAATAACCTTAAAAAATTTCGAGTAAAATCCTCTATACTTTGAAATCTGATTGTTGGAACTAAAATCTTCAACTAAGAATAAATCAAAAGACATAGTTATTCTAATCAAAGGCCAAATATTTCTATCGCCAACTTTCCAGCTATTAACTGGAATTTCCTTTTCGATATTATTTAAAAAAGTTAGAATCTTACTTTGAATATTATCATTCATTACTTCTTCTCTTTTAAGCCAATTGAGAATAGAACTGCTAATTTGAATAATAAGCCATGATTTGGAATATCTTCCACGTTATTCAAGTAATCTGATATTACTTTTTTCAACTTACCTGTATCGAAGAAATTGGAATCGAAATATTTTTCGACATCAACTTTTGAGAACATATCTTTAAAGTAATCTTTAAATACTGAAGAATACAAAATCTCGCAATAAATATCCCAGTTACCTCCAGCATAGGTCCACTTCTTGTCGTTTTCTGCGATATATGAGTGAGGTCCACTTTCTTCAAGAATATGCAAAGGCATTTCTTTCCATCTCTCGTTCGCTAAATACCTCAATGGATATTTTGTTGTCTTTATTTCCAATCCTCTACCCCAATCTTCTGGCATCTGATACATATAATTAACCATATTTAAATCTAGGAATGGCATCTTACACGATAAATTGAATTTATCGAATGCTACATTAGCAATATGTATTTGAGCACTTTGGAAATGGAAATTTCTATAAACTTGTAATAAATTATAGTATAAATTTTCAGGGGTTGTTTGACTTGCTAATTTTTCGAAATAATTATCATTAACATAATTTTCGAAAGAATTATTCATTGCTTCATTAGCAATATTAGTATTCTTCCATTTAGCAAATGGTACTCTTTGGTATGACAAAATGAAAGATTGTAAATATTTTTTCAACAAGTCTGTTCGTTCAACACTCTTAGGCATATCGAATTTCTCAGCACCATAGTAATAGTTATAAAATTCGAAAACCTTATCTTCATTTATAGTGTTGTCTAATATACTTTTTAGAAAAGTTGGACCATATAAATAACTTTTCATTTTATCAGAATATTCTCTAAGGTTCATATTGTCGTAATTCACCGAAACAAATTGAGAATATCCAAAATTATGAATAGAGTCTGATGCCTCACCACTAAATATACTAGAGCCTGTTGCAACATGTTGTCCAACTTGTTCTGCTAGTTTAATATGGTGTATCCAGAAATACACATGATTATCTCTAAGTTTTTCAAGATTTCTCTCCCATATATCTATTGACTCTTTACTACTATAATCAATTACACATGTTTCAGTGTCGATTCCGAAATGCTTAGAGATTCTTTTAACTTTATCTACCTCATAAACATTAAAACTTTGCTTATCAGATAACAACACTTCAAATACTACCGATTTTACATTTGATTTATCATAATGTCTTGTTAATAAATAAACAATCGATGTTGAATCCCATCCTCCACTGTTCATTACAATATTACCGCCAGGTGTGTTTGATGCCCTAGAAACAACTGAGTTAGTTATATATTCATCGTATAAATCTATTTTTGATTTATCAAACTCAGAAATATTTATTATTTCATTTGCAGAAACACTACTCATTCCGTTACTATCTAAAACCATAATCTCATCAGATCCTAGTCTAAAGATATCTTTATAAAACGTATGCTTAATAGGAGAGTAACCTAATAATAAATATGAGTATAATCCATTTTGATCATACTGAATTGTTGGTCTTGCATCGATTACATCTTCGAGTACAGTTGATACTACAATTTGATTATCTATTTGAGTATAGAAGAAATTTTTTCGATTAAATGCATCAGAAAAAACTGATAATTTCTTGTTATTGTCAATAACAATTCCACAATACATCCCTTCCAAAACTTTTGATAACTTATCAATAGGTTGTGAGTTTAATATTTCAGAAATAATACTTTTAGCATTATCCTTTTGAATTGCAACACTTTTCCCGTTTTTTAAATAATAATAGAATTCCCCTTCAATTACTACTGTAGTTGAACCAACCTCAAAAACTAATGATGACTCAGTATTGGTAACTAAAAAATTATGATTACCAATTTTTTGTGCCTCTGTTTGGGCAGTGGAATTTAAATTAATTTGTAGTTTCATTTATTAATATTTTAAGAGTTAAGAAATTAATAGAGTATTTGGTTTAATTATATTTGAGTTTAGTAAGTACTCACAATAGTCCCAATCTGATTGGTAGTCGATATCAATTGAATTTATTAAAGGCATCTCAATCATTTTAATTTTTTCCAAATTCATAATTGAATTGACTTTTAAAAATTCATCAACTTTAAATATATATATAGCTCCGTTAAGCTGATAAACTTTCGGAGTATCTTGACGTCTGGTTATGTTACTAATTGTTTTTGATTTTTTTATAAAACCGTTATTTTCTTCTACCAAATTATAATAAGGATTTGCACCGGAATCAAAAACGCTAATTACAGCATCTAAATCTGAGTTATTTTGTACAATATTCCATGAATTATTTAGGTCGATTAATCTTCTAAAAGGAGAAGTTGGTTGTAGTAGTATTACATAATTAAACTCTATTCCAATTTCTTTATAAAAATTTATTGCGTGTAAAATTACATCTGTTGTAGTACTTGTATCAGTTGATAAATAATCTGGTCTGATAAATGGGGTATCTATCCCATAGTCATTTACTGATTTCTGAATTTCATTATCATCGGTGGAAACGCAAATTTCTGCTTCAATTTTATTTATTTCCAAGAATCTCTTTGCAACATCAAGAGTGTAATGAATTAGAGGCTTTCCTGCCAATGGCTTAATATTTTTTCCAGGTATACCTTTTGATCCTCCTCTTGCAGGAATTAATATTAATACTTTCAAATTATAATTTTATGTGTTTTATATCCTCGTTTGCTTTTTTATAATCCTCATGTCGCCCTATATCTAACCAATAACCAAGTATTGAATATGATACTACTTTTTTATTGCGCTTAATAAGTTCTTCTATTAAGTCAGTCGCATTATAAAATGAATTTTTAGGTATAAGCCCTAATAGATTTCTTTTGATTAAATAAATCCCTGCGTTTGAATAATAGGTATAAGTGGGTTTTTCTTTAAAAGACAATATATTATTCAATTCATTTGTTTCCAAAACAGCATAAGGTATTTGTACTTGGTAAGGAACAGTTGCAATCATCATATCGGCATCACTTTCCTTAAAATCATCGTAAAAATTTTCCCAATCAATATTTGTAAGCAAATCTGAATTCATAATAAGCACATCGTCGTATGTAAAATTATCAATCAAACTTATTGCTCCAATAGTTCCAAGTGGATTCACCTCAGAAACATATTTAATGTTCATCTCCTTATTAGTTCCATCTTGAAAATATTCTTTTATCAGTTCACCCAAATATTTTATTGTGATAAAAATATTATCTATTCCAAAGTATCCTAACCTATCTACATTATGTTCAATTATTGGTTTGTCTCCAACCTTCAAGAGTGGTTTAGGGGTATTTGCAGTTAAAGGTAGCAATCGTTCACCTTTACCTCCTGCCATAATAACTGCATCGACAGGTATTACAGATTGCTTTTTACTTAAATTTATTAATTTAACTATTTTTAGTTTGTCATCAATTAATGGTAATATTTCAATTCCTTTAAGTTTAATTTGTTGAATATCTTTTGATGTAAATGAATTCCTTTTTATGTAAATGTAACTTGTATTCATTATAGATTCTATACGTTGATCTAAATCTGAATTAAGTAATAAACCTCTTCTGATATCTCCGTCTGTTAACGTACCACACAATTGTTCTTCTTCATTTATCACAAAAAGAGTAAGTCCATCATTTTTTGAAAACGAATTGAGTCTAACTAGAGCAGACTTAATGCTATCATCTTTTGATATTGTATATTTTTGGTGTTTTGACATCAATCTATAATTTTTTTAAAGTATTAATTATACTATCTGAAGCTCCGCCAATAAAATATGGGTTGCCGCCATTCCATACTGGTTGTTCAATAATTTTATTAAACACACTAACTATTTCATTGGCATCAATATTACAGTCAATTACATTTCCTGTATGCATTCTTCCTTTTTGGCGGTCTCCTAAATTGATTACATATTTACTAAAGGATGCGGCCTCAATTATACCACTAGAAGTGTTTCCTATTAACATAACACAATAAGACATTGCTGTAAAGTATGCCTTAGAACCCATATTTTCTACTAAGAACACATTAGGCAATTCCGACAAGTTCTGAATTAAAATTTCTCTCACTTTTAATCCTGATGTATCAGCATTGGGCATTGTTATTAAGAATTGATACTCTTTGCATTTTAAAATAAACTTTACTAACTCATTAGTGTAAGCTTCGTTAGCTTCAGTATTTACAGTTTCTGGATGGAAAGTTGTAAGTATAGTAGGAATCGACATGTCTATTTTAAATCTATCTTTCAACTCATCTATACTCAAAGGTTTAAAATCCATGAGTGTATCTAAACTTAACGCTCCTACGTTTACAACTTTTTTATCCTCAGTGTCGAGCATTTCTATTACTCTTTCCTTATACGATTCTGTAGATGTAAAATGAACTTTAGAAGAGAAGGTTATAGAGTGTCTAAATATATTGTCAATTGCACCTAGTGTTTTTTCTCCAGCATGAATATGTGCAAATTTTATATTAAATGTGATTCCTGCAGTAACCGCTGCAAACATTTCGTACCTATCACCTAAACAAAGAACAATACCAAATCTAGATTTGTTCTTTTCCCAAAATTCTGCAAATTTTATTATTGTATCTCCTATAGAAATTGCTATTGCTTTTTCAGTATCATTAATAGGAGTGGTTACAATTTCATGTTTAATTTCAAATCCTGATTCGATTATATTTGATTTAGTATAGCCATGCTTTTCAGAAAGGTGAGTGCCAAATGCTATAATTTCTAAATCAAAAAATGGATCTTCTTGTATTTTTTTTAATAAAGGTAAATAGATTCCGAAATCAGCTCTCGAACTTGTTAATACACCTACTCTCATAACTCTCGGAAATCAGATTGATTGAACTTGTAGCCTTCTTCTACGTCTATTAACATCACTTTCCCTATAATTGTATTCATGAGCATTGGGGATATTCCATCTCCAGGTCGTAACATGATTAAATCTTGTTCTTTGATAATTTCACCACGCTTAATATCACGACTCGCATGAATACTTTTTCTTGCAATTGCTATATTTTTTATTTCAGAATTCGAAGGTTCTTTTAATCCAGAACCAGAAATCGCTTTTTCAATGTTTCGTATCGCTTGCACCATATTAAATAACTCCTTAGGCTCTAAGGAAGCTGCATGGTCTGGGCCATCCATGGTTTTATCTAAGGTAAAATGTTTCTCTATTATCTTAGCTCCTAATGCAACCGCAGCAATTGGTACTTCAATACCATTTGTATGATCAGAATATCCAATAGAAGTTTTAAAAACATCTCTAATGTTTAACATTGCTCTCAAATTTACATCTGCCATTGGTGTTGGATACTCAGTATTACAATGTAGAATTGAGATGTTATTTAAGTTTACTCCATTAGAAGTAAACACCTCTAATGCTTGTGAAATTTCGTCTAAAGTTGCCATTCCTGTTGATATTATTACTTTATCAAACAGTTTAGCAGCAAGTTTCAAGTAAGGAAGATTAGTTATTTCTCCTGAAGGTATTTTAACAATATCAAGACCAATTTTAGAGAGGTACTCTAAAGAGTCTAAATCAAACGCTGTTGAAAAGAATTTAATTCCTTTGAGTTTACAATATTGTATTAAAAGTTCATGATCCTTATGGCTTAACTCCAATTTTTTCAACATTTGGAGTTGACTTTCTTTATCGTTATGAGTATTCTCAATTTGATACTCTGCTTTTTTCGCCTTTGATGAAACTAATTTTTCTGATTTAAAGGTTTGAAATTTAACATAATCGACACCTGCTAAAACAGCCGCATCCACTAATTTATATGCATTTTCAATATCCCCATTATGATTTACGCCCGCTTCTGCAATAATTATTGTATGCTCTTTCATCCTAATATTTGCTTTGCTGGATTTCCAGCCCAAATTTGATTATTATTTATATTCTCTCTTATAATAGATCCTAAACCGACAACAACAGATTCGCCTATTTGTATTCCATTTTTAACGACTGTTCCACTTCCTATAAAAGTAGAATTACCGACAATTACTTCTCCATTTAAAATTGCACTAGTTGAAATATGGCAGTGATCACCTATTTGTACATCATGCTCAACTAATGCGCAATCGTTTATTATACAGTTCTCACCAACAGTTGCATTAGCTTGAATAATTGCCGAATGCATAACTATAGTTCCTTTACCAATAGAAGCATAATTTGATACAATTGCGTATTTAGAAATAACTGTTGCGATATCAGCTCCAAGAGAAGTTAATAAATTAAATATTTTTGTTCTTACTGATGCTGATTTAATTTGTCCTATTGTAATTATGAATGATGAATCATTTAGATATTTTTCAATATTTGAATCATCTCCTAAATATGGAATGTTATATTTACTTTCAATAGTTTGCTTGATGTCTAAATAACCGATTATCTGATACTGATCAGACGATTGTATTACATCAATACAAGCTTTTGCATGACCACCTCCACCTATCAATATCAAGTTTTTCTTATTCATCTAATTTATAAACGTACACTACTTGGAATATTAATTAAGCGATCTGCAATCCATTGAGCATTCTCTTGTTGATCCTTATAGCAATTCTTAAACATTGTTAGATTGTGCATCAATTCCCATGTTGGTCTTGCCATAATATTAGAATCGTTTAAATCTTCTAACATTTTATCTCTAGTGCTCAAATCTTTTAAAAGAATAGCGTTCAACCAATAATTTGACCTTGAATTTTCAGGCTCTTTAACAAAAGTAATGTCTGTATTTTTAAAGTACTCCTCATATGATGCAGACAATTGACGTTTGTTTTCAATGAAAGATTCTATTTGTTCCATTTGAGCACAAGCCAAAGCGGCATTAATATTAGGCATCCTATAATTGTAACCGATATGATCATGAACAAAGTTCCAACGATGTGGTACTTTTGCTTGTGTGGTAAGATGCTTTCCTAATTTTCCTAATTTTTCATCATTAGTAATAATAACACCACCACCACCACAAGTAACTGTTTTATTTCCGTTAAAACTAAATGCACCTAATCGTCCATAATTTCCAGTATGCACATTTTTATATAGAGAACCTATAGATTCAGCCGCATCTTCTACTAAAACAACATTATATTCCTCACACACAGATGCTATGGTATCAATTTCCGTAGGATGTCCAAATGTATGCATCGGAACACATGCAGAAATCCTTCTATCAGATTTTTTATGAAAACACTCCCCATTCTTTTGGTAAGTGTTTTCTTTTAAATAATTTTCTAAGGCCGTTGGAGATAAACCTAAAGTATGTCTATCAACATCTATAAAGATTGGTTCAGCATGTAAGTAAGAAATTGCATTACATGTTGCGATAAAAGATAAAGATTGGGTTAATACTAAATCGTCTTTTTTTACTCCTGCTAATATTAATGACATGTGTAATGCAGCAGTACCATTTACTATAGCAACAGCGTACTTTGCACCAGTATATTCTCTAATAATTTCTTCAAATCTATCGACAAATTTACCAACTGAAGATACAAATGTAGAATCAATTGTTTCCAACACATATTGTTTTTCATTTCCTTTAAAAACAGGAGCATGTAGTGGAATAAATTCAGTTGTATTAAATTTTTCTCTAATAAATTCTTTTATGTCTTTCATATTACATTTTTGCATCTAGGTATTTTCCAATTTCTTTATGGTCGAAATTTGGTATTAATTTATTGAACAACTTTACAATATCATTTTTAGTCCACATCCCCTTCTCTTTATAGTTTTCAATAGTTGAAGTAAATTCATTTAGTAGTTGTTCATTATACTCTAGTTCATTCTTAATTATACCTAGGTTCTCAAATCTATCTAAATCCAAAACTTCATCTTTTGTAAAAAACTCTTCAAAGTCTTTTTCACCAGTAGTATCACTTAGAGTAAACAAACAAGGCCATTTACCTTGATTTGGTAAAGTTTTTATCAACTCCCTTGCTTCTTCTTCTGTACTACATAAATGAGGTTCATAGCCAATTTCATTTAAGTATTTTATAGCGATATCAGCAAAAGTAATTAGGTGTAAATTTTCACTTAGTTTAGGAAAGAATACATCTCTATTTTCTCCAAAAATTGTAGACATTAAACATAATTCTCCTGATTCTTTAGGTATAACAAAATACCTTTTGATATCATTTGGTGCTACAATTGGCTGTTTCTTTAAAATTCTTTGATTAAATCCATGTAATAAAGAGCCATCTGAGAACGCTACATTTGCGAAACGTGCAGTAGATATAGCAATATCCTTACTTCTTCTCATTAAAAACATTTCCATAATTCTTTTAGAAGCGCCCATCATATTTACAGGATTTGCTGCTTTATCTGTAGAAACACAAAAATATTTTTTTACCCCTTTATTAATTGATTGCAAAATGGTTTTATCCGTATTAAAAATATTTACATTAATCATTCTCATTAATGTATATGGATCTTTTTCAGAACGAACATGTTTTAATGCTGATAAATTCAACACATAATCGTATTCACCATCATTTTCAAAGAAAGCGTCGTATTCAAATGATCCAATATCTAACGCGAAAGTCTGAAAATCTCCATCTATATAACCAAGAGAACTGCGTATGTCTCTTACTAATTCTACAAGGTTATTCTCACTTATATCAACAACGTGGAGTTTTTTTGGATTCCTCTTAAATATTTCTTTGGTTACAGCTTGTCCAATTGAACCAGCTGCCCCTAAGACCAAAAATCTTGATTGAGATACTTCAAGATTTAACTTATCCGCATTATTATTGATATCGTATTCGAATAATTCTTTAGTTCTACCAATTAACTTTAAGATATCCATTTAAAAATTTTGAGTTAAAAAAATTAAGATTTATTTATATTATAAATTCTTTCAATAATGTCAACTACTTTTAATCCTTCTAAAGCATTAGTAGTAATAGGGCCTCTACCATTCAATACATCTACCACATTTTCTATTACAAAATTGTGATTTTGAGCTGAACCTTTATATGCTCCGTAATCGTTGCCAGGGTTAGTAGGTGCCAATTCCGGCATAGTATAATCTTTTATATGACAGTATTCTACTTTATCCATATACTGACCACCTATCTTTACCGCACCATTCTCGGCAATGATAGTCATACTACTTTCTAAATTCTGATTCCAAACTGATGTCGAATAATTTAAACAACCCATACCTCCATTTACAAAATCAAAACTCACAAAACCTGAATCTTCAAAATCAGTTAAATTCGCATGGTTAAAGTCGTTGAATTTCCCTTGTATATTTTCTACATCACCAAACAACCAATACATAATATCTATAAAGTGAGAAAATTGGGTAAATAATGTTCCTCCATCTAAATCTTTTTTTCCATGCCAAGAGTCTGGTTTATAATAACGATCATCTCTATTCCAATAGCAATTTAGCTGCATCATGTATATTTTACCTAGCTTACCCGATTCAATTAAATCTTTAATCCAAACAGAAGGAGGAGAATATCTATTTTGCATCACGGCAAATACATGTTTGTGAACATGTAAAGCCTTAAAAATAACTTTTTCGGCATCCATTTTATTCAATGCCATTGGCTTCTCTATCACTACATGCTTTTTTGCTTCTAAGCATTCAAGAGCTTGCATTGCGTGAAAACCATTAGGTGTTGCAATATTAATTACATCGACCTCAATACCCGATTTTAAGAAATCTGAAAAAGTATTAAAGAAAGGAACATTGTATGAATCAATATTCAAATCCTCTTTTTTCTTCACATCAATTAAAGCTACTAATTCTGACTCTCCGTTACGAGAAATCATTTCTGCATGACGTTTTCCAATGTGACCACATCCAATTACAGCAAATTTTATTTTCATCTTTTTAATAGTTTTCAATTATATAATCAGCAATCGCAAGCGATGCTGTTGCCCCTGGAGAAGGTGCATTTAATACATGTATTTGATTTTTCTCTCTAATGATATTAAAATCCATAAGTAGTTTGCCATTTTCATCCATTGCTTGTGCACGTACACCAGCAGTGCCTTTCACAAACATCGATTCGTTAATATCAGGAATAAGTTTTTTTGCTTTCTTTAAAAAATCAGATATGAACAAAGAACTTTTTAACTCATTAATAGAAAAAGTGAAATTATTCATAATAAACTTTAAGAAGCCCGAATAGGTTACTGCATCAAGAGTGTCCTTCAATGAAAAATCTTTATTAGTATATCCTTCTCTTTTGAATGCAAAAACTGCATTTGGGCCAACTTCTCTTTCTCCATTAATTAATCTAGTAAAATGAACTCCTAGAAAAGGATACTCTGGATCTGGTACTGGATAAATCAGATGATTTACTAGTTTTCGGGCTTCATCTTTTAACATTAAGTATTCTCCTCTAAAAGGTACAATCCTCAGAGGACGTTTATTCCCTGTGAAATTAGAATAATTTCTGTCGGAAAATAATCCAGCGCAATTGTAAACTAAATTAAATTCCCATTCTCTATTACCATCAGAGAGAACAACTGTATTTTCTTTATTTACTGCTGAAGTAATTTTTGTGTTTAAAATAATTTCACCCCCGCGAGATTTGATAATGCTTACTAAAGTGTTCATTACTGCTTTATAATCAACAATTCCTTCCTGAGGAACAAGTAAAGCTTTCTTAGCGGATACAAAAGGCTCTCTAATTTTTAATTCAGAATCTGTAAGAAATTTTAATCCACTTAATCCATTTTTAGAGCCTCTATCAGCTAAATCATCTAAGTATTTAATTTCTCTATCGTTAGATGCTACAACAATTTTCCCGCAAATATCATGTGGTATATTATTCTCTCTGCAAAAACTCGTCATTTGTTGTATTCCCGAAACGGCTAATTTAGATTTTAAGGAACCTGGTTGGTAATAAAGTCCACAGTGTAACACACCGCTGTTTCTTCCAGATTGATGCATTCCAACACTTTCATCTTTCTCAAAAAGATAAACCTTTGCAAGAGGATATTTTAATTGCAATTTATAAGCAGTAGCTAATCCTACTATTCCGCCACCAACAACCGCTAAATTTATTTTTGTATTCATTTTAGAATAGCTGATCGTATATTATTTTATACGTACAACTATATTATTTTCAAGTTTATATTCCTGATTCGACTCAGGGCAAACAGCAATCCCCTCTGAATTAAATTCTAATCGATGACCATATTCTCCAACCCATCCTATTTGTCTTGCTGGATTTCCTACAACCAATGCAAAAGCTGGAACTGTTTTAGTAACCACTGCACCAGCTCCAATAAATGCATACTCACCAATATCGTGTCCACATACTATTGTAGCATTCGCTCCAATACTTGCACCTTTACCAACATGTGTATTTGCATATTGATCTCTACGATTTATAGCTGAACGTGGATTAATTACATTTGTAAATACCATTGATGGACCAAGAAATACATCATCGTCGCAAGTTACACCTGTATATATTGAAACATTGTTTTGCACTTTTACATTATTTCCTAGAATTACCTTTGGAGAAATTACAACATTCTGTCCAATATTACATTTCTCACCAATAGTACAATTAGACATTACATGGCTGAAGTGCCATATTTTTGTGCCTTCGCCTATGATACAAGGCTCATCTATAATTGCGGTTTCGTGCTTGAAGTATTCCATTTATATTTTACACATTAGTATTTTTACAGAAGCTCTATCTTATTTCCTATCAATAACAAACTGTTAAAAGTTTATTAATGTTACTTTTTAAAAAATTCTTTAATAGCTCCAATAATATAATCTTGCATTTCTGCATTCATTTCGGTATGAATAGGTAGTGATAAGACTACTTCACACAAACTTTCTGCAACAGGTAATGACCCTTTTGGAAATCTATCTGACTTATATGCAGCTTGAAAATGTAAAGGGAAAGGATAATAAACCATCGAAGGGATTCCTTTATCTTGTAAAAAAAGTTTCAAAGCATCTCTTTTTCCATTTTTCACTTTCATGGTGTATTGATGAAAAACATGTGTAGAATTTAATACTCTAACAGGTATAGTTAGTTCATCTATATTTTGAAGGTGTTGATCATAATAATCTGCAGCTGCATTTCTTGCAGCACAATATTCATCCAAATAATTTAATTTGATATCTAATATTGCAGCTTGTAAAGTATCTAATCTCGAATTTACACCAATAACATCGTGTTGATACTTTTTAGATTGACCATGATTAGCCATCATTTTTATACGAGTAGCTAATGCGTCATCATTGGTAAAAATTGCACCTCCATCACCATAGCATCCTAGATTTTTTGATGGGAAAAACGAGGTAGTGCCAATATCTCCCATTGTACCAGCTTGGTGAACACTTCCATCTTTAAAAGTATATTTTGCTCCAATTGCTTGAGCAGTATCTTCTACAACATATATATTATTTTCCTTAGCAATTTGCAACAACTCTTCCATACCTGCACATTGTCCGAACAAATGAACAGGAACTATTACTTTAGTTCGAGGTGAAATTGCATTTTTTACTTGTTCCAAATTTATACTAAAATCGTCGGGCATTACATCTACCATTACAGGAACTAAATTCAAAAGTGCTATTACTTCTGCAGTTGCTACGTAAGTAAATGCAGGAACAATTACTTCATCCCCAGGTTTTAAATCTAAAGCCATTAAAGCGACTTGCAGAGCATCTGTCCCATTAGCACAAGGTATTACATGTTTAACACCTACATATTTTGCTAAATTATCGGAGAAAGTTTTTACAAGTTTACCATTAATGAACTCGGCTGATTCAACGCAATCAACCATTGCTTTATCTATCTCTGTCTTTATTTTTTTATACTGACCTTTGAGGTCAACCATTTCTATATTCATATTTTACAATCTACCGTCTACTAAAGTTCTATCTATACATGCTTTGGTATCAAAAATTACAGTATTATTTGCTTGTAAAGATTTAAAGTCAATTTCTAGAAATTCATTATGAGCTACAGCAACGATAACCGAATCATATTTTTTATCTAAAATAGAATCTATCATATCTATGTTGTATTCGTGTTTTACTTCTATAGAATCGGCCCATGGGTCATAAACATCTACATTAATTCCAAACTGGATTAATTCATTGTAAATATCTACAACTTTAGTATTTCTAACATCTGGGCAATTCTCTTTAAAAGTAATCCCTAATATTAATGCGTTAGCACCTTTAATTACATGGCCTTTGCCTATCATTAATTTTACTACTTTATTTGCTACAAACATCCCCATATTATCATTCACTCTTCTGCCCGATAATATTACTTGGGGGTGGTATCCAAGCGATTCAGCTTTATGTGCCAAATAATAAGGATCTACACCAATACAATGGCCACCAACCAAACCTGGCTTATATTTAAGGAAATTCCATTTTGTTCCAGCTGCATCTAATACATCTTGTGTATCAATTCCAATTCGATCAAATATTAATGAAAGCTCATTTACAAAAGAAATATTAACATCTCTTTGTGCATTTTCAATTGCTTTACTTGCTTCAGCAACTTTTATACTTGGAGCTTTATGTGTTCCTGCAGTGATAATGCTTGCATATAATTCATCAACTAAATTGGCAATCTCAGGTGTTGAACCTGAAGTAACCTTTTTTATTTTAGTTAAAGTATTTATTTTATCACCAGGATTAATTCTTTCTGGTGAATATCCACAGTAAAAATCTTTATTAAACTTTAATCCAGAAAACTTCTCTAATACAGGAACACAATCTTCTTCTGTACATCCAGGATAAACCGTAGATTCATATATAACAATATCTCCTGATTTTAAAACTTTACCGAGCATTTCTGATGCTTTTATTAAAGGTGTTAAATCTGGAGCTTTAAACTGATCGATTGGGGTAGGAACAGTTACGATATATACATTACATTTTTTTAAATCGTCTGTGTTTGAAGAAAAAGAAAGTCCAGCGTCTCCTGACAATCCCATTGCGTATTTCATTCCTTCTAAATCAGCCTCTTGGGTTCTATCCGCACCGTTTTTCAATTCATCAACTCTCGCTGTGTTGATATCAAATCCTAATACACTGTACTTTTTACCAAACTCTATGGCTAATGGTAAACCAACGTACCCAAGACCAATTATTGCTAGGTTTTTTTTCATTTTTAATTTTTTATACTAAATGCTGTATTAATCCATCTCTTTAAAAGTAGAAAAGATGAAGAAAGTATTAGACCAATAAATCCACCAACGATTAAGTGAATTAACTTCGACTTCTTATTTTTCTTAAAAGGTAATGTTGGCTTATCAATAATCTGAAAAAGCGGTTCATTATTTAATAAAGAAAACTTTGCCAATTCTAAATTTTTAGTTAATTCGGTATACATTGTAGATAATACCTGAACATTAACCTCTTGTTTTATTTTACCAACATTTGCTTGTTGTCTAACCACCAACAAATTCTGATCACTAGCAAGTGCTCGGCCATATAAGGCTTTATCAAGTTCTCTCTTTACAGAATCAACCCTAGACTGAAGTGTATTTACATTATTCCTAGATTTTCTTGTTTTAGTTTCAATATAAAAGTCACTCACATTCAAAATTAATTTTTCACAAAATAACTTTGAAAGAATTTGATCTTGACTTGTAAAATTCACTGTGATAATATTGACCTTTTTGTCAATTTTATCAACAGCCATTCTTTCTGAAATTATTTCGGCGTATAATAAATTTATTATACTATCATGTTTAATTGTAAATTTATCTTCATCAATTAAAAAAGAAATATTTTTATCTTCTTCATTAAAATCTTTTCTTTTTTCATAAACGTCGAGGTAAGCCTCAATAAGATTTGTTTGTTTATTTTTAAATACAATTGGAGTAATTAAAGTTCTTTCAATCATTTTTCTTGATTTTAGGAACTCTATTAAATTGGTATTTGAAAATATCCCACTAGCATTACCTCCTAAATCAATACCAAACTGACTCGCGATACCTTCGTATTGTCCAAATCCAGTACCTTTTTCTTCATCTAATGCGAATGTTAGCTTGGCTGTATATGTTGGTTTAGAAACATATGCAATTAAAACACCTATGCATCCAACAATAAATGCTGTTGATAATATATATACCCACTTACTTTTTAAGTATTTTAATATATCTACAACTGAAGCAATAATGTCCTTTATTGAAATTTCATCATTGTTTGTATTGTTTAATTCGCTCATTTTGATATTTGATTTAACAAGATGTATATAGTTATAATACCAGTGATTTTAACCATCGTATTTTCTATAAGTTTATTTACATCAAATTTAACTTTATCCTCGTCTCTCCTCTTTTCTTTTTTAGGTTTTTCTACCACATATATTACAGAACCCTTCTTTACTTTAGGATAAATATTAAACAACAACAAATTTGTTGTCTTATCAATTTTAAGATTATTCTGAATTACATAAGTTTTAGAGCGCCATGAATTCTTTCTAAAACCATTACCATATTCATTGATATAATACTTTGCGCGCTTTCCTTTAATGTAAGGGGCATTGATCTGTGATTGATTAGAAATTGAAAGCAATTCCACTGAGCTTCCTCTGATACCAATAAAGTCAATTACCTCTGGTATATAGATTGTATCGTTTTCATGTAGAATGTAATTATAAACTGAATTATATTTTTTCAAGGCTTTATCCAAGCGCATCACAATATACTTACCATCTAAATTTTGTCTATAAATTTTAGCACCTTCTGGGAAGGCATACTTAGTTAAGCCTCCACTTCTTTTTATAATATCACTTAGTTTATCATTCTTTGTTATTAACGTATAAGTGCCAGGAAACTTAACCTCACCTGTGATGAAGATATTTCTCTGTAATCCGAAATTTTCAATCTGTCTTACAAATACTTGATCGAATGGCTGAAGTACATAATTAAGACTAGTATCTTCTAGGTAGTTGTTACTATTAACTACTAACTTTTCAATTAAAATTCTCGATTCTTCTCCTAAAATATAATTGTTTGAGAAATACCTTACTCTTGAGACTTCGATTCTCAATAGATTTGCTCCTATTTCAAATCCACCAGACTGTAATAATAATTCTTTAAGAGTTATTCCTTTGTAGTAGTCAATTTCAGATGGCTTTTTAACACTCCCGAACGAATATACTTTAGAATAATTAATAAACTCTGCATTTGAAAAAATACGAACTATGTCGTATTCCTGAAGCAATAAATTAGATGCTGAATTAGGGTTGTCTAATATTTCCTGAATATTAATTGATATAAATGTTCGTGTGCTATCTTCTGTAATTCTACTAATGTATGCTGTATTTTTGTATGCCTCAGGTCTTAATCCACCAGCCTTTTCAATCAAATTTTTTACTCTATCACCTTTCTTTAATTCATATCTATCTGGTCTATACAATGGACCATCAATTTCAACTAGATTTCTAATGCTAATATTGATTCTTCTAATAATTACTTTATCACCATTATTGATTTTGTAATCTAGTTTCCTTTTTGTTAAACTATCTAGATTTATATTATAAACTTTTAACTCTTTATTATTCTCATAAGCTTCCACCTGTACTCTGTAAATATCCGAAGCAGGTCCAACACCACCAGAGTATTTCAATAAGGCATTAATATTTTCAGAGTCTTTTAACTCATATAACATCGGTCTTGGTACTTGTCCGATTATTTCTACAACTTTAGTTCTTTGCTCAACAATTATATAATCGTTCTCTTCTAAAAAATAATCAATTTTAGAATTAGGGTTTTGTAAAAAATCGTATAGGTCTAGACTTTTCACTAGCTTACCATCTCTTTTTACACTAATTTTTCTTAATGATCCATATAATGGATTTACACCACCAGCAAAACTAATGGCTGAAAACACTGAATTTATTGCAGGAATCTCATAGATACCTGGATTTATAACCTCTCCAACAATATTGACTTTTATTACTCTAGAATAATTCAACGTAATATCAATATTATTTGATGGAGAGAAATATTGTAAAAGTTTTGCTCTAATTACTTTTTTAGCTTTTTCATAAGATAACCCTTTAACATATACAGGTCCCATATTTGGAGGATTAATTGCTCCGTTGTTGTCAACCTTTACAACTCCATTGAAGTATGAAAACCCATATACTGAAATTGAAAATTCATCCCCTATACCGATAACATAGTTTTCTGGTGCTTTAGCCGACTGAGAACTTGTTAAATGATTATTAGCATTGTAAAAATAATCCAACCCATACAAATTCGGTGCAATTGATTTACCTTGAACATTGCCTGTTAATTTGGAAATAATGGCTTGTTCTTTCACTTCGTTAGTAACAGGTGTACTAAGCTTTGTTGGGGTGTTAGTTTTAGATTGTTCAGCAGCTAATTTTCTAGCTCTCAATGCTTCTGCCTCCTTAATTTGATCTTCACTAGCTCCTGCTTTTCTTAACTCCTCAGCACTTGGAATTTCACTTGAACTCATTGCAGAAGTATCTACATTTGGAAGTAATCCTGGGGTTTGCGCTATAGAATAATTTGTACTAAATATTATTAAAATAATTAGATACAGAATTCTAAACTTTGTTTTGATTTTCATTAGTTCGGTATTTATTTATCAATTTTCATTCTTCCAGATTAACAAACTATGTGGATTTAATATCTCAAATTTGTTTTGGGAAAAATATTCTTCATTATAAGTTACGTAATTAACCTTTCTATCTGGAATTAACTCTTCAAATTTCTTAATTAACGTTATCAAATAGTCATTGTCTATACTACCAACAAGCACTAGATCTATAGTATTATTGTCTAATCCTTTTGCGAGTGACCCGACTAAATATACTTCGGTAACATCTCCTAACCTTGCAATAACTTGCTCTATAATAGTATCTATCCCAGTATACTTTAATATAATATTATGTATATCCTTGAATAATGGATGATTCGTATTGGCTTTAAATACTTTCTTATTCCCTACATTTTCAGAATTTAATAATCCTGCATCTTCGAATTTATTTAATTCCAATCTTATTCCATTACTACTATCTTCAAATTCTTGCTCCAAATTTTTTAAATAGCCTGTATTATTGGCATTTAGAAAAAATTTTAACAATAATTTGATTCTTGTTTTTGATGTAATTAAGGTACTTAACATTGCGCAGCTTCGCCTCCTCAGTCACAAAGACGAGTAGTTTTTGTAATATTGGGTAAAAATATTACTCTTTTTTCAGTAATGCAAAATATTGGGGAATATAATTAGGTGTTTAAACGGCATTAAAAGTAGTTAGTAGACTTAAACCCTCCATCTTTCAAATATTGTTCTTTTTTCATCAGATGCAGATCCGAAAGTACCATTTCCGACACTAATCCTTGCAGATCGTATTTTGGCTTCCATGATAATTTAGTTTGTGCTTTGGTAGGGTCACCAATTAAAAGATCAACCTCTGTAGGTCTGTAATACTTAGGGTCAACTAGCACTACAGTCTGCCCGAATTTTAGTTCATCTGGGTTTAATCCAAGTGATTTCATTTTTTCAGTGTCCATATCTATAACGACACCACGTTCTGCTTCAGCTTTACCCGAAAATTCTAATTCTATTCCAAGTTCAGCAAAAGACATCTTCACAAACTCTCTTACTGTGGTTGTCTTACCAGTTGCTACCACGTAATCTTCAGGTTTATCTTGTTGAAGCATTAGATACATTGCTTCGATATAATCTTTTGCATGTCCCCAATCTCTTTGTGCATCTAAATTCCCTAGATACAATTTGTCTTGTAAACCCATTACTATGCGTGCTGCAGCTCTGGTAATTTTTCGAGTTACAAATGTTTCCCCTCTAACCGGGCTTTCGTGATTAAATAAGATACCGTTACAAGCATAAATTCCATAGGCTTCACGATAATTCACTGTAATCCAATATCCATACATTTTAGCCACAGCATAAGGTGACCGAGGATAAAAAGGTGTTTTTTCTGATTGTGGTACTTCTTGTACTAAACCATATAATTCGGATGTACTTGCTTGATAAAATTTTGTTTTTTCGGTAAGCCCTAATATTCTAATGGCTTCTAAAATTCTCAAGGTGCCTATCCCATCTGCATTAGCAGTATATTCAGGAGTATCAAAACTTACTTTTACGTGGCTCATTGCTGCCAAATTGTAAATTTCGTCGGGCTGGGTCTCTTGTATAATTCTAATCAGATTAGTAGAGTCTGTTAAATCTCCATAATGTAATTTGAAATTAACTTTACCCTCATGTAGATCTTGATATAAATGGTCTATTCGTTCTGTATTAAACGAAGAGCTTCTTCTTTTTATACCATGTACAAAGTACCCTTTCTTTAAAAGAAACTCTGCTAAATACGCACCGTCTTGTCCGGTAACTCCTGTAATTAATGCTACTTTCACTATTTATTACTTAAAAAGTTTTTTAAATCGATGATGTTTTTTATCTGATTGGAAACAGCATTCACAGTATGAGCTATTTGTAAGCTTACCCAATCTAATAGATAAACAGTATCATAAATATGGGCCATGGTAGCCGCTTTAGTTTCTAATTCAACTACTACTGAACCATACGAATTGAGCAATTCCTTTATAAAATGAAATCTTAAATTTATTCTTGAGTTTGTTCCAGAATTAATCATAATATAATTGGAATCCCATTTTTCATAATACGTTTCAATTACGTTATGATTGGCTTCAGGAATGACTACCACAAATGCTTCTAGTTTCGCATTCTCTTGTACTTGCTGAGCAAAGCGTATCGCTATAGCTTCCATATCTGGAGAAGCTATAATTACATACTTATTTTTAATTGTATCGTTAAAATGATTTTTTATATGCAATGATCTTCTCTTATAATCATCAACATTACTCACCACTTCTTTAATTGAATTTAAATCAGTAGCTTCATTCAAACCTAATAATTCTGAGAATATGAGGAATAAATACGTAATAGGATATCCAAAAGCAACTCTAGGTTGAAAACCTCCAACAGCTTTATAAACTAAAGTGCCATCTTTCTCTGCCAACTCTGCAATTTTACCTCCCACTGTGAGTACAAGTTTTGTTGCTCCTTTATTTGTAGCATCGGCATATGCACTTAGTGTCTCTTCTGTATTACCTGAATAAGAACATAAAATCACTAATGTTTTGTCGTTAACAAATTTTGGCAATTGGTAATCGGAAACCGTTTCTATTGGTAAATTAATTTTATCTAGAAAATAACTTTTAATGATTTTTCCTGAAATTCCTGAGCCACCTAAACCACTAATTACAATGTGATTGAAATCGCTAAGTTTCTTGCCATGAGATTTATAATTCTTAATGGCATAATCAATTTGATCAGAAAATTGTGCTAATTCTGGTCCTAAATAATTCATTTCTTCTCCTTTTTTATATTTTTTATCCTCACCCTAATCCCTCATCAATAGAGAGATTAAAAACTACTTAATGTTCATTAAATATTGTCCGTAACCACTCTTTATTAATGGTGTAGCTAATTTTTCTAGTTGTGTTTTATTTATATAACCCATACGATAAGCCACCTCTTCTATACAACCAATTTTTAAATTCTGACGCTCTTCTATTACTTGTACAAATTGCCCAGCTTGCATTAATGAGGCAAATGTACCTGTATCTAACCATGCAGTACCTCTGTTGAGTATACTCACTTTTAGTGTACCTCTTTTTAAATACTCTTTATTTACATCTGTAATTTCATACTCCCCTCTTGCGCTGGGTTTAATATTCTTTGCAATCTCTACTACTGAATTATCGTAAAAATATAATCCAGGTACCGCATAGTTCGACTTTGGATTCGTTGGTTTTTCCTCTATTGATACCACCTTCATCTTATCGTCAAATTCAACTACTCCGTAACGCTCAGGATCGCTCACATGGTATGCGTAAACTACTCCTCCATCCGGATTATTATTACTTTGCAATAACTCAGAAAGTCCTGAGCCATAAAAAATATTATCTCCTAATATTAATGCTACTTTATCTTTACCAATAAATTCTTCTCCTATTACAAACGCTTGGGCCAATCCATTAGGTTGCTCCTGCACCTTGTATACAAACTTGCACCCTAACGCCGATCCATCGCCTAATAATCGTTCAAAATTTGGCAAATCATGAGGGGTAGAAATAATTAATATTTCACGAATACCTGCCATCATTAAGCACGATAAAGGATAATAAATCATAGGTTTATCATACACTGGCATCATTTGTTTACTCATAGCCAGTGTTAGAGGATGTAAGCGTGTGCCTGAACCACCTGCTAAAATTATTCCCTTCATTTTACAGTTATTAAGAGTACGAAAATAGTAAAAATAAAGTAAACCCATCTCGCTTTAAGCGAATGAAAAGACTACAATAAAGCGTGTTAGGATTTTTTATTTTCGATAATTCTTTACTTGCTCATACCATTCCTCTCCGTATTTACGGATTAATGGTTCTTTAAGAAACTCAAAAACGGTAACTTTTAGCTCTTTCCCAAATGAGCAGGCATCACTACAAATGCTCCATCTGTCGTAATTAAGAGCTTCGTAATCAGGGTATTTAGTAATTCTTATGGGGTATAAATGACATGATATTGGTTTCTTCCAATCAATAGCCCCATCGTTATAAGCTTTCTCAAAAGCACATTGTGTTATTCCATTTTCAAAAACGACATAAGCACATTCTTTATCACCATCGACACAAGTAGTGGTATAATCGCCTTCGAAATCAAGAGTCCATTTTCCTTGCTCTTCAATGGCTTTTAATCCTTTTTCATTAAGGTAAGGTTTTACTTTATCGAATACTCTATCTATGATTTCAAGCTCATCGGCCTCCAGAGGAGCTCCTGAATCACCGGCTACACAACAAGCCCCTTTGCATTTATTTAAGTTACATACAAATTGCTCGGTAAATAACTCATCAGACAGAATGGTGTTTTCGTGAGGTATCATCGTAATGATGTTAATGGATTTTTGACTCCCTCGTATTTCTCTAATTCTAATACTAATGAACCAATTAAAATTTCCACCTCTACTTTTACAGGTATTCTATTTGCGTCGTTGGTCATCCACATATACATTCTACTGTCTTTGCGGAAAACCCTACCTGGTTGCAGAGCGGGACTAAGTTTAATGCATTCAAATTTACCACTCTCGGTATTAATTGTTTCTCTACCTAAATATTCTATATCTAATGGATATATACCATCATCCAGAAAATACTTCATCTTTATTACTTCACCAACCTTAACATTCTTAATATCTAAGCAACGTGCGAAGTAGTACATTGAGAGAATATCAAACGTTACATCAGGTGAGTTGAAAGTGCCTTTAGTAGCTACAATCTTATTTGCTTTTTGATCAAAATTGGCATAGCTATCTCTTTTATATTTTCCTTCTCTTACACTTTCGGTGAACTGCATAGGTAGGAGTTGAGTTTGATCCACATAAGAATCATAACGATGTCTTACTTTCATGAACCAATCGAATGATGGGGTAGTTCGACCACTCGCTACAAAATGTAATGGTTTCTTTCCATTCATTTCTTTTTTCGACTCTTGTACTTCAAAAGTTACCTCTGCAGCATGAATAAAACCATATCGTGCAGTATATTTCAATTTCTCTCCAATTTGAAAAGCACCTAATTTGAAATCGGGTTGTAACTGCCCAACTGCCGTACTATTAAAACGTAAAATGAAAATAGAAAATAGAAAAACGTAAATGATACTTTTTTTCATCTGTATTTAGGTGTTTTTGGTAAACTTTTGCAATTATAACAACTATTCTGCAATCTTCTTGTATAATGGTACGGTTGAACATGGTTCTCCATACATTATACTTTTTGCTATTGGCCTAAACAATCTCGTGATTTCTACATAAGCAGATACTGGAACAGGTATGTCTCCACATCCTTTAACCACTATCCTTTGGTCTTTGTATTCATTCAAATCTATTTTAGATAAGGCTTGACGAAATAATGCATCTTCTAGTATCGTTAAATCGCCAAACACCACCATATTAGCAAATGGTTCTATTTTAGTTGCTAATAACATAAACGCCCAAGTAGGTACAATAGCATCAACACTACAAATTATCGCAACATTTTTACTTTTATATTGCGACCAATCGTGGGTCTTTATGAACTCTCTAAAATCCTTCTCCTTTAATATTAATCCATGAAATAGGTTGTCTTTAATATCGTACAATACCCTTTCCCCTTTATCGTAATAATTGGCTAAATCGAAGCTTATTAAACCGCTTTGTGCTACTTTGTTTACTATTTCCATCTTACTTACTTTGTATTTTATACTTAATACCTAGTACATAATACATTTATACAAAGGTAATTGTTTACTTGCAGTTCAAATTACATTTTCGGATCAAAAAATAAAAAAGCCCCGTTTAGTAATCCTAACGGGGCTTAATTTTGTTTACTATTTTTTAATAGAACAATATTCTATTGTCTTTTATTTTTGCTGATTTCTTTAAACCTTCTAAAAATTCGTTATCTACTCTATTTTTTAATACAGAGTATTGATCATTTTTATTTGAGGTATAATCAGGTAATGGCAAAGCATCTACCACATTATCAATGTATAATACATAAACACCACGCTCGCCTGCAATAGGTCCTACAAACTTACCTTTTTCAGAACCAAATACAGCTCCTATTACTTCTGGCTCTCTAGAAACACCTGGAATTACAGGGAATCCGAATGTTAACCCAGTTGCTGGTGCAGCTACAGTTCCTGCTTTTTGTGCTACCTGTTGAATTGATGTTGCTCCGTTAAGTGCTGTTTGTAATTTAGCTTTCAATTGCTCTGCTTTTTTCTCTTTACGAACTAATGCTTCTAATTCTGTTTTAATGTACTCCATAGGTACAGTTCCAGCATCTTTCACTTTAGTTAAACGAGCAAAAACATATTTGTTTCCAGCTTCGAATAATGGTGAGATATCTCCAACCTCTGCTTTATAGGCCCAACGAATAACTTCTCTCGGATTTTGTATACCTGCTACGAAGCGATCTGTTTGTTTAATATCATCGGCTACTCTTTTGCTAAACCCATCTGTTAACTTGATATTATCAAAATCTTTTTCTGATTCTATGCTCGACAACAAAGTATTTGCTTTGCTGAATAATGCTTGAGTAGTTGAATTACTTGGTGTAATTGAACGATCGATTACCCCAACAGTAATTTGTTTATTGAAGTTCTTTTGATCAAGAATCTCAACTACATGATACCCGAATTGAGATAATACCACACCTACTTTACCTTTATTCCCTTTAAAACAAAAGTCGGTGAAAATAGGATCCATAGTTTTATTATCAAAATAACCTAAATCTCCACCTTTATCTTTTGTACCATCAGTAGAGAATTGCATAGCTAATGCTGCAAAATTAGCCCCACCATCGATAAGTGCTTTAATACTATCAGCAGTTTTTTTAGTTGCTTCTTGAGTTGCTTGCATTGGTAAAATTATATGGCGTGCACGCACCGAATCAGGTAGCGATTTAATGCCTATTAATTTTGCCACTTTATATGCACCTGCATCTATATATGGACCATAAATAAATCCTTGTGGTTTACTAAACATAATGGTATCAAGCGCAGCTGGCAATTCGCCTCTTTTTGCATAAGCTCCATTATATTTAGTTTCAGCATTTAAGTTCACATAAGTAGAATCGTTTGTAGAATTAGATAGACCAACGAATTGCTCATCAATCCACTTTTTAGTTTCTAAAGTATCTTCTTTAGAAGGTACTATGTCCACTGAAATGTATTCAAAGCTTCTAGTGTTTTCTGCTTGTTTAAATTTGTATTTGTTTGCGTTATAATAATTAGACAAATCCGATTCTGAGACTTTAATAGCCGAATCAGAAACTGTAGTATAATCTAACAATACATAAGAAGCTGTAGCTTGTTTATTTTTCTCCATGTAGTCAGCTTTTGCAAAAGCAGTTGGAACGTACATTCCAGCCTTTACAGCGTTCATGTATTTCTGACGAACTCTTTCTTCTTGAATCGCTTTCTCGAAATTTAACCATTGTTTACGAGTTTCTCCTGTTGGATCTTGTTGATCCATATTTTTCAAGAAAGTTAATACTTGTGATGGATCGAATACTCCTGTTTGAGGATTAGTAAAAGCACGACGAACTTCTGGATGTGGGTTTGAACCTTGAATCATATCAAACAATTCTTCTGGTGAAACCTTAACGTTTGCTTTTTCAATACGTTGTTTCATCACCTCATCATATACTAACTGATTCCATGTTTGATCTACTAAGTAACCAGTCATGTTCTCATCTAAGCTCTGTTGATTTGAGCTTTTTTTGTACTGTTCTATATTAGCATCTAGTTTTGTTTGAAACTCTTGGATTTCAACTTTTTTGCCATTAATCTCACCTATATCTGTTGGATTACTTCCAAAGATATTACGTCCTGATATCAGAACATCACCTGCTAAAAATGCTACAATCGCAAAGGCTATTACTCCGACTAATAGTCCACCTCTGTTGCGCATTGAATTCATTAATCCCATACCTTTTATTAATTGTAAGTTTTATTTTTTAGTTTTTGTTATGCTTTTATTTCCCTTTTTTGTGCGTTATAGCCCATTGATTGTTATTAAAACCAATAAACCTCTGCTACGTAAGGGGTCGCAAAATACAAAATTTTATCTTCTTAGAAAATCTATTTAGAAATCCTTCTTTTCCTGATACTATAGAATCTCCAAAAGGCAAATGCTGTAGCTAATGCCATGGGAATGAAATCTTTAGAAAAAGTTCTTTGACTTAAATAAACATATATGGAACTGAGTAAGCAGATCATAAAGATGATCATCCACATGTTTTCTTGAAATTTACTGTTCATTATCTTCTAAACTAACGCTGCCTCTATATTTATATATCCTGTAGTTGGTGAAGTTTTGGTTTGCTTCCATTCCTTCCCCAAACATAATGTCTTTTTGAGTGGTAATTCTTACAAAACTATTGGTGTATATTTTTTTGGTTTTCTCATTCCAAATTAATTTCTCCGTATCCAACCGTTCTCCTTTATTATTAATAACTACTACACTATCCTTAACTTCAATTATACCTTGATTTTGGAATTTCCTGCCATACTTAGCAGTCAAGGTACTCTCTATTGTTTTATTAGCCCCATAAAATTCTACATATAAGCCCTTTGGCATCTCATGATATGCATTTACAACCTTGTAAAACTTTAGCTCTGGGGTATTTAGCTTTGCTCTAACTATTGAGGAGTCGCTGTAAATAAGCTCAACTTTTTTACTAGTTTCAACGGGTAAACTTACTTCATTACTCGCTATGCTCTCTACTTTAGAAAGGTCATTTTCGCAAGAGGATGAGAATAAAACTAAAATGATTGAACTAAAAAGAAATGCTCTTTTAATCATATTTACGTTGAATAAACCATTTATCACAGAAATTAAAGCCTGCATAAATGCCCATATAGTTCTCCTTTATAAGTCCTAACTTAGTGGTTCCTCGTTGACCAAATTCAAAACCTAAATTCACTTTAGATGCTGTTTTTGGTAATGGTAACCCAAATCCACAAGCTAAACTCATTTGATTAATGTCTTGCGATAAGATGTTTATGTAAGACTTATTATAGTTAAACCCGAATCGGTATTCAATATTTTTAAAGTAGTTCCCAACAGCGTTTCCATTAGGAATATAAGAGCCCCCTATATTCAAATCAAAAGTGTTTTTTAAATTTTGATTAACCTCAAACACTTTTAATTGAGACCATTGACCTAAGGTGATGTCGGCGGCTAACATCCATTTGTTGGTTTCACCATAAGCAAATCCTAATGAATTAATCATAGGGAAAACAATAGTTCCATTCTCATCTGAAGTGTTTTGTGTAGTATCTACTAACCTTTCCGTACCACTTTGGTAGAAGTATCTTGTTGCTACTGTACTTCTAGTTGCACTCAATTTCGAAGTAGTATTCCCATTTAAGCCTATTGTTAAATATCTCTTATCATTAAGTTCTAATTTATATTGAATACCATAATTCAAGAAAATACTTCCAATAGTTGTTGAGTTTGTTTGACGAGTATTTAAGAAACCAAGGCTATCGACAAATTCATTAGCCTTGCTTCTATTTAATGTGCCAAATAAATATGAAGCATTAAGCCCAACGCTTAATCTTTTATTAATACTATAACCCGTTCCTATGTAAAACTGATTCAAACCTCCTTCTCCATTAAAAATATTCGTAACAGGAGTATCTAGAAATGTTGATTGAACAGTAGACTCATAACCCATACCCGAAACTGGTATTAACCCGAAACTTGCCCCCCATTTCTTCGCAATAGGAAATGCAACCTTAATATAACTCAATCCCGAGTTATTTCTGAAAGCTTCTCCAGTATTATTTTTTAGTTTAATGAATTGAGAAAACGTTCCTACTTCAAATGTAGTCCATTGCAATGCTGTATATGAAGCTGGGTTTTGATTATTAATTGTATTATCAATTCTCAATCCATTACTTACCCCTCCCATTCCTAAGGTAACTACAGAATTATTTTTTTGAATGTGACCTAAGCCAAATTGTGAATATGGTGTACTCGTAACGTTTTGAGCAAAAGTGGGTTTAGCTATAATGAATAGCGTAAAAATGACAAGTATTCTATTTATTTTGAACATTATATTGCAATATCGTATTTAAGCCTTCAGCGACCAAATCCGGACGCGCAAAGATGCTATTTTTAACCTGAGTATCAAAAAAAGCCAGATCTCCCCCACAAACTAACACTTGTAATTGAGGGTATTTTAATTCATATAACTCAATAACCCCCATCAACTCTTGTATTGTTCCATTTATTACACCCGATCTTATTGAGCTTTCTGTATCATCTCCGATGAGTTTGGGTTTTCTAGCTTCAGGCTCAATTAACGGTAGTTGGGCTGTAAAAGTATTTAATGCCTTAAAACGCATATTAATTCCTGGAGAGATCCCTCCTCCTAGATATTCTCCTTTATCATTAATAAAATCATAAGTAATACAAGTTCCCATGTCTATTGTAAGGGCATCTTGATTTGGAAAAAGCTGATAAGCTGCACAAACTGCAGCCAAACGATCTAGGCCTAATGTGGTTGGACTGGTATATTTGTTTTGAATCGGAATAGGTGTTAAGTAATCGAAAGCAACAAATTTTGAATGTGTTTTTAAAAATTTTAACGGCTCCGATTCACTATTTCCTACATGTGAATAAATACTTGCTTCTATTGAATATTCTTTAAATATTTTATCCAATAAAAATAAATCAAGCGATTCGAATTTTGCTCGTGCTACTATTCTATCTGCATCAAATATGTAGACTTTTGTAAATGTATTTCCTTTGTCTATTACGAGCTGCATTTCTAATTATTCTAAATTTCCGATTATCATAAGTAACAATTTAGAATTTAGAATCTACAATAAAAAATTATTAGTGATTTACTAAACTAAGAATTGATTCAAATAACACTTTCCCATCCATATTCGACAACTCTGCATCTGCAGCACGTTCTGGGTGTGGCATCATTCCAAACACATTTCTTTCTTTGTTGCAAACCCCAGCAATATTTTCAATTGCTCCATTTGGATTTGCTTCTGCACTAATCACTCCATTTTCATCGCAATAACGGAACAATACCTGATCATTATCATTAAGTGATTTAATTACATCATTTGAAGCAAAGTATTTTCCTTCACCATGAGCAATAGGAATTTTTAGTATGGCATTAGGGTCTATTTGAGAAGTAATCAATGAATTTGTGGTTTGTGATTTCAAATACACATTTTTACAAATAAACTTGCGTGAATCGTTGTGCAACAAAGCTCCTGGTACTAAACCAGCCTCTGCAAGAATTTGAAATCCATTGCAAACTCCCATTACATAACCTCCTTTATTAGCAAAAGAAACTACCTCTTGCATAATTGGGGAAAAACGAGCAATTGCTCCTGAACGAAGATAGTCGCCATAAGAGAACCCACCTGGTAATACGATAAAATCACAACCTTGTAAGTCGTGATCCTTATGCCACAATTTTACCACTTTTTGTTGCATAATAGTTTCAAGCACATAAACCATGTCTTGATCGCAGTTTGAGCCTGGGAAAACGACTACTCCAAATTTGTTCATTCTATTCTATGTATGATTGTTTGATGTGGCAAATATAAGACTAATTTGCAAGTACAGAGGCAAAAGTAAGTTGAAAAAATTTTGCACTTACCAGAAATGCTTCTATATTTGCGGCTCGTTCTTTATAACATACTTATCAAGAAAGGTGGAGGGATTGGCCCTGTGAAACCTTAGCAGCCTATACAGTTTACACTGTACAAGGTGCTAAATCCAACTCTGGAAACAGAGATAGATAAGACGGACACTGTACTTTAATATTACCTATATATAAAAGTCTCTTCCGTTTATCGGAAGAGACTTTTTTCATTTAAGTCCTTCTGGTATCAGCTTTACTAGCTGTCTTTTTGCTTTTTGAGATAAGGTGTTTTTAACAAAAAAAAATGCAAACCCTTAATCAAAAAAAAATGTTAAACACAACAGAAATTTTAAACGCTATCCCTGTAGATCCTTTAACTGGATCTATTTCCACTCCAATTTATCAAACCTCAACCTTTGAACAGATAGAACCTGGAGTACACAAAGGCTTCGATTATGCGAGAAGTAACAATCCTACAAGAAAGGTACTAGAAGATTTAATTGCCAAACTTGAACACGGTAATGCTGGCTTTGCTTTTGCAAGTGGACTTGCAGCAATTGATGCCGTACTTAAATTATTAAAAGTAGGCGACGAAATTGTTGCAGTTGATGATATCTATGGAGGTGCATTCAGGATTTTCACACACGTTTATGAAAAATTCGGAATTAAGGTAAACTATGTAGATGCTTGTGATGCAACAAATGTATTAAATGCCATAAACAAGAACACTAGATTCATTTGGTTAGAAAGCCCTACAAATCCAACATTAAAAATTGCCGACATTGAAGCAATTTCAAAAATTGCAAAAGCTAGCAATTGTTTACTCGTTGTAGATAATACATTTGCCTCTCCTGCATCACAAACTCCAATAACACTTGGTGCTGATATTATTATTCATAGTGGCACCAAATATTTAGGTGGCCACTCTGATTTGATTGCTGGTTTAGTGGTAGTAAACACTAGTGAGCTTGCTGAAAAAATTAAATTTATACAAAACTCTTCTGGTGGAATTCTTGGCCCATTCGATTCGTGGCTGCTCATTAGAGGTATTGAAACATTGGAACTCAGGTATGTTAAACACTCTGAGAATGCACTCAAAGTTGCTTTCTTTTTAGCAAATCATCCAGCAGTTGATCGTGTATATTATCCAGGATTGGAAAGTCACCGCAATTATGAAATAGCAAAAAAACAACAAAAATATTTTGGGGGCGTGTTAAGCTTCAGTTTAGTAAACGATTCTAAAGAAGATTCCATACAACTCCTTAAAACTTTAAAATATTTTAAACTCGCCGAAAGTTTAGGCGGTGTAAAAAGCTTGGCCTGCTTGCCATGTGAAATGACTCATAAATCAATCCCTAGAGAAAAACGTTTAGCATCTGGCATTAGCGATTCATTAGTTCGATTATCAGTAGGAATAGAAAACGTAGAAGATTTAATAGAAGATATTAATAGTGCCATACTGAGCATTACGCATAACTCCATTTCATTTACAGAGAGTAATTAATTTATTAGAAAAGAAACAATGAAGAAAGAACTAACATTAGGAGTATTTGGATTTGGATGTGTGGGGCAAGGTCTCTATCACGTACTACACGAGACCAAGGGAATTAAAGCAAACATTAAAAAAATATGCATACAAGATATCTCAAAAAAGAGAAGTATAGACTCTACATACTTTACCGACGATAAATCGGTTTTATTAGATGATCCTGAAATTGACATTATTGTAGAGTTAATTAATAATTCGGAAGCAGCCTTTGATATTACAAGAGAAGCGTTATTGAAAGGCAAATCAGTAGTTTCTGCGAATAAAAAAATGATTGCCGAAAATCTCGAAGAATTAATTGCATTACAAAAAAACAAGTCTAATTCATTTTTATATGAGGGCTCCTGTTGCGCTAGTATTCCAATTATCAGGAATCTCGAGGAGTACTACGACAATGATTTATTGAAAGGAGTTGAGGGTATTTTTAATGGTACCAGCAATTATATTTTGTCGAAAATTTTCGACGAGAATCAATCATTCGATTACGCCTTAAAAAAGGCACAAGAACTAGGTTTTGCTGAAAGCGACCCAAGTTCAGATATTGATGGGTTTGACTCGAAATTCAAGCTATGTATCATACTCTTGCATTCTTTTGGGGTATTTGTTGAACCAACAGATGTATTCAATTTTGGAATAAGCAGATTGAATGATTTTGATATTTCATTTGCGAAGAAAAACAATTACCGAATAAAACTAGTTGCAAAATGTTTCAAGCATGGAAACAAAATATCGGCCTATTGTATACCACAATTTATTAGTAAAGAACACAAATTATTTAATGTACAGAACGAGTATAATGGAGTAATTCTCGAAAGTGCCTTTTCAGAAAGTCAGGTCTTTATTGGGAAAGGGGCTGGTAGCAACCCAACAGGTTCTGCTGTGTTATCAGATATTGCTGCATTAAGATATAATTATCAGTATGAATATAGAAAAACACTACAGAACGACAACTTAAGTTTAGACGAAAGCACAATTCTAAAGCTTTATGTTAGGCACTTAAACGATTACTCCTTTAATAGAAAGGCATTCATTAACATATTAGAAGAGCATAAGTCTGAAGAGTATTCATACATCATTGGAGAAATTCATTTAGAGGACTTAAAAAAGGCCGACTGGATTAGCTCAAGTAAGCTCAATATTATACAACTATAAATAATATCCTGTTTATGAATAACTAATGCTAAAATCTAGCGTTAGTTATTCATAATTTTTTGGAACATTTATTCTATCTTAGTGCTATGAGAGCAGTTTTCATTTTCTTTCTTCTGATATCGTATTATGGTTATGGACAAAAAATAGAATTAGCCACACCAGAAAAATCGTTTCAACGTACCTTCCTTAAAATTATTGGACAGAACGATAAGGGTTTTTTTGTATTAAGAAGTCAATCTCCTTTCAATAATAAACAAGAACAATTAAGGCTAAGAGACAACAAAGCAGAAATTTCATACATCAACTCTACTCTAAATACCTCTTGGACATTCCCTTTAAATTCACTTAACAGTGAGTATGAGATACAAGACATCAATTTTTTAAACGATAGTCTTTATATATATTATGGAAGCGTAAACAAAGAAACAAACAAAAATGAACTTTATGCTCAACGAATAAATATAAGAAATGGGACGATTGACAGTAAGCCAATTTTAATAGATGAAATTACTTTTGATAAAAAAAGGAATCGAGGAATGTTTTACATAAAGCTCAGTAAGAATGGCAAATTACTAAGCAGTATGTATAAGCAAACGGATTTAAATGATGAAAAATTATTAATTAGTATAAAGGTTTTAGATACCAATCTACAGACCATCTGGAATAAAAAATACAAAACAGAATATTATGATGGGGTTTTATTTTTAAACGACTTTAAACTATCAAACGATACTTCCTTTTATATATTAACATCTTTAGATTTAGACAAAAAACTTTTACGCGATAAAAAATACACATTAAATATTGCGAGATTTGACTACGATAAACTAATACCTATTTCTATTTCATTGGATAAATATTTTATTAATGATTTAAAAATGGAAATAGACTATATCAATAAGCAGCTTGTATTTGCAGGCTTTTATTCAGAGCTCAACAGTTTTTCATCTGCTGGCATTATTTACGCTAACATCAATCCACAAAAGCCGAATGAGAAACCAAAAGTTTTCACAGAAAGCTTTAAAGCTAAATTTCTTAATGAGTTTAGTGCCGAACGTACAATAAATAGAGGGACAGAGTTAATTAATTATTATATAGACCGCATTGTAATCCGTACTGACGGGGGTGTTATTCTAGTATCTGAATCAAACTATATTACAGAATCCACAAATTACAACTCTTATTATCAATTATATACAACATCATACACTTACCATTATGATAATATCTTGCTCTTTTCTATCAATCCTAATGGCAAAATACATTGGGAATCTATAGTTAGAAAAAATCAGGTATCAGAAGATGACGCAGCATTTTACTCTTCGTACATTCTTAGTTTAGATGTAGACAAGGTTCATTTAATTTATAATAAATTCATTAGGAAGTCTACAGATATCTTAAGTTGTACAATTAATAATAAAGGGGAGACTACAGAAAAAGTAATCGTAAAAGAAAACGACAATCTGCTTATAATGCCTGGAGGTGGGAAGCAAATTTCGGCCGATCAAATTGTAATTCCTTGTATTCAAAAAAATAAAACTAACTTTATGCGAGTTACATTTTAAAGATGCTTGTAAGATTATTTAAAACACAAGAGCCCTTCAACCTTATTATTTTATTGTTTCTTGCAATAGGAATACGTCTACCCTATTTACTCGACCAAACTCCAATTCCTGTATTTAATTATAACGAACCATTTAGCACATTTCTTTTTGGCAAATATGCTATACTTTGGGAGCACAAAGTTTTCAATGTATTATTTACAACTCTTTTATACTTTGCAGCGGGTTTATGGTTAAACAAGATTGTAAACGATTTTAGTTTAATATTTAAAAACACACATCTTCCTTCGCTTCTATTTGTAATTATAACTGGAATATTTCCAACTTTTTTTACAATGGATGCTGCAATCCTAATTATTTTTTTACAACTCTGGATATTCATTCGATTGTTTAAGCTCTATAAAACAGGGCAAGCAACTATGATTGCTTTTGACTTAGGGGTTATTGTTTCTCTGGCATCTTTATTCTATTTCCCATCTATAGCATGGATTATATTAGTATGGATTGCGCTATTAATTTTCAGACCTTTTAATTGGAGAGAATGGGCTTCAAGTATTATTGGTGCCATTACACCATATCTTTTTGTAGCTTTCTATTACTTTTGGTTCGATCGCTGGGACGACTTTATCATTATATGGCAACCACTAAAAAACTTTTGGCAGATTAATATTTTTCCAAAAAATAGCGATTACTTGCCTTTAGTACCGATGTTACTTATACTAATAGTTGCATTCAATAGGTTACGCGAAAACTTTTATAAAAATGTAGTACAAGTAAGAAAAGCTCAACAATTGTTAATGTTCTCCATAATTATTACTGCAGGATCATTTTATATAAAACCAAGCTTCAGTATTAATCACTTTATATTATTAGCTGCACCTATTACTGTATTTTTATCTTATTACTTTTTGGTTGCTAAAAGGCAGTGGATTTCGGAAGGATTATTATTGTTATTAATATTCTCTGTTTTATTCTTTCAGTATTATTAAATTATTTTCCAGAGCTTTTCAATTACTGAGTCTAGATTATCAGGAAAATTCACCTTCACTACATTATTATTCTCTGTCCATTCTTTAATAAATCCTATACTTTGCTCATCTATAGTTTTTAGAACAGGTACTCCCATTCTTCTTAATGCCTCAGCATTGCAAGCCTGTTCATATTGCCCATTCATCGGAACAACTAATACCTTTTTACCTAAAAATAATGCTTCGGCAGGTGCTTCAAACCCTCCACCTGTAAGCAATCCTGTAGAACTTGCTACACTCTTATTATACTTATCATTATCAATTGGCAAAACACTAACATTGCCAATAGTATATGCTTCTTTCTCCCTCTTAGAAAAAATCTGCCAATTCACGTGTTGAATACTCGACAATAACTTCAACAGTAACTTATCATGATAAGCTGGTAAATAAACTGTATAATGGCCATTGTTTGTGGACACTAAATCTCTAATATCTCTTCTTATGATTGGAGTGTTTATAAAATTGTCGTACTCTTCAAAATGAAATGCTATTTGCTTATTACTTGGTGCATACTTCCTAAACAATCCTTCTGCAAATGAATCTTTAAAATCAGGTCGTGGAGTATGTGGGGATAAAAACGCCGATTGGTGACTTAATGCGATAACTTGTTTCTTTTTGAATTTCCCCGCCCATGCACTAACTGGCTCAAAATCGTTTAGAATAAAATCATACGGGCGTAGATCTAACTTCCTAATGTCGTTGATAAATTTTAAGGGACTTAAATGCTTAAGTGTTTCTAAATAATCTACACCACCATGCTTTCCAAAAATAAAACTAGCTCCTTTAAACTTATATTTTATCTCTTGTGGAAGACTAACATCAAATTGAATTCCACTGATGAGTATATCTATATCGGCTTTTTTTTGCAAAGCAGGAATAAAATCTCTTGCACGACTAATATGTCCGTTACCTGTACCCTGAATAGCATATAGAATTTTCATAGTGATACCGAAAATACAAATAATGCTTGAAATGACGAAAAGGCTACTTTTCTATCAGGGACTTATACAATTTACCGATATCCATCCTTTGATGTAAGTCTAACGACTCTTCGGCATTTTCTTCTTCATCAATTACATTTGGGTACTGTTGTGCTTCAAATTGATGTATACTCCATTTCCCTTGGTGATATTCTAAACTAGTTAAACTCTCCACCCAATCTCCAGAATTTAGATATAAAACAGAACCCTTATCATTTTTAATTTCCTTAATCTCCGCATGGTGAATATGTCCACATACAACATAATCGTAACCTTTATCAATAGCAATACTCCCTGCAGTTTCCTCAAAATCATTAATAAACTTTACTGCATTTTTTACAGATTGCTTTACTTTTTTTGATAAGCTCATTTTCTCTTTCCCCAACCTTGTTAAAATAAAATTGATAAAAGTATTTAGAAGGATTAAGGTATCATATCCAATTGCTCCTAATTTTGCTAAAAATTTAGAATACTGCATGGTAACATCAAATACATCTCCATGAAAAATCCAAGTTTTTTTGCCGTCTAAGTCTAGTAAAAGCTTGTTATCAATTTTCAAGGAACCTAATTCAAAGTCGACAAACTTCCTAAGCATCTCATCGTGATTACCTGTTAAATAGTATACGGGTACGTTGTTACTTACATACTTCAATATTCTACGGATTACTTTCATGTGAGATTCGGGGAAATAGCGTTTACTAAATTGCCACATATCAATAATGTCGCCATTTAATATTAATATTCCAGGTTGAATGCTTTTGAGGTACAGGAGCAATTCTTTTGCGTGGCAGCCGTATGTGCCTAAATGAATATCAGAAATTACTACAACATCGACCTTTCTTTTGGTCATATTCTTCGTTTCTGCAAAAATGCAATTCTAATGTAATCCTAATGTTAAGAAATAATAAAGCTATTACTCCTCCTCTTCACCAACTTTAACATCGTAAGGGCTAAAATAGAATGCGATAAGGCCTGCAAGCAGGGTTACTAGTACAAAAGTTTGTATTGTTTCCATAAAATGATAGATGCATTAACAACACAAAAGTCGATCTAGTGTTTTAAGAGAATGTTAAATAATCAACAAGTAATAAAATTGTTTAGCATTACAATTTTATTGTATCCTATCTAATTGTTTTAAATGATGTTTAGTATGAATTGCCATAAAACTTATCCATTGATTGTTGTTTAACAACCCTAATGCTGGATGTTTTAATTTTTGATCTGCAGGCCACAAGTCGCGTTTCTCCCAAATTTCTGTAAGTTCTTTTTTTAGTTCTACTAAGGCCTGCTCTGCTTCTGATTTGGAGCTGTAATGAGGTGTTCTTTTCTTAATTACTTCAGGCACTTTTCTTCCAGCTGGTATACTACCTAATAAAAAAATCAATCTTGTTTTCCATGAAAGAGACCCACTGTCTTTAGTTGCTTCTCCAGCTATAGCTTTGTGCATGCCTCTAATGGTTAATCTATTTGCCGAAATAATATGTGCATAAACCTCAGCAGGACTCCAAACCTCATCAGAATATTTTCGAAAAAATGCTTCTTCTGAATAATTACTGAGTCGAGTACTATACTCCTCAATTCCAGCTAAAAGTTTATGGTAATAATTGCCCATTATTTCAATATTGTTAAAAGTTCTTTCAATGAATTAATCTCGTATGTTATACTATGATCATGCTCTGCAGAAAACGGGTTAAAAAACACCTGATCAATTCCAGCATTTCTGGCTCCAATAATGTCTGCTTCTAAACTATCTCCAATCATTAAAGCATTCTTAGCATGTGCTCCAGCAACTTCTAGAGCATGTTCAAACAAAGCAGTATCGGGTTTATACAATCCAATAACTTCTGAAACAAATATATGTTGGAAGTATTGCTGAATATTTGTTGTCTGCATTTTCATTTGTTGCGATTCCAAAAAACCATTCGTAATAATATGCAATTGATATTTCTCTTTTAAGGTAGATAAAACCTCATGTGTTCCTTCGAATAAATTTGTTTTGGTAGGGCAGATTCTCACATAATCATCTTCAAACTGATGTGGAATTAGCTCTTCGCTTAATCCAAATTCTTCAAATGTTATTCTAAATCTCGAACTCCTTAACTCCTCTTTACTAATTATTCCTTTATGATAGTCTCGCCATAATCTATGATTATGCTCAGTATAAATTTCTATAAATTCTTCAGCAGAGGGTATCCCTATACTTTTTAATTTATAAGTATCATATAATTCGTATAAAGTTTCCTTTGCATTTGTATCGAAGTCCCAAAGAGTATGATCTAAATCAAAGAATAAATGTTTGTACATATTGTATTAATAAATTAAACTTTTTCACCAAATGCCAGATCACCAGCATCTCCTAAACCAGGGACAATATATGATTTCGTAGTAAGCTCATCGTCTATTGCAGCTAACCACAAATGTGCTTTAGGTAAATTACGTTGAATATATTGCACCCCAATAGTACTCGCAATTACAGAAACGATATGTATTTGAGAGATTTTTCCTTTGCTCATTAATTCTTTAATACATAATAACATGGAGCTACCGGTAGCTAGCATAGGGTCAGAAACAATTAATACTCTGTTGTCTAACTCTGGAGTTGCTACATATTCCATTTCTATAATAAACGAGTTATCTTTTTTTGTTTTTCTAAAAGCTGAAATATATGCACAATCTGCTTTATCAAAAATCCTTAACATCCCATGATGTAATGGAAGTCCAGCCCTCAAGATAGTGGCTAAAACAGGTTGTTCTTTGATAAGAGCTGTACTTGATATTCCTAAAGGAGTAGTAATTTCAGTAGATTCATAGCGCAGTTTCTTACTAATCTCATAAGCAATAATTTCTCCTATACGTTCCATATTAAAACGGAACCTATTTCTATCTTGTTGTACAACTACATCTCTAAGCTCCGCAACGTATTGATTGATTACAGAGTTTGTATTTTGAAAATTAGTAAGCATATATTTTGATTTAGTAATTCTTATTTGCTAACATGAGCATCTCTTCATATAGGCTTCTCCATCCTTTCCATATTTCATTTTCCGAAAATGATTCATTGTGCCATAATGAAATAAAATGCCCATCAACTTTTTTTACATTATTCATTAGTTTTACTATGGTTTCGTACGCTTGCTCTTTGGTAAAGTTTAAGTAAGTTTTAAAGGTAGCATCCATTACACAAAAAGGGTGAACGACTAAAAAACTAATTTGCTCGTGTTTTAAATCGAAAAATTTAAATGAATGTGTTGTGCTAGCTCTAAAACCTGGCATACTTGCATAACCCATACTATATTCATTTGCAATTCCTAAGCTAATTAATGATTTGTACGTATTAGGTAATCTTAGTTTCAAATAATGTTGCCGAGAAGAATTTATAGGAATATTAAGTACATTAGATAATAGATGAATTTCTTCATCTATTAGTTTAAAATCATATCGAGAATGATAAGATGGATGTATACCCACGGAGGCAGTTTTAGAGATCTCTTTAATTCTTTTTCTAAACTCTTTATTTTTAACTGAAATATTTACATCATAGCGAGTGTATTTCTTACTGAATAAGAAAAAATAAATCGCTGTAAAATTATACTTTCTGTGTAAGCTCTCCATAAGTTCAAACTGATCAAATGGGTCTTTCAATAATCCCAGCCTAATCTTTATAATATCTATAAATTTACCTATTTTGAATCTAACAAGTGATAATAATATAGGTTTCATTACCCTCAACAGACTCTTCCCTTTTATTGCAAAGGCTTGATCTACGTCTATGCTTGGAGTAAATTTAAAATATCTTTTTTCTAGATGCTGACCTGGGTATTTTGTAGATATCCTTTTTTCTAACTCAATTATCCATTCATCTACTACAGGCCTATCTAAAAAACCATTTTTATAGGCATACGATTGTTTGGCTTCAAATCTACCATGACTATCCTTTTGGAAAGGAAGATATTCCTCATAGCGAGTTACTAGGTAAAATATAGCCGAAAAAATATCGAATTTGAGATCTGATTCTTCATCAGGGAATATTTTTATGGAATCGGTCTCCTTCTTTATCTCTGGTTCTATAGGCGATATACCATCTCTGTTTAAAAGCCCGTTTCTCTTTACAAAAATCTCATTATCACTTATTTTTTTATCAGAATAGTTGATTTTCGCCAAGTTATACTCCTTAAAATACTGATCGTCACTAGTTAAGGAGTATTCTATTTTACATACATCTTCAAAAATAAATTGTACGACATATCTAAAGCGATTAGTTAATTGAGGACTATAAATTAGTATCATGACCAGAATTCATGGATAAATATATTGAAAATACCGATATCAATTTATTACTTTTGGTTTCCAAGCAAAAAAAATATAATGGAAAAACAATCATTCTTTAAACGTAATCAATTTGTAATCCTAGCAGTAGTATTATTTCTAGCGATGTGTTTTGTGTATTTCAGTCCTATTTTGGAAGGAAAAAAAATCAATCAAAATGATGTAACCTTAATTAATGGGGTTCAACAGGAGGCATTTAAGTATTACAAAGAAACTGGGAACTATACTCTTTGGACCAACTCTATGTTTGGAGGTATGCCTACCTATCAAATTTGGCTAGGATATACTAATAATGCTGCAGAATGGGTAATGCATACTTACAATAAGGTATTGCCCAATCCTATAAATACGGTATTTCTTTATTTATTAGGCTTTTTTATTTTATTGAGAGCTTTAAAAATGAATGTTTGGTTAAGTGTACTAGGCGCAATCGCCTTTGCATTCTCGTCCTATAATTTTATTATTATTGAAGCTGGGCATACAAATAAGGCTATAGTTATTGGTCTTTTTGCTCCTACTCTTGCTGGCGCGATGCTGGCATATAGAAACAAATTGTGGCAAGGGGCTGCCATGTTTGCTTTTTTCTTGGCCTTACAACTTAAAGCTAACCACTTCCAAATGACCTATTACTTTGGTCTAAGTATTATTATTTATGCAATATTTATGCTTGTTGAGGCTATTCGCTCTAAAGCACTATTACCATACATAAAATCTAGTATTATATTAATCGCTGCAACAGTTATTGCAGTAGGCGTAAATATTACTCCATTATGGTTAACTAAAGAATATGCTGAAGAAAGTATACGTGGTAAATCAGAGTTAACAATTAATCCAAATGGAAACAAAGATGGATTAACCAAAGAATATGCTTTCGAATACAGCTATGGATTAGGGGAAACTTTCAGTTTGTTAATTCCAAACATTAATGGAGGTTCATCAGCTGGAGAACTTAGCAAAAGCTCTGAAACTTACCAGTTCTTGCAAAAGCAAGGGGTTCCAAATGCAACTCAAATCATAAAGAGACTGCCATTATATTGGGGAGGTCAATCGCAAACATCTGGACCAGTATATTTCGGTGCTATTATATTTTTCTTATTTGTATTTGGATTATTTATTGTGAAAGGAAAAGAAAAATGGTGGATACTTTTTACTGTAATACTAACTATTATGCTATCATGGGGAAGTAACTTTATGTCCTTATCTGGATTTTTCTTCGACAACTTCCCACTATACAATAAATTCAGAGCGGTATCATCTATCCTAACGATTACGAGTTTGCTATTTCCTTTATTGGCTTGCTTTGCCATAAAAGAATTATTGGAAGAGAAGTGGGATGCAGCTTCTATAAACAAAGCCTTAAGAAATTCATTCATTATCGTAGGAGGTATTACATTAATATTTGCTATAATTCCAGATTTTGCAGGAAGCTTTACTAATACAGATAATGATAAAAGAATATTTGGACAAGCTTACGATCAATTGATAGGCTCATTAATGGAAGACCGTAAGAGTTTATTAAGAGCTGATGCGTTCCGTTCATTTATTTTTGTATTCCTTGCAGCGGGTATGATTTTCTTTTTCATACGTAAAAAAATCAACGCTCAATATTTAACACTCGGCCTAATTCTAATCGTACTTGGTGATATGTGGTCGGTAGATAAGCGTTACTTAAATAACGAATCTTTTACTAAAAGAAAAACTAAAGTAGAAGAGGTTCCAATGACAGCAGTAGATCAAGAAATATTAAAAGACAAGGACTTGTATTATAGGGTATATAATTCTACTCAAAGCATTACTGCAGATTATGTAACTTCATATTATCATAAATCGCTAGGAGGTTATCATGCTGCAAAACTTAAAAGATATCAAGAGTTAATTGAAAACCAATTATCGAAAGGTAATATGGGTGTATTCAGTATGTTAAATACCAAATACTTTATTTTCTCAAACCCACAAACACAGCAACCAGGAGTTCAATTAAATCCTGATGCATGTGGTAATGCATGGTTTGTAAAGGAATTGAAATTTGTACCTAGTGCCGATTCTGAAATGAATGCATTAACTAATTTCAAACCTAAAGAAGAGGTAATTATTGATGAAAGATTCAAAAGCAATATTGGCGACTTTAAACCAAATTACGATAGTACCTCTAGCATTAAATTAACCAAATACGATCCAATGCAATTAGATTACGAGTCGAATACAAGCTCTGAACAATTTGCTGTATTCTCAGATATCTATTACAACAAAGGATGGAATGCATATATCGACGGTCAAAAAGCTGATTATATACGTACCAATTATTTACTAAGAGGAATGAAAATTCCTGCGGGTAAACATACCATTGTATTTAAATTCGAACCAGAAGGATATATTTTAGGAGAAAAGGTTGCTTTAGCAAGCTCAATGCTACTAATCTTATTAGCTGGATTTGGGATATTTATTGGAATTAAATCTAACGACTAGTTAGATTTAATTCCTTAGTTTTTCCTCAGTATTTAATATCATTTCAGAAAGAATAGTAGGTATATCATAAGTTAAATTCCACTCTGGGTAATGAGACTTAAACTTATTTACATCACTTACATACCATATATGATCACCTATTCTATTAGTCTCGGTTATTGTATATTGTAGTTTATGTCCTGATATTTCCTTAATCAATCTTATAGCTTCTAACATCGAGACATTTGAAAATCTAGCACCTCCAATATTGTAGACTTCCCCTTTCTTTGGGTTATTAAAATAATGCCAAAATGCTTGTATTAAATCATAGCTATGAATATTATCTCTTACCTGCTTCCCTTTATACCCGAAAACATTATAATGCTTATTAGAAACTGCACATTGAACTAAGAAAGCTAAAAATCCATGCAATTCTGCACCACTGTGAGCTGGCCCTGTTAAACACCCACCTCTAAAAACAACAGTGTTCATTCCAAAATATTTCCCATACTCCTGCACCATAATATCTGCTGCTACCTTACTAGCCCCAAAAATACTGTGTTTTGAATTATCAATACTCATTCCCTCGTCTATCCCATGTTCGAAATAATTATGATTCGAACTAATTTCCCATCTTTCTTCTAACTCTTCTAATGGTAAAAAATTAGGTGTATCACCATAGACTTTATTTGTACTGGTAAAAATGAATACTGCATCAGGTGAATGTAAGCGCGTGGCTTCAAGTAAGTTCAAAGTACCATTGGCATTAACTCCAAAATCTGTAAATGGTTCTTTTGCAGCCCAATCATGAGATGGTTGAGCAGCTGTATGGATTACTCCCTTTATATCACCTGAATATTCAATAAATATTTTTTCAATGGCACCATAATCTCTTATGTCTACATTATAATGTGTATAATTTTTTAAACTCTCTTGAAGTTTGTTTTTATTCCAATTAGTTGAAGCATTTTCACCAAAAAAATAAGCCCTCATATCATTATCAATTCCAACAATATGATACCCTTTTGAGTGAAAAAACTTTGAAGCTTCACTACCTATTAATCCCGCAGACCCGGTTACAATAATTATCGACATGATTCTATTTTATTAAACGACTATATACTAATTCTGGCCTAAAATAATCAGAATTCTTTTTTGCACTGTTACACAACAAATCTAACTTATCTTTATTATCAATCAAATTCCTTACAATATTTCCTAAATTTTCGTAGCTATTAAAGATTAAGGTCGAATCTTTGAGCTCTGGAAGTATATTATAACCCGTTGGTAGCAATCCTGGTTTCGCTACTTTAATCATGGTATACATAATCCCGCTTTCTTTTGATTTTCCATAAATATTAAACTCGTTCATAACAACGTGCATATTCCCCAATATTAATGTTGCTTTACTAAGTTCAAAGTCGAATTCCTCTAATTCAACTAAAGGTTTATTGTAGTAAACAATTTTATAGCCTAAATTTTTCAAACGTATAGCTTCATTAAGTATAATTTCACCACCCTCAGATTTATTTACCCCTCCTAATAAATCAACTTCTACACTATTTTTATATAAATCAGGGTTGCTTTCCATTAATTTAAACAACGAAAAATAATCTCTTCGTGAAGTCGATAACATACCTGGCACACATATTCTAAATTGAGATTTAGAACTTCTATCAGGAATACTTGGTTGATAAATTGAAAAAGGTATTTCCTCGATATTTATTTTCTTTGTAAATCTGCTTAGTTCGGATGTTAGGTTAGAGTTTAGAACAACAAATTTCCCTTTTGATTCCAACACTTTCTTTGTAATTTTTTTCTTTAGCCTACTTTCAAAAAAATTTCTTTTTATCCAATAATGAGCTATAGAAGGTTTATTCGCAACTTCTTTCAACGTCCGTTTAAAATTACTTTTGAAACTTATGTCGAACCATAAATATATATTATGAATAAATAAATGAATGGGATATTTAAATTCTACATCTTTTAACTGTGAGATGTAATGATCTAGCGTGATAATATAGGCTCTATTAAGGTTTAAGTCTCCAATTTTTGAAATAAAATTAGCTACTCCATACTCTTCTTCTATATTAACCAAACTGATATTAGAATATTCACTTGTTATGGAGTGTAGATTTGAACACCCAATGCTCGTAGTATAAATAATCACTTCGTTTTTTTCATCTGATGCAAATATTTTTGAAACAGATTCCACAAGTGTATAATGCCCTTTAGGCATAAACTCTAAAACACCAATTTTCATTTTAAAATATTACTATTTATATAGATAGCATCCCACTCTCTTAATCTGCCTTTTTCTTTAAAAGTCAAACAATTATCAAAAAGAACAAAACCATTCTCTCTTAAAATTATGTCTACATCATAATACATTGGTGCATTTTTATACACATGATGGTTACTAACTTCTACCACAACCAATGATGTTTTTGCAAGAGTTTCCTTTGCACCTTTTAATACTTCAACTTCATAACCCTGTACATCAATTTTAATAATTCCTACTTTCGAGTATGATTTTAATTCATCATCTAATCTACTCACTATAATTTTCTCCGTATCTGAGTCACTTAAAGCAACCTTCATATAATCACTTTCTATTTCAGATTCAAAATCCAATAAAGATGATGAAGTGATTCTTGATGATTTATTTATAGTTTTTTCACCCGATTCATTGCCTAATGCTTTTTGTACAATTTTAACCTTATCGTTATTGGGAAATAATTTCTTAATCGCACCCATATTTTCGAGAAGTGGTTCGAATATGATTACTTGAGCATTAGGTTGATTTTTGGTAAAGAGATATGCTGTATACCCTCTCGCTCCACCAATATCAACAATCAGATCGTTTTGAAAACCAAATTCTTTTGCAAGATTTGAAGACTTTTCAATGTGTGGATATGTTTCTCCGTATCCATAATCAATATAATCTTGAGTTTCTTTCTTTAAAACAACTGTGTATAGATATTTCAAAGCCTCATTGTTTTGTTTTAGGATATAAGCAAAAATTCTTATAAAAATTTTTAGTATGGTTTTCATTGGCTAATAAAAAAATAATTGTGATACCTATCATCATGTTTTGTAAAAGGAACTAATTGATCACCTACTAAAACATGTGCCTTGTAACCTAAAGAAACAATTAAATTGATTGTTTTATCAGAATCCGGATTTGAGTTCTCTCCTGAATATATTTCGCAAAATACTATCGGTTTGAATTTACTTAGTGTTTGTAAAAACCCTTGTATTACCTCTGTTTCTAAACCTTCAACATCAATTTTAACAAAATCAAGTTTTTGTATATTCAACAAATCACATAAATTATCCATTTTTACTGCAGGAACTTTATTTATGTAAGTAATATTACTTCTATTTGTGTTTTTCAAACCACTCATCACATCGTTATCACACTCATAAAAATTAAGTATTTCGTTTGAATTGCTTACTGCAACACTTAATGGAATTATATTTTCTTTATATTTTATGTTTTTCAATAAATACTCAAACGTAATACGAGATGGCTCGATGCTATATACAATACCATTAGGAGCTAAAGAAGAAAAATAGAGCGAGTGTGACCCTATGTTAGCGCCTATATCAATTATAACATCATCATTTTTTATTATTTTTTTACATTGATCCAACTCTTCTTGTTCGAAAGATTTGTTAAAAAAAGCTACCCATCCAACCCCTGACCTCATTGGATTATAATACACTTTATCATTTCCAATTTTATAATAATAACTCTTTACAAATACTCTGTAAAATGTAAAAAAAGCGACAATAATTTCATCATAACTAATTTTTTTACCTTTTAGTTTATTTATGAAATTATAGGCATTTGCAAATATTTTAAATAAAAATTTTCTGACTCTATACTTAAACATTTTTATTGTTTTGTTTTAAAAAAAGGTTTGCTCTACTTAATAATTGATTGTATAACAATTTCAAATCACTTGAAATATTAAAATATATAATTGGGAAGATAAATCCTATAAGCACAACAAGCATATTAATCGCAATATGCAAATAAACATTATCGAAATTAACTAATAATATCGATATAAAATAAGTAGAAAATGCCAACAACAGTACATATAATGTATTCATTGTAAGTGGCTGCATATTATATTTTCTGTAAATAAAAAAGAAACGAGTAGAGTTATATAATGTATATGCAATTAAATTGGAATATGCAGACCCAATAATACCATATTTTAATATTAGGAAATAATTAATCGGTATCGACAGACTTATAAGTAATACATGCGCTATAAAATTGAATCTCCAAAAATTTGAAGTAATTAAAATTTCTCCATTGACTCCTGTACCTAAATCTATAAGTCTGGTAATACATAAAACTAATATTACATATTTCCCTTCGCTATAAGCTGATGGTAGAAAACTGAATAATTGATCGATATTTAACCAAATTGTCAGGAAAATTGCAATTCCAATTATTAATTGATTCAAAGACGTTTTTTCATATAGATATTGAATATTGGCATAATCTTTATCTTTCCACGATTTTGATAATATAGGGGTGGTAATAGAAGATATTGTACGTTGAGGAACTTGTAAGATAGTTACAATATAGCTTGCGATAGTGAAAATTCCAGTACTTTTTAATCCTGCTATACCTGCAATTAATATTGTATCAATGTTATCTGCAATAATCGCGAATAGCCCACCACCATATATAAATGAACCATACATAAACATCTTCCCTTTAATTCTTTTTGTTACTTTGGAAGCCGTTGTTCTAAATGAAATTTCAGTATTGGTAACAAGATCAACTATAAGTACTATGGTAGCGATCAAAAAATAAAAGCTAAAGTATATTATAAAAAGCTTAAAATCTATAATTCCAAAGTAATACAATAGAATTAAAACAAGCGTAAATACTCTTAACCCAACTTCTCTCAAAAATATCGGTAAAACACTTCTTAAATTTGATCTGGAATAGGTTTCAAAAATAGTATATACAACTAAAAAGAATCCTCCTACTAAGGTTAGGTAAAAATACTCACTGAGTAATGGAGATTTTTGAGAAAAATAAGCAACTATTTTTGGGTAAAAAAACCAAGTGATAGATGTAACTACAATAAAACCTACAAATGCAAATAATGAAATCCAAAATAGTAAATCATCATTCTTTTTTGCGTGATCTCTGTAGTAAGGATAGAATTTTAGCATTACTGCTGGTAAACCCAATAGGCATAACTGAGCAAAAGTTAAGGTTGTACTAGTTAATACTCTTGTTAGCCCAAGCTGTTCTTCAGAAAAAAAAATTGGGAAAAAAACCAATAAATTAATCGCACCTAATACAAAACCAAGATATACTAAGATAGAAGCTTTTATCCCTTGGCGTTTTACTATTCCCATTGTTAAAATTAAAGGCCTAAAATACTGAATTTGCCTGTATGTTAGTACTAAAAACTACATTTGGTAATCGTGGACCCTTTTTAAGGCTATTGCTTTCCATGAAGACTGCTCTTCTACACGTTTTTGTACAATTTCTCCAATTTTTTTGCGAATATCTGCATGTTCTAATGCAGCGATTTTAAGAGACAAATCCTCTATATTATTAGTCAAATACTTATAAGCTAATATGTTAGGTTGAAGCTGATATTCCACCTCTTGTTCAGTATAAAGGGTATACGCAAAAACTTGATCAGAAACGACAACTGGCAAACCACATGCTGCTGCGTCCAGAATACTAGTGGTAACAGAACGTGGCCATACGGCAATATCTGACGCTCGGTAATAATCAGCTAATTCTTGTGAAGGAACAAAATCGAGTACTGTACAAAAATCTCTCTTCTTTAATTCCTCTTTGAGCTCCCCAGAACCAATGAATAAAGCCGAACACTTTTTACCTTGATTACGCAATTTTTCTATGGCATCTGCCAAAACCAACGGATTTTTTTCCTGGGTAATCTTTCCACTAAAAACACATACAAGTTCATCTTCCTGAAAACCTAGGCGAGTACGAATTTCTTTTCTTCTGACTTGTGTGTTTTCATTTAAAGGATAATACAAATTTGTATCTACCCCTAAAGTAGACACTTCTACTTGTTTAGCTTTAAATCCGAAAAATTTTATGGCAAGAGCTTTAGCATCTTTTGTTACAGCATAGCATTTCTTTGAAACCTGTTTAATAATAAACCCTGGCAACCAAAACATGAGTCGTATATACCAACGCTTCTTAAAATCGAGTTTCTTCCAACCTCCAAGTAATCTAAATGAAATAATAATAAAATGATTAGCAGTGAAGAGCTTATACTTGAAGAACCTAGCAAACAAAGCTAATTTCACAGTATGAGGTTCGTTTATATCGAAGGACTGAACAACATCAGGATTTACTTTTTTTAATGTTCTCCAAATACTATTTATCCAAATAATATTTCCAAATCGCCAAGAAGGTAACCGATGAATAATAACACCATTCTCATTATATTCTCCCTCTTTAAGGATGTTCGGTCCTAAATATTTTTGATATATTTCTTTGTAATTGGGGTGACTAAAATATGTTTGATACTTTGTTGTGAAAACATGTACTTCGTGTCCTTGTTCTAAAAAAGCACGGGATAAACAATTAGGGGCATAGCCTACTTTTTCCGAATACCATTTAACAATTAAAGCAATTTTTAATTTCTTCGGCTCTTCCATTATTCTCTATATCGTAATAATCTTGCAGGTGAGCCAACCATTATCGAATATGGTTCTACATCTTTAGTAACAGTAGCCCCAGCCGCTATAATTGCTCCATTCCCTATGGTAACTCCGGGCATAATTTGAGCATGACTACCAATCCAAACATCGTCACCTATTACCACTTTATTCTTGTTTGTATCCCAAGCTTGATCGATCATGTACTTCTCTTTTGAAATAAGATGATTCGCTGCGACAATAGTAATGTATTGAGAAAAAATACATTTTTCACCGATACTAATTTCCCCTCCAGCCGCTCTAATGTTATTCATCTCACCTATTGAAGTTCCTTTTCCTATGCTTAATTTTGATATCCCGCGTTGCCCTTTAGGGTCATCCATACATAATAAACAGGTATTTGCACCGATAAACACACCTTCAGACAATTTGAATTTTGAAGAATCCTGTATAAGTAATAATGCTTTGTAGTGAATATGACAATCATATTTCTGTTCATACCAGGCATTTTTAGCTATTGACCATGCTGCAGCCAAAATGTTAAGCAACACCTTTATGGGAATTCCCAAAAAACCTAACCGATTAATAATGTGTATGATTTTTCGCATAGTTCGTTATAAGACAAAAATAGAAGAATTTGCTATTATTTATAATATATGCATATTTAAGCTACTTTTGCACTACTATGAAACTGTTTTTAGAGGTTTGTTTTAGGAATTTATACTATTTCTTAAGTTCTCGTTCGTATAGAAGTTTTTATAAGCTTTTATTTCTGTATGGAGACAAGAGAAGGTATTCTGAAATAAAAGTTAATGTATCTGGATTTAAACTAAGAGTTCCTGATGCGTTATCATTTATTTGGCAATACAAGGAAATTTTCGTCGATCAATCTTATCTATTTAACACTAATAATACGAAACCAGTAATTATAGATTGTGGCTCAAATATTGGGTTAAGTGCATTATACTATTCAAAAATTTATCCTAATGCAGAAATTCATTGCATAGAGGCAGATCCAGAAATTGCAAAAATATTAAGCTCAAATTTAGAAGTAAACCATGTACATGCAACAATAATTCCTAAAGCTGCATGGATTCATAATAATGGGGTAACCTTTTCGTCTGAAGGTTCAGATAGTGGAAGTATTGGGAACGGAGAACTAAAAATTGACTCTTTAGATCTTGCTGAATATATTAACCGATTTGAAACCATAGACTTTTTAAAAATTGATATTGAAGGCGCTGAAAACACTGTAATACCGCATTGCTCTGATGTACTCAAAAAAGTAAACACCTTATTTTTAGAATATCATAGCAGCTATGCCGACGAACAAAAACTAAATACACTACTAGATGTACTCAGTCGCTCTGGTTTTCATTATTACATAAAAACTGAAAATAAAAGGCCATCACCCTTTGTAAATTTGCATAAAGACAGAATGTATGATTTACAATTAAACATTTATGCTTACCGTAAATAATGAAGATTCTTATTATCAATACAGCAGAAATGAAAGGTGGTGCCGCTGTGGCATGTCATCGATTGCATGAAGCTTTACTTGAGAATGGTCACGATTCTAAAATGCTTGTAAGGCAAAAAAGTTCGAGCGATCCAAGCGTTTTTGAGTTTAGCTCTTCAAAAATCAGAAAAAAAATTAATCTGTTTTTTTTCTTTGTCGAACTATTCATCCTTCGATTCTTTAAAAAGAAAAATGTCGACTTCTCTCTACCATGGTTTGGGCCTGCATTGCATAAGCATCCATTAGTATTAGAAGCAGATATTATACATATACATTGGGTACAAAATTCCTTTTTAAAACTATCTGTATTAAAAAAACTTCAAGAATTAAATAAAAAAATTGTTTGGACACTACATGATATGTGGGCATTTACTGGAGGGTGTCATTATAATGTAGATTGCAGAAAATTTGAAACCGCATGCAATAACTGTCCTCAACTTAATAATACTTCTATAATTGATTTTAGTAAAATAATTTTTGATAGAAAAAAACGAATATTTAGCAACAAACTACATATTGTAACTCCTAGCAACTGGCTTGCTAATGAAGCAAGACAAAGTAGTTTGTTAAAATTAAACCCTATCCAAGTAATCCCTTATAACATCAACTTTAACTTATTTAAACCAATAGATAAAAATATTGCTAAAAAATCTTTTGGTATAAATGAAAGCAAAAAAGTTATCTTATTTGTTTCTATGAATATTGAGGACGTTCGTAAAGGGTTTGAATACTTCAAAAAAAGTATTCTTGAACTAGAAACTTCTGTACCTAATTGGAAAGAAACACATGAAGTTCTTGCCATAGGAAGAAATTCTGATATAAAACACTTCGAAACAAAAATACATTATACAGGAAGGCTTAGTGATATAGATAAGATTGCGATGGCATATTCTGCTGCTGATGTATTTGTTGCGCCATCCTTACAAGATAATTTACCAAATACTGTTATTGAGTCTTTAGCTTGTGGCACACCTGTTGCAGCATTCAATATTGGAGGAATGCCCGATATGATTAGCCATAAAGATAATGGATACCTAGCTTTACCAAAAGACAGTTTTGATCTATCTAAAGGTATTTTATTCTGCCTAGATAATAATTTATCAGAACAAGCTCGGCAGACTGCCCTTATTAAATTCGATTCAAGTAATGTTTCGAATCAATACGTTGAACTATATAACGCTAATTAAGTTCAAACATCCATTTTTACAATTACATTACAATCTTGAGCAAAAATCAAACTATATTGTATCATAATTATTACAAACGAACCCATGAATGTAGGATTAAAATACAAAAGCAATAAAATACAGGCCATAAAAGCCGCGTATATTGTATTTTTTTCTCTACTAGCCTATTCAAATATTGGTGTTGCAGACAACTGGCTTAAAATTGTAAATAAAAAAAACAGCTCCCTATTGAGTCAATCAATTGTTGAACTTCCTAGTGGCGATCTAATAATCGCCTCTGAATCTATTGAAAAAAAAGGGGTATTAATAAAAACTGATGGGGATGGAAATATATTGAAAGAAATTGCTATTACTGGCGCTCAAAACATCAAAAAAGTTTTATTGACCAAAGACAACAATATATTTATTTGTGGAGTTTCAGATTCTACACAAGCTAGTGAAACAGATATATATTGGATGAAGCTTGACTATGATTTGAATGAAATATGGAGAGGAAAAACTTTTAGAAACTTTAATGATGTTTGTGAATCAGCTATACAGCATTCTAATGGGAATTACTACATTGTAGGATATGGTTCTAGATCCGGAAACACATTGTCTGATAGAGATTCCTATATTCTAAAAATTGACAATAATGGAAACTTAGTTAGCTCTAAAATTAGTGGTAGTTTTGGTTCCGATTACTTCAATAACATAAAAGAATTGCCCGATGCTCAACTTATTGTATTAGGCTCAAAGATTTGGCAAGTAGAAATGGATGTTTACTTGACAAAATTTGACGAAAATCTTAACGATTTTAATTCAAAACTCTATGGGGGTATGCAGAGTGAAGGAGCATACGGTCTTTATGTAATGAACGATGGATTTTATTTATTAGGAGGAACCTACTCTGATGGTGCTGGTGGATATGATATCCTATTGTCAAAATTGGATTTTGACTTCAATATCCAGTTTACAAAACTATATGGTAATAAGACTAATGAGACAGGATATTCGATGACAAAAATACAAGACCATCTATATATCTTAGGCATAATCGACACTATACCTGTAAAGGATAGTGCTGTAGTTGGTCCTAAATTTTTTATCTCAAAGCTCGACTTAGATGGGAACTTATTATTCACTTTGGAATCCACAAAGCAAACAAAAGTAAATAGTTTGAATTCTCTAGAGTCTTCAATTAACAATGAATTATTAATTACTTTTAGTACATCTTTCTTTTCAGAAAAAGGAGAATCAAATATAGGCATATTAAAAACTGATAGTTTTAAATTCAGTTGTTGTGATTTTTTCAAACCGATAATATTTGAAGAAGAAAGCATTAATTTCCCAAATAGAATTCAATCTTTTATTTTTAACAATGCTGGTAATCAAACAACTTTCAACGCTCTAATAGAACCATTCGGGCTCAGGTTACTTAAAAACTGTAGTGATAAGGGAGATACCTCTTTAATTGATTTAGATAATAAAACCTATTGCAGAAATGAGTTTGTTTTGTTTAAATCAAATTCTTCAATTGAACCCATTTCATTCGAGTGGATTTTTGGAGATACTTTGGGTACAAGTTTAATCTCAGAACCTTCTTTCAAATTCGATACTCTTGGCACATTTAATGTTTACTTAATTACTCATTTCGAATGTAATTCTGATACTGATTCCATTGTAATTGAAATTGTAAATACAAAGCCATATTCTGTTGGATTAAAAAAAGAAGGATATTGCATTGGTAAACCAATTCTATTTGGCGTCGACTACAGCTCTGATAATATTATAAATTACCATTGGGACTTTGGAGACCCACTATTAACAAACGATACCTCAAATCTAGAAGAACCCTATTTTACTTTTAACAAACCTGGAACGTATAACATTAAACTTTTTTCTAAAACAATTTGTGGTTCCAGAACTGATAGCATAATTGTAACCATAAATGAAAGGGAAGAAGTAGAAATTGACAATATTGCAAGTTCATATTGCAAAAACTACCCAGTTGCTTTTGGTATACTCGCAAATAATATACCTGATGTTTGTACTTGGAATTTTGGTGACCCATTTTCAACAAATAATACTTTTGTTGGTATAGATGCTGAACATATCTATTCTACTGCTGGCACATATGTATGCACAGTTATAACAGAATTTGAATGCAATTCCGACACCGATACTATCGTGGTAAATGTTATAGATTACAGACCTGTAAGTACAACCATTTCAGCTTCTGGAGAATGTGCCAATAAACCATTCTCATTTGATGTTGAAAATTTAATGCCCAATGCCGATTATTATTGGGAATTTAAAGAAGGTACTAATACTGTGTCTTATGATGAAAAAAGTTTTGTTCATCAATTTACTAAAGGTGGTCTTTATACAATTTACGTGAGTATTACCGACGAAAATTGTAACAAAGGTTTAGATACACTTATATTAAACGTTCCTGATTTTACACCTGCTATTGTTGAATCATTAAACGATCCTTGCTTACAAAATGTAGTACTTCAATCAAAAAATGAAAGTAACACTGTTCTCTGGGTACTCGACAATGGATTTACAAGTACAGAAAAGACCTTAGTTTATACATTCCCAGTTACTGGCGAATATGAAGTAAAGTTATATACAAATCCTAATACCGATTGTGTTGACTCTACATTAGTAACTGTACCTTTTGTAAAAGAAAATGCTAATGGGGGCATTTATATTCCCGAAGTATTTTCTCCAAACAACGATGGTAATAATGATATTTTCATAATAGAAAATACTACCAACAACCCATGTAAGTTAAAACAGTTCAAAGTATATGATAGATGGGGTAAAATAATCCATTCTGAATCTAATATCAATTCTTATTCTTGGGATGGTAAATTAAATGGGAAAACAGTAATGCCAGGTGCATACATAGGATTTTTAGAATTTGAAACATATGTAAAATCATTTCTGATACACGTAGTGTACTAGCCTAAATGTTTTTTATATTTGTTTATGCAGTTTAAACTTACTTCAGATTATGTTCCTACTGGAGACCAGCCAGAAGCTATACGTCAGTTAGTAGAAGGAATAAATAAACAAGAACGATTCCAAACCTTACTCGGTGTTACGGGTTCTGGTAAAACATTTAGTATAGCAAATGTTATTCAACAGATACAAAGGCCAACTTTAATATTAAGTCATAATAAAACACTCGCGGCTCAGCTATATGGTGAGTTTAAACAGTTCTTTCCTGAAAATTCGGTGAACTATTTCGTCTCTTATTATGATTATTACCAACCAGAAGCATACATACCCACCACAAATACTTACATAGAAAAAGATTTAGCTATTAATGATGAGATTGAAAAATTAAGATTACGAACTTCATCTGCTCTTGTATCAGGTAGAAGAGATGTTATTGTGGTTTCTTCAGTTTCTTGTATTTATGGTATGGGAAATCCTGCTGATTTCACAGATAGTGTGCTGAGAATTCAAACTGGTCAGGTAGTTAGTAGAAATGCATTTTTATTTAGACTCGTAGAACTTCTCTATTCTAGAACCACTGCAGAATTTAAACGAGGTACATTTAGAGTAAAAGGTGAAATAGTAGATATTTATTTAGCATACGCAGATTATGCGTTAAGAGTAGCTTTCTTTGGGGATGAAATCGAAGAGATTAGTACCATTGAACCCAATTCAGGGAAGACCATAGAAAAAATGGAAACTGCAGCTATTTATCCTGCCAATTTATATGTAGTACCTAAAGATAGAATGCAAGGTGCAATAAGAGATATTCAAGATGAATTGGTGATTCGTAAAGAACAATTTGAAAGAGAGAAAAGATTTTTAGAAGCTAAACGCTTAGAAGAAAGAGTCAACTATGATCTTGAAATGATTAGAGAATTAGGATACTGTTCGGGTATTGAAAACTATTCTAGATTTTTTGATGGAAGGAAAATTGGAGATCGTCCGTTCTGTTTACTGGATTATTTCCCCGTTGATTATTTAATGGTGATTGATGAGAGTCATGTAACCGTTCCACAAATAAGGGCTATGTATGGTGGCGATAGATCAAGAAAAACATCATTAGTAGAGTATGGTTTTCGTTTACCTTCAGCTATGGATAACAGGCCTCTTAATTTTCAAGAATTCGAATCACTAACCGGACAAATAATTTATGTAAGTGCTACACCTGGCGACTATGAATTACAACAAACAGAAGGAGTTGTAGTTGAACAAATTATTAGACCAACTGGGTTGTTAGATCCTATTATAGAAATTCGCCCAGCAATAAATCAAGTAGATGATTTATTAGATGAAATTGATAAAACAATAAAAAGAGGATTCAGGGTATTAGTAACTACATTAACCAAAAGAATGGCGGAGGAGCTAAGTAAATACATGACTAAGCTAAACATTAAATGCCGATATATTCATTCTGAAGTTAAGACTATGGAGCGGGTAGAGATTCTGAGAGATTTAAGACTTGGAACATTTGATGTGTTAATTGGAATAAATTTATTAAGAGAAGGTCTGGACTTACCAGAAGTAGCACTAGTTGCTATTTTGGATGCCGATAAAGAAGGATTTTTAAGATCTGAAAGGGCACTAATCCAGACGATAGGTAGAGCTGCACGAAATTCGGAAGGTAAAGTAGTGATGTATGCCGATTCTATAACTGAATCGATGAGAGTAACTATTGAAGAGACTAATAGAAGAAGAGACAAGCAAATTGCATACAATACTCTTCATAACATAACACCAACAACAGTAACTAAATCTAAAGCTGCCATTATTGAACAAACCTCTATCATGGACTTCAAGGGAGGTGTGCAACAAGCGTACGTGGAAAAAGAGGATAATTACTTGGCGGCAGATCCTGTTGTGCAATATATGGGTAAAGCTGACCTTCAAAAGGCTATAGATATTGCAAAAAAAGAAATGCTAAAAGCATCAAAAGAAATGGATTTCCTTACCGCTGCTAAATTTAGGGACGAAATGTTTGCCTTAGAGAGCGTTTATAATGAAAAGTTTACAAAGAAAGAATAAACAAGCTTCTCAAAAATCCGTTTATTAGTATATTTGTACACATTATTATTTTATGTTTAAATTCATTTTAACCCTCATATTAATCGTTTTGGTGCTTCGTTCACTATCAAGACTTTTAATGCCTTTTATGGTTTCTGAAGTGGTAAAGAAAGCACAAAGAAACATGAACAACCAATATCGTCGTCAAGATACATCATTTAGAGAGGGTGATATTCACGTTGATTATACTCCACCAAAACCAAAGAAGAAATTCAGCTTCAAGAAAGAGGGTGGCGACTTTGTAGATTACGAAGAAGTAAAAAAATAAATCATTGAAATCAAAACTTATTATTGCCTCAAACAATAAACATAAAATTGAAGAGATTAAATCAATTTTAGGTAACCGCTTTGATTTGTTAAGTATGGAGGAAATTGGTTTTTATGATGATATTATTGAAGACGGGAATACTTTTGAAGAAAATGCACTCATAAAAGCTAGAACAATCCATCATAAATTTAACTGCAACTGTTTTGCTGATGATTCTGGTTTGGTAATACCTTCATTAAATAACGAGCCTGGTATATATTCCGCACGTTACGCAGGCGAACCTGTTAATCACGAAAAAAATATAGATAAAGTTCTACTCAAATTACAAGGCAAAACAAATAGAGAAGCAAAATTTATTTCGGTAATTGCACTGATTATTGATGGTGTAGAATATCTTTTTAGAGGTGAGGTTAATGGAAGAATAAGACACGAACGTGTTGGCAAGAATGGATTTGGATACGACCCGATTTTTGAACCCGAAGGATATCAAATCACTTTCGCTGAAATGAATGACTTACAAAAAAATGAAATTAGCCACAGAGCAAGAGCTCTTGATCAGATGGAAAAATATTTACAAAAAATATAATTTTATTTTATTTCAAATACAACTTTAACCTGATAAGACAGGTTTATCTTTTGAGTATCTATACTTAGATTATCTTTTTTTTGAAATAATATACCAGTTTGACTTAGCACTTGTGTGTTTAATGGCAAGGCAATTTCTTCTACAGTTAATACTCTTCCACATTTTTCATTTAGAACACTCAATAGTTCATCAGCTTTTTGTCGTGCTGATTGCATTGCTTCCTTTCTTGCAAGTTTATAATTTTCTTGTAGATTAGAATGTGAGGTTTCTTCAATTTGCAATGACTCTATAGCAAATTTGTCTATACTATTTACAAATACATCTAGTAAAGCCAAATCATTCAACTTTAATCTATAAGTTTTTCTAGTAATAAATTGATTTACTGTTTCTATACCCGAATAATTCGTATATCCATAAAAATTGCTTACTGCTAGATCTTTTGTATTTATGTGCAATTGCTCAAGTATTCTCTTTATTTCCTTTTCTGTTTTTTCAATCCCTATTATTAAATCTCCTTTAGTATACTCTTTAATAGTAAAACCAATAAAAATTTGATTGGGCTGAAAATCAATAGACGATGTTCCTACAACTTCTATAGTCCTCTTAGTTGAAAATGTATCAAGGTGATTTTGTGTATGAGCTTGCTTGCTTATGAAAAACACAAGCAGCAACAACATATAATTAATACGTGACATTTTATTTGAGAGTTAAATTAATACTCAAAGGTAGAATAAGTTATATAATATAACTATGACATAAGTCATGAAATACCTATTAATCAGGCAAATAGTTAAATAAGATGAAAAAACTTTAAATACTACCGTTTAGGTCTTTTTCGATTCTGCTTAAGTCTTTATTGAGAAATTTATTCTGGAATATTATGATTACGATTACACCGACACTAATTGCTGCATCAGCAAAATTAAAGACTGGTCTGAAAAAGATAAAATCTTCTCCTCCAACAAATGGCATCCAATCTGGGTAATAACCTTGAATAATGGGGAAATAAAACATATCTACTACTCTACCGTGTAAATATCCAGCATAACCAAATAATTTACCATAAAAAACAGAGTCGATGATATTACCTAATGCTCCCGCTAAAATTAAACTAACACAAGTAATTAATCCAAAATGATACTTATTCTTTATCACATAATGAAATATGTAACCTAAGCCAAAAACTGCAAAGACTCTAAATAAACTAAGTGCGAGTTTACCATAACTTCCACCTAATTCTAAGCCAAAGGCCATCCCATTGTTTTCTGTAAAATGAATAATGAACCAATTTCCAAACACATTAAATTCTTCACCGATATACATATTAGTTTTTATCCAATATTTCAATACCTGATCTACAAGTAGTACAGCAAAAATAATGAGAAGTGGTTTTATGTATAATTTCATGTGTATAAAAAAAGTATGCGATATTAAATCGCATACTTCTCGTAAAGATATTTAAAAAATATTAATTCTGTTTTAATTTAGCTTCCATACTTAGTGTAGTATGTGGTACAGCTCTCAATCGCTCTTTAGGAATTAGTTTACCTGTTTCTCTGCAAACACCATAAGTTTTGTTTTCAATTCTAACCAATGCTGCTTCCAACTGATCAATAAATTTACGTTGACGGGCTGCTAACTGGTTAACATGCTCTTTCTCTAGTGTTGCTGAACCATCTTCCAAAACTTTAAATGTTCCAGCTGTATCATCTGTTCCATTACTATTTGGATTACTTAATGTTTCTGTTAGTAATTGAAGTTCTTCTCTAGCTGAGTTCAATTTTCTAACAATTATTTCTTTAAATTCTTGTAGTTCAGAATCTGAGTAGCGGGTCTTTTCAGGAGCTGAAGGAACAACTGGAGTTGGTTTCTCTACAACTTTTTTCACTTCAACTTTCTTTACTTCGACTTTTTTCTCAACTGGTTTAGTAGCTACAGGTTTCGCTACTACTTTAGCGGGTGCTGCTTTTGCCACTACCTTCTTTGTTACTACTTTTTTAGTTTCCACTTTTTTAGGTGCTGCTTTAGCAACTACTTTTTTAGCTATTGCTTTCTTAGGTGCTGCTTTAGTAACTGGTTTTTTAGCTACCGCTTTCTTAGGAGCAGCTTTTACTACTGCCTTTTTAGCAACCGCCTTTTTAGGTGCCGCTTTCGCCACTACCTTCTTAGCTACCGCTTTCTTAGGAGCTGCTTTTGCCACTACCTTTTTCGCAACTGCCTTTTTAGGGGCAACTTTTTTAGCAGGTGCTTTAGCTACTGCTTTTTTAGGGCTAGCCTTAGGAGCTGCCTTTTTTGCAACAGGTTTTTTAGCTGTGGGCTTTGCTGTAGCTTTTTTAGCCACCGCTTTTTTAGGGGCCGCTTTAGCTACTGCTTTTTTAGTTGAACCGCTCGATTTTGCAGCTTTAACTGGCTTTTTAGCCACTTTAGCTGGCTTTTTCGATGCTGATGTTGATTTCTTTTTCATTTATTTCAACCCTTTCCTTTATAGTTAGCTCTTTGACAAACTCAATTTTGTTCGCCAAAATTTCGGCGCAAATATAGTTTAAATTATGATTTATTGAATCTTTAATAAATTCATTTTCAGCGACCATTACATTTATCCTGTCGGTAACCTCAAATCCTTTATCCTTTCTTAAATTTTGTATTCTGTTGATAAACTCCCTTGCAATACCTTCTAATCGTAATTCTTCACTGATATGAACATCTAATGCTACAGTAAGTTTTCCCATCACATTCACTAACCAACCTGGTATATCATCAGCAATAATCTCTACTTCATCTATTGAAATCTCATAGGAACCTGTTTTTAAGGTTATTGAGCCTTCTTTTTCAAGTTTTGCAATCTGCTCTTGCTCAAAAGCTGAGATTTCAGCAGCAACCTCTTTCATGTCTTTACCAACTTTTGCTCCCAGTGATTTGAAATTTGGTTTTATCTTTTTCTTTATAAACCCTTCTGTATCTTTTATATAGCTAATTTCTTTGAGGTTAGTCTCTGATAAAATCAGTGATTTTACTCTCTCTACTTTTTTCTCAAACTGTTCATCTAATATTGGTATTAAAGCTTTTTGTAAAGGCTGGCGAACGTTAATATTAACTTTTTTACGCAAAGAAAGAATCATTGAAGAAATATCCTGAGCTAATTGCATGCTCTCGTTCAATTCAATATCTATTAATTTTTCATCAGCTTTGTTCCAAGTGGTTAAATGCACTGATTCTTCTTGATTACCCATTAAAGCTCTTCCATTAGTAAGGTTTCTATATAACCAATCGGAGAAAAACGGAGCAATAGGACTCATTAATTTAGAACAAGTGACCAAACATTCGAAGAGTGTTTCATAAGCCGCTTTCTTATCATCAGTCATTTCGCCTCTCCAGAATCTTCTTCTAGCCAAACGAACATACCAATTCGACAGATTTTCATCTACGAACGATTGAATATAACGAGCCGCTCTATGTGGTTCATAATTTTCATAGGCTTCTTCAACATCTTTTATCAAAGCATTTAAACTCGAAATAATCCAACGATCTAATTCTGGTCTATCATTAACTGGTATTACTTCATCCGAATTAATCTCAAACTGATCTATATTGGCATATAATGCAAAGAATGCATAAGTATTGTAGAGTGTTCCAAAAAATTTACGTTGCACTTCCTGCAAGCCTTCGAGGTCGAATTTGAGATTGTCCCATGGAGCAGCATTGCTTATCATATACCAACGAGTAGCATCTGGACCAAATTTTTCTATGGTATCAAAAGGATCTACTGCGTTACCTAAACGTTTCGACATTTTGTTGCCATTCTTATCCAAAACCAAACCATTCGATACCACATTTTTATACGCAATTGAATCGAACAACAATACTGCAATTGCATGTAATGTAAAGAACCAACCTCTAGTTTGATCTACACCTTCAGCAATAAAGTCTGCAGGATATGCTCCATTCCAGCCATTTGCAAAAGGTTGTTTATCTCCTGAATTTAGTTTCTGCATATCTAAGCCCCACTGTGCGTAAGGCATTGCACCTGAATCAAACCATACATCAATCAAATCAGTCTCTCTGGTCATCTTCTTTCCAGATGAAGAAACCAAAATAATATCATCTACATAAGGTCTATGTAAATCGTAAGTATTATTATCATATTGATTAATGATGTCTTGCATCTTTGATTTTTCACTTGCCGATAATGCGTCAGAGCTTAAAGCTTTGTTCATTTCTACTTTTAATTCGGCAACAGAACCAATACATTTTTCTTCCGACGAATCTTCTGTTCTCCAAATCGGCAAAGGTGTTCCCCAATACCTAGAGCGTGATAAATTCCAATCGACTAAATTCTCTAACCAATTTCCAAAACGACCTGTACCAGTAGATTCAGGCTTCCAGTTAATGGTTTTGTTTAACTCCACCATTCGCTCTTTTAATGCTGTAGTTTTTATAAACCAAGAGTCTAAGGGATAATACAAAACTGGTTTATCAGTTCTCCAACAATGAGGATAAGTATGTTCGTATTTCTCAACTTTGAAAGCTTTGTTTTCTGTTTTTAATTTGATTGAAATACGTTCGTCGACCGAAAGATATTTCTCTCTTCCTTGCTTTACTCTTTCAATTTCTTTTTCATCTGTAGATAAATAATCCTCTTTCACAAATTCGTTTGCAAAGTCAACTACTGCACTCACAAATTTTCCACGTTTATCTACTAGAGTAAGTGATCCTATTCCATTTTGTTTAGCTACCCTAAAGTCATCTGCACCAAAGCTAGGAGCAATATGAACTATACCAGTACCATCTTCAGTGGTAACAAAATCTCCAATAATAACTCTAAAAGCATCGCCATCTTCTGGAGTAGCATAAGGTAATAATTGCTCGTAGTTTACCCCTGCTAAATCTTTACCTTTGAATGATTTTAAAATTTTAAAAGGAATATTTTTATCGCCTGGTTTATAATCTTCAAGAGATAAGTCTGCATTTTTCTCAGAAAAATATTTCCCAAATAAATCCTTAGCTAGGATAACATGTATTTGTTCAAAAGTATATTGATTAAAACTCTTTACTAATACATATTCAATTTCTTTACCAACAGCTAAAGCTGTATTAGAAGGTAAGGTCCATGGTGTAGTTGTCCAGGCCAAGAAATGAACATCAGCATTAATTCCTTCTGTTATTTTTTCTGATTGATTGTCTCTTTTTATTTTAAACTGAGCAACAATAGTGGTGTCTTTAACCATTTTGTATGTGCCTGGCTGATTCAACTCATGAGAGCTTAAGCCAGTTCCAGCAGCTGGGGAATAAGGTTGTATAGTGTATCCCTTATACAACAATCCTTTATTATACATTTGTTGCAACAACCACCAAAGAGTTTCAATATATTCGTTATGATAAGTTACATACGGATTATTTAAATCTACCCAGTAACCCATTTTTTCTGTTAGGTCATTCCACACGTCGGTATAGCGCATTACTTCTTTTTTACAAGCAGCATTATACTCATCTACCGATATTTTTTTCCCTATGTCTTCTTTTGTAATTCCCAATGCTTTCTCTACAGCAAGCTCTATTGGTAATCCATGAGTATCCCAGCCACCTTTTCTTTTAACCTGAAAACCTTGTAACGTTTTATAACGGCAGAAAATATCTTTAATACTTCTAGCCATTACGTGATGTATACCTGGCATACCGTTAGCAGAAGGAGGGCCTTCGTAAAATGTATAGGGTTTACTTTCCGGCCGAGTATTAATACTCTTATCAAATATTTGCTGGTCCTTCCAATACTTCAATACATCTTTACCTATTTGAGATAAATTCAGTTGTTTATATTCTGGGTACTTACTCATACTTTTTTATTTTTCTTCTCTATCCTTTTTTCAAGGCTTAATAATAATGTTGGCAATAAAATTAAATTTGATACCACTGCTACTAACAATGTAATTGACAATAGTATCCCTAGTGCGATTGTTCCTCCAAAATTTGATGCTGCAAATATTCCAAATCCGAAAAACAAAATTATCGCAGTATATATCATACTCAAGCCTGCTTCCTTAAGTGTCATTGAAACTGTCTTCGAGATACTCCAATCTTTTGTGAACTGTTCGTGTCTGAATTTAGTTAGGAAGTATAATGTTTGATCTGAAGCAATCCCAAAAGCAATACTAAAAATCAATATTGTACTTGGTTTTAAACTCATTCCCATAAATCCCATTATACCTGCTGTAATCATCAATGGAACTATATTAGGCAACAAAGAAATAATTACCATTTTAAATGTTCTAAACAAATACAACATCAATAAAGAAATAAGTCCTACTGCAATTAATAAGCTTTCAGCTAAATTGTATAACAAATAATTAGCTCCTTCAACAAAAATTACACTAGCTCCAGTTAAAAGCACATCAAATTTTTCAGGATTGAATATAGAATCTACTCTAGTTTTCACTTCCGCTAGTAATACATTCATTCTATTAGAACCAACATCTTTAACCTGGAAGCTGATTCTTGTCATTCGATTCGTCGAATCGATATATGATCTTAGCATACTTCCTTTTCCGCCAGAATTTTTTGCATAACTGAGAATAAATGCAGCTTCTGCTTCAGATGGCAACTTGTAAAACTCAGGATTGCCATTATAGAAAGCTTGCTTCGAATACTTCAACACTTCATTCAATGAAATTGATCTAGAAAATTCTGGATAAGAACTCATCATCTTATCTAATTTCTCTATTTTTTTTATTGATGAAATATTCATCAATCCATTTTTGCGTTTAGAATCAATTTGTACCTCTAATGGTAATACTCCATCGAAATTTCTTTCAAAAAATTTCAAATCCGTTAACACTGGGTCATTCTGAGGAAGATCATCTACCATATACCCATTCACGTTAATCTTCGTCATGCCAAATAAAGAAACAAGCACAATGATAATTGTTACTATATATATTTTTCTTGAGTGGTTGTGCACCCAAAAATCAATTACTTTTATAAATTGATTGAGATATCTATTATCTAAATGTTTTGTGTGGCCAAGTTTGGGGCTAGGTAAATAACTAAATATTATTGGAATCAATATTAACGATATTAACCAAGTAAGCATTACATTAATAGATGCAACTATTCCAAATTGAGTTAATATCTCAGAACTAGTTAATCCAAATACACCAAAACCTATCGCAGTAGTTAAGTTAGCAAACAGAGTTGTTTCTCCAGCTCTTAGTATTGCTGTACTCATTGCTTTCAATTTATCCTGCGAAAGCATATACTCTGTGTGATACTTATTTAAAATTAATATACAATTCGGAATCCCAATAACAACTATTAAAGGTGGTATTAATCCCGTTAACAATGTTATTTGATAACCAAACAACACTAGTGTACCTAAAGATGTAACCACACCAATTAATACTACCATAATTGGAAATACCACCGCGTAGAACGACCTAAAGAATATTAATAAAATAATTGCTGTAATAATTACTGCTAATGTTAAGAAAAGTTCAAATTCTTTTGAAACTTTAACTGATATAATACTTCTTATAAATGGTAATCCAGAATAATGTAAGGTTATATTGTGTTTTGCTTCAAACTCTTGAGCATACTTCATTATCTCAGCAGTAACCGGAGCTCTATTTCGAGTATTCAGAGTGTTCTTATCAAAACTAATTGCCATTAGAGTTGAGTTAGAATCTATATTTAAAATTAACTTCTCATAAAATGGTAAACTCAGAATTTGTTGCTTAATGCTATCACATTGTTCCTGACTTACTGCAAGTCCATTATGAACCTTACTAAGTTTAAAACTTTTATTTATAGTGTCTTTACTTAACTCAAAAGCATGTGAAACAGAGAGTACATTTGATATCCCTTTTATACTATCAATCTTATCCCCTAGAACTTTCCAATCGTTATAAAAATCCTTATCAAAAATCTTCTCAGTCTGAACTCCAAGAACCATCATGGTTCCATCTTCACCAAACTGAGCTTTAAATTTGTTATATTCTAGATAGGCAGGGTCGGTAACTGGAAGAACTTTTGCACCAGCAAAAGCTAACTCTACATCTTTTCCTTTGTAGGCCATAAAGCCCACTCCAATAAATATAATGATCAAAAGAACTATTCTGTTCCTTAAAATTGATTCTCCTAGTCTACCCCACATGTTAAACGAAATAAATACTTATAATGGCTATTTTTAGCAAGCTGCAAATTTGCCATTTTTTTTTGAGATTTAGTTACATATTCCTTGTTATTTAAACCATTTAAAATAATAAATAGGCGGATTTTTTGTTAATTAGTCAATTAAAGTCGATAAATGAGATATTTTATACTATTATTAACGCTAATAACCTATAATATAAATAGTTATGCCCAAACAAGCCCAATTGGTTCTTGGAGGACTTATATGCCATATCAACAAGTAGTTGAAGTTCTGGAATCGGGTAATACATTGTATGGAATTAGCCAATCTGGAGTTTTTACTTTTAATTTAATTGATAGCACCTACGATATCATAACTAAAATTGACGGTTTATCTGAGGTGAAAATTAAAACAGCAAGCATAGATAAGAACTCTGGAGCAATAATTATTGCCTATGAAAATACCAAACTAGATATTATCAAAAACAAAGAGATAATAAACATCGACGATATCTTTAAGAAAGAAATCACTGGTCTTAAAAGCGTGAATTCTATAGATTGTATTAACGGTGTGGCTTATATAAATTGTGGTTTTGGTTCTGTATTATATGATTTCAGTAAAAACGAAATTAAAGATACTTACTATTTAGGAGCTAATGGGTCAAGTTTAGCTGTGTATAATATTGCATTACTTGGAAATAAAATATACGCAGCGACAGATAGTGGAATATTAGAAGCTGATGCAAATAATCCAAATTTGAGTAATTATCAAAATTGGACTAAGCATAATGCAATACAAAATTATCCATCGGGTACTATTGCAACTTCTCTTATTGAATATAACAATATGTTAATTGCAAAATATGGAGACTCCATAAATATCTTCAAAGATAATATATGGTCAAAATCTCAAAGTATATTTCATTCAAACACAAAAAAATTAAAAGTAAATCACTCTCGTTTATTAGTCATTGAACCAATATCAACCAGAACCTACGACCAATATTTATTGCCCGATGATGTTTATTATACCAATGGATTTTCTGGTACAGTTACATCTGCAACCTACGACAATACTGGAGCATTATGGATTTCAGATTATGTAAAGGGTATAGTTAGATATACAAAATATAATGAAACTGGAAATTACCATCCCAACGGTCCGTACCAAGCAATGGCAAGAAGGCTTGCTGTAAATAAAGATAAATTAATAGTTGCATCTGGTACTGTTGGAGATAATTACACTAATAAATACACCAAAAATGGAACCTATAAATTAGAAAATGGGGTATGGTTAAATAGAAATTATTTAAATTACCCACAGATAGATTCGTTTTATGATTTCTGTGTTGTTGCAATAGACCCTATTAGTGGAAGAGAGTACTATGGCACTTTTTGGAAAGGCTTAGTCGAAATGAATAATGGTGAATTTGTTAGAAATTACAGCTATCACAACTCAACAATAGGAGAAGCAGTAGGAAATACAGGGCAATATAGAATTACGGGTATAGCATTTGATTCAAAAAATCAATTATGGGTATCAAACCATTGGGCAAACAAACCTATTTCTGTAAGAAGATCAAATGGGCAATGGAAAGCTTATGAATTCCCAGGCATATTTCAAGAACTAAAATATGTTTCTGATTTAACTATTGATAGAAATGATAACAAATGGGTTTGTATTCCAAAAAGTAACGCAATATTAGTTTTTAATGAAGATGCGAATGGTACATTGCGTTACAAAAGACTTCAATCTGGAGAAGGATTTGGGAATCTACCAAAAGATGCCACTGAAGTATTATGCATTACTGAAGATAAAGACGGTAAGATTTGGGCAGGAACGAACAAAGGCTTAGTAGTTTTCTATAATGCTTCTACCATTTTAACAAGCGATAATATTGATGGGCAACCAGTAAAAGTAATTGATGGAGAATTTGTACAATCATTATTAGAAAATGAAAATATTACCTGTATTAAAGTGGATGGAGGCAATAGAAAATGGATAGGTACTACAAATGGTGCGTGGTTGTTTTCTGATGATGGAACCAAACAAATACATTATTTTAACAAGAGTAATAGTCCATTATTATCCAATCATATAAATGATATAGCGATTAGTCCAACAACTGGAGAAGTATTTTTTGCTTCTGATGAAGGAATCATTTCTTACAGAAGTGATGCGACAGAGGGAACTGATAAGAACCAAGAAATAGTGAAGGTATTTCCTAATCCTGTTAGAGAGACCTATACTGGTCCTATTGCAATTGATGGATTGGTACAAAATGCTGATGTTAAAATTACTGATATTAATGGTAAAATTGTTTATCACTCAAAAGCAAATGGAGCTCAAGCGATATGGTATGGAAAAAATTTCGAAGGTGAACGTGTAAGCTCTGGTGTATATTTGGTGTTCTCTACGGATGAAGAAGGTGTAGAGAAAATGGTAAATAAAATATTATTTGTTCATTAATGCTTCATAAAAGCAGAGGTATTATTTTAAAAAGTACACCATACTCAGAAAGTAGTTTGGTAGTACATATTTATACAGAAAAATTCGGAATACAATCTTACCTATTACAAGGTGTAAAAAAAAACAAGTCGAAAATTCGCACCTCAATGATTCAACCCTTGCACCTAGTCCAGATGGTTGTTTACCACAAGGAGAACGGAGGCTTGCAAAGGGTTTCAGAATTAAAAAATGACCCTGTACTAAATCATCTATCATCAGATGTGATTAAAACATCTGTTTCTTTATTTATATGTGAACTACTTTATCAAACACTTAAAGAACAACCTGCTGATGAGGCATTATTTGAGTTCATTTTTAAAGCTATTGAACTACTAGATCTAACAGAGAACTCTGTGTCTAATTTTCATATTTGGTTTATGTTAAGGTATACCAAATACCTCGGATTTTTTCCTCAAGCGAGTTCAACCAGCCCTAAATATTTCGACATGAAAAACGCTGAGTTTGTAGAAAAAATGCCAGATCATCCGTTATACATAAACGAAAACTGTACAACAACATTATTTGCATTTACTCAATCGACATTCGAAGAAATACAAAACATAAGAATAGCTGCAGAAACTAGGAAACAATTGTTAATGGATTTAATTCGGTATTACGAATGGCACTTACCTAATTTTAAGGGATTGAAATCGCACCATATATTGGAAGAGGTGCTGAATTAAACAATACAACAACTTCATCAACAAACCCTCTTGGCATATTTTTTGTACATTTTTTACTTTATGACTTTAATCACATAATTACGTAGTCGTAATTCATATATTTGCCCTGTGAAACAACTTTTTTCTACATTCATTGCTATCATTATTCTTGTGAGTACACTCCACAAGTCTATTGTATTTGCCTTTTATGAATTAGAGAAGGAATATGTAATTGAGCAATTGTGTGTTAACAAAGATGTGCCTGATTCTTGTTGTCGAGGAAAATGTTTTATTGAAAAACAAACTTCTGAACAAAAAGCAGAAGGTATTATTGTGAATGTATTAAAAAATATTAAAGACGAGGTTTTCTATCATCAAGAAAAAACATCAATTAAATCTAACCTCACTATAATAACAAAATATCAACCTTTGGTTGAAGATTTCAATCAAACATTTACCACTTCTATTTTTCATCCTCCCTGTATTAGTTAATATTATTTCCGTTTTATTAAAATAAATATTAACCAAACTTGTGTTCTATAGTGGAAACACATAAACAAATACTCGATGAAAAAAATATTATTATTTAGCATCGCAGCTACTCTACTTTTATCTGCGTGCAAAAAAGAAGATACTGTTACACCTACACCAAACGAAATTGATCCTAACAGACGTGGATATATCGTTCTTGAATTCGACAACCGTGTTGGATCACTTAATTTAGTACTAGATTCTCCGTTTTACACCAATGCTCTAGGTCAATCTTACTCGGTTTCAAAATTCGATTACTTTGTAAGTAATCTAGTTTTTATCAATGAAGACAATACAACATATACAGTCCCTCAGGACAGTAGTTATTTCTTAGTTAAAGAAAGTAATAGCGCGAGCAGAGAAGTAACTTTGAAAATTCCTGAAGGCAATTATATTGGAGTTAAGTTAACTATTGGTATTGATAGCTTAATGAATACTAAACCTAGCAGCGAAAGGCCTAGTTCTCTAGATGCAGGTGGAGCAGCAGCAGGAATGTATTGGGTTTGGAATTCTGGTTATATCTTCTTGAAAATGGAAGGCCAATACAACGATCCAACAGACACTGTAGTTGCAATGTCGCCATTCACTTATCATATAGGTGGATATGGTGGATATGACCCTGCATCACCTACTATAAATAATATAAAAACAATTACTCTCGGATTCGGAGATGATAAAGCTGAGGTAAGAGAAGCGCATGGCGACGAGGGCCCTCAAGTACATATGTATGTTGATGCTGGAAAAGTATTACAAGGAAGCACAAACATAAACTTCAGTACCAATAGTATGGTAATGTTCAGTCCATTTTCTGTTAATATTGCTAACAATTATGCTAGTATGTTTTCAGTTGGACATGTACACAACCACGAACATTAATAATAAAGCTCCCTTCGGGGAGCTTATCACTTTTTATTAAAAACAATATGAAAAAATTTAATTCAAAATTTTTTCTTGTTTGTATATTAATTTCTCTTTCAACAATTGCTGAAGCTGGTTGTGATATGTGTAGTTTGTACTTGGGCATCCATCCTAATCAAACAAAAAATAATATCAATTTAAGGTATCGTTTTAGTTTGTATGAATCCAATAGACAACATACTCACAACGGAGTATCTCATTCAGATGCTACTACAACAGAATGGAGAACATTTCAAACCATTGAAGTGTGGGCGCAATGGAGAATTGGTCGAAAAATGCAATTATTAGCTGTTATCCCATATTCAATGAATAGCATTGAAAACAAAGGCCTTGTACTTGATTCATACAATTCAATTGGCGATGCACAAGCATTATTGCGTTATCAAATTTTTAGAAGTTCTTCTGAAGATGAATTGTTTTCACAACGAATAATAATAGGTATTGGATTGAAAGCGCCTACTGGGCAATTTAATCTAAAATCTAATGCTGGAAATTTAGACCCACATATACAAACAGGAACTGGTTCATGGGATTTTATTTATAACATAGGCTATTTACTAAAATATAAATCCTATGGTATCAATGAAGAATTGATTTACAAATTGAATACTACAAATAAAAATGAGTACAAGTTTGCAGACAGAATATCTTCGAGTACAAATCTCTTTTATATATATGAACACCATAATATTAATCTCATTCCTTCGATAGGATTTCTTATTGAACATGCTCAAGAGGATAAAGATCAAGGCATAAGCCAAAATACTACTAATGGGACTAGCTATTATATTAATCCAGGATTAGATATGTATTATAAAAACTGGAATTGGAGCATAAATTTCCAAAAACCCATCATAGAAAATCTAAGAGATCCTCATATGAGCAATAAATATAGATGGATTATAGGTAGTAGCTTTGCCTTCTAATTTGAATATAAAATATACACTACCATCTCTCTCCTCCTTGACTATATTTCATAAAAAAACCCCGACGTCTGTCGGGGTTGTGGAGGCTACTGGATTCGAACCTTGACCACTCCCGATGTAATCGGGATGATCTGAACCAATCATGTACCTTGCCTGTAAATCCTTTATGTTTTCTATTATGCTTTTTTATACGCTCAACTAAATTTGCTGTGGAACCAACGTAATAACGTTTCTTCTGAATTGAATATAAAATATATACCACCATCTCTCTCCTCCTTGACTATATTTCATAAAAAAACCCCGACGTCTGTCGGGGTTGTGGAGGCTACTGGATTCGAACCAGTGACCACTCCCGATGTAATCGGGATGATCTGAACCAATCATTCTCCTTTAATTAATTTCTCTATCATTAGCCTACTTTTCCACGATTTGATTTCTTTCTCTCTTTGCAAAGCTTTGTTCTTTTCTATAAACTCTTCCTTATAAACTAATTCCCAATCATGTACCTTGCCTGTAAATCCTTTATGTTTTCTATTATGCTTTTTTATACGCTCAACTAAATTTGCTGTGGAACCAACGTAATAACGTTTCTTCTGAATTGAATATAAAATATACACTACCATCTCTCTCCTCCTTGACTATATTTCATAAAAAAACCCCGACGTCTGTCGGGGTTGTGGAGGCTACTGGATTCGAACCAGTGACCCTCTGCTTGTAAGGCAGATGCTCTGAACCAGCTGAGCTAAGCCTCCTTTATTTTATCTTTTTGTCCAGTGACCACTCCCGATGTAATCGGGATGCTCTGAACCAGCTGAGCTAAGCCTCCTTTTTTATTCAGTGACTATTCCTGATATAATCGGGATGTTTGAACCAGCTGAGCCCTTATTTGGGACTGCAAATATAGAACTCTTTTAATTATTCCAAAAAATATTTTCAAAAAAACGGAGTTTAAGTATGTTTGATTGTATTTTTATCTATCAATACATAAATGAGAATAATAAAAAAAGTGCTCCTTTGGGCCATTGCCATACTTTTATTGCTTGTTATACAAGGGATTATCCTTGTGTTCATTTATGAGAAGGAGATAAAAACAGCAGCGTTACAACAATTAAACGAACAAGTAAATACACCAATAAAAGTTGGGAAGATCGAACTTAGCTACTTTCAACACTTCCCATTTATCAGTTTAAGCTTCCCAGATGTACTTATTTACGACTCATACGAGGCACATGATAATGTTTTGCTGAGTGCCGAAGAAATTTCTCTTTTCTTTAATATTTGGGATATATACAATGGGAACTACCATGTAAAGAAGCTATATATAAAAAATGGTATATGGACATCAAAAATAAATAAAGATGGTATAGCCAATTTCAACATCCTTAAACCTTCAAAAACAGAATCATCAGATTCGGACTTTAAGCTTAATATCGACGAAATCATCTTAATCAACACCTCCATTTTACATATAGATGAACAACTTAAACATGTATATAGAACCGATGTTGATCAGCTTAAAGCAATAGGAAATTTCAATTCAGATGCGTTTGACTTAAAACTTATAGCCGATATAAATATACATGCTATAAATATTGAGAATACGTCATACTTGAAAAACAAAACCCTAACTTTAAATACTAATTTCTTTGTGGATTTAAAAAATTCAAATTATAAATTTGAAGAGACTAGTATCACTATTGGGAAAATGATTTTACAATTAGATGGTAATATTACCTATTCTAATTCGGTGAAAAATATTAACCTATTAGCATCCGGACGTGATTTAGATATTCAATCTTTTATTAGCTTACTACCTCAAAAGTATATCTCACAACTTAAAGACTATAAAAGCAACGGAAATATGTTTTTTGATCTTAAGCTTTTGGGAAGTTTAGAAGAAAACACTACCCCACTAGTTACGGTAAATTTAGGTTTTCAAAACGCAACTGTTATTATCAACAACGAAAATGTAAAAAATCAAGAAATAAAAGAATTAACATTCGATCTTCAATACACCAATAGCGCTACTACCAATACCAACGACGACATATTAAACATCAAATCATTTGTTGCCAAGTATCAAAATAGACCCATAAAAGGATCAATAGTTATTACACAACTAAACAATCCTTATATCGATTTATCAATTGAAACAAAACAATCACTTGTTGAGCTTCAAAAGTTATGGCCAATTCAAAAAATAAACTTCAAAAGTGGAGAAATAGATATTAATTTAAAATTAAAAGCAAGAGTAGAAGATCTAAAAAAAGATAATACCATAAAACATATTGAAAGCGAAGGAAGAATTAGCTTATCAAACACAAACCTAACAACTGGTGAATATGGATTACCGATAGAAAACATTAATGGTGTTTATAATTTTCAAAAATCTGATTTGAGAATTAACGAAATGACTTTTAACATAGGGAATTCTGACTTTACGATAAAAGGTTTTTTTAGAAATCTATTTTCATTTCTTCTAACAGAGAATGAAGATTTAGAAATGGATGCCACACTTTTGTCTAATAAGATTGATTTAAAGGAACTATTAGGTTCATCAGCGAATGGTACAGAGGAAGAACCGTACCGATTAAAAATAAATCCTCGTTTAACTTCGAACATAACACTTAAAGTGAAGGAGGTTCAATTTTCGCCATTCCAAGCATTAAATGTGGAGGGAGCTCTGCTTATAAAAGATCAAATCATAAATACTGATTATTTAGTATTTAACTCGCAGAAGGGTTTAGTGTTTGCAAAACTAAACTTCAATACGAAACAAAAAAATAAAATGCCAATGGATATCGACCTAACCTTAAACAAGGTTGATGTAAGCAATTTATTTAGAGAATTCAATAATTTTGGAATTGAGATATTAACAGACAAAAATATTAGAGGAAGAATTTCATCTAGTATGAAAATAAATATGATTTGGGATGAAAATCTAAATACAATTCTGGATGATTTTTATGCAAAAGGAAATATACTCATAGAGAATGGGGAGCTATTAAATTTTGAACCAATGTTAGCATTGGGGAAATATATAGATGTAAATGAATTGAAAAATTTAAAATTCTCCAACCTAGAAAATACAATCGAAATAAAAAATAGAACCATCTTTATTCCAGATATGGAAATTAAATCTAATGCTCTAAACCTTAGGTTATCCGGCACTCACAATTTTGATAATAACATCGATTATCACTTGCAAATGTTATTGTCGGATTTCATTAAAAGGAAATCGAAAAGATTGGGGGATGAACGATTTGGAGAAATAGAACCAGATGGATCTGGAAATACAAAACTGTATATTAGAATGTATGGGCAAGCTACTAATCCACAATTCTCATTAGACAAAAAAGAAATTAGAAAAAAGATAGCTGAAGATTTTAAACAAGAAAGAGTTGAGATAAAAAAAGTATTAAAGGATGAATTTGGTTCTTGGTTTAAAAAAGAAAAAGAGTTCAAAGAAACTATAAAAGAAGAGTCGGCAGATTGGGAAAAGGACATCCCACAGCCTAAACAGAAAGTCTCTACACCCTCAGTAAAAGCCGATAGTACAAGTAAGAAACCAAAAACTAGTTTGCAAAAATTAAAGGAAAAGCTACAGGAAAAACCAGATGAAGATGAATAAATATTGAGATTTAAAGCCACATAGCATGTTTTAATTAAATTTATATTTTTAATAGTAAGGATATAAAATCAAACACATTTTAGTAATTTGCATCTTTAAACAACAAATTATGGCAACTGTAAACATTCCTCGCTTGGATTTAAATGACTATATCCAAGGCAATGCGAATCAAAGAAAAGCTTTCTCAGATGGCATTGGAAAAGCATTTAATGAAACTGGTTTTGTGACTATAGCAAATCACGGCATGAGTAAAGAGCTTATGGCTGAATTGTATGTTGAAGTAAAAAAGCTTTTTGATTTAAGTGAAGAAATCAAAAGAAAATATGAAATTGTTGAACTTGCTGGTCAACGTGGTTATACGAGCAAAGGGAGAGAGAAAGCAAAAGATTCTACCACTCCTGACTTGAAAGAATTTTGGCAAGTTGGTCAATTTGTTGAGGGCGAAGTAATGTCGAAAGAAGAATACCCCGACAATATTCTCGTTGATGAACTACCTCGATTTAACGAAATTACAAAAGAAGTATTTAAAAAATTAGAATTTGCTGGAACCCATATATTAAGAGCAATTGCAGTATACTTAGGTTTAGAAGAAACCTATTTCGATGCTAAAATTAAAAATGGAAACAGTATCCTAAGAGGCATACACTACTTCCCAATAACAGACCCTGATAGCTTAGCTCCAGATGCTGTTCGTGCTGGTGCTCATGAAGACATCAACCTTATTACTCTTCTAATTGGTGCTAGTGCAGATGGCTTAGAAGTATTAACAAGAGAAGGTGAATGGTATCCAATTAAAGCAGATGTAGACGACATTGTTGTAAATGTTGGCGATATGCTTCAACGTCTTACTAATAATAAATTAAAATCGACAACTCACCGAGTTGTAAATCCACCTCGTGAATTAATGGGAACCTCTAGGTATTCGGTGCCATTCTTCTTACATCCTCGCTCTGAAATGAGTTTAGCTTGCTTAGAATCATGTATAGATGATACTCACCCAAAAGCTTACGATGATTATACTGCAGGGCAGTATTTAGATGAACGTTTGAGAGAAATAGGTCTTAAGAAATAATACTCCATATAATTTTCAGTTTACGAATTCTCGTAAACTGAAAATTATTTATTAATAACCGACTTTATCACGGCATCCAGTTCAATTGGATCTTGTGAGCCAATTAAATAGATCAACCCATCTTTATCGGTAATTTTTACAGCATATTTTCCATATGCATAAAAACGAATGGTTCCTTTTTTATGTAAATTATATACTGGATTGTTTACAACAAATGGACTGTATCTAGTAATTTCAGAACTGACAATACTATTTAAATCAATCTTCACTTTTTTAGTATTATATATACCTGTTAAAATTAAACTTCCATTCTCTATAACAGTTCTGTAATGGGTAAGAAAAATAAATAAAATAGATATAAATAATATACCAGAGCCAACTACTAAAAACAAATCCGCTTCCTGATCTCTATTCCTTTCCTCAGAAATAAAATAGGCCACAAAACAGAAAAGTGCAAGCACGAAACGTCGAGTGGTCCAGAACTTGATGTTCCCCAATGTCTGACGCTCTTGAAATAATACATGCTTAGCCATGCTGTCTGTTTATGTGATATATAATTTTTGTATTATCGCCGACTCTATATCTTTCATCTGTACGATGGCCTAAGATACATACAATATTCTCAGATGATACTAATACAAAGGTATTTTCTTTTTCTTGAATTGTAAATTTTTCATCGACAAAATAATCGCTTAACTTCTTTCTTCCCTTCATCCCTAGTGGAACAAACCAATCGCCAGCTTGCCATTTCCTTAGTAACAACGGAAAATCAAGTTTGTTGTAATCTAAATAGGCATCACCTTTTATAAATTGCAAATCAATATCTAACTTATTTTCTATCGATAAATCATATATTTTTTCATTAATATATAATCTTTGATCAGTATTTAACACATAACGAAAGTCATCCCCAGGTTGTTGTTCGCTTTTTTCTATTACATCAAAAAAATCAATTTCCCTAATTAATCTATGACTCCATGATTCATATTCTTTACCTTTCTGAATATCAAGATTCTCAATAATATCATCAATTGTAGCATGACTAAAATTAAAATCAGAAAGCAGTCTCCTAATTATATATGCTGAGTGCTTAGATTTTTCGAGCTTATCTAACCATATCTTGTTATCTACGAAAATTTCATTTTTATGTTTCTGATAAAAGTCATCGAGTATCTTTTCAGAAGTACTTACATCTTCTGCTAATTGCATAAAACCCAATCTCCAACTATTATTCAGTTCGTCAAACTGAGGTAGAATCGTATGTCTTAGTTTATTCCTTAAATATTTAGTAGTAGCATTCGACGAATCCTCTCTCCATAATATATTATAGTTTTGTACATACTTCTCAATATCGTCTCTATTGAAAATCAACAATGGTCTTATTGCTTGTTCATTATTTACGATCCCTCTTAGCCCTCTTAATCCTGTTCCTCTAATTATATTTATAAATATAGTTTCAATAGAATCGTCGCTATGGTGAGCGGTAATCAAATGCTTAAATCCAAACTTCAACTTTAATTCATCGAACCATTGATATCTTAACTCTCTTGCAGCCATCTGTATTGATATTCTGGCCGATTTTGAATGATCTAGAGTCTCTACTTTTTTACAATGCAACCTTATCTTATTTTTTTCACAGTAGTCTACTAAGAATTGCTCGTCGGCATCCGACTCTTCGTTCCTTAAACCAAAATTCATATGGGCTACTTCAAAAGAATAGGGTAATTGTTGGAAAAGATGCAGCATAACCATAGAATCTATACCCCCGCTAACGGCCAGCAACAGCCTATCTGATTCGCTGAATAGGCTTTTTTTAAGTATATGTTCCTTAAGTTTAACTAACATTTTATACAAAAGTATCTAAAATCCCCGAAATGCGTTCTTTAGATAAATTAAATCGAGTATTTTTGCCATTCATGAAAACAATACGACTATTACTAATCATTTTTTTTATACCCTTCATTGGGTTCTCACAAAAAACAAGTCGTGTTGAAGTATTGAATGCTGACCTATTTGAATTTATTAAGCTAGGCGATGAACAAATTAAAAAACTAAAAGGGAATTGCCAGTTCAAACAAGACAATGTATATTTCTATTGCGATTCGGCTCTTTTGTATGATGTTAGAAATTCAGTTGATGCCTATGGGAAGGTTAGAATAGTACAGGGAGACTCATTACAGCTTTTTGGAGATTTCCTCAATTACGACGGAAATACCAAAATCGCAAAATTCAATAAAAATGTAAGAGTAATTCATAACGAAATGGTTCTAACCACAAGTGTATTGAATTATGATACAAAAAATAGAATTGCTACCTATACTCAAGGAGGTAAAATAACTAATGATGAGAATGTGTTGACAAGTAAATTAGGGTACTATTATGCTAATACTTCTGATGCCTATTTCAAAAAAGATGTTGTGCTCACGAACCCTAAGTACTTACTAAAATCCGATACTTTAAAATATAATTCAAAAACCAGGATAGCTACATTCTTAGGTCCCACAACAATCACTTCTGAAGAGGATTTATTATATGCAGAATCTGGAACCTACAACACAATTACCGATATAGCACAATTCAACAAAAACCCATATTATAAAAGCGGTTCACAAACATTGTCTGGAGATTTTTTATACTATGATAGGACCAAAGGTATAGGAAGAGCAAATAAGAATATCACTTTTGTTGATACAGCTCAAAAAATTATACTTAAAGGAAACAAAGCAAACTATAATAAAAAAACAGAATCGTCGATTGTTACCGATAAGGCTTATGTTATTGTATTAGTAGATAATGATTCTCTCTTTTTATCAGCAGATACCTTAAGAAGTTTTATGGACAAAACAATGACCTATAGAACACTTATCGCTTACCACGATGTACGAGCTTTTAAATCAGATTTACAAGCAAGATGCGACTCGATGGTATATACTTACAAAGACTCTACCATGAGTTGTTACCGCAACCCTACCATTTGGTCTCAAAATGCACAAATGACTGCCGATTTCATCACTTTACAATTAAAGAATGGTGATTTAGATAAAATGAATCTATACAATAACTCCTTTCTAGTAATGGTTGATTCGCTCGACACTACAAAATTCGACCAAATAAGAGGCAAAAATATGGTTGGTAATTTTGTTCAGAATGAGTTACAAGTATTAAATGTAGAAGGAAACGGACAAAGTGTTTATTACGCCAAAGAAGAGAAAAAGCCAGGAGAATATATTGGAGTAAATAGAGCCGATTGTAGTAATATGATTATTCGTTTTAAAGATAATAAGGTTCAAAAAGTAAACTTTCTGGTGAAACCAGATGCTACTTTCTCTCCACTCGACCAAGTAGAAAAAGAAGAGCTTACACTCAAAGGTTTTACATGGCGAATTAAACTCAAACCTGAAAGTAAGGAAGCGGTTATTAATAGACGCTGATTTTAGTAGTTAGTGACTGGTGAATAGTACTTTTCCAGTCACTAGTCACTATTCACCAGCTACTAATTTATAGTACTAAAACCAGTATAAGGTACTAACACTTCAGGAATCTTAATTCCATCTGGTGTTTGATTATTTTCTAATAATGTGGCAACAATTCTAGGTAAGGCTAAAGCACTTCCGTTTAATGTATGTACTAATTGGTTTTTCCCATCCTTAGTTTTAAATCTACATTTCATTCTGTTCGATTGAAACGTTTCAAAATTAGATGTAGAACTAACCTCTAACCAACGACCTTGAGCTGTAGAATAGGTTTCGAAATCGTAAGTAAGTGCAGATCCAAAGCCCATATCACCACCACATAATCTCAATATTCGGTATGGAATTTCTAATTTTTCAAGCAATGATTTCACATGAGCAACCATTGTTTCCAATACTTCATATGATTTATCGGGGTGAGCAATTTGAACAATTTCAATTTTATCAAATTGATGTAATCTATTTAATCCTCTAACATGTGCTCCATAAGATCCAGCCTCTCTTCTGAAGCATGGAGTATAAGCAACATTTTTTACAGGTAAATCTTCTTCTTTTAATATCACATCTCTGTACAAATTGGTAACAGGAACCTCTGCGGTTGGGATCATGTACAAATCATCTATTTGCATATGATACATTTGTCCTTCTTTATCGGGCAACTGACCTGTTCCAAAACCAGAATCAGCATTAACCACATGAGGAGGCATTACTTCCATGTATCCAGCTTTTATGGCTTCATCTAAAAAGAAGTTAATAAGTGCTCTTTGTAAACGTGCCCCTTTTCCTTTGTATACAGGGAAACCAGCACCTGTGATTTTCACTCCAAGCTCAAAATCAATAATATCATATTGAGAAGTTAGTTCCCAATGAGGTTTAGCACCTTCGTGTAAAGTAGGTATTGTACCCCACTCATATACCACTTCGTTTTCTTCAGGAGTAATACCTTCTGGAACTGAAGCGTGTGGTAAATTGGGAAGTTGAACTAATGCTTGATAAAGCTCTTCTTCGGCAAGTGTTAATTGATCCGAAAACGATTTTATTTGGTCTTTATATTCTGCTGATTTAGCTTTTACACTTTCTGCTTCTTCTTTTTTGCCTGCTCTCATTAACTCTCCAACTTGCTTAGCAAGCGCATTAGCTTCTGAAGCTACCGTATCTGATTGATTCTGCAAGGATCTGCGTTTTTCATCCAAGGCAATAATGGTATCCACTAGGCCAATATTCTTAAAATTCTTTCTTTGTAAACGCTCAATTACATGCTCGCGATTCTCTCTGATAAACGGTACTAATAACATAACTTATAAATTTGTCCAAAGATAATAAAATGTGCTTTCATTCTATTGATTAAGCAATAATACCGGATAATTATTCATAAGATTTGTGAAGCCTTATTATTTGAGCTATTTTCGCCTATATGAGTGGTAAATTATACCTTGTACCCACACCAATAGGAAATCTCGAAGACATTACTATTCGGGCTATTCGAATATTAAAGGAGGTTGATCTAATACTTGCCGAAGATACTAGGAATGCAATACAGCTACTTAGGCATTTCGAAATCGAAAAGAAAATCCTTTCTCACCATCAACATAACGAGCATCATGCACTTAAAGAAGTAATTAAAATGCTTCATGATGGTAAAATCATTGCTCTCATTAGCGATGCTGGAACCCCTGCAATATCTGACCCTGGTTTTCTCCTTGTTAGAGAATGTGTAAAAGAAAATATAGCTATTGAAACCTTACCCGGACCAACAGCCTTTGTTCCTGCTCTCGTAAATTCAGGCTTACCTTCCGATAAGTTTTATTTTGAAGGCTTTCTTCCACAAAAGAAAGGAAGAAAAACAAGACTGGAGTTTCTAAAAACGATTGAAGATACAATCATTCTTTACGAATCTCCACACCGTTTAACAAAACTATTGGAGGAAGTTATTCTGAATTTTGGGACAGACCACTACATGACTATCTCTAGAGAGATTAGCAAAAAATTTGAGGAAACAGTTAGAGGTACTGCTACAGAACTTCTTCAACATTTCACCGACAATCCAATAAAGGGAGAGTTTGTAATTTGTTTATCTGGAAATAAAATAAAACACAAAAAGGAAAATAAATATGCAGATGATGACGAATCATAAAAAATATTTCTTATTTAGTTTAACAAGTGCTTTATTGTTTTGGCTTGCTTGGCCAACACAAAGCATAAGCATCTTACTTTTTTTCGCTTTTATTCCATTACTTCTTATCGAAGATGAATTAAGCCATTCAAAAGAAATTAAAAGTACAAGGTATTTATTTAGATATAGTTTCCTTTCATTTCTTGTTTGGAACTTAGCCTGCAGCTATTGGATATGGAATGCCTCAGCTATCGGCATGGTCATTGCCGTATTACTAAATTCGAGTATGATGAGTTTGGTATTGATAGCATACCATTTTGTTAAAAAATATATTAACCATTTTTTTAGTTCTGTATTTTTTATTTCTGCTTGGATTGGCATGGAGTTCTTCCATCATCATTGGGGCTTCTCTTGGCCTTGGATGACTCTTGGAAATGGGTTTGCACAACATCCATCGTGGATACAATGGTATGAGTATACAGGAGTATTCGGAGGAAGTTTCTGGGTACTTGCTACTAACTTACTTCTATTTAGAGCGTATATAAAATCTAGTTCAATTTCAGATAAAGTATTTAATAAAGTAAAACCTTATCTCATTCCATTTATTTTACTCATCAGTCCTATTCTTTTATCTTACTCTATTTACAGTAATTATATTGAGAAAATAAATCCAAGCAACATCGTAGTTGTTCAACCTAATATCGATCCTTACAATGAAAAGTTCGACGGAATATCTGAAATAGAACAAGTAAGGAAACTGATTAATCTCTCCGATTCTTTAGGGCAAAAAAACACTGAGTTTTTTATTTGGCCTGAAACGGCATTACCATTAAACATTGCTGAAGAAACCTTAGAATCAAATCCTCTAATTCTTGAGTCTAGAAATTTTTTATCAAAATATAAAAATGGAAATATCATTACTGGAGCTGCAACATATAGAACCTATACTACTGAAGAAACTGTAACAGCTCGCAAATTTAGAAATGGACAATGCTGCTACGATGCATTTAATACGGCAATGCTTATTGAAAACGACCCAGGCATACAATTATATCATAAATCAAAACTAGTGGCTGGGGTTGAACAAATTCCTTACCCTAAGCTCTTAAAATTTTTAGAACCTTTTGCCATAAAACTAGGTGGAGCCTTTGGCAGTTTAGGAACACAAAAAGAAAGAAAAGTATTGTATACAAAAAGCGGTATTGGAGCTGCTCCAGTAATTTGCTACGAATCTGTATATGGCGAATACGTTACTGAATACATAAAGAATGGAGCACAATTTATAGCAATCATCACCAACGATGGATGGTGGGGAAATACTCCAGGCTATAAACAGCATGCCAGTTATGCAAGTTTAAGAGCTATAGAAACGAGAAGAAGTATTGCAAGATCTGCCAATACTGGAACCTCATGTTTTATTAACCAAAGAGGTGACATCATCAATCCTACTCAATGGTGGAAAGCTGATGCATTAAAAGCAGAAATCAATTTAAATGACTCATTAACTTTTTATGTGATGTATGGCGATTGGTTTGCATATTTCTTAAGCTTAATTGCATTGCTACTTTTCGCTTACACCTTAATAAAAAAATGGGGGATTCTGTAAGATTAATATTTTGCTACTATCGGCATTCTTCTACCCATACCAAATGCTTTCGGAGAAACTCGTAAGATAGGTGGAGTTTGATAACGCTTATATTCATTTCTATTTACTAATCCTGTCACTCTGAGAACAAGTGCACTGTCGAAACCCATAGCAATGAGTTCGTCTTTGCTTTTAGCTCCTTCAATGTAATTCAATAGAACTTCATCCAGTATATTGTAATCAGGTAGTGAATCAGAATCTTTTTGATCTGGTCTTAACTCCGCCGATGGTGCTTTAGTAATGGTATTCATCGGAATAATTTCCTTTTCTTTATTTATGTAATTGGCTAAATCATAAACTTGTGTTTTATATACATCACCAATTACTGATAAACCGCCACACATATCTCCATATAAAGTTCCATAACCCACCGCTGCTTCACTCTTATTGGAAGTGTTTAATAATATATTACCCATTTTATTAGAGATAGCCATTAACAGCACCCCTCTAATTCTTGCTTGCATATTCTCCTCTGTTAAATCTGGTTTTCGTCCCGCAAACAATTCTTCCAAACTCTCTTCCATCGATTGAACAGCAGGTTGTATTGGCAATACATAATGAGAAACTCCTAAGTTATTGGCCAAGGTCACAGCATCGTCTATCGAATGATCTGAGGAATATTGCGATGGTAACAAAACAGCTAATACATTCTCTGACCCTAAGGCTTTTGCTGCTAGAGAAATTACAACAGCTGAATCAATCCCGCCCGACAATCCTAATACCGCTTTAGTAAAACCCGATTTCACAAAATAATCTTTAATACCCAATACCAAAGCATCGTGTATCAATTCTATTTTACTTGGCTCTACTAATAAATTTATATCTTTTGATGCAATCGAAAATGTTCTTATTTCTTCTTTAAAATAAGGGAGCTCTTGAATAAGATTAGCGTGCTCATCAATAAATAATGAACCTCCATCAAAAATTAATTCTGTTTGTGCTCCTACATGATTCACATACAATAAGGGTAGACGATATTTCTCCACATTCCACTTCAACACATCAAACCGTTTCTCAGCTTGATTATAATCAAATGGTGATGCAGCGATATTAATCATCAAATCTGGCGATTCTTTTATTAAGAACTCCATTGGAGAATGAACATATAATTTTTGCTCATCTATATTCCATAAATCCTCACAAATAGTTAATGCTACTTTCTTTCCTTTAATATCAATACACGTAAATATTTGATTGGGTTCGAAATATCTATATTCATCAAAGATATCGTATGTAGGCAATAAAGATTTGTGAATTACATTCTGAATGGTTCCTTTGCTAAGTACGTATGCAGAATTATGCAAAGCCTTACCTTCATCATTCGGATTAAAACTTGGTGCACCAATTATACAAGTAATGTCGATACACTCTAATGCTAATTTCTTTATCGCATTAAAACACTCCTGAACAAAATGACGATAGTCTAAAAAATCTCTAGGTGGATATCCACAAATTGCTAATTCGGGGAAAATAATTAATTCAGAATGCTCTTGTTTCGCTTTAGCTATGGCTTCTGAAAACTTGAGCAGATTTGCTTCAAAATTTCCTACATGAACATTTACCTGTGCAAGAGTAACCTTCATCGTTAAAACAATAGTCCAACATTTATTGCAAAATAATTCAAATCAGCATCAAATGCTTTTACATTTGGATTCATCGTATCCAATCTATATAACGAATTTGATTTCATGGTATTTAAAAATCCATTAGCATACGTTATACCAAGAATTAAATCTAAATTCTTTGCAAGATTATATTCAACTCCCGCGCCAATAATTAATGAAGCATTAAAGGGTTGTATATATTTACTTGCATTTTTTATATCGTCTTTTGCATATTGATTAGCGCCTTTTTTATAAATCACTTCTGCAGAAGTTTTAGTAGAGAACCCTAAATTTATTCCGAACTTACCATAAACTTTTATGTTCTCTCTAACTTCAGCGGTTAAAAGTTTAACAGAAATAGGAATCTCTATATAGTTCATTTTTATGTCAGACGAAATGGTAGTATCAGATTTTGAGTATTCTACTTTTCCTCCCATTGTACTAATTCCAAACTCCGTTTCAATTGCGTAATGCTCTTTAAGAAAATAATCGAAAATTAAACCATACGAAAATCCAACTTTTGTTGCAGCACTATTATTGAAATCGCTGCTTGGTTTTAGGTTTGAAAACATAGGGTTAGCCTTAAATCCTAGTCTGAAATCCTGAGCGTTTGCCACTTGATTTGTTAATCCTACAAATAGAACCGTAATAATTAGGTAGAAATGATTAATTTTAACTTTATTCATTTTAATAAATATGCGTTTATACATGCCTCAAAGTAACATAATTAAATCGATTTTTACACTTTTTATTATTTCCTTATTATTCAACGCTTGTCAACAATCCCCGACCAAGTCTTCTTTTGAAAACACTAAAGAAATTGAACATATAAAACTACTGCGGTTAGAGAAAGACCTATTCGAAACTGAACCCTCTAAAATTGCGGATAAGTTAGTGGAGATAAAGCAAGACTATGGTGCATTCTACGATGTATACTTTTTGAAAATAATGAGCTTCGGGACCACTCAAAACGAACAATTCATCAATATTGTTAAAGATTTTACCCAGAATAACGACTTTAAAACTTTAGTTAAAGATTGTGATTCTATTTACAATAAAGAACAAATTTCGATTCTTGAATCTCAAATTACAGATGTATTCTCTAAGTATAGTCATTTATACCCTAAAGACACATTACCCAAAGTATGTACTTTTGTTTCTGGTTTTAATAACGGAATTGTTACCACCAATGGATACATCGGTATTGGATTAGACTTATTTTTAGGTGAGGATTATAAATTTTACCCTTCATTAGACATACCAGAGTACCTAACCAGGAGGTATACTCCTCAACACCTTTTACCCATGTTTGTAAAAGGAATGGCAACTTATAAATATCCATTAGAGATTGAGAAACCTCGGATGATTGACTTAATGATTAACGAAGGGAAGATGTTGTATTTTATAGATCAAATGTTGCCTGATGTAAGCGATAGCTTGAAAATTGGATATACTAGTCAACAACTAGAATGGTGTAAAAATAATGAGGCGAATATTTATCAATTACTTATTCAAGAAAATCTATACTCTGCTGATTATTTAAAATATAGAAAATATACTGATGAGGCTCCATTCACAGTTAACCTTACCTCAGAATCTGCACCTAGAATTTCATGGTATTGTGGTTGGCAAATTATTAAAAAATTTATGGAGAATAATAAAGACTATGATTTAGTAAAGTTGATGGAAGAAACCGATGCACAGAAAATACTGAACATGGCAAAATATAAACCTTGATAGATGTGAGTTATGAGATGTGAGATATGAGTTATGAGTTATTAGAAATAAAATATATAAATATGAAAAGAGTTTTAATTATTGGAACAGTAGGTTTGCTCTTTGGATGCAAGTCGAACGAAGTAAAAAAAATAAGTATGTTGCCTTACCCTGAAACAAAAAAAGTGGAAGTTGTTGATGATTATTTCGGGACAAAAATTTCCGACCCTTACAGATGGTTAGAAAACGATACCACTGCAGAAACGGCGGCTTGGGTTGAAGCACAAAACAAAGTCACTCAAAATTATTTGAGTCAGATTCCTTTTAGAGATAAAATAAAAAATTCGTTAACTGAAATTTGGAACTACGAGAAAGTTACTGCTCCATACCGTAAAGGTGAGTACTATTATTATTCTAAAAATGATGGCCTTCAAAATCAATCTGTAATCTATTCTAGAAAAGGATTAGATGGAGAAGAAAAAGTTTTCCTAGATCCAAATAAACTTTCGGAAGATGGTACTGTGTCTTTGGGAGGACTATATTTTTCTAACGATTACAAGCATGCTGCATATACCATCTCTAGATCAGGTTCTGATTGGAATGAAATTTATGTTATAGATATTAATACAGGAAAACTTACATCCGATGTAATTAAATGGGTTAAGTTTTCAGGAGCATCTTGGCGTGGAGATGGATTCTATTATAGTAGATATGATGAACCTAAAGGGGTTAGTGAATTATCAAATCAGAATCAATATCAAAAAGTGTATTACCATAAATTAGGTGATGATCAATCGAAAGACCAATTGGTATATGAAGACAAAACACACCCTTTGAGATATTTTGGAGCCGAAGTTACTGAAGACGAAAGGTATTTATTAATCTATGCTTCTGAAGGTACATCAGGTTCAGAAATACTATACAAAGATTTAAAAGATAACAATTCTAAAATATCTGTTTTACTTCCAGGTTTCGATTATAACTATGGAGTTATCGATAATGTTGGAGATGAATTATACGTGCTTATGGACAATGGTGCATCAAACTATAAAGTTGTTTCCATTAACCCAAAAAACAATAAGAAAGAAAACTGGAAAACTATTATTCCCGAACAAAAAGAACTATTGGAGGGTGCAAAATTAGTTGGTAATAAAATTTATGCTAGTTATTTAAAAGATGCAAGCAGTAAAGTAGTTGAGTATACCATTACAGGTGAAAAAGTAAAAGACATAGATTTACCTGGTATTGGAACATGTGCTTTTGCTCCAGCTAGCAAAAAGGATTCTTTTATGTTTTATAGCTTTAGTAATTTTACTACTCCTGGAACAGTTTATAAATTTGATATCAATTCTGGAAAATCAGAATTATACATTAAACCTAACTTCAAAATAAACACTGATAATTTTGAAACTAAACAGGTCTGGTTTACTTCTAAAGATGGGACTAAGATTCCGATGTTTATCGTTCATAAAAAAGGTATTAAACTTGATGGAAACAACCCACTCTTACTATATGGATACGGAGGTTTCAATATAAGCTTAACACCAGCTTTTAGCGTATCAAATATGTACTTCATGGAGCAAGGAGGAATATATGCACAAGTAACTTTAAGAGGTGGTGGCGAATATGGAGAGGAATGGCACAAAGCGGGCATGTTGTCTAAAAAACAAAATGTATTCGACGATTTTATCTCAGCTGCTGAATACCTAATTCAAGAAAAATATACCAGCTCAAGCAAATTAGCCATTAGTGGCCGATCAAATGGCGGATTACTTGTAGGTGCTTGTATGACACAAAGACCCGACTTATATAAAGTTGCCCTGCCAGGTGTAGGTGTACTCGATATGTTGAGATACCATAAATTTACTATCGGTTGGGGATGGGCTGTTGAGTATGGTTCTAGCGAAAAGAAAGAACAATTCGATTATTTGATTAAATATTCTCCTTTACACAATCTTAAAGATTCTGTAAGTTATCCAGCAACATTAATTACTACAGCCGATCACGACGATAGAGTGGTGCCAGCACATTCATTTAAGTTTGCGGCTACTTTACAAGAAAAACATAAAGGTGAAAACCCTGTACTAATTCGTATAGATGCAAAGGCAGGTCACGGTGCCGGAAAACCAACTTCTAAATTAATTGAAGAAGCAGCCGACATCTGGAGCTTTGTATTGTATAATTTAGGTGCTGAGGTAAAATAATTACCCTGTATGCATCCAAAAAAAGGCGCTAATAGCGCCTTTTTTATTATATAATACATTAAAAATCAGATATTTAAATATAAATACATGTTTAAACAAACAAATACCTTTACGAAGTGTTATCCTACATAAACTTAAACAATTATGGAAAATACACTTACAAGTACAAAATGGGCGCTGGATGCTGCACATTCTGAAGTTCAATTCAAAGTAAAACATTTAGTAATCTCAACCGTAACAGGTACGTTCAAAGTTTTCAACGGGGAGATTGAAGCTACAAAAGAAGATTTCGAAGATTCGAAGATTAGTTTTAGTATCGACACAAATAGTATAGATACTAACCAAGCCGACAGAAACAATCATTTAAAATCTGATGATTTCTTTTCAACAGAAAAATATCCAACGATGAATTTTGTTTCTACATCATTTAAAAAAGTATCTGATAATGAATACAAATTAACCGGAGATTTAACTATTAGAGACATTACAAAAACAGTTGAGCTTGATGCTGAGTTGGGAGGAATAATGGTAGATCCTTATGGAAATACAAAAGTAGGATTTGAAGTCAACGGTAAAATCAACAGAAAAGAATTCGGATTAATGTGGAGTGCAGTTACTGAAGCTGGTGGTGTGGTAGTAAGTGATGATGTAAAATTGCATATCAACGTTCAATTTGCAAAACAATAATATAGATATGAGATGTGAGATATGAGATATGAGATGTGAGATATGAGATGTGAGATGTGAGATGTGAGATGTGAGTTTTGATATTTGGGTTTTATTCTTTATTTTTTCACTCATATCTAATATTTCACATCTAAATTCAAAAACTATGGAAATCAAACATACACACTCGGATACTAAAGGAATGTTCTTCATTGAGCTCAATGGTAAAAAGGTTGGGGCAATGACTTATTCTGTTGCAGGAGAAGGGCTAATTATTATTGATCATACAGAGGTAGGCGAAGAACTTAAAGGCATGGGGGCAGGTGCTCAGTTACTTAATAAAGCAGTAGCTTATGCAAGAGAAAACAATCTAAAGATTATCCCTCTTTGTCCGTTTGCAAAATCTATGTTTGACAAAAAAGAAGAAATAAGAGACGTTCTTCATAGCTAACAAAAAAAGGCTGCATTAAAAAATGCAGCCTTTTCAATATTTCAAAATCTTATTAGGTATTAGCTTGCAGATAATGCATTAGCACCACTTACAATTTCTAAAATTTCATTTGTAATCGCAGCCTGACGAGCTTGGTTATATGATAACCTTAATGCTCTTAATAATTCACCTGCGTTGTCTGTTGCTTTATCCATAGCTGTCATACGTGCACCATGTTCTGATGCATGAGAATCTAGCAATGCTTTATACAACTGTATTTTTATAGAAGTAGGGATTAATCCATTTACAATCTCTTCTTGAGAAGGTTCTAATAAATAATCCACATTACTTTTTGCATTTGATGTAGGTTCTGTAGGTTTTACTGGAAGTAGTTGTTCTGTAGTTAAAATCTGCATCGCTGCATTTTTAAATTGATTGTACACCATCTCTACTTTATCCCAATTGCCTGCAACAAAACCATCCATTATTTGCTTCGTTATTTTAGTTGAAGCTTCGAAAGTTAGATGGTTAAACAAGTCGTTATTATTTCCAATAACATTGAACTTGTTTTTAGTGAAATAATCTTGAGCTTTCTTTCCTATCGCGATGATATGTAAGTTGCCAGATTTTTTCTGTTCTGCATATTTTTCGTTTATTAATGCATTAGCTGTTTTAATAGCGTTTGCATTAAATGCTCCTGCTAATCCTCTGTTAGATGTTACTACAACAATCAATACATTTTTCAACTCACGTTGAGCAGTGTATGGACTATCGTTACTTTCTAAACTAGCTGTTAAGTTGGCTAAAATATCTTTCAACTTATTAGCATAAGGTCTCATTTGCACAATTGCATCTGTAGCTCTTTTTAGCTTCGCTGCAGAAACCATTTTCATGGCTTTTGTAATTTGCTGTGTAGAGTTTACAGAAGCGATTCTTAAACGTACTTCTTTTAAATTTGCCATTTTTCTTTTTGAAAAATTATAAGTCAATCTCGTCTGTAAACAAACGAGATTGATTAATTAGTATTTTGAAGAAATTTCTTTTGCTACAGTTTCTAAAACTGAAGTAATAGAGTCGTCGATTTTACCTGCACGAATTGCATCAAGTGTAGATCTATGACGAATCTCCAATTGATTTAAGTATTCTGCTTCAAATTCTTTTACTTTATTTACTGGAACATTTCTCAATAAACCTTTAGTTCCACAGTAAATCATCGCTACTTGTTTCTCTACTGGAACTGGGCTATATTGACCTTGTTTCAAAATTTCTACGTTACGAGCTCCTTTATCCAAAACGAATTTAGTAGTTGCATCTAAGTCAGATCCAAATTTAGAGAATGCCTCTAACTCTCTGTACTGAGCTTGGTCACCTTTCAATGTACCTGCAACTTTTTTCATCGATTTAATTTGAGCATTACCACCCACACGTGATACCGAAATACCTACGTTAATTGCTGGACGAATACCTGCGTTAAATAAGTTCGACTCTAAGAATATCTGACCGTCTGTAATAGAAATTACGTTAGTTGGAATATATGCAGATACGTCACCTGCTTGTGTTTCAATAATTGGAAGAGCTGTTAACGAACCACCACCTTTTACAATTCCTTTAATAGAATCAGGCAAATCGTTCATTGCTTGAGCTACTGAATCTGTAGCATTAATTTTAGCTGCTCTCTCTAATAAACGAGAGTGTAAGTAGAACACGTCACCTGGATAAGCCTCACGACCTGGAGGACGACGAAGTAATAATGACACCTCACGGTAAGCTACTGCTTGTTTCGACAAATCATCGTAAACGATTAATGCCGGACGACCAGTATCTCTGAAGAACTCACCAATTGCAGCACCTGCAAATGGAGCAAAGAATTGCATTGGAGCAGGATCTGCTGCAGAAGCTGCAACAATAATTGTATATGCCATTGCACCTTTCTCTTCTAAAGTACGAACGATGTTCGCAACAGTAGAGTTCTTTTGACCAATTGCTACATATATACAGATAACAGGCTCACCTTTATCGTAAAATTCTTTTTGATTAATGATAGTATCTACCGCTACAGTAGTTTTACCAGTCTGACGATCTCCGATGATTAACTCACGTTGACCACGACCAATAGGAATCATTGCGTCAATCGCTTTCAAACCAGTTTGTAATGGTTCATTTACTGGTTGACGATAAATAACTCCTGGTGCTTTACGCTCGATTGGCATCTCGTATAAATCACCTGTAATAGGACCTTTACCATCGATAGGTTGGCCTAATGTATTTACCACACGACCTAACATACCATCTCCAACTTTTATTGAAGCAATTTTCTTAGTACGTTTAATCGTGTCGCCTTCTTTAATATTATCTGAACTTCCCAACAATACCACACCCACGTTATCTTCTTCTAAGTTCAAAACAATACCTTGTAATCCGTTATCAAATTCAACAAGCTCACCCGATTGCACTTTTGTTAAACCGTATACCCTTGCAATACCATCCCCAACTTGTAATACGGTACCAACTTCTTCTAATTCAGATTCTGACTTAAAGCCCGACAATTGTTGTCTTAAAATTGCCGATACTTCATCTGGTCTTACTTCTACCATAGTATTATGTGTTTATTGATTTATAATTTATCTAATGCTTAATTAATTACTAAAACTCTTTTTTAGCTTCTGTAAGTTTTTCGCAATACTTGTATCGAATTGCTTATCACCTACTGTTAACAAAAAGCCACCAATTAAATTAGCATCTACTTTTTCTTCTAAGATTACATGCTTTCCAGTAGCTTTTTCTACTATACTAATAATCTCTTTACGCGATGCTTCCGTTAATTCAGTTGCTGAAACAACTTTAGCTTTCAATATATTTTTCTTCTCGTTGTATTGTTGTAGAAATTCCATCGCAGTAGCATGTAACACTTCCGCTCTAGCTTTATTTACTACAATCTCAAAAAACGATTGAGTTGTTTTGCTTACTTGTGTACTGAATAATCCTTTTAAAATTTTTCCTTTTTTATCAATCGGAACAATTGGATTTTTCAATACTGCAACTAACTCAGAACTCGACTTAGTAGCAGACAAAAACAAATCGATATCCTTTTTTACACCCTCCAACTCATTGCGCTCAATGGCAAGGTCGATTAATGCTTTGGCGTATCTTGTAGCAACTCTAATTTCTGACATATCTTTTCTTTTTAGTTTAGCTGATTAGCTTAACTTAACTTCTTTCAATAAATCTGCAACTAAATTTTCTTGTTTCGATTTATCTTCTAATTGTTTACGCAATACTTTTTCAGCAATTTCTATTGATAATGTAGCCACTTGATTTTTCACTTCACTAAGTGCTGCATTCTTTTGGTTATCAATTTCAACTTTTGCTTTCTCAATAATTTTATTAGCCTCCGCTTGTGCAACACCTTTTGCATCTGCAACCATGTTGTCGCGTAATTGCTTAGCCTCTTTCAATATAGTATCGCGTTCTGCTCTAGCTTCTTTAAGCAATTGCTCACTTTCGTTATTTAAACGAGCTAATTCATCTTTCGCTTTTTCAGCTGCACTTAATGCATCTTCGATAGATTTTTCACGATCATCTAATGCTTTCATAATAGGCTTCCAAGCGAATTTACCTAAAATAAAAAGTAGTAAAAGGAAAGAGATAGTTGTCCAAAAAACTAAACCTATACTAGGGGTTACTAATTCCATATTGTTATATCTATTTTTTTAATATTAAAATCAAATACTTAAAAAAAGCCCGTTGCCAAACGCAACAGGCTTTTTGTTGGATCAACCATTTCCTAACAAAGCAACTACCACACCGAATAATGCAACACCTTCTACAAGGGCTGCTGCGATGATCATAGCTGTTTGAATTTTTGAAGCGGCTTCTGGTTGGCGAGCAATACCTTCCATTGCTGAACCACCAATTCTTCCGATACCTAAACCAGCACCGATTACTGCTAATCCGGCACCAATTGCTGCGATACTTCCTGTCATTTTATTTTATTTTAAGTTAAAAATTAATTCTATTTATACTTTGATCTTAATGGTGATCAACCTCTCCATGATCTTCTGCTATTGCTGTACCTATAAACAAGGCCGTTAACATCGTAAAAATGAAGGCTTGCAAAAATGCTACTAGCAATTCCAATACATCCATAAAAATTACGAATGCTACCGAAACTGGTGCAATCGCCAATGATTTGAATATAAAGATCAATGAAATTAAACTTAATACTATAATGTGTCCTGCTGTAATGTTTGCGAACAAACGGACAATTAATGCAAATGGCTTAGCTAATAAACCAATAATTTCTACTGGTATCATAATAGGCCATAACGCTTTAGGCACATGCGGTGCATAAACATGTTGCCAATATGCTTTATTCCCATTTACATTAGTTACGATGAAGGTAATTACCCCCATTACCATAGTAAATGCAATATTACCTGTTAAATTCGATCCTCCTGGGAAGAAAGGAATTAAACCTAGCATGTTATTTATCCAGATAAAAAAGAATATCGTTAGCAAAAATGGCATGAAACGTGCGTATTTGTAGCCTAAATTCGGTTTTGCAATCTCATCTCTTACAAATACTATTATAGGTTCTATTAACGACTGGAATCCTTTTGGTGCTTTACCTTCTCTTTTCTTATATGCAGATGCTACCGATAAGAAAATGATTAATAATATAATTATCGACAAAAACATCGAAGCAACATTTCTTGTAATAGAAAAGTCCATTACCTTTTTGCTTGCTTCTTCATCTATAATCCCAGCTTCGTTTACTACTTTAATATGATTGTGCTCGATTTTGTAGGTATAATGTTTCCCTTTGTATGCCTCTTCACCATGATGAAAATTACTTGAAGAAAATAACTCTAATCCTTTATCGGTATATAAAATTACAGGTAATCCAAATGATGTATGACCCCATAAATGCCACTCATGAGCATCAGAAATATGGTGTAAAATCAATTCTGAAGCATTAAACCCTTCACTTTCACCGTGTTCAGTAGCCTTTAAACTATCTGTTGCATGGCTTGAAGAATCCGTAAGTTCTGTATTATGTTCAGCATGCTTTTCCGACTCATTTGCATAAGTGGTTGCCATGGAAATACAAAAAATAGCAGAAAACAATAAAATTGATTTCATTTTTTTAGTGAAAAAGCCTCTTCTGCGCATCTATTTTAAGATTTTGTTATTTTTTAAGAGCGCGCAAGTTATGCATTAAGGAATAAATTTCAAAGGTTGAATAAATAAAATATGGAAGGAAAAAACTTATTAGAAATCCTATCTTATCAATTCGATTTCCATAAATAAAAATAAGTGCCAATACCATGCTTAAAAGCAGTTTTGCAACAACAGAACCCAATATGACGAAGACCGAACTATCTGCAGATTTTTTTAACCCGAATAAACATATTTTGTATGCTACTATCCCAATCAAAAGAAAGAAAGAAATGAAATAAGGATAACTAGCTATAAAGTATGGTTTAGCTGCATATGAATTAGTAAGAATACCAATGGTATATAGCACAATACCTATTACTAAACTATACATACTAAATTTTAGTAAACTCATAAGACCCTATTTACTTAATTGCTTAATGATTTGATAGATTGATGCGAAAACACCAAATAAGGAAAGTATAACTGTCATCCATGGGGTACTAAAGCCCCATTTTTGGTCTAAATAATGTCCTAAATAGGTTAAACCCCCAATTATTACTAGCATCTGGAAGCCTAAACCAGCATATTTAAGATAATTATTCAATTAATTATTCTCTATTTCTTTTAAAGACTTTTCTGTTTTAGATTTTGAAGAATATCCTTTTTCCGACGATACCCCCATATTACAATGACCTGTAAATATGGCTCCCGACTCTACTATTAATTTATTTGTTACCATATCCCCCTCTATTAATGCAGTAGATTTTAAAAATATAGTATCTGTTACGGTTAAATCTCCTTTTAATTGCCCACTTATGTCGGCATTAGTTCCAATCACATCACCCACTACTTTCCCAGTAGAACCTATCACCACTTTAGCTTTAGAAATTACATTACCTATAATCTCTCCATCTATTCTTATATCTCCTTTACAAGACATGTCGCCTGTAATCGTAGTACCCTGACCAATAAGATTTATCGAGCCATTTAGCTCATTCTCTTTGGTTACTTTATGTTCTTTTTTTTCAAACATGACTTAAAAATTTATGTAATCAACAGGATTCACGGCATTCCCTTTAAACCAAAGTTCAAAATGAACATGCGGACCTGTTGTATATTCTCCCGTATCACCAACAATAGCTATTGGCTCACCAGAGCGCACAAAGTTACCAACTTTTTTTAATACCACTGAACAATGTTTATACATTGATAATAAGTCGTTTCCGTGCTGTAATGCCACTACATATCCAGCATCGCTAGTCCAACCTGCAAACACAACAGTACCCTCTAGGGCCGCTTTAACGGGCAATCCCTTAGTTGCAGCTATATCGACACCATAATGGCTTTTCCTTGGGTTATATCGCTCAGATATTATCCCTTTAACTGGCGTAAAAAAGGAATATCCAGCAATTCCGCTTGGTTTTATATTGTTTTCCTTTATTGCAAATCCATATTGATTTTGGTCTTCAATCATTAACCTTAATAATGAATCCTCCTCTGGTTTTGCTCCAATTCTGAAAGTAGTGTCCTTTAAACTCGGCTTACTATTCACATTAATAGTGTCTTTAGTGCCTACCTTACCATTAATTACATCCTTAATATTGGCTATATACTTATCATTAGCATCTATTAAAAGCTGCATAGAATCTACCTTTATTGCCATCTCAGAGATATCTCTTCTCAACGATACATCCGCATAACCCGGTATGTACTCCTTTAAGGGAGTGAATATTAAAATAGAGGTAACAATTGCTATTAGCAATATCAACATCACACTCCCCAAGATAAATACATTAAGTCTGTTTAATGTAAATGACGCCTTTTCTTCAAATGTCTCATCATTTAAAATAACAAGCTTGTACTTGTTCTTGAGTCTATCTAATATCTTTTTTGTGTTTACAGCCATCTTATACGTACAAATTAAGTTAATTTTATCGAAATCTGCTTTATGTTCTTTTCATTTAAAGAATGTCGCTAAATAAAATAAATTTGTAATCCTTAAGTTTATAATAGAAAAATATCACATTGAAAGTTTTGTTTAAAAAATCAGTATATCTATTTATTGTAGCAATCGTGCTATTTGGTTCTTGTAATTCTAAACGTTATGGAATTATAAAAAGGACTTATCATGATATTACAGCTCATTATAATGGTTACTTTAATGCTAAGTACAAAATCGACCAGGTCGAAACGCAAAATGAGAAGTCGTACCAAGATAAGTACGATGATCTAATCTCTGTTTTCAAACTAACCAAAGAAGATGAAGCCGGAGGTAAAGCAGGAAAAGGCGGGAACCAATCTCTTGATGAAGCTATAAAAAAGGCTTCCATTGTTATTCAACGTCATGAGAGAAGTAAATGGGTAGATGATTGTTACCTAGAAATTGGAAGAGCTTATTTTTATAAAAAAGATTATTTCACAGCTGCTGAAACTTTTCAGTTTGTTGCAGGAAAATATAGAGGAAAGGAAGTGGGGGATGTATCATACATATGGTTAATCAAGTCATACCTTATGTTAAAAAAGTACCAACAAGCAGAATCTGTTATTAATGTTGCCCTTGCCAGTGAAACCTTCCCTAAAAAGCATGTGCCAGATTTATTTGCGTGTATCGCGTGGTACAATATCGAAAAGAAGAATTACACTAAAGCAATAGAATACCTAGAGAAGGCTGCTCCTATTGAGAAGAAAAAATCCAAAAGAGCTCGATACATTTATTTGACTGCACAACTGTACGAAAAAATTGAAGAGGAAGGTAAAGCTAGCTACAAATATCAACAAGTAGTGAAAATGAACCCTCCCTACGATTTGTTGTTTAATGCAAGAGTAAATTCAGCTCGATTAGTGCAAGCATCAACTGTGGGTACTAGAAAAAACTTAGAGCGCGAATTAACTAAAATGCTTGCAGATGTTAAGAACAAAGAATATCGTGATCAATTATACTACTCATTAGGACTATTACACGAAAGAAGTAACGACGAAAAGAAAGCTATTGATGCCTATAGAATGTCTGCCGCTACAAGTGTTTCTAATCTTTCACAGAAAGGTAAATCTTACTTAAAACTTGCAACTATATTTTACGATAATGAAAAATATGAGTCGGCTCAAATATATTATGATAGTGCTAGTACCTTTCTCTCTAAAACTCATCCTGAATTTGAACTCACCAACAAAAGAAAAATCAGTTTAGGTAAACTTGTTGAAAATTTAAAAACTATAAGTAGAGAAGATAGTTTGCAACGACTTTCGAGAATGCCTGAGAAAGATCTTTTGGAGCATGTAGAAAATGTTATAAAAAAAGAAAAAGCTGATAAACTTAAAAAAGAAGAAGAAGAAAAAAGACAAGCAGAATTAGCATTAAGCAACATGTCGAGAACCAACGACATTAATTCAAAAACAAATGCTCCAGGTTCTACTCAAGGTAGTACTTGGTATTTCTACAATCAAAATGCACTAGGAACTGGTGCTGGTGAATTTATTAAGAAATTTGGTCGCAGAACCTTAGAAGATAACTGGAGAAGATCTAACAAAGAAAGCTTTGCAACTTTAAACTCTCTTGCTAATGGAGAATTAGAAGAATCGGAAAATAACATTCCAGGTAATTCAAAAAATAGTGATGATGCATTAAGAAAAAAATATTTGGCTAATGTGCCTACTAATCAAGCAGCATTCGAAGCCTCAGTAGAAAGATTAGTTCGTGCATATTTTAATATTGGTCAATTCTATAGAGAAGAAATTATTAATACTAAAGAATCTATTAATGCTTATTTAAATTGCATCATAAGATTTCCAAATAACAAATATACTGCTGAGATTTATTTTAATCTACACCGCTTAAACACACAAATAAATAATAAACAACAAGCCGACTTATATAAAAACAAATTATTAAGTGAATATCCAAATACTTTATTTGCTAAGGTTATTCTCGACCCTACATATATATCAGAGAGTAGAGCAAACGACAAAGCCGCTCAGCTATATTATGATAATCTCTACGAATCGTACCTAAACAGTAATTACAACATAGTTGTTGATGCAAAAGGCAGAATTGATTCTCATTATAGCACTACTTCTATTGCACCAAGATATTACTATTTATATGCAATAACAGAACATAAACTAAAAGGAGCTGACGCATTTGAATTGTGCTTGAACGATTTGATAAAGAAATACCCTTCATCTGAAGCTGCAAGTATGGCTAGAGAAAATCTCCAAAAATTAATGGAGATTAAAAACCCAGAATTGAAAAAAGTTCATGAACCCGAAGCTGCACCTTATGAATTAGAACAAAGAGCAAAATATTATGCTTTAATAACTCTTGATATGTCGTCGACCAGAGAAACTAAAGCATCTTTGTTGAGATTTAACAACATGGAGTTCTCTCTAAAAAAACTACAAATATTTTCTGATTTAATTGGTGAAAAAGAACAAACTATATATATATCATCATTTGAAGATGTAGATGCAGCTAGGGAGTATATTACTGCTTTAAATAAAAAGATAAATGAAGCAGTTAAATTAAAACCTGGCAGCTATGTGGTTTCATTTATTTCAGAGAAAAACTATAAAATACTTAAAGAAACAAAAGCTATACAACAATACATTAAGTTTTATAATGCAAACTATTTAATCAATGAGTAAATCGTCACTTTCTAAAGAAGAATCAAAGAAATACCTAAAACGTTTTTGGCAAATTTGCATCGGAGGATTAATATTTGCTACTCTATTAATTAGTTCAGTAGGCTTTGGTCTATTTGGCAAACTTCCTACTTTTAGAGATTTAGAAAATCCTAAAAGCAACTTAGCTTCAGAAGTGATTTCAAGCGACGGACTAGTATTAGGATCGTACTATATTCAAAATAGATCCAATGCAAAATTCAAAGAGCTATCTCCAAATCTTATCAATGCTCTTATAGCTACAGAAGACATCCGTTTTTATGAACACTCAGGTATTGACTTAAAAGGAACATTCGCTATAATTTTATATTCTGCAATTGGTAAGAAAAGAGGTTCAAGTACCATTACTCAACAATTAGCAAAAAACTTATTCCCTCGAAAAAAACAAACAATATTCAACATAGGTATTATTAAATTAAAAGAATGGTTAACAGCTATTAAAATTGAACGCAACTATACCAAAGAAGAAATTATTACCATGTACTTTAATACCGTGGATTTTGGAAGTAACTCTTATGGAATAAAAACTGCAGCGAAAACCTATTTCAATAAAACTCCTATCGAATTATCCATTGGTGAGTCTGCATTGTTAGTTGGTATACTAAAAGGCACTACTGTTTATTCACCCATCAGACATCCCGACAGAGCTGTCGCTCGAAGGAATGTTGTTTTAAATCAAATGGAAAAATATGGATTCATTACTGAGTCAGAATTGGAAGAATCTAAATCAGATGAACTAGCTTTAAAATTTACTAGCCCCGACCATAATCAAGGTTCGGCTACTTATTTTAGAGAATATTTAAGACTTGAATTACAAAGCTGGTGTAAAGAAAATAAAAAAGCCGATGGCGAACCTTATGATTTATACCGCGATGGATTAAAGGTATATACTACCATCGATTCTCGTATGCAACTTTACGCAGAAGAGGCAGTAAAACAACACCTCACCTATCTGCAAAAAGAATTCAATAACCATTGGAAAGGCAGAACTCCTTGGGGGAAAACAAACGACATTATAATTCAATCGATGAAACGCAGTGAGCGATATCAGTTAATGAAAGAAGATGGAGCAACTGATGAAGAAATTGAAACTGCTTTTAATACACCAACTTCAATGACTGTATTTTCATGGTATGGAGATAGAGATACCACTATGACACCATTGGATTCTATTAAATATTACAAATGGTATCTACGTTCAAGTTTTATGTCGATGGACCCTCATACAGGACATATAAAAGCTTGGGTAGGTGGACCAGACTATAGGTATTTCAAATACGATCAAGTGAAAACTGGTAAACGCCAAGTTGGTTCTACCTTCAAACCATTAGTATATACAGTAGCTATGGACAATGGTTGGTCGCCATGCTTTGAAGCGCCAAACCTCCCTATAGTATTTGAAGATTTCGACAATTGGTCGCCAAAAAATTCGGATGGAAAAGAAGGAGGAATGATGACATTGAGAATGGGTTTAGCCAACTCTGTAAATTTAATTACGGCCTATATGATGAAACAAGTAGGCCCTCAATCAGTAGTTAATGTGGCGAAAAAAATGGGTATTACAAGTGATATCCCCCCATACCCTTCAATTTGTTTGGGAACTCCTGATGTTAGTTTATACGAGATGGTTGGTGCATACTCCACTTATGCAAATAAAGGAGTATGGACAGAACCAATATATATAACACGCATAGAAGATAAAAATGGGAATGTATTATTTGAAAAAGTTCCAAGAAAAGTTGATGCATTAAGTGAGCAAACTGCATACTTAATGATTTACATGATGAAAGGTGTGATTGACAAAGGAACAGGATTAAGGCTTCGCGGACCACGTTATCGTTTTACAAATCCTATTGCAGGTAAAACTGGTACAACACAAGAAAATTCTGATGGTTGGTTTATTGGAATTACTCCGGATTTAGTTTCTGGAACATGGACAGGCGCTGAAGATCGTATGGTTCATTTCAGATCAACAAATTTAGGTGAAGGTGCAAATACTGCACTCCCTGTTTGGGCGCTATTTATGAAAAAGGTTTATGCCGATCCAAGATTAAAAATATCAATGGGAGACTTTGAAGCTCCACCAGGAGGTTTAAGTGTTGTGGTAGATTGTGATCAATACAAGAAAAATAATCAGAACTCTACTAATCCTGGATTAGAATTTTAGTGTTATGCAGACTTTCGATTATCGAAAAAAAATAGATGCGATTCCTCATAAACCTGGCGTTTATCAATATTTCGACGAAGAAGGGACTTTAATCTATATTGGCAAGGCAAAGGATTTACGGAATAGAGTCTCATCATATTTTAACAACGACAATGTTAATGCTAAAACAAAAACATTAGTTAGAAAAATTCGCGACATAAAGTTTACCATAGTTGATACCGAAATTGATGCTTGGTTACTCGAAAATTCTCTCATAAAAAAACATCAACCGAGGTATAATGTCTTATTAAAAGATGATAAAACTTATCCCTCAATTTGCATAAAAAAAGAGCCTTTCCCAAGAATTTTTCCTACAAGGAAAATTGTTAAAGATGGATCTGTATACCTCGGCCCTTATGCATCTGGTAAAATGATGAATACCATCCTTGAGCTTATTAAAACATTATACCCAATACGTACTTGTAACTTTTCATTAACGAAGGAAAACATCAATGCGGGAAAATTTAAAGTATGTTTAGAATACCAAATTGGTAATTGCAAAGGACCATGTCAGAATTTTCAAAGTTCAGAGGAATACGAAGAGAACATAAAAGAAATAAAAGAAATTCTTAAAGGAAATATCAGCCCAGTTTTACAACACCTAAAATCGGAGATGATTAGCTATGCAACAAATATGAATTACGAGCAAGCTAATTTGTATAAAGAAAAAATTGAAACCTTAGAAAATTATCAAAGCAAATCAACAGTAGTAAGTACAATTATAGACAATATAGATGTGTTTGCCATAAGTTCTGATGAGAAGATAGCCTTTGTAAATTACCTAAAGGTTAACAAGGGTACAATCTCTCAAACACAAACTATAGAAATAAGAAAGAAACTAGATGAAAGTGATGAAGAACTTTTGAGTTTAGCAATTTCTGATTTTAGGAACAAATTCAACAGTACAGCAAAAGAAATAATTGTACCATTTCCGATAAACATAGATACTGAAGAAAACATAAAATTCGTAGTGCCAAAATTGGGCGATAAGAAAAGCCTGCTAGATCTTTCTATGAAGAACGTATTATTCTTTAAAAAATCTAAACTAGAACAATACGAAAAATTAAATCCCGATGCTAGAACAGAAAGAGTATTAACTCAATTGCAAAAAGATTTAAGGATGAATCAACTGCCCAAACATATTGAATGTTTTGATAATTCGAATTTTCAGGGGAAATATCCAGTATCAGCTATTGTAGTATTTAAAGATGCTAAACCTTCAAAAAAAGACTACCGACATTTTAATGTAAAAACAGTAGAAGGCCCTAATGATTTTGCTACGATGGAAGAAGCAGTATACAGGCGATACAAAAGAGTGATAGAAGAAGGTCAGGACTTCCCACAATTAATAGTTATTGATGGAGGTAAAGGGCAGTTATCGTCGGCTATGAGTAGTTTGAAAAAATTAGGTCTCGATAAAAAAGTTACTGTAATAGGTATTGCAAAAAAATTAGAAGAGATTTATTATCCAGGAGATTCTCTTCCATTATACATCGACAAGAAATCAGAGAGTTTAAAAATAATTCAACATTTACGCGACGAGGCGCATCGTTTCGGAATTACATTTCATAGAAGTAAACGCGATAAAGGAACCCTAAAATCAGAACTAGAAAACATTCCAGGTGTTGGCAAAACCACCATTGAAAAATTATTAGTAAAATTTAAATCCGTTAAGAAGATACGGGAAACTACTGATGAAGAATTAAGCGAAGTATTAAACAAAAAACAATTAATTGCTTTAAAGGAGTATTTACATTTGAATCCATAAAAAAAAGCCGTGATGTATCACGGCTTTTTTTTATATCTATATTGAGCTATCAAATTCTAGTATTCCCACAAATCGTGTTCGAACTCGAACAAGTATTGTTTAATTCTATTTGCTTCAATTAACCCATCCATACCTGTTGCATAATCTTCTATACGAAAATCTTTTTCGTTATTCCATTTAGTGATATAGCTACTAAACATACGTTGAGTAAATAAATCGTCGTAGCTAAAGCGAGCAGCATCATTCTGACGATTGAATACTTCGGCATTAGCAAATACTTTACGAGCTTCAGGGAAGTAAATCCAGAAAATAGGACCTTTACCAATTTCTTCACCTGCTGAGTTTCTATAGATTAAAATTGGAGCAATACCAATAATACGAGGCTCCCAAATAGAACGTTGTTTGTCGAAAATCCAATCCTCTTTTAGACGATAAGCAACAACATCATCGCGGTTCAATTCACGAACTGTAACAACTCTTTGGAAAGTTCCATCTAATTGTTCCACATCGTTGGTATCAACACCAGCACCAATTTGAGCAACCTCTTCAGGTGTCATTGGCACTTTAAATTCATCACCAAAATCTTTCGGGCCACTAGGATTAGAGTTATAAGCGGTTAACTCACCAGCTAAAACTGCATCCATAATTACATCAATCAGCTTCGCTCTTGGGTAAGTCATTACAAGGTTTTGTTTTTCTTTTAGATCAATGACTCTCCAAACACGTTTAGCCCACATCGCATCAGCTTCTCTTAAAGGAGCGTATGGAGTGACATTGGCAGTTTTCACGTTCATTTTTTGGTACACCCCATCTAAAGGTGGTTCCGTTTGCGCGAAACTGATGCTTACTGTAAACAGTACCGCAATCAGGCTTAGAATTAATTTATTTTTCATGTCTATAAAACTATAGATTAATATTCTTTATTGTATTGATATTACTACCGAATTCAATTTTCTATTTGAACCATCAGGACCAGAAGCCACGATATCATCAAATATTACTTTGTCTTTCGGACCTAATCCATTCATTGCTCCTAACATCTCAGGAGTAATTGCCGCAGAGTTTGACTGTAAACGAATCAAATCCTGACGTGCTCTAATGATAATTGCAGAGAACGATTTAACATTGAATTTTAAATCGAAATCGAAATTATCTAATACAGCAAACACACCTCTTTGAGCTTTTAACTGAGAAGCAGATATACTACCGCTAGTTAAACCAGCCACTTTAGCTACTGGATCTGGAATACGTTTTACACGATACTCCATACCACCAAGAGTTTTCACATTGCCTTTAGCATCTTGACCAGACACTGTAACCATTACTTTGGTTCCTGGTTTTGCTACTCTAACTGTATATACACCATTAGCGCCAGTGATACTTGCACCTTCTCCACTAATTGTTGCTTTAATTTTATTTTTAGGAACACCTGGAGCTGAAATAGAAACCGGGTTATCTACACCAACATAAAATACGTTCATTTTATCAGCAGAAACTACAGCTGTAGGTTTTGCCACTGTATAAGTTTGCTCGAATTTATATGGTTTAATAGAACCATCTGGTGTTTTAACGTTAATTACACCACCCCATTTTACTTCTCCTTCTTGTGTTGGAGTAACAATGTATTTTCCTTTACCGTTTTCAACTGGTAGAGTTCTTCCACCAACCACAATACTTGGGTCTTGAGTTGAACTTGATGCTGAAATAAACACTTCAGCTTCGTAAGGTTGACCAACCAATACATAACTTGTAGGAGCTATTACTGTAGCCTCTAATTGGTCAAATTTAAAGTCGGTAGCATTGATTTTACTCAACAAATACTTGGTTACTTCAGCTTCTGCATTTTTATTATCGTTCTGAATTTTTGATAAAATAGTAACGATAGCTGTTACAGGTACACCTTCGAAGTTTTTAACCTCCCAAGATTTTTTTATTCCTTCTTTATCTGGTCCTGGTTCAATTGCATTTAAACTGAAGTCGAAATTATTTCTTTCACTAGCATCTACTAGGTCCAAATATTTTTTACGAGTTTCTAAAATTTTTGCTTTTAACTCAGATCCTTTTTTGTTGGTAACCATTAATTGAACACCGATTTCCATATCACTTCTTTTTGCGATATCACCAGTTTCTTCATCAATGCCACCAGCAGCTTCTGTTAACTCTTTTTTAATCTCTTTAATGTATTTGTCTAATTCTTGAGAATATTGTTGAGCTAATAATGCTTTATCTCTAAAAGGTTTAGTTTTCACAGGGTCATTTTTCATCGACTGTTCAAATGCATCGTATGTCATTTTATTAGCCGAAGCAAAATTGGTAGCTGTGGTTTCTAAACCATCGTTCACTAATTTAAAGGCATTCATAAATTCCTCAGAGACGTTTAATGCCAACATTGCTGTTAACACTAAGTACATCATCCCGATCATCTTCTGCCTTGGGGTTTCTTTACCTGCCATTTTCTTTTATTAATTAAATCTTAAGTAGATAGTTAAAACCTTTAATTAGTTTGATTTGATAGTCATTGCCGATAACATGTTACCATACACAGCGTTCAATGAAGCTAAGTTTTTAGACAACTTACCTACTTCATCTTTAAATGCACGTGCATCGTTTAACGAATCACTGAAGTTTTGCATTGTTTCAGCAACGTTACCGTAGAATTTATTTAATGTTTTTAAGTGATTGTTTGAATCTTGTAACTCTAATTCATACATAGCATTCAACGATGATAAGTTTTTAGCTAAAGTTTGAACTTGTTCATGATACATTTTAGAATCAGAAGAAGTTGCAGCTACTTCAGATAATGAATTTGAAGCTTGCGAATAAGCTGCTGTTAATTCATCAACAGATTTAGTAGCTAATTTTAATTTGCTAGCGAATTCGTTAGATGATGTTGCAGCATCTGTTACATTAGATATAGTTGATACTTTATCTCCGAAAGTACGTAAACCGCTTCCTAAGCTTTCGATTAACTCTGGACCAATTTTAGCATCCTCTAACATTTTATCTAATTGTTGAGTTACGCTACCGTTGTTTGCTGGTTTAGCTTGTTTACTATGAGCATCCATACCTGCTAATTCTGGATACACTAAAGACCAGTCGTATTCTTCATGTGGTTTTTCGAATGCTGAAAGGAAGAAAATTAAAGCCTCGGTAGTTAAACCAACAATTAGTAATTCGTTTGCAAACTTTAAGTGTAAGATTTTAAATAATGCACCGATAATTACGATTGCTGCGCCAATACCATAAACTTTGGCCATTAGTTTTTTGTAGTTGCCCATTTTAATAGATAGTTTGAGTTGATTGATAAATAATTATTGTATTGATTGTTTTATTGTTTTTAATCGATTATTCGTCTGATATTGAACGACCCATATACGACATTACGCAACGGAATCCGATATACGACTTCGCAGTATCTTGGAATTCGTAAGAACGAGTACCATTCTGCATAAAGTAACCAATATCTTTCCATGAACCACCACGAATTACTTTACGTTTTAACACTTCAGGATCGTCCTGTTTTGCCTCATACGAATAGTTAGGGTTCATATCATGAATAAACACTACAGCAGACTCATCATAAGCTGTGCTTGTCCATTCAGCTGCATTACCTGACATATTATATAGACCGAAATCATTCGGGAAGTAAGTCATTACTTTTACTGTGTGCATACCACCATCATCTCCATAGTTACCTCTACCTGGTTTGAAATTCGCCAATAAACAACCTCTGCTGTTTCTAGCATATGGACCACCCCAAGGATAATCAGCATTAATTCTACCTCCACGAGATGCATATTCCCATTCTGCTTCTGTAGGTAAACGGTATTGATTCATTACAGCTTCACCTTCTGCACGTTTGAAGTCGTCTAACATACGAGATCTCCAAATTGTGAATGCTCTAGCTTGTTTCCAAGATACACCAACAACTGGATATTCATCATATGCTGGATGCCAAAAGTATTTTTCAACCATTGGATCATTCAATGCATAAGCAAAATCAGAAATGAAACATAAAGTATCGGGATATACTTGTATATCTTCTTTTACAATAAATTGAGTACGAGGTTTGTCGCGATTTGATTTACTTGCAGCTGAAGTCAAGTCGAACCATTCTAAATGATAAACCAATTTACGGTTATCTATTTCTTTACGTCCGAAAATTCTTTCTTCCTCTGGATAGTATAATTCAGCCAATGCTTCTGCTACTGCTGGATCCCTATAATCTAATTTGGTTTTCCAATTTAAATATTCTTTACCATCAGCATCCTGAATAATATGTTCTCCACCTAAAGTTTTCTTAACAATTGAATCACGAACATACTCCGTAAACTGACGGTATTCGTTATTGCTAATTTCGGTTTCATCCATGTAGAATGCACTAATACTCACCTGACGATTGTGCGCCACCTGAGAATAGTTGATGTCTTGGTCGGTCTGACCTAGGTGGTAAGTACCTGATGGTACATACACCATTCCAAAAGGAATGAAAGGCTTAAAGCTTGGGCGGTCATTCGACCCCACCAACTCTCCATTCCCGGAGTTTAAACCACAACTGCTTACTAGAGCAGTTAGTCCCGATAAACAGAACAAGGCGATTTTTTTCATAGCAAGGGTTACTAAAATTTTGCTTTTATATAATTAATTAAATAAGCCGTAAACACAAAAATAGTATAATATACTAAATAATAAAGAACGAATGTGAATAATTTTTATTCCTAATTTCGAAAAATTATCGAAAAAAATTACTATTTAATGGGTTTTTTAAAACGATACGATTTTAAATATAGTATAAAATGGTTGTTTTTCCTATAAAAACCTTGGTGTTTTTATAATAACATCGGTCTTTACTTTTTTCTTAAATACTACATCATAACCTAAAATTGCCTCATGAGAACCTGAACTGGCAACATTTAAATTCGATAAAGTATAGTCGTAAGCGTAGCTAAATTTGATTTGTGGGGTAATATTTAAACCTACTATACCAATTACAGCATCGTTTAAACGATACGATAAACCTCCCCAAAATCTCTGATTAATAAATGCCATTGCATTTACATCAAAAGATATTGCTTTAGAATATTTTAATAGTACTGAAGGCTTAATGTCTAATGTTGGTGAAATATTCCAATTATATCCAGCAACTAAGTTTGTATGAATAACATTGCGGTATTCGCTCGACTTTATCCCATCAAAGGCCATATTAGCTCTATTTAAATGCGTTGCCGACAAACCCACATAATACAATTCTGTATTATAGAATGCCCCTAAGTTAATATCAAGTTTAACAGCATTTAATTTTCCAGTTGGTATAACAGGGTCATTTGGATCATTTGATTTTAATTTAGACCCATCAAGAGACCTTTGAATAAAGCCTAATCCCAAACCCCCAGACAGGGTTCCATTAGCTAATTGGTATTTATACGCATAAGAAGCCATAAAGGATAAGTTATTATTCCCCAAGCCAATCCCGTCGTTGATAATATGTACTCCAACACCACTGTTAATATTCACAATTGGCATATGTGCACTTATCGTCTGAGTTTGTGGTCCTCCATCAATTCCTACATATTGTGTACGAAATAAACCTAATGCACTTAGAGATTCTTTACTTCCTGCTAATGCTGGATTAAATACAAACCCATTAAACATGTAATGAGAATATTGCGGGTCTTGCTGTGCAAATGTCTTAAAACCTACTAAAACCAATAGAATTAGCAGTAATCTAAATTTGTTTTTCATTTAATCCTAAATAACAACTATAAAACCAAGGATTTCAAAAATAGCATAATTATATCTAGATGCAAATTTTGAACACAATTCCTTAATATTAGAATCGTTAAAAACAACAAATTTAATACCAAAAATGAGGTAAGTGCCTATTTATTAGCGGTTTTTACATACTCTTCAATTGCCATAGTCATAGATGGTGCCTGTGGGCTTGGTGCTTGCACGTCGATATTAAGGCCAGCATCAATTACTGCTTTGGCCGTAGTTGGACCAAATGTGGCAATACGTGTGTTATTTTGCTTAAAATCAGGGAAGTTCTTAAATAAAGATTTAATTCCAGATGGACTGAAAAAGGCTATCATATCATAATTTACCTCAGCCAAATCAGATAGGTCGCTACATACAGTACGATATATAACAGCTTCAGAGATATTAAAACCGCTGTTTCTTAAAAAAACAGGAATATCATCTGTATGGACATCTGTACAAGGATAAAAATATTTCTCCTCTTTATGTTTTTTTATCACTTCAATTAAATCAGCTGTCGTTTGTTTACCGATAAAAACTTTTCGTTTACGATATTGGACATACTTCTGCATATATAATGCTACAGCTTCTGTAATGCAGAAATATTTCATCTCAGCTGGAACCTCAATTCTCAGTTCTTCACAAACTCTGAAATAATGATCAATTGAATTTCTACTAGTAAATATTACAGCCGAAAAGTCGAGAGGGTTCAATTTCTCTTTACGGAATTCCTTTGCTGGAATACCTTCAACATGTATAAATGGCCTAAAATCTATCTTTAGGTTGTATTTCTTAGCTAAATCAAAGAAAGGCGACTTGTCCGACTCTGGTTTTGGTTGTGTAACCAAAATGCTCTTTACTTTCAATTTCTTATCCATACTTCTGTATTAATATCTCCACGCAAAAACTATGCTATAAATACTTTGTAGACAATCAACAAAGGCATTATTTCAAGGGTGCAAAGATACAGAAATAAATAAAACTTTGGAAACTGAAAATTATTTATCACAAAACTACCTGTTCGTAAATACTTATAAACCGTATTAAAACAGAATAATATTAGGATAATCGCTAATAAAATGGGCTGAAGGTGGTTATCTAAAAATTGATAAAATAATAATAATGGGATAATAATAATTGAATACACAAAATTTGAAACCGACAGAATTGATAAGTAGCCTGATATCAATCGCTGCATTGAAAAAATAAAGCCTGTAATCTTTAATAAGATAAACTTTGCCAAATAAAACAGTGCAATTAGAGTACAAATAAATACATATTCTTCAAACCCTTTGTACCTTAATTGAATGTCGAAATAATTAAAAATATATTTAAGCAATAAACCATATACTATAGCAAATAGCACAAAGTATAATACAGAATTTCTAAGTTTGAAAAAATTATCATCACGCGTGAACTGATTGATTGCCCTGTCGTTCCAATACGCTTGGAAAATTACACCTAAAGTTTTGTCGTAAACATTTTTTATTACAGTATACAAAAACACTATAAATAACAGTGTAAATATTAACCATTGATGCTCTACTTTTCTAACACGAATATCATTCCTGTTCACATACTTTCTGTTGTCGAGCATTTTTGTATTTAGAAAATTATAATCGGTAGATTTATATTTCGATAACACTATTTTTTTTATAGTATCTGTTTGAAAAATTCTTGTGGAGTCGATAATAACATAAGCTACACTATCTCTATCCAATACATAATTACTTGTATCTACTGCTCCTCTCTCACTAGAATCGCTTGTTTGTGCTTTTCCGCATAAATTCCCTGTAAGCAGTAATAGACCTAGTAATACAAGTGTTTTAATATTCATTTTGCAAAAGTTTAAAAATAATTGATGATTCCAAAATGAATCTTTCCTGTTTGGAAATTTAATCCTGTATTGTTTTGCGCCCCTAATGCATAACTTAATTGCAATATACCTGCCACCGTTTGAACCTGAACTCCTGTTCCAATACCGTAAGGATAATCCTCTACACTTAATACACTATTGTAAAAATAAGCCTGATCATAGAACACCCTAAAAAATGAATTTCTATCTATAATAAACCTATACTCAATACTCGTTTGCCAAAAATAAGATGCAAATATGGATTCTTCGCTAAAACCTCTCAAATCGTTTATCCCTCCAAACCTAATCAGTTCGTTATTGAATAATTTATCAGCTTCAATCCATTTCATGTTTAATATTCCAGCTAAAACATTTCTTTTACTTAACCTGAAATATTTTCGCACTTGCATTAATAATTGTATCTGATTCGACTTTAGTTCTAATCCATTATATAATGTATCGTTAAGTCCAGAATTTTTTTCGATAGTTCTCTGACCAAACAATACTGTAACATTGAAGCCATATCCTTTACTTGGATTAACTCTATAATCTATATGCTCAATCTGTGTATTTATTCCATACGAATATTTCTTTACATCCACTATATCTGGCAAAACACTAACATTTGAATATTTTTTAGTTGACAATAGATTACTTTCATCTACTCTATATATTAATTTAATCTGATTGTTTCCTTGCAATAAATACTGAAATGCAAAACCTCTAGATATATTGGTAAAGCTTGTGTCTTGTCTTCTAATTTCTAAATTTAAATCGACACCAAAATTTGAATTTAAAACATAAGGATAGTTGAAATTTAATTTTAAATCTCTTGTTTCATTTGCTTGGCTTCTAAACTCTACATTTAATTTCTCCCCCCTTTTTAATAAGTTAACCAAATACAAATTTATTTGACCAATTATTGCCGTTTTCTGATTATTGCTACTAGGCTGTATCCCAATTAAGCCATCAAATTTGTTTGCATTTCTACGACCAAGATCTAAGACTAATTTTGCCTTGTTATTAATGAAATAAAGCTGAGGAGAATTTTTAAGCCTAACAAAACCTAACTCATCAATCCGATTTTGAATAGCCATTATTTTTCTTTCATCATACAAACTATTATATCTTAAACCTAAGTAATTAGTTAAAAAACTGGAGTGAATAACATTCTCTCCAATCAATTTCAAACTGTCGACTATTATCTTTGTATTGAAATCAATTTTTATAATTGTATTTACTTTCTGATTAATTACTTCTACAGAATCGAATCTTATTTCTGCGAAAGGATGTCCGTGCTCTTCTGCATAACTTAATATTTTATCAAATATTTCCTCTAATGCACCGATATCAATTACATCGTTTTTAGTTGACAATCTTTTAAGATCTGACTTTGAAAAGTAAGACTTTATCTCTTCCGACAACCTCACTTCTCCCCATTTCCATTGTAGTCCATAATCGTAGTACACCAACAATTTATTCGATTCGGAAACAAGTTTTGTTTTTTTAATATTTACATAACCCTTCGCTTTTAATTTATTTTCTATATATCGTATCTCTACATTTCTGTCCATCGTATCGGTAAACAGCGTATCGTACTTAATAGAAATGGGTAAATCGGGTATGATTTTCAATAAAACAGTTTTATCCTGAGCAACTAACTTACTTACAGACAGTAATATAAAGCAAAGAAATAAAAAAGCTTTCCTCATCTGGGCTAAATTAATTGAATTTTACTGAAATTCGTTGCATGGCGGGTATATATATACATATTCCATTTTGCAAACAAGCATGTCACTACTGCGATTTTCACTTTAGTACTTCTTTGAAGTATAAAGACGAAATGATTAATGCTTTATTACACGAAATTGAACTTAGAGAGAATTATTTAAAAGACTCCGACACAGATACCATTTATTTTGGTGGAGGCACACCCTCATTAATACCCTATAAGGACATCGAAAAAATACTTCATAAGATTGAACAACATTTTCCAATTTCATCAACACCAGAAATTACATTAGAAGCAAATCCCGACGATCTTAATAAACAATACTTAGAATCAATACATAAAATAGGTGTTAATCGTTTGAGTATAGGTGTTCAGTCGTTTATTGATAGAGATTTATTATGGATGAATAGGGCACATCAAAGTTCAGAAGCTATAGATTCCATCAGAAGAGCACAGGATATCGGCATAGAGAACATAAGTATCGACCTAATCTATGGGCTACCCAATTTAAGTGACAAAGAGTGGCTTGATAATATTAAGAGAGCGTTAGAACTAGAAATCAGACATATTTCCTCTTATGCATTAACGGTTGAAGACAAAACAGCTTTAGGAAATTGGGTAGCTAAGGGCAAAGTAAAACCTATGGATGAGGAACAAGCTGCATCTCAATTTGAAATTCTTATGGAATGTTTAGCTGAAAATGGGTTTGAACATTATGAGATATCGAATTTTGCAAAACCTGGCTTTTATTCAAAACACAATTCTTCTTATTGGGAAGCAAAACCCTATCTAGGTATTGGTCCATCTGCTCATTCATTCGACAAGAACACCCGACAATGGAATATTGCTAATAATATAAAGTACATTGATGAATTAGCTCATAATAGAATACCTGCACAAGTTGAAGAACTCAAATTAAATGATCGGTTAAATGAATATTTGATGTTGGGATTCAGAACTTCTAAAGGGGTATCAAAAAAATACATTGAAACTGAATTTGGCTCTTCTATATTAACAAAACTCAAAAATGGAATTAGTAATTTTATTGACAATGCTTGGTTAGAAGAATCGGGCGATTATTATAAAACTACTATCAAGGGAAAATTATTGACAGACAAAATTGCTGCTGAATTGTTTATAACTGAAAATTTTGAAAATGAAAATTGAAACTACTTTTAATCATACCAAAGTTAGTATTGATCTTAACAAAGGAATAGATTTATCAATTCCTATTGAGCCTAATAAAGGTGTCAATGCTTTTCATATTCCTTCTGCTCAATTTGAGCCCATACGTGTAGGGTCTTTTGTAGGTTCGGTATTAGAGGGTGGTTCTGCAAATTGTGAGAACTTATTCTTAAACGCTCACGGCAATGGAACTCACACAGAATGCATTGGCCATATTAGTAAAGAAAGAATATGCATTAACGATTGTTTAACAAACTTTTTTTATTTCGCACAATTAATTACAACTAACCCCATAAAAAAAGACGACGATTTTATTGTTGGTTTAGAATGTTTATCATCATTTAAAAAAATAGAAGATTGTGAAGCTCTTATTATAAGAACTCAACCTAATAGCTCAGAAAAACTAAGTAGAAATTATTCGGGAAGTAATCCAACTTATTTAAGCGCCGAATTATGTAAACATTTACGTGAATTAGGCATTAAGCATTTGCTTATCGATTTACCTTCTGTTGATAGAGAAGAAGATGGAGGAGAATTAGCAGCACATAAAGCTTATTGGGACTTTCATGAGAGCTTTAGAAAAGACATGACGATTACAGAACTGATATATGTTCCTGACGAAGTTATTGATGGAACTTATTTTCTTAATCTACAAATTGCATCATTAATGACCGATGCTAGTCCAAGCAAACCTCTTTTGTTTAATATGCTAGTATGCTGATATGCTAATATAAAAATTATTAGCATACCAGCATATTACCATACAAGCATATTATTTAGGTAATACCACAGAATTAATTACGTGAATTACTCCATTTTTTTGGTATACATCAGCAATAGTTACTGTAGCCATTCCACCGTTCTCATCTGTTAGCATAATGTTTTTACCTTTCATTGTAGCAGTTAATGTGCCACCTGCAACAGTTTTTAATGTAGCTTTTCCTTTGCCATTTTTAATTGCTTTCGACAAATCAGCTGCATCCATTTTTCCTGCCACCACATGATAAGTTAATACTTTTGTTAGTGAACCTTTGTTTTCTGGTTTTAATAAATTATCAACTGTTCCTGCTGGTAATTTTGCAAAAGCATCATTTGTAGGTGCAAACACTGTAAATGGACCTGCAGATTTTAAAGTTTCTACTAAACCAGCTGCTTTTACTGCTGCAACTAATGTAGTATGATCTTTAGAATTTACAGCATTGTCTACGATGTCTTTACTTGGATACATCGCTGCTCCACCAACCATAACTGTTTTTTCTTTCGACATTCCTTGAGCGAAAGATGTTGTAGATACAAAAGCAATAGCTACTACTGCTAATGTAAGTGTTGAGATAAGTTTTTTCATTTTGAATATCATTTGATGGAACTAACGAGAAATAATGTTAGCTGGATTTCAAAAAAAAATATTTTTTCATTAATCCACTCTCAAGTGTTCAAAATCAACATAAAAGGTGCTTATCTATTTACAATAATTTTATTGGAAGTAAGTGGGGTTAGTTTTTCATTTACTATTTTGTAAACATAAATCCCATTAGGGAAGTCATTTGTGTCTATCTCGAACCTATTTGTTTCACTAGATTTTTCGACCATTAACTCACCTTGTAAATTATACATTTGAAGAATATAGTGTTCATTTCTATCGTTCATAAAAATTAGTTGAACGAATTCATTTGCGGGTTGGGGTCTAACGATAATTCCTGCGCTAAAATCAAATACTTCAACTGAAACAATTCTAGAGAAGCCCAAATCACCCATTTCTATTGTATAGTAATTTTTTGCATTGAGTTTTGGAGAATCGTCGGTAAAAGTATACGAAATAGACTCTGTAGTGCTACCACATATTCCATTAATCTGACCTATAGTATTGAAACTTATAGAATCGCTGGAGCGATGTATTCTAATTCCGTTACAAGTATTACCTGATTTTATAGTCCATTTGAGGTAAACTTTTGAGTTATTTTCCAATGCGGTGATAGCATCTAAAGGACCTTCATCTTGTGCTTTTGCAACGAGGTTTAAAAACAAGAAAAATAATACGAGCTGGAAACGCATGTGGAATAAACTCCAAAAATAACGTTTTAGTATCTAACTGCTGTGATCATACACAATCTTCCATTGACCTTTTATTTTTTTCAACCTCAATGTAAAGTATCCACTTGGCTCATCCTTTTCTCTCTTTAGCATCCAAGCTCCTAGAACCATAGCATTCTTTGAATCTATTATGTCGATTTTCAATAAACTAAAATACAGCTCACCCATAGCCGATTTATTGGGATATGATTTTAAATAGTTATCATAAGTTTTCTGCCAGCCATACTGAGGGCCTCTTTTACCTATGAAAACCAGCGAATCGGAATTCAAATATCCATCCATGTAGGCTTTTAAATCACCCCGATTCCAAGCAAGACGTTGCTGCTCTAATAAATTTGCAATTGCACGTTGACCTTTGGTTTGAGCAGCGCCAACACTGTAAATATTCAGTGATATTAAGAGTAAGAGTAGAAATTTCTTCATAAGTTCGTTTCGCTAATTTTATGATTTTTTTAAAACTTTCATAGTATTAATTACGTTAGTCTGTTTATGCGTGGCCACCAATTCAGTTCATATATCCCTAACGACTTACCAAAAGGTTCATTTGAGGAGTTATTAAAGCTATTTACCGAACTGCTCAATTATACTGCAGGAGATGCAAATGAAGCTCTTCAATGGATGAACGAATTGGATAAAAAATACAAGATTACTTCCGATTCCTATGGAATGGGTGATTTTATTGATGATCTTAAGAAAAATGGATACATTAAAGATGATCATGAAAATGGCGGATTGAACATTACGGCAAAAACAGAACAAGGTATTCGCCAATCTGCATTAGAAGAAATTTTTGGTAAACTAAAAAAAGCTGGCAGAGGACAACATAAAACTTCATTCTCTGGGTTAGGTGACGAAAAAAACGCAGAACGCAGGCAATTCGAATTTGGAGATGCATTGGACAGAATAGATATTACTCAATCTATACATAATGCTCAAATCAATCATGGGATTTCTGAATTTCAATTAACCGAAAGAGATTTAGAGGTTGAAGAGCTCGACTATAAAACACAATCGTCGACGGTACTTATGATAGATATTTCTCACTCCATGATACTTTATGGAGAAGATAGAATTACTCCTGCTAAAAAGGTAGCAATGGCTCTATCAGAATTGATAAAAATAAAATACCCAAAAGACACTTTAGACATAATAGTATTTGGAAACGATGCATGGCCAATAGAAGTAAAAGATTTACCTTACTTGCAAGTTGGACCCTATCATACCAATACTTATGCAGGTTTAGAGTTAGCTACAGATATTTTAAGAAGAAGAAAAACGAACAATAAACAAATATTCATGATTACCGATGGTAAACCATCGTGCTTAAAAGAAGGTGCTAAATACTATAAAAATAGTGTGGGTCTCGACAGGAAAATAGTAAACAAAACCTTAAACATGGCAGCCCAATGTAAAAAATTAAAAATACCCATTACCACTTTCATGATTGCAAAAGACCCTTATCTACAACAATTTGTAAGAGAGTTTACCAGCACCAATGGAGGTAAAGCGTTTTATAGTTCATTAAATGGATTAGGCGAATACGTTTTTGAAGATTACGTAAGAAATAGAAGAAAAAATATTAAATCATAAACATGAAAGATCTGACATCGATCAAAACATTTGGCGAATTAAAAAAAGCTGGATATAAAACTAAAAGCATTAAAACTGAGCTCAGAGATAATTTATTGCAACGATTAAAAAAAGACAAAATTTCATTTGACGGAATTATTGGATTTGATGATACCGTTATTCCTGAAATTCAAACTGCAATTTTATCTAAACACAATATACTTTTACTCGGATTAAGAGGGCAAGCTAAAACTAGAATAGCTAGAACTCTCTCTGAACTCTTAGATGAGTATATACCCTATGTTGAAGGTTCAGAACTATTCGACGATCCCTATAATCCTATTTCTTGGTATGGTATAAACACTATAAATACTTATGGTGATAACACTCCAATTGCTTGGCTGCACAGAAACGAACGTTATACTGAAAAGTTAGCAACTCCAGATGTAACTGTTGCTGATTTAATAGGCGACGTTGACCCTATAAAGGCTGCATCTCAAAAATTATCTTATGCCGATGAACGAGTAATACACTACGGTTTAATCCCTCGTTCGCATCGTCAAATTTTTGTGATTAATGAATTGCCAGATTTGCAAGCAAGAATTCAAGTTGCTTTATTCAATATCTTACAAGAAAAAGATATTCAAATTAGAGGATTTAAACTACGATTGCCTCTTGATATTCAATTTGTGTTTACAGCAAACCCCGAAGATTATACCAACAGAGGAAGTATCGTTACTCCACTTAAAGATAGAATTGAAAGTCAGATTTTAACACACTACCCAAAAACAATAGAAATATCTAAATCAATAACACAACAAGAGGCTATTTTAGATGAAAATCAAAAGAATAGCATCAAGGTATTTGAATTAGCTAAAGACTTAATTGAACAAATAGCATTTGAAGCACGTCAGAGTGAATTTATAGATAAGAAGAGCGGTGTATCAGCACGATTAACTATTTCAGCATACGAGAATTTACTAAGTACCGCCGAAAGAAGAATGATATTAAACAAGGAAAAAAACACCTCTATTAGAATTAGTGACTTTATCGGTGTACTTCCTTCTATTACAGGTAAGATCGAATTAGTATATGAAGGGGAATTAGAAGGACCTGCAAAAGTTGCTCAGCTTCTTGTTGGTAAATCTATCAAAACATTGTTTAATAAATATTTCCCAGACCCTGAAAAATCTAAAAAATTAAAAGAAAAAAATCCTTATCAAGAAATAATTAATTGGTTTGGCGAGGGTAATCAAATTAACATAACCGACAAGTTAAGCAAGATAGGTTATAAAGAAACACTATTATTAGTTCCAGGATTAGAGAAAATAGTGAAATCAATATTTAAAAAAGAAGATGAGGATACGCTATTGTTTATGATGGAATTTACATTACACGCTTTAGCAGAATATTCGTTAATTAGTAAAAATTATTTAGAGAAAGGTTTCGAATTCAAAGACATGTTAAATACACTCTTCGGAAATAATTTTTCGGAAGAGGAAGATGATGATTTGGGTTTTGATAATGATTACCGTTTTCGTTAAGCATTTAAATGGAAAGTAGAATATTAAGCTTACTCCTTGTAACAGGAGTTTTATTACTAATTGACTTTTATGTATTTCAAGCAGTAAAAACATCAGTACAATTTCAATCTGAGAAAAGAAAACTCTGGATACTGAGGGGTTATTGGTTTATTGTATTAATAACAATTGCAGGATTATTTTTAGGCATATTTTTGTCTATAGGCAGAGTACTTAGAACATTAATTTTTGTTTGGTTCTTTATCCATTATTTCTCCAAACTATTTGCGGTTCCATTCTTGTTTATTGACGACTTAAGAAGAGCCGGTAACTGGCTCCTCAAAAAAACAGGCTTTGCACAGCGTAACAAACAAGAGATCTCAACTGAACCCTCGATTAAAGAAATCAAAAATGGAATGTCGCGCTCAGAGTTTTTGAGTAAAACAAGTTTAGTAATGGCAGGCCTACCTTTCTTTACTATGAACTATGGTATGATTTCTAATAATGTTTATGATTACCAGATAAAAAGAAAAACAATATATCTACCCAATCTCCCAAAAAGTTTCGACGGCATAAAGATTGGTCAGATTTCTGATGTTCACTCAGGAAGTTTCTACGACAAAATTTCTGTTCAAGGTGGAGTAGATATGCTCAATGCAGAAAAATGTGACGTTGTATTTTTCACAGGAGATTTGGTGAACGACCGAACATCTGAGATGAAAGATTACAGCAACATCTTCGATAAAATAAAAGCACCGCTAGGTGTATATTCTATTTTAGGAAATCACGACTATGGTGATTATGTACAGTGGCCAAGCATTCAAGCAAAAAAGAAAAACTTAGAAGACTTATATGAAGTACATAAAAATCTGGGCTGGGACTTATTGCTCAATGAGAACCGTACTTTAAAAATGGGCTCTGATGAAATAGCTATTATAGGAGTAGAAAATTGGGGTTCTAGCTTACGTTTCCCTAGAAAAGGAGATATCGCTAAAGCAAAAAAAGGAGTAGAGGAGCTTCCAGTAAAATTATTATTATCGCATGACCCTAGCCATTGGCGTGCACAAATTATAAACGACCACAAAGATATCGATATGATGTTTTCTGGCCATACCCATGGAATGCAATTTGGTGTAGAGTTTGGCGACTTCAAATGGAGTCCTGCGCAGTATGTATACCCTGAATGGTCTGGTTTATATGAAAAAGACCATCAGAAATTATATGTAAATGTCGGGTATGGGTTTTTAGGATATCCAGGAAGAATTGGAATTTTACCAGAAATAACCATTTTTGAGCTCAAACATGGTTAACAAATTAAGAAGTGTTTATAAATTTATAGTAAACATTTGATGGATAAGTGTTTACTTTGCGTCATACTAAACGTTATGAAAACCCATCTTCTTCGCCTACCAATATTGTGTTGTTCAATGTTAATCATTGCATCTTGTAATACCGATAAAACAAGTCGTTTATCTGATTTAGAATGGATGTTAGGCAATTGGGAAAGCAAAACCGACGAAGGGGTTTTATACGAACGTTGGTCTAAATTAAACGACTCTACTTTTTCAGGGCATGCATTTGCCATCTCTTTAGATGGAGATACTACATTTTCTGAAAATGCAAAAATAATTAACAAGGCTGGTACTATCATTTACTCAGTTACTGTTAACAAAACAGAAACTACTGATTTTACATTAGTAGACAACGAACAACAAGCTGTTTTCGAAAACATCAATCACGATTACCCTCAACGAATTATTTACAAAAGCGCTAGTAGCGATGCACTGTTCGCTAGAATAGAGGGAACTGTTGATGGCATAGAAGAGTTCGAAGAATTCAACTATAGTCGATCGAATTAATCACATCATTACTTGTATACCCACTAGCACTTATAGCTAAATACCAATACAATGGTATAATATTATCTTTCCTATATAATTAGCTTTGTTCACTCAAAATTTAGTTATATATGAAAAAAATTTACGCTCTCATTTTACTGTTCACTATTACTTATACCGCTCATTCGCAATCGTGGCAAAGAAAGAATGTTATAGCTGGCGCTATGAGTTCAGATGTAATTAAACTTCCATCAGGGAAGTTAATTTCAATTAATACAGATGGGGTTTACTCGAGTTCCGACAACGCTGATACTTGGACCAAAGCATCTGCTGATATGGATGCAGACTTAGCAACATTTACTAGTGATTTCGATCCTGATGTACTACATCTAAAAAACGACACACTATATGCCTATTTCAGAAGTAATCTATACAGATCTACAAACGAAGGCTCAACTTGGACAAAAATACAAATCAATTCTCTTTCACCTTCCTACGAAACTACATTTGCAATTAATGGTAGTAGTTTACTATTAACCAAATTCGATTTCCTCAACAATTTAAGTACAATATACGTTTCATCTAATGAAGGAAACAGCTGGCTAGTAGCTGATACCATCACTGCAAGGATTAATTTATTTAAAGTTAATAATGAAGTTTTTGTATGGGGTTATTACGGATCTGCTTGGGGAACGAAAACTTGTTTATTTACTAAACTAGGAGCTAACCATAAACTTCAATCGCAAATGACCACTGGTTTGCCTGCAGGAACGGACATAAGAGGATTGGGTATAGCTGGAAATAATGTTGTAGCAATGGTACCAGAGTATAATCAATCGTCGGCAATTATAGCAACACGTTTGTATGCATTTAATGGAACAAATTGGACATATGGTACACAATTCACCGAAAACTATTCGAAATTGTACAACATTAATGGTACTTGTTATCACTTGTTTTATAATGCTCCATACTTTCTGAAATCAAAAGACGGTATTACTTGGTCGAAAATAAATTCGACAAAACTATTTAGGTATTTCTCAAACATAAGAACTGTTAATGGTGGAAAATCTATTGCAACTTGCAGAGCAGGTATCTTTGAAATAGATACAGCATTGCAACTCAGCCCTAAAAATAATGGACTGTATTCTTCGTATTTAGGAGATATGATTTCATTCAAACAAAAATTATACATCAATAGTTCGGAAAGCGGATTATATGTTTCGAATGATAATGGACAAACTTTTAATGAGGTACAAATAAGTGCTGAGAGAAAAGGTGCGAGCATGAAAGGTTCAGCCAATAACTTGTATTTATACAATAGCTATTTAATTAATGATGATAAAATATTTACATCTACCGATGGTACTAGCTGGGATACTTTAACTATGCCTAGCACTAATTATACTATGAGACAAGTATTATGTGTTTCAGATAATGGGATATGGATTCAATTCAATGAAGCTAATGTTTCGGTGTTTAGATTCTATAACGACCAAACAAAAAATTGGACAGATGTTACTTCTTCCGTTCCTGCAAATACAAACTATTTTTCAAGTTATAGTGGCGCAAATAATGAAATAATAGTAGTATATAACTATTATGAAAACAACAAAAAGAAAACAAAATTATACAGCGTAAAAAACAACGCCAGCCTATGGAAAGAAATTTCAGGAAAACTTGACGAAGTTTGGTATGAAAACACATCCATCTATAACAATGAATTTTATTATCTAAAAAACGCCTACAACAAACCCGATAGTTTATTCAAAATAACTAACGATAGTTTAGTTTTTCAAAAAGAAATAAAATATGGTTCATACCATTTTTATACTGATAATTTTTACGAAAGTTTTTTCTATAGAGGAAATGAAATTTATTGCTTAGGCTGGGATTCATTACAACAAAATAGCATCACGATTATCAGATCCTTAAATGGTGGTAATACATGGGAAGCCATGAATAATGGACTTTCAGAAGGCACTCAAATTAAATCTTTATATTTTGGGAATCCATTACTTGCTAGTACAAGCAAAGGATTATACGAGTTTGGAAACGGAGGCGTACATGTTTGGAACACCAAGAAAACAAACTATACTATATACCCTAACCCTGCTAACGATAAAATAACAGTCCTTTTAAATCAAGGAGAATCGGCATTAGTAAAAATATACAACTTGAAAGGACAAATGGTTTATCAAGAAAATATAAATCCATTTAACACTCAGATAAAAACGAATTTACTAAACGATGGTTATTATATTTTTGAGATAAATAACCAAAACAAAAAAGAACTACACAAGATTTTAATCAGTCATTAAATAAAATGAAAAAGGACTAAGCTCGCTTAGTCCTTTTTCATTTGCATAAAAGATTTAGGGTCTTTTAATTTTGTAAATCCGACTTTAGCATATAGTCGATGTGCGTCTCTTGTTGCCAACATCCATTTCTTTACTTCTTTTAGTTTAGGGTCTTCGATTATTCCTTTGATCATAAAAACTGCCAGTCCCTTACCGCGGTATGATTCATTAATGAATACATCAGATAAATAGGCAAACCTAGAATAGTCTGTTAACACCTTGGCAAAGCCTATCTGTTGTTTGTTGTGAAACAACCCGTATGCTCTTGAATTTTTTACCGATTTCTTTATTTCAGAAGCTGATAACTCTTTTGCCCAATACAACTTCTGGAGTTCTTCACAAATAAGATTAAGATTCAATTTTCTCCTATCTGTGGTTAACAAATAATTTCTTCGAATTTTCTTATAAATCATCTTTTGAAATATGCATTAAAGGATAAGGTATTAACTACACCTTGCATAATTTTTATATTGTTAATGAGGGATCAATTTCTGCAATCCAAGCTAATATTCCACCTTTAAGATTATACAAATTTGTGAACCCATGATTTTGCTCTAGCTGCATGATAGCTGCTGCACTACGAGCCCCACTTCTACAATGTATTACAACTTTTTTATTAGGGTCTATCTTATCAGTTTCCAACATAATATTACCAAGCGGGATTAGCTCTGCTCCAATATTAGCAGTTTCGTACTCGAATTCCTCCCTAACATCGACTAGTTGGAAATCTTGCTTTTCATCCATCATCGATTTTAATTCCTGAACTGTAATTTCTTTAATCATAATTCCATAGTGTTTGAATTGCAAAAGTAGCATTTATTTATATACGTTATATACTGAACTATTTACTTTAACAGCACTTTAACATAAAGTATGTATAATTGTTAATCAATAATTTTCTTTGAGTAAAACATTATTTATATATTTCCATAATTCTGTGGTTAACCATACCTATACAAGGATATAAAACAAACAAACATGGCAGAGCAAGAATTTAAGAAAGAATTAAAGCTATTTGATTCGGTAATGATAGTTGCAGGAACAATGATTGGTTCCGGAATTTTCATCGTAAGTTCAGATATAGCAAGACAAGTAGGTTCGAGTGGATGGTTACTTGTAATATGGTTAATTACTGGCTTCATTACCATTGCAGGCGCACTTAGTTATGGTGAATTGGCGGGGATGATGCCAAAGGCAGGCGGGCAATATGTATACTTAAGAGAGGCTTGGGGAAAACCTGTAGCCTTTTTATATGCATGGACTCTTTTCCTTGTTATACAAACGGGAACTATTGCGGCGGTAGGTGTAGCATTTGCTAAATACACTGGTGTTTTGCTTCCGGATATCATTTCAGAAGATAATGTACTTTTAAAACTAGGCTCATTTAAAATTAGTACAGTACAAGTATTAGCAATACTTAGCATTATTCTTCTCAGTTTTATTAATTCAAAAGGTGTTAAAAACGGGAAACTTATTCAAAATATTTTTGGCAGTACAAAAATTGTAGCCCTATTTGGATTAATCCTAGTGGGTTTATTATTTGGAATTAATTATGATGTTGCACATGCAAACTTCTCTGATATGTGGACAGCAAGTGTTGCTAAAAAAGATTTAAATGGAGTATATACTTTTGAGAATATTCTTTCTTGGGGTATTATACCTGCCATAGGAATCGCCATGGTAGGTTCTCTTTTCTCTAGTGATGCTTGGAATAATATTGGTTTTTCTGGAGACGAAATTCAAAACCCTAAAAGGAATCTAGTACTGAGCATGGTAATAGGAACATCGTTAGTAACTCTAATTTATATTCTAATGAATGTTGTATATCTACTTGTGTTACCACTAAATGGAGACCCAAATGGGTCGGATGTAATGTCGAGAGGGATACAATTTGCAAGTAACGATAGAGTAGCTGCAGCTGTTGCGGAGGCAATAGGCGGACCAGGAGCAACACTGTTGATGGCTGTATTAATCATGATCTCTACTTTTGGATGTAATAATGGATGTATATTATCTGGTGCAAGAGTGTATTATGCTACTGCAAAAGATGGTTTATTTTTTTCTGGTTTATCAAAACTTAATAAAAATAGTGTGCCTGGTAATGCTTTGGTCTATCAGTGTGTTTGGGCTTGTATCTTATGTCTTTCTGGCTCTTATGGGGATTTATTAGACTATGTGGTTTTCGCAGTACTTTTATTTTATATATTAACAATTCTTGGAATATTTAAATTAAGAAAAACACAACCTAACGCAGAACGTCCATATAAAGCAATAGGCTATCCATTTATCCCTATATTATATATATTATTAGCATCTGCTGTTTGTATTATCTTACTAATCTATAAACCAAATTATTCGTGGCCAGGTTTAATTATTGTTGCAATGGGAATTCCTGTTTATGCATTATTTAAAAATAAAATAAAGGAGGCCTAATTGAAATGTGGAGAATTGCATTATCCATTTTTTTGTTTACTATAGTTAGTTGCAACAATACATCAAATAAAAAAACAACAGTTTTATCAGAAGAGAATCTTCCTGCGTATGATACATTAGCATTTAAACAGAAATCTAAACTCATTGATATTTTTTTTAGTGAATTAGCTGCAAAAAATAATTTTCACGGAGCTGTATTAATTAGTTTCAATGAGCATGTTTTGTTTAAAAAAGCATATGGATTTGAAGATCCTATAAAAAAAAGGCATCCCTTAAAAACGAAATCAGTTTTCCAATTGGCTTCCGTGAGTAAGCAATTTACTGCTGCAGCAATTTTAAAATTATATGAACAAGGAAAGTTAAGTTTAGAAGATCCTATTCAAAAATTTTATCCCGATTTCCCATATCAAAATATTAATATAAAACTCCTACTTACACACAGAGGAGGGCTAAGTAATTACACTTATTTCAGCGAGAAATTTACTGATAGAAAAACTCCTTTAACAAACCAAGGGGTTGTAGAAATGATGATAAAACATAAGCCCGATGTTTACTTTTTGCCAAATAGAAGAATGGACTATAGCAATACTGGGTATGTTATTCTAGCTGCTATAATTGAAAAAGTGAGTGGTAAAAGTTTCAAGGAATACATGGAAGAAGACATATTCAAACCTTTAGGAATGAAGCATACCAAAGTTCTTAATGTGAATAATCTAGGCGACTTTAAATACATCAATGGCTATGATAAATGGGGAGCAAAGGTGAGACACGATTATTTAGATGGGGCAACTGGAGATAAAGGTATCTATTCCAATATAGATGATATGCATTTATGGGATAGAGTTTTGTATTCTGGGAAGTTTTTATCAGATAGCACATTAGATTCGATGTATACACCAGGATCAAAAACACTTGAAGGTCCTTTTAACTATGCCTTTGGATGGAGAACGTATAAATTAAAAACTGGAGAAATTATTGTATACCATGGAGGTTGGTGGAATGGATTTAAAAGCTTTTTTATGAGAGATCTTGAAAACAAACATTCCATTATTATCCTGTGCAATAATGAACGATCTAATTTTAGAAATCTAGACCCTTTAGTTGATATTATTTATGATAGAAAAGCTGATGCGAGCAGGAAGTTTTCGGCTTATTTGCATCATTCGCCGGGGAGATAGTGAATGGTGAATGGTGACTAGTGACTGGTGAATGGTATTTGTACTAGTCACTAGTCACTATTCACCATTCACTAATTAACTACTATTTTGTCTCTTGCAATGGTTACACCATCACCAACTAGGTTACATACATAAACTCCAGCAGGTAAAGTCTCAATATTTACTGAAATTAAACCATCTTTAGTATCTACTGCTTCAGTGTAAACCACTCTACCGCTAAGATCAGAAATTTGAATTTCAGATGAATTATATACTTTCTCTGTATTGAAAGCTAGTTTGATTGTCTCAACAGCAGGGTTTGGGAAAACTTTAATAAATTTTAAGTGAGAATTATTAACTATACCAGTTGCCATTGCGCCATAAGTTAATAATAAACATGCTGAATCTGTTTTGTCAAGGTTATAGAAACAATAATTAACAACACTTGTACCTTCTACACCTCTTGGGTCAAGGTATGTTTTTACTGAAGAATCTTCTGCTCCAGCGTTCAAAGAAATGTTTTCTGGTGAAATATTAACGTTTGGCGGATAACAAGTAATTCCAAAACAGAAATAACTCAATTGACCAGAAACAAGAGTTTTAATTGATCTCTCCAAATAAACTGAAGTTCCACTTGCTGAATTATTTTTAACATGCATTTTGATGTACAAAACACTGTCGATACTGCCCTGTGTACTAGTCACTGGGTGTACAATTTCTAGGTTTTGTGCGAAAGCACCACAAAATAAAATACCTAAAATTACTGTAAAAACGGTTTTTTTCATTACTTTTTTATTAAAATTTAAGTGTATGAGCGAAAATCATACCAAATTATTTGTTAGTATGCTTAAAATATTCTAATATGGTACAAATTTTGTTGCCATGGTGGCACATTAACACTACAAATTTAAACAAAAATGAGAAAAATTTTTACTTTACTTACCTTATTGTCGTTTGTTTCAATTGCAAATGCACAATATAAGTTCCCTGCAATAGGAAATGGTAACCCAGGTAACAACCTAAACACCGACTTAGAATATCCAGAAGGTGGCGGTCAACCTGCAGGCTGGACTGGTATTTCAGGTGTTTCAGCGACTACACCTACATGGTCACAAACTGAAACGATTCCTTTCGATTTCAATTTCGATGGTCAACCAGTTACACAATTTAAAGTATCTAGCTCAGGTGTTTTAACGTTTACCACTAACGCTGCAAACGTACCTAGCTACACTCCTTCAAACTTACCAAGTGCTCAAATTCCTGATAATTCAATCGTTTGTTGGGGTATTTCTGGCCGTGGTACGAATGACAAAATTTTCACAAAAGTATTCGGTCAAACACCGAACCGTCAGTTGTGGATACAGTTCAATTCATTTTCTTTACCCGCTCCTGCCCTTACAACATGCTATACTTACTATGCGATTGTATTGGAAGAAAGTACTGATAGATTTTATGTTGTTGACCAAAGAAACAATGGTTGTACGCATGCATTAACTATTGGATGGCAAGTAGATGGTTCAACAGCATTCGCTCTTTCACCATCACCAGCAATTCCTTCAGCTGCAGGTGCAGACCCAAGTTTAATCGATAATCTTTACTACGGATTTGAACCAGGTGTACAATTGACTACTGATGCAGGAGTTATGTCTTTAGATGTTCCTAAATACACTTCATTCCCATCAGAAGTTGATGTTACATTAGAAGTAATCAACAAAGGTTCATCAGCTTTAGCTGGCTTAGATTTCAAATATCAAGTAAACAATGGTGCAGTAGTTACACAAACTGTTTCAAATGCTAATATTGCTGCTAATGGTGGTAGAAAAGTATTAATTCACTCAACACCAATTACAGTATCTTCACAAAGTGCTATTAATTTAAAAGCATGGATTGAAGTTGCAGGTGATGCAAATAAATTAGACGATACTGCAAAAGCATTTATCGGAGTAATGACAAACACATTCACTCCTACTAAAAGAGTATTATTCGAAGAAGCAACTGGAACATGGTGCCAATGGTGTCCAAGAGGTACTGTATTTATGGATTCATTACATAAAACATACCCAACTACAGCAATGTTAGTTGCAGTACACAACCAAGATCCTATGGCTGTAATTGAATACGATGCTGGAGTTTCAGCTCAAGTACCTGGATATCCAAGTGGATTAGCAGACAGAGAGCCAGGAAAACCTTATGATCCATCAGAATTCTTTGATGCTTACGATGCAAAAATTGCTGAAATTACTCCATGTGATATTATAGTAGATGCTAATTACGATGCAGGTACTAGAACTTTCGATATTACAATTGGTGCTAAATTCGCAACTGATTTAGTTGGTGATTTCCGTATCAACGCAGTAGTAACTGAAGATAACGTTACTGGTTCAGGTAATGCTTATGCTCAAGTTAATGCTTACTCAGGTGGTGGTAATGGACCAATGGGTAATTTCCATAACCTTCCTAACCCAGTTCCTGCTAGTATGATGGAATATGATCACGTTGGTCGTGCAATATTAGGTGGTTTTGAAGGATTAGAAAATAGCATTCCTGTTAATGTTGTTTCTGGTACAACTTACAATGCGAACTTCCAATATACTGTTCCAATGACACAAGATCCTAACAACATGCACATCATTGGTTTTGTTACTGATGCTTCAACAGGACAAGTATTCAATGCTAACGAGAAAAACTTTGTATCTGGAGTTTCTTCAGTAAAAGCAAAAAGCTTCGTGGTTTCAACATTCCCTAACCCTTCTAACGGTACAACTACCTTTGAAGTGAAAATGGATAAAATTGATGCAAACATCAGTTTAGATGTATACGATATGACTGGTCGCTTAGTATACAGTTCAGCTAATGGATTAGTAATTGGTGGTTCTAAGTTTATCAACTGGACTGCTGATGAAAACGTTGCTAACGGTATCTACCAAGCAGTAGTTAGAGTAGGAAACGAATCTATTACTTCTAAAGTAGTACTTACTCGTTAATCCTAATAATAATATTTTAAAAGAGCCAATAGAAATATTGGCTCTTTTTATTTATAATCAGATAGAAATACCTTATTTTTATTGCCACTACTTTCAAAATTAAGCAAATGAAAAAAATAGTTTTATCCCTATTATTATTGACCATTTCAATTGTAGTTGTAAATGCTCAAAATAAAGTTCCTTCAGTAGATATTAAAAAAATCGCTGGTGAAAATTTTAATACAAGTCAATTGGCTAATGATGGCAAGCCTATGATTATTAGCTTTTGGGCAACGTGGTGCAAGCCCTGTGTTCAAGAATTAACTGCTATATCTGAATTGTATGATGATTGGCAAAAGGAAACTGGCGTTAAAGTAATTGCTATCTCTACAGACGACTCTAGAAACTCAGCAAGGGTTCAACCATTTGTTGTAGCACGTAACTGGTCGTATGAAGTTTATCTAGATCCAAACGGTGATTTTAAGAGAGCGCTAAACGTGAACAACATCCCACATACATTTCTTGTGAATGGAAAGGGTGAAGTGGTATGGCAACATAATTCTTATACTCCAGGTGATGAAGAAGAATTATATGAATTAGTGAAGAAAGTAGCTAAAGGTGAACCTATAAATTAATAAGAATGAAGAAAATAATAATTACTTGCTTCATACTTGTTAATGCTGCGTTTGCTTTTGCTCAAGAGAATGAAAATAAATTTCAAGCAGGAGAAATTCATGGTAATTTCCAGATGGATGCCCAAAATTATTTCGAAGACACAATCATAGGTGCACAAAAAGTACCTGAAAAACTTCGAATGAATGGCTTTGCAAATGTTAATTATACCAGAGGTAAATTCAAAGCTGGTATAAGGTATGAATCATACTTAAAACCTTTAATTGGATTTGATTCAAGATATAATGGTAGTGGGCTAACTTATCGCTATGCATCTTATGAAGTAGATAATTTAGAATTTACAATTGGTAACTTTTACGAACAATTTGGTACTGGCTTAATTTTTAGAAGTTATGAAGAGCGTGGTCTTGGAGTTGATAACGCTATGGATGGGATTCGCTTAAGATATCAGCCTTATAAAGGTATTTATTTAAAGGGGGTAATTGGTCAACAACGTTTTTTCTTTGAAAAAGGAGAAGGTATAGTACGTGGATTTGATGCAGAATTTAATTTAAGTGAATTAGTTCCTTCATTATCGGGAAAATCGACTACCTACATTCTAGGTGGTAGTATTGTGAGTAAATATCAAGCGGATGAAAATCCCTTGAAAAAACTTCCAGAAAATGTGGCCTCATCTGCTGCTCGTTTAAATGTTATTACTCCAAAAATGAATTTCTATTTGGAATATGCTTATAAAATAAACGACCCATCTTATACAAATCAGTATATCTATAAACCAGGTTCTGCATTATTTGCTTCAGCTACTTATGCCAATAACGGTTTAAGTCTTATGGCTTCGGCAAAATATGTAGATAATATGGATTTCAAATCAAACCGTGATGCAACTGGAAACGTATTATTAATAAATTATCTACCTGCCATTACTAAGCAATACACCTATGCTTTTGCTGCGTTTTATCCATACGCAACTCAACCAAATGGAGAGTTTGGTTATCAGGCTGAGATTTCTTATAACTTCAAAAAAGGAACTCCACTTGGTGGTAAATATGGAACATTAGTAAGTTTAGCATACTCTCACGTTAGTAGCTTAGACACCTCTAAAACAGGCGACGATTATGGCTATAAACTAAATAATATTGGAGCTGGTAAAGTTCTGATGTATGAAGATATTGAGTTGATGGTTAGTAAAAAACTAGATGCAAAATGGAAACTAAGCTACACTTACATGTACCAGATTTTCAATAAAGATGTTGTTCAAGGACTTTCTGGTTTTGGTACGCTTTATTCTCATATAAACATTCTAGAGGCACAATATAAAATCAACAGAAAAAATACAATCCGTGCTGAAGCACAAAATTTATACACTAAACAAGATGAAGGTCAATGGGCAATGGGCCTAATAGAATATACCATTTCACCACATTGGTTTTTTGCTCTATACGACCAATACAATTACAATAATGAGAAAAATCCTAAAAAGGAGGTTCATTATTTAACTGGTACAATGGGTTATATCAGAAATGCAACAAGAATTGCGTTATCTTATGGAAAGCAACGTGAAGGATATTTATGTGTGGGTGGGGTTTGCCGACAATTACCTGCATCTAATGGTGTTGGTATTTCTATTACATCTAGTTTTTAATATATATTTAAAATGAAAAATTTATTTTTAGTTGCAATTATTATCGTTTCATTCTTTAGTTCTTGTGATGTTTTAGAAGGACCATTTGATGAAAAAGTAGCTATTGATACAACCGCAGGTCCAAAAAGAAAAATATTACTAGAGGATTTCACAGGGCATACATGCGGGAATTGCCCATGTGCAGCAAAAGAAGCACTAAGATTAGATTCAATTTATGAAGGTAGAATTATTCTTGTAGCTACACATATTGGTTTTTTTGCAGAGCCATACCCTGGCGGAACAAAATTTAGAACAGATTTTAGAACAACTGCAGGAAACGAAATCAATGACTTTTTTAAAATTGATAATATGGGTTTACCTCAAGGTATGATTAATAGAACACCATACAATAATACAACAATATTATCATCAACTGCATGGTCTAGCGCTGTTGCACCATTTATTTTAGATACAACAGTAGCTAATCATCCTGATGCTACAATAACGCTAAGTGCAACTTATAATTCAGCTAATAGAAATGCAAATATTAATGTCAATTCTAAATATTTAGCAGAAGGCAATTCTGATCAACAATTAGTAGTTTATGTGGTGGAGGACAGTATAATAAACTGGCAAAAGTTTTATGCTACTTGTGGTGGTGTAGACAAAGATGTATCCAACTATGTACACAGACATGTGCTTAGAACTTCTGTTACCCCAACTTGGGGTGATCCGCTTTATACTTCTAATCCTGTAATTCCGATAGGAACTAGCATTAACAAATCATACACAACAACTTTAGATCCTTCTTGGGATGAAAAACATATTTATATAGTTGCTTTTATTCAAGATAACACAACTAAGGAAGTGGTACAAGTAGAGGAGATTAAGCTTATTGAGTAGTGGGTAGTGAGTAATGGGTAGTGGGTAATTGTTTAATTCTATAATTTCTCACTACCCATTACTCAATACTCAACGAGTAGTCCAGCGAAAAGTTTCGAGCATTCTTTCAATATCTTTTTTCACAAAATTCAATACGGGTTGTATAGAATCTGCTTGAGGTGCTGCATAGAAATACAATGCCCCTCTTAAAAAATGACTATTACTATCGGTAACGAAAAACTGTATAGACGATGCAGCATTCCCTTCTATATCGTAAAACAATCCATGAACATTGGTGGTGTCATTATCAATACGACTTTCGTTAATACCATCTGCTTTAACTGTATGCTTAAATACTAATCTTCTCGAATCTTCTGTTAATTGCATCAACATCTTTCTTGAACTAATAGGATAATAACTTAGGTGTAATCGTCCATTCAATCCATTATATACTACATTCTTCCAACAAGTTTTAGCATCTAAGGAACTATCATTAACAACAGAAGAGTAAGTTGGTATATCAAAAGTATATCCGCATTCGCTATTATAGTTCACATACTTTTTTACTGGCAAGTCGATACGATAATAGCCTCTTGGTTTTGGAGCATAATCGCTACCACAAGAACTAAAAAAAAGTATGATTATCCCTAAACTAAGTATTCTTTTCATCTTCTGTTATTATTGTCATTTTTACACGTTTCACTCTTCTTCTATCAGCAGACTCTACAGTAAAAATGAAATTTTCATACATAATTTTTTCTTTATTCAATACAAATCTGCCTGCAATAGCAAGCACTAATCCTCCTAATGTATCGGCTTCTCCTCTTATCTCTTCAAAAGTATCTTCATCAATATTAAGCAAACGATAAATATCTGTTAAAGGTGTTTTCCCATCAAAAACATAATTATTATCGTCCAATTTAGAATACCTTAATTCGTCATCAGCTTCGTCGTACTCATCAGAAATATCACCCACAATTTCTTCTAATATATCTTCTAATGTTACTATTCCTGAAGTGCCTCCATACTCATCAACTACAATTGCAATATGTGTATGTCGTGTTCTAAATTCCTTTAATAAATCATCAATCTTTTTATACTCAGGCACGAAATAAGCTGGTCGTATTAAATCTTTCCAATTAAAATCTGCCTCGCCTCTATTTATCATTAAATCTTTAACATATAGAATTCCTTTTATGGTATCTAAATTATTTTCATAAACTGGTAAGCGAGAATATCTGGTATCTCTTATCTTTTGATCTACCTCCGAATACTCCATTTCAAAATCTATAGCAACCACATCCATTCTGTTTCGCATCACTTGTTTCACAGATATGTTTCCAAAGTTTGCGATACCTTTTAATATCATTTGCTCTTCTTCATTCTCTTCATTAATCAAATCCGAATCGTTCATACTATTCATCTCTTCTTCATTAATTCGATAAGACTTTGGAACAAATCTGTTTAGGATTTTAAAGACAACAAAATATAATTCTATGATTGGTTTCAATAGCCATTGAGCGGCTTTTAATAGTCCAGAAATCCAACGAGCATATCCTAGATAATATCTACTTGCGTATAGGCCAGGAATAAATGTTGCCGTTTTCAATAAGATCAATGTAATAAATACACTAAACAAAAATATCTCTACATTATAACTCAAATAAGTTTGAAAGAAATAATGAAGTACAATATTCAATATTGTTGCAACAATAACTAACAGAAAAGTTATGCTAATGGATAACGTTGCTTGTAATCTCATAGGCTCATCAAGAAGTTTAAGTAAACGTTCTTCTTCTTTAGTATCTGCTTTCTTCAAATCGGCAATGTCTTTATCTTTTATTTTGAGAATTGCCTTTTCTGCTGCACTTAAGAATGCTAATAAAACTATAGCAATGATGATGATGAGAAAATAAAATAGCAGTTGATCGACAGGAATATTCTGTAACAAACCAACTGCTGTTTGAGAGGGATAAGGATCCGTCTGTGTTTCCAAGATTTAAATTTTAGTTTAACAATTAAAATGGTAAATCATCCTCTGATGATGAACCTGCAATTAACTCTGATGCTGAAGGCAAATCTGTTTTCATTGAAGAAGAACTATTTGAATTTCCAGGAACATCATCTTTTTTACCAAGCATAGTAAAAGTATCTGCAACAATTTCTGTTGTATATCTTTTCACACCTTCTTTATCGTCCCAAGAACGAGTTCTAATTTTTCCCTCAAGGTAAATCTGTTTACCTTTTCTTAAATATTTCTCCGCAACATCCGCAAGTCCTCTCCAAACCACAATATTGTGCCATTCGGTAAGATCTTGTCTCTCTCCACTTTTAGTTGTAATTGTTTCGGTTGTTGCCAGAGAAAACGAAGCTACGTTTACACCATTCTCCAAATGTCTAACTTCTGGGTCCTTGCCCAAATGTCCGACTAAAATTACTTTGTTTACACCTGACATATTTTTAATTTTTTAACAAAATAAAGGTATGAATTATTTTTGTAAGTACTGTTCAATCAGGCGGGGTAATGCAAAATCCTTTATTTCTTCATCCTTAACAAATACAGTTTTTCCCTCTTTTTGATGCATTAAATGAGGCTCGCGTATTTCAAAAAATCGAGCAAAAATATCCTGATGGCTTAACACATGTTTTACTTTAGCGGAAATGCCTATTATTTCCGCATGATGAGAAATTATTGAGGAAGTACGAGCCAGTTTTAAAATTGCCTTTTCATCCAATTCCTCTTTTGCTTCTATTAAAGGGAATTCGTAAAGTTCTTGCCAAATATCTTTTGCGGTACGTTTTTGCAATATCAGTCCATTATCAGAACGATGTACAAAATAATAAAAGTACCTTATCGACCTCTTTAGTTTCTTTTCTTTTACTGGTAAAAATTCCACCTTTTTGTTCTGATAGGCAAAGCATGAGTCTAAAAATGGGCATACATCACAATTAGGCGATTTAGGTTTACACTGTAATGCTCCAAATTCCATAATCGCTTGATTAAATATATCAGGTTGCTGATTATCTATAATATCCTTGGCAATGGCAATAAACTCCTTTTTAGCATTAGATGAATTAATGGGGGTACTTATCCCATAATATCTGGATAGAAATCTAAAAACATTACCATCTAGCACTGGCTTAACTTCTTTGTTTGAAAATGAGGAAATTGCTGCTGCTGTGTATTCGCCGATTCCTTTTAGCTTCAACAATTCATCGTACGACTTTGGGAACACCCCAGCAAATTCACTTATAACCTGCTTAGCGGCTGCGTGGAGATTACGAGCACGACTGTAGTAGCCAAGACCCTGCCAAGAACGAATCACCTCATCAGAGCTCGATTCTGCTAAGACTTTTACATTAGGGTATTTTTCTGAAAAATGAAGGTAATAGGGTAAGCCTTGTTCTACTCTAGTTTGCTGAAGAATGATTTCTGAGAGCCAAATCAAATAAGGATCGATTGTATTTCTCCAAGGGAGTTCTCTTTTATTCTTTTTATACCAAGAAATGAGGGTATTACTAATATACATTGCTCAAATATCTCAAAAATAACGTCAAAAAATCGACTTTGTTCGGTTCAAAAACAATCTCAAGATTTTCAATTACTTACAAATTGCCATTTGAAAATAATAATTATGTGATTTTTAACATTTTATTTCTGATTATGGATGAAAAGCCCTATAATTGCAACCCCAAAAAGAGCAATTAATTGTATAATAAATAAATAATAGAAACAATGACTAAGGCTGAAATTATCGCTGAGATCGCAGCGAAGACAGGAATTGAAAAAGTAGACGTACAAGAAACAGTGGAGTCTTTCTTCAAAGTAATCAAAGGTTCACTTCAAGAAGGTGAAAATGTGTATGTAAGAGGGTTTGGATCTTTCATCGTAAAGAAAAGAGCAAAGAAAACTGCTAGAAACATTTCTAAAAACACAGCCATTATCATCCCTGAGCACTTTGTGCCTAGTTTCAAACCGGCTAAAACGTTTGTAGAAAAAGTTAAAAACTCAAGCAAAAACAAAGCAGTAGCTGAAGTTAAATAAGTATGCGTTCCCTTTCAAAACCTCAATGGATTTTAATATTGGTAGTGATAGTGCTAGGAATAGTGCTATGGAACCTAGATATTAAAGCCCCAAGCTCTAGCAAAGAGGTGGCGAATAATGAGGAATCAAAAGCTTCAAACACATCAAGCATCGACATTCAAGTACTGAAAACTGATGCGCTTAAAAATGTTCCAACTGAGGTGAAAAATAACATCTCAATTTTGGAGAAAAAATTAGAAAAAGGTACTGCAGAAGAACAAAAAGGCTTACGTCTTGAGTTAGCAGAACTTTATTTTGCATATAAACAATTTGCGCTTGCTGCTTCGTATTTCCTTGAAATTAGCGAAAAAGAAGCAACAAACGCAGATTTATATGTTAAATCTGGCAACGCATTTAGAGATGCCTATAGAAACAGTAACGACAGTAACCTTACTCCTTTATTGGTTGAAAAGGCGAAATACAGTTTTTCAAAGGCTCTAGAAATTGCACCAGAAAATTTAGATGCAAAAACGGGAATGGCAACATGTTATGTTGACGCATCTGAAAACCCAATGCAGGGGATACAATTACTTAGAGAAGTTGTACAAGCTGACCCTGAAAATGTGAACGCGAATTTAAACCTTGGTTTATTTTCAATGCGTTCAGGGCAATTCGACAAAGCGGTGGCGAGATTCGAAACTGTTGTGAAGAAAAGTCCAAGTGCCGAAAATTACGCGATGCTTGCAGAATCATATGAGCAAAGCGGTGATAAACAAAACGCAATTAAGGCACTGAAAAAAGCAAAAGAATACATTATCGACCCTCAAATATTACAGGGTGTTGATGATTATATAAAGAAATTAGAAAAATAATTGTATCACTTTAAACATTGAACTTATGCCAAGCGGTAAGAAAAGAAAAAGACATAAGATGGCTACTCACAAACGTAAAAAACGTTTGAGAAAAAACAGACATAAAAAGAAATAAGCTTTAATTAAGCTGTAAAAATCTTTTATCATGCACGAGCGCTCAGCGTTATCGTGCATGACTTATTTCTTTACGTTCTAATTACAAACTGTACAATTCGTATGGCTAGGGAGATGTGTGAAAAAAGAAATTTGAATTGAATAAAGAACTTGTAATTAATGCCACACCTACAGGAGTAGTACTGGCATTGATGCAGGACAAGCAACTGATTGAATTGCACCACGAGAAGGTTAATAACAACTTCTCTGTTGGCGACATTTATCTTGGGCGTATCAAAAAGATAATGCCTGGCTTGAACGCTGCATTTGTGGATGTGGGCTATGAAAAGGATGCATTTCTGCATTACCTCGATCTTGGATCGCAGGTACAAACCCTATTAAAATATACCAAACGCGTAAGAACCGCGCCTAAAAACGAAGTTATTAAACTCGAGAACTTCCGTTTAGAACAAGACATTAATAAAAGCGGTAAAATCACAGAAGTATTAGGGAAAAACCTAATTATTCCTGTACAAATTGCTAAAGAGCCTATTTCGTCAAAAGGACCACGATTAAGCTCTGAAATATCTATGGCTGGAAGATATGTGGTATTAGTACCTTTCTCTGATGCCATTTCTGTATCTAAAAAAATAAAAACTGCTGCCGAACGCAACCGATTAAAAAAAATAATAGAAAGTGTAAAACCTAAAAACTTCGGGGTAATTATACGTACCGTATCAGAAGGTAAAGGGGTTGGTGAATTACACAATGACTTAAATGAATTAATTGCCCGTTGGGAAAGTTTTAGCACTAAACTTGTTACTACAGAACCAGGTAAAAGAATACTTGGGGAAATGGATAAAACTGCAACAGTATTAAGAGATATGCTGAATGCGTCGTTTAACAACATCCATGTCGATAGCCCAGAAATATATGAGGATATTAAATCTTATATCCACCAAATAGCTCCGGAACAAGAAAAGATTGTTAAGCTATACAAAGGCAGAGAGCAAATATTTGAACACTTTGGTGTAGAGCGTCAGATAAAAGGATTATTTGGCAAAACTGTAAATATCCATGGTGGGGCCTATTTAATTATAGAACATACAGAGGCTTTGCATGTAATAGATGTAAACTCTGGAAATAGAAGCTCTACCGAAATCAACCAAGAAGAGAATGCACTCCAAGTAAATATGGAAGCTGCAAAAGAAATAGCTCGACAACTCCGTTTACGAGATATGGGTGGAATTATCGTTATCGATTTTATCGATATGCATAAAGCCTCTAACAAGAAAATACTATTTGATCACTTGAAAGAAGTGATGCTCGAAGATAGAGCTAAACATACTATACTCCCTCCTAGTCGCTTTGGCTTAGTACAAATTACTCGTCAACGTGTTCGTCCAGAGATGAACATCGTAACTGTAGAGAAATGCCCAAGCTGTGGTGGTACTGGAGAAATACGTGCAAGTATTATCCTTCTAGACGACATAGAAAATAATCTGAATTATGTTCTCAACGAACAAAATGAAAAAGGGATTACTCTCGCTGTACATCCATTCATTGAGGCCTACCTCAAAAAAGGAATTATTTCTCAGCAACTGAAATGGTATTTTAAATACAAAAAATGGATTAAAGTAAAAGCCGATAATAATTTACAGTATTTACAATACAAACTTTTTAATTCGAAGTTAGAAGAAATCGTGCTTTAATATGCTGATTTGTTGATATGCTAATGTGCTAATAAATAGTATTCTGATTTGTTAAATTACCAGCATATTAGCATATTAGCATACTAGCATGTCATCTAAAATGAAAAAATTCCTACTTCTCCTACTCTTTCCAGTATTAAGTTTCGGGCAATCGAACGATTCATTAATCATAAGTAACATTTACAAATCCGCATTAACAAAAAGCGAGTGTTACGAAAACCTTCGTTTTTTATGTAAGAATATTGGTCCGCGTTTAAGTGGTTCTGAAAATGCCGACAAATCTGTAAAATATTTCGAAGACAAAATGAAATCGTACGGATTTGATCGTGTTTATTTACAAGAATTAAAAGTACCTGTTTGGAGAAGATTAGATCAAGCTAAAGCAGAAATTATTAATACTAAAACCTCTGTTAATATTTGTGCATTAGGAGGTTCTGTTGCAACTCCATCAAAAGGAATTAAAGCTGAAGTAATAGAAGTAAAAAACTTCGATGAATTAGAGAAACTTGGTGAACAAGTTAAGGGGAAGATCGTATTCTTTAACAGAGAAATGGAACCAAGCCATATAGAAACCTTTAGAGCTTATGGAGGTGCGGTAAATCAAAGAGGTTCTGGAGCATCTAGAGCTGCAAAGTTAGGCGCCGTAGCTTGTTTAGTAAGATCTATGAATTTACGCATCGACGAATTCCCTCATACTGGAGCAATGAGGTATGACAATAAATATCCAAGGATACCCGCTGCAGCAATATCTACAAGAGATGCAGAACTTTTAAGTGCAAATCTGAAAAAGCAAGCCACTCAAGTATTCATGAAGTTCAACTGTGATACTTTACCCGATAAAGTTTCGTATAATGTTATTGCAGAGATTAAAGGAAGTGTATATCCTGAAAAAATTATTACAATAGGTGGTCACCTCGACTCATGGGATTTAGGAGAAGGTGCACACGATGATGGTGCAGGCTGTGTACAATCTTTAGAAGTGTTACATTTATTTAAAATGTTGGGTATAAAACCTAAGCACACAATTAGAGCAGTAATGTTTATGAACGAAGAGAACGGATTACGTGGTGGGCTTAAATATGCAGAAGAAGCAAAGAGATTAAACGAACAACATCTTGCGGCTATAGAAACCGATGCCGGTGGATTTACTCCACGTGGATTTGATATTGATGCGCCTGCACATGTCGTTTCTAAAATAAAATCGTGGGAATATTTATTAAAACCATACGGTTTACATGAAATAGAAAAAGGAGGAAGTGGAGCAGATATCGGACCATTAAAAACTCAAAATGTTTCTTTAATAGGATACCGTCCGGATTCACAACGCTATTTCGATGTGCACCACGCAGCCACTGATGTATTTGAGGCCGTAAACAAAAGAGAATTAGAATTAGGAGCCGCATCTATGGCAGCTTTAGTATATTTGATTGATCAATATGGATTATAGTCTCATGTTAGAAAAAATAAAATCTCTTTCAGAAAAATATTTTTCTGAAACACAATCATACAGACATCATCTGCATTCAAATCCTGAATTATCATTTCAAGAATTTGAAACCTCAAAATATATTCAAGAGCAATTGAAACAAATGGGAATCCCATTTGAAATAAAAGCCGACACTGGTGTTATTGCTCATATTAAAGGAAAAGATGCGGATAAGAAAGTAGTGGCATTAAGAGCTGATATAGATGCCTTACCCATTCAAGAGATTAACGAAGTTCCTTATAAATCAAAAAATGCCGGAGTAATGCATGCATGTGGCCACGATGTACATACATCTTCATTACTTACTTGCGTAAAAATATTAAACGAATTAAAAACAGAATGGACAGGGACCATTAAAGCAATATTCCAACCTGCTGAAGAAAAATTACCTGGAGGAGCTAGCATTCTCATTAAAGAAGGAGCATTGGAAAATCCAAAAGCACAATCGATTCTTGGGCAACATGTAATGCCTTTAATTGAAGCGGGTAAGGTAGGTTTTCGTTCGGGAAAATACATGGCATCAACAGATGAGCTATATATAAAAGTAATTGGCAAAGGCGGACACGGTGCAATGCCACAATATAACATTGACCCTGTACTCATTGCATCACATATGATTGTTGCCTTACAACAAGTAGTCAGTAGAAATGCAGATCCAAAAATTCCATCTGTTTTATCTTTCGGAAAAGTAATAGCAAATGGAGCAACGAATGTTATTCCAAATGAGGTTTATATCGAAGGTACTTTTAGAACTTTAGACGAAGAGTGGAGAGCTAAAGCACATGAGCATATTAATACTATTGCAAAAGGTGTAGTAGAAAGTATGGGAGGAAAATTAGAATTAGAAATCAGAAAAGGATATCCATTTTTAATTAACGATGAGAAAGTAACAGCAACAGCACGAACAGCAGCACAAGAATATTTAGGTAAAGAAAATGTGCTCGACTTAGATATTTGGATGGCGGCAGAAGATTTTGCATACTACTCTCAAGTAATGCCAGCAAGCTTCTACAGACTAGGTACTGGAAATAAATCAAAAGGAATTACAGCTTCTGTTCATACTCCGAATTTTGACATCGATGAAAATGCGTTGAAAATTGGGCCAGGGTTAATGGCGTTTTTGGCGATTAGGGAGTTGGGGGAGTAAATGATTTTGATTCAATTCATATGATATTACCAACTGGTGGCACGACTTAAGTCGTGCCACCAGTTCACTGCATAAATGCAGCTTTTTTAAAAAACCTGCATTTAATAAACTCTCTTCTAATTCAGAAAAGGATCACCCCACTTCGCATCAGAATAAATATTTGTTCCTGTAAGTGTTTTTAAGAATGCAATTACTGCTTGCACTTCTTGTGCATTTAAATGTAATTGCTGTCCGAAACCATTGGGTCTTAGTTTAGGATCTAAATTGGTGTTGCCTGGAGCTATCGTAATATTTCCATAATGCCCAACTGCTTGTTGTAATGTACTAAGCACTCCTGTATGCATCATCGGACCATTAGGTTCCCCTGTTATACCCGCCAAATCTCTAAGTGATGGAGACCTTGTATTAGTTATATCTATTCCAGTTCCATTTAATACGCCTATGATTCCATTATTGCCAGTATTAGGAGCAATATCAAATTCTGGGGCGTTATGACAACCTCCACAACCTAATCCTCCTGCGGTTCTGTTTCCAGTTGCATCAAAATTTGGTGGAGCTAGAAATAAATTCTTGCCCATATTTTCTTGTGCTGTAAAATTTGGGAAATTCTGATTGTCGTTAGTTACCTGTGCTCTTCCTTCATCATATCTCGAATCGAACGATTGTATACTTCTGATAAATTGTGCTAAACACTCTTGAAGTTTTGTCTCCGTTATTTCCGTACTACCATATACAAACTGAAAAAACTCTTGATAGTAATCTGTGTTTTCTAATTTCACTACAAGTGATTCAAAATTTGGGCGACCATCTGTTCCACTATAACCCATCTCGGCATGATCTTGAATTGGCTTAGTCGTTTGTGCTTCCAATGTAGCTGCTCTTTCATCCCAAAAGAATTTCATTTCCGCAGAAAACCTTGCATTTACAAGCCTCATCGAATGTCTCCCAGTATGTCCGCCTTCTACTCCATTACTTGCCAAAGCCGTATCGCTAAATGCAAATTTCTGACGATGACAACTTCCGCATGAAACCGTATTATCAATACTTAATTTTTTATCGTAAAATAAAACTCTACCTAATGTAGCTTTTTTGTCTGTTATTGGATTCCCAGAAGTATTATCTTTTGTAATATATGATGGAACTTCTTGTTCAGCATAATTCGCTAAATTATTTAAATCAATATTAGTTCCGAAAGTTGCTTTTATTGCTGCATATTGTACTTCTGTAATTGTATTCTCTTCCGATTTTTTACATTGCTGAAATAAAAAAATTACCACAAAGAGGCTGAAAATTAAGGTGAGGCGTTTCATAAATTTGGGTTTAGTTTAGGGTATGACTATGTAAATACAATTTAGTTTAATAATTTCAAATAAAAAATTCCGCCATGTTTAATTCATACATTCTAAAATCAAAAGAATTTGCACAGCCTATATTAATTTACTTACAAAACACTGTTCATAAAGCTTGTCCAGAGGTTGAAGAGGCAATGAAATGGTCTTTCCCTCATTTTCTATACAAAGGGAAAATTCTTTGCAGCATGGCTTCTTTTAAAGAGCATTGTGCATTTGGGTTTTGGTATGCATCCTTAATGAAAGATCCAGATCAGATATTTCTACGAGGTAAAGATGATGTTGAATCTGCAATGGGACATTTAGGAAAAATAAAATCGATAAAAGATTTACCATCAGAAAAAATATTAATTAAGTACATCAAAGAGGCGATGAAACTTATCGATAATGGTGCAGTAGATGCGAATAAAGCAAAGCCTAAAAAGGCTGAAGAAGTTCCCTTGCCAATAGAATTCAGTAAAGCTTTAAACAAAAACAAAAAGGCACTAAGCTTTTTTAATTCATTAAGTGCAAGTCAGAAAAACGAATACACCAATTGGATATTAGAAGCTAAACAAGAAAGTACTAAAGAGAGAAGAATTATTCAGGGAGTAGAAATGCTTGCAGAGAGCAAGACGAAGAATTGGAAATACGAATGATAGATGTGAGAATTGAGATATGAGATATGAGTCAATATTTCGTTTCTCATATCTCACATCTCATATCTTTAAACTAAAAGTCGTACTGGTTCTTCTAACATTGATTTTAATGTTTGTAAAAACGCTGCTCCTGTTGCTCCATCAACTACTCTATGGTCACACGATAGCGTTAGTTTCATAATATTTCCTGGAACCACTTGTCCATTTTTAACAACTGGAACAGCTTGAATTCCTCCAACTGCTAAAATACAAGCATCTGGTGGGTTAATAATTGCTGTAAACTCATCGATACCAAACATTCCTAAATTTGAAATTGTAAATGTTGAACCTTCCCAATCACTTGGTTGTAATTTTTTATCTTTTGCTTTTTGTGCAAAGTCTTTAACTTCTGCTGAAATATGAGATAATGATTTCCCATCAGCAAAACGAACTACAGGAACTAACAAGCCATCTTCTACTGCCACTGCAACACCAATATTCACATGCTCGTTATAACGAATTCTATCGCCCAACCATGATGAATTAACACTAGGATGTTGTTTCAATGCTACTGCTACCGCTTTTAATACGATGTCGTTAAATGAAATTTTCACTTGAGCTACTTCATTCATTTTAGCACGTGCATCCATAGCAGCAGTCATGTCTACCGTCATCTTTAAATAGAAATGCGGTGCCGAAAATTTACTTTCTGCTAATCGTTTCGCAATTACTTTGCGCATTTGTGAAACTGGCACTTCTGTATATTTTTCTGTACCAATAAAAGTAGGTATAGTAATGTTTGCTGATTTTGTTGATGGTGTTGATGAACCTGGTTTAAAGCTCTCCACATCTTTTTTTATGATACGACCGTTTTCTGCTGAACCTTTTACTTGTGATAAGTCGATTCCCTTTTCTTCTGCTAATTTTTTAGCTAATGGTGAAGCCTTTACTCTTGAATCGCTTTGGCTAGATTCTACGCTTACAACTGGTGTGCTTACAGCAGCAGTTTCTTTAGTTGGTGCTGCTGTTTCTGCTGGAGCTGTAGTAGGTGTTGCCGCAGGAGCAGAGTCGCTCAATAAGCTCTTATAGTCTTCTCCTTCTTTGCCGAAAACAGCAATAATACCATCTACTGGTACTGCCTTTCCTTCTTCTACACCTATATATAATACGGTACCTTCTTGGAACGATTCAAAATCCATCGTTGCTTTATCGGTTTCTACTTCCGCAACTAAGTCGCCCGACTTTACTTTATCACCAACTTTTTTATGCCATTTAGCCAATACCCCTTCTGTCATGGTATCACTCATTTTAGGCATTCTTACTACTTCAGCCATTTTTTTGTATTTAGATTTTAGATATTAGTATTTAGATTTTATCCGCTTTACCAATAACTTCTATTAGTCATTTATTTACGTCTTGAGTCTTATGTCCAGTATCCTTTAGTCCATTATATATGGATAGTCGCTCTGAACATATACATCTGTATATAATTCTGATGCTTCTGGATATGGAGATTCTTCAGCAAATTTCACCGATTCCTCTACGATATCTTTTATTTTCTGATCAATTTCTTCCATCCATTTTTCATCAGCATATTTCTTTTTCAAAATGGTAGCACGAACTTGTTCTATTGGATCTTTTTGTTTGTAATCTTCAACTTCGTCTTTCGAGCGATATTTTGCTGGATCCGACATTGAATGACCTTTGTAACGGTATGTTTTTATTTCTAAAAATGTAGGTCCATCTCCTCTTCTTGCACGATCAACAGCTTCATCCATTGCTGCATGTACTGCCTCACAACTCATTCCATCTACTGGTGCACTTGGCATATCGAAACCCAAACCTATTTTATAGATGTCTGTCATGTTAGTGGTTCTTTGCACAGATGTACCCATTGCATAACCATTATTTTCGCAAATAAAGATTACTGGTAATTTCCACAACATTGCCATGTTAAAGGTTTCGTTTAATGCTCCCTGACGTACAGCACCATCACCCATATAACAAACACAAACATTATCAGTTCCTTTATATTGTTCGGCAAAAGCAATACCTGCTCCTAGAGGAATTTGACCTCCAACAATACCGTGTCCACCAAAGAAATTGCACTCCGCATCAAACATATGCATAGAGCCTCCTTTACCTTTTGAACAACCAGTAATTTTACCGTATAATTCTGCCATAACCGCGTTTGCAGTAACGCCTTTTGCCAATGCATGTGCATGATCGCGATAAGCTGTTATCATTCCATCTTCTTTACGCAAAACAGACATCGCTCCCGCTACTACTGCTTCCTGACCAATATATAAATGGCAAAAACCACGTATTTTTTGCTGACCATATAATTGGCCTGCACGCTCTTCGAACTTACGCATCAATTGCATCGATTCGTACCAGTTTAAATAAGTTTCTTTTGTAATCTTTACCGCCATATTATTTCTTTTGTGCTATAGAATCGCAAATCTATTAATAAAAAGCTAAAAAATAAACCTTCTCCTGTGTCGAATGTAGTACATTTTTTAACTATTTCGGAGCAAAATACAGTTTTTCTGAATAAAATAAGCTTTGTGTATCTATAACACTTAGTCATATCATACTTTTCTAAATAAAGATGCGTATTTTTGATGTCCCTAAATTTGGTTTATTTGATGATAAAAGTGAAGAGAATAGTATGGATCGTATTGTTAATGTGTTGTGTAGGAATACAATACAGTTCTGCTCAATTCTCTAGAACCAAAAACAGAAAATACAAGCTCCCAGAAATTTCAGAAAAGGATGTAGCAAAGGACAAAGACGTATTAGACCCTGATACTCTACGATTTGCATTTCATGCCCAAAAAACAGGCCTTGATATTGATACCAGCTCAAGCTTGGAGCTTTATTATCAGATATACGAATGGTTAGGAACTCGCTATCGTTATGGGGGTGAAAGCAAAAAGGGCATAGATTGTTCGGGGTTTACTGGTATTATCTATGAGAATGTGTACAAAAGAACATTGCCCCGCGATTCTAGGAGCATGTATAAAATGACAAAGCCCATTTCAAGGGAAGAAATGAAGGAAGGAGATTTATTGTTTTTTAGAATCAGAAGAGGGCAAGTATCGCATGTTGGGGTATATTTAGGGAATAACAAATTTGTACACGCGTCCACTACTCAAGGTGTAATTATATCAGATTTAAGAGAAGATTACTACAGAAGATATTTTTATAAAGCAGGCCGATTAAAAAGCCCAACGGAAGTTATTGAAGAAGTGCGCGATTAAACTTTTATAAAATCTTTATAATTCTACAGCTAATTTAGTTTCGTTTATTAACGAAATGAGAAAAAATATATCAATAAAAAAACAATGGATACTTAGTATACTAATAATACTAAGCACATCCATCATATGCTATTTAACTTCTGGTTTAATTGGTTACAGAGTAGTAGCACTTGTATTATTAATGACTGTATCCATATTGGCTATGTTTTTCGACATTTGGCCTGTAATGATTTCAGCATTATTAAGTGCAGTAATATGGAACTTCTTTTTTATCCCTCCGATTTTTACATTTCATATAGATACACCTGAGGATTTTTTAATGTTTCTGATGTATTTTGTTATTGCTGTTCTAAATGCTGTATTAACTATAAAAATCAGAGAACAAGAAAGTAAAGCTAGAGATAAAGAAGAGCAAGAAAAAAGCATTACACTTTACAATACATTATTAAATTCTCTTTCGCACGAATTAAAAACTCCTATCGCGACAATTATTGCTGGTGTAGATACCTTAAAAGAGAATAACAGCAAACTTACCGACAATAATAAAAACGAACTGTTAACCGAAATAGAAAAAGCTAGCTTAAGATTAAACAGACAAGTAGAAAATCTATTAAACATGAGTAGACTAGAATCGGGGATGCTTATGGTGAATAAAGATTGGACTGATATTAATGAATTAATATTTAAAACAACAGAACACTTCACAAATAGCACTACTCATTCTATTATATATATACCAAGAGAAGAGTTACCCTTAATAAAAATAGATGCTGGTTTAATTGAAACTGTGTTACACAATATTATTTACAATGCAATTCTCTACACACCAGAAAACAGTACTATTTTAATTGAAGTTGATTTGCATAACAACAACTTAACTATGCAAATAAATGACGAGGGTTCTGGATTTAACGAAGAAGATTTAGAGAATATTTTCAAGAAATTCTATCGATTGCCAAATGCTAATACTGGTGGAACGGGCTTAGGTTTATCTATTGTTAAAGGTTTCATTGAGGCACATAATGGCACCATTACAATTAAGAATAGAGAGAAAAAGGGAGCTTGTTTTACAATTAATATTCCTACTCATACCACTTACATTAAAAATCTAAAAAATGAATAAGGCCGAAATTCTTATCATTGATGATGAAGCTTCCATAAGGAAATTGTTAGAAATCACTTTGGAGAGCAACGACTATAAAGTAGTTCAGGCCGCTACTGGTAAAGAAGGTATACTAAACGCTGCGAACCATCCTCCTGAATTAATTTTGTTAGACATTGGTTTGCCAGATATCAATGGCTTAGATGTTTTAAAAGAACTACGCGAGTGGTACAATAAATCGATTATTATTCTATCAGTACAAAATGATGAACAAAATATAATTAAAGCACTTGATGGTGGAGCAACAGATTATCTAACTAAACCATTTAGAACTGGAGAATTATTGGCTAGAATAAGATCTGCAATACGAAGAAATATAACTAATGAAAGCAGTCAGGTAATTGTGGTTGGTAACCTAGAAATAGATTTAATTGCCAGAAGCTTCAAAAAAAACAATAACGCTATTAAATTAACTTCTACAGAATACAACCTTATACAATTTTTAGCTAAAAACGAAGGGAAGGTTTTAACACACAGAACAATTCTAAAAGAAATATGGGGTCAATCCTATTTAAATGAAACACAATACCTAAGAGTATTTATAGCACAACTTCGTAAAAAAATTGAAGACGACCCTAATAAACCAAAATACATAATTACGGCAAGCGGGATAGGCTACCGTTTCAACTAATCTTTATAAAATCTTTATATCTCTTTGTAAATATTAATGTTTTACAAATACGCTTCTGAGCACTTTTGCTTCTATAATTATGGAAGCAAAAAACAAATTAAATAAAGTAAGTGCGGCAACACTTTTGGTCGCCTTGGGGATAATATATGGTGATATTGGTACAAGTCCCTTATATGTTTTTAAAGCAATTATTGGCGATAAAATTATTGAACCAAATTTAGTTTATGGTGGAGTTTCTTGTATTTTTTGGACTCTTGTTTTACAAACTACATTTAAATATATCTGGTTAACACTACAAGCCGACAATGATGGAGAAGGTGGAATATTTTCTCTATATGCGTTAGTAAGAAGGTATAGCAAAAAATTAATATTACCAACAATACTTGGTGCAACTACATTACTAGCTGATGGAATTATTACACCGCCTATTTCAGTGGCATCGGCAGTTGAGGGTTTAGAAATGATTCCATCTATGGAACATATTCCTACTGTTCCAATAGTAATTATAATTCTCTCTTTGTTGTTTTTTTTTCAAAGATATGGCACACAAAAAGTTGGTAAAGTTTTTGGGCCTGTAATGGTGCTTTGGTTTTCAATGCTATTTATACTAGGTGCAATACAAATCTTTTCATTTCCCACAATACTTAAAGCACTAAATCCTAAATATGCTTTTCAGTTATTAGTTGAATACCCACAAGGATTTTGGATACTAGGTGCTGTATTCTTAGCTACAACAGGTGCAGAAGCGTTGTACTCAGATTTGGGGCATTGTGGTAGAAGAAATATCAGAATCACATGGGTGTTTGTGAAAATTTGTTTGGTTGTAAACTATTTGGGTCAAGCGGTATGGATATTACACCAACCAGAAACACTATTAAATGGAAGAAATCCTTTTTATGAAATTATTCCTTCATGGTTTTTACTTCCAGGAATTTTTATTGCAACATCTGCAACTATTATCGCCTCACAAGCATTAATTAGCGGGAGCTATACTTTAATTAGTGAAGCAATGAATCTCAATTTTTGGCCACGAGTAACTGTACTTCAACCTACAGAAAGAAAGGGTCAAATATATATACCAAGTGTTAATACTATACTTTGGATTGGCTGTGTACTGATGATTATCTATTTTAAAAGCTCTTCACACATGGAAGCTGCTTATGGTTTTTCTATAACCGTAGCGATGATGATGACCACAGTACTACTAACTTACTATCTATTATATAAAAGAAAATGGAATGCAATTCTAGTCATATTAATTATTCTAATCTTCAGTACAGTAGAAATATCATTCTTTATAACAAATGTTGCTAAGATAAAAGAACGATGGATGTTTTTATTTTTCGAATTGTTTATTTTCTTAACCATGTATGTATGGTACTACTCGAGAAAAATAAATAACAGATTAACAAAGTTTGTTGAAGTTGGACAATACAGCACTATAATTAAACAATTATCTAACGATAATGCTATTACAAAATATTGTACCCACCTAGTATACCTTACCAAAGCAAACAACAGGCATGAAGTGGAAGAAAAGGTAATTAACTCCATTCTTTCTAATCAACCTAAAAGAGCCGAATATTACTGGTTCCTACACATTCATCGAACAGAACAGCCTTATACCTTAAGCTATGATGTAAATGAACTTATAGAAGATAAACTTTTTAAAATTAATATCTACGTAGGTTTTAGAATTCAACCTAAAACTGAATTGTATTTTAAACAAATTATTAATGATCTCTTACATGAAAATAAATATAATATCAAATACAAATCAGACTCTTTATTAAAATATAATGCTGAATTAGACTTCAAATTTGTATTGTTTGAAAAATTCATATCTATAGAAAATGAATTTGCCTTAAAAGATGGAATATTATTAAAATCATATTTCATATTAAAAAAATTAGGCCAAAGCGATATAAGGGCATTTGGTTTAGACAAATCAGATGTAGTACTAGAACATGTGCCTTTGGTTTATCAAAAAAATCAATCTATAACATTAATCAAAAACTAAATTTTATGATAAAAAAACTTATTCTATACAGTATACTTGGTGTGTTTACGCACCACACATCAATAGCATCTATTGATACTACAAATATTAAAATTGAACCATTTTCTTGGGGTGATTTCACTTGGTTACAAGGTAACAATAGGCAGCAGAAGCCACTCCTATCGGGTAAATATATTACTGGAGGTTTAACAATGGATATGAATTATAATTATTCATTTAATAAACCCATTGATCATACAAACTCAGGAAGTACAGCTACGTTTAGAAGTAACGAATTTAATGTATCTTATATAGAAGCTGGAGCAGAATTTAATGAACCGAAAAGTGGTGCAAGAGCAAAATTAATGCTGCAATTTGGAAGTAGGGCTACAGGAATACCTAGAAATGATAACACTCCTCTTCGAGGTCAATTCGATTTATACAACGCATTGAGGTATGTTACAGAAGGCTATGCGGGGATACACTTAAATAAAATGCATGGTGTTAACATCGACTTTGGTATTTTTAAATCATATGTAGGTTTGTTATCATACAATAATTTCGAAAATTGGAATTACCAACCATCATTCACAAGTGATAATACTCCTTGGTTTTTTACAGGTGCGCGTATTCAAGCATTTCCTACTGAAAAACTGAAAGTAGAACTTTGGTTAATTAATGGATGGCAGAGTTACGCCATGTTTAATGAAAGACCCGGACTTGGTTATCAAGTAATGTGGAGGCCTAAAGAATGGTATTCGTTTGTTACCAGTAGTTATGTAGGTTGGGATACTCCAAATAATCAAAAAAGACTTCGTTTTCATACCGACAACAGTGCTATTGTTAGGTACATAAACAATAAAAACAACAAAACTATTACTAAAGCAGCTCTTTCCTTAACTGCTGATTTAGGATTTGAAAAAGGAGGAGGGGTGAGTGCATTTGGTGAAAATAATTTACCAGAGCAAAATTTTTTAAGTTGGATGTTATATAATAGATTTTGGTTTGGCAAACAACAAAAATGGGCATTAACTATTGGTGGTGGATATATAGATAATCCAGGAAGATACTTAGCACTTTTACCAAGCGGTAATGGTGTGCTAACACAGAATCCAGGAGATCAATTTCAAGCATGGGACATTTCTACAGGGATGCAATATATGCCAAATGAATACACCACTTTTGGTATAGAATATGTAAGTAGACATGCTAATGTGCCTTATTTTAGTGGCCCAGGTGGATTAACATCCACAAACGGATGGAATGCTCCTATTGGAAATCCAACAAACTATTCTGCAGACTTAGTAAAAGATGAAGATCGAATAATCTTTTCTACACTATTCAGATTCTAAGGATATTTCAACTCAAATTGCTATATTAGATTAACCAAACCTTAATAGCTATGAGCATCTTAAAGAAAATTTTGTACGTAATCGTCGCATTAATCGTTATCGTACTAATTGTTGCTGGCATTATGCCTAAGAAAATGAGTTTAGAATCGGAAGTAGTTATCGCAAAACCTATAAGCGAAGTGTATAACTATGTAAAGATGATAGAAAATCAAAAGTACTATAGTAAATGGGTAATGTTAGACCCTAATGTAAAAGTAACCTATCATGGAACCGATGGAACTGTTGGTGCATATTCGTCGTGGGAAAGTTCTATGGACGAAGTAGGTGTAGGGGAACAAGAAATCATTGGCATGGTTGAAAACGAACGTATCGACTATGAATTAAGATTTAAAGTTCCATTTGAAGCTACTGATACAGCATATACTACTTTCGAAGCTATTGATAGCACACATACCAAAGTAGTAAACGGTTTCAGAAGTAAAATGCCTTTCCCGATGAATATTATGATGCCTATGGTAAAGAAAATGTTAGCTGAAGATATGGCAACTAATATGAAAAATCTGAATGAGCAATTGACAAAATAGATATGAGATATGAGATGTGAGATGTGAGAAATAAATCACACTCATATCTCACATCTCACATCTCATATCTCATATCTACACAATAATGTTCCGACATAAAGGAAAGAATAGAACCTTTAAACACAACTTACTACTTGCTGCATTACTTTCTTCAAATGCCGGCCTAGTTAACATCACTGGTGTTTTATCTTTAGGTGTTTTAACTACTAATGTAACGGGCCATTTTGCTTTCTTCGCAGAAAAACTTTCCTTGAACCAATATCAATCTGCAATACATTTTCTTTTTTATATTATCTTTTTTTTACTGGGTGCTTTCTTTTCAAGCATGCTTACAGAATATTATGAATCTAAAGGAAAGAAAACCTCTCATGGAGTATCGATGGGAATTGAAATTGTATTATTATTTACTGTTGGGTACATACTACGCTATACCGACTTACAAATAAATACTATTTTAATTGCAACAATACTCTTGTTTGCAATGGGGATGCAAAATTCATTGGTCACGCAAATTTCTAATTCAACAGTACGCACAACTCATTTAACAGGACTATTTACCGATTTAGGCATTGAGCTCTCTCAATTGTTTTTTCATAAAAAACAAGATGAAAGAGAGCAGTTATTTAAAAGTATAAAGTTACGCCTAGCCATTATCATTTTCTTTTTTCTAGGTGGTGTATTTGGAGGATTTCTATATAAATATATAGCGGAAGGCACACTTTTACTTGCTTCTTTAATTCTTTTATTTGCATTATTCTTCGATGTATTTAGAATGTATTTTATTAAACAACGCCGTTTGAAATCAGCAATTATTATTCTATTTATAGTTAGCCCAATATCGATACATGCACAAATAAAATTACCTGCAAAAATTATTATTGGCGAGGAAAAAGGAAAGGGGAATGCGTATGCAGGATATCAAATGATACTAAATCATACCTCGGAATATTCTCCATACACTATATTACTTGAAAAAGGAAGTGGATATTGCTATTTTATAAATTTATATATCAGCGACAGAGACACTCTTGCCATTTATCAATTAGAACATATAGGTGTAAATGAAAAAAGGTTCTATGAACATCTATACAAATTAAACAAGAGAAGGTCCAAAAAAAATAAGATTGTAGTAAAGGGGTACGACTTAGAACACGAGCATAATTATATTTATCCAGTAAAGGCTTTCTATTACATGATTTCTGAAGTAAGCAATACTACTATACAAACTACAGCCGATAGCATAGTGAGCAACGATAATAAATCTAATCAAGGTAAAGCAAAAGAGTTGCTTCATTTAATTGATAACTCTCGTATGGTTGATTTAATAAAAGATGATAGTACATTACAGCTCATTCGTGAAAAGCTATACCTCAGCCTCAAATTTGGTGGTCCTAGTAGCAAATCCTGGCTTAAAAACCGTGAAAAAGAATTAATAAATCAGTTCAAAGCTTCTATATTTGGGTTAGACAAATTCTGTTGCATTACACAATTGAAACATCTACCCCATCAAAAAGGAAATCCTTTTCTAGAAAAAGTTCCATTAAAAGAATTCGATATAAAATATTATTACCCAATTTATATTAACAATAAATTAACTCAACAATCATATTATTGTTCATATAAAAAAGATCCGTTAAAAAGAAACAAAGCATTACAAACTCAGTTATATTCAAAATCTGGTGCTTGGCTAATGAGTACAGAAAAGCACAACTATTTATTAATTTCAAATTAATCTTACATGAGAACGATAGTAATCATTAACATCATTTTGTTTCTTTGTATTCCACATTCATTTGCTCAAAAATTAAATCCAGGTTTTAATAAAACTGAATATCAGGAAATGATGTACATTTCTGCGAGAAGCACAGGAAATATAAACTATAGTAATAAATTTCCTTTACCCAATAACTATAAATTAATCTATCAATCGCCCACCATGGGTTTAGATAACTTATGGACATTATGGACGAGCAAAAATAATGTGGCCGTAATTAGCATCCGAGGCACAACAGAGAAAGCAGAAAGTTGGTTAGCTAATTTTTATGCAGCTATGGTTCCTGCAAAAGGTAGCATACAGCTAACAGACACTAATAAATTTAATTACAACTTAGCTAATCATCCTGAAGCAACTATACATATTGGCTGGTTAATCAGTACTGCATACCTTTCAAAAGATATTCTACCAAAACTTGATTCATGCTATAATGCAGGTATTAAAGATTTTATTATTGTTGGTCATAGTCAAGGTGGAGCAATAGCATATCTTCTCACTGCTTATTTAAATCAACTTAAAAGTTCAAAACAAATTTCATCTGAAATACAATTCAAAACATATTGCAGTGCTGCACCAAAACCTGGTAATTTGTATTTTGCTTATGAATATGAATATAATACCAAAGGTAATTGGGCTTATAATGTTGTGAATTCAGCCGATTGGGTTCCAGAAACTCCCATCTCTATTCAAACAGTAAACGATTTTAATTCGGTAAATCCTTTTATCAATGCTAAAAAAATTATTTCAAAACAAAAATTCCCTACTAATTTAGCTTTAAAACATGTATATAATCAATTAGAACGTCCTACGCGTAAAGCTCAAAAAAAATATGAGAAGTACTTAGGGAATATGACTTCAAAAATGGTAAGTAAAAACTTACCCAACTATGTTGAACCAACCTATTCTAAAACTAATAATTATGTACGCACAGGTAATACAATTGTATTATTTGCCGACGACGATTATTATAAATTATATCCGAATAGTAATGAAATTGTTTTTATTCATCATTTACATGAACCCTATTTGTATTTATTAAACAAGCAATATGAATAATTTTAATAGAGCAAAATACGTATCAACTCTTTTAAGCAAAGAAGAAGGCCAATTAAGCGAACTCGAAAGCAGAGTTATTAACTCAATTAACGAACAAACTACTCTTAGCGATAAAATAGATATTGATGATGATGCTAACCTTACTCTAGCTCAACGCGTTGCAGATAACGTTGCGAGTTTTGGGGGGAGTTGGAAATTTATTATTTCATTTGGTGTTTTTATCTTTTTTTGGATATGTATTAACGTATACTGGTTTGCTAATAAAGGGTTCGATCCATATCCATTTATTCTGTTGAATCTAATTCTATCATGCATTGCTGCTTTACAAGCTCCTGTTATTATGATGAGTCAGAATAGGCAAGAAGAAAAAGATAGAGAACGTGCACGTAAAGATTATATGATTAATTTGAAATCTGAATTAGAAATTAGAATTCTACACGAAAAAATAGATCATATCATGATTCATCAACAACAAGAATTAATGGAAGTTCAGCGAATACAAATTGAAATGATAGACGACATTCTGAATAAAATAAAAAAATGAATGCTATAATTAAACACATTTTTTATGGCAATTATTTTTATGGTTACTGTGCAATTGCATTAACTATCGAAGCAACTCTTCAACAACAAATATCATTCAATCATCCTATATATTATCTAATAGTATTTTGCGCTACAGTAGTTTACTACATTAAAGCGTATACACATTTAAATGATGCTGATAGCGTGAACGACAGAGTGAAGTGGTATCACAGCAACAAAAAACTAATGTTGTACACAGAAATTGTTTTCTACTGCATTATCATCTCATCCATTGTATATTACACTACTATACTACCTATTAACAAAAATCTACTACATAAATTACCATATATTATTATAGTACCACTAGTTGGATTGTTGTACTACGGATTTAGTTTATCTGGATTAGGAAAAAATAACCTACGAAAAATTGGATGGCTGAAACCCGTTTTAATAGGATTTACATGGGCTGGTATAGTCACCTTATACCCTCTCGTATTTAACACCATTGAACAAGACAAAATATTAAGTTTTAATATGTTTAATATTCTGTTGTTTATTAAGAATATGATGTTCGTAATCGTATTGTGTATTATGTTTGATGTAAAAGATTATGCAAGCGATTACAATAAAGACTTAAAAACATTTGTTGTACATTTTGGATTACGTAAAACTATTTTTTTTATACTACTACCTCTCTGCATTATCGGCTTAGGATCATTTTTGATATTCGGAATTATACATCAATTTTCGTGGATGAAAATCTTTCTAAATACAATACCATTTGTGTCGATGTTATGGGTTGCGTATTCTTTAAAGAACAGAAGGAGTATTATTTATTATTTGATAATTATAGATGGTCTTATGTTGTTAAAAGCAATATGTGGTAGTATCGCCATGTATTACTTCTAAAAAAAAAGCTACCCCAATTGGAGTAGCTCTTCTTCAAGCGTGTTTGTAAAACCTTATTTTATTTATTTTATGTTGAATGAGTAAACATATTTTGAATACGGATTCTGAGGATAAACGCCTTCCACCATCAACATATTGCTTTCGGTAGAATTTATTACATCTTCAACATCATCAGCTGAGTTTACTGATTTATTATTCAATTTAGTGATAATAAAGCCTTCTCTAATTCCAATGCTGCTTAATTTACCCGATTTCAACGCGCTAATTTTTACCCCTGATTCTATTTTTAAGTTTTTTCTATCAGCATCAGAAAGTTTTGAAAAATCGGCCCCCAACAGAGCATTCGCATTTACCACTTCTTTCTTTTTAAGCTCTGTAAGATTATCCTCTCCTCTTAAAATTACAGGTATAATTTTGTCTTTATTATCTCTTACTACTTTTACATCAATTTTATCCCCTGGGCGATGACGAGCGATTTGTTCAGTAAGTTCTGAAGTTGTATTTACATCTACACCAGCAATTGAAGTTACCACATCACCTTTTTTCAATCCAGCTGCGTCTGCTGCTCCTCCATCATTAATAGAAGCTAGCAACACACCTTTAATGCTTTTTAATCCGTTTTCTTTAGCTACTTCCGCATTTACTTCTTGAATTTGTACTCCTAAAAATGCACGTTGAACTTTTCCATACTCTAATAAATCGTCCATCACTTTTCTCACTAGATTTACAGGAACAGCAAATGAATAACCAGCATAGCTTCCAGTTTGAGATGCTATTGCAGTATTAATACCTATTAATTCTCCTTTAGTGCTAACTAATGCACCGCCACTGTTTCCTGGGTTAACGGCCGCATCGGTTTGGATAAACGACTCTATAGGAAATTTTGTTACACCATTATCACCAATAATATTTATGTTTCTTCCTTTTGCAGAAACAATACCCGCAGTAACTGTTGATGTTAAATTAAAAGGATTACCTACTGCTAATACCCATTCTCCAATTTTAACATCATCTGAATTTCCATACACTATAAATGGAAGGTTTTGTGCATCAATTTTTACCAATGCTAAATCTGTGTTGGGATCTGTTCCAATAACTTTTCCTTTGAAAGATCTTTTATCATTTAAAATCACTTCTATATTATCGGCACCTTTAACCACATGGTTATTCGTTACTATATATCCATCAGCAGAAATTATTACACCCGAACCAGAACCCATACTTGGCCCTCTTTGTCCGAATGGATTACCAAATCCTCTATTATCTCCAAAGAAATCTCTAAATGGATCAAAGTAGTTGTCTTGTTGAGATTGATTAATGGTAACTTTTATATGAACCACACCTGGTACAGTCTTCGCTGCAGCAACAGTGAAATCTGTTCCACCCTCCATTGGCTCTGGATACACAGGCAAACTAGCAAACTGAACCTTTTGACGTTCTGTAATGGAAGTAGGCTGTTTATCTTCAAAAAACTTATACGCTGCAACACCTATAAAACCTCCAAGGCTTGCAATCAATAATCCGATAAAAATGCTCTTTTTCATATTCATTGTCTTTTTTCGTTTAAAGGATTTTTTTATGTTCAAAAATACCATTTTCAAAATCAATGCCAGCTAAACGCAATCTAATATTCATAAATTGCTGTACCTTTGTAAAAACGGCTTTACACATTATCCATGGAATTCAAATTCTACAAATATCAAGGCGCTGGTAACGATTTCATTTTAATAGATAATAGAAATCTAAGCTTTCCTAAAAACAATCCTGAGCTTTATAACAAATTGTGCGACAGAAGGTTTGGAATAGGGGCCGATGGAATAATGCTGTTAGAAAACCTTAGCGACTTCGATTTTAAAATGGTTTATTTTAATGCAGATGGTAACGAAAGTTCTATGTGCGGGAATGGGGGTAGATGCTTAGTTAGGTTCGCAGAAGAATTAAAAATTATCAAATCTGAATGTCGCTTTTTGGCAGTCGACGGGGTTCATCATGCCAAAATTTCTGATGAAAATATCGAACTAGAAATGATTAATGTTGAGGGTTGGGAAAACCTAGGCGACGATATTAGCCTAAACACGGGTTCTCCCCATTATATAAAATGGGTAAACGACGTATATCAGTTGGATGTGTTCCAGATGGGTAGAGCAATTCGATATAACGACAAGTATAAAAAAGAAGGCATTAATGTTAACTTTTTAGAATATAAAGAAGGTGTTTTAAATGTTAGAACATACGAGCGCGGTGTAGAAGATGAAACCCTATCGTGTGGAACTGGTGTTACTGCCGCTGCAATGGCTTATGCCATTAAGAATAATTTAACAGGACAGCTTTCGGTGCCTATAAAAACTAAGGGCGGCGACTTGGAAGTTCGTTTTAATCGAGTAAATAACTCTTTTCAGCAAGTATACTTAGTTGGCCCTGCCAAAAAAGTTTTTGAAGGCACAATTAATCTTTAAAAAAATTCATTATCCATTTTATAATTATTACATTTGAATTTTTTTAGTGCTATAAATTAAACTAAATTTTTTAGTTATTATTTGTGGTACGAGTAGATAGTAAAAAGCCCTGCAAATTAGTTTATTCTCTCTGTAAACATCCTTACCTGGGTCATGTAATAGAACCTCATATCGTTCAACTTAACCCAAATGGAAGTCTTACGCTTAGTCACCGGAAATTATATTCACAAACTGCTAAAGAATTCGATGCTTATTTAGATGAGCGCGACTATAAGTTGATAAAACTATTAGATCAACTAGATCAGGAATACATCATTAAAAAATACCACAAAGAAGTTATTCGTCCTGCGCAATATTTTAGTAAAATATGGAATGATAAACTTTATGCTATTGTAAGACCAATTATAGAAAAAAAGCTAGTAGAAGCCATTCAACAAATTGGGGATAAACCTTTTTACGAGATGGGTAAGGAAGGCGACCCAGCTAACAAAGCCATAAAAATTGCCAAAGAACAAACCTCTGTTTTATTTCATTTCAGAAGAAGTCCAGAAGGAACTCGGTATTTCCCAACTATAAAATATTTAGGAAACAGAATTGAGTTTATGTTTAAAGACGCTGAGGTAATTTCTATGCAGCCAGCGTATATGTTACTTGGTAACGAACTTCTGTTCTTTGAGCCCGACTTGGATGGCAAAAAGCTAATTCCTTTTCTCAACAAGAGATATATTGATATTCCTAAAAATTCTGAGGCTGCATATTTTAAAAAATTTATAGGACCATTAATTGAACGTCACAATGTATATGCAGAAGGTTTTCAGATTATTACTGAACAATTTGATGCAAAGCCAAATTTAAAAATGGTATATGCTTGGAATGATACTATTCAATTAGTGCTATCATTCCAATATGGGAAATACAATTTCTTATACCAATCGGGAACAAAAGTTTCTGTTAGTGTAGAAAACAAAAACGACGAGTATGTTTTTCATCGCGTCAAAAGATCTTTGCAATGGGAAGCGCAAAAAATTAATTTACTAAAGGAGTTAGGTTTAAGTCCTTCGGATGGGTCAGCATTTGTTTTAAAAACGAATTCTGAAGAGGCCGAAGCTGGTACATATCATAAGATGTTGGAATGGTTGGCCTTCCATCATGATACACTTATTGAAGCTGGCTTTAATATTATACAAGAAGATAGTGGGAAGAAATATTTCTTGGGTAAAAGCAAAATTGATCTTAAAATAAATGAATCGAACGATTGGTTTGATGTTTATGCCACTGTATATTTTGGAGAGATTGAAGTTCCATTTATTCAATTGAAAGATCATATTTTAAATGGTAAGAAAGAATTCCTATTACCCAACGGCGAAATAGCAATTATACCAGAGGAGTGGTTTAGTCAGTATCAAAATCTATTTCATTTCTCGGAACATGGTCAGCAATTAAAATTCAAAAAGCACCATATCGCATTACTAAAAGAATATGCTGACTCCGAATTAGCACAAATTACAATCGACAGAAAACTTCAACGTTTAAGTGAATTCGAGAGAATTGATGAAATTGATATGCCAGCAAGGTTTAACGGCGAACTTAGACCATATCAGAAAGCTGGATATGATTGGTTCCATTTTTTACGTCGTTGGAATTTTGGGGGGTGCTTAGCTGATGATATGGGTTTAGGGAAAACAATTCAGACATTAGCCTTACTTCAAAAAGTAAAAGAAGAAAACATCATTCAAAAAACACAACCTACATTATTTGATACCTCACAAATAAATTTATTTAATCAAGCTGAGAAACAAGAGCATACCAAAACATCATTAATTATTATGCCTACCTCATTAATACACAATTGGCTTAATGAGGCTAAGAAATTTACACCAGACCTTAAGATACTAGTGTATACAGGCGTATTAAGAGATAAGAACATTTCTTTATTTGCAAATTATGATGTAGTTCTTACCACTTACGGAATTACCAGATTAGATTTTGAATTGTTTAAACATTTCTTCTTTCATTATATTATTTTGGATGAAAGTCAGATTATCAAAAATCCATCATCAAAAATATCGAAATCGGTAAGGGCATTAAAATCAAAATTCAGATTAGTATTAAGTGGAACTCCAGTAGAAAATTCTGTAGTTGATTTATGGTCGCAAATGGCTTTCATCAATCCCGGCTTATTAGGTTCACAAACATTTTTCAACGATCACTTTGCTACACCAATAGATAAAAAACAAGATGAAGAGAAGGCAAAGAAGTTACAATTAATGATAAAGCCATTTGTATTAAGAAGAACTAAGCAACAAGTAGCCTCTGAATTACCTCCAAAAATAGAACACTTGTATTATTCGGATATGAGTGAAGAGCAAGAAAAGATGTATGAAGAAACGAAATCATACTATCGAAATGAGCTTTTAAAAATGATTACAGAACAAGGTGTAGGAAGATCGCAGATACAGTTATTAACAGGCTTAAACAAATTAAGACAAATTGCCAACCACCCACGAATGATTGAAGAGGAATTTGATGGTGAATCGGGGAAATTTAGTGATGTAATTCATACCCTCGAAAATATTCTTATTAAAGGAAATAAGGTGTTAATATTCTCTCAATTTGTAAAGCATTTAGAATTATTCAGAAAATATTTCAAAAAACATCACATCTCTTTTTCTTATTTAGATGGTTCTACTGTTAATCGACAGGACGTAGTGTCGGAGTTTAAAACTAATGACGAAATACAAGTATTTTTAATCTCGATTAAAGCAGGTGGTGTAGGGTTAAATTTAACCGAAGCCGACTATGTATTTATTTTGGATCCATGGTGGAACCCTGCAGTAGAGCAGCAAGCTATAGACAGAACTCACAGAATTGGTCAGAAAAACACAGTGTTTATCTATAAATTTATCACTAAGAATTCTGTTGAAGAAAAAATACTAGCTTTACAAGAACGAAAGAAAAGAATTGCCGACAGTTTAATTACCACTGAAGAATCGTTTATAAAATCACTTTCGGAAGATGATATCCGAGCTATACTAGAATAAAATGGATTTTAAAAAATTTGCTATTTCAAGTGCTTTATTTGCATTACTCACTACAGTTTCTGCTCAGGTATACATTCCTAATGGCGATGTTCCTATAACATTACAGAGTATTTTTGTATTACTGGCAGGTTTAATTGCTGGTGCTAATGTGGGCTTAACTTCTCAGCTCATTTATTTATTGGTTGGAGTTTTTAGTCCGGTTTTTGCTGGACAGATACATGGAATGGAAATTCTTGCCGATCCAACTGTAGGTTTTTTGTTTGCATTTCCTGTTGCAGCTTTCTTAGCTGGCTTAATTGGACATCAAGCGAATTTCGGAAGAATTATGTTAGCCGTTATTGTAGGGCAAAGTACACTTTATTTATTCGGAGTGATTTTCTATTCAATAAATGCTGAAAGGAGTTTACAAGACTCTTTACAAGTAGCATTTTATAATATTGCTTTTTATGGATATGTTAAAGCAATATTTACAGGCTTAGTATATTATGGATATTTATATACGCAACAAAAAGTAAAGAAAACGTAATTATTTTTTTCTTGCAATAAGCAACCCATCTCGAATAGGAAACAATACATTCTCTACTCTATCATCGTGTTGTACCTTGTCGTTAAAATCAAGAAGAGCTTTTGTGTCTTTATCAATTTTTATAGCATCAGCAACCACCTTACCACTCCACAAAACATTGTCGGCTATAATGTATGCACCTTCATTCAGTTTATCAAAAATTAAATCATAGTATAAACTATAATTCTCTTTATCGGCATCAATAAATACCACATCAAATTTAATGTCTAATGTTGGGATAATATTTTTTGCATCACCTATTATATATTCTATTTGTTTAGCATAGTTTGATTTTTCAAAATAACCACTTACCATTTCTTCTAGTTCGGCATTAATATCGATGGTAGTTAATTTACCATTAGCTTGTAGTCCTTCGGCCATACACAAGGCTGAATAACCAGTATAGGTTCCGATTTCCAGAATATTAACTGGTTTAATCATTTTCATTAGCATGCTCAATACCCTACCTTGGAAATGACCAGAAATCATTCTTGGCATAAGCACTTTTAATTGAGTTTCCCTATTTAATTTCTTTAATAGTTCAGGCTCTTCATCGGTATGAGCTTCAATATATTTCGCTAATTTATCTTCTAAAAATTCCATGCTATTCTGGTAAAAAAACTAAGCTACTTAACTTTTCTTCTGCGAACATTTGATTCGACAATTCGAGTATATGTTCTGCACTGATAGATTCTATCTTATTATATATTTCTTCTAATGTATCTGCTTTACCATGATCTAGAATACTTTTACAGAATGCTATAAGTACCGAAAGATGGTTTTCTTCTGCTAAAGATATCTGACCTATAAATTTTTTCTTCGCTTGACTTAAAGTGAGTAAACCTAGTTTTTTCTCACGAAGCGCTCTCAATTCTTTTTTCACAAGAGTCATGCACTTATCCATCTTTTCAGCATCAGTTCCCATGTAAATACTAAAAATACCTGTATCACTAAAAGGAGTATAATTAGCATCAATAGTGTAACATATTCCTTTTTTCTCTCTTATTTCCATATTTAATTTAGAACTCATTCCAGGGCCACCTAAATAATTGGTAAGTAATAGCATTGCGGTCTTATCGGGGTGGTGAATCGATAATGCTCGAGTTCCTATAACAGCATGACTTTGATTTGAATTTTTACTTTGAATAAGTTGCTGAGCTTTATATTTATTTGGTTTTAATCTTGTATTGTTGTTAGAATTCGGTTTTACTTTTAAAAAATATTGTTCGCAATATTTTATTAACTCCTTTTCATCCACATTACCATACACTCCAATTACAATTTCATTTGCAGTATAATGTTTCTGTGTGAATTGTATTAAATCTTTTCTTTGAATATTCTTTACAGTTTTTTTTGTGCCAAGAATATTTGCTCCAAGAGTATGGTCTTTAAATATTATTTCTTCGAAATCGTCTTGTATCGCTTCTTCTGGAAGATCTAGGTAAGAATCGATTTCATCCATTATCACTTGTTTTTCTTTCAAAATTTCCAATTCGGGGAAAGTCGATTGAAACAACAAATCATGGAATAATTCTATAGCTCTTGGTAAATGAGGTTTTAAAAATGAAGCATGAATACAGGTTTGTTCTTTACTGGTATAGGCATTTAATTCGCCTCCTACAACTTCCATTCTATTTAAAATCTGATATAAGGACTTTGTTTTAGTGCCTTTAAATATCATGTGTTCTATAAAGTGCGCCAAGCCTTGTTTAGACAAGTCTTCATCCCTTGAACCACAATTTATAACCACACAAGCATGTACTATTTGTGAGTTAGGGTTATTTTTATGTAATACACGAAGACCATTACTGAGCTTAAACAACTGATATTCCATTGGGCAAACATACAAATAATAGAGGAAATAGCTTGATGAGGACTAAAGATCTTCTCCTTCAATTTCATTCAATACATTATACATTTCCTGCACTTCGTATTGTTTCTGAGAAGCGCCAATTTTCTCATAACAATTTATGAGATTACGTAATACTCTTTTAATGATTTGTATATTACTACAAGGCTGATAGAAACTCGGGTGAGGAAGTACATTAAGTTGTTTCAAGAAATAATCAACATCTCTTTTATTAAAAATAAATCCCTTATTAAAGGCATTGATATAAAACAAAATCCCTTGTTGTTGATCGTGTAAATCTTGGTAATCGTTCTCTTCGTCGATATACGCAAGAATAAAATGCTGTGGAAGGTTTACTCCATATATTGGAATCTCCAATCGTTGTGCTATTACAGAATATATAATAGCCAGAGAAATCTGATTGCCCCTTCTCGATTCCATAACCACATTTAGATATGAATTCTGTGGGTCGTTGTAATTTGTTACGTTACCTGTAAATCCATGTAAATTATAAATCACATGATTCAATATTTTAACCTTCTCCACAGGACTTGTATCATATCTTAATTCGATCCAAGCATCTCTTTTTATGGCTTCAATTTGATTAATGATTTTTTGTTCGTCGAGTTCTGGGTATTGATATTTAGAAACGGTAATAAAACCACTAAGCAAATCGAAGGCTCCAGATATAGCCCAGGTTTGTAAATCTTGTTTAACTTGTTTGAATTGGATTTTATGAATGAGCTCCTCTATTCTTTGTTGAAGCAATATATCTAAACTTCCCTCCCAAGTCTTTTCAAGTGTAGGTATTACTTCAAGACCCAAATTGAGTAATTTATCCTCAACATGCTTATAGATTTCTATATCAGAATCGTCGAGAAGTTTTATTAAAGCTTCTAATTCTTTGGCATCCATATATCCTAATTTACAATAAATACCTTTTTTATCCTAAAATTGTTCTCTAAAAGACCTAATTTCGGCCATGAATCGGGCTAAAAAGGCTTTACTATGGCTTAAACACTATATTCTATCTGATACATTACACGGTACACATTCCCCATTTGTATATCAATTCCTTGAGAATATAGTCTATAAGGACCATCCTAAGGGGTTAAACAAAATTGATGCCTTAATTTTTAGAATGGCTTCATTAGATACTATAAACAACATTTATGAGCCGAATAGTAACTCCGAAATCTTCCGTTCACTACAAAAACCAATTTTTACAGATCCAACAGAATTTAACGACTCTAAAGCGGGCTTGGTAATTATTAATAAAACAACTACAACCAGCGACATAAAACATATTTACAATGCTTTATCAAGCAAATTCAATCAACACAGTATTTTTATAATGTTGGATATCAGGCATAACAAAGAGCGTTACGATACATGGAAAGAGTTATGTCTTGACTCTAAAAACAACATTAGCATAGATTTTTTCCATTTGGGTATTTTGTTTTTTGAACAGGCTAAACCTAAAGAACATTTCACTATCTATTTTTAGTAACCAAAAATTAGTATTTCTCGTATATATCGGCATGCGACTACGAATAACCCTAAGTACGTTACTAATACTATTCACTATTCAATGTTTCTCAGAAGGCTCGAAACAACTTCGTCCGGCTTCTGGTGATTATGGATACATTCAAATCAATGATAAGGCTAGAACCTTTGCAACTTATATTGCAAGTGAAGATGAGCGTATGCATATTAAGATTACAAGCAAAAGGGAAAAGATATATTTCGGCTTTGGTAGGGTTCTAGATGGAAACACTCAAGTGAGTGATGTTTGGTTTAGAATAAAAGATCCTAGTGGTAATGTTGTTATGGGACCTACTCGAATCACAACTTCTGGTACTGGTTTCATCAGTTCTTATGCTAGAGCATCTGCTGGACCAAATAAATTAAGCGGCAGTGGTTATCCAGCATTTGTTTGTCCAACAAATTTATTGGGAGATTATTACATCGAATTTAATCAAGGTAGTGCAACAACCGTAACTAATCCAAACAACGAAAAAAGGGTATTTGAAGATTTCGATATTACCGTTATTGATACTGTTAGCAATACTGCTAAACCGGGACGATTATGGTCGAAAAACTGGGACATCACCAGTAATAGTGGATCGAATCAATTTAAAGGGACTTTTTATGTTTATTCTAATGACGGGGTTGTAACCACTATTAATTTTAATGGAATTCAACCACATGCATTTAGGGTAGCCTGTAACAGTACAGGATGTGTAAACACAGGAAATCCAGCATTAGACAGACAATCGAGAGCGGGTAATTACACCTATTCATCTTATAAAATTTTTCTAAACGATCCCGATATTAATGCCTATCCAAATGGTGTAATTGGAACTCTACAAACCGATATACAACTTACAGGATGTGCACCCAATTATTGTTTAAATGTAACTACAGATGCCCCTGGGTATATAGAATTTGTTGTGAATTTAAATGGAACACCCGGCTATCAAATAGGTTCAAGAGATTTAATTTTCGGGCAAAATGTAAATGCGGGTGTTACTTGTATTCCATGGGATGGTAACGATGGATTAGGTGATCGAGTTGCACAAAATGTAAGTTTCGAAATTAATGCCGAGTATAAATTTGGTTTAACAAACCTACCCATATTTGATGCGGAGAATTTTAGTAATGGATTAATTGTAAATTCTATTCGGCCCTTATCTAACAAACCTAAATTGTTTTGGGACGATAGTAATATAAGTGGGGGTACAACAAATTTAACAGGATGTTCTAGTTCTGCATGTCATCCATGGCCGAGCTCTAACTTTGGTGATGAAAATACTATTAATACATGGTGGTATGTAAATGTTGTACGTGATACTATTATCTCACAAAATATTCCACGACCAACACCTACTATTTCTGGAACTAGCCAATATTGTGAAATTGGTAAAAGTGTGAGTTTTTCTACACCGAACAATAGCGGAAATACTTATCAATGGGTATCTACAAAAAATAGTATAGTTGGCAGCAGTACGGGTTCGAGTATAAACTATATTACTAAGGTTGGTATAGATACGTTAACTGTTTTAGAAACAAATGTTATTGGATGTTATGAAGATACCGTATTTGTTTCATCGTATCCTATCCCAGGACCAAGTGTAGGAGGTGATACTATTGCTTGCGATATAAATACAGTAGATGTTTATACGACTAGTAATAACCCACTAAATACTTATTCATGGACAGTTAATAAAGGGCAAATTATCTCTGGTGCACACACCAATACTTTACAAGTAAGATGGAATAGTTTAGGTAATGGATATGTTGAATTAATAGAAACTAATCCTAATGGCTGTGCTACCACTTTACGAAAAAATGTAAAAATAGTAGCAAGGCCAGTAATATCAGGTATTAACCATTAGTGGTAGTAATACTTAGTTCTTTAAGTTGATCTGAAGAAATTTTTGATGGAGTATCAATCATTAAATCCTTACCTGAATTATTTTTAGGGAAGGCGATAACATCGCGAATTGAATCTAGTTCTGCAAATAAAGAACACCATCTATCAAACCCAAAAGCAATACCACCATGAGGAGGTGCTCCAAATTCAAAAGCATCCATTAAAAATCCGAATTGTTTTTGTGCTTCATCCTTTGTAAAGCCTAACAATTCGAACATTGTTGCTTGTAATTCTTTATTGAAAATTCGGATAGATCCACCACCTATTTCTGTACCATTGATAACCATATCATAAGCATTTGCTCTTACCTCAGCTGGGTTTGTTTTAAGCAATGGAATATCTTCTGGTTTTGGAGAAGTAAATGGATGATGCATGGCATGGAAACGATTCGACTCTTCATCCCATTCGAATAAAGGAAAGTCTAACACCCATAACGGTGCAAAAACATTCTTAGCTCTTAAACCTAAACGAGAGCCCATCTCTAAACGAAGTTCATTTAAGGCTTTTCTGGTTTTATCTTTTTTACCTGCTAAAATCAATATTAAATCACCAGGTTCAGCATTGAATTTTTCTTTCCATAAGTTAAGCGCTGCTTCATCATAAAATTTATCTACAGAAGATTTAACAGACCCATCTGCTTGCACACGAGCATATACTAATCCGGTAGCTCCAATTTGAGGGCGTTTTACGAAATCCGTTAATTCATCCAATTGCTTACGTGTATATTCGGCACATGATTTTGCACAAATACCTACTACCAATTCTGCGTCATCGAATACTTTAAAATCTTTTCCTTTTACCACATCGTTCAACTCCACAAATTTCATTTCAAAACGAATGTCTGGTTTATCAGAACCGTACAATCTCATAGCATCAGCGTAAGTCATGCGAGGGAATTCATGAATATCAATTCCTTTTACTGATTTAAATAAATGCTTAGCTAAACCTTCGAAAATATTTAGGATATCTTCTTGGGTTACAAACGACATCTCACAATCAATCTGAGTAAATTCAGGCTGACGGTCTGCGCGCAAATCTTCATCGCGAAAACATTTTACAATTTGAAAATATCTATCGAAGCCCGAAACCATTAATAATTGTTTAAAGGTTTGTGGAGATTGAGGTAAAGCATAAAACTCACCAGGGTTCATTCTACTTGGTACCACAAAATCTCTTGCACCTTCAGGAGTAGATTTTATAAGTACAGGAGTTTCTACTTCAATAAAGTCAAGAGAGTCCATATACTTACGAGTCTCTTGAGCCATGCGATGACGTAGTTCTAAATTTTTACGTACTACATTTCTACGCAGGTCCAAGTATCTGTATTTTGCTCTTAATTCTTCTCCACCATCTGTATCATCTTCTATCATAAAAGGAGGAACTTTAGCTTCGTTTAAAATCTCCAAGCCAGTAACTTTAATTTCTATTTCTCCGGTTGGTATTTTTAGATTTTTACTACTTCTTTCTATTACTATTCCTTTTGCTTGAATAACAAACTCTCTTCCTAGCGATCTAGCACTTTCACATAATTTCGAATCCTCTTCCATATTGAACACTAATTGAGATATACCATATCTATCTCTCACATCAATGAAAGTCATTCCACCTAAATCTCTCGACTTTTGTACCCATCCACTGAGTATCACCTCTTTACCTAAATCCTTAATGTTTAGCTCTCCGCAAGTATGTGTTCTTAACATATATTTAAAAATGAACCTCAAAAGTATGATTTTCAAGTGAAAAATAAGGGATGAAATTGTAGATTTGGGCAAAACTCTTATTATGTATAGAAAATTAGAAGATTTTTACCGCGTATGGGCATACGAATCGGAAAGCACTTTAAAAATGTTTAATGCCATCCCTGCTGATAGTTTTAAGAACACAGGCTCTGAAAACATCAGAAGTATTGCACGTTTAGCTTGGCACATCACGGAAAGTATTGCTGAAATGTTTGGTCATGCCGGCATTATGGTAAACGGCATTAAAGATGCTAGTAACGAACCTAATGATATTGAAAAATTAAAAGCCGAGTATAAAAAATCATCAGAGTCACTTATCGAGGAACTTAAAAAACATTGGACCGACGACATGATGGAAGATAAAAAAATGATGTATGGAGACGAATGGGAAAAAGGAACTATACTTAGTGTTTTAATTAGGCATCAGAGTCACCATAGAGGACAATTAAGTATTCTTTTGAGACAAGAAGGTATTATAATACCAGGTATGTATGGGCCTACAAAAGAAGAATGGGTAGCTATGGGAATGAATCCATTAGTATAAATGTCGTCGCATCATTTTGTAAAAGAAAAACAAGAACCTGCAATCTTTATCCATTCGGAAGAGGATATTGATAAGGAATTGCTTGGACAATTGTTAGAGTGGTGTCCGTATGTAATAGCTGATGAACATATCTTATATTACATCAATCACAACCCCATTAAAATTGATTTAGTTGTACAAAGGGATTTAGCAGATGAAGAAATAAATACTTGGATTAGTACCCAACCAAACGTAGCAAAATTAGTCCTAAATGATACTGATGATAAACTAATCAGCCTGATAACTTATTTAGAGAAAGAAAAGCATGAAGCCTTAAGTGTAATTGGATGTAAGGAACAAAGCATACTAAATTTGTTAGATATAAATGTAGGATTAGACCTTATTCATTATCACACAAATTATAAAGAGTTTTTTATTAAAGATCATTTTAATAAATGGAAAGTTGAAGGCTCTACATTTAAAATATATATTGAAAATCCAGAGGTCAAAAATTTAAAATACGAAAACGAATACTGGAGAGTACTAGAAGATGGTATTGTAGAAATCAAAAGCAGTAAGAGAGCATTAATTAAAGAATACAACATTGGAAGCTGAGCATAAAGAGAAACACGATCCTATATCATCATTACGATTAAAAGAATTTCGTTATTATATTTTAGGGCGATTTTTTTTAACAACTGCTGTAAATTTCCAGGCTGTATGTGTTGGTTGGCAAGTATATGAGCTTACGAAAGACCCATTATCGTTAGGTTTAATCGGTTTAGCAGAAGCAATTCCTTATGTTTTGATTGCACTTTTTGCAGGATATGTAGTGGATCATTACGACAGAAGAAAAGTGTTAATGACAGCTATATCTATTCTAATATTATCATCAGCATTATTATTTTATTTTTCTTTCGATTCTGTAAAACTATTGAGTTGGGGAACTATACCTATATATAGTTTAATTTTTGTAACAGGTTTAGCGAGAGGGTTTATTAGTCCTTCGATGTTTGCAATAATGTCGCAAATTGTTCCTAAAAAAATCATCAGTAATTCATCTACTTGGAACAGTACTGTTTGGCAAATTGGAGCTGTGGGAGGACCAGCAATTGGGGGTTTTGTATACGGGTTTATGGGTGTAGCAAAAGCATACTTAATTAATACTCTATTTTTTGGTTTATCCTTTTTCTTCTTCTCCTTTATAGCAACGCGTGCAATTATAAAATCGGAGAAAGTAGAAAGCTTAAAAGAAAGCATAACTGCGGGGATGAAATTCGTATTCTCAAATCAGCTATTACTATCAGCATTGTCTTTAGATTTATTTGCAGTATTTTTTGGAGGAGCGGTGGCACTATTACCAATGTTTGCAGATCAAATATTACATGTGGGTCCAAAGGGATTAGGAATATTAAGGTCTGCACCAGCAATCGGAGCATTAGTAATGGCAGTAATTTTAATGTTTAATCCTTTAAAAAAATCAGCAGGAAAAAAATTATTATATGCAGTAGCGCTATTTGGTTTATGCTCCATAGCATTCGCGTTATCGTCTAATTTTTACTTATCCATTCTATTTTTAGCATTAGGAGGAGCCTTCGACAATATTAGTGTAGTTATTAGAACTACAATTGTGCAATTGTATACACCAGATCACATGAGAGGAAGAGTATCGTCTGTGAACAGTATTTTCATTGGTTCTTCCAATGAAATTGGTGCATTCGAATCAGGATTTGCAGCACGTTTACTCGGATTAGTACCATCCGTTGTATTTGGAGGCAGTATGACGCTTTTAGTTACGAGTATTACTGCTAAATTTGCACCAAAACTTAGAAACTTAAATTTATAATTATACTCATGGAATTATTAACTGATCCTAATATTTGGATTTCATTACTTACTTTAACAGTATTAGAAATTGTATTAGGTATTGATAACATTGTATTTATTTCTATTCTTTCAGGAAAACTTCCAAAAGAAAATCAGAAGAGAGCAAGAAGATTAGGGTTAGCGCTTGCTTTAATAACAAGAGTACTCTTATTACTATCTTTGAATTGGGTAATGAGCTTAACCGCACCATTGTTCAAAATTCTTTCACAAGAAATTTCAGGAAGAGATTTAATACTCTTAATTGGGGGGTTATTCTTAATTTATAAAGCAACAACTGAGATTCACGAAAAACTTGAAGGTGAAAATCATGATACCGAAATAAAAGGCAAGGTTACTTTTGCTGGGGTAATTACACAAATATTATTATTGGATATTGTATTTTCATTAGACTCTGTAATCACTGCAGTAGGTATGGCAAGTCATATTGGTGTAATGGTTGTGGCTGTTGTAATAGCTGTTATTATCATGCTATTTGCTGCGGAATCGATTAGTAAATTTGTAAACGAACACCCTACAGTAAAAATGTTGGCCTTAGCTTTTTTAGTACTTATTGGAGTAACCTTATTAGCAGAGGGATTAGATCAACATATTCCAAAAGGGTATATCTATTTTGCCATGGCGTTCTCTGTTTTAGTAGAGATGCTAAACTTACGTATGAAAAAGAAAACAAAATAGTCAATAAGTTAATTAGCTAATGTGCAATTAGAAAATATATTGGCACATTAGCTAATTGGCTAATTTATTTTATCGAGTCTATAGCCTCTTGAATTTCTGCTTTCAATTCTTCTGTTTTCGCAGTAGTTTTCATTTCTTTTAAAATACTCTTTACTGAATTTGAAACAAAAGTATTATTTGCACGAGTTGCAATTTCCTTTGCAGGTTGGATTCCTTCTTTAATAACCGAATCGTCCATTCTTTTTATATATGTTTTATAATGAGGAATTAAAAGGAACAATGAGAAGCCTGATGATCTAGTAAAAGCATCTATAAAAAATTGATGTTCGGCTGCGGTACCCTCCTTTGCATAAAATTCCGCTATTGCATTTTGCATATTCGAGTTTAAAGACGAAGATTCCTTTTTAGCAATTCTCCAAGCTTCCTCCTTATTCGTGCTAGCATATATTTTTAAAAGATTTGCTTCAACATTATATGATTTGTCTTTAGCTGCGTGAGCATAAATGTCTGAATTGTTTTCATTAGGGAATAAATCGGCAATTGCTTTAAGGGCTTTGGTTCTTACTGAAGAACTAATATCATTCATTGCTAAATCTTTTAATTTAGGATACTGTGCTTTCAATAAATCAGGACTAAGAATTTTCATTTTAGCGATTCCAATATTTCTTATTACGTATTGAGGATCGTTCAATGCTTTAATATATGCAAGCTGCACCAAAGAATCTTCTTTGTAATTTTCAAGTGCAATTAAAGCCTCTTGTCTATCTAAAAACAACGGAGCATTATTATACATAAATAACCATTCAGTTTTTGTATGATTATCTTTTTTAGTACACAATAACATTTTCTCAGCATCAACATTTATTAATGAAGGTTGAGCTTCAACATTAAATTCAAATTTTTGAATTAGGCTATCTAGTATTATTCTTTTACGAGTAATTTTTCCATTCACGTAAATATCAACATCAATAGGAAGCTTATACTGAGGATTGGTTTTTAAATCTTGTTTCTGCTCTATGGTTACACTGGCAACTTTCTTCTGCTCATTATAATTGTATTTAAAATCTAATTCAGGGTGACCTTGATTTAAAAACCATTGATTGAAGAACCAATTCAAATCTTCTCCAGTAATCTCTTCGAAAGCTAAACGCAAATGATGTATTTCAACAGGTTTGAATTTATTCGTTTCTAAATAATATTTTAATGCTGCAAAAAATGCATCATCTCCTACATATTTTCTAAGCATATGAATGATACGACCACCTTTCTGATAAGAGTTAAGGTCGAACATTGTTTCACGATCTTCTAGGTCGAAACGGATCATGTGCACTTTATTTGTTTTAGCTACAGATAAATAGGCAAACAAATCGTTCATTCCTTTTTTATCTGCTTCGTCTCTACCATATTTATATTCATCCCATAAGTATTCTCCATAGGTTGCAAACGATTCGTTTAATGGAAGGTTAGGCCACGATTCGCAGGTAACCATATCTCCAAACCAATGATGAAACAGCTCATGAGAGATAATATCTTCATCAGGATTATCCTCATACTCTCTATCATTCTTATTCATATCATCGTAGAATGTAACAGCTCCAGTATTTTCCATGGCGCCCGAAACAAAATCACGTACTACTATTTGCGAATATTTATCCCAAGGGAACGTCACTCCTAATTTATTTGAAAAGAATTCTATCATCTCAGGTGTTTTCCCGAAAATTAGTTTTGCATATGGAGCATACTCAGGTTCCATGTAGTAGTTCACTTCCATGTTTCTCCATTTATCACGGTATATACTGAACTTTCCACCAGCGAGCATTACTAAATATGGAGCATGAGTTAAATCTTGTTTCCAATAATCGGTTCTTGTTCCATTTGAGTGATTAGTAGAATATACTAAGCGCCCATTTGAAAGAGTAACCATTGAGGTATCAACAGTAATTGCAATTTCTTGACTAAACCTTTCGCTACCCGATTCAATGGTTGGGAACCAGCAAGAGTTTGATTCGGTTTCTCCTTGAGTCCAGAATTCTTTAGGTTTAAATTTATTCTTTCCATCAGGGTTAATAAAATAAAACCCTTTATCAGATGTTATTGCTGTACTACCTTTTACCTTTATTCTATTAGGCATTGCAATGTAATCTATGCTTACCTCATAGCTTTCATTACGAGTATATTTTTTTCCTAGATAAATAAATAGCTTATATCCATCATATCTATACTTTGCGATTTTATTATTGATTTTGATTTCATTTATTTTAAATCCCTTTGCGTCTAACTCAAGTGTATCTGTATCGAAGAAATAAGGTTTAACTTTTAGATTTGCTTTCCCGATTACAAAACAACTATCCCAATTCAAATCGATATCAAGTTTTGTATGTATGATGTCTGATTTACGAGTATAAGCCGCATAATAATTTTTAGCATTCGTTTTGTTACTCACAGTAACTTCGGGTAGATTTACCTCAACTGTATCATTATTTGTATTCCTTGATTTACACGCGTTGAGTAGTATCGATAAGATACTAATACCTACAATTAGTCTTAATTTCATTTATTTTTCTGATAATAGTTTTTTTATGAATGACTCGAATTCTGTTTTAAATTCGACATAGTGTTTTCCTGTGGCAGGACCAGAGTATCCGGTATGAATTTTTCTTACTTTATGATTTTTGTCCACAACAATTAAAGTGGGGAATGCAATAAAATTCTGAAGCATGGGTAAAGATTCGTTAACAAATCCTTTTTTATTAGATCCAGGTATTAATAGTTGATAAGGGATGTTTAAACGCTTTTTCATGTTGATTACGTTCTTCGAAGCAACTGAAAAATCTTCACTACGTTCATAACAAAGACCAATTATTTCTAAGCCTTTATCCTTATAAACATTATATAGAGGTACAAGATAATTTGTTTCGTCCATACAATTAGGGCACCAACTACCCATTATTTGAACAAGCACAACTTTGTTTTTATAATAATCATCAGAAAGAGAAATCTCTTTCCCTTCTAAATTTTTAAATTTGAAATTTATTTCTGAATAACCTTCTTTTAGAAAAGTTAACTTATCTGTATCTGGCAGTTTAGCAGAGGAGTTTTTTGTCGCTGACCAAATTTCTTTAGAATTCCAGCCCGAATAAAACACACCATTTACTAATTTCTTTTTATCAGAGGAAAGTTCTGCGACAAATAAATAAGCATGAGAACCATCGAAGGTAGAAAGGTATAATTTATTACCTTCTGTTTTGCCTTCTAAATACCTGTAATCTCCAGTGGTGGATAGGAAGGTACCGTAAACTTTATCTTTTACTATTTTAAATTCTCCAATTGCATTAGATGTATCTTTAAAATCTTCTGTAGTAAAATAGGCATCCCAGGTACCCTCAACATTTTTATTAGGAAGAGAACTATTCACTTCAAAACGATTTGTTTTGCCGTAGTATGCTTTAACAGGCATCGATACTTTTCTATTCGCAAATATTTTAGTCCATCTACCTACTAAAGAATCTGGATATACGTAAACCATAAATTCAGAATCAAAGAATGGCATAGTAATTTTCAAACTATCGTTTTGATATTGAATATCATCAACTGTGAGGGTTTCATCAGCATTAATAATATTTATTATTCGTTTTCCAGAAGAGTCAACTACATTAAATAGAAAAGGAATGGATTGATGATATTGATTAAAAAGTTCGGCTTTCCAAGCGCCAATTTTAATATTATTATTTGCTTGCGACCTTGCAGTAGAAGCGTAAATCAATAATATAAATAAAGAAAATAATGGAAAAAAACTGCGCAAAAACCTCATTTAGATATAAATAATAAACCTAAAGTTAACAATCCTTTTAATAATTCTGATAAAAAATCTCTATATTCGTTGTGAATACGATAATCTAAATAAATGAAAACAATACGTATACTATCTATCCTACTCGTTTTAAGTACGACACCTTTTTTGCTTATGGCACAGGGGGCGTCGGAAAGAAAAAAGTTAAAAAAAGAATTAAAAGCTTATAGAAAAATGAAGCCAATGGAAATTCGTACCATGAAAATGAATTACGAGAATAAGCTTAAGGATAAAAAAAATCAAGATTTACTGTTTAAGCAAATGCAGCGTAGGGTAGATTCTATGCAAAATGTATTAAATGCAAGTAACTCAAAAATTAGTCAATTAGAAGGTCAACTTCAAATTGCTCAAGCGTCTGCAAATGCAAAACCAACTTCAGGAGCAACTGGATATTATTATCGAGTTCAATTAGGTGCATATAAATTTTACAATATAAAAACCAAGCAAGGTGGAGACGAATCATTTAAAGCAGAGAACAATGCTGATATGGAAAAAATGACATTGGGTTTATTCTATTCTTTAGCAGAAGCAGATCAATTCAAAGAAGATATTCGTAAGATGGGTATTAAAGATGCATTTGTTGTTCCATTTAAAGATGGCAAGAGAATTACACATAAGGAAGCAGCTGAGGGGTTAAAGAAAAAATAATTTTTACTGATATATGTATAAAAAAGCCACGAGTGATCGTGGCTTTTTTTGTTGGATGATAAATGCAGGATTATATTTAATCCTGCATTTATTAAACCAAGTGGTGGGGGGGGGGGGGGGGGGG
>CALSAQ010000003.1:0-453129 GCA_943372995.1 Sphingobacterium thalpophilum | reverse complement strand
GGTGTCCACCTCTTCCCATTCCGAACAGAGAAGTTAAGCCCCTCAGCGCCGATGGTACTGCAGTAAAATGTGGGAGAGTAGGTCGTCGCCACCTTTTATTTAAAGCCCGAGTAGAAATACTTCGGGCTTTTTTTATTAATATCCTATACTAGTCACTGGTGACTAGTGACTAGTGACTGGTGACTAGTGACTAGTGACTAGGGAGTCAAAATTTAAAACTATTTAACCTCCTCTATACTCACTACTCAATACTTATACCTATATTTGAGTGTGAAATATTTTGAAGAAAAAAGAAGAGAAGTAATGAAGCATATTGAAGGCTTCATGCTTAAGAACATGTTTAGTTTTCTTAAACCTGTAGAGGAAAATTGGCAACCAACCGACTTTCTTCCCGATTCATCTAAACCAGATTTTTTTGATAAAGTAAGAGACTTACAAGACGCTGCTCGTGAAATTCCTTACGACCTAATGATTGTACTTATAGGTGATACCATCACCGAAGAAGCTCTACCTACTTACGAATCGTGGTTAGCTACCGTTGAGGGTGTATCTAAAGACGAAGAAGGTGGTTGGATGAAATGGCTCCGCCATTGGACTGCCGAAGAAAATCGTCATGGTGATCTATTAAACAAATACCTTTACCTATCTGGTCGTGTTGATATGCGTCAGTTGGAAATTTCTACCCAATATCTTATCGCCGATGGATTCGATATCGGTACCGATCGTGATCCTTACCGTAATTTTGTATATACCTCTTTCCAAGAAATGGCTACCAATATCTCTCACCGTAGAGTAGCAAGTCTTTCTAAAAAAAGTGGTGATTCTTTATTAGCAAAAATGTGTGGTGTTATCGCTTCAGATGAAGCTCGCCATGCTAATGCTTATCAAGCTTTCATAAAAGAAATTATTAAAGTAGATGCAAGTGAAGTATTACTTGCTTTTGAAGATATGATGCGTAAGAAAATTGTTATGCCTGCTCATCTTTTAAAAGAAGCTGGTAAAACAATGGAAGCAACCTTCGATCATTTCTCGAATGCTGCACAACGTCTAGGTGTATACACCTCAATAGATTATATTGATATCATTAGACACTTAATAAAAGAATGGCAAATAGAAAGCATTAATGAATTAAATGATGCTGGTGAAAAAGCTCGTGATTATTTAATGGCTCTTCCTGATCGCTTAACACGTATCGCAGATCGTATGAAAACTCCTGAGTTAGAATACGAATTCTCTTGGGTGAAAAGACAATAGTTAATGTGTTAATGTGGTAATATGTTAATGTGTTAACTGCAGAGTTCGTTTGCCTCTTTCAAAATGTTTTGTACTCGAGGATTTGAACGAACTATAGATTCTAAAATATGTTTGCTCTTAAGCAATTGTTTAGTTAATACTATACCTTTGTTTAAGAGCATTTCTTTTTCTTCTTTAGTAATTAATGTTAAACATGTAATTGGAAATAATTTCTGCTCATCAATTATCGTCTTTAAGCCGTTACCATTTGGCTCATCCCAACTAATTAATTTTAATCCTGCACAAATACCATATTGATAAGCATCTTCGGTGAATTTTGTATTAGTGATTAACCAGCCTTCGAAATTTTCAAAGTTATGTTTCTCTAATATGTCATTATATCTTGATCGAATGTAGAGTGGAATTTTTACGTCACATTTAATGCTGAGTAAATTATGGTACTTGCACTCAATGTAAATGGTAGTATCGCCTTTTGTAGCAATTACATCAATCTCGTGCTGAACACATCTACCCTTAACAAAAGATCCAACATCAACTTGATATCCTTTCGCCAACATTAATTCTGCGATGAATTTTTCGAAGGCGAAACCAGCAGGACCAAGCTCCATAATCCCTTCTTTGAGCTTATATTTTGAGGCTGTGCTTCTTGAGTATTTTTTAAGTAAACGAAACGCTAAACGGAAAATTTTATGAGTAGAATATCCATTACGAATCTGCTTTTTTACTTCTGCCAATACCTTGTGAGCAATCTCTTCGCTAGCCCCACTGTTCATTAAAGAGGCTAATAATTTATCTTCATTGAATCTGGCAATTTCACCTGATGATTTTTCAATTAAATATTGCGTATCTTTCATAATCAAATTCAAATCTAATGTACGATTTTATTTCAATCGAATTTTGGGGAGCTGCACAAGAAGTTACAGGTTCTAAACATTTAGTAACCGCACCCGATGGTACAAAAATATTATTAGACTGTGGTTTATTACAAGGGAGTTCCGACCCTGATGCAAATCGTCATTTTGGTTTTGCTCCACATGAAGTGGATGTATTAATAGTTTCGCATGCACATATAGATCATTCTGGTAATATCCCGAATTTCGTTAAACAAGGTTTTAGAGGTAAGATTTTAACAACCGCCGCAACTATCGATGTGCTCAGTATCATGTTAGCCGACTCCGCTAGAATTCAAGAAGATGATGCTGAATATATTAATAAGAAAAGAATTGCTGAAGGGAAAAAACCGATAAAACCCTTGTATTCATTAGAAGACGTTGAGAAAACGATGAGCTTATTTCATTCCGTTATAATAAATGAACGATATGTATGGAATGATGATATTGCTTTTTATTTTACCGATGCCGGACATATTTTAGGAAGTGCGTGCATTACTTTAGAAATAAAATTAAATGGAGAAATTAAAAAAATATTTTTCTCTGGAGATGTCGGTAGATACAAAGACCGAATATTAAAGGCTCCAGCTGATTTCCCTCAAGCAGACATCATATTACTAGAAAGTACTTACGGTAATCGTTTACACGACATAACAGAGGATGCAGAAAAGAAACTACTAGATGCTGTTACAACCACATGTGTTCAACAAAGAGGGAAGCTTATTATTCCTGCATTTAGTTTAGGTAGAACACAAGAAATAGTATACGCACTCGATAGAATGAGAACGGAAGGAAAATTACCCAAAGTAAAAGTATATGTTGATTCGCCGTTGTCGACCAGTGCAACAAAAATAATGCGACGTCATACAGAATATTTTAATGAAGATATACTGGAATATATGGATCAAGACCCAGATCCTTTTTCTTTTCCAACATTAAAATATACACCAAGTGTTCAAGAATCTAAAGCAATAAATGAAGATGAAGATCCTGCGGTAATCATCGCAGCTTCGGGCATGATGGAGGCAGGTAGAATAAAACACCACCTCACTAAATATATCGAGGATGAAAATAATACATTGTTAATTGTAGGATATTGCGAACCCAATACCATTGGAGGGAAAATATTAAATGGTGATAAAAGAGTACGAATTTATGGTAGAGAGTTCAATGTGAAGGCAAGAGTAGAAGTTATTACTTCTTATAGTGCACATGCCGATTATGCTGAGCTTATACAGTTCCTCAACTGCCAGGACCCATCGAAAGTAAAAAGCCTCTATCTAGTGCATGGCACGATAGAGGCTCAAGAATATTTTGCTGATAAACTCCGTGAGTTAGGATTTGATGATGTTCAAATTCCAGCTAAGGGAGATAAAGTCATAATAAAATAAATACTATCTCTTAATAAGCACTTTCGCACTGTATCTGTCAATTACTAGGATATATGTTCCATCTCCTATTTTGCGTACATCAATGCTCATGGTTTCATCTAGTTTATCATGTTTAATTTCTTTCCCCAAATGATTGTATAGCGTATAGACTTTACCTATCAATTTATCATCTTTCACTCTGATATAATCACTTGTCGGGTTCGGATATACATATAATTTTTCTGTTCTCTTCTTTGTAATCCCAGTGAGTGAAAAATATTCACTGTAAATATCTTTTGTTAATGGGCGTAGTTCACCATTACTATCCGACTCTTTATAAACATGCTCTAACACATTTCCTTCCGAATCATAATCATATTCTTCTTCAATCTCAAATAATAATTGCCACGAACCATTCAAAAATAAATCATACACATATGAGATTCTCGACTTGTATTGATCGTTAGTTTGAACTATTCTCATATCTCCATACCAAACCCCAGAACGATATTCTTCTGATAAATAACTAAAACTTCCGTATACATCTCTTGTGAAAGTCTCTCGTTGATATAATTTCCAGTCGCTACCTAGTTTTAAATAAATACGATCAGAGCTGATGAATTCCTTGCTTGGGCTATCCCATTGATATTCGCAATACAATAGATTATCAACCCAATTGTTACCGTCCCACAACTGACGCAACATACCAGTATCCATTCCACTTTGGTCATACAAGTATTCATATTGTTCAACCGGAATAAAATCTCCGAAACCATCATATTGATATGTGCTTTCTAGTACTAAAACATTGTTATCGAAAGTCGATACATACTTCATGCTTGAATCATATTTATATCCATTCCAATAGCTTTCTACAATTGATTTTGTTTCATTGTTTAAGTCATATTCAACATCAAATTGTTGCCCTTGCATAATTACCCATTCTGTATTTACCCAAATCTTGTCTTCATTTTTTATTAAATCGCCTTGTGAGTTGTATGCAAAGGTGGACTGAATATATGGTACCCACTGAGAACCATTGGCTAATTCAGAATTGATTTCTGTAATTCTAAACGAGGCGTCGTATGTAAAATTTATTCTCGATATGGCGTTATTACTCAAATCGGTTAATAGCTCCGATTTAATACGTCCATCCGAATAATAATCAATAGTCGATTTAGAATAAAATTCCCAATTGCTGTCTATCCACTCGTAATGGACTTTCTTTCCAGGAACTTTTTCGTTGCCTTTAAATTGATGAATATCGTAAAGAGGTTTCTTTACGTTTACGCCTTTACTGGCTTTTGCGAGATCTTTTTTTATAGACTTGATATACAGGCTATTCGTTTGAGCGTATACACCAAAGCCTACCATGCTTAATAAAATAAGGGTAAGTAGTTTTTTCATAGTGTCAAATTTTAATAATAGACACTATTAGAATGGGGAGACCCTTATTGATAATGTGTTAATGTGTTAATGGGATAATGTGTTAATGGGGGTGAGTTCGATTATTTTTTGATCTGTTCTTCATGGTAGTAATAATTGAATTAGTGATCTTAGCTACTTCCTCTAGTAAATTAGAAAGTTTATGAGTATCGTATTCATAGCATTTATCTATTATATCTAACCAGTATTCTGTTTCTTTGATCTCTTTTGCAGATAGTTTAAACTTATGAATAAAATCGGCATTGCTTTCTGAATTTTGAGCCTCACGTATATTTGCTCCTATCGAGGTACCTGATCTTAATAGTTGTTTGGCAATTTCGGTTTTATTATTCTTAATTAATAAATCACAAAACTGGACAATAAGTACAGATAACTTTAGAGTTTTATCCAAAATTGGATTTGTAGTTTTTTCCCTTCCACGCATTTTCAAATAAGATAAAGTAAAATGGAATTTACAACTGCACTTATACAGCTTTTTGAATACCCTCCATTAACACATTATCCGATTAACAAATTAACCCATTAACCTACATATTTCTCCTATACTGCCCACCAACTTTATAAAGTGCATTAGAAATCTGACCTAATGAACATACTTTAGTAACCTCCATCAATTGCTCGAAGATGTTTTTATTTTGTACAGCAGCTTTTTGTAAATCTACCAATACCTGATTAGCACGATCTGCATTCCTATCTTGGAAAGCTTTCAAGGCCGAAATTTGATATTGTTTTTCTTCTTCAGTTGCTCTAATAACTTCCGAAGGAACGATAGTTGGTGATCCTTTTTTGTTTAAGAAAGTATTTACCCCAACAATTGGATATTCTCCATTATGTTTAAGGGTTTCGTAGTATAAAGATTCTTCTTGAATTTTACCTCTTTGATACATTGTTTCCATAGCTCCCAATACTCCACCTCGATCGGAGATACGTTTGAACTCTGCTAGTACCGCTTCCTCTACTAAATCTGTAAGCTCTTCGATTATGAATGATCCTTGTAATGGGTTTTCGTTTTTCGCTAATCCTAACTCTCTATTGATAATTAACTGTATAGCCATTGCTCTACGCACCGACTCTTCTGTTGGTGTAGTAATCGCTTCGTCGTATGCATTAGTATGTAAAGAGTTGCAATTATCGTAAATAGCATATAATGCTTGTAGGGTAGTACGAATATCGTTGAAGTCGATTTCTTGTGCGTGTAACGATCGTCCTGAAGTTTGAATATGGTATTTCAATTTCTGAGAACGATCATTTCCTTTGTATTTATACTTGATCGCTTTTGCCCAAATTCTACGTGATACTCTACCAATCACCGAATATTCAGGGTCGATACCATTAGAGAAGAAGAACGATAGGTTCGGTGCAAAATCATCGATGTGCATTCCTCTACTCAAGTAATATTCTACAAATGTAAATCCGTTACTTAAGGTAAATGCTAATTGTGAAATCGGATTCGCACCTGCTTCTGCAATGTGATAACCAGAAATAGATACCGAATAAAAATTACGAACTTTTTCGTTGATAAAATATTGTTGAATATCGCCCATCATTCGTAAAGCAAATTCAGTAGAGAAGATGCAAGTGTTTTGCGCTTGGTCTTCTTTTAAAATATCAGCTTGTACTGTTCCTCTTACCGTTGAAATAGCATAAGCTTTAATTTGTTCATAAACATCTTTCGGTAAAACCTGATCGCCTGTCACACCTAATAACATTAGTCCTAAGCCGTTATTGCCTTCGGGTAAATTACCTTGGTAGCTCGGACGAGCAATTCCTTTTTGTTTATATATTTCTTCTATTTTCTTGTTTACTTCTGCCTCTAGTCCGTTTTTCTTAATGTATATCTCGCATTGTTGATCAATAGCTGTATTCATAAAGAAACCAAGTAGCATTGGAGCCGGACCATTAATGGTCATCGAAACTGAGGTGCTTGGGTTACATAAATCGAAACCAGAGTAAAGTTTTTTTGCATCATCTAACGTAGCAACGCTTACTCCCGAGTTTCCAATTTTTCCGTAGATATCCGGACGAACATGTGGATCTTCTCCGTATAAAGTGACAGAGTCGAATGCCGTAGATAAACGGTGTGCAGGTTGACCAAGAGAAACGTAATGAAAACGTTTGTTGGTACGTTCAGGTCCGCCTTCTCCAGCAAACATACGTGTAGGATCTTCACCTTCGCGTTTTAATGGGAATACTCCTGATGCGTAAGGGAACTCACCTGGAAGATTTTCGGTTAGAAGCCATGTTAAAATATCTCCCCAAGCTTCATATTTTGGTAATGAAATTTTTGGAATACGTAGCTTCGATAAACTCTCGTAATAAAGTTGTTGTTTAATTTCTTTATCTCTAACCTTATATACAAAGAAATCTTCTTGGTATTTTCTGAATGTTTCTGGCCATTCTTTAAGTAGTCGTCGGCATTCGTGGTGAAGAATTTCTTCGTAGTGGTTGTATAATTCTTTCAAGGTTTGTACACCATCTTCTTTCTTTTCTTTCTCAAGAATATCGATGGTACCTTTTAACTGAAACATTTTTTGAGCAATAGCCGCTTGTTCTTTTACCCACGATTTATATTCGTGATTCGCTTCAACAATCTCAGCTAAATAGCGAGTTCTATCAGGAGGAATGATGTATACTTTTTCTGAAGTACCTTGATGTAAATTTAGGTGAGAGTTAAATTCGATTCCAGTTTTCTCTGTAAGTTTTTTCATTAATGCACTATACAATGCATTCATTCCAGGGTCGTTAAACTGAGAAGCCATCGTACCAAATACAGGAACATCTTCATCAGCTAAATTAAATTTCTGATGATTTCTCTTGTATTGTTTTTTTACATCTCTAATTGCATCTAATGCTCCTCGCTTATCAAATTTATTTATTGCCACTAAATCGGCAAAGTCGAGCATGTCTATCTTCTCCAATTGAGTTGCTGCTCCAAATTCTGGAGTCATTACATATAAGGAAACGTCACAATGCTCTGTAATTTCAGTATCCGATTGTCCGATACCCGAAGTTTCTACTATAATTAAATCGTATGCAGCCGCTTTACAAATGTCGATAGCTTCTTGTACGTATTTTGATAGAGCTAAATTAGCCTGACGAGTAGCCAATGAACGCATATAAACTCGAGGGTTATTAATGGCATTCATACGGATACGGTCACCTAATAATGCACCGCCAGTTTTTCTTTTAGATGGGTCTACGGAAATGATGGCAATGCTTTTGTTTTCGAAGTCGTTAATATACCTACGAACAAGTTCATCTACTAGCGACGACTTTCCAGCACCACCTGTACCAGTAATCCCGAGCACAGGAATACGTTTGTTGCCAATCATTTTTTTCACCTCTTCCAAAAATTTCTCAGCTTCTGCAGGAAGATTTTCGGCAACAGTGATGGCATGAGCAATTTTTGCAGGGTCTTTATGAACAATTTGTTTTAGCTCCCCATTAAGAGAACTCTTAGTAGGGAAGTCGCATTGTACAAGCATGTCGTTAATCATGCCTTGTAAGCCCATGGTACGACCATCGTCGGGCGAATAGATTCTTGCAATACCGTAAGCTTGTAAATCTTCAATCTCAGAAGGAAGGATTACTCCACCACCTCCAGCAAATATTTTGATATGTCCGGCACCCTTTTCTTTTAAAAGGTCGTACATGTATTTAAAGTACTCATTATGGCCACCTTGATAGGAAGTCATGGCAATTCCTTGCACATCTTCTTGTATGGCACAGTTTACTACCTCATCTACAGACCTATTATGCCCAAGGTGAATCACCTCAGCTCCAGAAGCTTGTAGTATCCTTCTCATAATATTTATAGTGGCATCATGACCGTCGAATAATGAGGCAGCGGTAACGAAACGAATTTTGTGGCTTGGTTTGTAGACTTCTATAGTATCCATATTTGTATATGTACAATTTGAGCAATAATCAAACAAAAATAGCAAAAAATAGATGTGAGAATTGAGATATGAGAATTGAGAAAAAAAATAAAAAAATACTATCTGATTATTAGGCAGTTACGTTAAAACTATAAAATAATGTATCTTACTTGCAACCAAAACCACAAAACAATCATCTTGAAGTAAAATGAGCTTAAAATTGGGACATAAGCTGAGCCTCGAAGAGTTAATAGAGGGAAGTAAACAAGGGAACAGGAAAACCCAAGAGTTGCTTTACAAACAGTTTGCGTCGAAAATGTTGGTGGTATGTGCGAGGTATGCAAAAGACAATTTTGAAGCGGAAGACATGTTACAGGTGGGATTTGTGAAGGTCTTTGAAAAGTTAAAAGATTATAAAGGTGATGGGGCATTTGAGGGCTGGGTAAGAAGAATCATGGTAAATACTTCTATTGAGTTTTACCGTAAAAATGCGAGAATGTTTCCAGTAGTAGATTTGGATCATGCTCCAGAGAGCCCAGTACAAGAAAATCAATTGTCGAGAATGAACATGAATGATCTTTTACAATTAATAAGGAATCTTTCTCCAGGATACAGGGTAATATTTAACATGTATGCGATAGAAGGGTTTTCACATAAAGAGATAGCGCAAGAGTTAGGAATTAGTGAAGGGACATCGAAATCTCAACTAGCGAGAGCTAGAGCAATTTTGCAAGAAAATATTATAAAAATGGAGGGCAAACACAATGAAGCACTCAGATAAAAATAACGAACTAGACCAACAATTTAAAGATGCCTTTGAAGGTTTCGAAATGGAACCCTCATCGCAGGTATGGGCTGGTATCGAAAGAGAATTAGACAAAAAGAAAAAAGGAGTGGTTATTAACTGGACCGCTAGATTATCTATTGCAGCTTCGGTGATTATATTATGTACTGTAGGTTTGTTTCAGTTTGGATTTTTCGGTAACGAAGATGCTACAAAAAATAATGTAAACCTTGCAAATACTAATAAAATAGAAGGTTCTAGTGATTCTGTAAAAAAAGATGAAGAAAAAACTGAAAAAATTTCAAAACCGATGCAACCGAATTCAGAAGAGCGTCGTCTAGTAGATGTAGTTGAGATCAAAAGTCGATCTACTCGTTCTTCAAAAAATATTAAAAAAGGAATCGTCACTGAAACTAAAGTAAAAAGAGAAGATCGCACTCAAGATGAAAAAGACGCGATTGAGCTTTTGAAAAAGATAGAAGAGAAAGCAGAATTGAATAATTCGAATCCTATAACTGAAACAGAAATAAAAAGACCAGCTATAGTGAAACCAGTTCCAGCACCTTCTCCAAGTGTAGCAGCAAATAAAGGTTCAAAAACAGAAGTTGGAGTGTTAGATATGTTGAACTATGTTGCACAAAAAGTAACAGGAAATTCGGAAGCAGAAATGGTAGCAGTAAACGAAACCAAAACAGATGATGGATCAGTGAGAAAAAAATACGAATTAGACCTAGGTGTAGTAAAATTTAGTAGAGTAAGAAATACAGATAAGTAATAAAGAAATTAAGTAATAACCTAATGAAATTTAATAATATGAAAAAGTCAATTTTAATGCTTGGATTAGTGGCAGGAGTATTCACTTCAAGCGTGTACGGACAAAACAAAACTGTAAAAGTAATCAATAATACTAAAGAAGCAGTTGCAAGAATCATCAACTTAGAACCTATTGATATTGTTGCTGAATACGTGAACAAGAAAAAAGATGCAGTAGATGAAATGTACTCAGCAAATGATTTGAAAATAGATCAAAGTATGTTGGTGATGGTAGATACTGGAAAAAGAAAAACAGATACTACTGAAATCAAAGTTGGTAAAACCAGAATTGTCGTAATTGGTGAGCCTAAAATTGAAAAAATTTACATGGAGAAAGATTCAACAGGCGACTACGAATCAGATAGCAAATCAGATAGCTATACTTCAAAAGAGAAAAAACAAAAAGGCAACGAAGGTGAGTTGGAATTCTCAATCGGTTACAACGGATTGTTAGAAAATGGATCTACAAGTTTATCGGCAGCTAACCAAGGATTAAACTTAATCAATGGTAAATCAACTAACGTTAACTTAACTTACAACCACTACTTCAATATCTATAGAGAGAACGTAAGATTATCAGTAGGTCTTGGTTTAGACTGGAACAACTACAGATTAGCAGGTGATAGTTCATTGAGACCAAATGCAGCGAAATTCACTATGTTCCAAGATTCATCAGCTGGTCAGCCATTAGATTACACTAAAAACAAATTGCTAGCTCGTTATGCAACACTTCCAATTATGTTACACTTCAACACTAATGAGTTCGACAACGGTAAAAGAATAGGATTATCTGGAGGAGTTGAATTAGGATACTTAATCAACGGTCGCCAAAAACAAATAAGCGAAGCAAAAGGTAAAACTAAAGTAAACGACGCCTTCAACTTAAACGAAATGCGTTATGGATTTGTAGGAAGAGTGAATTATGGTAGCGTGGGAATTTACGGTAAATATTATCCTCAAAGTGTGTTCAACAAAAATGAAGGACCTAACTTAAATACCTTCTGTGTGGGATTAACATTCGGATTGGACTAATAGGTTTGATAAATTAATAAATGCGTAGAGCTCTCCATCTTTTTGGAGGGCTTTTTTTTATATATTTGAGCCAGAACAAACAAGTTATGAAAAAATATATACTAGTTATTTTGTTATTGGTGGGAAGCAAATCTTTTGCTCAGACAGTTTACAATGGCGGTTTTGAGAATTGGAATAATCTCTTAATTTTTATGGAACCACAAGGTTATGTAAGTTCGAACTATGCTTCATTGCTTCTTGGTTCAGGAGGCTTACCTAGAGCAAACGTATTTAGATCGACTACCAAGCAAGCAGGTACTTACGCAGCAAAATTAGAGTCTTATGCACAGAATGTAGGAGATACTACAGGCGTTCCAGGTATTATGGTTACTGGAGAGCTTGATATAAATAATGTTACCATTAAACCAGGTTTTGCGATATCAGGCGGTCGTCCAACAGCTTTAAAAGGATACTATAAATATGCAGAGGGTAACATGCCCGATTCTGGGATTATTTCTATAGCATTAACTAAATACGATTCTACAGCAGGCTTTATTAATGTAATTGGGGGAGGTATTGGAGTATTTTCGAACAAAGCAAATTATACGGAATTCTCTATTCCTATCGATTATGCCACGAGTGATGAACCAGATACTGCAATTATAGTAATCAGCACTACTTCTGTTTTTAGTTTTGATACCACAGCTTTAACTTCTGCACCAGTAGGCTCGGTATTGTATGTTGATGAACTCTCTTTTGAGATTTCAGGAGGAGTAGGGATACAAAAAATAGACGATTTAATTCAAGCATCACTTTACCCAAATCCAAGTAGTAATCGTATTTATGTCGATTATGTACAAGAGCATGCTTCTGAAGTAAGTATTCAATTATTGAGCATTGATGGGAAAGTAGTTTACGAAGAAACTAAATACCACAAAGCAGGCAAGCAAAAAATTGCAATCGATGTAGAAAATATCAACGCAGGAATGTATCAGTTGATGGTAAATACAGTAGATGGAAAGATAAGTAAGAGTGTGGCGGTATTGAAATAATACGAAGCCTCATTCATTTTTTTCGATATAACTATCAAAAAAAATCCCGCTTCATTTCTGAGCGGGATTTTTTTAATATTGATGGTTACTGAGCGGAGCCGAAGTAACTATAGTAAGGACTCCACCAACACTACCACTTTATTAGCTAATACTTCAATAACACCTCCAGAAATATTCATTTCTTGGTTGCCTTCTTTAGCTTTGAATTTTAATACCCCTTTTTCTAAAGTAGATATAATTGGAGCGTGGTTATTAAGGACTTCAAAAGATCCTTTAAGTCCTGGTACACTTACCGAACTAACTTCTCCTGAGTATACTTTTTTATCGGGTGTTAATATTTCTAATAGCATATCAATTACGCGTTAGCTTCTGCGATTAATTTTTTACCTTTTTCCATTGCTTCTTCGATAGTACCTACTAAGTTGAAGGCCATCTCTGGATACTCATCCACTTCACCATCCATAATCATGTTGAATCCTTTGATAGTTTCTTTAATATCTACTAATACTCCTTTTAATCCAGTGAACTGCTCAGCTACGTGGAAAGGTTGTGATAAGAAACGTTGAACACGACGTGCACGAGATACTACTAATTTATCTTCTTCAGATAACTCGTCCATACCCAAAATCGCAATGATATCTTGTAATTCTTTATAACGTTGTAAAATTTCTTTCACTCGTTGAGCACAACCGTAATGTTCTGCACCAATAATTTCTGGAGCAAGAATACGTGAAGTAGAATCCAATGGATCCACCGCTGGGTAGATACCTAACTCAGCAATTTTACGACTCAATACTGTTGTAGCATCTAAGTGGGCAAATGTTGTTGCTGGAGCAGGGTCAGTTAAGTCATCGGCAGGTACATATACTGCTTGTACCGATGTAATAGATCCTCTCTTAGTTGATGTAATACGCTCTTGCATCATACCCATTTCTGTAGCAAGGGTTGGTTGATAACCTACCGCTGATGGCATACGACCTAATAGTGCCGATACCTCTGAACCTGCTTGTGTGAAACGGAAAATGTTGTCGATGAAGAATAAGATATCACGACCACCGCTTTGCTCATCTCCATCACGGAAATACTCAGCAACAGTTAATCCTGATAAAGCCACACGTGCACGTGCACCTGGAGGCTCATTCATCTGACCGAATACGAATGTAGCTTTAGAATCTTTTAAAGCAGTGTGATCTACTTTAGATAAATCCCAACCACCTTCTTCCATCGAATGTTTAAATGCATCACCATAACGGATGATGTTTGCTTCAATCATCTCTCTCAATAAGTCGTTACCCTCACGAGTACGCTCACCCACACCTGCGAATACCGATAAACCATCGTATGCTTTCGCGATGTTGTTGATCAATTCTTGAATTAATACTGTTTTACCTACACCGGCACCACCGAACAAACCAATTTTACCTCCTTTTACGTAAGGCTCTAATAAGTCGATTACTTTAATACCTGTGAACAAGATTTCAGTTTCAGTTGATAAATCTTCAAATCTTGGTGGTTTATTATGAATGGCACGTCCATTAGCTTTACTAACTTCTGGCATACCATCGATTGCATCACCTACTACGTTAAATAAACGTCCTTTAATGTCTTCTCCAATTGGCATAGTGATAGGAGTTTCGGTATCGATAACATCCATTCCACGAACTAAACCGTCGGTAGAATCCATCGCAATAGTACGAACTCTATCTTCTCCTAAGTGTTGTTGACACTCTAAAACGATTTTCTGACCATTTTCTTTAGTCACATACAAAGCATCGAAAATGTTAGGTAATTTCGCGCCTTCTGCAGCGAAGCTAACGTCCACTACTGGACCGATGATTTGAGCTATTTTCCCAATATTTGGCATAATGATTCTATTATTTTTTCGTGCCGCAAAGTTAACTTTTCTTCCCTAATTTCAAATGGATTGTTAAAATAATATCAAGTTTTTTGGCACCCCTTCTCATATCGTGCTATCGAAGTTCAAAAAATGCCCTTTTAAAGCCTATTTTATTGACTTATAGCCTTTCTGAAAAATGTGGAAAACCGACCCAAAACTCGAACAAAACATTCTTTAATTTTGATACCTCAAGATACACTATGCCTGATTTTTCGCATTTACACGTACATACTCAATATTCCCTACTCGATGGGGCTGCCGACATCAAAAAGCTGTTTAAAAAAGCGGCTAAAGATGGCATGAAAGCCCTTGCTATTACGGATCATGGAAATATGTTCGGGGCATTTAAATTTGTTGCTGAAGCCGGCAAACACGGCGTAAAACCTATTGTTGGGTGCGAATTTTATGTTGTAGAAGACCGCCATAAACGCCAATTCACTAAAGACGATAGAGATGTTCGTTACCATCAATTATTGCTAGCAAAAAATGCGACTGGATATAAAAATCTTGTAAAACTGTGTTCTTTAGGATATGTAGAAGGTCTCTATGGGAAATACCCCAGAATAGATAAAGAACTTATTCTTAAATACCACGAAGGTCTAATTGCTACCACTTGTTGTATTGGGGCCATGGTGCCAAAAACTATCTTGAGGAAAGGGGAAAAAGAAGCGGAACAAGAGTTTAAGTGGTGGTTAGATTTGTTCGGTGAAGACTATTACATTGAGCTTCAGCGTCATAAAATGCAAGACCAAGAGAAGGTAAATCAAGTACTCCTGGGTTTTGCAAAAAAATACAACGTAAAGGTTATTGCTTCTAACGATTCTCATTATGTAGATAGAGAAGATTCTAATGCTCATGATATATTGTTGTGTATCAATACAGGTGAAAAGCAAAGCACCCCAACCAACAAAGAGTTTAGCGACGATGATTCTTTTGTAAAGGGAACTCGTTTTGCTTTTTATAATGACGAGTTTTATTTTAAAACTCAAAAAGAGATGAACGATTTGTTCATCGATATTCCTGAAGCCATCGATAATACCAACGAGATTGTCGATAAAATTGATACCCTTAAACTGAAACAAGATATTCTCCTGCCGAATTTTGTGATTCCTACAGAATTCAAAACACAAGATGAATACCTGCGCCATATTACTTTTGAAGGAGCTCGCGCTCGTTATGACGTGCTTACTCCAGAAATTGAAGAACGATTAAATTTTGAGTTGTTCACCATTGAAACCATGGGTTTCGCGGGCTACTTCTTAATTGTAGCCGATTTCATTAAGGCGGGTAGAGATATAGGAGTTTTTGTAGGCCCTGGTCGTGGTTCTGCAGCTGGTTCTGCCGTTGCTTTCTGTATAGGAATTACCAATATCGATCCAATTAAATACAACCTACTTTTTGAGCGTTTCTTAAATCCTGAACGTAAGTCGATGCCCGATATTGATACCGACTTCGACGACGAAGGTCGTCAGAAAGTAATCGACTATGTGGTAGATAAATATGGTAAAAACCAAGTGGCACAAATTGTTACTTATGGTACCATGGCTGCGAAAATGAGTATTAAGGATGTGGCTCGTGTAATGGATTTGCCATTAGCAGAATCGAATGCCTTGGCAAAATTAGTACCAGATAAACCTGGTACAGAGTTGAACCGTGTGATACTTGCTAATATTGATGGTGAGGGTGGCTTAAAAGATAAAGAGGGATATCAACAAGAAGACTTAGATAACATTAAGCAATTGCGTGCGATTTATAATTCCGACGATTATAAAGCTAAGGTATTAAAAGAAGCTTTGATTCTAGAGGGCTCTGTTCGTGGAACGGGTATACATGCCGCGGGAATTATTATTGCTCCGATGGACCTTACGGATATTATCCCAGTTGCTACATCAAAAGATACCGATTTATTAATTACACAATACGATGGTAAAGTAATTGAAGATGCCGGTGTAATTAAGATGGACTTTTTAGGGTTGAAAACATTAACAATTATTCGTGATGCTTTAGCCCTCATAAAAAAGAATAGAGGAATTACTATTGATATCGATGCCATTCCGCTCGATGATCCTAAAACATTTGAATTGTACCAACGCGGTGAAACGAATGGAACATTTCAGTTTGAGTCGGCTGGAATGCAAAAACATTTGATCGATTTAAAGCCTGATAAATTTGAAGACCTAATTGCGATGAATGCATTGTACCGTCCAGGTCCGATGCAATACATCCCTAAATACATTGCTCGTAAACACGGTAGAGAGCAAGTGAGTTACGACTTGCCAGAGATGGAAGAATACTTGCAGGATACCAATGGTATTACTGTGTACCAAGAGCAGGTGATGTTGCTCTCTCAAAAATTAGCAGGCTTTAGTAAAGGTCAAGCCGATACCCTACGAAAAGCAATGGGTAAGAAGGATCGGAAGACACTCGACGATTTAAAAGATGTATTTATTAATGGCGCAGTTGCAAAGGGATTAGATAAAAAGAAATTAGAAAAAGTGTGGACCGATTGGGAAGCATTTGCATCTTATGCTTTTAACAAATCACATTCTACTTGTTATGCATTCGTAGCATTTCAAACAGCATACCTTAAAGCGAATTACCCTTCGGAATATATGGCTGCGGTGTTAACACATAACTTAAGTAATATCGATAAGATTACTTTCTTTATGGAAGAATGCAGAAGAATGGGCATGTCGGTATTGGGACCTGATATTAATGAAAGTATTTACAAATTTTCGGTAAATGGCGACGGGCAAATTCGATTTGGATTAGGAGCGGTGAAAGGTGTGGGAGAAGCAGCCGTGCAATCTATTATTGAAGAGCGCGACAGTAACGGGAAATTCAATTCGGTTTTCGATTTAGTAAAAAGAGTGAACCTTCGTTCAGCAAATAAAAAAACATTTGAATCGCTAGCAAATGCTGGTGCATTCGATTCTTTCGGAGTGCATCGTGCTACCTATTTCCATCATGAAGCAAATGAAACAGGAAATTTCTTGGAAAAACTTTTACGTTTTGGTGCTAATTATCAGGATAGCTTGAGTTCTGCTCAATCCTCTTTATTTGGAACAGGAGCTGCATCTCAAATTCCAGAGCCAAGAATTCCTGTTTGTGAAGAATGGGGTTTCTTGCAAAAATTGAGATATGAAAAAGAAGTGGTAGGATTTTACATTTCTGGACATCCTTTGGATGAGTTTAAATTTGATTTGGAGAAATTCTGTACTGCTACAGTGAGTGATTTACGATTAATAAGTAAATATTCTGCCAATCGATTTGAAAACAATAACGCTGCTGAAAAAGTAGAAGATGATGCAGATGACAATGCTCTAGAAAGTCAACATGAGCGATTTGAGAAATTAAAGAATAGAGAGCTGAGTATTGGAGGTATGGTAGGAGGCGCTACCCATAGAATTGCAAAATCTGGAAAACCATTTGGTTCATTAATAGTTGAAGATTATAGCGAACAATTTGAGCTTACCCTATTTGGCGACGATTATTTAAAGTTTAAGCCCTATTTAAACGAAGGTCTATTTTTATTCATTAGGGGGAAAGTGCAGGAAAGATATGGCAGGAAAGGTGATTGGGAATTTAAGGTGACACAAATACAATTATTGACAGATGTTCGTGACAAACTGGCTAAGAGCGTAACCATCAGCTGTTACCTAAGCGACCTCAACGAACAATTGTTACATCAAATTGTTAGTATATTAGAGGAAAATAGCAAAACAGATACCCAGAAAAACTGTGAGTTGAAGTTTAAAATAGTAGATCAAGAGCAAGGAATAGCAATGGAGATGCCGAGCAGGAAATGTAAGGTAAGCCCGACAAATGAATTGTTGAAGGCATTGGATGAATTAAAAGAAGTTTCCTTCAGATTGAATTAGTGACAATATTGCTACATTTTGCGAATTGGCAACAGATTTGATAATTAACAAATAAATTAAAACTTATAATTTAAAATTAGATAAAATGGCTTTAGAATTAACAGACGCTAACTTCGATGAGTTAGTATTAAAATCAGATAAACCAGTGTTGGTTGATTTCTGGGCGGAGTGGTGTGGACCATGCCGTATGGTAGGACCTGTAGTTGAAGAATTATCGAAAGATTACGAAGGAAAAGCAATCATTGGTAAAGTGAACGTAGATAACAACCCAGGAATATCGATGAAGTTCGGAATTAGAAATATTCCAGCTTTGTTATACTTCAAAAACGGAGAGATTGTTGATAAGCAAATTGGAGCAGTTCCTAAAAATGTTTTACAACAAAAATTAGAAGCTCAATTATAAAAAAAGCTTCCCCACAAGGGAAGCCTTTTTTTTACCACCAGTCACCAGTCACTAGTCACTAGTCACCAGTATTACCTCACACTTCTCTTCTTCATCAATTGATAAGACAAGATGATGAATGCAACAGAAGTACTTAGTCCCACAATAATTTCTTTTGAAGTAAAATTAATCACTTGATTACTGCCTTCTTTAAATAGATATACTATTGAATACATAGGTTGAGCATAGGGACTGAAATAAATATATTCCCAATTCATAGCAATCATACTTGCAATAGTAAGTAATAGTCCAATACCCATCGATTTCATAAAATCGCTCCATAGCATGCTAAAGAAAAATTGAATACTTAATAAAGCGATACTAGCAAGAAACATTTTGCTGAAAAGTTGAATCATCATGAATCCCATTTCGTGATTCTGGAATCCTAGTTTAGGATTTACAACGCCTAATATGTTTCCCCCTAAATAAGTAAATACAAAAAAGCTAAGCATAAAAATACCAAAGACCAGAACAGCACTGAACCATTTACTAAAAAACACTTGGCGTTTTTCGAATGGATAACTAAATAGATTTTTCCAAGTATCAGCTTTGTGTTCTATATCGTTTATTGAAAAGGTAAGAAAGACTAAGTACATGGGTAATACTAAAGAACCCATAACACCCATAATAAATTCCATGTATCGATACCATATATTCGGGGAATTGAGTTTAATAAAGTCCTCGGCTTTAACAATAAAAATGGTTACAATAAGTAAATTGATTAATAATGGAAGTATCCAGGAACTTCTAAAAGCAAGCGTGCTTTTTATTTTAAAGAATTCCTGACGAATAAGTAGTCCGTAGTTTTTCATGCGTTAGAATTTGTAAGTTCAAAAAACAATTGCTCTAATGAATTTTGTACAGGCTTTAGTAATTCAATGTCGACACCACCGAAAACTAAAATCTTATTTATTTCAGAAGAGCTAATAGTTTCACTAATTGTTACAATTAGTCCATTTTCATTTAATTCGAATGGAATACCTCTTTCGGATAATAAATAGGTTGCGCGTACATAATCGTCGCAAATAATATAGACTTGCATTTTTTTATTTTTATGAATATCCCCAAGTTCTCCTTTGAATTTTATTTCTCCATTATCGATTAACGCGAGATGGGTGGCAAATTTTTCCATTTCAGAAAGTAAGTGACTAGAGATAAATATAGTTTTCCCTGCTTTGCTCAAATCGCTTATTAGGGTTCTTATTTCAACTATACCTGCGGGATCTAACCCATTAGTAGGTTCGTCGAGAATAAGTAAATCAGGGTTGTTGAGTAAAGCTAACCCAATACCTAAACGCTGTTTCATTCCTTGGGAGAATTTACCAGCTTTTTTGTTTTTTACATGGTCTAAGCGAACTAGTTTTAGTACTTCGTTTATTCTATCATTTGAACAATTCAATAGTATAGCCTTTGCTTTTAAATTTTCAAAAGCACTGAGGTGAGCATATATACCAGGGTATTCTACTAAAGCACCTATTCTTGCTAAACTTTCGTTTCGATGAGTATATAAATCTTTATCGAATATTTTTATTTGACCCTTTTGGGAACTAAGAAGGTTTAGCAAAAGTTTAATAGTGGTGGTTTTCCCTGCACCATTATGTCCAATGAAACCATAGATGCTACCAACTGGAACATCTAAATTGATATTCTTTAAAATACTTTGTTTACCATATTGGAAACTAAGTGCTCTAATTTCTATAGCATTATTCATATACTTAATACATGGTGAATTCCTTGAATCAATACAATTAAACTAGCAATAAGAGCAATTCCAATTGCAGGTAAGATGAGGTCAATTTTTCTACTTTCCATAGCATTATTTGTTTTCGTTGACCAAAAATGTAAAGACTATAGAAAGGCTACAATATAAACTAGATAAACGCACTCGGCATACATATAAACGACCTAAAACAGACGTTTAAATCCTTTTTTGGGGTTTTACTCCATTCGTCGATGTTTTAAGGGCGTTTGTCGATAATTTGAAAACTGGAAATTCATCTTAACTTAGATTTAGGGTATAAATAGGATATGAGAAAGTATATATTAATTGGAGCGCATTTGCTATTCTGGACATTAATAATGTCGTTTATATTATTAAGTGTAGGAGAAAATGTTGCTAAATCTGAGAAGATTGCCAATCCCAAAATGTTTATTGCTGTACATTTTGGTCTTTATGGTTTAATTAATATCTCCATTTTCTATGTTAATTTATTATTTGTTTTTCCTTCTACTGCATCAAGAAAGTATTATTGGCGATTTGTTTTTAGTGTTATAGGCTTAATTGTTATTTATGCTTTTATAAAGTATTTTATAGCATATTATTATAAAGATTATTATTTGGCGGTTGGACCAATGAACAAAGAAATACCTAAGCTCTTTTGGCCCTACACTCTAAGTACAATAATACCTTCAGGTTTTATGATTTTTTTGAGCACAGTGTATAAAGTCATGGCTGATTGGTTTAGGAATGAACAAGTGCAAAACGAATTAAAATTTCAAAAAACACAAGCCGAACTTCAATTTTTAAAATCTCAAATCAATCCACATTTTTTATTTAATTCTTTAAATAATATTTATGCATTAGCTTATAAGAAATCGGATGAAACTCCAGAGGCGATATTAAAGCTTTCAGAAATTATGAGGTATATGCTTAAAGAAAGTGAAGACTATAAAGTAGATTTAAAAGACGAAATTAAATACCTAGAGAGTTATATCGATTTACATAAATTAAGGTATAAAGACGATATACAATTTACAGCAAGAATAAGTATCGATCAAGAGAACTATAGAGTAATGCCTTTGTTGTTAATTTCATTTATTGAGAATATTTTCAAGCATGGAGATGTTATCAACCCAAAGAACCCAGTATCTATTGTACTAGAAGTAAATAAAGGTTTGTTGAAATTTAAAACGGTGAATACTATACGTGAGGGAAATAAAGATGAGTCGAGTGGTATTGGAATGAAAAATATTTTAAGGAGATTAGAATTATTATATCCAAAAAGATTTAAATTAGAAACAACACAAGAAGATAATCAATATAAAGTATCTTTAGAATTAAACTTGTAGTATGAGATGTATTATTGTTGATGATGAGCCATTAGCTCTTGAAATTTTAAGTGATTATGTTTCTAAAACAGAAGGCCTGCAATTGGTAAATACATATACTAATCCTATCGAAGCATTCTCGTCGATTGAGCGCGATAGGGTAGAGTTAATATTCTTAGATGTACAGATGCCAGAACTAACAGGCATACAGTTTATGAAGCTGTTAGGTAATAAAGCTAAAGTTATTTTAACAACAGCATATACGGAGTATGCTTTGGAAGGATACGATCACAGTATTGTTGATTATCTTTTAAAGCCTATATCTTTCGATCGTTTTACTAAAGCTTGCGAAAAACTATTCTCAAATAAAAATATAAATACTGGTGTCGGTAATTACGGTGATGAGCTGGATCATATCTTTATAAAAACTGAGCATAAAATTATTAGGATTGATTTGAGTAACATATTATACATAGAAGGATTAAAAGATTATATCTCTATTTATACAACTTCAGAAAGAGTACTTACGCTAATGAACATGAAAAAGATGGAAGAGCTTTTGCCAATAAAACGATTCGTAAGGGTTCATAAATCGTATATTGTTTCATTAGAGAAGATCAATTCCATTGAGAAGAATAGAATTTATATAAACGAGCAAGGAATTCCTATTGGGGATACATACAAAGACGACTTTTATATACGTTTAGAAGGAAAGTAGTATATATTTGTATTATGGAGGATGTTATTCAAATAGAGGAATTAGTTCCCAAAACAAATTTGGGGATTTTGGCCAAACAAGTTGTAGAAGGATTTATTACAGGCTTACATAAGAGTCCGTTTCACGGATTTTCAGTAGAGTTCGCAGAGCACCGTCCGTATCACCCTAGTGAAAATATCAGAAGTATAGATTGGAAACTTTTTGGACGTACAGATAAGATGTACGTAAAAAGATATGAGGAAGAAACAAACCTAAGATGTCAGTTAGTTTTAGATGTTTCTAGTTCGATGTATTATCCAGAACAGAAATGGAATAAAATAAAATTTTCTATTATGTGTATTGCAGCATTAACCGAGCTGTTGAAATCACAAAGAGATGCTTTTGGATTAACGTTGTTTTCAGATGAGATTAAACTTAGTACAAATGCACGTTCTGCAACAATGCATCAGAAGCTAATCTATTCGGAGTTAGAAAAAGTATTAGTTGATAAACCCGTACAACAGAAAACATCAATTTCAAAATCCTTGCATGAATTAGCAGAAAAATTACACAGAAGATCGATGGTTGTAATTTTTTCAGACATGTTTGAAGATATTGAAGAGAGAGATAAAATTTTTGATGCACTTCAACACCTAAGATACAATAAACATGAGGTTATTATATTTCATGTTTCAGATCATCAAACAGAATTAAATTTCAAATTTGAGAACCGTCCATATCTATTTGTAGATGTAGAAAGCGGAGAAGAAATAAAGTTGCATACTTCAAGCATACAGCAAGAGTATGTTGCTCGTATGGATAGTTATTTAAAGGCCATAACGAATCGTTGCCAGTTAGAGCAAATAGATTTTGTACGTGCAGATGCACGAAAAGGTTTCAACGAAATTTTATATACTTACCTCGTAAAAAGGCAAAAAGCTTTCTAAACATCTAGTACACTTACCTTTCAAAAAAATTATTTTCTTGAAAACTTTTTTTGTAACCATTTCGTAGGTTTTTACGATAAACAAGCTAAACCCAAAGCAAAATTGTTTATCCCCAAAAAAAATTGGTCATGAAAAAAGTTTACTACTTACTTTCTATTTCTTTACTCATGTTAATGAGTGCAGGAGATCTATTCGCACAAAGCCCAGATACGGTATGTGTAAGTTCTACACTAGTCCCTTATAGCGTTACCAACACTGTAGGGTCTTCTTATGCATGGACTTTATCAGGCGGTGGAGCTTTAAGCGCAGCCACTGGTAACGCTATTACTGTGAACTGGGGTTCTACACCTGGAACCTATACACTACAAGTACAAGAGACTTCTAGTACTGGTTGTGTGGGTGATGCAGTAAGTTTAGATGTTGTGGTTATTCCACTTACTACAGCAGCAATATCAGGAACGTCAGCGATGTGTTTTGATGACCCTAATCCGGTTGTAACGATTTCGTTAACTGGTGTTGGTCCGTGGACATTTAGCTACACAGATGGCACTACAGTAAGTACTGTTACAAATCATACATCAAATACATTTACATTCAACCCGTCGCCAACCATACCAGCCGCAGGAACTTCACCAGTAACTACAACATATAGTTTAGTTTCGGTGAGCAATAAATTCTGCTCAGGTACAACAAGCGGTTCAGCGGTGATTACTGTAAATCCGAAACCTGTAACCTCAAGTATTTTACATTAAGAAACGTTTGTAAGCCCTACGCTCTCTTGAAGCTTATTAACTTAATTCACTATGATTCGAATCTGGAAAATATTATTATCCATGATAGTGGGGATGCTTTGCAGCAGCATTGCATCCGCACAATCATCGGGTGGTGGTCCGGGTCAATCAAGTGAAACATATAGCATCACCCCAACCCTAAATTCTACATATCAATGGTTTGTTGTTGGTGGAACATTTCAGGGAGCTTCTACTGGAACATCAGTAGTTGTCGATTGGATACCCAATCATAATAATTATAAAGTAGGTGTACAAGAAACAAGTGTTTACGGATGTAAAGGAGATACTGTTTGGTACGAGGTAGAGGAAGGAAGAGTTATTTTCCCTTATATATTTGGTAAGAGATTAGTATGTGAAGGTGAAAGAGTGGAATTGTACGCTTCTTCTGAAGATACTACTTACAAAGATTTAATTTACAAATGGTCTACTGGGGAAACTACACAAGATATATCAGTTACAGTATATAAAGAAACAACATTGTATTGTGTTGTTTACTACAATGGAGATGCTGTGGATACAGCATTTATAACAATTCAAGTTTTACCTACACCTAAACCATCTTTTACTTGGAGTCCTTTATATCCTAAAATTGATGAAGAAGTAACGTTTACTTTTAACTCAGCTTACCCATTCGATTATTATTGGATTATTAATGGTAGGATAGATACAACTAAAGACAGAACATTTACTACCATATTCGATTCAGCAGGTACAAATAAAGTAGGTCTATACATGAAAAATGAATTAGGTTGTGATAATATAAAAACCTATTCTTTTGATGTAGCTACTAAATATCCTTTCCTGATTCCTGAAGTGTTTAGTCCTAATGGTGATGGAATCAACGACGAGTTAGTAATGAAATTACCAGAAGGTTTAAAATCATGTGAGCTAAGAATTTTTAATCGTTGGGGACAAATCGTTTTCAGATCAAATGATATAAATGATTTAAGTTGGGATGGTAAATACGGAGGTCAAGTAGCAACCGATGGTACTTATGTATACCAAATAGAAGCTTATGCATTAAACAATAAGTATCTATTTCAAAATGGTACTATCAATGTTGTGAAGTAGTGTAAGATATTAGGTTTGAGAGATTGCGCTTAGGATGGTATTGCAAGCGAATATAATTTCTTCTTCGCTAATACTAAGTGGGGCTGCAATTCTCATCGCATCGGAGCAATGTAAAAACCAATCGGTAATTACACCCATCTCAATACATTTATCAATCACTTTTTTATTGAAATCGAAACTCTCTAATTGTACCGCCAACATTAATCCTTCGCCACGAACTTCTTTAATTTTCGGATGAACGAGTAATTTTTTAAACAGCTCGGACTTGTATTTTACACCCTCTACTAGTTTTTCTTCTTGTAATACTTCTAGTGTAGCTAATGCTGCAGCACAAGAAACGGGATGACCTCCAAAGGTACTAATGTGCCCTAAGATGGGATTGTTGGTGAGCGTGTGCATATTTTCTTTAGAGGAAATGAAAGCACCAATAGGCATTCCACCTCCCATTCCTTTAGCCAATACCAAAATATCTGGTATAATATTATAATGTTCGAAGGCAAACATTTTACCAGTTCTACCGAAACCAGTTTGAATCTCATCCAATACCAAAAGACAACCTGTTTCTTTACATTTTTGCTTAAGAGCTTTCCAATATTCGGACTTTGCCACTCTTATTCCTGCTTCACCTTGTATACTTTCTATAAAGATTGCAGCAAAATCTGAAGTAATGTACTTGAGGTCATCCATCTCTCCAAAACGAATAAAATGAATACCTGGTAAAAGCGGACGGTATGCTAGTTTGTATTCTTCGTTACCCATAATACTCAATGCTCCCTGAGAACTGCCGTGGTATGAATTGTAACAGGCCATGATTTTATGTCGGCCAGTAACTCGCTTCGATAGTTTCATTGCACCTTCTATGGCTTCGGCACCAGAGTTTAATAGATAAACAGAGTTTAAAGAGGGAGGTAAGCAGTCGCTTAATTTCTTTGCAAATTTTACTTGAGGCGATTGTATATATTCTCCATAAACCATGAGGTGGAGGTATTGGTCGGCTTGATCTTTAATGGCTTGAACAACTTTTGGGTGGCAATGCCCAATATTATTAACCCCAATCCCAGAGATTAAGTCGAGGTATTGTTTATTATCTTTATCGTATAAATACACCCCAGATGCCCTTGTAATTTCGAGCATCAACGGCATCTCAGTAGTTTGAGCGTTATGCAATAAAAATAATTGACGATTAGATAACATGCCCAAAAATACAAAATATCCTTATCGTTGATTACATTTGAGTATGGAAGCTGGAATTAAATCAATTGAAATAGTCAATAATTTTTGGATTGATGTTACCAATCCCACCGAAAATGAGTTACATGCAATAGCCAAAGAGCATAAACTACACCCCAATGCGGTTGAAGATTGCCTTGAGCCAGATCATCTCCCAAAATTTGAAGAGATGGAGAATTCCATTTTTATTGTTACTAGAGTTTATGATACCAAACAAACCACAGATGCGGATACTATTCAGGAAGTAACGCGTAAAATTTCCATTTTTATTACCTCTGATAAAATCATTACAGTACATAGAACAGAACAACCCTTGCTTCAAGAGTTGAAATTGAAATATATTGATAACGGGAAGTGTACCGATAAACATCAGTTTTTATTACACGTAATTAATTCGTCGATATTAAGTTTCGATAACCCAGCTGATAAGCTTGCATCAGAAATTGATTTCTATGAGAGTAGAATTTTCTTGAAGAAAAAATTACCTAATCTATTAAAAGCATTATATCATATTAAAAGAAAAGTATCTGTAATTAGAAGAATACTTACTCTTTCAAATGATACGACAAATAAAGTTGCAGAGGGGAATAGGAGAGAGGCGATGTATAGAGAAATGAAAGATAATTATATTCAACAGGTTACTATTTACGATCAGTTGAATGAAGATATTAATAACTTACTATCGCTTTATTTATCTATATCTGCTCAAAAAACAAATGAAGTAATTAGAGTATTAACCATATTCTCCGTATTCTTTATGCCACTAACTTTTGTTGTGGGAGTATACGGAATGAATTTCGATTTTATTCCAGAGTTACATTGGAAATATGGTTATGGTTTTTCTATGTTGTTGATGGCAACCATAACCTTAATTATCTATGTTTGGTTTAAACGTAAAGATTGGCTTTAGTTAGCGTCTTTTGCTTTGTGTTGATCTTGTAGTTTTCTGAGTAACTCTCTTTTGAATCCGTCTTGAGCTCTATAGTAAAGTGCTAGTTTTTGCATAGGTAAAATATCTTTAAACTTTTCGTGATATTTTTTTTCAATGTCTAGTTCTTTTTGTTTTGCAGCCATTTCGTCGTTAATCATTTTTTCGAGTTCAGCATCCGATAATGATTCCATACCTTGTTTTATGGTACGATGACGAGCACGCTTGTCTTTTTGGATTTTCTGCATTTCTGTTTGCATCTCATTAAACACTGGCCAGAATTTTTTTGCTTCATCTGCTGTAAGGTTTAATTGGCGAGTAAAGTATGCGACTCTAAATGCTTCAATTTCTTCTCTTCTTTTTTCTTGAGCTTGAGTGAAACTAGAGCATACTAGAATGAGTGATAATATGATGTATAGTCTTTTCATGGTATTAATCTTATAATTGTTCTATAATAGTTTCTTCGTCGATGTATGATTGGTACAATTCGATTTCCGATGTATTGTTAGTTTGTGAATGTGTATTTGTATACTCTATAATACTTTCCTCATCAATTTCAGATAAATAAATATCTTCTATAGAAGCGGTTGTATTTATTGATGTATTTGTAGCCGACTCTTGATTAATTTTATACAAAACAATCGAAAAGCCAATAAAAAACAAGATCACAGCAGCTGCAATATAGTTCGACCAATTTCTCTTTGATGGAAATAGAGGGATGATATTTTCAGGCTCTATGTTTTCTGCTTTAATTTTGGCCATCATCCTTTTCTCAAAAGAATCAAAATAGCCTTCAGGTGCTTGTATATCCTCTTTTGGGATATTAGCCAAGCTTGGGGCTATTTCTTCAAGTTCTTTTTTCAATTCGTTGTTCATATTTATAAGATACCGTTCGTTGTAAATAGTTTAATGCTCAAGTAAATAATTTTCAATTTTCTTTACAGCAATATGAAATGAGGCCTTTAATGCACCTACGCTAGTTCCAAGCATTTCAGAGATTTCCTCATATTTTAGTTCTTGGTAATACTTTAAATGAAACACTATTTTCTGCTTTTCAGGTAATGTGTCTATGGCTAATTGCAGTTTTCGTTGTATTTGTTCCCCAGACATAGGATTGTCGCTTACCTGAGATAGAAATGTAGTTTCATCTGCTTCATCTACTAGTACATGTATGTTTTGTTTGTTTTTTCGATGATGATTAATGCACTCATTGTATACAATACGAAATAGCCAAGTATATAATTGAGCGTCTTCTCGGAATTGATGTAAGCCTTTCCAAACTTTAATAAAAACCTCCTGCATTACATCATCGGCATCCTCGTGGTTTGCAATTTGCCTCCGAATTTGAGCGTATACTTTTTGTTCGTATTTCTTTATTAGTAATGAAAAGGCATGTTCCTTCGATTTCTCGATGCGAAAAGCGTTTAAGATTTCTTGGTCGGAAGGGTAATTCGTCATGCGCTTTATTTGCGCTGCATTCAGAATTTATTTTCTACTCATCACTTTCTGAACTGCAGCAATAATATTTGGGGTTTCTAACCCATATTTTTTCATGAGTTCGTCGGGTGTACCACTTTCTCCGAAACTATCATTAACGGCAACCATTTCGATTGGAGCTGGAAAGTGTTCTCCTAATAATTGAGCGATACTATCTCCTAACCCTCCGTTTTTTTGATGTTCTTCTGCTGTAACTACACACCTTGTTTTGCGAACTGATGTTAGGACGGCTTGAGCGTCTAAAGGTTTAATGGTATGGATGTTTATTATTTCTGCGCTAATTCCCATTTCTGCCAATTGTTGCCCAGCTTCAATAGCTTTCCAAACTAGATGGCCAGTTGCAAAAATACTTACGTCTTTACCCTCGTTTAGATGTAAGGCTTTACCTATCTCAAACACTTGATCTGCGGGAGTGAAATTAGGTACTGCTGGTCTTCCGAATCTTAAGTAAACTGGTCCGTTGTATTTTGCAATAGCAATGGTTGCTGCTTTAGTCTGATTGTAATCACAAGGATTAATAACTACCATATTAGGTAGCATTTTCATTAAACCTATATCTTCTAATATTTGGTGAGTAGCACCATCTTCTCCAAGAGTTAAGCCAGCATGCGATGCACAAATCTTAACATTTTTTTGAGAGTAGGCTACCGATTGACGAATTTGATCGTACACACGCCCTGTTGAGAAATTAGCAAAAGTTCCAGTGAAAGGGATTTTCCCTCCAATGGTCATACCAGCCGCTAATCCAATCATGTTTGCTTCTGCAATACCTACTTGAAAAAAACGATCTGGATGATCTTTTGCAAATGCATCCATTTTTAAAGATCCTGTTAAGTCGGCACATAATGCGACAACATCGGCATTGGTATTTCCCAACTCAGCTAATCCAGCTCCAAATCCCGAACGAGTATCTTTTTTTTCTGTGTAAGTGTATTGTTTCATTTTAGGGTTATTTTGTGCAAATATAAGTGTTCTAATATTAATTAAAAGCGTATTGAATATGAACTTCCCGAACTAATTTGGAATCGCTCCGTTCTTGTGCTCATGGTCTTTTTTGAGCCTTTATTTTTATAAATAATATGAAAGGTTCCTGGTTGTAGGGTAATCGTTTCTGTAACCGAATTACCATTTATATCGCAAACCCATTCCAAATCTTGACCTCTTTCGATATAAATACTGCCAAAAATAGGTACTGCATTTGTATTTAATATGGTGAGTAAACCAGGGGCAGGGATTTTTATGGTGGTAGTTTCGCTTTGTTTAATTTTTAGATTAGAAATGCTAATTCGTGGTAGCGTAAGAATTTCAACATCATAAGTACCAACTAAGTATTTTCTCTTCTGATTAATATCTAAACGATCGATAATTTCATCCTTATTGTTTTGTTTGATGATGGTTGATAAATCTTTGTAGGTACTTAGTCCTTCTGTTTGAATAATCAGTTCTCCTTGCGCAGCAGGGATATTGATAATACTATGTTGGTTAGGAAGAACAACCACATCATTTTTATAGATAGGAGGAATGGTGTGTACAATCAGGTTGTATTTATTTACAGGATCTAATTGTAGTGTATCCGGATTCCCTCTTGAGTTTAAGGTATGAATAAAATGATAACGAAGTAACTCCGCACTTTGGTCGTAAATGCTAATAGGTACATTCGACTCCGTTGGCTTACCATTTTCATCAAGTAGATTTATTTGTGAAGTGCTACTGTTTAAAATGGTGTTCATCACACTTTTTAAAGAACGTTTAAATCCTATCTCATCTTGTGCATCATCATATCTACCCACACATTCAAATGTTTCTGCGGCTTCAGGGGTTAACCCTAATCCAATAATAAAAGGTTGTAAAAATATTCCTTTACTCTGTAGTTTTTTAGAAACCTCGCAAGCATTTCCTTTACAAGATTCAATACCATCGGTAATAAGAACAACAATGTTTCTGTAGTTCTCTCCACTGTAAATAAAGTCGTTTGCACATTGCTCTAAGGTGTATGCTATTGGTGTAATTCCTTTTGCACTTAATGCGTTTAATTTGTTTTTAATGTTACCAGAATTATTTGCTCTAATCGGTGCTTCTAATTTAGTGTCTTTACAATCGTTTGCATTTAATGGCGATAAACTTCCAAAAACACGCAAGCCTATTTCTAGATTCGGCACTTTTTGTAAAGAGTCTAACATGCTCGATATAATAGTTTTTGAAGCACGAAATCGATTACTTGCTCCCCATGGATTAGTCATACTACCAGAAGCATCTAACACAAATAGTATCCTTGTTTTTACTACAGGCTTTGTTGGTCCTTGTGCAAATAGCACAGAACAAAACAGGAGCAGTGGGATAACAATTATTCTTTTCATGTTAAAAATTAATACTAGTTGACACACCCGAAACGATAGTTACTTTTTTACTAACGCTCGACTTACTAGTTGTACTTGCTTTTGCCCTAAAAATTAATTCGTAATGACCTGGTTGAAGCGAAACCGTTTCTTTGTTGGTGTTTGCATCAATGGTATATATTCTTTCTAATTTATTGGTAGCACTCTTTTTGTAAATGTATAAATAACCTGCGGCCTTGTTCACTTGTAACATACCAGGGTTGGTTACATTTATGGTTTTTGTTTGCGATTGTAAAATATCAATTTGCTCCATGCTAATCATTGGAGTGGTTAAAATATCAATGTCGTAAGTCCCAATTAAATAGGAGATGGTAGTGTTTAAATCCTGCACATTAATAATCTGACCATTTTGTTTGATGATGCATTTTATGTTCTTTGCTTTGGTGTTTCCTGTCATGCTTAGCTTTAGTGAACCTTGTGGAGTTTCTAATGCCTTAACAGTATGTTTACCTTGAACAAGCTCAACATCTTTTAATATTTTTGATGGGTGTGTATGTACTTTTATGTTATACCTAATGCTTGGGTCGATAAATAATGTGTCGGGCTGATTAAATGCATTTAAGGTATGATAGAAATTGTATTTTAATGAAGCATTGCTCTGGTTGAAAAAACTCATACCCACATTCGTTTCCGTTGGTTTTTCGTTTACGTTTAATAAGTTTACTTGTAAGCTAGTGGGGTTTAGCATAGAAGTAATCACAACACTCGCAATCTGTCCTTGGTTTAAATCATCACTCTCTTGAATGTCGAAAATCTGTCCAACACATTCAAATTGTTTTTTCTGCTCGGGTGTTAATCCTAGTCCAACAATATAAGGTCGAAGATATATTCCTGCAGCTTGTAGTTTGGAACTCGCAATACATGGCTCGCCTGTACAATTTTCAAAGCCATCGGAAATTAAAATAATTATAGGGCGTTGCTCAGTTTTAGTAAGAGGGAAATCGTTGATAGCTGCTTCTAGAGATAAGGCAATAGGAGAGTATCCTTTTGCTTGAATTCTATCTAGGGTTTTAGGTAAAAGAGAAGAGTTGCTTGGATTAAAAGGCAGTTCTAATTTAGTGTCCTTGCAATCTTCAAAGCTTTTATCTTTTTGATGTCCAAAAACTCTAACTGCAAATTGTATATTTTCTCTGCTTAAACTATCGGCTAAATGAGTGATAATTTTTTTAGCCATTTCCATTTTTGTGCTTTCCTTCCATTTACCAGCCATACTCCCAGAGGCATCTAATATAAAGAGCACACGAGTAGGTTTAACCGCACTTTTCATTTGCGCATGCGCAAAGGGCTGCATTGATAATATCAATACAACAATAAAAAAAATGGCCGATGTAAAAGTGAATTTCTTTCGCAGCAAAATATGTTCGATTAATAATCGGATAAAGTTTCTTCTAATTGTGCTAATGCTGAAGCGAGTTGCTCGTTGTTAGGAGCTACACCATGCCATTTATGAGAACCCATCATAAAATCTACTCCGGCACCCATTTCTGTTTTCATTAAAATTAAAACAGGTTTGCCTTTTCCGGTATGAGATTTTGCTTTTGATAAGGTATCTATCACTTCTTGCATGTTGTTTCCATCCATTTCGAGTACATCCCATCCAAACGCTAACCATTTCGATTTAATATCGCCAAGCGACATTACTTTTTCGGTAGATCCGTCTATTTGCTGACCGTTAAGGTCTATCGTTGAAATTATATTATCTATTTTATGATGAGCTGCATACATTGCCGCTTCCCAAATCTGACCTTCTTGTAATTCTCCATCACCATGAAGGGTATATACGATTGAAGCGTCGTGGTTAAGTTTTTTAACTTGAGCAGCACCTAGGGCTACTGATAAGCCTTGGCCTAAAGATCCAGATGCTACTCGCACACCAGGAAGATGTTCAGCAGTAGTAGGGTGACCTTGTAAGCGAGTGTCGATTTTTCTGAAAGTCGCTAGTTCTGCAACTGGGAAATAACCACTACGCGCTAATACAGAATACCATACAGGAGAAATATGTCCGTTTGATAAAAAGAATAAATCTTCATTTTTACCATCCATTTTGAAGTCTTTATTATGATTCATTACTTCAAAATACAAAGCGGTGAGAAAATCAGCACATCCTAATGAACCACCTGGGTGACCCGATTGACAGGCATGTACCATACGAACAATATCTCTACGCACTTGAGAGGCAATTTTTTCTAATTCTGCTACTGACGACATAAAAAGGCTATATTTTGGTTCAAAAGTACTCATTTTATCGAATTTTTCGATTAGAAATTTCCTGTTTAGGCTCAGTTTGCATGCAATCCGTATTTAATTTTACAATTAGTGTAACATTTCTTAATATCACCCGTTAAACATCAAAAAGGTAATTTAATTTAGTTTAGTTAGGTACGAAAGCTTCGAGAAATCGAAGCTTTTGTTTTTATTAGCATATTATTTTCAACTTATGCATTCCTTCAAGGCAGAACTAAAAATTATCGGTATAAACCCCTTTGTATTTGTTCCTGAAAAGATTTTGCTTGAAGTTTTCCAACAAGCAGGTAAAAATAAAGGACATATTCCCATAAAAGGCATTATTAATGGCAATGCATATAAACAAACTTTAGTAAGATATAGTGGCGATTGGCGATTGTATGTAAACACCACTATGCTCAAAAACTCTCCTAAACGCATTGGTGAAATTATAGAACTCACTATAGTGTTCGACCCAGAAAGCAGGAAGGTAAAAGCCCCGTCTCAATTTCTAGAGGCTCTTAAAGCAAATCCAGACGCAAAAACGAAATTTGAGAGTTTATCTGAATCTAAAAAAAATGAGATCACAAGGTATCTTGCCAATCTAAAAACAGAAGAAACACTTCAAAAGAATATTATTAGGGCAATAAACTTTCTATTAGGTAAAGGCAGATTTGTAGGAAGAGATACCCCTTAATAATTTTTTTTAAAAATATTTTGCGCAGTTAAATAACTGCATTATATTTGCAGTCATATAGCTGCACATATGGAAATTAGAAGAGATGTATTTCAAGCAATAGCCGACCCTACACGAAGAGCTATCTTAACGTTGTTGGCGGTTCAAGCCATGACTCCCGGAGCAATTGCGGAGAATTTTGATTCGACGAGACAAACCATTTCAAAACACATTCAAATTCTTAATGAATGCCAACTTTTAAAGCAAGAGCAGGTTGGAAGAGAGATTTTTTATCAAATAAATCCTAAGAAGATGAAAGAAGTTGCTGATTGGTTAAAACCCTTCCAAGAATTATGGGAAAAACGCTTTAACAAATTGGATAAGATATTGAAAGAAATGAAATAGTAAGAAATTAACCAAATCAGAAATGGAAAATAAAACAACAGTTATTGCCGAAGAAGGCAAGCAAGAACTTTTCGTTATTAGAGAGTTTGATGCGAGTAGAGATAAAGTATTTCGTGCATTTACAGATCCTGAAATCATGGTAAAATTCTTTGCACCTAATGATTACATCATGGAATTCAATCATCATGATTATCGAACAGGCGGGTCGTATAGTTGGATTAATAAAACGCAAGAAGGTCAGGTACTCTGTACTTTTGCAGGTGTGATACATGAGCTTACTGCGCCAGAACGTATAATTTATACGGCAGAATTTATGGAGTTACCAGAACGCGGGCATGTTATTTTAGAACAAATGAAGTTTGAAGAAATATCAGCAGAAAGAACAAAAGTAACTATTCACGATGTATGTTTTTCTGTAGAGACGCGCGATGCCATGATTAAAAGTGGAATGGAATCGGGTTTAGTAAGTATCTTCAATAAATTAGACAAGTTATTACTTCATTAATTTTAGTAGTTGTCCCGCATGATCTTTTGATTCTACCTTGTCGATGATATGAGCTATTTTACCTTTTTCGTCGATAATAAAAGTAGTGCGGGCAGTACCCATGTATTTTCTTCCGAATAACATTTTTTCTACCCATAACCCATAATCATTAACTATTTTTTGGTCAACATCCGATAAAAGAGGAAAAGGTAAATCAAACTTTTTAATAAATTTCTGATGAGATTTTTCGGTGTCGATACTTACTCCTAGTAATTCGAATCCATTCTTTTTTAATAGGGAGTAGTTATCTCTTAAATTACATGCTTCTATAGTGCATGTAGGTGTATTGTCTTTAGGATAAAAAAACAAAATCAATTTCTTGCCTTTATAATCGCTTAATGAAACGAGCTTTCCCGATTGATCTTTTGCTTTAAATACAGGGGCCTTGCTTCCCACTTTTAGTTCTGCCATATTATTTGATGAAAGTCGCTAAATACTGACTTTTATTATCTTTCATATCGGTAACAACTAATCGGAAAACATGTTTGCCTTTGCTAAGAGTATCTTCAAATTGATGTGATAGTAAAGCGTATTTCTGATCGTATCCCATAATCACCCATTCGTCGTCGATGTATGCATTATATGATTTTATCCCTGATAAGTTATCGCCAATCTTAACTAAGATTTTAGAAGCCTTCGATAGATTTCTACCGTTAGAAATATTTACAGGTTTAATGCTAGGAGGTATAGAATCGGCTCCTAGGTAAAAAGTACCAAGAGCTTTTGCTTTTCCCTTTATATATCCATCTTGGTAGAATCCACCTGCAGAACCTCTTCCAGCCTGAACCACTAGTGCTTTGGATAGTTGATAAGCGGTAAGCTTTTTTTCTGGTTTAATCCAAACATCAAAAAAACCATGTACAGGAATATCTTTATGCCCTAGTGTATAACTTGATGAATACGCATTAGCACCTCTAGGAGCGGAAGATTTATACAAGATTAAACTATCATAAAATGTATAGGGTGGAAAGGTGGCAATCATATTGCCTAATTCTAGTTTATTATTATCGGCATAAGACCATACATCAGATGTATTTCTATTGTTTTTGAATACCAGATTAAAAGGATTTTGATCTACACAATTAATAGTAAACTTTGCAGTAGAGGTATTCCCTTTTACATCTTTAACTACATATTCCATATTGTAAATGTCGCCAGGCTCTAGATTTATTCGACCTCTATTATTTAAGTCTTTATAGATGGTGAGTTGATTCCCAGGATCGACAAAACTTTTTTGTATCCATCTGCCTACATTATTTTTTTCTTTAAAGTCGCAATGTGAATTTATTGCGCGGGTATCTTTAAAATAAAAGCGTTCCATTTTAGAAAAGAAAATTCTTTCGCCATTTAATTTAAGTTCAACAGAGTACACACCATTCTGATTACTTGAATTACTTTGCAAATCGATGGTTTCTATCCCAATTCCCAGAGTGCCCCAGGCATTAATAATGTTTCCATTATTGATTGTGTATGTTGGGCGTGGTCCATTGGTAACATAACGTTGTTTAATTTTTTGTCCGTTAACAGAGCTGTTCTCATCTAATGGATAAATATTGATAGCCTGTATAATAGGATCTACATCATCTGGTACTTCAAAGCCGCATAACAAAGGATTGATAGGTTCTTCGGTGATGGCATCTCTAATTTCAAAGTGTAAGTGAGGCCCTTGAGAAGCTCCGGAATTTCCACCAAATGCTATCACTTGACCTTTCTTAACGGGTAAAATATCTGGAGCTAAAAGAGAATCTACTTCAAATGATTTAAGTTCTTTTTGAATCTTTTTTAGTTCAGCATCGAAAGGTGAATTGTATTTTTGTAGATGTGCATATACACTTACTAATCCGTTGGGATGAGTAATGTATAATGCATTACCAAAGCCACTAGCTTGAACTCTTATTCTGGAAATATATCCCTCGCCAACAGCATAAATAGGAAGACCTTCCATAGAATTGGTACGAATATCTATACCCGAATGAAAGTGATTGGGTCTTAATTCTCCAAAAGTACCCGCTAAAAAAATCTTTATGTCAATAGGCGAACGAAAGAAGTTTTGAGGATATTCTCTATCTGCTATATCATTTATTTTAGGGTAAGAATAATTAAATGCAAAATTTGTAAGTACTAGTAAACACAAAGCGAGTACTGCCGCAGTTTTAAGTAAGTATGTATAGAATGTTTTTATTTTAATCATTATTTAATATCTAAGCTTAATAGTTTTTCCTCTCCGATATACGCATCGAAATGGTCACCTATGTTAATTTTCCCCACGCCCGCTGGAGTTCCAGTATAAATTAAATCTCCTTTTTTAAGGGTAAACCTTTTGGATAAATAGGAGATTATTTGTTCAAAAGAAAATATCATGTCGGAACTATTTCCCTTTTGAACAAGGGTATCGTTTTTCATTAACGAGAATGAAATGTTTTTAATGTCTTCAAAAGAAGATAAAGGTAAAAAAGCGCCGATAGGAGCCGAATGATCAAAAGCTTTTGCAATTTCCCATGGCAAGCCTTTTTGTTTACAGTTTTCTTGTAAATCTCTTGCTGTAAAATCAATTCCGATACCAATAGATTCTATGTAATTCATGGCAAATTTTTCGGAAATATGTTTTCCTTCTTTTCCAATTTTAACAACAAGCTCTACTTCGTAATGAATATCATTTGAAAAATCGGGGTGATAAAATGCTTTCCCTTCTCTAAGTAGAGCGGTATCAGGCTTCATAAATACAACAGGTTCTGAGGGAACTGGGTTGTTTAATTCTTTAGCGTGATCAGAATAATTTCTACCTATGGCAAGTATTTTCATAGCAATGCTTTTCTGCGAAGATAAAAAAAATGAAATGCCTAGAAAGTTTTGTGAGCAATAGAATGCACACATTTATTCATACTTGTGTAAAAAAAATTATTGAATTGAAATTCTCTTGATAGCAACTTCAGAGCCTACGCTCACTTTTACAAAGTAGAGGCCTTTGGTTACTCTTGCAGGAACAGCAAATGATTGGCGATATTCGCCCATAGAATAGCGATCGCTAGCCAAAACGGCTACATCGTTTCCAAGAACATCTAGCAGACGTATCGCTACATTGTTTTCCTTTTTAACTACAAAGTTTACATATATTTTGTCGTTTGCAGGATTAGGGAAAACACTTAATGAGTTGACTAGTGATTTGTTAGCAACATTAGCACTTAAGCCACTCACATTAATAATGCCTGCCATACCAGAACCGTTTTGATCGCCATGAGTAGTGCTATAGTATGGAATAGTACCTGGACTAGTCATTACAAATGATCGAGTTTGATTGCTATTACTTAAGGTAAAAGTAGGAATACTCTGCCCGTCGTCGGAGCGGGTAGGGTTACTACCAGAAACGTATATAAACCTAATGGTATCTCCTACGGTACAGTTAATTACCTTTGGAGAGTAATGGTGCCCGTTTACACCTATCCTAATTTCATAGGTATTTTGGGCATATAAATTAATGCCTATACCTAGGAATAATAATAGAAATAAATAGGTACGTTTGCGTAACATATTCAAAGATACGTTTTTTTGTAAATACCATTTTTATATTCTGTAACAATTTTGTAAAGTTGCTGAATCAAATTCCTAATTCTTATCCATTGGACGCAAGTAAATTAAATCGTTTATCAGCAGCAGGTGTTTTGGTTACACTTGGTATTATTTTTGGCGACATAGGGACCTCTCCTCTGTATGTTCTTAAGGCCATTATCGGTGAGGGAATGGTAATCAATAAAGATGTTGTGTATGGAGGCATATCCTGTATCTTTTGGACACTTACGCTTCAAACTACCGTAAAATATGTAATCATTACCTTGAGAGCTGATAATAAAGGCGAGGGTGGGATTTTCTCACTTTATACTTTGGTAAGAAGAAAGGCTAAATGGCTAATGTTACCGGCAATAATTGGGGGATGTACATTATTGGCAGATGGAATAATCACTCCGCCTATTTCGGTTTCTTCCGCAATTGAGGGATTACAGTTAAAATATCCTGATATTCAAACTGTACCCATTGTAATTGTTATCATTACCATTCTATTTTTATTTCAACAATTTGGAAGCAACTTTGTAGGAAAGGCATTTGGACCCATCATGTTTTTATGGTTTACCATGTTAGGGGTTGTAGGTTTTTCACAAATCACACTTCATTCAGATATATTAAAAGCGGTAAATCCATATTACGCTTATGATATATTGGTAAATAATCCTTCTGGATTTTGGATACTAGGAGCTGTATTCCTTTGTACAACTGGGGCTGAGGCGCTATATTCTGATTTAGGACATTGTGGAAGAGCAAATATTAGAGTTAGTTGGACTTTTGTTAAGGTATGTTTGTTGTTAAATTATTTCGGACAGGGAGCTTGGCTAGTTACTCAAGAAGGACAAGTGTTAACAGCTAATCCATTTTACAGTGTAATGCCCGATTGGTTTTTAATTTATGGAATTGCCTTGGCAACTATCGCCGCAATTATTGCAAGTCAGGCCTTAATTAGTGGATCATTTACTTTAATATCAGAGGCTGTTCGATTGAATTTTTGGCCTAAAGTGAAAATTAATTATCCGACAGACGCTAAGGGGCAATTGTATGTGCCAAGTATAAATTGGCTGTTGTGGTTTGGTTGTTGTGCGGTGGTACTCTATTTTCAAGAGTCGGCCCATATGGAAGCAGCGTATGGTTTGTCTATCACTTTAACAATGTTAATGACAACCATTTTGTTGATGATCTATTTATTGACAAGAAAATTTTCTTACTGGATTGTAGGTTTATTGTTTGTAGTTTATGCAACCATAGAACTTTCATTTTTAGTAGCAAACCTGAAAAAATTCACACATGGTGGTTGGGTGACTTTATTTATTGGAGGTATACTTTTCTTAGTAATGTGGTCGTGGATTAAAGCGCGTAAAATTAAAAACAGATATTTGAAATTTTCAGAACTGGATGATTATTTACCAATACTTAAAGATTTAAGTAGCGATACTAGCGTTCCGAAATATGCTTCACAATTAGTTTACCTTACAGGCTCTAACTTCACATCAGAAATAGAATCTAAAATCATGTATTCTATTTTCCAGAAAAAACCTAAAAGGGCAGATGTATATTGGTTTGTGCATGTTGATGTAGAAGACGAACCGTATAAAACAGAATACAAAGTGGTACATCTGGTACCAGGTAAGGTTATTCGCATCGAGTTTAAATTAGGATTCAGAATTGAGCAAAAAATAAATGTATTATTTAGAAAAGTTGTAGAAGAGTTGGTTCGTAATAAAGAAGTTGATATTAAAAGTCAGTATACTTCTTTAAATAAACATAATATTACCGGTGATTTCCGATTTGTAGTGTTAGAGAAAAAACTATCGGCAGATAATTCTTTACCATTAATAGAAAGACTTTACATGCAAATCTATTTCATACTTAAGAAGATATCACTCTCAGAAGAAAAAGGTTTCGGTCTGGATCTAAGTTTTGTAACTATAGAACGAGTACCTCTGATTCTTTCTCAAGGCAAAGAATACGAGTTGAAGAGGGTCTAATTACCAGTCACCAGTCACTAGTCACTAGTAATCAGCCTACTCTTCCTATACCCATAACTGAAATAGATAATTAAACCAATAATTAACCATATTCCGAAGCCTATCCAGTTTGATACGCCTAGTTCAGACATCATATATAAGCAACAAATTAATCCCATAAGAGGAATCATCGATAAGTTGTATCGGAATGCATAATAAGCGAGTAATAAACAAACAAAGATGAAAATCCACATAGGGATTTTATGTTTAAATAAATTCCATCCGCTTTCGTATACATGGTCTTGAGCAACATTGTTTGAAATGAGTATAGATGCTGCTTCCTCTTCCGAAAAGCTTTCTAGGTACATAGCTAAATCGTTCTGATGTGAGGCAAAGTTTGTACTATCATTTTTAACAATAGATGTTTTTAAATTATTTACTTCATCAATAGACATGTTTGTAATGGCATCATCAATAGCATACATCTTTGGTGTATTATTGATAAAGTTCATCGTGTTTTCTTTTTGATAAGAGAATAGGTATCCAACAACAAGTAATATCATTAGTGGATAAATAAACTTTGAATTTAAATATGGGGTTTTGAATTTTCCTCGCTGAACATTAGGGTCGTTCTGTAATTTCAATACTCCTGCACATACTAATACGAATGCAAAGAGAGTACCAATGCTGCATAAATCGGTAACAATGGTAAGATTCATAAACAAGGAAGGAACAGCAACCACAAACCCAGTAACAATAGTAGCAAACGATGGAGTTTTATAAATTGGATGAATTCTCGAAAATGATTTTGGTAATAAACCGTCTCTACTCATGCTCATCCAAATACGAGGTTGCCCCATTTGAAAAACTAATAATACACTTGCCATAGCTACAATTGCACTTACGGCAATAATACCCGATAACCATTTCAGGTTTAACTTGTCAAATACAAATGCTAAAGGATCACCAACTGCAAGCTCATTGTATTTTACCATTCCAGTTAATACTAAAGCAATGGTTATGTATAATACGGTGCATATAATGATGGCCCACATCATACTTTTGGGTAAATCGCGTTGTGGGTTTTTACATTCTTCGGCAGTAGTGGAAATGGCATCGAATCCGATGTAAGCGAAAAATACTGCAGATACACCTTTCAAAATACCTCCAATTCCGTTTGGTGCAAATGGATTCCAGTTTTCTACATCAACATAAAATATACCTACTGCAATAACTAGTAAAATGATAGCAAGTTTAACAATTACCATGGCATTGCTAGCGTTTCTCGACTCTTTCATCCCTCTGTAAACTAACCAAGTGATTAGAATAATAATGAAAAGAGCAGGGATATCTAATACTAAATGAAATCCTAAAATATTAGGGGCGTTAACCCATGCATTGTATGCGGTTTGCATTGAAGAATCTAAGTTTTCAAAAAGTCGACCGCTTTCTATTAGCTTCAATGCATCATGGTATCCTCTAGAAGCACTTAAGTAGTCCATTGTCATCCACTGGGGCAGATGTAAGCTCATACTCCCGAGAAATCCAGTAAAATAGTCGGACCAAGAAATGGCGACAGTAATATTGCCAATGCCATATTCCATAATAAGCGACCATCCTATAATCCATGCAATAAGCTCTCCAAATGCCACATATGAATAGGTATATGCAGATCCAGAAACAGGAACCATTGAAGCAAATTCGGCATAAGCAAATGCTGCAAAACCACATGCTATTGCAGTAAATAGAAACAGATAGATTACCGCTGGCCCTCCGTCTGCACTAGCTTTCCCAATGGTACTAAAAATCCCAGCTCCAATAATAGCAGCAATACCAAAAGCGGTTAGGTCGCGAACAGACAAGGTTTTGTTTAATCCTGTGTGATGTGCATCTCTTGCATCTAAATCACTTAGAATCTGTTGGATGTTTTTCTTTCTAAATAGTTTTTGAAACATGTATATTCAGGATAATTAATTCATGAATGTATAAAAAAAAAGCATTTTCAGCCCTATCTTTTTTAAAGAATATTCATAATTAACTTAGATTTGTATTATATGAGAAAATTATTTCAAGAAAACAGTGTATATATCATATGCTATTTGGTAGTAGTAAGTATAGCCTTAGTTTTTAAGCTATTTTATACTAAAGAAGAAATTTTCTTATACATTAATTCTAGAAATAGTCAACTAGGTGATACCCTATTTCCATATATTACTCATATTGGAGATGGAATATTTATTATTTTATGTACAATACTCTTGCTATGGTACAGTTATCGATATGCCTTATTATCACTGTTAATTTATACTATTAGCTCGCAACTGGTTCAAGTGCTTAAACGAGTGTTTTTTAGTGATTTTCAAAGACCTAGTAAATACTTTGAAGGTATAGCAGATTTGCATTTTGTAGATGGAGTAAAATTACATCAGATGATGAGCTTCCCCTCAGGACATACCACAAGTGTATTTGCATTCATGACATTCTTAGCCATTATTACAAAGAACAAAGCATTAGGAATTGTATTCCTACTCCTTGCTTGTGTGGTATCTTTCTCTAGGATATATCTTTCTCAACATTTCTTAGAAGATACCATTGTAGGATCAATGATTGGTATGTTGAGTGCGTTTATTATTACTTACGTATTACAAAGGTATTCGTGGTATAAGTCTCCTTGGTTGGATCAATCATTATCTAAGAAAAAAAACCATTAGTATGAAAGCCGTACTCCAAAAATATAGTAACGAACTCTTAATTCTTATTCTCTCCTTAGCATATTTTATTCCTTTTTTAGGTCAAAGTCACCTATTCGATTGGGATGAAATCAATTTTGCAGAAGCGGCAAGAGAGATGATAGTAAGTGGGAATTATTTCAGTGTACAAATAGATTATAAGCAATTCTGGGAAAAACCTCCACTATTTATATGGATGCAGGTTTTGAGTATGAAGGCTTTTGGGGTGAATGAATTTGCGGCGAGATTCCCAAATGCAATTGCTGGTGTAATTACACTCATCACTTTATTCAGAATTGGAAGGACATACTTGAATAAGCAATTTGCATGGTTTTGGGTAATGTGTTATGGTGGAACTACATTAACTTTATTGTATTTTAAATCGGGAATAATGGATCCCTGGTTTAACCTTTTTATTTTTCTTGCTATTTATCAGTTTAGTTTCCTTGTAGATAAAACTAGAAATAAAACCATTTCAAAAGCATTTTTAGCAGGATTGTTTTTGGGTTTAGCGGTATTGGTAAAAGGCCCTGTAGCAATACTTATAGCAATCTTATGTTTGATTGTTTATGTTGCAATTAAAAAATTCGATGTACCCATTCGTTTTGGAGAGTTATTCGTTATTTCTTTTACCACAGGGTTAGTTTGTTTTTTATGGTTTGGTGTAGAGATGATGAATAACGGGATATGGTTCCTTAGAGAATTTATTGTTTATCAAATCAGATTATTTAAAACCCAAGACGCTGGTCATGGTGGTCCGTTTTTCTACCATTGGATAGTGTTATTAATTGGTTGTTTTCCCGCATCAATATTACTTGTTAAATCTTTTTTTATGAAGTCTGTGGCAACAGATCATCAGAAAATATTTTTAAGGTTAATGCAAATATTATTCTGGGTTGTACTCATATTATTCAGCATAGTTAAAACGAAAATTGTTCATTATTCTTCGTTATGTTATTTTCCTTTGACGTTCTTGGCTGCGTATGCTTTGTATTATATGGTACATGGTAAAACAAGATGGAATAAGATAATTCACTATTCTACATACATTATTGGACTACTTTTTTCAGCACTGTTAATAGCATTCCCTTTATTAATGAATAAAAAAGCAATGTGGATGCCTTATGTGAGAGATGCATTTGCATTGGGGAATTTGCAGGCCAAAATCGATTGGACAATTACCGATGCTGCAGGAGGGTTTGTATTGTTAGTGGGTTTGATTATTTATTTTGTGATGAATCAACAGCATCATTTTAGAAAAGCAATAATAGCCTTGTTTATTTCTATTAGTGCGATGGTGTTTTTAACAAGTGTATTAATTGTTCCGAAAATAGAATTATTTTCTCAAGCCGCAGCAATAAGATTTTATGAGAGCAAACAAGCTGAAGATGCCTACATACAACCGATGTATTTTAAATCTTATGCTCATTTGTTTTACGCAAAGAAAAAACCAGTAACAAATATGATGTCGTACGATCACGAGTGGTTGAGATCGGGTAAAATAGACAAGCCCGTGTATATTGTTGTTAAAAACACAAAAATGCACGAGCTTGAAAAATACTCAGACATTAAATTAATGTATGAGGAGAACGGTTTTGCTTTCTATAAAAGACTTCCTAGTTATTGAAAAATTAATTCTCAATAACTTGTTTTAGTTGATACCAAGAACCTCCATTATGAGTTTGCTCAAAACCTTTAGATTTTAAGAAATTTTTTGCAGCACCACTTCTCATGCCAGAGGCACAACAAGTAATAATGGTTTGGCCTTTTTTGAATTTATTTAAATGAGCAGAAAGCTGATCTACTGGAATATTAATAGATCCTTTGATGTGCCCCGAGCTATACTCGCCTTTCGATCTAACGTCGACAATTACGGCACCTTCTTTTACAAGTTGTTTATAATCCACTTTGTTTCCTAAGCCAATTAATGATAATATTGAATCAAACATATTTTTTTATTTTTTCTTTGAACTGATATTGAATAGTGTGTACAATGGGCAAAAGCCAAGCATGGAAGTAAGAGTAAATATTGCAGCTATGGCAATAATCACCCAACCAAAAGTTCCAGTTATGACATCGTTACTGAATAATAAAACTAGTACGATAGCAATAATCACCCTGATTATTCTATCTAAATTGCTCATGTTAGTTTTCATTTTTTTAGATATTAGATTTAGATATTAGGATTTAGATATTAGATATGAGTATATCTATCATTCACAATACAAAGATGAGGCTTAAAGAGGAGTAGTTCTGTAGCAATTGTTACAGAAGGGTGATATTATTTCGAGCGAGTTTTATTTGGCCTTCTTTCTCGAGTTGTTTTAGTATTCTCGATACTACTTCTCTTACAGTGCCTAGCTCATCGGCTATTTGTTGATGAGTAATATTAATTACTTTAGTGTGATTAATTTCAGTCTTTTTTATCAAGAAGTCGAGAATACGTGTATCCATTTTTTTGAAAGCCACAGAATCGACCACTTGCAAAAGCTCTTCGAAACGCTTTTGAAAAATCCTAAAGAAATATGCCGACCATTCTGGAAATTCTTTTATCCATTGGGTAGAGGCAGATATAGGGATGATGAGCAATTCAGAATCTTCTTCTGCAATAGCTTGAATTTGGCTTTTCTCTTCATGCATACTTCCTAGGAGCGACATTACACAGCTTTCACCTGGTTTGATATAGTAAATAAGAATTTCTTTCCCGTCAGCATCTCTTCGAGTTACTTTTAGGGTGCCACTAAGTAGAATAGGAATGGAGTTAATGTAAGAATCTTCTCTCAAGATGATATCATCTTGCTTAAAGGATTTAATAGCCCCGAACTGTAGGATTTTGGCTTTTAAATCCGGGTTCTTTTTAAACTCTTCAATATCCTCTATTCTCATTATTTTTTTGCCTTTTTAAAGGAGAAGTACTGTGCTGGCTTATGTAATACACCCTTTTGTTTTTCATCAAGAGGGATTAAATAGTCGGCATTTTTGATTGATTTACGGAAGTTACGTTTATCTAGCTGAACATTCGACATCGCTTCGTATAAATTTTGTAGCTGACTTAAGGTGAACTTAGGCGGAAGGAGTTCTCTACCCATTATATGTTGTTCAGGGTGCTCTTTTATGATTTCAAGCGCTTTAGTAAGAATTTGATTGTGGTCGAAGGCCAACTTTGGAATTTTTTTAATACTTCTCCAAATGGTATTTTCGGCAAAAGAACCTGCTTGGGGCGTAATATGGTCGATTCTTACTAGTGCTAAATAGGCAATTGTGATTACACGAGCATTTGGATCTCTACGGTACCCTTTTAGCCATTCTGCATCTTTGGGGTCTTTTACCCTGTCGGGGTGACCAAAAGTGTAAAATTGTTGTAAATAGAGCCCTTTTATATGTGTTAATTCATTAAGTACACGATTTGCAGCTTCATCTAAACTTTCGTCCTCCTTGATTAAGTCGCCAGGAAGTGCATATTGCGATTTAAATGATTCAACGTTCTGTTTATTAGGGTTTTTCTGTTTAATTAAGAGTGCTTGCAGGCGATTTTCAACTTCATCATAACCCAAAACTACACAATCGACAGAAACGTAATTTTGGAAGTAAGACTGTTTATTTTTCATTTTTTTTTCTTCAAAAGAAATACTTATTGTAATTTGTACAATTACTACTAAATTGCAAAGCTAAAAATAAGCTTTACCATAGAGTAAACATAATAAAATTACATAAATAAATAATATAAAGATGTATTTAATTGCGGAGAGTGGTTCTACCAAATGTGATTGGATGTTAGTAGACCAACAAGGAAATTATGTGGATTTATATAAAACCATGGGGTACAATCCATTTTTTCACAGTACAGATTTTATAAATAATGATATTTCTTCTCATAAAGATTTAATGCATATCGCCGATAAAGTAGAGCGTATCTATTTTTATGGAGCTGGGTGTGAAAATGGGAATCTGAATAGTGTAGTAAAAAAAGCTTTGGAACTTACATTTATAAATGCAAAAGTATTTGTAGAACACGATATGAAAGCAGCTGCCTATTCGACTTACGATGGTACTGCTTGTATTACGTGCATCATTGGTACAGGTTCTAATTCTTGTTATTTCGATGGAGAAACGATATACGAAGAAGTTCCTGCACTTGCTTATATACTAGGCGATGAAGCCTCGGGTTCTTATTTAGGCAAAAAACTAATTGCTGCTTATTTGTATAAAAAGTTGCCAAAAGAAATCCAATATGATTTTGATAAAGAGTTTGGATTAACAAAAGAAATGATATTCGACCGTGTGTATCATCAACCTCATGCGAATGTTTACCTTGCAAGTTTTACAAGATTTGTGGGAAGACATAAAGAAGATCCATTTATCAAATCTTTTATTATGCAAGGTTTGAGAGAGTTCATGGAGTATCATGTATGTTGTTATGATAACTATAAAAATTTACCAGTGCATTTTGTAGGTTCGGTGGCTTTTCATTTTCAAGAAGAATTATTACTAGTAGCAAAAGAATTTGATGTTACTATTGGGAAAATAATTAAAGAGCCAATAATGAGCTTGCTTGAGTATCACAAAAAAAATCAATTTCAAAGAGTAATTGCCTAAACATGAAAGCATGCATTTTTGATTTAGATGGAGTACTTGTGGATACGGCGAAGTATCATTTTGTAGCTTGGAAAAGATTGGCAAATGATTTAGGTGTAGAATTTACAGAGCATGATAACGAGCAGCTGAAAGGTTTATCGCGGGATGCTTCTTTAGATTACTTATTGAGTAAAACCAATATTCACCCTTCTAACTCAGAAAGAGAATCGTGGAAAGAGTCGAAGAATAATTGGTATTTAGAATTAGTAAAGCAAATGCCCGAGAACGAGGTATTGCCTAATTGTAAAGAATTATTACAGGAATTAAAAGATCATGGGGTAAAGTTGGCATTGGGCTCAGCGAGTAAAAATGCAGAACTCATTCTTAACCGTGTAAACATCCAGCATTATTTCGATGCTATAGTTGATGGTACAAAAACCTCTAAGTCGAAACCCGATCCAGAGGTTTTTTTGTTAGGTGCTAAAGCGCTGAATTGTGAACCTAAAGAGTGTGTTGTTTTTGAAGATGCATGGAATGGAGTTAAGGCAGCAAATGATGGTGGCTTTTTTTCAATAGGAATTGGCGATGCAGAAGTATTATCTGATGCGAGAATAGTATTTGAGAATTTAACTAAAATTAATTATAAAAGTTTACTAGAGATTTTTAGGAGTAGATAAATAAATGAAGAATTATTTTTTACATCACGATTGGAAAATTATTGAAGAGGGATTTAATCCAGAGATGCACGAATCTGCTGAAAGCATATTCAGTATCGGAAATGGAAAGATGGGTCAACGTGGTATGTTTGAAGAAAAGTATTCAGGAAAGACTTTACAAGGATCATACATTGCAGGAATATACTACCCCGATAAAACCAGAGTGGGTTGGTGGAAGAATGGGTACCCAGAATATTTTGCGAAAGTGTTGAATAGTCCGAATTATATTGAAATGGATATTCTACTTGATGGGGAGTCGTTGGATTTGTACAAAAACAAACCAAATAATTTTAAGCGTACGCTTGATATGAAATCGGGTTTACTCCAAAGAAGATTTTCTTATGAAACGAATTCGGGTAAAAATATTTCAGTAGAAGTTGAACGTTTTATGAGTAGAGCCGATGATGAATTGGCTTGTATTCGCTATGCAATTACACCAGATGAAGACATGGAGTTAACATGGTATGCTGGAATAGATGCATTGGTGAAAAATAAAGATGCCAACTACGATGAATATTTTTGGCAAAGAATTGCTGAAAGAGCAGAAAAGGATAAAGCGCTATTATCAGTAAAAACAAATAAACTCGATTTTCAGGTATGTGAAGGTTTTTTTGTGAAAACATTTGTTGATGGTGTAGAAGAGAGTAACATAAGCTATACTTCTAGCGACTGGAAAGTAAGCGGAGTTTGGAAAACCAAGTTGCAGAAAAACAAAACCTATGTATTAGAAAAATATATTAGTGTAGTTTCTAATTTATATTACGATAAATCAAATTTGGAGGAGGCTTGTATTTCTAATTTAAATAAAGCTAATGAATTAGGATACGACAAGCTAAGAGCTCGCCAAATAGAATCGTGGAATGAAGTTTGGAATTCAGCTGATATAATTATTGAAGGAGATATTGCTGCACAGCAAGGAATTCGTTTTAATATTTTTCAATTAAATCAAACTTATACAGGAAGAGATCCTCGGTTAAATATTGGTCCGAAAGGGTTTACAGGTGAAAAATATGGAGGCTCTACTTACTGGGACACTGAGGCGTATTGTCTACCCTTTTATTTAGGAACATCGGATCAACAAATTGCTCTACAACTTTTAAAGTATAGGTATCATCAATTAGATAAAGCAATTGAAAATGCAGAGAAGTTAGGTTTCAAGAATGGAGCTGCACTTTATCCTATGGTTACCATGAATGGAGAGGAATGTCATAACGAATGGGAAATCACATTTGAAGAGATACACAGAAATGGAGCTATAGCCTATGCAATTTATCAATACGAATTATATACTGGAGATAAGTCTTATCTGGTGGAAGGTGGTGCGGAAGTGTTGCTGGCAATATCTAGATTTTGGACACAACGAATACACTGGTCGGAAGCGAAACAGCAATATGTAATGCACGGAGTAACGGGGCCGAACGAATACGAAAACAACGTAAATAACAATTGGTATACAAATTATATTTCGAACTGGTGTTTAAAATATACTTCAGAAATTATTCAGTACTTAAAAGTTAATGAAGAAAAATATTTCATAGATTTTTGTACTAAAACGAATTTTTCTGATGAAGAGATAGAAAAGTGGAAACATATCACAGATTATATGTTTTTCCCAGAGGAAAAAGAGTTAGGAATTTTCTTACAACAAGAAGGGTATTTAGATAAAGAACAAATATTAGTTGAAAATCTTCCAGAGTCAGAACGTCCAATTAATCAACATTGGTCGTGGGATAGAATTCTGCGTTCTTGTTTTATTAAACAAGCTGATGTACTTCAAGGATTGTTTTTGTTCGAAGATCATTTTAGTGTGGATGTGCTTAAGAAAAATTTTGATTTCTATGAACCTCGCACTGTACACGAATCTTCGCTTTCTCCATGTATACATGTTGTACAAGCTGCAAAATTAGGTTATGAAGATAAGGCTTATGAATTATACTTAAGAACATCGAGGTTGGATCTCGACGACTATAATAAAGAAGCACACGAAGGCTTACACATTACCAGTATGGCAGGTACTTGGATTGCAGTTGTAAATGGTTTTGGAGGAATGAGAATTAAAAAAGATAAACTGTCATTTGCGCCAATGTTGCCAAGCACTTGGAGTAGCTTTAGCTTTTTACTTAAGTATAAAGATTCGATTATTACAGTAAAGGTTGAAAAAGATAAACTGATGCTTAATCTTAATTCACAACATGAACTACTTTGTGATGTTTATGGTGAAGAGGTGAAATTAGTTCCTAATAAAGAGTATACTCAAGCGTTAAAACATAATTATGCGTATTAAAAATTTATTCATCACAGTATGGTGTCTTGTAGCTTTTACCAATAGTGGTATAGCACAAAAAGCTTGGGGGACATTGGCCAGTCCAATAACATTACAAGTCGACACTAGTATAATTATAGTAGCTGATTATTTCCCTTTTCAAACTAAAATAGATTCAATAAGAATTCCTCAAGGAATCACACTGCTAAAGAATAGTAATGGTAAAGTTGTACTAAAAGGCAAGCCAGTATATGCAGTGAGTTACATTCGTTTTTATACTAAAGATGATTTTTATGATATTCCATGTTATCGATCAAGTAAAGAGAATGTGGAGATAAATGTTGTACTTCCAAAAGAAGCAGAAGAATTAAAGATAAAAGGAACATTTAGCAACTGGACGACTATTTCTGATGGCATAGATTATATTGGAGCAGCACCTTCAAAATTTTGGAACATAAAATTACGTAATATAAATTCTGGGCAGCATCAATATAAATTAATTGCCGATGGGGCTGAGGTGGATGCTGTTAATGCGAAAACTGTGCCCAATGGAATGGGTGGTACTAATGCATTACTTGTTGTGGGAGATCAAGGGTCTGTAGAACCTACGATTTCAACTCATGAGTTTTTAGCTGCTAATGTTAGTATCAAAGCAAATAATATTGATGGATATCTTGTTTTTTGGAATCATCATCTTATTGCATCATCGGCAAAGAAAACATCAAAATTTAATTTTACAATTCCCAAGGAAGCTATTAGTATTAAAAGAAGTTACATCAGAGTATATGCATATTCAGGTAATAAGATTGCAAATGATATATTAATTCCGTTAGAACAAGGCAGAGTAATTAATTCAGCAGGATTATTAGACAGAAATGATTTACATACACAGATGATGTATTTTATGATGGTTGATAGATTTAGTGATGGTGATCCTGCAAATAATCCCAAACGTTTAGATGGAGTTGTGCCTATTGCTGATTACATGGGTGGAGATATTAAAGGAGTGCAGAATAAAATTAGTGATGGTTTTTTTGAAGACATGGGATTCAATACCATTTGGCTTTCACCAATTGCTAAAAATCCAGATGGTGCATGGGGTTTGTGGAATAAGCAAATAACTACCAAGTTTTCGGCTTACCATGGTTATTGGCCTACCTCTTATTCTTTAGTGGATAGAAGATTTGGAACGAATGAAGGATTTAAGAATCTAATCGCAGAAGCTCATGCTAAAGAAATGAACGTTGTATTAGATTTTGTTGCACATCATATTCATACCGATCATCCTTTGTATAAAGCTCATCCCGATTGGGCTACACCTTTATACCTGCCTGATGGCTCAATGAATACCGAAAGATGGGATGATCATCGATTAACTACTTGGTTCGATACTTTTTTGCCTACACTAGATTTTCAACGACCAGAAGTAAATGAAGTGATATCAGATTCGGTGATGTATTGGGTGAAGAATTTTGATATTGATGGATTCAGACACGATGCCAGTAAGCACGTTCCAGAAGTTTTTTGGAGAACACTTACCATGAAGATTAGAAATGAAGTAAGAAATAAAAACAAAGAAGGTTTTTATCAAATTGGTGAAACGTATGGTAGTCCGGAATTGATAGGTTCTTATGTTAACACAGGCCAAATGGACGGGCAATTCGATTTTAATCTTTATGATGCAGCCGTGAATGCATTTGCATATGATACAGATGCGGAAGGAAGTGTAAAATCATTTGAAAGATTAAATACTACAATAAAAGAAAGTTTTAAATATTATGGATATCACCATTTGATGGGAAACATTAGTGGGAATCAAGATAAACCGAGATTAGCTTCTCTAGCTGATGGTGGAGTTAGACCTGATGAAGATACTAAGTTGGCTGGTTGGACAAGAAAAATAGAACATGTAGGTAATAAATCATTTTCGAGGGTTGCCCAAGTAATGGCATTTAATTTTACAGTTCCTGGTATACCAGTTGTTTATTATGGAGATGAAATAGCTATGCCTGGAGGAAATGATCCAGATAATAGAAGAATGATGAAGTTTGAGAATTACACGGCTGATGAAAAAACTTTGAGAGATAAAGTACAGCAGTTGGCACTTCTCAGAAAAAATAATTTAGAATTTATTTATGGCGACTTTACTCCATTAACATGTACGGAGGGTTACTATGCTTATGAAAGAAATTACTTTGGTAAAAAAAGTATCGTAGTTTTTTCTCGACTGGAAGGAGATGTGAAAATAAAAGTAAATGATAATAAAAATGTGAAAGCCAATTTTGGACATTCATATAAAAAATCAGCTACAGATATTACCATACATTTAGGAACCGACGATTTTGAAATTTTTACTTACGAATAATATGATGAGAAAAATAATTACACTTTTATTTGTTTGCACTGTTCAATTGGCAAGTGCACAGCTTGTACAACCAGAATGGTCGAAAACGGCTGTGATGTACGAAGTAAATATTCGTCAATATACTGATGAAGGAACGTTTAACGCTTTTGCAAAAGAGTTGCCTCGTATAAAATCATTAGGAGTTGATGTATTATGGATTATGCCAATTCATCCAATTGGTGTTGTCAATAGAAAAGGAACGATGGGGAGTTATTATAGTGTGAAGGATTATACAGATGTTGCACCAGAATACGGAACCAAAGCTGATTTTAAAAATTTGGTAGATAAAGCACATGCTTTAGGAATTAAGGTAATGATTGATTGGGTGGCTAACCATTCGGCATGGGATAATCCTTGGATTACACAACATCCAGATTGGTATGCAAAGAATGATAAAGGAGAAATTATCACTCAGTACGATTGGTCGGATGTTGCGAAACTCGACTATAGAAATACAGAAATGCGAAATGCAATGATAGAAGCAATGAAGTATTGGGTTAAGGAATTTGATATAGATGGATACCGTTGCGACGTAGCGTTTTTAGTACCGCTTGATTTTTGGGAGAAATTAAGAATAGAGTTGGAGAGCATAAAACCTATGTACATGCTAGCAGAAATGGAGTGGAATACCGACATCACACCAACTCCAAACATTTATTTCAATAAAGCATTTAATGCAGCTTATGGCTGGAATTTTATGGGAGTAACTGCTGATTTTGCTAAAGGGAAAAAGACTTTAGCACAAATGAAAAAAGAATTAGCAGATAATTACGCTAAGTTCCCTGCACATATGCATAAATTATATTTTCTAACCAATCATGATGAGAATTCGTGGAATGGTACTGTTGAAGAAAAATACGGTAAAAATTGGCAGCAAATTGGAGTAATGGTGTATACTTTGCCTCAAAGTTTACCATTGGTGTATACAGGAGAAGAAGTAGGATTAAACAGAAGATTAAGTTTTTTTGAAAAAGACGCGATTAAGAAATCAGAATGGTCAGACACTACTCGCTTTAATTGGTATCGTAGAATGGCAAATTTAAAACAGAAAGTTGGTGCGTTTAAAAATGCTGATAATGTGGTTCTGGAAGAAATACCATTTCAAACAAGTAGTACAGAAAACATGTGCTATGCATACATAAGAAAAAATGGGGAGAGTGAGGCTTATGTGTTTATTAACTTTAGTAGTAATCCTATTCAAGTTAAAACGCCAACAATTGACATGAAGAAAATTATAAAAAAATACAATGCAGATACCAATGCTGAAGTAAATTACAAAAAAGGTGAAATTACTTTGGCGCCAAACTCTTACGCTATTTACTATAAATAATATTTATGGCCTTACTAGAAAAACCACGTTTAAGTTTATTGCAGATATTCAACATGAGTTTTGGATTCATGGGAATACAATTTGGATTTGCATTACAGAATAGTAATGCAAGTGGAATCCTTCAGAATTATGGAGCACATGTAGAGCAGTTGTCGTGGTTTTGGTTAGTAGCCCCATTAACAGGGATGATCGTGCAACCTATCATCGGTTACTATAGCGATAAAACTTGGGGTCGATTTGGTAGAAGAAAGCCTTATATATTAATTGGAACACTATTATGTTGTGTTGCGTTATTATTATTACCCAATTCAGCTGCTTTTTTTCAAGCGAAATCAGCGTTATTAATTGGAGCTGGAATGTTAATGGTGATGGATGCAAGTATAAATATCGCTATGGAGCCATTTAGGGCATTAGTGGCTGATAATTTATCTTCTAAACAAAGTACTTTAGGTTTTTCAATTCAAACGTTTCTTATTGGAATTGGAGCGGTGGCTGGATCTTGGTTGCCTTATATATTGCATAATTATTTCGGAGTGTCGTCTTCAGCAGATGCAGGTTTTGTAGCTGCAAATGTGACCTATTCATTTTATATAGGTGCTATTGTATTTCTTGCTTGTATTTTGGTAACGGTATTTTTTTCTAAAGAATATCCACCTGCCGAATATGAAAAATATCATGGGAAATCGGAAGATGAGCATGCGAAGTTTAGCAATATTTTCAAAGACTTTAGAAAAATGCCAGTTGCAATGAAACAACTAGGTTTAGTTCAATTCTTTAGTTGGTTCGCATTATTTAGCATGTGGGTATTTACTACACCAGCTATTGCTAATCATGTATTTGGTTTAGCGATAGAAGATACGAGTAGTGATAAATTTAGAGAGGCGCAAAACTGGACAGGTATAATCTTCGGTGTGTATAATGGAGTATCAGCAATTTATGCATTAATGTTGCCAAGTATTGCAAAGAAATTTGGAAGAAAGAAAACACATGCACTATCGTTAATTGCTGGTGGTATCGGATTAATAAGCATGTATTTCGCGGATGATAAAATGGATTTATTATTCTCGATGGTAGGAGTAGGCTTTGCTTGGGCATCAATATTAGCAATGCCTTATGCAATATTGGCTAATAAAATTCCATCAGGAAAAATGGGAGTATACATGGGTATATTTAATTTTTTCATCACCATCCCACAAATTGTTAATGGTGTAATTGGCGGTCCAATTGTAAGAACGATTTACGACAACCATGCGATATATGCCATCGTACTTGCAGGTATATTTATGCTCAGCGCTGCGGTGTCGGTACTTTACGTGCAGGATAAATGATTAATATGCTGGTATGCTAGTATGTTAATATGCTAATGGATCAGCATACCAGCATACTAGCATATCAGCATACTAGCATATTAACATATCGCATACTAACTATTCAATTATCAATAACTCTCTTGCACCAATCTCAATTGTATTTAGATTGATAATACGATCATCGATAATATTTTTTCCACTAGATCTTCCTTTAAGTATATCTTGAAATCGAGTGGTATTAACATTTTTCTTTTCTTTATTGCTGTTGTAAATAATAAATGCAGCTTTGCCATTATCACTATAACGAGCATAAGCATAAATTCCTTCGCTAGGAATAAATTGCATTAGCTTGCCTTGAGTAAACGCTTCGCTTTTGCTTTTCCAATGTTGAATTTTACTGATGTAATTGATGAGATCATTTTCAGGTTCACTGCGTTGTTTCTCATCGAATTTATTTATAGCATCTTCTTTCCACCCACCGCTAAAGTCTTCTCGAATAATACCGTGGGAACCCTTGCCTTGCATTAATACTTCAGTGCCATAGAAAATACATGGAACACCACGCATAGTAAGTAATACACCAAGTGCAACTTTTAGTTTAGCTACATCACCTTTTACCGTAGCAAGAAAACGATCAAGGTCATGATTGTCTATAAATATGATATTATTGTAAGGTTTGTTATAAAGAAAATCTTGACTTATCGCGTAGTATAATTTTGAAACACCTTCGGTCCATCCATAGTCTTGATCAACAAACTCATCCATAGCAAAGCAGAATTGGAAGTCAAGGATATTTTGCATTTCCTCGTTGTATTTTTTATTCTTTGGAGTGAAGTAGCTTTGAAGAGGTACTGCATGTTCCCAAATTTCACCGAAGATGCTCATCTCTGGAAATTCTTCTCTAACTTTTTGATACCAAAGTTGCATGAATGATAAATCAGGATAAGTATAAGTGTCGATTCTTATTCCATCAACTCCAGCATAATATAACCACCATAAAGTTTGTTGAATCATAAACTTAGCTATTGCCTGATCTTTCATATTCAAATCAGGCATTCGTTTGTCGAACCAACCTTCGTTAAATAATTTTTTATCGTATGGAGATGCGTAAGGGTCTACGATGGTATTCGCTCTGTAGTTAGTTCTTGTAAAGGTGTCGAATTGATGAATGAATGAAGGGAAGGGAGCATCGGTAACCATCCAATGTTTATCGCCAATATGGTTAAATACTAAATCGATTACCATTTTCATTCCACGTTGATGGCATGCTTCAACTAGTTTTTTGTAATCTTCGTTTGTTCCGTATCGAGGATCTGTTTTGTAATGATTAGTAATAGCATAACCATGATAAGATGCTTCTGGTTCATTGTTCTCTTGAAATGGTGTAAGCCATAATGTACTTACCCCGAGTTTCTGAATATAATCTAAATGATTTTGGATTCCTTTAAGGTCGCCACCATGTCTGCCGAAAGGATCTTTACGGTTTAGTGTTTTTTCGTTTAGGTTAGGATAAGCATCATTACTAGGATCAGCATTTGCAAAACGATCGGGCATAATGAGGTACATTAAATCATTCCCGTTTAAAATTGGTTTTTTGGTGTTGGGTTTATTGTGTAAAGGATATTTAAAGATTACTTTTTTCTTTTTAATAATAAATTCAAAAGGAATTTCATTCCCGATATACTCTTTCGGTATACTCATGTCAAGCATCATATAATCTACATGTTTGCTTGGGTATCTCTTTAGTATTTTAATAGCATCGCTGTTTAAATTGATTTTGGCATCACGAATATCTTTGCGATGAATAATGAGTTGGAAAGTGGTATCCACCATTCCTTTATACCAATTGGGAGGATATGCTGTTAGCTCTTGTGCAGTACCTGCAGAACTAATTAATAGCATTAATGAGCAGTATAAAAAGTATATCTTTTTCATAATGAAAGGTACAAAAAAAAGACCTCATACAAGATGAGGTCTTTCAAATAATAATTGAACAATATTAACGAACCATTAATTTTAATGATACATTTTCATTTCTATCGTTTTGTATAGAAACAAAATATACACCAGCATTAATACTTTCTGTATTCACTGAAATTGATTTTTCTGACGATACATATTTCGCAACAATACGACCAGTTAAATCTGTAATCGTAACGAAGTGTGAATTTGCATTATCATTAAATTCAATTGTAGTTGATGAAGTAGAAGGGTTAGGGAACATGTTGATTGAACTTGCCTCTAACTTGTTGTTGTTCATACCAACACTTAATGCTGTACATGAATTAAACACGAAGGCTAAAGTTTTAGGATCACTATCAGTACGAACAAATGTACGGTTCCAACCACCTACACCATTATCAACTACGCAAGCTCTGTCGTTAGCATTTGGGAATGACTCAGGGCTTGTTGCTGTTTTTGGAGGACCATTAACAAATTGATATGCAAATGAAGGTTCACACATATTGATTGTAGTTTCGTATACTCCAATTTGACCAACAACTGGAGTCATTTTTACTGCACCATCTTGCCAGTTAGGTAAAGTGAAATTACCCATCACAAAAATGTCGCCATTTGGATCAGGAATCTCATTTGATAAATCAACAATAAAATGAATATCAGCTGCAGGAACTACAGGAGAACAAACAGTTTCAAAGTTGAAACATACTAAGTTGATGGTAGTATCAGAAGTTAAAGCAACTTTACGATTTGCTACTCCTTCCCATACCACATATCCATTTAAGTGTTTTCTGAATTTATATTCAATCTCTGCAGAGTCTAATTGAACTGTAACTGCATAAACAGTACTACCAGATGAAATTGGTGTTAACCAAGTTCCACCAGCCCATCCATTAATTGCGCCACCTGCTACGTCAACAGAATCCTGTCCGCAAGCAGTAGCCATATCAACTTGGAAAGTAACATTGTATTTTGGGATTGGTCCAGTAGGGCATACATCGCAAGATCCGTAGCACACTGCTACTAATAAAGTATCGTTTGCACTTTCGCCGAAACTTCTATTGCCACCTGTTGCACAACCAGAAGGTACCGACTCCGATAAAGGCCAATCGTTACCGTTTACAAATTTATATTGAGTAGCGCCACCTGTTGCTCCTGTAGATACATATCCGATGTGTTCATAGATTGTACCATTGAATGCACCATTACCAGCATAATTTACCATTCTTGTTTTGCCTGGGTTCCATCCTTGGAAGTCACCAGCCACATGAACACCATTTACGTCTACAGCAGATACTGTAGCCATGTTTACACGGAAACGAATAGCCTTCATCCCATTTGGAGCATTTGTTCCAAATTTAATTGCAGCTAAAGTTACGGTATCAGTACCTGTAGCTAAATAAACCCAACGGTTTTGGTTTCCACCACCAACTTGCGATAATGCAGGAACATTTTCTGCACCTGGCCAGTCGTTACCGTTTATAAATTTAAATTCATAAGGTAAGTTGCCTGCAATATCAAGCATAATTGAGTAAATGCCATCAGCATTTGGGTCCGTCATTGCATTTGCAGTAGGGTCCCAGTTGAATTGACCAGCATTCTCATCAGTACCATCATAGTTAATATCTTTAAAGTTACCCACTAAGTGTACGCCATTTGCACCTACAGTTTGCCCCGCCATATCTACTTGGAACACCACTTTACGTGCTTGAGTACTGAAGGATAAACCTGCCAATACTGCTATAAGTAAAAGTTTTTTCATAACAATTAAAAAATTAGTTTGATATGAAATTATAACTAAATAATCGGATTACAAAATTTTAGTGTAAAAAATACACTATCTATAATTATTCTAAAAAGTGTAATTTTTACACTTTCTTATTTTTTCTTCATTTTTTTTTTAAATTGCAGTTATGAATTGGTTTTTAAATAGGGTAATAAATAAAATTTTAGGCGTCATATTGATGTGTTTTGTGTTTTCGAGTTCAAAAGGGCAGATTCTGACCTTAGACCCAGCTTTTGCTACACAAAACGACCAAGTGACTATTTATTATGATGCCTCGAAAGGGAACAAAGCATTAATGGGTCAAACGGTTGTTTATGCCCATACTGGTGTTATTACAAACCTTAGCCCAACACCTAATTCTTGGAAATATGTCCAAGGCACTTGGGGCACTGATGATGCTAAAGTGAAAATGACAAACCTAGGCAATAATATATTTTCTATTACCTATCATATAAACTCATTTTATGCGGTACCAGCAGGGGAAAAAGTGTTAAAATTGGCATTTGTATTCAGAAACCAATCAGGCTCAATTGTAGGTAGAGAAGCCGATGGTTCAGATATATTTATTGCAATTTCAGATGGCACATTTCAAGCGAGATTTGAAACAAGCAATGCTCAAGTGTTAAAAACTAATCAAGCTTTAAATCTTAAAGCCGTTTGCTCAGGAAAGGCTAGTTTAACCCTTTATAAAAACAATCAAGTTGTTGCTACATTGGCAAACGATTCGGTTATTAATTATATCGATAGTGCAAATAAAAATAATGTAGGGAAGTATACCTATATTTTTCAAGCGGTAAAAAATGGAAATGTATATAGAGATACTATTTATACTTTTTTTAGAACAAGCCCTAATATTGCTTCTGCACCAGTAGGTACAAAAGATGGAATCAATTATATTTCTGATACATCGGTAATCCTACAATTACATGCACCTTTCAAAGAATTTGCATTTGTTGTGGGCGATTTTAATAATTGGGAATTCGAAAGCAAATCATATATGAACAAAAGCCCATCAGGGCAAAAAATGTGGGTTCAAATTGATGGACTTACGAAAGGTAAAGAATATCGTTTTCAGTATGTAGTAGATAGTTTGCAAACAAGAATTGCTGATATCTATGCAGAGAAAGTTTTAGATTATTACAACGATCCATTTATCCCATCAATAACATATCCTAATTTAATTCAATACCCAACAGGAAAAACATTTGAATATGTGTCGGTATTAAATACCGCTAAAGAAACATTTAATTGGCAACACTCAGACAACTTTGTTAAACCTGCAAAGGAAAAGATGTTGATATATGAATTATTACTTAGAGATTTTATTGCACGACATGATTTTCAAACACTAAAAGATACTCTGGCTTACCTAAAAAAATTAGGTATTAATACTATTGAATTAATGCCAATTAATGAATTTGAAGGGAATGAAAGCTGGGGATATAACCCATCTTTTTATTTCAGTGTAGATAAGTACTATGGTACAAAAAATGCCACAAAAGCATTTATCGACGAATGCCACAAGCAAGGCATGGCAGTAGTGATTGATATGGTATTGAATCACTCTTTCGGACAAAGTCCAATGGTGAGATTATACTTTGATAAAACGAATAACAGACCAAGTGCTGATAACCCTTGGTTTAATCAAACCGATAAGCATCCTTTTGGTGTTGGATACGATTTTAATCACGAAAGTCAGGCGACTAAAGATTTCGTTGATACGGTATTAAAATTTTGGATAAAAGAATATAAAGTCGATGGTTTTAGGTTTGATTTATCAAAAGGATTTACTCAAAAAAACACAGGAACGGATGTAGCAGCATGGGGAGCTTACGATCCTACAAGAATCGCGATTTGGAAAAGAATATATAATAAAGTAAGAACATACGACACTTCAGCATATTTAATTCTGGAGCATTTTGCAGATAATGCAGAGGAGAAAGAATTGGCGAATTATGGCTTTATGCTTTGGGGAAATTTAAATTATAATTTCAACGAAGCCACCATGGGATTTGTGAGCACAAGTAATTTGAGTTGGGCTGATTATAAGAATAGAGGTTGGAATGATGCGCATGCAGTAGTATACGCGGAGAGCCATGATGAAGAGAGATTAATGTATAAAAATTTACAATACGGAAATTCTTTTGGTTCATATTCTATTAAAAATCCTAAAACAGCAATGCGTAGAGTAGAAGCTGCAATGTGTTTTTTAATACCACTTAAAGGGCCAAAAATGATTTGGCAATTTGGGGAATTGGGATATGATTATTCAATAGATTTTAATGGAAGGATAGGAAATAAACCCATCCGTTGGGATTATTTATTGGACCCGAACCGCAAAAGAATTTACGAAGTGATGTCGATGTTAGCTTGGTTGAAAAATACCCAAGAAGTTTTTTCTAAGTCGGATTATACCTATTCGGTTGCAGGTTCTGTGAAATTATATAAGGCAAATGATACTAGTTTAAATGCATTGTCGGTTGCCAATTTCAATGTGAAGTTAGATTCTATTACCACAAGTTTTCAGCATACAGGTTGGTGGTACGAATTATTTAGTGGCGATTCTGTGTTGATTAATGATGTGAATCAAAAAATTATTTTATCAGCAGGAGAGTATCGTTTTTATCTTGATAAAAAATTAAATAATCCGAATACTCTTACAGGACTTCAACTTTCGAAATCAGAAAAACTAGCATTAGAAGTATTTCCAAATCCAGTGATAGATGATTTGAATTTAACTTTTACTGTTTCCAGAGAGCCAATGGAGATTGATGTTTTTGACATTATGGGAAGAAAAGTATTTAGCAAGAAAGTGAGTAGTGCCATAGGAATGCATACGATTGCAAAATCGGAGATGAGTCTTCAGTCAGGCACATATATATTAAAATGTAAACAAGGAAATTCAATCAATCAAACTAAAATAATAATCCTATAAATAATAATTATGAAGAGAAATCTACTCTTACTTTTCATCTTGTTTTGTAATTCAGCCTTATTTGCACAAAGCATACGGGGTAAAGTTACGGATCCTAAAAAGGAACCAATTATTGGTGCAGGAGTAGTAATAGAAGGCACCAACATGGCTACTATTACAGATGCTTTAGGGAATTTTTCATTTGGAAAATTGGAAGCAAACAAGAAATACAAGCTTAGAATTTCTATGCTTGGTTTTAGAACCATAGTGAGAGAAGTTCAGACTACTACCGGTGATCAGAGTTTTACATTTACAATTAATGAAGATTCTAAGCAGTTGGAAGATGTGGTAGTGGTGGGTTACGGAACAAAGACCAAAAGAGAAGTTACGGGTTCTATTTCTAGGATTTCAGCAAAAGAACTTAACGATTTGCCAGTTCAAAGTTTTGAATCGGCGATGCAAGCTAAATTGCCAGGAGTGCAGGTAACTACAGGTAGTGGAGCTGCTGGTTCAGCAGCAGTAATCAGGGTGAGAGGGATTTCCTCAATTAGTGCGGGCGGAGATCCTTTATATGTGGTAGATGGAATTCCGATTACTCAGGATTATTTTTTATTGGGAAATAATGGTGGGATGAATCAAAACCCATTAGCAGCAATTAACCCCGATGATATTGAATCTATAGATGTATTGAAAGATGCTGCAGCGAATGCTATTTACGGTTCAAGAGGTTCTAATGGTGTAATATTAATTACTACGAAAAAAGCGAAGAAAGGATTTGAAGTTAGTTATAGTGGATCTGTAGGTGCTTCACAGGCAACAGCATTGCCTAATATGTTGAACAACGAACAATATCTACAATTGTATCAAGAGGCTTACGAGAACGATGGAGGAGTGGGATTAGCTCCATTAAAAGGAGGGATTTCTTGGGACGATGCCAGAAAAACAAATACGAATTGGGTGGATTTAATGACTCAAACCGGTGTTAAGCAATCACATAATGTAACTGTTTCGAAGGGTGCCCAGAAGTACTCGATATTAGGTAATGTAAGTTACTCTAATAATGAAAGTTATTTAGTTGGGAATAGTTATAACAGAACTGCATTTAGGTTGAATGGAGATTATCGTTTTAATAAATTTTTAAAACTCGCTTTGAATACTTCTTTGTCGAAAGGCGTGAATAACCGTGTAAACACAGGATGGTCTGGAGGATTGGGTTCTGCGATGTCTACAGCTTTACCAATTTATCCTGTTTATAATCCTGATGGAACACTTTGGAGAGGTGGTGATAATCCGATGATTGCTCAATTGCATAAAAAATGGAAAACTGTAGAGGATAGAACTATTAACGGAGCTCAATTCGATATTCGTGTAAACGATCAGTTAAGCTTCAATGTGAATGCAAATTTAGATTACATGCTTATTAATGATGATGAATATCAGGACAAAGAATTTAATTTGAATACTGCGCATGCAGGGTTTGCTGAAAGAAGAACTCGTACAGTAAAAAACTATAATACATTTGTTCAGGGAGTATATGATGTGCTATTGCCTATCAAACATAAATTAAAAATTATGGCTGGATATGAGTATCAACGTTCAGTTTCACATCGCAGAGGACATAATGCTACGAATATGTCAGATGGATTTTATAACCCAGATGCCAAAATAGAAGACTCTGTATTGTATTCATATAATTTATTGACTCGCGAAAAAAGTGAGTGGAAATTTAACTCGATGTTCTCACGTGCAAGTTATGGATATAAGAACAAAATTTTTGTTGAAGCAACTTTACGTGTGGATGGTTCATCGAGATTTGGAAAAAATTATGCCTTTGGCTTTTTCCCAGCATTTTCAGCATCATGGCTCTTAACAGAACAAGGCTTTATGGCAAATTACCCAGTAATTAGTATGCTTAAAATAAGAGGAAGTATAGGTAAAAGCGGAAATGCAAATATTCCCGAAAACTCTAGATTTTATATTTGGGAAAATAATAATACTGGTTATAATGGAAATCCAATCACTTATCCTACTCAATTAGGGAATGATGATTTAAGATGGGAAACCTCTTGGACTAAAAATATAGGATTGGATATTGGTTTTATTAATGATCGTATCCTATTAACAGCAGAGTATTATGTTCGTAATTCTAAAGATGTGCTTATGGATTTAAGCTTGCCAGCCTCAGTTGGTTTTGAAAAATATATTGCTAATGTTGGAGATGTATTGAATGAAGGGATAGAATTTTCGATTACTTCGAGAAATATTGATAAAGAATTTAAATGGACTACCAATTTTAACATTGCAAGAAATTATAATGAAGTTTTGAGTACTGGTTTATATTCTTCAGAAGCAGTAGGTGGTGGAACGAATGATACTAGAATTCAAGTGGGAAGTCCAATTGGTACAAATTATCTTGTTCGTTTCTCGCACATAGATGCTAATACAGGTAGACCTGTGTATTTAGATATCAATGGGAATCAAACATATGAATGGAATCCCAATGACCGAGTGGTTGTAGGTGATGTTTTGCCTGAAGCCATTGGAGGATTAAACAATACGTTCAGTTATAAAAATTGGGACTTAAGCATTTTGTTTAATTTTGTTTTGGGCGGAGATATTTACGAGTCTTCGGCTAAACGTCAATTGGGTGTAGTTACCGATTGGAATATGCGTACTGATTTATTTGATCGTTGGCAACAACCAGGTGATGTGGCGGCATTTCCGATACTAACTCTTGAAAATAAAACATACGGTTCTGGTACACCATGGATCAATACAGATATGTGGCTTCACGATGGTACATTTGCACGTTTAAGAAATGTGACTATTGGATATAGAATTCCTAAAGCACAATTGACTAAGTTGAAAATTTCTTCTGCTAGAATATCTTTTATAGGTACAAATTTATTAACCTTTACTAAATACCCAGGCTTGGATCCAGAAGTAGCACGTGATTTTGAGAACCCAGCGGATAGAAATATGAGTTCGAGTATTACTTACTTAACTCCTCCTCAAGAGAAAACCTATAGTTTACAATTAAGTGTAACTTTTTAAGTAGAAGCACATGAAAATAGTTAAAAAATATATCAGCATAACAACTATCACCATTTCTGCGGTTTTGTTTAGCAGTTGTGAGAAACAATTAGAGGTTGATCAAGATAGTTTGTATTTAGTAGACGAGGCAGTATCGACACCACAACAATTACAGGCGTTCTTACTGTCTGCTTATGATGTGGCTGGAGATGTAAACGATGGAACTTACCAAATATTTGCCGACTTACCTGGCGACGATTTAGTTAAACCCTATAATGATGGAGGTACTTTTAGAACAGAAGCCTACGATAGAGCAACTACCATTTTTAATTCAGATATAATTAGCCTATATACAGATTTTTATCGCATTGTCTATAGAGTAAATACAATCGAAAGTTTATTTCCCCAAGTAGCGGGATTAACAGAAGAGCAAAAAAATAGAACAAAAGCTGAAGCGAAATTTTTACGAGCTTGGGCTCATTTCAAAGTAATGCAATTATGGGCTCAACCCTCAGGTTATACTTCAGATGACAGCCATTTAGGAATAGTACTTAGAAAAGAGGTGTCGATTCAACCTATAGCTCGTTCAACAGTGAAAGAAGGGTATGATTTTATTTTAGAAGATTTAGATTATGCTATTGCCAATTTACCTGCGACTAATGGAGTATACGCAGATATAGATGCTGCAAAAGCCTTAAAAGCATTGGTGCTTTTTCAAAGAAATGATTTAACTTCTGCACTACCTTTGTTAAACGAAGTAATTAATTCAGGAAGATTTACCTTGAGCGATTCTATTGACAGATTCTATTCAGGGAATTGTACGCCAACAGCTAAAAACTCAGAATTTATATTTGCTTTTGCTAGCCCCGGTATTGGTGATAATAGAGGAGGGGATTTAACTGGAGCGTATAGGGTTAGTGGTTCTATACAACCTAATTTATCTATTACAAAAGAATTATATACCCTTATTACTTCTGATTCAACCGATGAAAGAGGAAAATTGGTTGATATATACAATAAGGATAAAGCCACGGAATTTTATGGTGTAAAAAAATATGATGATATTTATTTCGGTACACCATCAATTACCCTAACTCAACTTTTATTAACTAGAGCTGAAGCATTAGCTCGATTAGGAACTGACTTACCTCAAGCGGTAAATGATATTAATCAAATTATCAATAGAGCATATCCAACCAATCCTAACAAAGCATTAGCTTTGAATAGCGATGCAGCTACTATTTTATCTACTGTTTTATTGGAAAGAAGAAAGGAATTGTTTTCGGAAGGAGATCGTCTAAGCAATAGTAAAAGAATTGCAGCATATTACAACAGAACTGCGACAATAAGAGGATCGAGTTGGGATTGTAATGGATTAGTATTTCAATTCCCAAGTAATGAGAAGTCTGGTGTATTTGTGTTTAACCCTAGTGGAGGATGCAATTAACTAGAATTTAGAATTTAGATTTTAGAATTTATATAAAAGATATTAAATGAAAATAGAAAAGAAAATATTAGTTGTTCTTGCAATGTTAGCAATTACAATTAATGCTTGTAAAAAAGAATACGAAGATATTGGTCTTCCTGCTAGTAAGCTAGATGGCTTAACTTCTAAATGGGTACTATCAACATTCTTTGTAAACGATAAAGCAGGAATCATTGAAGAAAAAATGGACATGACCGACTATTACACAAGTGGTACGGGATTGCCTAATATTACTTTTAGTATTTTAGGTGAAGATACCCTGTTTACTTGCGATACTACAGGCCTCACTCTAAACCTATTTGATATTGATAATGGAAGATGGAGATTCGATGATAATAATTTTCCGACGAAAGTAATTATCATGACGAATGATAAAACTCCAATATCTGAGTTGAATCTTTTAGCCCCTATTAGAAGCTTTGATAAAACTCTCCAAATAAGTAAACCTGTAAATTGTTCAGATGGAAAAACTGTTTATTCATACGATTTAGTATTAAACAGAGTAAGTAATTAAAAACCCTTCGATATGAAAAAGATAGTACTCGCAATATTATTACTCATTAGTGTCAAATCTGTATCTGCACAAATCGCATGGATAGATCCAGACCCTACCGATGTAACAAAAAGTGTTCGTTTATATGTAGACTTAGATAAGTTAGATAAGTCTTTAGAACATAATCAACTATTACTGGCAGATCCAGGTCCGTTTTATATTTGGACATGGTCGCCTTTTGAATTTGGTGTAGGATCGCCAAAAGTAAATGGAGAAGGAGAAAAACCTTGGCAAAATTCTAACGAATTATTAAAAATGACTAAGGACGATACAAAAGGTCCTAATGTGTATTATTATGAAATGATTCCAACCGAATTTTACGAAGTGCCAGCGGCTACGGTTTATGAAAAAGGAATTAATTTCTTAGTAAAACCTAAAAATGGTGGTGGCTATGGAGCTCCTGATATTAAGTCGACCGATTTTGTGTTAGCTGTAAATGCCCCAAAAACAGATAAAGGTACTCTATATCCTTTCCCTACAACCATATTACAAGACAAATTTTTAGCCATTATTTATGATAATGCCATTGAGAAAAAAGCAACTATGCAAAATCTTGCAGATGGAGATGCCTTATTATATATTAAAGCTACGATAGAAGATACTGGTGGTGTTACAGCAACTATTGAACCTTCAAAATTTTTGCAATTGCAGAATAACCCAAAACTAACCATGAAAAAAGATGCTTCAGGTAAGTTTAAAATTTACATGAGTTCTGTAGATAAATTTTTAAATATACCTGCAGGTTGGACATTAACAGAAATTGAATTAACAATTCGTAAAAGAGCCTGGGCTAGTGGCGCTGATCAAATTGATCAACGTATAAAGTTTAAAGCAGGCTGCCCATAAAAAGAAGCTTAGTGTTTGTAGTAAATTGCCTGGTTAGAGAAATTTAACTGGGCTTTTTTTATTCCTATTTCGTAACTCGTAGCTCGTATTTCGATAGTATAAATTAGTTTTACCATTTACGAACTACGAGCTACGAGTTAAGACTTATAAATTTTTCTCTTTCCTATCCCTAACTTCTCTAAGAAATATCCAAAAGAAACAGACAATACGCCTAAGCCATAGATACTACTTCTTCTGAAATTGATAGACGAAGCTTCTTCGAAGTATTTTGTAGGGCAAGTAACTTCTGCGATGTCGAATCCTTTGAAACATATTTGTGCAATCATCTGATTGTCGAATACGAAATCGTCGGAGTTATGATGGTAGTTAATACTTTTTAATACTGTTTTCGAAAACGCTCTATACCCTGTGTGGTATTCAGAAAGTTTTTGATTCATTAAAATATTTTGAGTTAGGGTGAGTATCCTGTTTGCAATATATTTATACAATGGCATACCACCTTTAAGTGCACCTTTTCCTAATATCCTCGAACCAAACACTACATGATACAAATCGTTACCAATAATGCTAGTCATGGCAGTAATTAATTTTGGAGTGTATTGATAATCGGGGTGAAGCATGATTACTATATCCGCACCTAACTCCAATGCTTTGTCGTAACACGTTTTTTGATTCCCACCGTAGCCTTTGTTTTTTTCGTGACGAATAACATGTTTAATGCCTATGCTTTTTGCAAGTTCTGAAGTGTTGTCTTTACTGGCATCATCAACTAAAATCACATCATCAACAATATCCATCGGGATTTCATTGTAAGTGATTTCTAAAGTGGCTGCTGCATTATAAGCTGGCAACACAACGATTACTTTCTTTCCGTTAAACATGGCTCAAAAATAGGTTTTTAATTCTTTTGCTTCAAATTTGAAAGCTCATCTTTCATAAATTCAACTAAAGAATGGATGTATTCTACTGAAAAATCGAATTTAATCCCCGCGGCTTCATAGATTTCGGGGATGGATTTAGTATATCCTAATTCTAGGGCACTCATGTATTGTGAAATTGCTTTTGAAGGGTCTTTTTTGAAGTTTTTGTATATAGCAATAGCAGCTAATTGTGCGATGGCATATTCGATATAATAAAAAGGTACTTCAAATAAATGCAATTGCTTTTGCCATAAATTTAATTTGAAGTGTTCATAGCCATCCCAATTCACAAAGTTTGCTCCAAAACGATTAAAACAATTCTCCCATGCAATACTTCTTTCTTCGTGTGTATGGTTGGGATGAGTATAAATCCAATGTTGAAAGGCATCTATAGTGGCTACCCATGGTAAGGTTTTTAAACTATCTTTTAGTTGTTCTTCTTTAGCTCTTATTAAATCGTCTGTGGAGTTGAAAAATACATCCCATGCATCCATGCTAATTAATTCCATACTCATTGAAGCTACTTCAGCTACTTCAGAGGGAACTCTCTTGAAATCGTTTAATTCTAATGAATTCGATAAAAAAGTATGTACAGCATGACCACCTTCGTGCACCATGGTTGTTAAATCGCGCATTGCATTAGCTGCATTCATAAAAATAAATGGTGCCCCTGATTCTGCTAAAGGATAGTTATATCCTCCTGGAGCCTTACCTGCTCTCGATTCTAAATCGATAAGCTGATGCTCTTTCATGGTAGCTAGTTTTTCGCCAAAATATGGATGGATTTTACTGAAACATGCAATGCTTTTATCAAGTAATTCTTGCCCCCCGTCAAATGGTTTTAATGCTTCTTTCCCGCTTGCATCTACTTCAGAATCGAAAGGTTTCAGAACTTCTAAGTTTAATTTTTTAGCACGTTCTATTGCAAATTCTTTAAATAATGGCACTAATTCTTTTTCTATCGCTTCATGAAATTTAAAACAATCGTCGGCAGTGTAATCGAATCTACCCAACGATCTGAACATATAATCCCTGAAATTTTCGAACCCTGCATTTAAGGCTACTTGATGCCTTATGCTAATGAGCTTAGTAAATAAATCATCTAAAGTGTTTTTATCAGCTAAGCGTCTTTTCTGAATAAGTTCATAAACTTCTTTCCGAACTTCTCTGTTTGTACTTTTAATAAAATTTGCTGCTTGTTCTAAAGTATACTCTTTACCATTGTACTCTATACTCATAGCGCCAGCAATGCTTCCGTATTTTTGTTGTTCAATTTGTAGTTCAGTGAATAGTGGAATATTTTCTTTTCTGAACAATTCAAATTGATTTTTTAATGAACGAATATAAATTCCGTATTTTTTTTGATCTAATTTATCAAGGAGAGAATTAGATAAAAATTTCTCGTTGAGTGTGTTGGTCCAATCGGCTAACTGTGGTTCAATCTGAGTAGCGAAATACTCAAAATCTTGTTGATACTTTTCATTTGTAGTATCACATGTCATTCGGATGTACCTCCATGCAAAATCTTCTTCTAGTACGGCTTCTAATTCGCTTCTATCTTTTAGCCATTGATGTAATTCATCTATTGTATTTAAATTTCTACTTTCTAATTTCTGAAAATAGGGGAGTAGGTTTTCCCAAGTAATATCAAGGGTTTCGGGTAAGAAAAATCTTTTAAGTTTATCTAAAGAATACATGTTAATAAGAAATTAAACAAAGAAATAATCAATTAAGAAAAATGCTGCAAAGAAAATACTAGCGATACCATTGGTGGTCATAAATGCTAAATTCACTTTACTTAAGTCGTTTGGTTTTACGAGTCGGTGTTGGTAAACAAGCATTCCACAAAAAATTGCTACCCCAATCCAATACATCCAAGAGAAAGATTCTAAAATACCTGGAATAATTACAAAACTCGCAGAAAAAACATGAAGTATGCTAGAGAGATTTAATGCATTTTTAGTACCTATTTTGCTAGGAATAGAATGCAAGGATAAAGACTTATCGAACTCTTCATCTTGTAATGCATAAATAATATCAAATCCACTTACCCATGTTAATACCGATAAAGAAAACAATATTGGTGTTAATGCGAATTCACCTGTAACTACTAAGTAAGCTCCTATTGGTGCTAATGATAGTCCTAAACCTAATACAAAATGACAAAGTGCTGTAAATCTCTTTGTGTAGCTATAGGCAAGAATAACAAATAACGCTACGGGTGATAAATAAAAACAAATAGGGTTGATAAAATATGTAGAAGCAATAAAAACAATACTGTTAAAGATAACATAGAATAATGCTGTATTTGCTTTAACTATTCCTGCAGGTATTTCTCTGTTTTTGGTTCTTGGGTTTTGTATATCAATATCTCTATCGATATAACGGTTAAAGGCCATAGCTGCACTTCTAGCAGTAACCATGCAAACTAACATCAGAAGAAATAATTTTAGTTCGAATGATGTATTACTAGATGAGAGCCCTAAGAAAAAACCAATGATGGCAAACGGTAAGGCAAAAATGGTATGACTAAATTTTATCAGTGATAAATAATTTTTCATTTTTATTCTATTGGATGATTGGGCTCAAATTGCTGATTAATTTCGTCGATATAATTTAATACTTCCTCTTTCCCAGTACCTTCTTCTGCCGACGTTACAAAATAAACGGGCAATTCTTCCCAATTTTTAAGTAATGCTTTTTTAAATAGTTCTACACTTGCTCCGGTTTTGCTTTTCGATTGTTTATCTGCTTTGGTGAAAATAATACAAAACGGAATTCCCTTCCCACCAAGCCAATCGATAAATTCAAGATCTACTTTTTGGGGCTCTAATCTCGAATCTATTAACACCATAACGCACTGCAAGTTTTCTCTGCTCTCCAAATAAGTTTTAATCATTCCTTCCCACGATTTCCTTGTTGTTTGAGATACTTTTGCATAACCATATCCTGGTAAGTCTACTAAATACCAATCATCGTTTATAATAAAATGGTTTATTACTTGAGTTTTCCCTGGACTTTGTGAGGTCTTTGCTAAGCCCTTTTTTCTACAAAGCATGTTTATTAAAGAGGATTTGCCCACATTAGAGCGGCCAATAAAGGCATACTCTGGCTTTGTCGGAGCAGGTAATTTGTCTTGTTTAGTATTGCTAATTAAGAATTCAGCAGTTTTTATGATCATCTGGCAAAGATACAATCCTTAAGTTTGAAATTAGGACTATTTGTTTTTTTGGGGTTTAAGAATAAACTTCATTCCTATTAAAAAAGCACCTGATTTTTCAAAATAGTCGTAATTGCTATCCTGACTATAATTCCTATTAAAGCTAAGGAACCGGTTGTATTCAATAAAAAAATGCAGTTTTTTAACATCAATATCAGCACCTACACCAATTACACCTTGAATTTGATTTTCTTGTAATGTAAATGGAATTGTGTTAGTCTGTTTGTTTTGCATTAAATACTGTGCCCCTAATAGGAAGTAGGGAATAACAGACGGAGCTTCAGGTATCAGAATTTTAGTTTTTGTGTTGGCCTCTAAAAAGAATGAACGGGTTTCTAATAAGGTATTTATTTGAGCGGAATCAGAAGTATTTCCAATCCTCACTTTATATGTGTAATCAGAGCTTTTCTCTATCATACCAATACCACCTTGTAAACTAAAATTTTTGTAGTGATACACTTGAGCAAAGGCTTGCACATAAAAACTTTGTCCATTACTAGTGTTATACTTTTTAGCTACACCAGAATTGTTAGGGTCGTATTCGTTTATTTTAATTAAAGAATTGGTGATTCCAGTTTTTACTCCTAATTCTTTTACTTGTGCGGATGCATAAGTAGTTAAGGATAGAGTGGTTACAAGGGTAAATAGTAATCGCATAGATAAATGTAAGAAATTTTATGATGATAAATAAACCTGCATAAATGCGGTTGTAGCATTGTGCTTTCTATTGGAAATTTGGAGAAATGCTTTTTAAGATGATAAATGCAAATTCAGAGAAAATGACTAGTCTATGTACAAGGGTGCAGAAGTTGTCGGTAGATATATATAAAATAGGAAGTCAGCAGTCAAAGCTTGATGAATTTATGTCGAAAGATATACGACTAAGCGCGTTGCGTTTATATTCATCAGCCGCTGAACTATGTGAAGAGGAGAATGAGTTTTTTAGAGAAGTCTCTTTATTTGGAGGATTACGTTTACATGTGATGAGCTTAAATGCTCAAATCTTTATGTGTTTTCAACTAGGTATGTTGAATTCTGATGTCTGTATAGATTATGGCTATCGAATGGAGCAATTGAAAAATGAAATTCAAGAGTATTATAATCAGGCGAAAAAAGAAATGGATGATAAGAATCCATTTAAAGATTTAGACGAAGACGATCTTTAATTTTTTTTATAAGCTGAAAATAAAAACAAACTTGAATTTCATTTAACTAGTTTTTGTATTACGAAAGTAATTTCTTCCAACCGGTATTTTCGCTAATCATTTTATGTAAATCATCAATAGCGATACGCTCTTGTTCCATACTATCTCTATGTCGTATAGTAACTGTATTGTTCTCTAAACTCTCATAGTCAACAGTAATACAATATGGTGTACCAATAGCATCTTGGCGACGGTAGCGCTTACCAATAGAATCTTTTTCGTCGTACTGCACATTGAAATCTAATTTCAATAGATTCATTATTTCTCTAGCCTTTTCAGGTAGTCCGTCCTTTTTAGTTAAAGGCATTACTGTAGCTTTAACTGGAGCAAGAGCAGGGTGGAATTTTAATACTACCCTCGAATCTGTTTTATCACCTTCAGAAAGGTCTTCTTCTTTATATGCATTACACATCGTTAATAAAAACATTCGATCTAAACCGATTGAAGTTTCTATTACATAAGGGATATAATTTTGATTGATTTCTGGGTCGAAAAATTGCATTTTCTTTCCAGAAAATTCTTGATGTTGTTTCAAATCAAAATCAGTTCTAGAGTGAATCCCCTCTACTTCTTTAAATCCAAATGGAAATTCGAACTCTATATCTACAGCAGCATTAGCATAATGGGCTAGTTTGGCGTGGTCGTGGTAGCGGTACGACTCTTTTGGTGTACCTAATGCTAAATGCCATTTCAAACGGGCTTCTTTCCAATAGCTATACCATTCCATTTCAGTTCCTGGGCGTACAAAGAATTGCATTTCCATCTGTTCAAATTCTCGCATACGCATAATGAACTGACGTGCAATAACCTCATTTCTAAATGCTTTTCCTATTTGAGCAATCCCAAATGGGATTTTCATTCTACCTGTTTTCTGAACGTTTAAGAAATTAACGAATATACCTTGTGCCGTTTCTGGTCTTAGGTATACTGCTTCTGCATCTTCGGCTAAAGAGCCAAATTGAGTACTGAACATCAAGTTAAACTGACGAACATCTGTCCAGTTTCTTGTCCCAGATATAGGACAAGCAATCTCATGGTCTATAATTAATTGTTTCAGTTTAGTTAAATCATCAGATTTTAGGGCCTCATCTAAACTATTCTGTAAATCAGCTGCTTTCTGCGATTTTCCCTCTTTTTCATACTTTGCAATTCTATCTTCTAACAGATTATCAGCACGATATCTTTTTTTAGAGTCTTTATTATCAATCATGGGATCATTAAAACCATCCACATGACCTGATGCCTTCCATATTTTCGGATGCATAAATATCGCAGAATCAATACCTACAATATTCTCATGCATTTGCACCATAGCTTTCCACCAATATAATTTGATGTTATTTTTAAGCTCAGAGCCTAATTGCCCATAATCGTAGACAGCGCTTAATCCATCGTATATTTCACTCGATTGAAACACAAATCCATATTCTTTGGAATGTGATACTACATTTTTAAAAATATCCTCTTTTGTACTCATGCCGCAAAGATAAATTTAAAATACTTATCTTTCGTGCTCAAATTTAAATCTTAAAGAAGTGTCGGTAATAGTAGATCGATTAAGCAAAATTTATGGGGAGCAAAAGGCTGTAGATGAGATTTCATTTAAGGCCGAACCTGGAAAAATATTAGGTTTTTTAGGCCCTAATGGTGCTGGTAAATCTACCACCATGAAAATTATTACTTGTTTTATTCCAGCGAGTTCTGGTAAAGTAACCGTTTGTGGTTATGATACCATCGACGATTCTATGGAAGTTCGCAAACGAATTGGTTATTTGCCAGAGCATAATCCTTTGTATTTGGATATGTATGTGAAAGAATATCTAGCGTTTGTTGCAGGAATACATAAGCTAAAAAACTCATCAGAGCGAATTAAGGAGATGGTAGCCTTAACGGGATTAGAGAGAGAGCAACACAAAAAAATAGGTCAGCTTTCAAAAGGATATCGTCAAAGGGTGGGTTTGGCACAAGCCATGATTCATAACCCGGAAGTGCTGATATTGGACGAACCTACATCGGGTTTAGATCCGAATCAATTGTCGGAAATCAGAAAATTAATTAAGCAAATAGGGAAAGAGAAAACGGTAATCTTATCTACGCATATCATGCAAGAGGTTGAAGCAATATGTGATCAAGTAGTAATTATCAATAAAGGGAAGATTGTTGCAAATGATGATACTAAGAATTTACAATCGCACTCTTTAGGAGAGTATGTGTTTAGGGTTGAATTTGATAAGTTTATTGATCAAAATAAATTAGAATCAATTGCAGGAGTAAAGAAAGCAAATAAAGTATCGGATAATATGTGGCTGTTAAGTACTAGCAATGAAGAAGCAGTACGTTCGGCAATATTTGAATTTGCAGTAAAAAATAATTTGGTACTGTTAAGTATTCAAAAAGAAGAAGAAAAATTAGAAGACGTATTTCGTCGATTAACACAAAAAAAGTAACAAGCGATGCTGACGATATTTAAGAAAGAAGTAGCAGGTTTCTTTAGCTCATTAATAGCCTATATATCCATAGTAGTATTCCTTTTGGTTACAGGAATGTTTGTTTGGGTATTTACAGATACGAGTATATTGGAATATGGTTTTGCGACTATGGATAGTTTTTTTGGTGTAGCACCTTGGGTGTTTTTATTCCTCATTCCAGCAATAACCATGAGGTCATTTTCTGAAGAGAATAAATCTGGAACTATTGAGTTGTTAGTAACTCGTCCAATAACAGAATTACAAATTATTTTAGGTAAGTATTTCGCTGGATTAATGATAGTAGTACTCTCGATACTACCGACATTATTATATTACATAACTGTATACCAATTAGGCTCAGTAAAAGGTAATGTCGATTCTGGTGCGGTAATAGGATCTTATATAGGTTTAGTTTTCTTAGCAGCGAGTTTAGTTTCCATAGGAATCTTTGCTTCTTCCATTAGCGATAATCAAATTGTAGCCTTTATACTAGCTGTGTTTATAAGCTTTATTTGTTACTCAGGTTTCGACTCATTCAGTAAATTAGATTTATTTGGTAGAGTAGATAATATTATCGCTGCAATAGGAATCAACGAGCATTATCAGTCGATGAGTAGGGGAGTATTTGATTCAAGAGATGGGATTTATTTTTTAGGATTTATCTCCTTTTTTGTTGTGCTTACGAAAATGGTTTTAGAAAGTAGAAAGTGGTAGTATGGAGAAGAAACACACAAACAATTTTAAAAAGCAGGCATGGGTATCATTTATTGTAATGTTACTCATCATTATTTTATTGAATTTCATTTCAAATTTTGCATTCTTCAGAATAGACTTTACTAAAGAGAAAAGATTTACACTTTCTGATGCAAGTAAAGGATATATGCAGGGATTAAATGATGTTGTATATGTTAAAGTGTATTTAGAAGGAGAGTTTCCTGCGGGATTTAAACGATTAAGCAGTGCAACAAAAGAAACACTCGACGATTTAAAAGCCTATGCAGGATCAAATTTAGAATATGAATTTATCAACCCTACTGAAGATCCAGATCCGAAAGTAAGAGAAGAAATTATTCAACAACTTTCTAAAAAAGGTTTAACACCTATAAATGTTCAGGTAAGAGATGATAATGGTCAACGCCAACAAATTATTATCCCAGGTGCAATAGTAACCTATAGAGGAAGAGAGCAAGCCTTTCAATTATTACAAAACTCAACCGTTGCAAATTCAGCTGATGAGGTATTGAATAATTCGGTGATGAATTTAGAGTTCCAGTTAGTGAATCACATTAAAAAGGTAACACAACTACAACGCCCATCTATTGCATTTACTACCGATCATGGTGAGCTAGATACTTTCCGAATGGGAGATATTATCAAAACTCTTCGCAATTATTATGATGTGTCTTTTGTTAGGATAGGGGCATCTACGGTGCAAGATTTAGTAAAATATAAAGCAATTGTAGTAGCAAAACCAACACAGGTATTTAAAGAAGGAGAGAAATTTAACCTCGACCAATATGCAATGAATGGAGGTAAAATCCTTTGGTTAATAGACAATCTTAATGCTGATATGGATAGCTTAGGAGAAGACCAAATGATGATTACCAGCACCTATAATCTTAACTTAGAAGACCAATTGTTTAGTTATGGTGCAAGGGTGAATAATGATTTAATTCAAGATGTGCAATGTGCGCCAATACCAGTTATTACAGGTAATGTGGGCAGTCAGCCTCAACAAGAATTATTCCCATGGTTGTTCTTCCCTATTTTTACACCCAACACTACTCATCCAGTTGCTAAAAATTTGGATGGTGTACGATCGGAATTTGTAAGCAGTATAGATACAGTAGATGTTAAAGGAATTAAGAAAACACCTTTATTGCAATCATCTAATTATGCTAAAATACTCAATGCGCCAGTTAGAATCTCACTTCAAATGTTGGCTATTGAACCCAATCCTCAACAATTTGTAAAGAAAAACATAATAACTGCTGTTGCTCTTGAGGGTAAATTCAATTCGGTATTTAAAAACAGATTAATTTCTCAAAATCCAAATGCTAAATTTTTAGAAGAAAGTAAGCCTACTAAAATGATAGTGGTAGCTGATGGGGATATTATTAAAAATTATTATTCGAGAAGAGACAGTGCTGTGTATCCACTAGGCTTTGATAGATTTACTCGTAGAACATTTTCGAATAGTGTTTTTATTCAAAATGCCATAGATTGGCTTGCTGATGATTTTAATTTAATTTCAGCTCGATCTAAAGAAGTAAAATTACGTTTATTAGATACAGAAAGAGTTAAGAAAGAAAAATTTAGATGGCAAGTATTTAACATAGTTATGCCAGTAGTAATTGTAATACTCATAGGAGTTGTTTTGTATTATCAAAGAAGAAAGAAATACGCATAGAGAGTTATGAAAAAAAATAGAATATACATTTTCGTTTTATTATTATTACTTGTATTAGCAGCTGTTTTATATTATAAAAAAGGTAGTAAGGGTAGTATAAGTAGTAGTTTGAAAGACTTTGCAGTTGAAGATACCGCTTCAATTGATAAAATTATTATTTCAGACAAAACTGGGAAAGTATTAAACCTGACTAAGAAAAATAAAATATGGTTTGTAAATGACTCAATTCGTGTAAGAAAAGATGTGATAGGTATTTTACTAGAGACCATTAAAAGGGTTGAGGTAAAATCACCTGTGAATAAACCAATGAAAGAAAATTTAATGAAACAGTTAGCTACTGGAGCTGTGCAGGTAGAAATATACACTGATGGTTCATTAGAGAAAAAGTATTTTGTAGGTGGAGCTACTATGGATGGAGTTGGAACATTTATGTTGCTAGATGGTGCAGATGATCCATTTATTACACATATACCTGGGTTTGATGGATATTTAACCGTTAGATACAATGCTAATGTGGAAGTATGGAAGGATAGAGAGATTTTCAGAATTGCCCCACAAGATATCAGTATAATTCAAATTGAATATCCACAAAGTAACGAAGCTTCATTCACTTTGAAAGTAGAAGGAGCAAAACATGTTTCTTTGTTTAACAAAGCTGGAGACACTGCTAAAGGGGGTATTAATGGCGAGTTTCTCAGGAACTATTTAATAGGTTATGCCGACATTCAATATGAGAATATATTGAACACTAAAAAAGTTAACATAGAACAACTTCTTATCCCAGAAAACTTAATTGCCATTATTACGGTGTATAATAAAGAGGGGCAAGCTAAAAAGGTCGAGCTATACAAAAGGTATTTTGACGGGGAAAAATTTCTGCCAAAATCAGAAGAATATGATTTCGACCGCGACCGTTGTTTTGTAAGAATTAATGGAGGAACTGTTTATAATGGGCAATATAGAGTGTTTAACCCTTTAATAGCCAGTTATAAAGATTTCTTTTCCACCCCAGTTAAATAAGCTCAATTAATATTATATATTTGCTATCAAACTAGAAAAAAATTAAGAAATGAAGTTTATTGTATCTTCTTCGGCATTATTGAAGCAATTACAAGTGATTAGCGGTGCCTTAAGCACTAATACAGTTCTCCCTATTATTGAAAATTTCTTATTTGAAATTAATAGTGGAAATCTAACTGTTTCGGCAACGGATTTGCAAACTACCATGACAACCTCTTTAGCTGTTGAGGCGAAAGAAAATGGTAAAATTGCTGTTCCTTCTAAGATTTTATTGGATACCTTAAAAACACTACCAGAACAACCTATTACCTTTACTATTTCTGCTGAAAACTTTTCAATAGAGATGACTGCAGGAGAAGGTAAGTACAAGTTAGTTGGTGAAAATGGAGAGGATTTTCCTAAAATTCCAAGAATTGAACAAGCTGCATCGTTGATGATATCGGCATCGGTATTATCTGAAGCAATTGCAAAAACTATTTTCGCTGTGAGTACTGATGAATTACGTCCAGCAATGACCGGTGTTTATTGCCAGATGTCGTCGGAAAACCTAACTTTTGTAGCCACAGATGCTCATAAATTAGTAAGATATAGAAGAAGAGATGCTAAAGCGGATGTAAGTAATTCTTTTATCCTGCCTAAAAAAGCGTTGAACTTATTAAAAACCTCATTACCAGTAGAGGATATCAGTGTAAGTGTTGAATATAACAATACGAATGCTTCCTTCTCATTTAATAATGTAAACTTAATCTGTAGATTAATTGATGAGAAATATCCTGATTACGAAGCAGTAATACCTGTAAATAATCCTAATAAATTAACAATCGATCGTAATCAATTATTATCATGCTTACGTCGTGTATCTATTTTCTCAAATAAAACTACTCACCAAGTAAGGTTGAAAATTTCTGGTTCGGAATTACAAATTTCGGCTGAAGATATGGACTTCTCAAACGAAGCTCACGAACGCCTAAGTTGCCAGTACGAAGGAGAAGATATTGAAATCGGCTTTAACGCGAAGTTTATTATCGAAATGTTAAGTAACTTAAATACTGAAGAAGTAATCTTAGAAATGTCGACTCCAAACAGAGCAGGTATTTTATTACCAGTTAATACAGATAATAATGAAGATGTATTGATGTTGGTTATGCCTGTAATGTTGAATAGCTATGCCTAGTTCGTATGCTAATATGCTGATATGTTAATATGCTAATAAAATACTAGCATTCCAGCATATCAGCATTCCAGCATATTAATCACTCTCTTTTCTTCCCAATGCTTTGCCTTGTTTATAGGCCGCTTCCTCTTTAGAAATTCTTTCTTTTTCTTCTGAATTTTGAGATTTATTAATGAGTTTTTTCATGTTAGGCTGACCTGCATTTACCCAAGCGGTATACCAATAACTACCTACTGCTTTTATAGCTACTCTCATTCGACGCTCCACCATGCCATCTAATTTTTCGTGATAGGCTTTCGAGAATTCATAAGAATATACTCTTACATTTTTATTCCCTTTTTGCTCCATACTGTACTTTTTATCGTCTCCGAATTTTAAGCTAAGTTCTTTTTCGTAATTAAACACGGAGTCTAAAGCTGCAAAACTGCCCTTTAATAAATTAAAAGATTCTGCTAATGGATCTTCTATATATTCGGCTTTACCAACCCAGTAATAGTAATCGTTGGCAAAAAGTTCTGGTAAACGCGATTCCCAGAAACTATGTAATCCTTTCTGCCCAGTCATTTGCCCATCATAATTCAATGTAGAATGCAATGGAACACAAGCATCGGCTACATAATGGCCTAAATCTGCCGAATAAAACAATATTTTTGCCGAATCCCTTTCCTTAAAGGCTTGAGTAAGTTGGTTTAAGCGCTCTTGAATCCTCCAAGGAACTGTTCCATATTCTTTTAATGTATCTTCAGAATATTTTGCCTTTGCATCATTCCATTTCATGGGGATGCTATCGAATGGGTGGGTCGGGTGGTAGTGGTCTGCATCTAAATAATGACGAGGAGCCTCTTCTTTGTCGGAATAACGTCTTTTATCTGGCGCTACAGCCTGTTCTGTGATATAGTCGATATTGCTCTTATAAAAGCCCATCAGTTCTTTAGGTAGCGTAAAAACGGCTAACCTGTTCACTCTTTTGTGGGCAAAAAAGCCCCAAGAGTAGGCTAATCCTGATCCTATGAGGACCAGAATTCCCATAAAAAGTGTTATTTTGCGCATAATTAGGGCTAAAGATAAGATATTTTCTTCTTTTTGAATTTATACTTTGGAAATTAGAAATCTGACCGTATATTTGCAGTCCTTTTGAAATAATAAGCAATGGCAAATCATAAATCAGCAATTAAGAGAATTAGAGCAAACGCTACAAAACGTTTGAGAAACAGATATCAAGCTAAAACTACACGTAATGCAGTTAAAAAATTGCGTACAACTAGTTCTAAATCAGAAGCATCTGAACTATTGAAAAAAGTAGTTTCGATGATTGATCGTTTAGCTAAAAAGAATGTTATTCACAGAAATAAAGCAGCTAACAACAAGTCTAAATTAACAAAATACGTTAATTCATTAAGCTAGTCGCTTAGTTGTAACATATTCTGCTGATAAAAAATCCTGCATCTTTACAGTTGCAGGATTTTTTTATTTAAGCGTATTTTACTTTCGTGAAGGAAGTAGTAGGTGATAAATTGACCATCAAGCATTGGTCAGAATCTGATAAGCCAAGAGAGAAATTAAAAAGACTTGGAAGGCAAAGTTTAAGTGATGCGGAATTATTAGCCATCATTATCGGGAGTGGAACCCCAAATGAAGACGCCTTGAGTATTTCCCAAAAATTACTTAAAAGCGTGGATTCGGAGTTAAACAAGCTCTCGAAACTGAGTTTATCCGAACTAAAGCAGCACAAAGGGATAGGTGATGTAAAGGCAATTATGATATCTGCTTGCATGGAGCTTGGTCAACGCCGTAAAGAAATTAATCGTCCCGAATTAACTAAAATACAAGGTAGCGAACAGATCCATCAGTTAATGAGGGAGCATTTTGCAGACCTTACACACGAGGAATTCTGGGTAATCTATTTAAACAGAGGTAATTTCATTATTCAGAAAAAATGCATGAGCAAGGGTGGTATTAATGGAACCGTTGTTGATGTGCGTTTGATCCTGAAGTCGGCCATCGAATGCCTAGCTAGTGGTATCATACTTTGCCATAATCATCCCTCCGGAAATTTGATTGCCAGTACAGAAGATATTTTATTAACCAGAAAATTTAACGATGCTGCAATGTTGATGGATATTAAGTTGTTAGACCATTTAATTATTTACGAGAATAAATACTTGAGTTTCTGTGATGAAGGGATGCTTTAATAGATATAGCATAAGGTGCTAATCCATTGTGCTTTTTTTCTTACTTTTGTGAAAAGGTTTTTGTAAATGAAGATTTCGTATAAGTGGCTAAGAGAATATATTGATCTTAATGATAATACCCAGGAAATAGGTGATGCATTAACATCTGTAGGATTAGAAGTAGAATCAACAGAATTAGTGGAATCGATAAAAGGTGGATTAGAGGGTTTAGTAATTGCTGAAGTTAAAGAATGTTGGCAGCATCCTAATGCCGATCGTTTGCGCATAACAAAAGTAGATGTAGGTGCAGATGATTTACTGCAGATTGTTTGCGGTGCTCCTAATGTTGCTGTTGGTCAGAAAGTGATTGTTGCCACAGTTGGTACAACAGTACACCCTTTAGAGGGAGAGCCGTTCAAAATAAATAAATCGAAAATAAGATCTGAATTATCCGAAGGAATGATTTGTGCCGAGGATGAAATAGGTTTAGGAAAATCGCACGATGGAATAAAAGTACTTCCTAACGATGCGCCTATCGGTTTGCCTGTTAAAGAATACTTTAAATTAGAATCGGATACCATATTCGAAATCGGACTAACACCCAACCGTGCAGATGCAGCTTCTCATTTAGGGGTTGCCAGAGATTTAGCAGCCATCTATAAAACATCCATTAAGAGAACAGAGCATAAAATGCTTCCTGTGCACGAAAAAGGAAACATGCAAATTGAAGTGCAATCGAACGACGATTGTCCAAGATTTACAGGGATTTCTATTTCTGGAGTTCAGGTTAAGGAATCGCCCGCATGGTTGAAAACTAAATTGCAATCCATAGGATTAAAATCAATAAATAATATAGTTGACATCACAAATTATATCTGCCATGGCTTGGGTCAACCGATGCATGCCTATGATGCAGATAAAATCAAAGGATCGAAAATTATAGTACGAAGAGCCTTAGCAAAAGAAAAGCTACAAACTCTTGATGGTACCGATCGTGAGATGTTAGGCGGAGAGTTGGTTATAGCCGACGAATCTGGAGTGATAGGTATTGCAGGCACAATGGGGGGTATGAGTACTTCAGTAAGCATGTCGACTACCAATATATTTTTGGAGAGTGCTTATTTTAACTCAGCATTGGTACGTAAATCTTCTAAGGCGCATGATTTAAAAACAGATGCCTCATTTAGATTTGAGAGAGGTACTGATCCTGATATGTGTTTAATGGCAATTTCTGAAGCAGTGGAGTTAGTGTTAGCTGAGGCAGGAGGAAGTGCAGAGGCGTGTATTAGCGATTACTACCCAAATCCAATTCAGCCTGCTGAAATAGTTTTAAAATACGATTATGCTCAAAAACTTATAGGTAAAGAGATAGAACCTAAAGAGATGTTAGATATTTTATCGGGCTTAGGGATAAAGTTGTTGGAAGAAAAACCAGACTCGGTAAAATTAAAAGTACCATTATCAAAAGTAGATGTTACCAGGCCTTGTGATATTGTTGAAGAGATATTACGAATTTACGGCTTGAATAATATCGACATGCCGATGCATTTGAAATCATCTTTATCGTTTACAACAAAACCCGATGAAGATCGAGTGAAAGAAATCTTATCAGAATTCTTAAGCTCTTTAGGTTTTCAGGAAATGATGTCGAATTCATTAACATCAGCAAAAAACAACGAAATAGCAGATCCGAGCAACCAAGTTGAAATTCTTAATCCTTTAAGTATTGAACTTAATGTATTAAGAAATCAGATGTTGAGTTCAGGTTTAGAAGCGATATCATACAACATCAATAGAAGAGCTAGCGATTTGAAATTGTATGAATGGGGAAGTACCTATCATAAATCGTCGACCGGTTATTATGAAAATGCACATTTGAGTTTATTTTTAACTGGGTTAACACATGCAGAACATTGGTCGGATAAGGCAGTTAAGAATACAATCTTTAACCTTAAAACAATTGTCGATCAGGTATTAGTCAGAGTAGGCTTGACAGGAATTAAAACCCAAGCATTAAAAGAGAATAGTGGAGAGGGATTTGTTTATTTATTAGGTAAAACAGAAATAATTAAGGTATCTTCCATTAATAAAAAGATATTGAAGCAATTTGATATCGCTCAAGAGGTGTTTTTTGCAGACATTAACATGGATGCATTGATGGCCAATGTGATGAAAAGAAAGAGAGAGTATAAGGGAGCGCCAAAATATCCAGCAGTAAGAAGAGATTTATCGATGTTGATTAATAAGGAAGTGAGTTTTGAGCAATTGAAAAAGATTGCTAATCAAGCTGAACAGCGCTTATTAAAGAATATCGACATTTTTGATGTGTATGAAGGAGATAAATTGCCGGCAGGTAAGAAATCTTATGCCTTGAGTTTTATCTTGATGGATGAAGAAAAAACACTACAAGATCAGGTTATTGACGGGGTAATGGATAAATTGATTGCCTCATTTGAAAAAGAAGTAGGAGCTGAAATAAGAAGACAATAAATTGAAGACCCTAGCTACGATAGAGAAAAAGGTAGAAATGCTCATGGAGTATTGCGATGCATTGAAGGAGCAGAATGAGCTCTTATTAGGGGATAATGAACAATTAAGAAAGAAATTTTCGGAAATCTCATCGGAGCTTAAAGACTTGGAAGAGAAGCATAGAATACTGAAATTGGCGAAAAGTGTGGCAGTAACCAATGAGAAGACACTTGACATTAAGACGAAAATTAACGATTTTGTGCGAGAAATAGACAAATGTATTGCTATTTTGAGCAAGTAAATAACAATAGCTATAAAAACACCAGATGGGAGAAATTTCCATTAAAATTAATATTGCCGACAGGGTTTATCCTTTAAAAATAAATAGTGAGGATGAGGAGAATGTTAGGAAGGCAGCCAAACTAGTTAACGACCGTATTAAAGAGTTCCAGGAGAACTATGCCGTACGAGATAAACAAGATTTGCTTTCCATGTGCATACTACAAATTGCAACAGAACATTTGAATCTGGATAAAAACCATAAGAACATGAGCTTAGATTTTTCTCAGCAGATAGAACAAATCGACAAAAAGCTCAGCGACTACCTGTTTAAGCAATAGTATTTTGACCATCTCTGTTTTGCTGTTGTGCGGCTATATAAATAGCGCATATGGTATAATTAATTTAACGAAAAACTAAAATGGTAATAACGATCGTAACAGGAATCGTAGCTCTAGTGATAGGATTTATTGTGGCACAAATGCTGCTGAAAAAAGGAATCCAAAATCATGAGCAGATTGCAAAAGAAAAAGCAGAGAAAATAATTAAGGAATCAGAGTCTCAAGCCGAATTATTAAAGAAAAACAAATTATTAGAGGCTAAAGAGAAATTCCTACAATTAAAGGCAGAGCATGAGGCAGAGATTCAACAAAAGAATCAACAAGCTGCCCAAAGAGATAATACGCTTAAACAAAAAGAACAAAGTTTAAGTCAAAAGCTCGAGAACAATACTCGTAAGGAACAAGAGCTAGATACTCTTCGTCAGAATTTAAATCGTCAGATAGAACTTTTAGATAAAAAGAAAGCAGAAGTTGATCAGTTGCATTTACAACAAGTAACTCAATTAGAAAAAATCTCAGGTTTATCTGTTGAGGATGCTAAGCAGCAATTAGTAGAAGCTTTAAAAGATGAAGCACGCACCAATGCGATGTCGATGATTAAAGATATCGTTGAGGACGCGAAGATGACAGCTGCTAAAGAAGCTAAAAAAATTGTAATACAAACTATTCAGCGTTCGGCAACGGAAGCTGCAATAGAGAATACAGTTTCAGTATTCAATATTGAGAGTGATGAAGTAAAAGGTAGAATTATAGGAAGAGAAGGACGTAACATTCGTGCATTAGAAGCGGCAACAGGAATTGAAATTATTGTTGACGATACTCCTGAGGCTATTATTTTATCAGGCTTCGATCCAGTACGTAGAGAGTTAGCTCGTTTATCGTTACACAGATTAGTAACTGATGGTCGTATCCACCCTGCACGTATTGAAGAAGTAGTTGCAAAAACGAAAAAACAACTGGAAGAAGAAATTATAGAAACTGGTGAACGTACAGTAATTGATTTAGGTATTCATGGCTTACATCCTGAACTTATCAGAATGGTTGGTCGTATGAAGTACCGTTCGTCATACGGTCAAAACTTACTACAACACTCACGCGAAGTGGCTAATTTCTGCGCAATTATGGCGGCAGAGTTAGGCTTAAATGTGAAGATGGCTAGAAGAGCTGGTTTATTGCACGATATTGGTAAAGTATCTGAAGATAATCCTGAAGTACCACACGCGATCTTGGGTATGCAGTTAGCTGAAAAGTATAAAGAACATCCAGAAGTATGTAATGCGATAGGAGCTCACCATGATGAAATTGAGATGACAAGTATATTGTCTCCAATTATTCAAGCTTGTGATGCGATATCAGGTGCTCGCCCCGGTGCTCGTCGTGAGGTAGTTGAAAGTTATATCAAACGTTTAAAAGAAATGGAAGACTTAGCTTTATCGTACCCAGGAGTAGAAAAAACATTTGCGATACAAGCAGGTCGTGAGCTAAGGGTAATTGTGGAGAGTGAGAAAATTACCGACCAACAAGCTGAAGCACTATCATTTGATATAGCAGAAAGAATACAAACAGAAATGACATATCCTGGTCAGGTTAAAGTAACCGTAATTAGAGAGACAAGGGCTGTGTCGTTTGCTAAATAGTAATGAGTAGTGGGTATTGAGTAGTGAGAAACTTATTTTCCCAACTCAATACTCACTACCCACTACCCAATACTCAATATTATGACAAAACTAGACCAACTCTTAACCGAATATGGCGTTAGTCACCAAAACAGCACTAACAAGCTTATTCATTGGATTGCAGTTCCATCTATTGTTTTTAGTTTACTTGGATTAATATGGGCGATACCAATGCCAGAATTCATGAAAGAATTCCCATACATCAACTGGGCTTCTATAGTTATCGCTTTCTCATTATACTATTATTATAAGTTATCGCCGATATTAGCATTTGCGATGATTATAGTTACAGGAGTGTTTTCTTATATCATTGTTCAATTGGAATACAATGAACAAGCAGGAGGAACACCACTATGGTTAATCTGTACCATTATATTTGTAGTTGCCTGGATATTTCAATTTATAGGACATAAAGTAGAGGGTAAAAAACCTTCTTTCTTAAAAGATGTACAATTTCTGTTAATTGGTCCGATTTGGTTATTGCATTTTGTGTTTAAGAAAATGGGCTTACCGTACCAATCCAATCCCGAAAAATAGCCCTCAGACTCAATAGCTTGAGTTTTTATTTAACCCTAAGCTAATTTTCTCGAAATCATTTATTAATCAATCGTTAACATTGAATTAATATACCCGAAATACCTTTGCCTAAACAATTTATTTAAAAGGTGAAACGTATTAAATTTTCTTTGTTAACCCTATTTGTGATTATACAGGTAGCGTTCGCACAGGCTGGAAATGAGAATTCTTCGAAAGGAAAAATTTCGGGAAAAATATTCGATAAGAACAATAATGAGCCATTAATAGGCTCAGTAGTGTTAATCGAAGGAACTACTATTGGTACCCAAACCAATTTCGATGGTGTATATGAGCTGAATAATTTAAATCCTGGCACTTACAAGCTAGTGTTTAAATATGTATCGTATGAAACTAAAGTGATTGAAGGGATTACAGTTAATGCTGGAAAAGTAACGACATTAAATATGTCGATGGCCGAAAGTGGTGTTGCTTTGCAAGAAGTAGTAGTTACCTCAAGCTTCAAAAAAGAAAGCTTAGGAGCGATGTATACCATTCAAAAAAATAACATTTCTATTTCCGATGGTATATCTTCTGATTTAATAAAAAAATCTCCTGATAAAAATACTTCAGACGTATTAAAAAGAGTAAGTGGAACATCTATCCAGGATAATAAATTCGTGGTGATTAGAGGGCTTGCTGACAGGTACAACACAGCAACCATTAATAATGCGATGCTACCAAGTTCTGAGCCTGATAAAAAAGCATTTTCATTCGATATTATTCCTTCTAATTTAATTGATAGAATTACAATTAATAAAACAGCTTCAGCTAATTTACCTGCAGATTTTGCAGGTGGAGTAATTCAAGTAGTAACCAAAGATATCCCTGAAGAAAACTTCATCGATTTTTCAACCTCTATAGGATTCAACTCTCAATCAACATTTAAGAAATTTATTTCGAACGGACATTCAACAAGTGATTATTTCGGCTTTTCAAATGGTGATAGAAATTTATCGGAGTCGTTTCCAAGTAGTCGACAAAAATATGCTAGTGCAGGCCTAGCGAATCAAATTGCAGCTACAAAAACATTGAATAATTCGTACGTAGAAAAAAACTCGGTTGCTTTACCTAGTCAAAGTTATCAGGTAACTTTTGGGAATAAAAAATCGATGAAAAATGAAAGTTCATTTGGGTCAATCACATCGATTACCTATCGTAACGATCAACGTATCAATCCTTCGCAGCGCTTAGACTATGACGGTCCTAATGCTGTATATTCTTACGACAATACACAATATAAGTTTACAACAAACGTAGGTGCTTTAGCTAATTTTACCTATGTAAGTGGTAAAAACAGATTTTCATTTAAAAATATTTATAACAGAACTTTCGATGAGAATTATTTAGATAGATCTGGTAATAATATAAATAACTTAGTAAGCATTAAATTTAATTCTAACGAGCTTACTCAAAAAAGTTTATTAAACTCTCAATTAGAAGGAAGTCATTCAATTTCAGAAAATGATGCGAAATTAAATTGGAATTTGAATTATGCAAATATTGCTAGTAGTCAACCTGATTTAAGAACGATATTTTATAATAGACCAATTGATCAAACCGATGCTGAATATACATTGGTTGATAGGAATTCACGTAGATTCTTCTCAGATATGAGAGAAAGTAATTTTGGTGGAAATGTTTCGGTGTCGTTACCATATAAATTAATGGATCAAAAAGGTTCATTAAAAATGGGAGTATTGAATTTGATGAAACAGAGAAACTTTAGTGCACGTATATTTAACTATACTAAAGCGAGTTTCACAAGTAGCGATAGCTTGTTAACATTACCTAAAGATCAAATCTTTGCAGAAGAGAATATTTCAACAACTGGATTTGTGTTGAGTGAGTTCACTAATAATAGTGATAAATATTATGCAACATCGATGTTGAATGCAGCTTATCTAATGTTAGACCAACAATACAAAACAAGAGTAAAATTAAATGTTGGTGTTCGTATGGAAATGTTCAATCAGAATATTGATGCGCAAGATGCAACCTCAACTAAGGTAGAATCGAATAATACTTATGTAGATATTTTACCTTCAATGAATTTTACCTATGAAATTACTGAAAAAACAAATTATAGATTCTCGGCTTCTAAAACAGTATCTCGTCCGGAATTCAGAGAATTAGCGCCATTTGAGTTCTACGATTTCATTACTGGGACCTCATTAATAGGTAATCCTAATTTAAAAAGAAGTGAGAATTATAATGTGGATTCGCGTATAGAATATTACCCAAGTGCAGGAGAAGCGATAACTTTCACCGTTTTTTATAAACAATTTCAAAACCCAATCGAGCAAATTGTGAATTCAAGTTCAAACGCTGATTTGAGAAGATTGTCGTTTGATAACGCTGATAAAGCGAACACATACGGATTGGAGTTAGAGTTTCGTAAAAAATTAGGATTTATAGATTTCTCTGATGTATTCGAGCAAATCACTTTTTATACTAATGCTTCGTTAATGTATTCTAAAGTATATTTAACTAATCAAGGAAATATAGAAAGAGCATTACAAGGTCAGTCACCATATTTATTAAATGGAGGTTTACAATATAATTCTAAAGATGGATTATATGCAGCTAGTTTACTTTATAATAGAGTAGGTCAGCGTATTTATTCTGTAGGTTTCCAAGGATATCCTGATATCTATGAGAATTCTAGAAACGTAATGGATATTCAGCTTTCGAGAAGAGTGATGAAAAGAAAAGCTGAAATCAAGTTAAATGTATCTGATATTTTTAACCAAAGTCAAGTATTCTATCAAAACTTAGATAATAATAAAGCGTATAATGAAAGTTCAGACCGTATCATCAGTACGATGAAATTTGGGACTACAATTAGTGTAGGATTTTCATATAATCTCCCTTTGCTTTAAGAAAACATTAACTAATTTATTTCATTCACCCTTCAATTAATTTAAACTTAACATACATGTTATGATGAGTTAACTTGAAGGGTGTTTCTTTGTATTAAGAAAATATAAACTCAAAGAAAAGAAAATGAAATCAATTAAATTATTAGCAATCATTTTGCTAGGTTCAATCGTAGTTTCTTCATGTACTAAAAAAGACGATGAAGAGACTCCTACACCAACAGGTGGAAACAAAGTAGTATTAAATGGTAACATTGAAACTAACGTTGTTTTAAAAGCTACTGATACTGTTGTGTTGAAAGGATATGTATATGTTAAAGATGGTGCAAGTGTTACTTTCGAAGCAGGTACAATAGTACGTTCAGACATTACCGAGAAAGGTGCTTTAATTATTGAAAGAGGTGGTAAAATTTATGCTAATGGAACAGCATCTAATCCAGTAGTATTCACTTCAGGTAAAGAAGCAGGTTCTAGAGCTCCAGGCGATTGGGGTGGTATTATCTTATTAGGAAAAGCAACAACAAATAGAACTACAGAGCCTACTATAGAAGGTGGTGTAGGAAGACCTTACGGTGGTTCTGATGATAACGACAATTCTGGATCGATGACTTATGTTCGTATCGAATTTGCAGGTATTGCAGCACAACCTGGTTCAGAAATCAATGGATTAACATTCGGTGCAGTAGGAAGAGGTACAACTATCGATCATATTCAAGTGTTATACGCAAACGACGATGCATTTGAATTTTTCGGTGGAACAGTAAATTGTAAACACCTTATTGCCTTTGCTACAGCTGATGATGACTTCGATTTTGATTTCGGATACAGAGGACAAATTCAATATGCAATATCATTCCGTGACCCTGCCTTCGTTGATGGTGGTGATGCTGGTAATGGTATTGAATGTGATAATGATGGAACATCTACTTCAGCAACTCCATTTACAAAACCTATTTTATCAAACGTAACATTTGTTGGACCGAATGGTGCAGGTAATACTGCAGCTAACCACAACTATGCTAACCGTTGGAGAAGAAATACAAGATTTGAATTACATAATTCTATCCTTTTAGGATATGCTAAAGCTGGATTTTGTGTAGACGGACAAGGTACTGCTGATGCATATAATGCTGGAGAATCTAAATTCAAAAATAATTTAGTACATGCAATTACAAAACCTTTCTTAAGTAGAGATAACACAACGTTTACAGATACAACTTTACAAGTTAAAGCTATTGCTGATGGTAATGCATTAACAACACCTGCTGCAATTAATTTAGGTAACATATCAAACTTAAATGCACCTAACTTTATGCCAGTTGTTGGATCTGTAGCTTTATCAGGAGCATCATTTACAGATTTAGATGCTAGCTTTTTCACTACTACTACATTCAGAGGTGCAATTGGTTCTACTGATTGGACTACTGGATGGACAATATGGAATCCTCAAACAAAAGTATATTAATAGTATTTTACTGATCTAAGTAAATTGTTTAAAACGGCCTTCCCAATTCTGGGAGGGCTTTTTTTATGTTGTGCTATTACATCATATTTAATTAATCATTACTTAACACATCAAGATTAATTTTACGTGAACTAAATTATTTTGTTTTCGTGAAAAGAACGCTCTTTTATACATTTCTTCTTGTAATAAGCTTTCAATATTTATTTGCTCAATCGAACAAGGGTAAGCTCGTTGGTAAAGTGTTAGATAAAAAAACTAACGAACCCATTATTGGATTAGTGGTAATGATTGAAGGAACAACAATTGGTACTCAAACCAATTTCGATGGTCAATATGATCTCATTAATCTTAGTCCAGGTACCTATAAATTAATGTTTAAATATTTATCCTACAATACTAAAATTATTGATGGAATAACAGTATACGCAGGAAAAACAACCACATTAAATGTTTCGATGGAGGAGCAGGGGAAAGAATTACAAGAAGTAGTAGTGAGCTCTACCTATAAGAAGGAAAGCTTAGGTGCTTTGTATACAATTCAAAAAAATAATATCTCAATATCAGATGGGATTTCATCTGATATTATCAAAAAATCTCCTGATAGAAATACTAGTGAAGTAATTAGAAGAGTTAGTGGAGCAAGTATACAAGACGATAAATTTGTTGTTATTAGAGGGCTTATGGACCGTTACAATGTTGCATTAATAAATGGTTCTCCTCTACCAAGCACAGAGCCTGATAGAAGATCCTTTTCTTTCGACATCTTCCCTTCAAATCTATTGGATAATATGACAATCACTAAAACAGCATCACCAGATTTGCCTGGTGAATTTGCAGGTGGGGTCATACAATTAAATACTAAAGATTTTCCTGATGAGAAATTCTTTAACGCAACAGTTGGCTTGTCGTATAATAGTATTTCAACGGGTAAAAAATTCTTTGAGAATAGCTCCAAAGGTAAATACGATTTTTTAGGTGTGGATGATGGCACAAGGGCAATACCTAATGGAGTACCCGCCGAAGAAGATTACCCTACTAATGCAAAAAAAGCCGCAGCGATGTCGCGTTTGTTCCAAAACGACTGGGGTTTCTCAGAAAAACAAGCAGTACCTGGAGGAAATATGCAAGTGTTATATGGGAATAAGTTGAAACTGGCTAACAAGGATTTTGGTTATGTATATAGCCTTACTTATTCAAATAGCGAAACATATAGACAAATAGAAAGGCAAGATTTTGATAATTCAATAGGGAAGAGATTTGCTTTTGCCGATGATAACTATCGTAAGAAAATAAACCTAGGTGGATTATTGAACTTAAGCTACCAAACTAGTAAAAACTCAAAATTATCTATTAAAAATTTCTATAACATAAACTCTGATATTACTACCATTATTAGGAATGGAATTAACCTCGAAGATAATACACCAGATACTGTAAAAATAAAAAGCTATAATTATGAATTTACAAGCAAACGCTTGTTGTCATCTCAGCTAAATTTCGAAAAGGTATTTCCAGTAACCGGAATTAAGTTAAAATTATATGGTGGATTAAGTAGAATTGATAGAGATGAACCAGATGCGCGTTCTTTGCAATACAGTAATAATATTACTCAATCTCCAGACGCTCCTATGTTGGCACAAATCAATTTCACTCCTGATAAAAACGCAAGGAAATTTTATTCAGAATTGAATGAGAAGGCATATTCTTATAATGCGGATCTTACTATCCCATTTAATTTGTTCAAAGACAAGAGTAATTTCAAGATGGGATTCTCTACCTCAAATAGAACAAGAGATTTTGCAGCTAGATTTTTTGGATATAAAAGACAAGGTTTCCCAATATCAGATTCTGTATTGTCTTTAGGTCCAGATCATTTATTCGATGTAGCTAATTTAGCCGATTCATCTAAGTTGCCTTTAAGAGGATTTATTTTAGAAGATATTACTAACCCAACAGCCAGGTATAACGCCGAAAATAATTTACAAGCAGTTTATGCGATGTTCGATAATCATCTACTTAAAAACTTAAGAGTAGTGTGGGGTGTAAGAATTGAGTCAAATAATATCATATTAGAATCTCCTGGAGACTCCACAAGAATAGATACTACGAACATTGACTTATTACCCTCTGTTAATTTTACTTATGCCTTAACAGAAAAAATGAATATACGTTTAGCTTATTCTAAAACTGTATCGCGACCAGAGTTTAGAGAATTATCAACTTTTGAGTACGAAGATTTTATTACAAATACTTTAATACAAGGTAATCCAAAAATTAAACGAGCTTTAATTAAAAATTACGATTTGCGTTGGGAGTACTATCCTAGAGCAGGTGAAATTATATCGGCAACAGCATTCTATAAAAATTTCAAAGATCCTATTGAAGCAGTGTATTTGGGAGGAAGCAATAAAACCAAAACGTTTCAAAACGTAAATGAAGCAAATAATTATGGTGTAGAATTTGAAATTAGAAAACGATTAACATTTTTAAGTTTCTTTAATGCATTGGCTTGGGAGCAATGGGACAACTTTACTGTATACACGAATTTATCGCTAATAAATTCTAAAGTAGATTTAAGAGGTAATATTAATACTGCTGATTCTATACGACCACTACAAGGACAGTCGAATTATATTTTTAATGCAGGACTTCAATACGCTGAACCAAAAATTGGATTGAGTTTTAGTTTATTATACAATGTAATAGGTAGAAGAATTATTGAAGCCGGATTTTTAGGATATGAAAATGTATGGGAGGCACCGAGGAATGTTGTGGATGCTCAGGTTTCGAAATTACTATTCAATCGATGGGAGCTAAAGGTGAATATCTCAGATGTGCTTAATCAGAAGAGAATTTATTATCAGGACTTAAATAAAAATAAAAAGTTTGATGCAGAGTCGGATAATAAAATGCTATCTACGAATTGGGGAACTAATTATTCACTGTCTATTGCTTATAAATTTTAATATTGATGTGAATTTTACATTAACTCTTTGTGAGGATAATGTATAGTAAATGCTAAGTTTTATTGTACTTAGGTTAAAAGTGTCATCTACAAATAACATACACTTAATGCTTCAATAATATGCCCCGACTAGATTTGACCAAAACAAATTTCAGTCATGAAAAAACTATTACTTTCATTATTTACAGTGATTTCCTTAGCGGTAGGTTCAGAAGCAATTGCTCAAGTAACCACAGTTTCGGGTCACATTACGTCCAACACCACATGGACAAACGATAAGATTTATCGTTTAGATGGTTTTGTATATGTAGACTCTACAGTTACATTAACTATTCAACCTGGTACAGTAATTAGAGGTATTAAATCTTCTAAAGGATCATTAATTGTAACCAGAGGTGCTAAGATTATAGCAGATGGTACAAAAAAATTACCAATCGTATTTACTTCAGATGAAGCTCCAGGATTAAGAACGTATGGCGATTGGGGAGGTTTAATTATTTTAGGTAATGCACCTATTAATGTTGCTGGTGGACAAGCAATCATTGAAGGTGGTGTGAACAACGCCAATGGTGATGGTCAGTACGGTGGTACTAATGCCAACGACAACTCAGGTATACTGAGATATGTAAGAGTAGAATATGCAGGTATTCCTTTCTCTGCAAATAACGAGATCAACGGACTTACATTAGGAGGAGTAGGAAGAGGAACAATTATTGATTATGTAATGGTTGCTTTTTCAGGAGACGATTCTTTCGAGTGGTTTGGTGGAACAGTTAATGCGAAACATTTAGTTGCATACAAAGGTGTTGATGATGATTTTGATACCGATTTCGGTTTTCAAGGTAACATCCAATTTGGATTAATAATTAGAGATAAAGATGTAGCAGATCAAGCAGGTGATTCGAATGGATTTGAGTCGGATAATGATAACACTGGAACAAACCAGGCTACACCAAAAACATTAGCTAATTTCTCTAACATCACATTGGTTGGTCCTAAGCAAGATGCGGGTACAACCATTAACTCTAAATACAATAATGCATTACGTATAAGAAGAAATTCAGGATGCTCGGCATTTAACTCAATTTTTATGGGATTTGCTTATGGTTTGTATATAGAAGGTGATTCTTCAGCAAATAATGCAACAACAAATCAATTGCGTTTTAAAAATAATATTATAGCTGGTTGCGCTACACCATTGAGAAAAAATACAGCATCATTTGATATTGATGCATGGTATGCTACTTCAGGATTTAACAATACTACACTAAGCACTACAGCAGATGTATTATTAACGTCGGCTTATGCAGCAGTTCCAAACTGTTTGCCAGCAGCGAATTCTCCAGCATTATCAGGAGCAGATTTTACAGATAGTAGATTAGCGAATTCATTCTTTACAGCTACAACATACAAAGGAGCATTTGGCTCGGAGGATTGGACATCAGAGTGGGTAAGTTGGGATCCTCAAAACAACGATTACGAAACGGTAACTCCAATTGCTGATTTTACAAAGTCGGTAAATCGTGATAAAGTAGAATTCAAAAACTTATCTCAAAAAGCAAGTACTTATTCTTGGAATTTTGGTGATAATAGTAGTTTATCAAACGAAGCAAATCCAGTTCATTTATATAATGCTTTAGGAAGTTACGTGGTTACATTAACTGCTACAGCAGGTGCAAACAGCACTGTGAAAACAGATACAGTAAAAATTACTGAATTGCCTGTGAACGCTCAATTGCAAATTGTTTCAGGACATATCTCTACAAATACTACATGGGGAAATGACAAGATTTATCGTTTAGATGGTTTCGTGTATGTAGATTCAAATGCAACATTAACTATTCAAGCAGGTACAATTATTCGTGGTATTAAAGGAACAAAAGGATCTTTAATCATAACACGTGGTGGAAAATTAATTGCAGAAGGAACAAAATTAAGACCGATAGTTTTCACTTCTGATGAGCAAGCAGGAAATAGAACTTATGGCGATTGGGGTGGATTAATTATTCTAGGTAATGCACCAATCAACGTTGCAGGTGGACAAGCAATTATTGAAGGTGGAGTGAATAATGCAAACGGTGATGGACAGTATGGAGGAAATGATGCAAATGATAATTCAGGAATTTTAAAATACATTAGAATTGAATACGCTGGAATTCCTTTCTCAGCAAACAACGAAATCAATGGATTAACCTTAGGAGGTGTTGGTAGAGGAACAGTTATAGAAAACATTATGGTTGCATATTCAGGTGACGATGCTTTCGAATGGTTCGGTGGAACAGTTAATGCAAAAAATCTTATCGCATATAAATCTGTTGATGATGATTTCGATACTGACTTTGGTTTTCAAGGTAATGTTCAATTTGGTTTAGTGGTTAGAGATAAAGATGTTGCAGATCAAGCTGGAGATTCTAATGGATTTGAGTCGGATAACGATAATACAGGTACTAACCAAGCTCGTCCGAAAACTATGGCTAATTTTTCTAACATCACTGTAGTAGGACCTAAAGAAGATGCAAGTACAACCATAAACTCTAAATACAATAATGCATTACGTATAAGAAGAAACTCAGCATGTTCGGCATTTAACTCAGTATTCATGGGATTCCCTAACGGTTTATACATCGAAGGAGATTCTTCAGCAAATAATGCAACTACTAATCAGTTAGTATTTAAAAATAATATTATTGCTGGTTGTGCTACACCTTTGAAAAAAACTGCAGCAAGTTTCGATATTAATGCATGGTACAACACTGCTGGTTTTGGTAACTCAATTTTAACTAATAATACAGATGTTCAATTAACTGCAGCTTATGGTAGCGTACCTAATTGCTTACCATTAGCAGGTTCTCCAGTATTATCAGCAGCAAGCTTTGCAGATGCTCGATTAAGTAATCCTTTCTTTACTACTACAACTTACATTGGTGCGTTTGGTACAGAAGATTGGGGACAAGGTTGGACTAGCTGGGATCCACAAAACAATAATTACAGTTTTATCCCATCTGGAATACAATCAGAAAAATCAATTGCAGGGTTAACCGTTTATCCTAATCCAACTTCTACTACTGCAACTATAGCATTTGATTTGAAAAAACAATCAGAAGTATCTATAAAAATGTATAATGTACAAGGTAAAGAAGTAGCGGTTGTGATCGAAAATGAAATGATGAACGTTGGTTCTAATCAAGCAGAATTGAATACTTCTAATATTGAAGCTGGAATCTATTTTGTTAAAGTAACAACTGAAGAGTCAACTTCAACAATAAGAATTTCTATAGTAAAATAGTTTTTTGTAATAAGATTTAAAAATAAAAAGCCCCGAAAAATTCGGGGCTTTTTATTTTTAGAGAAGAAGATGGATTTGGACATCCATCTCAGAGTAAGACAGTTTATTTGCCTAACATTTTATAAGTCTCTTCTGGTATATTCTTTATGTCGAGCACCAAGAAGCCATCTATAGCATCGTTAAATTTTGGGTCAACATTGAACTCAATAATTTTTGCATTGAGTTGTATATACTGACGAAGCAATACGGGAATTTTATTGTGATCAATTTCTATTTCTGAGATTAAACTATCGAGAGATTTAATGCTCGTATTTTTTTCCAATAGCACGTCCGAATCAACTTCAGGAAGTTTAACATGAAATTCTTTTCTAGGCTCTACAAATTTTGATAATTCGTGGTCGTAGCAATTATTCTTGATAAACTCAATAATTAGATTTTTAGAAAGTTTAGAAAAATTATTGCTGATACTTACTGGTCCAAACATAAATCTGTACTCAGGATTTTTAAGTAAAAACATTAGCAGGCCTTTCCATAGTAGGAAAAGAGGTAGTGCTTTCTGTTGATATTCTTTACGTACAAAAGAACGGCCTAGTTCTAAGCCTTCTTTCATTAATGGATGTAATCCAGATTTTATTTTAAATAAATTAGAAATATAAAATCCATTTACTCCATATCTGTAAAATATTTCATCCCCTTTACCTGCTCTATATGCACCAACTAGTTTTTTAGCTTCTTTATCCCAAATAAATAAATGACTATAATACAAATCGTATTCGTCGAGGTCAATTTTCTTATTTGTACCTTCTCCAATTTCTCTAAATGTAATTTCTCTTAAACGACCAATTTCATTTAATATATTCGGAATGCTAGAAGCCCCAGAAAGATATACTTCATAATTTTTTTCAGTCATGATGAGTTTTTCTCTCACGCTTTCAATTTCTTTTTCAATAACTGAAACAGGAGTTTCTTCTATAATATCATCTGGCTTAGATTTTATTTTGAAAATATTCCCAGAAAAGAATTTTTTTACTTCTATACCAGAGCCAAGAGCATAAGTTCTTGCCCTTAGATAGGGTAATAATTTATCGTTACTTGTAAGTTTTTTTATTTCTTCAAAAGCAATAGGCTTTCCTATACGCATTTTTATAGTGTATCCTTTTTTATTGAATAGTTCGTAAGGCAGTCTTGCTGTTCGTAAAGTAGGGTGTATAAGTCCGAGTAAATTAAACAACAATCCATTGTTTCCATGGAAATAAATAGGTAAAACAGGAACACCAGCTTTACTAATTATTTTACCCACCACCGGACTCCATTGTTTATCCATTACTTTTTGAGTTTTGGAATTATATGCAGATACTTCTCCGGCAGGGAATATTCCAATGGGATCCCCATTTTTTAAGGATTCGAGTGTGGTTTTAATTCCTGATATACTCGAAGAGTTTTTTACATTTTCGAAAGGGTTAACAGCAATAAAATAATCGCTTAGGTTGGGGATCTTTTTAAGTAAGAAATTAGCCATCAATTTTACATCGGGGCGTTGCTTACATAAAATTTTTAGTAGAATAAGTCCTTCAACACCACCATAAGGATGATTTGCAATGGCAATAAAAGGACCTTCTTTTGGGATGCTGTTCAGTTCTTTTTCATCTATTTCAATATTTATTCCCAGATTGTCGAGTATAGCATCAACAAAATCTATTCCTTCTAATTCATGAAACTTAGAATAAAGCTTATTTACATCATTAATTTTCATCACCTCCATCAGCAGATTTGCTAAACCAGGTAGCATGAGTTTATCAAGTTTTGTTGCCGATTGGAAGTCTTTTTTACTAATTATTTCCACGAGGTAAATTTATATTTAATAAGTAATAAAGTTAACCTTAAATTAGCATAAATAACTATATTGTAACAAAAATATTTTGTGATGTGGAAAAGAGTGCTGAGGGAATATTTTGCCTTCCCTAAAAAGGAGCGTCGTGGACTTTGGGTATTGTTTATAATCTGGCTTATTCTGTTAAGTTATCGTATTTACTTAAGTGGGGAATATAAATATTTGCATTCCGATTTAGAATATTCAATAATTGTTTCCGAAGAATTTAAAAAACAAGATTTAATTAGAGATACTACATCATTTAGTACCATCAAAAAAAATAATTTCAGATTAAAACCTTTTAAGTATTTAAATGAGTATGATTTTGAACAAATAGGATTATCATCACAACAAATAAAAATTATAAAAGAGATTCAAGAAAAAAATATCCCAATGTTTACACAATCAAATTTTATTGAATGTAAACAATTGGATACTGTTCTAAAACAGAGAATTTACAAGTACATAAAGTTTTATCCAGAGAAAAAGTATTTTTTTAAAACGGAAAATATATCGAATAGTGTTATTCTGAAAGAGTTGAATTTAGTTGATAGTTTGGAATTAGATGCTATTAAGGGAATTAGTTTATCGCTTTCTAAGAGGATTATTGTGTACAGAGAAAAATTGGGAGGATTTATTTCACATGAGCAGCTTAAAGAAGTATGGGGTATAGATAGTTTTTCTTATGTGCAGCTAGTAAAACATACAACAATTGATACCACTTATTTGTCTAAGATAAATATTAACAAAGCAGACATTGATCAGTTAGGGCGGCACCCTTACATAGGTTATAAGTTAGGGAAGCTCATTATAAACTATAGAATACAACATGGAGAGTATAAAAAAAATGAAGATTTGTTGATGATAAAAGTGATGAATGAGAATATTTTCAGTAAAATTGAGTCTTATATCTCAGTAGAAAAATGATTGAAGACAAAATTAAAGCATGTGTTCGTAATGTTCCAGATTTCCCTAAAGAAGGGATAATGTTTAAGGACATCACACCTATACTAAAGAATGTAGAATTAAGTAAAGAAATAACCATTTCTTTTGCTGATAGAATGAAAGAATTGCAACCTGATATTATTGTTGGGGTAGAGAGTAGAGGATTTTTATTTGGGATGTTAATAGCACAAACGATGGGAATTCCATTTGTTCCAATTAGAAAAAAAGGGAAACTACCAGCAGATTGTTATTCGATAGAATATGATTTAGAGTATGGTTCAGCATGTATTGAGATGCATAAAGATGCAATACAGAAAGGGCAACGGGTGATTATTCACGACGATTTATTAGCTACAGGAGGTACGGTGATTGCGAGTTCGGAGTTAGTACAAATGACAGGGGCAGATATTGTTGGATTTTCCTTTCTTATAGGCTTAGATTTTCTTGGTGCAAAAGAAAAATTGGAGCGCTTTTCGACTAATATTATTACTTTAGCAGACTATTAAACACTATGGCAAATACAACAACAGATTTAGCGGGAGCTTTCGATATGTCGCAAAGCGAGAGCGTGAAAATGGTCGCAAGTATGGCAAAAGATTTTGCTGAGAAACATATTAGACCACATTATATGGAATGGGATGAGGCACAGACATTCCCGGTAGAAACCATGAAAAAGATGGGAGAGCTAGGTTTATTAGGGGTGCTTGTTCCTGAAGAATATGGTGGGGCAGGTTTAGGATATTTCGAATATGTAGCGGCAATTGTAGAGGTAGCTAAAGTTTGTAGTTCAGTAGGACTATCAATGGCAGCACACAATTCATTATGCACAGGCCACATCATGTATTTTGGTAATGAAGAGCAAAAGCGTAAGTGGTTAACAAAATTAGCTACGGGTGAGTGGATAGGAGCTTGGGGTTTAACCGAAGCGAATACAGGTTCTGATGCATTAAGAATGAATACTACTGCTGTATTAGATGGAGATCATTATGTAATTAATGGGGCTAAAAATTGGATTACCCACGGGAAGAGTGGAGATGTTGCGGTAGTAATGGTAAGAACAGGGGAGCAAGGCGATTCAAATGGGATATCAGCTATAGTAGTTGAAAGAGGAACCCCAGGATTTTCTGCTGGTAAAAAAGAAAATAAATTAGGAATGCGTGCGTCTGAAACTACAGAAATGATTTTTGAGAACTGTAGAGTACCTAAAGAAAATTTATTAGGTCAAGTAGGACAGGGCTTTAAACAAGCTATGCAAGTATTAGATGGCGGACGTATATCTATTGCAGCATTATCATTGGGTATTGCTAAAGGAGCCTATGAAGCAGCTTTGGCATATTCTAAAGAGAGACATCAATTCGGGCAGCCTATATCTAATTTTCAGGCTATTGCCTTCAAGTTGGCAGATATGGCTACTAAGATAGAAGCGTCGGAACTGCTTATTTTACAAGCAGCTGATATGAAGAATAGAGGTAAGAAAATGACTAAAGAGTCGGCAATGGCTAAATATTATGCATCAGAGGTATGTGTTTGGGCATCAACAGAGGCAATACAAATTTTTGGAGGATATGGCTATACTAAGGATTTCCCAGTAGAGAAATTCTACCGCGATTCTAAACTATGCACTATAGGGGAGGGCACTTCTGAGATACAAAAGCTGGTTATTGCACGTGATGTATTAAGGTAATCTGCACATATTCACATTTCCACATTTGCATATTTACAATTTTATCGTACATTTGCAGCCCATCCTTTGATGGAGAAAAGAGGTATACCATATGATCATTATCAATATTAAAGAAAACGAATCGATTGATAAGGCGCTAAAACGTTTTAAGAAGAAATTTGAAAAAACTGGAGTTCTTAGAGAACTACGTAGTCGTCAAGCATATGAAAAAAGATCTGTTACCCGCCGCGGCGTTGTAAAAAGAGCTATTTACAAACAAACTTTAAATACAGAAATTTAATTTTGTTTTCCATATAAAAGAGTTGTATCTTGATATCATTATCAGGTACAACTTTTTTTTTGATGTTAAACGAGGCTTTTTTCCGGTACCTTCAATTCGAGAAACGTTTCTCAAATCACACTATAACGGCTTATCGTAGCGATCTGGAGTCATTTACAGAGTATGTAAAATTGCAGTTCGAAACCGACGATATAGACCATATTTCACATACTTTTATTAGATCTTGGATTGTTCAATTAATGGACAATGGGTATAAGAGTAAAAGTGTCAATAGAAAAATATCCACCTTAAAAACTTATTACAAATTTCTACTCAGAGAAGGGCTAATTAGTGCTTCACCAATGACTAAAATTGTTAGTCCTAAAGTACCTAAAAGGTTACCACAATTTGTTGATGAAAAAGGGATGGAGCAGCTTCTTGTAGAACAAGATTTTGAAAATACCTTTATTGGAATTAGGGACCGATTAATATTAGAATTGTTTTATGCAACAGGCATGAGGATTTCAGAACTTGTGCAATTAAAATCAAATGATGTAAACCAAGCAGGCATGCAAGTAAAGGTATTGGGGAAACGTAATAAAGAGCGAATCATCCCCATTTCAGAGCACTTATTGCCTATGATGAAACAATACGAAGAGCATAAAAATAATACTTTGGGTACTAGTAAGTTATATTTTTGTAACGAAAAAGGGGAAGAAATATATACTAAATACATCTATAGATTAGTTAAATCTGAGTTGAGTAAAGTAACTACCATACAGAAAAAAAGTCCGCATGTGTTGCGACACACTTTTGCCACACATATGTTAAATAATGGAGCGGATTTAAACGCCATAAAGGAAATTTTAGGTCATTCGAGTTTAGCAGCAACACAAGTGTATACTCACAACTCGATTGAGAAATTAAAGAACATATATAAACAAGCTCATCCAAAAAGTTAAGAAAGGAGATCAATATGAAAATCAGAGTTCAATCAGTACATTTTACAGCAGACCAGAAATTATTAGACTTCATTCAGAAAAAGGCAGATAAGACGGATACTTTTTATGATAGAATAATCGATGGAGAGGTCATCTTAAAATTAGATAAATCATCGGAGGATAAGAAGAATAAGGTTTTAGAGGTAAAAGTGATGATACCAGGAACGGTATTTTTTGCAAAAGAAAACTGCAAATCGTTTGAGGAGGCAGCTGATTTAGCCTTCGAATCTATTCAGAAACAGATACATAAATACAAAGGCAAGACAAATGTCGGAAATGTGAACACGGAGACATTGTACATGGATGAGATGGCGGATTAAAGAGAAATTGACTTAATAATAAGAGGAAGGCACGGTTAAACGTGCCTTTTTTATTTGATGAAATTGGGCTTAGAATAAAGGGTGCTTTTATATATATCCGTGATTTTTAAAAACTTAAGCAAAAAATGCCTTTAAAGGGTTTTAAAGCAGGAATGTGAACTAATAGGGGAAATAAAAAATATTTTAAAATAGATTTTGACGATATGATAAAATTCGTACATTTGCAGTCCCTTTGAAAAAGTAAGCGAATTGTTCTTTGAATAAAGGGGAATAAAAATGTAAAAAGCCTCCTTAGCTCAGCTGGTAGAGCAACTGACTTGTAATCAGTAGGTCATTGGTTCGATTCCGATAGGAGGCTCAAAACGTTGGGGAGGTTCCAGAGCGGTCAAATGGGACGGACTGTAAATCCGTTACTTCGGTTTCGAAGGTTCGAATCCTTCTCTCCCCACTTAAAGGCATTTTGCGCAAGCAAATAAGCGGGAGTAGCTCAGTTGGTAGAGCGACAGCCTTCCAAGCTGTAGGTCGCGGGTTCGAACCTCGTCTCCCGCTCGAAAATTTTTGAGCTAGATTGAAAAGAAATAGAATAGTGAAGGGGATTGGAGCTAATTAAAATGACTAGCATACAAATAAAGGATAGATATTATCAATTATTTGGAGACCCGGGACGAAAGTCTTGGTTTTTTGTGTTGGTTTAAGCCGATGTAGCTCAGGGGTAGAGTACTTCCTTGGTAAGGAAGGGGTCAGGGGTTCAATTCCCCTCATTGGCTCTGATTGTAAATAACTAATAAACAAAATATAAATCAATCAATAAATAAGTAAAAACATGGCTAAAGAAAAATTTGACCGAAGTAAACCACACTTAAATATTGGAACTATCGGTCACGTTGACCACGGTAAAACCACATTAACAGCAGCTATCACTAAAGTTTTAGCTGATAAAGGTTTATCTGAAGCACGTTCATTTGACTCAATCGATTCAGCTCCAGAGGAAAAAGAAAGAGGTATTACAATTAACACTGCACACGTTGAGTACTCGACGGCTAACCGTCACTACGCACACGTTGACTGTCCAGGTCACGCGGATTATGTGAAAAACATGGTTACAGGTGCTGCACAAATGGATGGAGCGATCTTAGTGGTTGCTGCAACGGACGGACCGATGCCACAAACTCGTGAGCACATCTTGTTGGCACGCCAAGTAGGTGTACCTGCATTAGTTGTATTCATGAACAAAGTGGATATGGTTGACGATCCAGAATTATTAGACTTAGTAGAGATGGAAATTCGTGACTTATTATCGTTCTACGAATTCCCTGGCGATACAATTCCAGTTATCCGTGGTTCAGCTTTAGGTGGTTTGAACGGCGATGCTAAATGGGTAGAAATTATTATGGAATTAATGGATGCTGTTGATAACAACATTCCAATTCCTCCACGTTTGACAGAGCTTCCTTTCTTGATGCCAGTTGAAGACGTATTCTCGATCACTGGTCGTGGTACAGTAGCAACAGGTCGTATCGAAAGAGGTGTTATCAACTCAGGTGATGCAGTAGACATATTAGGTATGGGTGCTGAGAACTTGAAATCTACAGTTACAGGGGTAGAGATGTTCCGTAAAATATTAGATTCAGGTGAAGCTGGTGATAACGTAGGTTTATTGTTACGTGGTATTGAGAAAACTGATATCCGTCGTGGTATGGTTATCTGTAAACCAGGTTCAGTAACTCCTCACAGCGAATTTAAAGCTGAGGTTTACGTATTATCAAAAGCAGAAGGTGGACGTCACACTCCATTCTTTAACAAATATCGTCCACAATTCTATTTCCGTACAACAGACGTAACAGGAGAAATCTCGTTAGCAGAAGGTGTAGAAATGGTTATGCCTGGTGATAACGTTACTATCAACGTTAAATTAATTAACGCGGTAGCAATGGAAAAAGGATTACGTTTCGCTATCCGTGAGGGTGGTAGAACAGTTGGTGCTGGTCAGGTAACTGAAATTGTGAAGTAATTCACAATTAGCATTAAATATATTTAGCTAGTTTTCACAGAAGTCGCCCAGATGCCAGTAAAAAGGTGTCGGGGCTACTTCTGTTTTATCGCAAATAAGGGGACCTCTTTTTTAGATCAGCAGGGAACTGAAATTTGAAAGGCTAAGAAATAAAAATGAATAGTAAACGGGTGTAGTTCAAGGGTAGAATGTCGGTCTCCAAAACCGCTGATGGGAGTTCGAATCTCTCCACCCGTGCAATACTCAACATAAGATTAGAAACCATGAATAGGTTAGTAACATATTTTAAAGAGTCGTACAACGAATTAATGCATAAAGTATCTTGGCCAACTTGGCAAGAGCTACAAAGTAGTGCATGGATTGTGATGATAGCTGCATTAATTATTGCAGTAGTAGTATATGCGATGGATCTAGGTTCTGGATCAATCATGGAATTGTTTTACAATATTTAATTAACCTAGTTCAACGCAATTACAATGAGTGAAGAATTGAAGTGGTACGTAGTGAGAGCGATTAGTGGGAAAGAGAAAAAAGTAAAGCAGTATTTAGAGGCTGAAATCAATCGCTTAGGTATTAATCATTTGGTACCTCAGATTTTGATTCCTACTGAAAAAGTATTTCAAATACGTAACGGTAAAAAAATTCAAAAAGAAAGAAGTTATTTACCAGGTTATGTATTGATAGAAGCTTCATTAAATGGTGAATTAGAGCACGTAATTAAAAACATAACTGGAGTAATTGGTTTCTTAGGTGAAGCAGGTCAAGCTGTACCTTTACGCCAATCTGAAGTAAACCGAATTTTAGGTAAAGTAGATGAAATGTCGGAAAGTGGTGTGGCATCGAATTTAACCTATTATGTAGGCGAACCAGTAAAAGTAATGGATGGTCCTTTCAATGGATTTAGCGGGGTGATAGAAGAAGTGAACGAAGAGAAAAAGAAATTGAAAGTAATGGTGAAAATTTTCGGAAGAAGAACACCATTGGAGTTAAACTACATGCAAGTAGAAAAAGAATAAATAGAATTAAAACATTTGAGGTAGAGAGTACCTAGTATTAAAGCTTCCACTTTGTACAATTAACTCAATACTAAAAATAAATAAATAATCATGGCTAAAGAAGTAGGCGCACTTATTAAGTTACAGATCAAAGGCGGAGCGGCAAATCCCTCGCCTCCTGTAGGTCCTGCCTTGGGTGCTAAAGGGGTTAACATCATGGAGTTCTGTAAGCAATTCAATGCTAGAACTCAAGATAAACCAGGAAAGGTGCTTCCAGTTGTTATAACTGTTTATACCGACAAATCTTTCGACTTTATCATCAAAACGCCTCCAGTAGCGATACAGTTATTGGAAGCGACAAAAATCAAGAGCGGATCAGCAGAACCTAACCGTAAAAAAGTTGCCTCAGTTACGTGGGAGCAAGTTAAAACTATTGCAGAGGAAAAGATGACGGATTTAAATGCCTTCACCGTGGAATCAGCAATGAAAATGGTTGCAGGAACTGCAAGAAGTATGGGTATTACCGTAAATGGTAATGCACCATGGAACAATTAACCAATTAAAAATTACAGAAAGTGGCTAGACTAACGAAAAATCAAAAGAAGTCATTGTCCAAAATTGAAATTGGTAAAGCTTATACCTTGGATGAAGCTTCGAAATTAGTGAAAGAAATAACGACCACTAAATTCGATGCCTCAGTTGATTTGGACATTCGCTTAGGGGTTGATCCTCGTAAAGCAAACCAAATGGTAAGAGGTGTAGCTGTACTACCTCACGGAACTGGTAAAACTGTTCGCACATTAGTATTATGTACTCCTGATAAAGAGGCAGAAGCTAAAGCAGCAGGAGCAGACTACGTGGGTTTGGATGATTACATTGCAAAGATTGAACAAGGTTGGATTGATTTTGATATCGTGATTACTACCCCGAGCTGCATGGCTAAAGTAGGTAAACTTGGTAAAGTATTAGGACCAAGAAACTTAATGCCAAATCCTAAGTCAGGAACAGTGACTATGGAAGTTGGTAAAGCTGTGTCGGATGTTAAAGGTGGTAAAATCGACTTTAAAGTTGACAAAACTGGTATTGTGCATGCATCTGTAGGTAAAGCATCTTTTGGTGCAGAGAAAATTTATGAGAACGCACTTGAATTATTACAAGTGATTTCAAAATTAAAACCTTCTTCTGCTAAAGGAACTTACTTTAAGAGCATTCATATGTCAAGTACTATGAGCCCTGGTATTGAGGTGGAAACCAAATCAGTTTCGGGAATTTAATTATGAGAATCTTATGAAAAAAGAAGAAAAACACGAAATAGTTCTCGATTTAAAAGAGAAGTTGACGGCTCATAATAATTTCTACATTACTGATACTTCCAACTTAACAGTTGCTCAAGTAAATGTGATTCGTAGAAAATGTTTTGAAAAGGGAATTAAAATGCAAGTAGCAAAAAACACATTGATCCGCAAGGCAATGGAAGCTACTGGCAACGACTATTCTGAATTATTCGGATCATTGAAAGGTACGTCGGCAATTATGTTTTCAGAAGTAGGTAATGCACCTGCGAAACTTATTAAAGAGGTTCGTAAAAATGGTGATAAACCAGCTTTGAAAGCAGCTTATATTGACTCGGCAATCTTCATTGGAGATAATCAGTTAGAAGCTCTTATTCAACTTAAATCGAAAGAAGAACTCATTGGCGATATTATCGCCTTGTTACAATCACCAGCTAAAAATGTTATTAGCGGCTTAAAAGCTAGCGGAGGCAAATTAGCAGGTATTTTAAAAACCCTCGAAGAACGAGGAAATTAATTAATTAAATTTTAAACATTTAAATATTCATAAAATGGCAGATTTAAAAGCGTTTGCTGAACAACTAGTAAACTTAACAGTAAAAGAAGTTAACGAGCTTGCTCAAATTCTTAAAGATGAATATGGTATCGAACCTGCTGCTGCAGCTCCTGTAATGGTTGCTGGTGGTGCTGGTGCTGGTGCTGGCGAAGCTGCAGAAGAAAAAACTGCATTCGACGTAATCCTTAAAGACGCAGGTGGTCAAAAATTGGCTATCGTTAAATTAGTAAAAGACTTAACAGGTCTTGGTTTGAAAGAAGCTAAAGATTTAGTTGATGGTGCACCAAAAGAATTAAAAACTGGTGTTGCTAAAGACGAAGCTGAAGCTTTGAAAAAACAACTAGAAGAAGCTGGAGCTGTAGTTGAGATCAAGTAATCTCCTACCAATAGCATTTTAATAAGAAGACTCTCCCATTTTTGGGAGGGTCTATTCTTGTTTTTATAATTTATGGGTCGGAAACAACCCTAATGTTTCAAACTTTAGTGAACCATTTTGGTTCAATGTACACATTCAAATCTTTATAGCATTGGCAAAGAAAGATATTCAAATGCAAGAAAGAGTAAATTTTGCATCAGTAAAACAAGCACTGGATTATCCAGACTTTTTAGATGTTCAATTAGAATCTTTTAGGGAGTTCTTTCAACTAGAAACTACTTCCGACAACCGTCACACTGAAGGCTTATTTAAAGTATTTAGTGAGAATTTCCCAATCACCGACTCTCGAAACATTTTCGTGTTGGAGTTCCTCGATTATTTTATCGACCCTCCTCGTTATGATCTTCAAGAATGTATCGAACGTGGTTTAACGTATAGCGTTCCTTTGAAAGCTAAATTACGTTTATCATGTAACGATGCTGAACACGAAGATTTCGAAACTATAGTACAAGATGTTTACTTGGGAACTATTCCTTACATGACCCCTAAAGGTACATTCGTAATCAACGGTGCTGAACGTGTTATCGTTTCGCAATTACACCGTTCTCCGGGTGTGTTCTTCGGACAAAGTCGTCATACGAATGGTACTAAATTGTACTCTGCTCGTGTGATTCCTTTCAAAGGTTCATGGATAGAGTTTGCAACCGACGTGAACAACGTCATGTTTGCTTACATCGACCGTAAAAAGAAATTTCCTGTAACTACTTTGCTTCGTGCAATTGGTTACGATTCAGATAAAGATATCCTCGAATTGTTCGACTTAGCTGATGAAGTAAAAGTGAGCAAATCTGGATTGAAAAAATATGTTGGCCGTAAATTGGCTGCAAGAGTATTGAAAAAATGGGTAGAAGATTTTGTGGATGAAGATACCGGTGAAGTAGTTTCTATTAACCGTAATGAAATTATCCTAGAGCGTGAAACCATTTTAGAAGATGATCATATCGATATGATTATTGAAGCTGGTGTGAAAACTATCATCTTAACTAAAGAAGATACAAACACAGCTGATTATTCTATCATCTACAATACATTACAAAAAGATACTTCGAACTCGGAGAAAGAAGCGGTAGAATATATCTATCGTCAGTTACGTAACGCAGATCCACCTGACGAAGAAACAGCTCGTGGTATCATCGAACGTTTGTTCTTCTCTGATAAACGTTACGATTTAGGCGACGTAGGTCGTTACCGTATCAATCGTAAACTTAACATGGATACTCCTAACGAAGTAAAAGTGTTAACGAAAAGCGACATCATTGCGATTGTTAAATATTTAATCAAGTTGATCAATTCTAAAGCTGAGGTGGATGATATCGATCACTTGTCGAACCGTCGTGTTCGTACTGTAGGTGAACAATTATATGCTCAATTCGGTGTTGGTCTTGCTCGTATGGCTCGTACTATCCGTGAGCGTATGAATATTCGCGATAACGAGGTGTTCACACCTACCGACTTAATTAATGCTCGTACTTTATCGTCGGTAATTAATTCGTTCTTCGGAACAAATCAATTATCACAATTCATGGATCAAACAAATCCATTGGCTGAGATTACTCACAAACGTCGTTTGTCTGCCCTTGGCCCTGGTGGTTTATCTCGTGAGCGTGCAGGTTTCGAGGTGCGTGACGTTCATTATACTCACTATGGTCGTTTATGTACTATTGAAACACCAGAAGGTCCAAACATCGGTTTGATTTCTTCTCTATGTGTACATGCTAAAATTAATAATTTAGGTTTCATCGAAACTCCTTATAGAATCGTAGATAATGGTAAAGTTGCAGTGAACAAACCTGTAATTTATTTATCAGCAGAAGATGAAGATGGTAAAACTATCGCTCAATCAAATGCACAATACGATGAGAAAGGTAATTTCTTAACTCCTAAAGTAAAATCACGTTTCGAAGGCGACTTCCCAGTTATCGAACCAGAGCGTATCGATTTAATGGACGTTGCTCCAAACCAAATTACCTCAATTGCTGCATCTCTAATTCCTTTCTTGGAGCATGATGATGCGAACCGTGCATTGATGGGATCAAACATGCAACGTCAAGCGGTGCCATTGTTGAAACCAGAAGCGCCAATTGTTGGTACAGGTTTAGAAGGTCGTGTTGCTCGCGATTCTCGTGCATTGATTAATGCTGAAGGCGATGGAGTAGTAGAATATGTAGATGCAAATGAAATTGTAATTCGTTACAACCGCACAGAAGATGATCGTTTAGTATCATTCGAAGGCGATGCAAAATCATATAACTTAATTAAGTTTAAGAAAACCAATCAGAATACTTGTATGAACTTGAAACCTATCGTAAGAAAAGGTCAGAAAGTTACTAAAGGTCAAGTATTATGCGAAGGATACGCAACAGAAGATGGAGAATTAGCATTAGGTCGTAACTTGAAAGTGGCATTCATGCCTTGGCAAGGTTACAACTTTGAGGATGCGATTGTAATCTCTGAGCGTGTAGTTCGTGAAGATATCTTTACTTCTCTTCACATTGAAGAATTCGAATTAGAAGTTCGTGATACTAAACGTGGAGAAGAAGAATTAACCTCAGATATTCCAAACGTAAGCGAAGAAGCTACTAAAGAATTAGATGAGAACGGTATCATTCGTATCGGTGCTGAAATTAAAGAAGGTGATATTCTTATTGGTAAGATCACTCCTAAAGGAGAAACAGATCCTTCACCAGAAGAAAAATTATTACGCGCCATCTTTGGTGATAAAGCAGGTGATGTGAAAGATGCTTCGTTAAAAGCACCTCCTTCTATTAAAGGTGTTGTTATCGACAGCAAATTATTTAGCCGTGCTAAGAAAGAGAAAAAGAGCGATGAGAAAATCATGCTCGAAAAATTGGATAAAGAGCACGACAAAAATGTTGAAGCATTAAAAAATATTTTAGTAGATAAGTTATTCGTTTTAGTAAGCGGAAAAACTTCTCAAGGTATTTACAATGTTTACAAAGAGCTGTTAGTTGCAAAAGGAGTGAAGTTCACTCAGAAAGTATTGTTAGAGTTAGACTATAACAACATCAATGCAACGAAATGGACAACTGATGAAGACAAAAACGATCAGATTAAATTATTAATCCACAATTACAACATTAAACTTAACGAAGAGTTAGGTGCTTATCGTCGTAAGAAATTTGCAATCAGCGTAGGTGATGAATTGCCTGCAGGTATTGTACAAATGGCGAAAGTATATGTTGCTAAAAAACGTAAGTTGAAAGTGGGTGATAAGATGGCGGGTCGTCATGGTAACAAAGGTATTGTAGCTAAAATCGTTCGTGATGAAGACATGCCGTTCTTGAGTGATGGAACACCAGTAGATATCGTATTGAATCCACTAGGGGTACCTTCGCGTATGAACTTGGGTCAGATTTATGAAACTGTTTTAGGATGGGCAGGAAAAGAATTAGGTATTAAATTCGCTACTCCAATTTTCGACGGTGCGTCGCATGAAGAAGTAGAAGAGTGGGTATCTAAAGCAAACATCCCTGCTTCAGGAAGAACATATTTATATGATGGCGGAACAGGTGAGCGTTTCGATCAACCAACAACTGTAGGTATCATCTACATGATGAAACTTGGTCACATGGTTGATGATAAAATGCACGCTCGTTCTATCGGACCTTATTCATTAATTACACAACAACCATTGGGTGGTAAAGCTCAATTCGGGGGTCAGCGTTTCGGAGAGATGGAGGTTTGGGCATTAGAAGCATTCGGTGCAGCTAATATCCTACAAGAAATCTTAACCGTGAAATCTGATGATGTAATTGGTAGAGCGAAAACTTACGAAGCTATCGTTAAAGGTGATAATTTACCAACACCAGGAGTTCCAGAATCATTCAACGTATTGGTTCACGAATTAAGAGGTTTAGGTTTAGATATCACACTCGAATAGATTTGAGTATTGAGATATGAGATTTGAGTTTTACTCTTTTCTCATATCTCACATCTCATATCTAGTAACTATTAAAAATTTGAATATGTCATACAAAAAAGATAATAAGATCAAAAGTAACTTCACGCAGATTACAATCAGCTTGGCTTCTCCTGAATCCATTCTTGAGCGTTCAAGTGGTGAAGTTCTTAAGCCCGAAACGATCAACTATCGTACATACAAACCAGAGCGCGACGGTTTATTCTGTGAGCGTATTTTTGGTCCAGTAAAAGACTACGAATGTCATTGCGGTAAATACAAACGTATCCGTTATAAAGGCATTGTCTGCGATCGTTGTGGTGTGGAAGTAACAGAGAAAAAAGTTCGTAGAGAACGTATGGGTCACATCGCATTAGTAGTGCCTGTTGCTCATATCTGGTATTTCCGTTCATTACCAAACAAAATCGGTTACTTATTAGGCTTACCTACTAAACGTCTTGATTTAATTATTTACTACGAGCGTTATGTGGTTATCCAAGCTGGTATAAAAGAAGCTGATGGTATTAACAAAATGGATTTCTTAACGGAAGAAGAATACCTAGATATCTTAGATACTCTACCGAAAGAAAACCAATACCTTGATGATAAAGATCCAAATAAATTCATCGCGAAGATGGGTGCGGAAGCATTAGAAGATTTGCTTTCTCGTATCAATCTTGATGAACTTTCATTTGAATTAAGACATAAAGCAAATACAGAAACTTCGCAGCAACGTAAAAATGAAGCCTTAAAACGCTTACAAGTTGTAGAAGCTTTCCGTGATGCAAACAAACACATTGAGAACCGTCCGGAGTGGATGATTGTAAAAATCGTTCCTGTAATTCCACCAGAATTACGTCCGTTAGTTCCATTGGAAGGTGGTCGTTTTGCTACTTCAGACTTGAACGATTTATATCGTCGTGTAATTATTCGTAACAACCGTTTAAAACGTTTGATCGAAATTAAAGCTCCTGAAGTAATTTTACGTAACGAGAAACGTATGTTGCAAGAAGCGGTAGATTCGTTATTCGACAACTCTCGTAAAGTTAATGCAGTAAAAACTGAAGGTAACCGTGCATTGAAATCTCTTTCAGATATTTTGAAAGGTAAACAAGGTCGTTTCCGTCAGAACTTATTAGGTAAACGTGTCGATTACTCTGCTCGTTCGGTAATTGTTGTTGGTCCAACATTGAAATTACACGAATGCGGTTTACCAAAAGATATGGCAGCCGAATTGTTCAAACCATTTATCATTCGTAAAATGATCGAAAGAGGTGTGGTGAAAACAGTGAAGTCTGCAAAGAAAATTGTTGATCGTAAAGACCCAATTGTTTGGGATATATTAGAGAATGTATTAAAAGGACATCCAGTTCTATTAAACCGTGCTCCTACACTTCACCGTTTAGGTATACAAGCATTCCAACCTAAATTAATTGAAGGTAAGGCGATACAATTACACCCATTAGTATGTACTGCGTTCAACGCCGATTTCGACGGTGACCAGATGGCTGTGCACGTACCACTAGGTAACGCTGCAATTTTAGAAGCACAAGTATTAATGTTGGCATCTCACAACATCTTGAACCCTGCGAATGGTACTCCAATTACAGTACCTTCACAAGACATGGTGTTGGGTCTTTACTACATGACTAAAGGCCGTAAAACAGAGCCAGGTAAAATTGTAAAAGGTGAAGGCAGAACATTCTATTCTCCTGAAGAAGTAATTATTGCTTTGAACGAAGGTGAATTAGATTTACATGCATTCATTAAAGTAAAAACAAGAACAAAAGAAAACGGAGAAGATGTAATCAGAGTGATTGAAACTACAACAGGTAGAGTATTATTCAACCAAGTAGTTCCAATTGAAATGGGTTATATCAATGAGTTGTTAACGAAAAAATCGTTACGTGATATCATTGGTGATATTGTAAAAGTAACAGGTATGGATCGTGCAGCTCGTTTCTTAGATGATATTAAAGAGCTTGGTTTCCGCATGGCATTTAAAGGTGGTCTTTCATTTAACTTACAAGACTTAACCATCCCTGCAGAAAAAGTGAAATTGATTGAACAAGCATCTGCTGAAGTTGATGAAGTAATGAGTAACTATAACATGGGTTTCATTACCAACAACGAACGTTACAATCAAATCATCGATATCTGGACTCGTATCAATTCACGTTTAACAGAAAACGTGATGAAACAATTAGCGACCGACAACCAAGGTTTCAACTCAGTATACATGATGTTGGATTCTGGAGCTCGTGGTTCGAAAGAACAAATTCGTCAGTTGTGCGGAATGAGAGGTTTGATGGCGAAGCCACAAAAATCTGGTTCAGGAGGAGAGATTATCGAGAACCCAATCTTATCAAACTTTAAAGAAGGATTATCCGTATTAGAATATTTCATCTCAACTCACGGTGCGCGTAAAGGTTTGGCCGATACAGCGTTGAAAACAGCCGATGCGGGTTACTTAACTCGTCGTTTGGTTGACGTTGCTCAAGACATGATTATTCATACTGATGATTGCGGTACTTTAAGAGGTATCTTAACTTCAGCATTGAAAGATAATGAGGAAATTGTAGAACCATTATACGATCGTATTTTAGGTCGTGTATCGGTACACGATGTATACGACCCTATCTCTAACGAATTGTTAGTAGGAAGTGGTGAACAAATTACAGAAGAAATAGGTAAAGCAATTGAAGCTTCTGCAGTAGATGCAGTTGAAATTCGTTCGGTACTTACTTGTGAAGCTAAAAAAGGAGTTTGCGCTAAATGTTACGGTAGAAACTTAGCATCTGGACGCATGGTTCAAATTGGTGAAGCAGTAGGTGTTATCGCAGCACAATCAATTGGTGAGCCAGGTACTCAGTTAACACTTCGTACATTCCACGTGGGTGGTACCGCATCTAACATCGCAGCAGAGTCTACTATCATTGCTAAATTCGAAGGTCGCGTTGAATTAGAAGGTATTCGTACCGTAGTTCATAAAACTGAAGAAGGTAATGTGGATGTAGTATTAGGCCGTTCAGGTGAGTTCAGAATTGTTGACGATAAAACGGGTAGAGTTATCATGACGAATAATATTCCTTATGGTGCTCATTTGTATGTAAAAGATGGACAAAAAGTATCTAAAGGTGATACAATTTGTGGATGGGATCCATACAATGCCGTAATTATTTCGGAGTTCGACGGTAAAGTTGAGTTTGAATTCATCGAAGAAGGTATTACTTTCCGTGAGGAGTCAGACGAACAAACTGGTCACAAAGAAAAAGTAATTATCGATTCGAGAGATAAAACAAAAAATCCATCGATTAAGATTTTAGATAAGAAGGAAGTTATTAAATCTTACAATATCCCAGTAGGTGCTCACATCGCGGTGGATAAAGGAGATAAAGTAATTGCCGGACAAGTAATCGTAAAAATTCCACGTTCAACAGGAAAAACACGAGATATTACCGGTGGTCTTCCTCGTGTAACGGAATTATTCGAAGCACGTAATCCTTCAAATCCAGCAGTAGTAACTGAAATCGACGGGGTAGTAACTTTAGGTGGTGTGAAACGTGGTAACCGCGAAATCATCATCGAACCTAAAGAAGGTAACACTAAGAAATACTTAGTTCCATTGTCGAAACATATTTTGGTTCAAGATAACGACTTTATTAAAGCGGGTATGCCATTGTCAGATGGTTCTATTACGCCTTCGGATATCTTATCAATTAAAGGACCTTCTGCAGTACAAGAATACTTAGTAAATGGAGTACAAGAGGTTTACCGTTTACAAGGGGTAAAAATCAACGATAAGCACTTTGAAGTAATCGTTCGTCAGATGATGCAAAAAGTAATTATCGAGGATCCAGGAGATACTAAGTTCTTAGAACAAGAATCAGCAGATAAGTTTGAATTCATGAATGAGAACATCTGGATATACGACAAAAAAGTAGTTGTTGATCCAGGAGATTCTGCAAACTTAAAAGCAGGTCAAATTATAAGTGTACGTAAATTACGTGATGAGAACTCTATCTTGAAACGTAAAGACCAAAAACAAGTGGAAGCTCGTGATGCTATAGCAGCAACTTCAAGCCCATTGTTACAAGGTATAACTCGTGCATCGTTAGGAACTAAATCGTTTATCTCAGCAGCTTCTTTCCAAGAAACTACTAAAGTATTGAACGAAGCAGCAATCAACGGTAAAATCGACAAATTAGGTGGATTGAAAGAAAACGTAATCGTTGGTCACTTGATTCCTTCAGGTACTGGGGTTCGTCACTTCGATAAACTAATTGTAGGTTCTAAAGAAGAGTACGAAGCGTTACTAGCTTCTAAAGAAGACTAGTTCATTTGTTCGTGTGCTCGTTAATTCGTGTGCTCGAATAATATCTAAAAAAGCCTTTCCGTTAATTCGGGAAGGCTTTTTTTTAAAACCTCAGCAATCAGTATATCAGCATACCAGTATATCAGCATACCAGTATATCAGCATACTAGCATATCAGCATACTAGCATGTTAATTTAATGTTAACATTTTATTACTAATCCGTTAAGTCATTTTCTAGTATTAATTTTGTGTTAATTTTGCCTGCATTAATATTAATATAATATATAATTTATGTTAAGCAGTTAATATTAAAAGCACATAAAATTAATATGATACGTAGAATTAGCCTGGCTTTATTTGTCTTATTATTAATAATAAGTACTGCATCTTATGCTCAAAATGATTTAAGTCTAGCCCCTGTAAAAAAGGCTAAGTCGTGGTATGAGAGTATTTCTATTCGTGGCTATACTCAAGTGCGTTATAATCGTTTGTTAGAAACAAATAGCCAATTAAAATGCGAACAATGTGATAGGAGCTGGGGAGAGAATGGTGGCTTTTTTATGAGAAGGATGCGTATCATTTTTTTCGGGCAAGTAAGTAAACGAGTATATATTTATATACAACCGGATTTTGCTAGTTCGGCATCTTCTACAGGATTACATTTTGGACAACTACGTGATGCTTATGTAGATTTAGGGTTTGATGATAAAAATGAATTCAGATTAAGAATAGGACAAAGTAAAGTCCCTTTTGGATTCGAAAATATGCAGTCTAGTCAGAATCGTATTCCTTTAGATCGTAATGATGGCTTAAATAGCGCGTTGAGTAATGAGCGAGATATGGGCGCGTTTTTCTATTGGGCACCAGAAAGTAAACGTAAACTTTTCTCGGCTTTAGTGAGAGATGGTTTGAAAGGTTCAGGCGATTATGGAATTTTTGCTTTCGGTTTGTATAACGGACAAACAGCAAATAAACCAGAACAAAACAATGAGCCTCATATAGTATCTAGAATTACTTATCCTTTTGAGTATGGATCACAGATTATAGAAGCATCATTACAAGCATATACAGGAAAATATGTAGTAACATCAGATCAAGTGTCTGCAGGTGTAGGAGTAGTAAAAGATAGAAATTATATCGATAGAAGAGTTGCAGCAACTTTTGTGTTATATCCAAAACCATTTGGAATACAAGCTGAATATAATGTTGGAGAAGGACCAGAATTTGGTGCTGTTAACAATCCAGAATCAAATGTGGTTTCTGATTCTATAACCGTACAAAAACTAAATGGAGGATACATCACACTATCCTATCTTGCTAAATATAAAAATCAAATCTTTATTCCGTTTACTCGCTTTCAATATTTTGATGGAGGTAAAAAGCATGAACTAGATACAAGAAGTTATAATGTTAGAGAACTAGAAATAGGAGTAGAGTGGCAACCTAATCCAACTTTCGAATTGGTAACCATGTATACTATTTCTAAAAGAAGATTCGAAGATTTTAAATTACCTAATAATATTCAACAAGGAAATTTATTGCGATTGCAGGCTCAGATTAATTTTTAATTAGCCAATTAGCCAATTCGAAAGGTTAAGATTATCTAAAATAGCTATTATTTTATTTATAATAGATTTTATACTTCGAATTGCTTGGCGGGTTTAATTCGGTTAAATACGAATTGTTGCTTGGGTATAAGGTGTAAGTATAACTTGTACTTGATGTCTCAAATTCGTAAAAACTCACTTCATTTAAAATCAAATTTCTAGATGATCTACCGTACTTTAAGAAAGGATAGAGCGGACTTGTCAAATAATTATAGGCAAGTGGATTTGGTAAATTGCTAGGAGTGTAATTAGTGTATGATTCGGAGTGTTCCGAGTTAGAAAATTTCCCTAAGTTATGTGCTCGAACAATATTCCCGTCAGACCAAGAATAGATACTTGTAATCGTGTCTATCCTCGTTATTTCTCCATCACGATTGAAAGAGTATTGTTCAGCTTTTTGTAGGTAGTTGTCGTTGTAATAGTTATATACTATACTGTCTAGCAATTCACCTCTATCGTTTTTTGATGTTCTCCTTATTACACATTTATTGCTATTTAGAAGATACATGTAAGTAGTAGTATCACCTAAAAAAATATTATTAATAATAATTCTATTGTTTATAATAGAATAGGTGTGCTTCGCAGTAGGAATTAAATCCGGTTGATTCCCAATCTTCTCATACCACTGTTCAGTATATGTATTTTTATCTTCAGAATAAGTAAACTTCTTAGCATAGTATGGTGTAGTATCGGTGCCTGTAACACTATAAAAAACAATGCTATCAACATCATTTCCTGAAAATGGTATAATACCAACTTCTTCGTCTTTGGTGCAAGCGCTAAGCACTATTATGAAAAATAAAATTGTAATTTGTTTCATAAGAAATCTATTTATAGAATACTCTATAAGTCATGTTTTGAAGTGGAACAACATTTGTTAAATATGAATTTTCGCTAGGAACTAATGCGTAATTATAAGCTTTACTAGTAGCTTCAAATTCGGTGTATTTTGTTTCTGAAGATAAAAGATTTTTGTTTGATCTTCCAAATTTCATGAAAGAATGGGCATTGTTATTAATATAATAATAGCTGAGTGGATTAAGGAAATTAGTATAAGTAAAATTTGTGTATGATTCTGTGTTATAATCTGCAATTGATGATTTACGTGAGTATTTTGTTTGGCTAATATTTCCTCCCGACCAACTATATTTAGTTGTAAAAGTGTCAAACAAGTTTATGGCACTTAGATAGCGGTATTCATGAATGCTTTCTAAAGAGTTATTGTTATCGTATTTATATACGGCGCTGTCATATAATACATTATTAAAACTTGTGACAGTATGAGCAATAATGCATTTACTATTATTTAAAAAATAAGTATAATAACACGAATCGTCATAATACGTTCCAAGTAAAATAATCTTGTTATTAGTTATGGGAATTACTTCGTATTTATAAGGAGATAATTTTTCAGAGCCAGGAATACGTTCATACCATTTCTCTGTTATTGTATCTTTATCCTTAGAGTATGTATATTTTATTGCAGAAGTTGCCGTATAACCAGTACGGTCTTGATAGTATACTATGCTGTCAATATCATTCCCAGTAAAAGGAACAATAGCTACTTCTTTGTCTTTGGTACAGCCCCAAAACGAAGTAATGAAAGCGATTATTGCAATAACTCTTATTAGCATATCAGCACATTAGCATACTAGCATATCAACTATGCTTGTGCCGTAGGTCCTCCAAAATTCAAAGGAAATGCTTGCTCCTCTAATTTGATTTTTCCATGAACTTCCTCGTATTTACGTACATTATCCGACAATGCAGCCATTAATCGTTTTGCATGTTGAGGTGTTAATATAATTCTCGATTTTACTTTCGCTTTTGGTACACCTGGCATCATTCTAATAAAGTCGATAATAAACTCTGCGTTAGAATGTGTAATAATCGCTAGGTTTGAGTATATCCCTTCTGCAATCTCCTCGCTTAATTCGATATTTATTTGATTTTGTTCTACTTGCTCTTCCATTTTTTGATGATTGTTATGTTGATGACAAATATAATAGATAGGATGTTAATATGCTAATATGCTAATATGCTGGTATGCTAATATGCTGGTATGCTAGTATGCTAGTATGCTAGTATGCTGATATGTTAATATGCTGATGAGCTAATATGCTAGTATGCTGATGCTTTGCTATGTAAAAAGCATACAAGTGATAATTTATTCTTTTAAGTTTCTTTTTGCAGTTGAGATTGATTTAGAAATTATTTTCTGAATGGATGTAATATCATCAAAAAGTTTCTCTTCAACACTCAAATACTCTTTATCCTTAATAACATTCAACCAATAACTAGTTTCATTGGCTTCTTTTGATGCTAATTTTAATTTGTGAATAAAGTCTTTTGAGCTTTCAGAATACATAGATTCGCTAACATTTGCAGCAATAGAGGTTGATGATCTTGAAATTTGATTTGAAATAAATGTAAATCCTATTTTTTCCAAATCCTGACCAATATCAAGCACAACTAAACTAAGTTTATAACTTAAATTATATAGAATTGATTCTTTCATTTCGTAAAACTATTTGAAAGAATCAGTATATACAACTGCATATATGCAGGTTTATTTATCAGCATACCAGCATACCAGCATATTAGCATATTAGCATATTAGCATACCAGCACATTAGCATACCAGCATACCAGCATATTAGCATACCAGCATATTACTCTTCCGCTTTGTTCTTCATTGCCATTAATATCTTATACGCTCCTTCGTTAACAATCTTAGATTTTGTCAGATGCTGCGATGGATTAATGATTTCGATATAAGGCTTTTCTTTAATACCAGTTTTAACAGGATATAATTCAAATGTCGAATCGTTTTGTGCAAGTACTAAATAATTATTGTTTTCGAATTGCAATACTGCACTTTCTTCTACAACCGTAGTTTTTTTCAAACTCGATTCAATTTCTACATTCATAAACATGCCTGGTAATAAATTGTGCTCTGGATGATCAAAATGACAATGCACATCCACTGCTTTGCTTTCGTTTAGACCTCTACCAATTAATATAATATCAGCTTTGTGTTTAATCTCTGGATGGTCGTTGGTATATGTAATTACTTTCTGACCAACTGATAGGTATGGGATATCCTTCTGGTAAATCTGGATATTCAAGTGAATATCGTCGGGATTAATTAACTCAAATAAAATGTCGTTAGGTGATAAGTATTTCCCAGTGTTTACATTTACTTTGGAAACATAACCATCAATAGGGGAGTTGATATTTATTTTTGAAGAAATATTATCAGGTGTAAGTGTTTTAGGGTCGATACCTATTAGCTTTAATTTTTCTGATAATGACTTTAATTGAATATTAGCCAGTTCGTATTTGCTTTTCGATTCTAGATATGCTTTTTCTGAAATAGCTTTTTCAGCATACAATTCTTTTTGTTTTTGGAATTCAAATTTTTCTAACTCAAGTCGATTCTTACTGCTTAAGTATTCTTCACTTAGTTGAATAAATTGTTGGTCTTCTATTATGGCCAATAATTGTCCCTTACTTACCTTAAGTCCTGGCAATAGCTTGGTAAATTTCAAATACCCTCCCATAGGTGCTGATATGCTAATCATGCTCTCTGGTGGTACATCTATTATTCCATTAGCTTTTATGATGCTACCAATATTTTTTTCTACCAAGCCTATTTGACTTATAGAAATATTGCTGAGTTGATCTTTGCTTAAAACAATAATATTTGAAGCAGTTTCCTCTTTTGTTTCTGTTCCTGCATTAGGATTTTTGCTACACGAGTGTAGGATTAACATTCCTAGTCCTAATATATATATGTATGTACGTTTCATGTCTATTGTTAAAGTTCGTTATTAATCATTTTTAGTTCAGTATAGTCTTGTAGACTTCTTAAATATAAAGCTGCATAAGCATTATACGTTGTTATAGTTTGATGTATGTACATAGCCCATGTGTTGTAATTAATGGTGCCTTTTTCTATTTGTAAAGCGGATGCCTTTAAGGCTAACATCAATTCCGGAATAATGTCGTGGTTGTATTTACGAAGTAATTCTTGTTCTTCTTTATAAGTATTGAATAGCCTGTCTTTTTCAAGTGCGAGTTTCTCTTTTTCTAACTGAACAATACTTGTATGTTTTTCCCAATTCGCTTTGGCAACTTTATTTTTTGCTAGTTGAGAACCAAAGAAAATAGGGATGCTTAAACCAGCACTTAAGTATTGAAATCGATCTGAAGAGTTTGTTATTCGACCATTATCGAGCATTCCATTTAGGCTTTGATTAGTATACCCTATACGTATGTCTGGAAATGTTTTTGCTTTTTCAGTTCTCCACTGCAATTCGGCAATTCTATTTTCAGCCAATATTCTTTTTATATAATAAGAATTTTCTGACGTTTCTGCATTTGCAATTTCTTCTGAAAAGAACAATGTAGCATTTGGCATATTTTTTTCTTTATCAGCCATTAACCAATTGAATTTTTGTATTGCAGTTTCGAGATGAACATTGTTTAACCGTAGTTCTGTTTGTATGTTGATGTAGGCATTATCGAGTGCCGACTTATCCATGATACTAATTACACCTTTCTCGTATTGCGATTGAACACTTTTTTTGGTGTTTTGCAGGTACTCTTCCGCAGATACTAAGAATTTTGCTTTTTCTTCATACAATAAAATAGAATGGTATTGATAATAAAGCTCCGAAAGAAGTTCCATTTTTTTTAATTCTACATTTATTTCAGATAAATCTCGCTGACTGTTATAATACTGATAGTTCTTTACGTAATAACTTGGGAAATGAAAACTTTGTACTACACCGTATGCTTGATCATTAGCAGAACTGTTGTACTGCCCGTTTTGTATACTGAATTCGGTTTTTGGGATTTCTATACCTTGTATATTGTTCTTATTAAGTGTTTGTTGATAATTCTGCTCGGCTTTAACCAGTTGATTTTGATTAAGGAGTTTCTGTTTCGCATCATTCCATGATATAGTTTGCTGAGCGACACTTATCCGACTTGTACTTAATAAACCTAAAAAGATTAATATCATAGCAATAGATTTATTCCCTTTGATCAATTCTTTTTTAGCAGTAGCAGCGTATAAAATCGGAAGGATAAATAAAGTAAGAAGTGTAGCAGAAAGTAATCCTCCTATAACAACAGTTGCAAGTGGTCTCTGCACTTCGGCTCCTGCTCCATTACTTAAAGCCATTGGGATAAACCCAAGTGATGCTACAGCAGCAGTCATTAATACAGGCCTTAGTCTAATCTTGGTTCCTTGCAGTACAATTTTTCTTGCATCAGTCCAGCCTTCTTTTTTTAGTCGGTTAAATTCGGCGATAAGTACTATTCCATTTAATACAGCTACACCAAACAACGCTATGAAACCTATACCTGCAGATATGCTAAATGGTAAACCTCTTGCGCTTAAAGCAAAGATTCCTCCAATTGCCGACAGTGGTATTGCTGAGAAAATTAAGATACTCTGTTTTATTGAGCCAAATGCAAAATAGAGTAGTAATAGAATAAGTAATAATGAAAGGGGAACAGCAATAGATAATCTGTTCTTTGCGGCTACTAAATTTTCAAAAGCTCCACCATAAACGGTATAATATCCGTCGGGTAAATTAATTTGTTTGTCGACTTTCTCTTGTAGCTCTTTTACTATACTTTGAACATCTCTACCACGTGTATTAAATCCAACAATAATTCTTCGTTTGGCATCTTCTCTTTGTATTTGATTTGGTCCATCAATAATGTCGATGCTTGCCAATAAGCGTAATGGTACTGGTGAACCATTTGGTGTTGGGATGAGTAGTTCTTCAATGCTACTCACATCATCTTTTATAGATGCATCCATCCTGAGTACTAACTCAAATTGCTTTTCTCCTTCGTATATTTTGCCACTCACATCTCCAGCATAAGCGGTTCGTAGCACTCTGTTCAAGTCGCTGATATTTACACCGTATTGTGTTAACGATTCTCTGTTGTATCTAACAACCATTTGAGGCATTCCTCCAATGGCTTCTACATATAAATCTTTTGCTCCTTCAACACTTGATACAATATTGCCGAGCTTTTGAGCATAAGCAGCTAATGTATCTAAGTCTTCACCATAGATTTTACATACTACATCTTGTCGCGCTCCCGTCATTAATTCATTAAATCTCATTTGAACAGGGTATTGAAATCCAGCCGTTACTCCAGGAATTTTCGCCAGCTCAACACTCATCTTTTCAGCAAGTTCATTATAACTGCTAGCAGATGTCCAATCCTCTTTGTCTTTTAATATGACCATCATATCACTAGCCTCTATAGGCATGGGGTCGGTAGGTATTTCGCCACTTCCAATTTTTGTAACTATCTTTTCTACTTCTGGAAATTTTTCTAATAAAATTTTAGCACTCGCTGTGGTTGCTTCTACAGTGGTATTCAAATTACTCCCTGTAAGTACTCTAGTGTCTACGGCAAAATCACCTTCTTCTAATTCAGGGATAAATTCACCACCCATGTTTATTAATATGAAAATAGAAAATATAAAAAATGATAGAACAATACCTAAGCTTATCATAGATTTATGAAGTACCTTGTCTAATAAATGTTGGTATACTCTTTCTATTTTGAAGAATACACGTTCAGCTAAATTGGCTTCGTGATGGATTTTTTTACTAATGAATAATGAACTCATCATTGGCACATAAGTGAGCGACATGATGAATGCCCCTAATAATGCAAAGGCAACAGTAGCAGCCATTGGAGCAAACATTTTTCCTTCTATACCTTGCAAAGTGAATATTGGTAGATAAACTATTAGAATAATTATTTGACCAAATACAGCAGAGTTCATCATTTTAGAGGCCGAACCTTTAACCTCTTCGTTCATTTGTTCCTGACTGAGTTTATTTATTACATTGAATTTTTTGGAATGGCTAAGCTGATGCATTATCGCTTCCACAATGATTACTGCACCATCAACAATTAATCCGAAATCAATTGCTCCTAAACTCATCAAGTTCCCACTTACACCAAACATGTTCATCATGATGATAGCGAAAAGCATGGATAAAGGAATTACAGAAGCTACTATTAAGCCAGCTCTAAGATTACCAAGAAAGAGTACTAATACAAATATTACAATGAGCGCACCTTCGAGTAGATTTTTCTCCACAGTTCCTATGGCATTGTTTACCATTTTACTACGATCTAAAAATGCTTCTAACTCTATTCCTTCAGGTAATGTCTTTTTTATTTCTTCAATTCTAGTCTTTACATTTTTAATCACCTCAGAAGAGTTCGCTCCCTTTAGCATCATTACTACAGCACCAGCTACCTGACCATCGGCATTATAACATAATGTGCCATATTTTATAGCTTCTGCAAACTGAACTTTTGCAACATCTCTTATTCTAATGGGATTTCCATTAGCTGTATTTTTAACAATACAGTTTTCGATATCGCTAAAGTTTTTCATCAGACCTTCAGAACGAATGTATAGTATGCTTTCACCTCTTTCTATATATGCTCCTCCAGTATTTTCATTATTATTCTCAATGGCAGCAAATACATCAGAAATACTTACACCATTGGCTTGTAAACGAGCAGGGTTAATACTTACTTCATATTGTTTCAAAGCACCACCAAAACTAGAAACATCGGCAACTCCTTTTACACCTAACAATTGCCTGCGTATTATCCAGTCTTGAATGGTACGCAAATCAGTCTGACTGAATTTATTTTCATACCCCTTTTTAGGTCGTACAACATATTGATAAATTTCGCCAAGTCCTGTAGTTACTGGACCTAATTCCGGGTTACCAATGCCATCAGGCAATTCATTTTGTACTTGTAATAGTCGTTCTGCAATTTGTTGCCTTGCCCAATAAATATCTACATCATCTTCAAAGACAATGGTGACTAATGAAAGACCAAATCTGGAAAAACTTCTAATTTTTTTTATACCTGGAATATTACTATTTGCCTGCTCTATAGGGAAAGTGATCAGACGCTCCACATCAGGAGCTCCTAAAGCTGGACTAACGGTAATAATTTGTGCCTGATTGTCGGTAATATCGGGTACCGCATCAATTGGCAAACGAGTCGCTTCATAAATTCCCCAAAGAATTATACCTAGGGTAAATAAAGCGATGATCAATTTCTGACGAACAGAAAATGAAATTATAGCATTTAACATAATTGTAAATTATGAGTTATGTGTTATGAATTATAAATTGTGAGTTAAACCTCACTTGTATACGTATCACGAGTGACGAGCTACGAGTTATGAGTTAAGAAAATCTAGGAGGTTGGAAAATCTCGTTGAGGTACTGATCACCTAATAATGGCGAGCGATATTGTGAGGGTTGATTTTTAGTTTCTATGTAAGGAGTTTCAATGCAATAGGATACAAGTTCGATTTTGTCAATCGGAGTAACCTGTACTTTACATTCGTTATGAGATTTGAAAGGGAGTTTCATGTCTTCTGCATAATCGTCGTCGACTACAGTAGGTTGTACATAATGTAAGTCGATAAACTCTAACAGATTAAGATTAGAAGCATTCTTGTGTTCGAGATAATGTTCTACCAAATAGCCAATCTTCAATAACTGATGGGCTTCTGTGCTACCCATAAGGTAAAGACTAATAATTAGATATGTTAGGTATCTCTTCACTATTCAAATATATTAACAAATTAGCTAATTAGCTAATTTGTTAATTTGCTATCTTCGTGCCCAAATGAAGCATTTACTGAAAAATCCAATATTTAATATAGTTGCCGATGTTGCCCAGGAGCATAAAATTCCTGCGTACGTAATCGGAGGGTATGTTAGGGATTTATTGCTAAACCGTGCTTCAAAAGACGTGGATTTCTTGATTTTAGGCAACGGGATAGAATTTGCAGAATTAGTTGCCAAAAAAATTGGGAAAGGGACGAAGGTCAATGTGTTCAAGAATTTTGGGACTGCACAGTTGGTATTTCAAGATTGGGATATAGAATTTGTGGGTGCCCGAAAAGAATCGTACAGAAGCGACTCCCGTAAACCTATTGTGGAAGATGGTTCTTTACAAGATGATCAAAACAGAAGAGATTTTACCATAAATGCTATGGCAATAAGTTTAAACCCGATAGATTCAGGTAAACTTATTGACCCATTTGATGGACAATCGGATTTGAAGAGTAAAAGAATTAGAACACCACTCGACCCCGACATTACCTATTCCGATGACCCTTTAAGGATGATGAGAGCCATTAGATTTGCATCGCAATTAAAGTTTACGATTGATAAGGAGTCTTTTTTAGCAATTAAGAAGAATGCACATCGAATAAGCATAGTTTCTAAGGAAAGAATCACCGATGAGCTGAATAAAATTATTTTATCTGAAAAGCCTTCAATAGGTTTCGGATTACTTTTTGATTCAGGATTGTTGGAATTGATTTTTCCATTAATGGCACAATTGCATGGTGTAGAAACCATTAAAGGGAAATCTCATAAAGATAATTTCTACCATACTTTACAAGTTTTGGATAATATCTCGGAAACTACCGACGACCTTTGGTTGAGATGGGCTGCGATTTTACATGATATTGCGAAACCTGCTACAAAAAGATTCGAAGAGGGCATAGGCTGGACATTTCATGGCCACGAAGATAAAGGAGCGCGTATGGTGCCTAAAATATTTAGGGATTTACGACTTCCACAAAATGAGAAGATGAAATTGGTACAAAAATTGGTTCAATTACACTTGAGGCCAATTGTATTAGCACAAAGTACAGTAACTGATTCGGCAGTGAGGCGCTTATTATTTGAAGCAGGAGAAGAAATAGATGCATTAATGCTATTGTGTAATGCTGATATTACTACCAAAAATGAGTACAAAGTAAAAAAATACAAGAATAATTTTGAGTTAGTTAAGCAGAAGCTTATCGAAGTAGAGGAGAAAGATAAATTACGAAATTGGCAACCGCCAGTAGATGGTAACGATATCATGGAGTATTTTGGCTTGTCGGCTGGAAGAGAAGTAGGGATTATTAAAAATGCAATTAGAGAAGCGATATTGGAAGGAGATATTCCAAATGAGCGCGAAGCTGCCCTCGCTTTTATGTTTAAGCAAGGGGAACAATTAGGATTAATTAGAAAAAAATAATTAAATAAAGATTAGATTTCTTTATTTTGTAATAAGAATACAAAAGTATGGCTGTATATAAATTTAGAGTGAGTTTTGAAGATTACGACGACATTAGCAGAGATATTGAGATTAAGTCAAATCAATCTTTTGCCGATTTTCATAAAGTAATTCATCAATCTATCGCTTTCGACGGAAATGCATCTGCATCGTTCTACATGAGTAACGATTATTGGCATAAGGGTAAAGAGATTACTTTACTCGAAAAAGATGTAAAAACTGAACAAGTTGCATTAATGGAAAATGCATTATTGAAAAATTTCATTGTAGATCCACACCAAAAAATATATTATATTTTTAATTTCGATAAGCCTTGGACTTTCCATATTGAGTTAATTAAAATAGTAATTAACGAAGATGCCAAAGTATCTTACCCTCTATGTGTAAAGTCAATTGGCGAAGCTCCTAAACAATTTGGGAATACCCCTATCATTGCATCTACAGAAAGTAATGAAGACTTAGACTTCCTTAATGAGATGGAATATGGCGACGATGATGAAACGGAAGATATGGGATTCGACGACGAGGAAACAACAGATGAAGAAAGTAAAGATGAGTTCGGTGCAGGGGAGTTTGAAGAGGAAATTTAATCAGTTGTGAATTACGAATTGTAAATTGTAAATGAAAAATGTAGTTCGTAATTTACAATTTGTAATTTACATTTTGTAATTAATGAAACATATAGTACTCATCGTAGGTCCAACAGCAGTTGGGAAAACAGCATTAGCAATTGATGTTGCTAAACAATTGGGTACAGAAATAATTTCTGCTGATTCTAGGCAGTTTTATAAAGAATTAGAAATTGGTACCGCAAAACCAAGTGTAGAGGAACTATCAGCCGTTAAACATCACCTCATTAATTCACATTCATACACAGAACTCGTAGATGCAGGTACTTTCGAACGTTTAGCATTAACTATTTTGCAAGAGTTATTTACTAAGTATGAGGCTGTGGTAGTAGTTGGTGGCTCTGGTTTATATGTACAAGCTCTGTGTGAAGGATTAGATCCTGTGGATTTGCGAGATGATGAGTTGAGACATGAGCTTTCGGAATTATCATTAGAGGTATTACAAGAGAAATTAAAGTTGCTCGACCCTCAATATTACAACGAAGTAGATTTGCAAAACCCTCAACGTTTAATGCGAGCTATAGAAGTAATTACATTGTCGGGAAATACTTATTCAAGCTTGAGAACTGGTCAGAAGAAAGATCGGAATTTTAACATCATTAAAATTGGTCTTACAGACGATAGAGAGATTTTATATCAGAGAATTAATACTCGCGTTGATGAGATGATAAAAAATGGATTAGAAGAAGAATCTCGGTTTTTCTATCCACATAAAGAAGCCTATACTCTTCAGACTGTTGGCTATTCGGAATGGTTCGATTACTTTGATGGAAAAACAAGTAGAGAAGAAGCAATTGAATTAATAAAAAGAAATACCAGAAGATATGCAAAGAGGCAACTGACCTGGTTTAATAGAGATAAAGAAATTACTTGGTTTAATATAAAAGATAGAGATTCTATAATTAAATATATCCAGCAAAAAAATATAGCATGATAAGCCGAATGTTGCGCCCTTACCGATTAATAGAAAAAACAGTAGTGTACATGATCGCTGCTGAGTTTTTTATTCAAATGGTAAATGCCGCAATGATGATGGTATTAAATATTTATTTGGCTAAGAAAGGGTATACCGACCCAGAGATAGCAGATTTTATTTCATGGAGATTCTTAAGTGTAATGTTGCTGGCATTCCCATTGGGTTTATTTATCAAAGGAAGAAAAATAATACCCTTCTTTTACATTGCATCTATTGGAGTTTCGTTGTTTAGTGTTTGTATTCTTTTATTTGTTGAATATAACTTACCTGTATTAGTTCATTTTGCTTTGGCATTCTGGGGTGTTTCCTATGCCTTTATGCAAGTACTTGCATTGCCCTTTATCATTAGAAATACTTCGTTGCCTAATCAGAGCGCAGCAATTTCACTGAGTTATTCTACGTATAGCTTCGCAATGATTGTATCAGGAACACTAGTGTTTTTATTAAATTACTTTTCTCCGACCTTGTTCAAAGAATACGAATCGCTTTTACTTATTTCATGCTTATCCGCATTAAGCATTTATTTTGTTTGGAAAATGGGTAAAAAAGAATTTTTACCTGTAGTGGAAGGTAATCGGAAAGACCTTTCGGGTTTCGACTGGAAGGTTATAGCTATGGCGATGACCCCTTCATTAATTTTAGCTGTAGGAGCAGGATTAACCATTCCATTTATCAATTTATTCTTTTATAAGGTATTTGGAATGAGTGCTGAAAAGTTTTCCATTGTTAATGCATTCTCATCGGTTACAGTTGCCTTCGCAGCATTGCTTGTTCCTCATATAAAGAACAGATATGGATATAAGGTTGCGATTACGAGAACACAAACAATTGCAGTAATATCTTTAGCATTACTAGCATGTACAGAATATTATCATGCAGAAGGATGGGCTTACTTTGCCGCAGTGTTTTTCTTTCTTCTTCGCCAGCCTTTAATGAATATGGCTGCGCCAGCTGCATCAGAACTAGTGATGAATTATGTTGGTCCGAAAAATCAAGAGATTATTTCAGCGCTAACAGCTTCGATTTGGTCGGGTAGTTGGTTCTTAAGCGCTATTATTTTTAGAATATTAAGAAACTCTGGGATGATGTATGCAAGTGTGTTTTTAATTACAGCAGCTTTGTATGCCTTAGGAGTCTTCTGGTATTATCTGTTAATCAGACAGTATGAAAAAAAGAATGTTATATAGTTAGTTCTTTTTAATTTGAACTTTTCCATTTGGTTCTAAACGTATTTCTGAGTAATCCAAAAATGCATCTTCTTCAGAAAACTCATAAGTAGTAGTGTTGTTGTGGTCTAATTCTGTAATGTTTATTAAGAATAGCGGAGACCTGTATTTACGAATAAGTTGTTGAAGTATTCCATTTCGCACCACCCTAACTCTTAAGCTGCCATCTGAGAGTAAAACTTTTTCGGGAAGGTTTGTGCCATGAGGTAATTCTAAAATCACTGGACGCTCACTATATTCTACTAAATCATAAACCAAAGGGTTCAATTCTTTTACATACGACTCTAATTTAACCGTTGAGTCGACCAATAGTACAGCAGTTGCTTTATGGAGTTCAATTTGTTTAACTAATTCAGGGTTGTTTGTAGCGACAAGGAAATAGTATTCTCCAGCATATTCTATAAACAATATTCCGTTGTTCTTTAAAGCTTCAAAGAGTATAGATAATGAGGGAGTATTCATGCTTATTCGGGAATCAATTCTTTGTATACATTCATTATGTGATTAGCTACAGCACTATGCTCAAACCTTTTCACATATTCTTTACCTGAAAGAATACGTTCTGTGTTATCGGCCACGAGCAAATGATTAATGGCATGAGCTAATTCACTTTCATCATCAGGAGAAACATAAATACTGTTTGGTCCACCTGCTTCTTCTAAGCAAGATCCTGTAGCAGCAATTACTGGAGTTCCAGACTGAATGGCCTCGATAATTGGGATGCCAAATCCTTCAAAACGCGAAGGATATATAAATAAAGAGGCTAAATGATAAATAATAGGAAGCTCATCAAATGATATCTTATGTAAAAATTGAACACGATGTTCTAAATTTTGTTTTACTAAGTATGATTTTAATTCGTTTACGTAAGGTGTTTCTTTTCCAATGATTACTAATGGAATATTTTCGTTGAGTAGATTTAATGACTTGATAATTAGCAAGGCGTTTTTTCTCTGCTCAATAGTTCCTACATTCAACAAAAAACGCTCTGGTAATTGATATTTTACTCTCACTTTCATCAACGACATTTCATTTATTTTTTGATGAAAAATTTCAGAACATGATTGGTATACCACTCGAATTTTTTTCTCATCAATATTGAAAAAATGTATAATGTCTTTTTTGGTTTGTTCTGATATGGCAATTACTAAATCAGCATTTTCACAGGCCGATTTAAATTTGCTTGCATAAATTTTGCGATCAGTAGCTTTATAATATTCGGGGAAACGTAAGAAGATTAAATCATGTATTGTTACAACTGTTTTAATCCCAGTTTTTTCGATGCCAACTGGAAGTTCATGACTTAGTCCATGATATAAATTAATACCATCACGAACCAAGTCTTTGGTTATACCCACACGTCGCCACAATGATGGAAGTAATTCATAAAAAAACGATTTCGGAATTCTAATATGTACTTCTGCATGATGAGGTAAATCAAGAAATTTAATTTGATTCTCATTCGGCACTCTGGGTGTATATAGGTAGAACTGGTGGTTACGAAACTCTTCTGCCAATATCTTTACTGTCGATCGGCTGTAATTACCCAATCCAGTATAGTTTGTAAAAGCACGTTTGGCATCGAAACCGATTTTCATAAATTGTAAATTGTAAATTGTAAATTGTAAATTGTGAATAAATTGTATTAGTTTTTTCATTTACAATTTACAATTCACAATTTACAATTGATTTATACTGCTACATTATACTCCCTCAACGTATCATTAAGTGAAGTTTTTAAATCGGTAGATTCTTTACGTTTACCAATAATGAGAGCACATGGTACTTGATATTCTCCTGCAGGATATTTTTTAGTGTAAGAACCAGGTATTACTACAGAACGAGATGGAACAATACCTTTATGTTCTACAGGTTCGTCGCCCGTTACATCTATAATTTTTGTAGAACCAGTTAATACCACATTTGCTCCTAATACAGCTTCTTTCTCTACGCGTACACCCTCAACAACTATACATCTAGAACCAATAAAACATCCATCTTCTATAATTACAGGTGCGGCTTGTACAGGTTCTAAAACACCACCAATTCCAACACCACCACTTAGGTGTACATTTTTTCCGATTTGAGCACAAGAACCTACCGTAGCCCAAGTATCAACCATTGTACCTTCATCAACATAAGCACCAATATTTACGTATGAAGGCATCATAATTACACCTTTTGCAAGAAAAGCTCCATACCTAGCCACACCATGAGGAACTACTCTTACTCCTGCAGCTTTATAATTGGTTTTTAGTTTCATTTTGTCGTGAAATACAAAAGGACCTACTTTGGTCTCTTGCATAACAGAAATAGGGAAATATAGAATAACTGCTTTTTTTACCCAATCGTTTACATGCCATCTGTTTAATACTAATTCGGCAACTCTCAATTCGCCTTTATCAAGTTTGTCGATTACAAATTCAATGGCCTGTGCTACATCTGGATAAGTTAGCATGTTACGATCTTCCCATGCTTTTTCTATTAATTCTTTATATTTATTAATCATAAGGTGTAATTTTATATTCTCATCACAAAAGTAATTTAAAAAATTAATTCAATCGAGTATATTTTTCCATGACAACTGAAAAAAATGAAAAGCTCAGAATCGATAAATATTTATGGGCCATTCGAATCTTTAAAACCAGAAGTTTAGCTACAGATGCATGTAAGGCTGGAAAAATTAAACTAGACCAGCAAAGTATAAAAGCATCTTATGTGGTTAAAGTTGGCGATGTTTATCATATTCAAAAAGATCAACAAAAGAAAGTTGTTAAAGTTCTCGAATTACTCGAAAAAAGACTAGATGCAAGTTCAGTTCAAAAATATTTTGAAGATTTATCACCAAAAGATGATGCTCCTAAGTTTCATTCAGTTTTTACAACCCCTGTTTTGAAAAGAGACCGTGGAACAGGCCGCCCTACTAAAAAAGAAAGAAGAGAAATAGATAATATCCAATCAAGTTGGGAAGACAAGGAATAATATTTTGGTTTTGATTATGCCTATGACCTGCTGATTTTCAATTCTTTCTAATTGTTTATTCATGTTTCAGTAGTCTAAAAAGGGCTTTAATGGCATTTATTGGCTTGTAGCAGCTTCAAAAATGTTTGTTTTTATATAAAATATACATATTTTTAAAAGCGGCTATAATGTGTAGTACCCTAATTAACTAGACCAATCGACTATTTCATTGATAAATTATGAGCGAGGGAAAGAAGATACTTATTAATACCTTTTTGAGCTTTTTGCTGTGTGTTGTTTGTATTGAACAAGCCAGTAGTCAATCTTTCCTGTATCAACCCAAAACTGGACAAAACCCAGAGCCATTAAATCAAGCCAACAATTTTGAGATCGTAGTTCGTCAAGAATTAACCAAATTCTTTGCTCCGAGTACTTTTTTGGTCGATATAAATATGTTGCAAGGGAATGTGGAGGTCATTAAGCCAACAGCATCAAATAAGAGAAAAAAAAGTTTACAGCGTTTACCAGGAATGCCAGTGCTTCCAAAAGGATATCAAGATTCTGAGGTCGACACAACTAAGAATTACACATATAGCATTGAGGAAGTAGAATACCTATATGTAAATGTAATTGTAGATACTACTTATTCGAATTCGGATATTGACTTTATCAATTCATTAATCCGATCAATTATACCCATTGATGAAACGAAAGGGGATGTTGTAAAAATTAAACGTTCAGTATTTCCAAAAGGCCTAGAAGATTTAACAGCAAAAAATAATGCAGCACCTGCTAATCCAGTACCTAACTACTTCCAGCAGAAAGAGCCTGAACAAAGACCAGCTGTACAACCTACAGAGAATAAAGTAGAGAAAGCTGAAACAGATAATACTCTTTTGTATGTGTTTGTTATTTTACTAATTCTTTGTTTTATCATAATAGTATTTGTTACGTACTTACTTTATCGTAAGAGTAAAGATTCGGATAAGAAATCTAAAGGTGATGAGGAAGCTAAATTATTAGGGAATAATGCTAATCCAAATGATTTAAATATTATATATCCAAACGGAAACGATTCTGGTGGAAGTAATTATCAAACAGAAGATATAATCAATTACGAATTTAATCGCCAACACGTCATTACATCTGTAATTAGTAATCCTAAAGAAGTGGCGAGTATGTTTGAAACTTGGATGTTAACTAATCCAGAAGAGGGAAGGGTTAGAGCTGCAAATGCTCTTAATGCTGTTAATCCGAAGTTGATTAATTTCTTAAGACCTTTTATGTCCGACAATGCATATTCGGAATTAAATCAGGCAATCTCCAATCATCAATTAAAATCACATAATGATAAATATCAAGAGGCAAGAGATTTTAGTAAAGAATTGCTTTCGTTAAATGCAGAGCCTGATAGAAATGAAGACCTCTTTGAATTCTTAAATCAAATTACCGATTCTCAAATTATTCATATGATTAAAGAAGAGGATGATAATTTATCAGCAATATTATTAGCTCAATTGGAAAGTAAGAGAAGTAAAAATGTATTGAGCATGATAGAAATTAATCGTCGTTCTTCAATTTTAATGAAGATGAGTAAAATTGATTTTATCTCTTCTTCTATATATAGAGAAGTGGCAACCTATTTCTCTAAGAAAGCAATTGATGTGAAAGGTATGAAGAATGTTGCTTTTGATGGATTACAATCTATACTTGATATTTTAGATCAAATGCAGGATGAAGATCAAGATCAATTAATTAGTACCATTGCATCGCAAGATTTAGAATTGGCAAATAATATTAAGCAACAATTTGTTGGATTTAAAAATGTAGTTTACTTAACCGACTTACAACTAGAAACTGCATTAAGAGATATTGATACTACTACCATTGTTAACGCACTTACAGGAATTAGTAGTCATGTTCAAAACAAAATTATTGTTCAACGTCCACCTCGTGAGCAGTCGCTAATTAAAGCCGAATTGGAAAGTGGAAATGCCGTAACCCCAGAAGATAGAGATCGTGCAAGAAAAGTAATTATCGACTCTATACGTAAAACTTTAAAACTTGTAGCTTAATGAAAAAGATTATAATAGTTGTGCTGTTTTTTAGTTTTTGGAATGTATCATCATATTCGCAAATAGATAAAAACAACCCAATCATTAGGAAGCAATTGGAATTAGTCGATTTAATGGATGAGATTGCTGATAAAGTAAAGGTGAATGATTTGTTATATAAAAGAGTTTCTATTGCACAGTTCGACTATCCAGAATACATTATCAATGAAAGTGAAGCTTCACAAATTAGAAGCCGATTAGAAGGGACTTTTGCAGGTGCAGGTTTTACTGTAGTTTCGGCTCCTGAGTTTAAACAAAAAGCGCTTACTATTGTGAACGGAACAGATTCTAATCTCACCATCACTCGTCAGAATTCATTAGAGCGTTTAATACTCGATGAGAATAGAATGAGTGAAGTGATAGATAAGTATTCTTTGCAAGCTTTAGTATATGCACAGTTAACCTATGATCATATTACCGGTTATCAAATTAATTTACAAGTTGTAAAATCTAGGTCAAAAGAATTGATATATAGTACAGTGATTAATTCGAACCCTGATCTATATAACCCACGAAGAGCGGAGTTACAAGTAGGCTTAGGAATTACTTTCTTAAAAACACAATATTATATTGTTGATAATGTTGATTTAGGTGATAAATTTCTTACCTCGCTATACGATGCAAACGTAGCATGGCGCCAACCATTTAACCGTACTCATAATGGGTATTATGGATTTAAAACAGGACTTTCATATCTACAGCTCACTGCCTCTGATATTGATACTACAAATTTTCAGAAATTTGGCAAGATAATGCCTAATGCTGCATTTTATTACTCGTTATGCTTTTTAAAGAAAAACGATCAACCTAGAAAATATTGGATGGAAGCATTTCAGTCGATAGGAACTTTAATATCGTCGGAAGTGGTGCCCTATGTTCGTCAGGGATTAATGATAAACTTTACACAGAACTTAAGTCTGGAAACAGACTTCAGATATTTCCTTATTAATTCAGTTTTTACAAATACGAAGAGCTCTCTTCAAACACAAAATTTTGGTTATGGAATCAGCTTTATATACAGGCCTTAAATATAGCTTACTCGCTACAGTATTGGTCTTGTGTTCATGTGAAACAAGATATACTATAGAGGATTTAGCCGAGCAACAACGTATCTCAGAAAATGCTCGTAGAGCTTATTCGGTTAAAGACCCTGTAAATGTGAAATACAAAAACAACGCAGCTTCCATTGAGTACGCTGTGGGAAAAGGTAATGAAGAGTTTGTGCTTACCATGACTACCGATCCTAAGTCTAAGAAAGATGTAATAGATGGAACACTTAATGTAAGTAGAGAGGCAATGGATGCAATTAACCTGTCTATGAAATATTATAGAAGAGCGCAAGAGTTTTTATATGTTGATGATTATAATTCGGCACTCGACTATATAGATGAAGCATTAAAAATTGTTGAAACAGCTGAGGCCTTATCATTAAAGGGAAGTGTTTTATATGTTATGGGTAACGAAGAAAAAGCAAAAGAGCTTTGGATGCAGGCAGCAAAACTAGACCCAGAGATTAGAGTACCAACAGCTAAAGAATTAAAAGATATTACTTCAAAAAAATAATTATGAAATTTTCTTTAGGTACATTTTTAGGATTTGTTATTTGTACTGCTTTGGTTGTATTAGGTATTATGGATACAGCAGGAGCAATACGATTGGAACATTACTTGCCAAATTTCTTAAAAAATCCTTTTATACATATTGCAGGTTTTTTCATTGTATTTGGTGGAGTGCTCGCAGCTATGTTTGTGATGTATCCTATTAATGTAGTTTTTTCGGCTTTAAGAAATTTTGGAAGATTATTCAGTCAGACTAAACACAAAACCATCTCTATTAATGAAGATATTGAAATGGTAGTGAGTTGGGCCGATAGAATAAAAAAAGATAAGAAAGAGTTTATGAATCATATTTCACAAAATGAGAAAGATACTTTTGTGAAATTGTTGTTCGATTTATACAATACGAACTATTCGTCTAATGATATTAGAACAATGGGCGAAACGAGTATCGATAAAGAATACAACCAAGCATTACAAATGTCGGATGTATTTCACTCAATGGCTAATTCTGCACCAGCATTCGGGATGTTGGGAACAGTACTTGGGATGATTGTGATGTTAAATAACTTGAACGACCCTTCGAATATTGGTCCGGGTATTTCTACCGGATTAATTGGTACATTATATGGAGTTGCTTCTGCAAATTTATTTTTTATCCCATTAGCAAAGAAGATAAAATACAACGCCGCACTTACTCAAAGAAGAGAAATAATAATTCTAGAAGGATTATTATTACTTAAAGAGAATAAGCCAACATTGGTAATCAGAGACCAATTAATGTCATTTGTTAGTAGAGAATCGGAAAACGATAGCAAACAAAATTCAAACAAATAATGTCGTCGGATAATAACAAACGTAAAGTAATGAAGTCGCTGCATGGTGAAGAGCCAGGCGAGCTTTGGTTAATTACGTATGCCGATTTGATTACATTGCTACTTTGTTTCTTTATTTTATTATTTGCCTCAGCTAATGTCGATCAGAACGTTTGGGATAGGGTAAAAGCAAGTTACCGATCGAAAGTAAAAAATAAGGAAGTTGTTACTCCATTAAGTGAAATAAAACATCAGCTCGATTCGATGTTAATGAAAGAGGTGAAGAACAAAAATCTCGAGATTGAAAATAAAGACAATGGGATTAATATGCGTTTCTTGAGTAATTCTTTTTACAATAGTGGGGATGCAAAATTATTACCTGAAGGGAAGGAGATTGTAGACAAAATCTTCGAAATTATTAATTCGGTAAGTAAAAAGAAAAAAGCTAATTTCCATATTGATGTTGAGGGGCATACCGACGATAATCCTATAAATAATATAAACTTCCCATCAAACTGGGAGCTATCTGTTGCAAGAGCTTCAAATGTAGTTAGGTATTTAATTGAGAGAGGTATGGAGCCTGGTCGACTAAAAGCTTCAGGGTATGCAGATACACAACCGGTAGTGCCTAATAGAAATCCAAAAGGGGAGCCAATACCAAATAACCAATCGATAAATAGGAGGGTGGTACTAAGAATACACTACTAGTTCGTGTGCTCATTAACATATTCACTCATTAACATATTAACATATTAATTTTAATGTTATTTTTGCCGCATAATATAATTTTGAAATGAAAACTATTGATTCTGTTGACTTCCAAGGGGAAAGAGCCTTAATCCGCGTCGATTTTAATGTCCCATTGAATGCTGCTTTTGAAATTACTGATGATACTCGTATGAGGGCAGCACTTCCAACAATAAAAAAGATTTTATCTGATGGTGGATCTGTAGTATTAATGTCTCATTTAGGTCGACCAAAAGAAGGTCCTGTAGAAAAATATTCACTAAAACATATAGTAAAACATCTTTCTGATTTAACCAAGGCGAATGTAATTTTTGCTGATGATTGTATATCGGATGATGCATTTATGAAATCATCGAACTTAAAACCTGGTGAAATTTTATTATTAGAAAATTTAAGATTTTATAAAGAAGAAGAAAAGGGAGATGAAATTTTTGCTGAGAAATTATCGAAACATGGAGATGTATATGTGAACGATGCATTCGGTACAGCACACAGAGCACATGCTTCTACAACCATTGTAGCTAAATTCTTCCCTAATGCAAAGGTCTTTGGTTATGTGATGGCAAACGAATTAAAGAATGCAGAGAAGGTAATGAATAATGCCGATCGTCCGTTTACTGCAATTATGGGTGGAGCAAAGGTGTCGGATAAAATATTATTAATAGAGAAACTCCTAGATAATGTAAACTCTATTATTATTGGAGGGGGAATGGCCTATACATTTGCAAAAGCTCTAGGTGGTAACATCGGATCTTCTTTAGTCGAAGCAGACAAATTAGATTTAGCACTTAGCTTAATAGAAAAAGCAAAATCTAAAGGTGTGAACTTAGCATTACCTGTAGATTCAATTATAGCTGATGCATTTAATAATGATGCCCAAAAATCAAGTGCTAACAACGATTCTATACCTGATGGTTGGATGGGCTTAGATATTGGAGAAAAATCGATAAAAACCTTCAAAGAAATAATTGCTAATTCAAAAACAATTTTATGGAATGGACCTATGGGTGTTTTTGAGATGAGTAATTTTGAAAATGGAACAAAGCAAATAGCACTTGCGGTAGTAGATGCAACAAAAAACGGTGCCTTTTCTTTAATAGGAGGTGGAGATTCTGCTGCAGCGGTGGCAAAATTTAATTTAACCGACGATGTTTCTTATGTTTCAACCGGTGGTGGTGCCTTATTAGAGTATATGGAAGGTAAAGTACTGCCTGGTGTTGCTGCTATTTCCTAGTATAAATAAGTTGTAATGGGTTTACACACATCACTGGGATATTTGCAGTATTGTTAATCACTTGTTGCTCTGTTGGGCCTAACACGTAATCGATAATACCTTTATCATGACTAGTTAATATAATGATGAGATCTGCGGATATTTTCTCGGCGAATTTGATAAATTCTTTATGAAAATCTTTCGCGGAAATACTCATTTCTTCAACATAACAGTTCACATCTTGAGAAAGTAACAGCTTTTTAAAAAAATTTAGGTTTAACTGTGTCCTGTTTTTCTTGTCTTCATCGCCACTGTTTTGCTTAAAGAGATATACTTCAGAATTAAATATTTTTGCAAATTGGATAGTCTGTAAGGCCTTTTGTTTATTCTCGCCGGTATGGTCAATCGGAATAACAATTCTACTAAACGAATCTTTTAATTTCGATTGAGCTTGGGTAATTAATACTGGAACGGTACTGCTTGAAATCACTTTTATAGCAAAGGCCCCAATTACATATTGCATTCCTTTTACACCATGAGTTCCCATAATTATTAGTACTGCCTTTATTTCCTCTGCAAATTCAGCAATGTCACTAAATATACTTCCCTCTTTAATGTTTGCATGTATTGAGATGGAGTACTTTTTAGAATACTCACTGGCTAGATTTTTAAGTTTTATGTCTATAGAATTAATGTTTAATTCGCCTTTTTTTACAATATGAATAAGTTGTATGGCATCGCTGTTTTTTGCGGCTATAGTACAAGCATATTGAAGAGCATTTTCTGTGATTGGAGTGAAATCAATAGGTACTACAATGTTCTGAGCAGTTTGCTCTGGATGAGACTCGTATCTCGATTTTACTTTTGCTAAATGTTCTTGTTTCTTCGGCTCTCTGTTCAGCAGTGCATATTCGCTAAAATATTTGTGCTTTTCTAAAAAATCAATTTGTAGTTTATCCCAATCTTTTCTATCGCGAATTATTTTCAATTCAATTAATTCAGCATATAATTTATTCCCTATCTCCCAAAAGTCTTCTCTGCCTAAATAGTCAAGATCGGCATCACATATAATTTCTTCCAATAGATTGTTTGCCACTTGAGGAATTTTTGTGGCACGTATCATTCCACAAATCTGATTAATCTCTGAAATGCCATAATCGAATTTAGGTAGAAGTTCTTGTGCAAGCTCACAACTTTTTTCTTCGTGCTGATGAGTGGTGTAGATAAAACCAGAATCGTGTAAAAGAACTGCAACAGCTAAAAGCTCTTTTTCATATTCAGATAGATTGTATTCATTAGCATAAAACAAAGCACAATGTAAAACATCTAGTGTGTGTTCGTAAGAATGATACGATAAAGACTCGGGCAGTTCTGTTTTTAGCCTATTCTCAATATAAAGTTTAAATTCTAGATATCTCATTGTAGAAGTCTTGCATTTCAAATTTAATAGTTAAATTAGACATTAATTAATTTATTATTATTAAATGATATTTGTCTCTATTCTATTATTTATTTGCTCGGTATTTTTTTACTTCTATGGACTGAGAGTATTGAGGAAATCTAAGTATGTAAACACCATAAGAAACAACATTGCACAAGATTTACACGATGATGTAGGAGCTACTTTGAGTAGTATATCATTTTATGCACAAGCAGTAAAGCAAAGAATGAACAGCAACAAACTAGCAGATGCGGAATTAATTCTAAATCAAATGGCAGATAGTGCGAGAGATACAGTTGAGAATATGGGCGACATTGTTTGGGTAGTAAACCCTAAAAATGATTCACTTCAAAATCTTATTCAAAAAATTGAAGCCTATGCAAATAAGATTCTAAGTGCAAAAAGTATTAATTTTGAACTAAACTCGAATATTAATAATATCAGTAACTTAGATATGCTAATGAGAAGAGATTTGTACTTGATATGTAAGGAAGCAATTAACAACATAGCAAAATATTCTGAAGCAAGTCGAGTACAAATTATAATAACACTTTTGTCGAAATTCTTGGAGATTGAAATAAAAGACAATGGTGTTGGATTTGATATGAACACAGACAAGCAAGGTAACGGTTTGCTAAACATGAAAGTTAGAGCAAAAAATATTGGAGCCCAATATCAAATGAGTTCGAGCCCAAACAATGGAACTCAGGTTAAACTAAAGGTTAAATTGTAGAGAGTAAAATGGTAGAAATTAGAGTAATTATTTTTGATGACAATGAGAAAATTAGAAACTCATTAGCATTAATGTTTAGTGGATATGAGCATATTCACCTAGTCGATTCATTTGCTACTTATGATGATATTGTGAATAAAATAAATAGAGTGGCAGCCAACTTAGTTATTATGGATATCGAGATTCCACCTAAGGATGGGATAGAAGCTGTTACTGAGATACGTAAGGCAGGATTAGATATTCCAGTTTTGATGTTTACTGTTTTCGAAGATGATGAAAAAATATTCAATTCAATTTGTGCTGGAGCACAAGGCTACTTATTAAAAAATAGCACTCCAGAAATTCTCATTTCTTCTATAGAGGATTTAATGACTGGTGGGGCACCCATGACACCAAGTATTGCGCGACGAATTTTAAAGAAATTTTCAGAAGAGATTCAGCCGCCTAAAGCGAAAGACGAATACAATTTAACAAAACGAGAGTTAGAGATTTTAAAATTGTTAACATTAGGTAAATCATACAAAGCAATCTCCGCAGAGTGTAATATTAGTTATGAAACAGTTCGTACACATATTCGCAATATATACATGAAGTTACATGTTACTACTATGTCGGAAGCAGTAGCAAAAGCACTTAATGAGAGGTTGATTAAAGATTAAAATACAATGGTTAATTCTACCAATCGGTTTGAGTAACCCCATTCATTATCGTACCATCCTACAACTTTCACCAGTTTGCCAACAATTGAAGTAAGTTGAGCATCGAATATACATGAATGAGGATTTTCTTGTATGTCGATAGATACTATAGGGTCTTCTGTATATTCTAATATTCCTTTTAATTCTTTTTCAGAGGCTAATTTAAAGGCTTCATTTATTTCATCAACAGTTACTTCTTTTTTTAATAAGCAAGTGAAATCGGTTAGAGAACCATTTGGAACAGGGACTCTAATTCCCGCCCCACCAAGCTTACCTTCTAAATGAGGAAAAATGCTAGTGATGGCTTTAGCTGCGCCAGTAGTTGTTGGAATCATAGAAACTGCAGCAGCTCTTGCTCTGCGCAAATCTCTGTGAGGTGCATCGTGTAAATTCTGATCTCCAGTATATGAATGTACAGTAGTTATGTATCCATCTTCTATCTCCCCTAAATCATCGAGTACTTTTACCATTGGAGCCACATTATTTGTAGTGCAGGATGCATTTGAAATGATGGTATGATTCTCTTTTAAAATATAATCGTTTACTCCAATTACTATAGTTGGAATATCTTTGTCGTTAGGAGGGGCTGAGAGGATTACCTTTTTTGCACCTGCGCTTAAATGAAGATTCGCTTTTTCTCGAGATAAAAATTTACCTGTAGATTCAATCACCACATCTATATTTAATTCAGCCCATGGCAATGCACTTGGATCTTTTTCTGAAAATGTTTTTATTAATTGTCCATTAATTACAATACCCTCTTCAACAATCTCAATAGAGCCATTGAATCCTCTATGGATAGAATCGTATTTAAATAGATGAGCTAGTGTTTTATTATCAGTAATATCGTTAATAGCAACTACTTCAATTTCTGGTTTCAATAATGCATTTCTTAGATATACCCGTCCAATTCTACCGAATCCGTTTATCGCTACTCTTACTTTTTTCATATCTCAAAATTAATAAAACATCCGAGCTCTTGATTTTAGTTTATGTAACTAAAAAGTTACATAAAGATTTATATAATATTCCTCATACACAAAATGATTTAATGTTTAAACTTCATTATAAATACAATATAAAAAAATCATGTTTTTAGTATAAATAGCAGAATAGTTCAAAGGCAGAATAGTAATATTTTGGTAAAATTTACTAAAAAATTTAAATTATATAGTTATTATTAGTATAGTTTTTGCTCTATATTAGTAAGTACTTCTAAAAAGTTTATACTACAATATGGAAAAAGCACTACGCTCAGCTACCGCTAAGGTCGGCTACTTATCGCTAAAAACTCTATATGAGTTTTCATTAAAATTACTGTTGTTATCATTAATGGTACTGCTTGTTAATCGTAATGGTTATTCACAAACAAGTATTACTATTGGTCCTTCCGGAACATCAACTGCTTCTGTAACATATGGACCAATGAACTGTGGAACAACTGCTGCACGTTATAATCGTACAGCATATATTTATCCATCAACATTGTTTCCTGGATTAACTAATGGAGATCAAATTGTTGCTTTAGCATTTCGAAAAGCAGTAACTACGGCTCCAACTGGATCTCCAAATTTTAAGATGTATATTAAAAATACAGGCTTAGCAAATTTCGGGAGTGGAAGTTTAACATGGGCTACAGAAATTGCAACAGCAACTTTAGTGTTTGATGGGAATCCAAATTCTATACTAGGTAGTACAAGTGGATTTAAAACTTTTTCTTTTACAAGTCCATTCAACTATACAGGTGGAAATATTGCGGTGTATGTAGAATACATTCAAACATCTGCATCAACGGCAGTGACTTGGATTTACGATACACAAACAGGTGTTCCTGATTATGCTACTAATCAGGTTAAATATGCTAGTTCAACAGCGGGTAGTACTCCTGCAGCAACCCTAGGTACATCGAGTGTGAATCACCCTCAATTGCGTATTGATTTTAATTATTCGCTAAATGCAACTATCGATCAAATTGTACCACATAAAGGTATATGTGCTGGTGGGTCAGATTCGGTACGTATCCGTATAAAAAACTTAGGTGTTAATACCATTACTTCTGTAGATGTAAATTGGACAATCAATGGTGTTGCACAAGCACCTTTTGTATATAATGGTTCTTTAGCTACGAATGCAAGCGCAACTGTAGCAATAGGTTCAATTAATTTCCCTGTGGGTCAACCTATAGATATAAAAGCATGGACTAACTTACCTAATGGTGTTGCCGATAAATTTCCAGCAAATGATACAATTTTATATCATGCTGATGGTCCTGCATTATCAGCAGGAACTTATACTATTGGTGGCTTAACAGCAAATTATCCAAACTTACTTGCAGCTGTAAAAGACTTAAATGAAAGAGGTGTTTGCGGTCCTGTAGTATTTAATGTGGACCCATTAGAAGGTCCATACATTGGTCAGATTGAACTAAAAGAAATTCTTGGTGCAAGTGCAACGAATACTATTGTATTTAATGGTAATGGTGCAACTATTATTGATACCATTAATTCAAGTAAAGTAAACAATAAACATATTGTGTTTTTAAATGGTACAGACTATACTACGTTCGATAATTTCACAATTACATACGAAGAAACATCATTGTATTGTTTACCTGTAGTAATAGGTAATGGTGCAAATTATAATAGAATAAAAAACTGTCAGATATTAATGGATCCGAATACTACTACTGTAGATTTTTCTGCAATTAGTTTTACGGGTTCGAGTGCAAACTATATTGTGGCTACTAATGCGAGCTATAATATTATTGAGAATAATTTAATTAGAGGTGGATATGCTGGTGTGGCATTAGTTGGAACAAATGGTTCTCAACATTTGTCTAAAGGAAATATAATTAGAAACAATACGATACAAGATCATTATTTGTATGGGGTATATGCCGCAGCAACAGATAGTACACAAATCGTTTCTAACGATATATCGAAACCTAATAGATTAACCTATGCTGGTAATTACGGAATGTACTTTACCACACATAACCAATCGATGTTAGTAGAAAAAAACAGAGTACACGATGTGTTCTTCCAAGTCCCTACTTCTACATCCAATTTCTATGCGTTCTTTGTTACAGGTAACGATGCAAGAGCAGGGAAAGAAATGATCCTTAGAAATAATCTTGCATATAATTTAAGAGGTAATGGTACTCAGTATGGTTTCCATACAAATAATAGTGATAGTATTTGGTATTTTAATAATACAGTACATATTGATAACCCGAATGCAACTGCAGGAGGTGCGGTTGGTATTTATACTACCGCAGCAGCTACTGGAGTAAAATACTTAAACAATAATATTGTTATTTCTAAAGCAGGTAACGGGAATAAACATGGTGTTTTTGTAAATACTGCAGATGTTACGGCTACAATCAACTATAATAATATATATGTTGATACAACCGTAGGTAAAGCAGGACAAAGAAATATTGGATATTTTGTATCAACTCCATTTGTCACTTTAGCAAATTGGAAAACGGCAAACTCAAATATGTGGGATCAGAACTCTGTGAGCGCTCGTGCATTATTTGCCAATGTACTCGCAGGTGACTTTACTCCAAACTCATTTGATTTGAATAATATCGGAACACCAATTCCTCAAGTAACAGAGGATATTAATGGGGTAGCAAGAAATGCAACCAATCCGGATCCTGGTGCTTATGAATTTACTCCTATATTAAACGATGCTGGAATTATTGCAATGACGTTAGTTAATGGATCTTGTGCGGGTAATAACCCTATAGGCTTCCGTTTGAAAAACTTTGGAGCTAATGATTTAACATCAGCACAAATTAATTGGACAGTAGATGGAATCCCAAGAACACCATTTAATTATACTGGGAATTTAGGATCTGGTCAAGATACCATGGTATATGTAGGTTTACAATCTATAGGTTTAGATACTGCATATACAATTCATGCTTGGTCGAGTTTACCGAATACCGTTGCTGATAATAGAAACTCAAACGATACGATTAAAAATATCAATTATAAATCGGCGATGAATGGTACATATACCGTTGGTGGTGTAGGAGCTAGGTATCAAACGATTTCTGAAGCAGCAACCGATTTAAATAATCGTGGTGTGTGTGGCCCTGTAATTATTGATGTAAATAAAAATGCTGGTCCTTATAACGAGCAGGTAAGATTCGATCAAATCGTAGGAACAAGTGCTGTAAATACTGTACGTGTTCTTGGACATGGATCTGCATTGAATTTTAGCTCTATATCATCAGTTGTTCGTTACGGATTTTATTTAAATGGATCAGACTATGTAACAATCGACAGCTTTGTAATTACTCCTGCTTATGGAGCAACTAATTACGGATGGGGTATATTCTTAGGAACTAATTCCGATTATAATAAAATCACTAATAACATTATCAATTTAAATAACGACATCATCACACAAAATTATACTGGTATTACTCTTACAGGTTCTACTTCAGTATTAAATTCTACTGGTGGTTTGTTTGTCGGTAACTTAATCGAAAATAACACCATTTATGGTGGATATTACAACATTAATATTTATGGTGTTGCGGGTTCAAATGCATTAACTAGAGCGAATAGAATTATTGGAAATAAAATGTATGATCCATACCATTATAGTGTTTCTTTATTCAACCAAGATAGTGCAGAGGTAAGTAAAAATGAAATGTCGAGATCAACTCGTGTTACTTCTGTAAACTTTGTTGGGGTATATTGTAATGGAGTAAGTGGAAGTACAAAAATTGATGGAAATAATATTCACGATGCATTTAATGCAAATCCAAGTACTACTCAATCGCCTTATGGTATATATTTCACAAATTGCCCTCACTCGGCGGGTAGAGAAGCAATTGTTACGAATAACGTAGTGTACAATTTTGCGGGATCAGGTGGTCATTATGGATTATATGCAGGTGGAACATCTAGCTATATAAGATTTTATAATAATACTATTTCATTAGATAATAAAACTTCTACTACAGGATCAGCTTATGGTTTTTATCAAACTGGTGGAACCTCAAATATTGAAGTGAAAAATAATACTTTCTCTATTACACGTGGTGGTTCATCTGTAAAATATGGTATTTATTTAGCAACCAACCCTCCAGGTGTTACAGCAGATTATAACAACTATTACATCAATGCAACAAGTGGTAACGTGGGTTATTATAGTTCTGCAAAAGCAACACTTGCCGATTGGAAAGCAGCCAATTCAAATGCATATGATCAAAACGGTTTCAGTGTTGATCCAGAATACAGGTCATTACAAAAAAATAATTTTGTACCGAATAGTTCGGTATTAAACAATGCAGCAACTCCAATTGCAGCAGTTACAAAAGACTACAATGGAACTACTCGTAGTGTTACACCAGATATCGGTGCATTTGAGTTTACGCCTACTGTAAATGATGCAGAGGTAATGTCTATAGAAGGTCCAAATATTGTTTGTAATGGTAGTAATCCAGTTCCTGTAAAAATTAAAAATAAAGGAACAGCAACATTGAGTTCTTTAGTAGTTAACTGGTCGGTGAATAATGTTGTTCAAACTCCATTTAATTTCACAGGTGCAATGCCTAAGAATAAAGATAGTATTATTACTATCGGGTCATTCGTAGGAGTATCTAATACAGTTTACAATATTAAAGTATGGTCTACATTACCAAATGGACTTGCAGATGAAAACACATTAAACGATAGTACTCAAAAACTAAATATTTTAACAGGTTTAGCAGGAACATATACCATTGGTAATACACCTGCAAACTACACAAGTTTCAATGCTGCAGTTAGCGATTTATTATCTCGAGGAGTATGTGGCCCTGTAGTATTTAGTGTAAATGCTTCAGATGGTCCGTACGAAGAGAAAGTAACCATCACTACTGTACCAGGAGCAAGCTCAACAAATACAGTAACCTTTAAAGGTAATGAAGCTTTATTAACAACAGTAATTACAGCTTCAGCAGATCGTGGAGTTCTTACATTAAACAATGCTGATTATATTATTATCGATAGTTTAACCATTGAAGTGGATCCTACATCTACCTATGGATACCCAGTGGTGATAACTAATACATCAGACAATAATATTATTAGAAATTCAGTATTAAAATCAATTAATGTAGGCTCCTCGAATTATGCTGGTTTAGTAATTGGTGCTCCAGGTTCAATTAGCACTGCATCTAATTCGAGATTTAATTTAATTGAGAATAATACCATTATTGGAGGTTATTATGGAATTACGGTTTATGGAACTAGCGGTAGTAATGCACTTACAGCTGGAAACATTTTGAAGGATAATAAGATTCAAGATTTCTACTACTATGGTCTATACCATTATTATGCTGATGGAACGCAGATAATTGGAAACGATATTTCTCGTCCGAATGCTACTCAAATGTCGTCAACTACCTACGCAACATATATTCTTGGTGCTTCACAAAACTTGTTGATTGAGAAAAATAAAATTCACAACATGTTCGATCAGGATCCTTCTGGAACAGGTGCATTGTATGCATTGCATTTATCGACAGGAGCTGCACAAGTAGGGAAGAAAACCATAGTGAGAAATAATTTAGTATATAATATTAATAGCAGTGGTACTCATTATGGTATGTACAATTCTACGAGTGGAAATGTTCAATATTATCATAATACAATTATCTTAGATCATCAAGCAACTGCTGGTACAGCCTATGGTTTTTACCAAACTGGTTCAGCGGATAGTATCGAATTGAAAAACAATAATTTTGTAATTTCTAAAACTGGATCTGGAACTAAGTATGGAATTTACATGGTTACAGCCGCTACGCCGTTATTAACTAATTACAATAATCTTTATGTACCTACAGGAAATGTAGGTTACAATTCATCAGCTCGAGCAACTCTTGCAGATTGGCAAGCGGTTAACGCAACATTCGATCCTAACAGTATAAGTGTAAACCCAATTTTCCCTTACAGAAGCATAGGTAACTTTATGCCTGCCTCTCCAGCGATTAACGATTTGGGTACTCCACTAGCGAATGTGACTAGTGATATATTAGGAAACGCTAGAAGTTTAACAACACCAGATATGGGAGCATACGAATTTACTCCTGTAAATGACGATGCTGCTATTACAAGTTTTGAAGTAGGATCTGTTTGCGCAGGTAATAATCCAATTGCAGTAAAATTAAGGTCTTTAGGAGCTAATGCACTTACTTCAGTAAATATTCATTGGACATTAAATGGTGTTCCACAAACCATGATTGCTTATTCTGGTAGTTTAGCTACTGGTGCCGATACTTCATTAATATTAGGTAATATTAACTTCGTAGTTGGTAATTCTTATAGTCTTAAAGTTTGGTCTTCTTTACCTAATGGTGTAACAGATCCAAATCCTTTGAACGATACTCTGTACGCAAACAATATTAGAACTGGATTAAGAGGGGTGTACACAATCGGAGGTGTAGGTGCAAACTATCCAACACTTTCGGCAGCAGCAAACGATTTGAATAATTATGGTGTCTGTGGTAACGTAACATTTAATGTGAACCCAACTGCTGGACCTTACAACGAACAAGTTACTTTAAATGCAGTTGCAGGAACATCTGATACTAGCAAAATAGTATTTAATGGTAATGGTGCGCTTGTTACTTATAATGCAACAACTACTTCATCACGACAATTATTTAAATTAAGAGGAACAGATTATGTAACTATTGATAGTTTTATATTGGAAATGAATCCTAGTTCAACTTATGGATTCCCTATTCATGTATTATCAGGTTCTAATCATAATACAATAAAGAGAAATATTATTAAAACCATTCCAAATTCGTCAAGCACAAATTATGGTGGTATCGTATTTTCTGGTTCAGAATCATCTCCATCAACGGCTGGATTAGACATGAGTTTTAATACTATAGAAAACAACACCATTTACAATGGATACTATACCATGGTAATTTATGGTACATCAACTAATTCAGCATCTTGTAAGGGTAACGTAATCAGAAATAATAAAATTTACGATAGTTATATTTACTCACTATTTACTGTAGGGGTAGATAGTTTAATTGTTTCAGGCAACGATATATCTCGCCCTACAAGATCAACATCAAGTACGTTCTATGGAATTTATAATTCAACAAATTCATTTAAATTACTTGTAGAAAAAAATAAAATACATAATCCTTTTGATGGTAATTTAACATCTACGTCAGCTTCGTATGGTATATATACAGCATCAAGTGATGCTGCTCCTGGTAGCTCTATTATTAAAAATAACGTGATTTATAATTTCAATGGACAGGGAGCACATTATGGTTTAGCTAATAATGGTAGCGATAGTATTTACTATTACCACAATACTGTTGTAATGAATGATACTGCTCAATCTTCTGCTGTAGTGAACGGATTTTTACAAACTTCTACAGCTGCAATTGGAGTGAAATTAAAAAATAATAATTTTGTAATTACTCGCCCAGGTTCTGCAAATAGAATAGGGATGTATTGGACAACATCAACATCTTCATTCGAGTCAGATTACAATAACTTCTATATTATTAATGGAGTTGGTGTGAATGCGGTATCGTACTTTGTAAGTAACTACAATACTTTGGCCGATTGGAAAGCATCCAATTCAAATATCTACGATCAAAACAGTATAGATATTAACCCATTATTCAATTTAGCAAGTTCAGGTATTTTCAGACCATTCTCTGGTGGGTTTGATAATAAAGGGATTTATCTTACTGAAGTAACTACAGATATCATGGATTCTGTACGTGGAGTTACTCCAGATATTGGTGCTTACGAATTTACCGCAGTTGGTGAAGACGCTAGTGTTAGCTCATTAGGTTTTGCATCAGTATGTGCCGGTGTAAATCCAGTGAGTGTTAATATTTTGAATTCTAGTGCAAATATTCTTTCTAGTGTTGATGTTAATTGGTCGGTTAATGGTGTAGCACAACCTGTATATAATTTCTCAGGTAGTTTGGCATCTACGGCTTCAACTACCGTTACTTTAGGGAATTACAACTTCTTACAGGGACAAGCATATACTTTGAAATTCTGGACATCTTCTCCTAATGGATTTGTAGATGCTAATCCAACTAACGATACATTATTAATCAATAATTTTACAACAGCATTATCAGGTACATATACTATTGGAGGTGTAGGTGCAAACTTCCCTTCACTTGTTGCTGCTGTAAATACGTTAAATGCAGGTGGGGTTTGTGGTCCAGTTGAGTTTATTATGAACCCAGCTGCTGGTCCTTATGATGGTCAGGTCTCTTTTGGAAATATCGACGGAGCAAGCAGTACCAATACCATTATCGTTAGAGGTAGAGGATCTGTAATTACAGGAACACTTGCAAATACAGAAGAACGTCATTTAATAAGATTAAACGGAACGAAGTACTTAACCTTAGATAGTATTTATGCTAATGTTAGTGTTGCTTCATCAGTAGGTTATGCATTAGTTATTGGAAATAATGCAAACTACAATACCATCACCAACGGACAATATCACTCTATTGCAGCTACTTCGAATAGCTTCGGTGGAATAATGTTTGTAGGTACACCAAATTCACCAACATCAGCAAGTAATTCATCATACAACAGAATTGAAAATAATTTAATTACTGGTGGTTACTATGGTATTAGTGTGTACGGTGCATCGGGTGGTAATGCATTAAACAAAGGAAATATTCTAAAAAATAACGTAATAAAAGACTTCTATTCGTACGGTATTTATAATATGTATGCAGATAGTACTTATATTATGGGTAACGATATTTCTCGTCCAGGTCAAACAGCTACTACCACTACCTATGGTATTTATTGTGGAGGTGCATCACAAGATATTATTGTTGAGAAAAATAAAATACATCACTTATTCGAATTGTTAAATACGAATACTAGTGCAATGTATGGTATTGGTTTTGCAACTAGTGCTGCGCAAGTTGGTAAACAAAGTATTGTTAAAAACAATTTGTTATATGCATTAAATAATAGTGGTACTCACTATGGTTTGTACAATAGCACAAGTGGTAATGTTGCATTCTACAACAATACTTTAGTAGATGATTTTGCTGGAGCAACTGCAGGTACAACTTATGGTATTTATCAAACAGGTAGTACTACAGGTATAGAATATAAAAACAATAATGTTTGGGTTTCTAGAGCAGGTTCTGGAGTTAAGTATGGTATATACATGGCGACGGCTGCTTCTCCAATAACTTCAAACTATAATAATTTTTATGTGCCAAATGGAAATGTAGGTTATAATACTACAGCACAGCAAACACTTGCAAACTGGCAAGCTGCAGTACCTGGTATTGATGCTAATAGTGTGAGTGTAAATCCTCTATTTAATTTTGCTAACGTTGGGAATTATATACCAGCATCTGCCGCTTTAGATAATAAAGGGCAAGTGTTGACTTCAGTAGTTGATGATATCACAGGTGCTTTAAGAGATCTTAATACACCAGATATTGGTGCTTATGAATTTACTCCACAAAATAACGACATCAGTATTTCTAAAATCATATATCCTGTAACAGGAAATAAATGTGGCTTACCTTCTGATAGCGTAGTATTTGTTGTTGAAAATACTGGAGCTCTAGATCAAACTGGGTTTAACATCAGATTAGATGTTACTGGTGCAAATAATACTACTATCAATCATACTTACGTTGGTTCTTTAGTATCAGGAGGAGCTGATACGATTACTATTTCTCCATATAATACCAACTTCTCGGGTGCTATATATTTAACATTATATACACAATTAGGAAATGATGCATTCCGCAAGAATGATACAGCTCGTGTAGGTTTTGTTGCCAGCACAGCATCAGCATTGCCAATTGCAAATAACGTTACAGTATGTAAAGGTGAACAAGCAACATTAGTAGCTTCAGGTTCAAATAATATCTTCAGATGGTATGATGCTCCAGTAGGAGGAAACTTGTTGGCATTAAACGATACATTTATTACTCCTAATGTAAATAGTACTACAAGTTATTATGTGTCGGGTACAACTGGTACTAATAATTCTTATACAGTAGGTCCTCTAAATGTTTCAATAGGTACCAATGGAAACTTTGTAAACCCTACAGTTCAATATTTAGAGTTTGATGCCCTTTCAACATTTACCTTAGATTCGGTTTCTATCTATCCGAATGGACCAGGTAATGTAGAGGTTCGTTTATTAAGTAATACAGGTGCTGTATTGCAAACTAGAGTTGTTGCAGTAAGTACTACACAAGTAATGACTAGAATTCCTGTTGGATTTGTAATCCCTCCTGGAACTGCTTACCGAATGGATGGTGGTCCGGCTACTACAACTGGTGGTCTATGGAGAAACTCAGCAGGTGGTGTATATCCGTACACAGTTCCTGGTATTGTCTCTATTACTGGTAATAGCTTTAGTACAACCGCTTACTATTATTATTATAACTGGAGAGTAACTGGTGGCGCTGAATCTTGTCCTAGTCCTCGTAAAGAAGTAGTAGTGAATACAGCGATTGCTCTAAAAGGTACAAGTTATGCTCAAGGGTCAGTTTATGAAGGCGTGTTCAATGCTGGAACAATTGGAAATCCTGATAGAGCTTGTGCTGCCGATACCTTAGAGTATTTAGTAAATACTCCAACTGGATTTAATGCAGTTGATTTCGGTACAACTTGGAACATTGCAGATGCAATAGTTAAAACAACAAATAATAACCCTGTATTGGGTCAGTTAACAGTTAGTGGTAGATCAATTAGATATATCCCAGCTAGTACTGATGTGGATAGTCAGTTGGTAATTTCTGTTAAAGTAAAAGATTTAAGTGGCGCAAATTGCGATACTTTAATCACAAGAAACTTAAGTATTGGATCAAGCTTATCAGTAAATATTGGCAACGATACCACTATTTGTTTCGGACAAGCAATTACATTAAATTCAGGTGTTGCTGGTCAAACTTACTTATGGAATACTGGTGCTACTACTCAAAGTATTACAGTGTCTACAGCTGGAACATATTCGGTAACAGTTACCAATATTTCAGGATGTTCAAGCTCTGATCAAATTGTACTTAACCTAACAACAGAAATACCTGTTAATTTAGGTCCAGATAAATCGATATGCGCAGGATCAAGCACACAATTAGATGCAGGTACACATACAGGTGCAACATACTTATGGAGTACTGGTGCTACTACACAAACCATTAATGTGAATGCAGCAGGGACTTACCACGTGAAGGTAACTGTTGGTGATTGTTTTGAGAGAGATACTATAGTTATAGGAATTAATCAAAACCCAACGGTAGAACTTGGTCCTAACAAAACTATTTGTGCTAGCGACTCGGTAACTCTTGATGCTGGAAATATAGGTTCTACTTATTTGTGGAGCACAGGTGCAACAACAAGAACAATTGTTGTTAAAACACAAGGTAATTACAGTGTAACAGTTACGAATACGAATGGTTGCTCGTCAACAGATAACATCACAGTAAATGTTCAGGCATTACCTAATGCAACTTATACAGGTGCTGCTACGAATGGATTAAATTGGCAGTTCAATGGACCTACAGTAGCGGGTGCTACCTACGCATGGAATTTTGGCGACCCTACTAGTCCTGCAAATACATCGTCGATACAAAATCCTATTCACCTCTTTACTGCGCCAGGTACTTATACCGTAACACTTACGGTAACTAATGTGGCTACTGGTTGTATTAATACTACTTCACAAACATTTGTAGTTACTAGTGTTGGTGTTCAAATGGAAAGTGGCATAAAAGTATACTATGCAAGTCCGAACCCATTCGATCAACAAACTACGATACATTACGAGTTAGAGAATGATGCAGTAGTAAAATTAGAAGTATACGATATGTTAGGTCGATTAGTAAGTACTCCTGTGAATAACGAAAATCAATCAATCGGTAAACACGAGTATACAATTAATGAAAACTTAAATGCAGTAGGAGTTTACCAAGTACGTTTAACTGTAAATGGTGCTACTACAGTATTGAGAATATTAAAAGGTAATTAATACGTTTGTAATAAATTTAGTAAGGATTGGGCGCCTCAGGGCGCCCTTTTTTATTATATTAGCGTTACGACTAAAATATGTATGATGAGAAAAGTACTTCTACTCTTTGCAATGTTTATATCATCATTGAGCATGGCTCAAAATAACGCTCCAGTTGTAAGCAATATTCGTTTACAAATTGATGATGCGAATAGAATGATGTATGTGTATTTCGATGTGAGCGATACGGAGAACGACAGTCTGGAAATTTTATTTGCCATTACCAATAAACAAGGTAATAGCTGGATGTATAATACCTCTACCGCAACGGGAGATATTGGATACCCACATTTACCAGGTCAAAATAAAATGATTGCTTTCGATTATGATACTATTATATATGGTTTTAATTTAGAGATTAAAGTTGAAGTTTTTGCCGATGATCGAAAAGGATTTAATATTGCAGATTTAGTTGCACAAGTAGATACGAACAGGTTAAAGGCCGATATGGATTCGCTGGTGGGAACAAGGCATTACACTATTCCTTCGCAAAAGTTGCAAAGTATAAAAGACACCTTAACGGCAAGATTTAATAGAGATCAACTAGAGCTTGATGTACACAGTTTTCAATTTCAATCGTATCAAGCACAAAATTTTATTGGAACACATAATGGGCATGCACAAGCAAACCAACACGTCATTATCGACGGACATTACGATTGTGTGAGTAATGGTCCGGGTGCCGACGATAATTTATCGGCGGTGGTGGGTATGCTAGAAGCTTCACGGATTTTGAGTAAGTTCCCATTTCATAAGAGCATAAAGTTTATTGGTTTCGATTTAGAAGAATTAGGATTATTAGGGAGTAAAGAATACGTGAAAAATGGGAGAGATCTAAATGAAAAGAATGTAGGCGTATTGAATTTCGAGATGATAGGGTATTATTCGGAAAAAACAGGATCACAGAAATTACCAGCGGGTTTTAATCAGTTATTTCCAGCAGCGTATAATGAAGTAGTGGCTGATAGTTTCCGAGGAAATTTTATTACCAATGTGGGTAATGTGGCTTCCTCTCTATTAGTAGATACATTTAATGCCTGCGCGAAGAAATACGTACCAGAGCTAAAAGTAATTTCGGTAAAGGCACCGGGTAAGTCGACTATTGCACCCGATTTACGAAGAAGCGATCATGCAGCCTTTTGGGATGCAGACATCCCAGCTGTGATGCTTACCGATGGGGCTAATTTCAGGAATAAAAACTACCATAGTGCACTAGATGTAATAGACTCATTAAACATCAGTTTTATACAAAATGTAGTGAAGGCCACCCTAGCAACAGCGGCTTCAATAGCCAAACCCATGCATGCAGGTGTTGCCAGTATAGACACGATGATGAATCAAGAGGTTCTAGGGGCTGTTACACAGAAAAAGATAGCCTATACCATGAACATTACACCCAATCCAGCTAGTACCCATGCACGTATAAAATGGACAAAAGAGTTTGGAGCTACCGAAATACAGATATACGACGCCAAAGGACAGCTACAGTATTGTTCAGCCACCAAAGGAGAGGAGCACTATCTATTTACAGAATACCTACCCGCAGGCTTGTATACAATAAAACTGCAAGGAGCAGGAGGGCTGCTTCTTGGTAAACTAGTGACTGGTGACTAGTGACTGGAACTCGTAGCTCGTAACTCGTAGTTCGTACCTCGTACCTCGTACCTCGTAGTTCGTACCTCGTACCTCGTAGTCGTACTATTACTAAATACACTACTATTCACTAGTCACCAGTCACCAGCCACCATTAATTAGTCACCAGCCACCAGCCACCAGTAAGTACGAGCTACGAATTACGAGTTACGAAAAGTCTAGAATATTGATTCTGAGGCAAAACATCATTTTCTCTCTCTTTTTTTGAAAAAAACATTTGCAAACAATGATATAAATATTACTTTTGCAGTCCCAAAGCGATACCAAACGAGTTTGGTTCAGCGATGGCCCGTTCGTCTAGGGGTTAGGACAGGAGATTTTCATTCTTCAAACAGGGGTTCGATTCCCCTACGGGCTACAGATGATCAAAGCGTTTTTGAGAAACAAAGCGCAAAAAACGAATGAAGCGAGCTAAATAAAATTAGCTCGCTTTTTTTTATTTAGCTCGCGAATGAGTGTTGGACGCTGAAGGCGGACAACGCGCTTTGATTCCTTGCTGAGCCTAAGGGTGAACTTAGCCGAAGGCAAAAATCCCCTACGGGCTACTACATACATCTTACGAATGCCCTTTCTGATATCAGGAAGGGCATTTTTGTTTTCTAGTGTGCCAACTTAGTAAAAGGTTAGTAAAGGAAGTGTAGTTTGAAAAAATTGGAGAGTGTTGTTCAACATTCTGTGGAAAAAGGAAAAGAAACTCAAGGAGTTAAATTCGTAAATTGCATATTAAAAATATACATCTATTAATTTATGAAAAATGCAAAAACAGACACTTTATTAGACCAAGCTTAGCGTATAGCATTTGATTCAATGACTTTTGAAGTAAAATGTTCTGACTTAAATGAACAGATTTTCTTATTAGAAGCAAAGTCAAAAATTCACGGAATTGATAAAAATGATTGGTATGTCTTGTCCTGAAATAGTGTAAAGCTATTTCAGGACAAGACAGCTGTTGTAGCTATTTTTTAGTTTCTTATTAAATTTAATTCAGTTTCTAATAATGTTTTTGCATTCTGTTCTGCAGTGGATAGTGCTCCATTCAGTAAATTATTATTTTCATAAGGGTCATTAATCAAATTATACATTTCATTACCAGAGTTTTTAATTAATAATTTGTAAGTGCCATTACTAATTGTCCACAACTCAACTGTTCCGTCTTTTAGTTCTGAATACTGATAATTCCGAATACTGCTAGATTGTGAAAATAAAGATCTAAAACTTTTACTATCGTTATACTCATTTACATTTACACCTGCAATTTGGGCAATAGTTGTAAAGAGATCAGATGCAACTAATAACTGGTTGTCTGTTCCAGTTCTTGAAACTCCTTTTCCTGAGATAAATAAAGGCGTGTTTATACCGCCTTGATATAAAGTGTTTTTTACTTTTGTGCTTGAATACGGGCTTTGAGCTACAAGATTTGTAGTACCATTATCTCCCAAAAAAATTATTATTGTGTTTTCTTTTTCATCTGCAGGAATATTTGCTAAAAAACGTCCAATTTGATAATCCATCGCTTCTATAGCTGCCATAAAATAAGGAGTTGCATCCATACTGTTAGTGTATGCAGGCAAGTTTCCTTGATTGTGCATATTGCTTGGTGGAACGTGAAATGGTGTGTGTGGAGCATTATAAGCTAACCAAAGAAACCAAGGTTTACTTTGGGTATTTACCCAATTAATAGCTAAATCTGTAAATTTTTCTGTTATGTATGTTGCTTGTTGATTGGTTGTACCATCTTCTGTGAGTTGCCATTGATAATAGTCATCCACAGCACCACGAATTAATCCTGCGTAATAATCAATACCGAAAGTTTCAGGATTAAAACCAGTGCTATTTCCAGAAAGATGCCATTTACCAACTACTGCAGTTGCATATTTATTCCCTGTATTATTATTTATATATTTTTGAAGCACGGTTTCTGAAGAATTTAATACATCACCAACTCCTTTTACACCTGTACGATAGCCATATTTGCCAGTAATAATAGAAGATCTAGTAGGTGTACAAGTCGGATTAGTCCAAAAATTAGTAAACAATAAACCATTATTCCTAATTGCATCAATATTTGGAGTGTTTGGTTTTATACTACCTTCTTGATAACCTTTTATAGCATCTTTTCCCAAATCATCCGCAATAATCAAAAGTATGTTTGGTGTACTTGTTGTAGGAGAAATAACAGTAGCTTCCTTATCTTTTGAGCAAGAAAAGATGAGGAAAGAAAGTATTGATAGTGCGACGAAATATTTTAATTTAAACATATATCTTTGCTAAGATTCTTATTGAGGTGTTCCTTTATAAGCACCTATATTATATGGAAAATCATAAGTCCAATGATAATGATAAATGTCAATCATTTGCCCATCCCACATTACTGGATGTTTGTGACCATGACATTCGTCTAAATCTGCTGATTTTAATAATTCTCCGCTCTCTCCATAAGGACCATAAATTCCAAAACCATCCAGCATATATCCCATAATAGCAGAATGTCCAGATGAATGTTGGTGTATATGGTCTTGTAAATCTTTTGATGGAAAATGATAGTGATATCTTTCCGTACCATCCGTATGTCCTCCAAATCTATCTAACATTTCGTGAGCAGCCGCATCTGTGCCAAGAGTTGAAGCACCATGGTAAATTGCACTTCCAGTTAAGGAATATCCAGCAGGACCAAATCCTACACAAGATTTGGTAGCGGCTTCTTGGGGCATTGCAGGAATTGTAAAACTTAATGGTTGAGGAGAAATTATATTAGGGTTTTTATCATAGTTCCAAGCTAAAGTACCTTGTTGTATAGGAAATATACCAGTCGGATGATTGGGTAAACCATTGCCTGATAATACACGATTGCCATTACCATCTAACGTAATTTTAAATTCAGAAGTCCAAATTACGTTTCCTTCAACTTGAGGTTTCTTGGTATAATCCCAAGTCCCATCAGGATTTGTCCAGTCTGCAGCATCATTTGCACCAGCTCCATTAGAAGGAAGTCCGCACAACCATAAAGAAAGAAAATCAGGGTTTGGATCTCCTTGGTTTCTAATCAATATTTTGTATGTTGCTTTGCCGCCAAAAGGCAATTTGGTTAAGTCTGGTGTTTCAGATATAGGCGTTACAACATTTTCTTCATTAGATTTATTACAACTAGAATTTGTAATTATTGAAACTAAAAGAATGAGAAAACTTGCTACGAGTGATACATTAAATTTTTTCATTATGAGTTAATTGTTTTGGTTAGCTATTTTTTTGACTGTCCTTATTATATATGGTTTAATTTGAAATGTAGGTTTTTGAAAATTGGCTATATCGTTTTGACGAAGAATCGGACTTAGAAGATCAAAACTGTCACCTAGGGCTGAACCTGACACTAAGCTTCTAGTTTGCACTTTGCCACGCCTGATGCAAATCAGAAAGGTAAAAGCAACAGCAAATATTCCAACAATAAATTTGTGACAATACTTTAATTCATAAATCACCAAAAAATATAAGTTATGGCAACAATTATTGCTGCTTTATCTAAGTTATACATTGGGATGGACATTCACAAAAAAAAAGCAAATCATATGAGAATAGATATTTCTGATCATAAGCGAATGACAATTCCGCCTAAAGCTGTTGTATTGTTTGAATGTGTTTCTAAGAATTTTCTTGTGTCTTGTTCTAATATTACTTTAAACTATTTCCAATTTAGTAAAGCCTTAGTAAAGGAAAAGGTTACACCATGGCACATCATGGCACACTTTTAACTTTTTTCAAATTATTCAATCCCCTTTTCTTGTGCCAGGAAGCGTCATTATATGCCATAAGACACCTATTATTACGGCCCCCTACGGGCTACAAAACTAATATGCTAGTGTGTTAATATGCTAGTATGCTGATGAGGCTTCAACTATGTTGAAGCCTTTTTTGTTTGAGTTAGTTTGTGGTTGCTGAGCGAAGTCGAAGCACTGAGCCTAAGGGTGAACTTAGCCGAAGGCAAAAATCCCCTACGGGCTACTACATACATCTTTCGAATGTCCTTTCTGATATCAGTAAGGGCATTTTTGTTTTTGGGTGTGACAACTTAGTAAAAGGTTAGTAAAGAAAAATTAGAGAACTAGTTTACTTGTTAATAATTCTTGAAAATCATTTTAGTTAATGATACATATATTAGAGTAAACAGTATTATCAAATGACAACAAGTGATATTATAACCCTAGTAACCTTAGTTATAGCTATTGTAGCAATACTAAATGAAAAAAATAGAAAACACCTACTGCTGAAGCTGCATTTATTAGATTATCTCGTTTTTGCAATAGCTTTTTTGCTTATTAATTATTTTACTTTCTACGATGGTTTCTTTTCTCTGAGTATATATATACCTCAACTTTATTTCGAAAGTTTTGGTCTTGCAAACCCAAAGCATTGGGCATATTTAATCGCACTCTCTACTTTAATTTACTTTTTTTATAAAATTTGGTACTCATTTTATCCAAATTATAAAATTGAAAAAATAAAGGCCTATTATCAAAGCCTAATTGAGAATAACGAAATACAATTTCTGATTGATCTCATGGAAAAATATCATGTTAACGATATCACAAAATTTATTTCTAAAAGCGTCTTCAACCGTGCTGATTTAGATGAACCATATTTAAGAAAAGCTCCAACTTTTAAAGAAAAATCAAAAACATTTATTGCAAATATTGTGAGAAATATATTCCCACATTCGTACCAAAATAGAGCTTCTTATGCCAGTCATGTCTTAAGAGGTGTTTTTAATAATCCAGCATTTATTGTTCTCGCTTCAAACCAAAGGCCCTACATATTCGCAAAAATAATTAGTGCTTTCAAATTGGAAAAAAGAAGATTCTTCCCTGATGATTTAGGGAACTCGTTCTTTCGAGAATTAATCAAGCACAAGAATTTTTGGTTGATTAAAGAATTAAAAGAAAGTCAAAATCACGACTACGGCCAACCAGATCTTTTTTTTGAAGAAAATAAGATTGTCGGTTCTTTACTAAAAGACCTGTCAGTAGCGCAAGCAATTAGCATATGGCTGTCCTTCGGAGAAGAAGCAATACTTGAAATTCAAGAAGAGGGATTAAAAAAGAATAGTAAACTTCTTGAAGAGTATAGAGATGAGCAATTCTTATGGGAATTCAGGGCTTACATTTCAATAACATTTTTTAAAATAATGATTATTGAAGCTATAATAAAAAAGTATGAGGGTGAGAATTTTTGGCCAAGTTATTATTGGCATATGATAAGGGAATTATTAGAATTATTATCTAAAGACGAATTCGATATTGATGTTAATTCAAATGCTAATAAATTAGTTGACACGATATTAGCAAATATTTTCCTATGGCTCGAAATATCTAATGAAACTAATGATGAAAACAAATATCACGATATATTAGGAATTTTCGGGCCAATTGTTCATGAAATAACAGACTCCAATTCCATCAAAAACGAATTTAAAATTGAACTTCTCGACAGAATTCTTAATTATTATTGTGCTCTTGAAGAGAATGAGCAAACGGAAAATGTCAGGGCAAGAATAGAAGCCTTGTTATTGAGTCCATCACCCCAAATTACCCACGACCATCAATATTATCAATTATTAAACTCTGCATGGAATGAATTTGATAAAATACCTCATCGATCAGGGAATGGCAACGGTGATGATTATGATTATTTTTCTCGTTTGAAAGCAAATATCATTAAACCTTTAGGCTATGATCCCGATCATTATTAAGGATGAATAGGTTCGAGCCTGAACCAGACTACGACTACACCCTCGAAAAAGTATTCCTAAGCCCACTTAGTTATAAAATAGCCTGTTCTTAGTAAAAGGGTGGTAAAGAAATAATTCCTTATATTGTATATTAGATATTCATAACATTACCCCCAATAATATTATATATGGATCAAATAAAATCACTTAGCGTATTAATTAGGGAAAGACTAACAAGCCCTTTTATTTTCTCTTTCCTTATCTCATGGTTATTAATTAATTGGGAAATTCCTATTGCGATTTTGTTTATGAATAAAACAGAGTTAGTTGAGGGTAACTATATAAGCTTTATATCCAACCATATATTAGACCGATCAAAAGCGATTAATCAGCCACTTGTTTATGCATTGGGATATACCATCTTATATCCTTTTTTGAAAGTTTTAATAAATGCAATATCTGATATAAGTTCGGTTTTATACAACAAAATTTCGTTATTCATTACAGGAAAGGATAGTATACCTGGTAAAAATTATTTAGAAATTATCAAAAAACATGAAAATTCTGAAAGAGCTTTTATTGAATTCGAAAACAATGAAAGAAAGGATCTAAATGATAGGATTTTAGATTACGAAACAGAGAAACAAGCCTTACTTGTTGAGATTTCAAATGCAAATTCTCAGTTAATAGAATTAAATAGGAAATCAAATGACTTTAATATTTCTATCGATATGTCGTTATTACAAGGAAGCTGGATGAATGAACATATATATCCAGATGGGAAGGTTGGGAAAGAAGAAGTTTATATTGATGGAAATTTATATTATCAAGTTAATAATAATCAAAGGAATTTAGTAGCACGTATTAATCATTATTCATATAATTCAATGAATAGAACTATTTTTTTTGTTAAAATACTTGAGCAAGAATATATTAATCTCTTACGGAAAAAAAATATACGAGTAAATCGTTGTTTAATAAATGAACTACAATTCAGTTCTGTGAATGAATTAAAAGGTAATGAGGACCATGATATGCAAATAACATATAAAAAAATAAGTAATATAGAAATTCCTGAATATTACCTTGGGAAAGCCCAATAGTATAATAAGTAAGGATTATTAATATGTAACAGCATAAAATTGAAAATGGATTATAAAAAACATACTGCAAATTTCAATAATGGACTTAACCAATTAAGTGAAGATGGATTTATATTTAATGAAAACCTAGGACCACCATATTTAATTTCATTAGAAGGTTATAGAATAGTTATACAAAATCAATCAGCATTGAAAAAATTTCATGACGCTATTGAATTATTTTATTTAGAATGTTCAGAGATAAACAATGTGGTTTCTTATAAAACAGTCAAAAAATATTTTGAGAATACATTATTAATTTTAGTAAGAGACAAAAAAAAATTTGATAATAAAGTATTTAAAAAAATAATTGATGATATTTTAATTCTGTCATCTAATAAATATAAAATATTTTATGAGATAAGTGGGATTAATTTAGGATCAAAGAATTCAGTTGATTTTGGTGAATTTAGTTTTTATAAGCCAACTTCTACTCATGATTACTTTAATTTAGAATCAAATAAAGATAATGTAATTAAAAGAATAATTGAAGATAGAGATTTTTCAAATGTAATTTTAGTTAGTATATCTGTAAATGCAAGGGATTTTGAGAAAGCAATTGAATTAGCTGATAATAAAGTAGAATTGCTTGAGCTTATATTTAATTTTTTTATTTCTGACATTAATCATAGGTATTCAATTGGGGTGTTTAACAATTGGAGGTTTAATCCTGTTTTAAGGATTGCATTATTAGAAAATGGCACATTAGGTGCTTCAGGTAATGGTCATATTGTACATGATTTAAATTTAGACGACATAGATTTTAATAGTGAAGAATTTGGTTACAATAAAGTTTGGGAAATTTTCGCAAAAGCTGAACCAAACGAAATGCAGAATAGAATTAGAAATGCTATAAAATGGTATGGTAAGGCTATAAATGATTATGATTTAAATCAGACTTTTATACAATTAGTTTTTGCAATAGAAACCATTTTGAACTACAAAGAGACCAATGAAATAATTACTCCGAGTATCAGTTACAAAATTTCTGAGGCACTATCATTTATTATTTCAGATAATCGAGATGATCGAATGAATACTTTTAGCAAGTTTAAGAAATTATATGGCTTAAGATCAGGAATAGTTCATGGAGGTAAACATGAAATTAAACGTAATGAGGTTTTAGGTGTGATGTTTTTTGCAAAAAAATTAATAGCTACTTTGTTGGTTTCTGATTCTTTTTCAAAATTTAAGACAACTAAACAGTTGTATGAATATATCGAAGAATTAAAATTTTCTTAAAGTTTGAAATTTATTAATATTTTTATTCTTAAATAGAATTTATGATTGATTTCAGGTTATTTTATTTTATATGGACTTAAGTCATTCACCAATCTATTTAATATTTTTAAGTCCTTATCTTCCCTTAATGCCATCGCTCTATTAGATATCACAAGTATTTTATTTCCCATATTACTTTCCTCACAAAATTTTACAGTATGTAAAGTGCCTCCACTGGTTCCAGTTTCCACGACTATTAATCATTCACTCATACAGCTTGAATACAATCTCGCTCTATGAGATAATTGACAGGATGTGAAACGTAATAATATATTAGCTAATTATTATTCCGCCTTGATATAACTTTTCTTCAAATTTTTTTATAATAATATACAGTCGTACTATTTTCTAAAAATCTCATACATAATACATAACTTTATATAGGGTGCTAATCAATTGTTTCAACAGATAATTATGGTATTTAGTAATCTTTAATGTATATTTTTACAGCTTTAATATATTGGTATGAATAAGGCCGTATAAAACATGAGTTTTCATAATAAAAGCAATACATCTTCAATGTAAACCAAAAAAATAGTAAGTTTATAAATATTTCTATGAACTCTACAAATAAAATACATTTAGTAATTTTCTTAATAATTTCTTCAATGTTTTTGTTGGTTTCCTGCAAAAAGGATGATTCAGGGCCTACAAAAGTTAGTGGCAGAGTGCTGTTTGAAAATAATACAAGTAATCACCCTATTGGAGTTTCTAAAATCTTTTTACACAGACTAGATCCATCTTGTTTTGGATGTGGAGCTGGAATAATTGATACGTTCTATTCCAATGCAGATGGCTCATACAGCTTTACTTTTAATGCTGATAAAGATTATGGATATTCAGTATCCGCTTGGAACAACTCTTGTTTTGAAAACCTTAATGATATTTCAATCGATAAAGGGGAAAAAAATAATATCGACATTTCACTTTCTCCAATTGCACATTTACGATTACACATAATAAATAAATCACCTGAAAATGAAGCTGATTATATTAATGTGACAAATACATATTTTAATGGAGGCGTATATGTATTTTTCGGTGCAACGGTAGATACTTCTGTAATTGATATTATTTATGGAAACCGAACTAATAACATAATATGGTTTAGGGAAAAGAATGGTATTAAAAAAACTTTTACATCAACAGTTTACTGCCCAGCTTTTGATACAACTGAATATACCATTGAATATTAAATCGTAAACACAACTAAATCAAGTTTTATGCTGCAGAATTAGAAACCAGTCCATACGATAAAAATTGAAAACTTCAGAAAAATAGCCACTCTAATCTATTGTAATTAATCTCAGGAATAATATAAATAAAATCGGAAACGCTTTTGTTCACTATGAAAATGAGTCAAAAAATGATTTACATTAACTAGTAATCATTGGAAATAATATATATAAAGATTACAGCAGAAAATAAAAAATTCGTAAGTGAAATAGGGTCAATTTGGAATGGATTGAGGGGGGCAATTTAACTGGTATTTGCAAACACATGACAATTTTAAAGAAATATCAATGGGAATGGTCATATCTATTTTTAAAAAATGAAACCAATTATAGAAGAGAATCTGATTTACTTTGTTTATCACTATGATAAGCCTTAGCCTTTTGTTTGGAAATACCAGACATCAGTCCAATTTTTAAATACTTAATGGAAATTTAAATATATTTGGCAAATTAAAATTTATTGTTTTAAAACTATTTAATTAAAGTAACTAGTGTAAATGAGGTGCCATTGGAGTTCATCCAGAATTTCAGAAAAGAGGTGTTGAGGGAGCAATATTTACAGACTTGGCAAAATACACCAACATAGAACTCTTTACTCATTAATTGCAAGCATAACGAATACCTTAGACGAATGACAAAAGACTAACAATTCCAAAGTAAATGAGCGAATTTTTGAAACAACATATAAAAAAAATAATACCAATTTCAGACGATGAGTTCGACTATGTTTTTTCACATTTCACCATAAAGAAATTTAAAAAACATCAATTTATAATTCAAGAAGGCGAAAATGTACCCAATGATTTTTTCATTTTGGGTGGTTGCTTAAAATCATACTTTACAGATAAAAATGGTAAAGAACATATTTTGGCCTTTGGAATGCAAGACTGGTGGATTACCGACTATGAGGCGTACTACAATCAATCAAAAGCAACAATTAATATTGATTGTATCGAAGATAGCGAATTACTTTGCTTATCATTTGAGAACAGAGAAAAACTTTGTGCGGAAATGCACAAAATAGAACACTTCTTTAGAAAAAAAACTAATAAACGTAATGTTGCCTTGCAACAACGAATACTTTCTTTATTGAGTAATAACGCCAAAGAAAAATACGACCAATTACTACAATTATATCCACAGCTTTTTCAAAAAATTCCTAAACATCTTATTGCTTCTTATTTAGGTGTTACAAGGGAAACACTTAGCAGACTTAACTCTTCTTCAAAATAGTGTGACATACCTCACATGAAATTTGTGAGGTATGTCCTTTTCATTTCTTCGCACTTAACAGACATTTGCTATAAATTATTAATATAAAAAAATGGCAAAATTTCAAATTCAACAAGCAAGTAGTACTGTAAACTGGACTGGAAAAAAAGTTCTAGGCTTACATACAGGAAGCATCAATATCGCTAATGGCTATATTGAAATCTCAGAAAACGCAATTTTAGGTGGAGAAATCGTAATAGATATGACATCTATCATCATTACAGATATTGCTGATAAAAAAACACACGATGAGTTTCTAGGGCATCTCCAAAACGAAGATTTCTTTTCGGTAGATAAATTTAAAACTGCAATATTAACAATTACTGGTTCAAACAAAATCGAAACCAATAAATTTAAAATTGATGGAAACCTCCTGATTAAAGACATTACACACCCTGTTAGTTTTATAGCGGCGGTAGAAGTATTCACAGATTTTCTTCATTCACTCGGCGAAATTGTAATTGATAGAACATTGTACAATATTCGTTATGGCTCGGGGAAATTTATTGACAACTTAGGCGATAAACTAATTTATGATGATTTTGTGTTACAATTCAAACTTGTAGGACAAGCATAAACCCTAACTATATGAAAAGGCGAAGTGTAGAAAAAAGTAAATGTTTTATCACGAGTTTCATGCACTTCGTTTTCATCTCTTGTAAATCAATCAACATTTAATAATAAAAAAGATAATGTGGAAGAAAACAAAATTTACTAAACTCTTGGGAATAGATTATCCAATAGTTCAAGGTCCATTTGGTGGAGGACTATCATCTGTAATACTTACAAGCACCGTTTCAAACGCAGGTGGATTAGGTTCGTTTGGAGGTCAACCATTTTCTTCAAAGGAAATAATTGAAATCTGTAATGAAATTAGAAAATTCACAAACAAACCTTTCAATATAAATTTATGGGTTAACGACAGAGATTCGAGTTTGACAACATTTGGCGATGAAGATTATAAAAAACTCACAGAATTATTTAATCCATACTTCAATGAATTAAACTTGCCTACTCCAGAAAGACCAACTAATCTTGGGGCTAATTTTGAAGAACAAATTGAAGCAATTTATGAATCAAAACCGGCAATATTTAGTTTTGTTTATGGTATTCCTTCTTCAGACATTTTAGAAAATTGCAGAAGACTTGGAATAAAAACAGTTGGAACAGCAACAACTGTAGATGAAGCAATTGCTTTGGAGAATGCAGGAGTTGATGCTATTGTTGCAACTGGTTTTGAAGCAGGTGGACATAGAGTTTCATTCTTAAGGCCGGCGGAAGAATCTTTGACAGGAACATTTTCACTAATTCCACAAATTGCAGACAATATAAAAATTCCAATTATTGCCGCAGGTGGAATTGCAGATGCAAGAGGAGTAAAAGCAGCATTTGCATTGGGTGCAGATGCAGTGCAAATGGGTACAGCTTTTTTGGCTACCTCGCAATCAAATGCCTCACAAGACCATAAAGAAAAACTATTTTCCCCAGAAGCACAATACACAACACTCACAAAAGTATTTACAGGACGACTATCGAGAGGAATCAAAAACAGACTCACCGAAGAATTAAAAAATCACGAGGACTTATTTGCACCTTATCCTTTACAAGCTAAATTTATGGGTTTGTTAAAAGCATATCCTGCAAGCGAAAACTCAAACCTTGACTTTAAAGCCTATTGGGCGGGACAATCTGCTTCAATACTAAAACATCGAGATGCTACAAAATTGATAGAAAACATTGTTAATGATATGAACAAAAATTCATAATTATTTTAAATATTTACAACCTAGAATAATTTGCAAAATACCAGTTAAATTGACCACCTCAATGGTAGTGTTCAGATTTGCACCAGCTATGAAATGCACTTATTGTAATTCTGATTGTATCCGAAAGGGATTTATAAAATTCTCAATGATTATTTTATAAATCCTGTAATCAGTATCAACAAAGTGGTTATGTATATAAAAGATTCACCAGTAGAGATGAAGAAATGATTGTTCGTTTAACAACTGAAGGAGTTAGTATCTGTAGAGTCTCAAGAATAATAAGGGTTTCGAAAGCGAATATTATTTATAAAATTAGAAAGATGTCAAGTAGGATTGCCAAACCAATATTTAATGAGACGGAACAAGAATATGTAGTAGATGAAAAGTATACTTACATTGGCAATAAATAGACACCTTGTTATATTATTTATGCTTTGAATAAAGTCTTAGTAAAGCCTTAGTAAAAAAAGGTTACACCATGGCACATCATAACACATCGATATAACTTTTCTTCAAATTTTTTTATAATGATATGCAGTCGTACTAAATTCTAAAAATTCCACACATAAAATATAACTTTATATAGGGTGCTAATCAATTATTTTTAATAGATAATTATGGTATTTAGTAATCCCTAATGTATATTTTATAACTCTAATATAATTGGCATAATAACTGTATAGTCATAATTATATTCTGCACTTGATATAACTGGATTTAATGTTACCAGAATAATAAGTTTTTAAAATACGCAATATTGCGTATTGATAGAGCGATTGGACAATGATACTTTTACTAGGGTTTAATTATAAACAATCATAAGTCTTTTCTATATATTATTATCGAGTATAAATTTATTTTAAAAGTATAACTCAACTAATTACTAACCTAAACTAATCGATATGAAAAAGCATGTCATTAAAAGAAGTATGTACATTACTTTTGTGCTACTCCTATTTACTAATCTTGGATTTGCTCAAAAATGGAAGGACAAATGGAAAAACACTACTACAAATAGCGAAAGAACATTTTATGAATCTTTAGCCGATGCAGAGCAGTTTTTTACAGAAAACCCCACATACGTTGATACACCTCAGAGTGGGTATAAAGACTACATGCGATTCTATTATTTTTGGAGAAATAAAATAAATGCAGATGGAACCTATTCCGAGTATCCAGATGCACTTCTGAATTATATCAATTCAAGTAATGTTTCAAGTCATGCTTCTTCCGATTGGACAATTCTTGGCCCAACGAGTAGACCACCCAAGTATGGTGTGGGCGGAAGCCCTGGAGTTGGATGGATAAACGCTCTAGATGTATTTCCTTCACAAAAAAATATAATGTATGCAGGTAGTAATTCAGGAGGGCTTTATAAGTCTACAAATGGAGGCACTAGTTGGGTATTTGTCCCATTTACAGATATTTCTGTAGGAATTCAATCAATTGCTATTGACCCAAACGATTCAAACACAGTGTATGTTGCAACTGGCACTAATATCTATGAGAAATACTATGGATTAGGGCTATTTAAAACAACAAATGGTGGTGTTTCTTGGACTAAAATCTATTCTGACGCTAGTAATTCATTTGAAGTAATACAAAAAGTAGCTATTGATCCAAGTAATTCTTCAAAAGTATTCATTTCGTATAAGGGCAAAATTTTTAAGAGTACAAATGGAGGAACTTCGTTTACACAAAAGCTAAATGTGACTTATGGTGGGAATGATAGAAATGTAAAATTTAGCAACATCCTATTTAAACCTGGTGATTCGGATGTAATGTATGCCTCTGGAACTGTACTATATAAATCAACAGATAATGGAGAGAATTGGGTTGAAATTACAGAAAACACAAGTATCAGTCTTGACTATTTTATTAAAAATGCAAACAGCAATTTTGTTTCCTTTATTGGTGGCAATCCCAGCATATCAAATTGGACAGCGGATGGGTTATGGTATGCAGCGACTAGTGGTTCAAAAACAGTTGCGAGAATAAAACCTATTCCTAATCAATATAAATACCTTACAGAAAATAATCCTGATTCTACATATTATATTCCTAATAATATCTACCACTTCAAAATGTCGGTAAAACTTCCAGCATACACTTCTATTCGATTGCGTTTAATGAACAGTAATATGAATGTAAATGAAATTGTGTATTCTTCTGGGATGACTACTGTTGCTTTAGACACTCTCATCGATTTCGAATTTCTTTATCCACAACAGGAATGGTATAGCAAACTTAGAATTGAGGTGACTGCTGATACAAACTACAATGGTACAGATTGGTTGGAGATAGATTATATAAAAGCAATAAATCAAACTGCTGATAAATTCTCCATTTCCACCACTCCACAATACCCCGATAAATTATTTGTTGCGATTTCAGGATTTACATCTACTGGTAGTCGCTTAATTTTGGTGGACAAATCTAATAATAATGGGAACACATTTACATTCCTTAAGAGTGTTATAAAGCACCACATTGATTCTAAGTTTCATCTATCTGTTTCGCCTACGGATACAAACAGACAATATTTAGGATTAGTAGAGATGAATAAAACTACAAATCAATGGACGACTATTAATACATTTATACCTGAAGAGTCTCATGCGGACATTAGGCAGATTATTATATTTGATAATGGTGGTGAAGATTTAATTTATTTAGCCAATGATGGTGGAGTTAGTGTTTCAGCTAATTCGGGTGACGATTGGGTTGATAAAAGTAATATGCTAACGGTAACTCAGTATTATGGCATAGCTGGTTCGGAAAGAAATCCAAATTTATTAATAGGTGGTTGTCAAGATTTATCCACAAATTTGTATTTAGATAAAGTGTGGAAGAATACGGCTGCTGGTGATGGTTATGGTGATCCCTTCATAGATCCATTTGATGATAGTTTAATGTTTTCAAGATTTAATGAATTTTTATTGAGATCAACAAACAAATTCTTGACATCTAGCCAAGTAAATGACGGCCTAATGGCTACGGATTTCACTGCGATAATTACCAACTATGCAACGGAATCATATACAATTTATGCTCAAAATACGGATAGTGTAATTAAATCTACTGATAAAGGAATACAAGGTTCTTGGACGGGAATCTCATCTAAAGTAGTAATTGGCAATTCAGGAATTAGTTCAATGGCGGTTAGTGAGTCGAACCCTAATTACATTTACTTTAGCGAAGAGTTTCCTGGAAGTGGGGCTAAAATTTGGAGGACAACTATTGGTGGGGGTACTTCAAGTGGTAATTGGGTAGATATTACTGGAACACTACCAACCGAATATGCAGGTATTACGGACATAGTTGTCGATCCTGCCAATCCAAACAGAGTGTGGATAACAATGGGCGGAATGAGTGAAGGCAATAAGGTATTCTTCAGAGATTTTTCTCAGCTAAGTTCAACATGGGTTAATTTCTCAGATGGAATTGATAATAGTAAATACAATCTGCCTGTTAATTGTATTAAATACTGGAAAGGTTCTAATGATGGTTTGTTTATAGGTACAGATGTAGGGGTATTTTACAGGGATAATAGCATGAGTGAATGGGTTGAATATAATAATGGATTGCATCCTACTATTATTCAAGATTTAGAGATTAATAATTTGGATCATAAAATAAGAGCCGCAACTTTTGCCAGAGGTTTATGGGAATCGCCATTACCAGAATGTACTTATAACAGTGAAGCGTATTTAGTGGAGGGTCCAGACACCATAACGACTTATACAAAAATGAATAGGAATGTAATTGTAGAAGATGATGGAATTTTTGTAATAAAATCAAGGTTGATTATGTCGAACGACACAAAAATTACTGTAAAGAAGGGAGGGAAAATTGTTATTGATGGAGGACATATCACGAATACTTGTGGAGGAATGTGGAAAGGAATCATTATTGAGGGAAGTAAAATAGATGCTCAGTCTGTAAATACTCATGGATGGTGTGAAGTTAAAAATGAGGGTACCATAGAAAATGCACGAATAGCTATACGAAGTTATCATGGTGGAATTGTAAAAATTAATAATGGTAATTTTTACAATAATAGATTTGGTGTAGATTTTGGCTTGTATGGCTTAGCAGAAAATTCATTACATCGAAACATGAGTTATATAGCAAATTCTGATTTTATTTGTACCAAACCAATGATAGACTCAGTAACTTATATCGATAACGGTATAAGAGAAGGATCGAAAAGTTTTATTTCAATAGCTCAGCAAGATGGGATTAGAATTATTAGCAATAACTTTATATCAAGCTATAGACCAAGAGCAGATTTAAATGGGACAGGAGTAGTAACTTGGATAAGTAGAACAGAAATAAGTGGTAATGACTTTACAGGATTAACTTACGGTATTGAATCAGGGGGGTATCAAAATGCATTACAATATAACAGAGTTATAGGGAATGATTTTAATAATGTTTCCTTGGGCATAACAGAAACAGCGCAAGCAGGCTCGCAGTTTCGTGATAACACCATTGTACTTCCAGCATATGAAAGTAATGCCTGGCTTATGGAAAATTATGGAATCCAACTAGATGCTTCACGTGGGTTTAATGTTTCAAATAATTTAATTCGAGTGCCATCTAATTATAGCAATGCAAATACTTACGGCGTATTAGTTAAAAATTCTGGGAATAATGTGGCATGCAATATTGAACATAATTTTTTCAGAAAACTGGAATTTGCGAATCAACTAGAAGGAGATAACGGTATTATTGGAATCCAATGCAATCAATATAATCAATCTGTACAAGATTGGTCGATTAACCCTATTACTGTAGGGACAATTCATAATTTTGGAGATGATGAACAACAAAATGTGCAAGCAGCAAACTTCTTTCCAGATAATATAGGTGAGAATAGTGTAAAAAATATTCGTTTAAATGAGAATATGAATTTTACATACAATTCTGTAGCAGAACCAGATTCCGCGATACCTTTAGATGTGACTGAAAATGTAACAGTATCTCCTGTATTTGGCACAGAATATAATGAAGAATGTACAGAACCATTTGACCCTTGTGGTGGTAATCCTACACCTTGTGTTGATTATGCTCAAGATTTAGTGAGTAATAACTCAGAAGCTCCCGAAGATATATTATTCAAATATAAGATTAACCTTGCTCAACAATATCTTGATAGTGGTTTAATGGAAGAACTCAGGCAAATGCTCGAAGCAGAAACTTCTTCCGAATGGGATGAACTAAAATTACCCATCTATATTGAATATGGAGATGAATTAGCAGTAGATGCTCGAGATATAATTAATAACTTGCCCTCTGGAGATTATAAGAACTTTATGCAGGCTATGTTAGATATAAAAGACGAAGATATTCCGATTGATAGCATAGGAGATACAGGCATTGGTTCTAGTATTACTAGTATAGCTTCAGGAAGTTCAGAAATTTCGGTAGCAGCACGGAAAATATTAGAATTGTTTTACGACTATCAATATGTAAGAGAGGCCGAACGTTGGGAGGAATCAAGTATGATAAGACATAATAATGGAGCCATAAAAACAACATTGGTAAGTGAGGCTACAAAGCAGGATAAAAATGAGGAGGATAATTCTGAATTCGAAGTTAATCTTAAACCCGATCTTGCATTAATTCCCAACCCAAGTAATGGAGATTTTGTAATACAACTTCAGTCTTCGGCAAGTGGACGAGTATCCATTATAGATATGCATGGAAAAGTAATTAAAGAATCAGCACTTGTAAAAAACGGTGAAATGAGGATTGAAAAAGGGGTTATTGCATCTGGTGTATATACTATACGCCTAGTTAATACAGGTGATTCATACCAAATTAACAAAAGAATGATTATCTTAGAATAATAAATGAAACGTATCTGTCTTTCTATATTGTTATATGTTTTTGCATTTTTAAATGTACAAGGACAGATACGTTTTTCTAAATTCTACGATTATAATCATACCGCAAACTTAATTGCTGATGCTGCGGTAATTGGAGATACTGGATATTTTGTTGTTAGTGAATGTGTAGATTTAAATGAGATTGATACCTTAAATTATGTAAAGACTTACCTGTATTTTATTAGAACTAACCAATTTGGAGATACTTTATTTACAAAAGTATACCATAAACCAAGATTTAATATAGATGGAACTAGATTGGTGAAAACTCCATGGGGTTTTATGTTGGCTGCCAAGGAGTTTGATTTGAAGAAATATAAAGAGAATAATATCGGTTCTTATATTAAAATATGGAAGATTGCACATAACGGGGATACTATATCTACTCATAATTACGATATACAAATGGGTAATGATTATTCAGTTAAAATTATTTCAACCTTAGATGGAGGTTATGCTGTATTCGGTCAAACCTGTAATCAAATACAATCTGGTAAAAAGTGTAATTACTTTTTGATGAAACTAGACAGTAGTGGCAATAAGCAATGGCACCAGATTTATAAACAAACTAGTACAAGCTTTGAAAACCCAAATTCAGTAATTCAACTTTCTGATGGTACATTTTATATGTTTGGTCAATCAACACTCAATGGAATCATGAAATGGTTCTTAGTGAAAACAGATAGTATAGGTAATTTACTTTGGCAAAAAACATATAATGAATATCCAAGACAAGCAGGAATGGATATTATTCAAGTTGAATACAATAAAATTTTATTAGTTGGTGGTTATAATTCTATGCAAAACGGCAGTGGCTTTTCAAGTGCTTGTATTATGTTAATTGATACTATTGGAAATAAAATTTGGAGCAAATCTTATAATGGTACTCCATTAAATGATAAAAATTTTACATGTGTACTGAAGAGACAAAATCAACTCATCATAGCTGGTACAAATAGCATTTACGATTCATCCCACAATAACCAAGGATGGTTATTAGCTATAAATAGTTCAGGTGATAGTCTATTTCAAAGATTATACAATCCAGTTTCTATTTGGCCAGAAACTATTTATGGAATAAAACAAACAAACGAAGGGTTTTTAATGTCAGGTTTTGGAATTACTAAAATAGATTCTATTAACTCACAAGACGCTTGGCTATTAAAAGTAGATAGTTTCGGGTGTTTAACTCCAGGTTGTCAGTTAGTAGGAATAAATAACATTCCGTTCAACAGAGAAGAAATCAAAATTTACCCGAACCCAGCAAAGGATAAAATTCAATTTGAGCACAGTGCTAAGATTTTATCATATCGTATTGCCGATTATACAGGTAAGTTAATACTTGCAGATAATTACTCTGGAAGCATATCAGTTGAACAGTTGCCAAGTGGAGCTTATATTGTACAAGTACTACTAGAAAATAAATCTCAAGCATTTGGGAAGTTGATGGTCGAAAAATAGTAATTCTTGCGGGTTATAACCCCAAATGCAATCATTAAGTGTTCTAGACCCGATCTCAATCCTTAAAATTTCTGAATAAAACTTTCCTTTTTTTAATCTTTTAATTTTTAAAATAAAAAAGCAATACCTCGATTAACATTAATGTAAAGTAGTGCGACGGATTTTACATTATACTTTCTAGTCATTCCATTTCACCGTTTTATTTTAAAATTCAAAAGATTGAGACTTTATTCTCTTAGCAGTTTTTTTACTGAACCCCAAATGCAATTATTAAGTGTTTTAGACCTAACCTAAATCCTTTAAATTTATGAATAAAAGGGAGTGATAAGTTAGCTAGAAAGCACATCGCTTTAAGCCGTTGCAGTGGTTGTGTAGCTTGCAACCATTAACTAGCTTTTTTATTCAGAAATTTAAAGGATAAAACTTTTTCTTTTTTTAATCTTTTAAATTTTAAAATAAAAAGTAATAACCCGATTAACATTAATGTAAAGCTGTGCAACGGATTTTACGTTATACTTTCTATTCATTCCATCTCACCGTTTTATTTTAAAATTAAAAAGATTGAGACTTTATTCTCTTCGCACAAATAGACAGAGACCCAAATAGCAATAATTAAGTGTTCTAGACCCGATCTAAATCCTTAAAATTTCTGAAGAAAGTTTTTTTATCTTTTAAATTTTAAAATAAAAAAGCAATACTCCGATTAGTATTAATGTAAAGCGTGCGACGGATTTTACATTATACTTTCTTGTCATTCCATCTCACCGTTTTATTTTAAAATTTAAAAGATTGATACCTTATTCTCTTGGCACAATTTTTACTGAAACCCCAATAGCAATAATTAAGTGTTCTAGACCCGATCTCAATCCTTAAAATTTCTGAAGAAAAAGGAGTGATGAAGGAACTAGAAAGTATACAGCAACATCCGTCGCAATACAAGCATTATATGTAAATATTTACTTACTTTTTTCTGAAGAAATTTAAAGGATAAAACTATTTTTTATCTTTTAAATTTAAAAATAAAAAAGCAATACTCCGATTAGTATTAACGTAAAGCGTGCAACGGATTTTACAGTGTACTTTCTAGTCATTCCATCTCACCGTTTTATTTTAAAATTAAAAAGATTGATACCTTATTCTCTTGGCACAATTTTTACTGAAACCCCAATAGCAATAATTAAGTGTTCTAGACCTAGCCTCAATCCTTAAAATTTCTGAAGAAAAAGGAGTGATGAAGGAAGAAGAAAGTATACAGCAACATCCGTCGCAATACAAGCATTATATGTAATTATTTACTTGCTTTTTTCTGAAGAAATTTAAAGGATATAAAAAAAACTTTATTCAGAAATTTAAAGGATTTTTAAAAAAAAGAAAAACTTTATTCAGAAATTCAAATAATGCTCATTTGATTGGGTTATTAAAAACTAATTTTCGGTAAAAACAAAATAGAAAAACATTGCTGTGTTTCTAATAATAGATCGGGTAGGTAGTAGTGCAATTTTATTATGGGTGTTGTATAATTATCTTACTTGTATTAAGAATCATATTATTCATCGACAATCTTAAAAAATAAATCCCATTGGGTAAATTTTCGACTTGTAATTTATACTCATCTGAAGGTATTAATTCATTGAGCACTTCTTTTCCTTGTGTGTTCATCAGTACAACATGTATATTTTGTTCACTTAAAGAACCATTCAGATGCAAATGTATTTGTTTATCTACAGGGTTAGGGGATGTTTTGATGTATTCTTTTTCTGAATTATTTTTTACAGCACTATGACTTGATACCTCAAAATATACTCGTGCAGTATTAGAAAACAAACCACTATCATCACGCACTCTATAATCCATATATCCACTGTAGTCGATAGGTCCTCTTAATTGCAAATGTCCATTTGGTAATAAAGTGGAAACAGAAGCTAATTTTGTACTCATATATACAATATCTACTGAGCTCGAATCTATAAAACCATCTGGATCAAAATCGTTTTCCAAAAAATTAATATCAACGGTATCGCTATAGTTAACAAAAAAATAAATGGTATCGCCAGGACTCATTCGTACTCCATTAAATGATCCAATAACCCAATTGTTTCTTGCCACAGGTGTATCGTTTACTGATGTACCTAATGAAATTGTGAATGAAGGCGTTGAATAGGTTTTGATAGAAAGTAAAAACACTATAAATATTACAGTATATAGTTTTATTTTCATGGTTACAGATTGTTTTGAATTTAAGATAGGCCCTCTAATTGCTTTAAAATAGGAACAAATGTTTCACCTTTTGCAGTCAACTTGTATTCTATGTGCAATGGCTTTAGTTTAATGATTGTTTTTTCTAACACTCCCACTTCTTCCAATTCTCTTAATGCCACAGACAAACTTTGTTTATTTGATCCTTGAATCTTTCGTAATAACTCACTAAAACGTAATGGTGATTCTGTCGCTAAACGAAATATTTCTGGCTTCCATTTTCCTGAAAGTAGTTTTAATAGGCCTTGCGCTGGGCAGGTTTCAGTTTCGTTTGTCGAAGGAGTAGTGGTCATATTTTTCTGACTTATTGTATGGAGGTTTATTATACCCCATCTTTGTACAAAGTTACAATTAAATAAAATAGAAGTACAACAATTATCATATAAGGGTTGTTGTATAAACGCTATAAAAGTTTAAGATGAACAAATCAAGTCTGTTTTATATAATAATTTTCATGCTTTGTCATACATATAGCATGGCACAAATAAATAATACTATGGAAGAGAAAAACAATCCTTTGTTATGTGATCCTATGGATGGATTATGTGTATTACCCGATGCTCATGCTGTTCAGAAGGATGTTAAACTTAAGGCAGAGAAATTAATAAAGGTGATTTATTTCACAGATCCTATTTGCTCTTCTTGTTGGGGTATTGAACCACAACTTCGTAAGTTGAAGCTTGAATATGGTAATGATATAGAAATTGAATATCGTATGGGTGGTTTATTGCCCGATTGGAGTTATAATAGTGGTGGTATTAGTAAACCTTCTGATGTTGCATATCATTGGGATGAAGTAAGTATATATTACGATATGCCAATTGATGGGGACGTATGGTTAGAAGATCCATTACATTCCTCTTATCCTCCTTCAATTGCTTTTAAAGCAGCACAAATTCAAGACCCTAAAAAAGCTATTCTTTTTTTAAGAGAGATGAGAGAAATGGTTTTTCTTAAAAAGATAAATATTACTAAATGGGACCATCTTGCCATTGCAGCTCAGCAGGTGGGATTAAATGTAGAACAATTAAAAGTAGATATTGAAGATAGAGGGAAAAAACGCTTTGAAGAAGATTTACAATTAGCAAGGGAACTTGGTGTAAGAGGTTTCCCAACGATGTTCTTTGTTAACAATGATGGTGCAAAAGAAACTGTTTATGGTTCTAGACCTTACGCTACTTATGAGCAAGCTATTTTTAAATTAAACTCGAAAATTGCAAAGACCAAATACAGTATTTCTTGGGAAGATTTATTTTCAAAGTATAATTCTCTTACAGCAAAAGAGTATGCCGAACTTTCTGGCAAAGAAAGAGTGAATAGCGAACAAGAACTCAATCAGCTTACTGAAAAAGGTGTATTGGTAAAGCTGACTACTAAAAATGGATCCATGTGGAGAATAAAGAAATAAGTACACTAGGAGTATTTATTCTTTATGCTTAATATTGATATCAGCATTATATTTTAGGATAGATGAACAAATCAATATTTAACATTTCAAAAATGGATTGCTCATCGGAAGAGCAATTAATCAGAATGAAACTCGATGGTATTGGAAATATAAAGGCCATGTATTTCGATATCCCTAACAGACGTTTGGAAGTTATTCATGTTGATAGTTATGATGTTATTTTTTCGGCACTCAATCAACTTAATTTAGATACGAAATACATAGAAACAATTACTACAGAAGAACCTATTGCAGACGATTCTACAAACCAGAAGAAACTATTATGGAATGTTCTCTTCATTAATTTCTTCTTTTTTATTTTGGAAATTGTTACAGGGGTTATTTCAAACTCCATGGGACTTATTGCCGATAGTCTAGATATGTTGGCTGATAGTATTGTGTATAGTCTGGCACTCTTTGCAGTAGGAGGTACTCTACTAAGAAAAAGAAATATTGCAAAATCAAGTGGCTATTTTCAATTAGTTCTAGCAGTGTTGGGGTTTATTGAAGTGATCAGGCGATTTTTAGGCTTTGGAGAAATGCCTAGCTTTCAATTCATGGTAATCGTATCGATACTGGCATTAATAGGCAATGCGATGTGTTTGTACTTACTTCAAAAAAGTAAAAGTAAAGAAGCCCACATGCAAGCCAGTATGATTTTTACCTCTAACGATGTAATTGTAAATCTAGGAGTAATTATAGCAGGGATATTGGTATACATTACCGAATCAAAATATCCCGATTTAATTATTGGTACACTAGTGTTTGTATTAGTAGCAAGAGGAGCTTTTAGAATTTTGAAATTAAACTAAGCTCTTCTACTTTTCTATTTTTACAATTCTTGTGGTTGCTCTACTTCCTTTTAATCGTAAAAAATATACACCATCTCTTAACTCATCAATAGCAATAGTATTGAATGATTTTTTTAAAGGAATGCTTTTTTGGAGTATTCCTATATCATTATAGATTTCAAGATGTGTAGCGGTTTGAAAATCTCTTAATTGGATATGAACGTATTTAGATGATGGGTTTGGATATACACTTAAAAACGATGTAACATTATTTTTTTCTATACCTGTAACTCCACAATCGTACAAAATAGAGTAGGTGGTGGTATCTAATGGGCAGTTAGAGCTTGGATTTACTACTTTACACTCGTATTTACCCCCAGAAGTAATGAGTAAAGTGTCTTCATTTTGGTGTGAACTTAATAAGGTATCATTTTTATACCACGAAATATTCTCGAAGCCCGATAAAGATCCATTCGCATGTAATACCGCAAAAACAACGGTGTCTCCTTTACAAGGATCACCAATTAAATCAAAGTAGTACCCCGACCACTCCGGAAATTTATCAAATGCTATTGAGAATTCCGAACAACCATTTACAGTAGAAAGAACAGAAAAACCAGAATGCGCATATCGAGTATAGTTCGTTATATATTGATTGGTTTCAGGTATTTTTATACCATAACTGAACCATTGGTAAGCATCAGCTGCTTGTGTCCACAAGGTGTCACTCTCACATAACCAGCTGCGTGTCGAATAAACAGTTGGGGTATGATTACAAAACTGTAAGATGGTATCCGAAACGCTGGTATGTAAACCTTGTACATCACAATTTGATGTGCTTAATGTAACTTTATACGTACCATTATTGGTGAAGGTATGTGTTGGATTAGAAATGGTAGAAGTTGTACCATCACCAAAATCCCATAGATAGTTTTGAGTAACACCATAGTTTATTGCACTAAAGTGAATCTCATTCACACCAGTTCCAATTTGATAAATCATTTTGGATACAGGAGCTTTTTTAAAATCCCATTTGTCTAATTGAAAAAACACAGTTTGTTTAACTGCATTTTTAATGATTGAAGCCTCCGATTCAGATAATCCAAAATTATAAGTGATTAATGTAGGATCTTTTTTGAATATACTGGTATAGAAGCAACAAGCAGCTGCATAAGAACCTAATGCAGATGGATGACTTTCGTCGGTTTGATAGAGTTCAAACTGTGGATGATTATTTCTCAAGTAATTCCACACCACCGATACTGGAGATGCTTCTGCACTGATGGCTTTGCTTAAGTCGATGTATGTGTTTCTTAAGGTGCTATCCATTCCTTCGTAAGTACACATGATGGGGAAGTTCACACAATTAGTTGCATCTCCGTTTTTTCTACCCCAAGTAATGTATGGCATGATAACCGCACAAGGGTTATGCTCTTTGGTTAATGTATATAGTGTACCTGCACCCTGAGTGAAATTTCCGTATTGTGTAATAGGCTCCTGACTCTGACCTTGTATCACTACATAATCCCATCCGCCTGCCATTATTTTAGCCCTACTAGTAGGGTCTAAACTATGATCAATTAATCGATAACCACCAGGAGTATTCCTATCGTATACTAAAGTATCACCCGCAGATGATGCAATATCTTGCACCAGTTGAGGCAAGTTGTTTACATTTGTATAGCTATTGCCGAGAAATAATACTTTGTAATGCCCTTGTGCTTTTACATCAGCACTTGATAAACAAAAAAAGGCTAAACAAATCAATGCATGAAAATATAAGCTTCTGTTCATATTCATTAGTTTTTGCATTATTTATGAAATGCATAGTATTTGATATGAAGATAGTGAAGTTATTTTGAATATGAACAAATAACGACAGCAATGAAGAAATGTATATATCTCATTTCTTCATTGTTCCCAGGTTTAGCAATATTTCATTTATTCTACCATTAATTTCAGTACACTTCTTTTGATTCCATCACTGAGTTCTATTAAATATAATCCTGATGAAAGTGTATTTAATTTATATGTTTGATTTGATGAATGAGGTTCAGGTAAGACCTGATAACTCATCATCTCTTGCCCCAAACTATTTATAATCTTTATTCTAATTTCTTTTTCTATTACTGAATTGAATTTAATATTTACCTCTCCATTTTTCGATGGATTAGGGTATAAACTTACATTTAAGTGGTTTTCTGTATTATTTATACCAGTACCGTTTAGTGTTTGTTTAGATCCAGTTAAAATACTTGATGTTAAATAGTTTGCTGGACCTACAATATCTTTATTAAATTCGATAACCGCAAAATGATAGGTCGTATTAGAATTTAAGCCAGTAAGTGAAAGAGAATCTGAACTACCATTATAGACTACAAAATTCCCATTACCTAAGTCTGCTCCCGAACCGAAATTAGAATTTGCAACATATATCGAACCATCTACTGGTAAACGATCTACTGCACTTAAGGCTTTAGCAATTACTAATCGGAAACTTCCATTACCTTTTGTGAATTGGAGTTTCATGCTACTACTACCTACAGAATTAAAGTTAAGATTACTTGAAATAAGGCTTGGTTCGTTTGGAAGATTATCTGCAATTGGGAAGGTGTTAGTATTATAATTTGCACCAGCTCCTGTACCATTATATTCTATTACAGTAATGTAATATAAGTTCGCAGGATCTAAACCTTGTAAATTAAAACTATTTCCATTCCCACTGTAGCAAATAAAATTTCCTCCACCTAGATCAGTACCTAATCCAAATGAACTGTTGGCCGTATAACCTTGTGTGCCATCAACAGGTAATTGGTTGATGGGTGACGATTGTCTTACCACAACCATTCTGTTTGTTCCGTTTCCTTTGGTCCAGTTTACAGTGGTAATTCCATTTGTAATTGGTGATAAGGTTAAGTTTGAAGCAGCTGTTGTTGGCTCAGCAATTAAAGTGGATTTACTTCCTTTTAATGGTAGCGAATCGATGAGGTAATTATTGGTTAAATTTTCACCATTGTATTCCAATAATGCAAAATGATAGGTGGTATTAGGAACTAACCCAGTAAGGTCTACAGAATTTCCAGATCCCGAATAAACCACAAAATTGTTGAGCCCTAAATTTGTTCCCTTTCCCATAGTATCACTTGCGTGGTACTGAAGTCCATCTTCAGGAAATCTATTTACTGCTGAAGTTTTGGCGATTACAATTCTGCGTTCTCCATCTCCATTATCCCATGCTAAGGACATTGAATTACCACTTACATTAGTAATTACTAAGTTTGCAGGTTGTTGAGTAGGTTCTGTATTGATGTTAATTCTGGAACCTCTTAATGGGTTTGTACTTAAATAATTGTTTGCAGTGGGAATAGATCCATTATATTCGAATACTGCGAAATGATAGGTGCTTTCTGGAATTAATTGATTCAAATAGAAAACTGAATCTATACCATTGTATACAACAATATTATTATCACCCAAATTCATTCCTATTGCGTAATGTATAGTGTCGGAAGGAGTTTTGTTTACAGCAAGATCTTGGCGCATGATTACTACTCTTTGCTTGCCGTTACCCGGATTTACAGCGATTTTTAAATAGTCATCTAAACCATTAGGAAATACAGGGATTTTCACAAAATTGAATGCTATATTTTTTGATTGTTGTGTGGGTTCTTTTGCAAGAGTAGAGCGTCCAGCAGCAATAAATGTATTTGTTAAATAGTTTTCGGCATCACCAAAACCATTAAATTCATAAACATAGAAATAGTATATACTATCGCTTCCTAAATTTGTAATGGTGCAATTATTTGCGTTTCCTTTATAAACAATTTGTGAATTTCCTATCCATGGGGCCAACTTAATATTAGTATTAAATGAATAAGAGGTTGCATCTACTGGTTGATCAAAACTAGGAGTTCCTTTTGATGCAATAACAATGCGATCCGTCCCATTTCCATTAGTCCAGTTTAAACGTATAGAATTTGATGTAATATTACTGAATGTTAAATTTACTGGACTTGCAGTTGGTTCAGTATACATAGCAGAAGTAACGCCTGTTAATGTAGTACTGGTAAGATAATTAGAAGAACCTGTTTGTGCGCTATTATAGTCGATCACACATATATAATATTTTCGATTGGGAAGTAGCCCTGTTAATTCAAAAGTAGTATCGCTTCCAAATTGGAATATACTTTTATTTAAAACCACGAAATTATTTTGCCCTAGGTGATTACTCTCAGCAAATTGATCGCTATTTTGTATTGTACCATAATTAGCATTACTGTAATAATCCAAACCATCTACAGGGAATCTGTTTACAGGCGAATCAATTCTTGCAATTACTATTTTTGAGAATCCATTTCCTCTATTGTAGGTTATGGTTCTTGAATTTGAAGTGGGATTTGTAAATACAATATTGCTTGAAGCTAATGTCGGCTCTTTCGATAAACTGATAAATGAATTTGTAGTACCTAGTGCGTAATTCTCTAGACCTGCTGAACCATTATATTCATATACATTAACCTTATATATACCTCCTTGTATTAAGCCTTTTACATTTACAATGGTATCAGAACCATTGTAAACAATATAGTTCTTCGAACCTAAAGAATCACCTGCTCCAAATCGAGCAGCAACATAGCTTCTTCCAGGTTGAGGTAGTGTTTTGTAGCTTGGATTATTATAAGCTATAGAAACGATACGCTTTGAACCATTACCATTTTGCCACGCAATGGTTATTGAAGTATCTGTTCTATTACGAAAATGTATATTAGAAGTTTTAATCGTTGGAGCTGCATTTACATACACCACTTTGGCTAGTCCTGTTATTGTATTATCGTTACTTCCGACCCCATCATAATAAAAAAAGTCTCCTCCAAAATGTAGTTGATTGTTGCTAATATATAGTGCGTGGATACTACTTGATTGTGTAGCAAAAAAAGAATTGGCATTTACAACTGTATCCCATTGTGTACCGGTCCATGCAGCAAGCCTATAAGCATTTATTAATCCAGCAGTACTAAATATTCCACTAACAATTAATCTATTATTATGCACAATCATTTTGCTACCTACTCCACTACCCATATCCAAACCTTGATCTACAATTGTCCATGCTCCCGATACTAATCTGGCTATTCCTCCTGTAAAATTTCCACTAATATAAAGTTGACTATTAAACTCGCAAATAGATTCTATACCCCCAGCAATACCAGGAGTAGAAACCCAAGTGGTACCATTCCAACAATTTAATAATATACTTGTACCTACAGAGGTAGCCACACATAAAGTGTTATTATATATCCCCATGGCACCCATTGCCAATCCAGCTGGCATATTAACTTCCGACCAAGTATTTCCATTCCATTTTGCTATTCTATTCGTAATAGGATTTCCTCCAGCATTTGTAATATCACCAGTAACATACAACTCGTTATTATACACACATAAGCCTTCAACATCTCCATGTACCCCTGTACCTAATTGTAAAATACTAGTATCGTTCCATTGTAGTATAGATGGCACCCCATTGGTGTATTTACCACCAACAATTAACCTGTTTTTGTATACAGTCATTACATTTGCACGCTGAAAAAATTGCATTCCTATACTGTTCCATTTTCCTGACTTCCATTTTGCTACCATACTTAACTGATCCGATTGTAATGGAAATGGTCGATAATCTTGTAAGTTATTCCCACAGATGTATAAGTTCGATTTATATTCACATATAGAATTCACGATTCCATTTAGATGATATGCACTACTTATAGAGCTTATGCGAGCAACTGGTTGTGCTTTAAGGCTTGTAATACTAATGATTAATGCGATGAGTAGAAGGTATTTAGGTTTCATGTCGTTAGAGTTATTGATAATCAAATCTAGAGAGGATAAGATTTAAACTCAATACTCATTTTTAGGTATATTTCTATACCCAACCCTGCTGAATAGCTATTGCAATTAATTCTGAGGTGTTTTGTACAGATGCTTTTTTGAGGAGATTTCTCCTGTGTGTATCTACAGTATGTTTACTAATATTAAGAACCTCGGCTATTTTCTCACTTTTCATCCCTTCAATGAGTTTGGAAATAATTTCTCGCTCTCTTTTGCTGATTAGTTTATTAGGGGTATAGAGTTCGTCTACTGAAACATCAATGTATGAGGGTTCTCCATTTATGCCAATAAACGATAAAACAGGTTTCAATGATTGTTTTAAATATGTAATATCAGTGTGTAATACCAATGTCCTATACACATCTTCACTATCATCTAATTGTATAGTAATTACTTGCTGTAGTATTCTGATATACTCTCCACTTTTCTTCCTTATTCTATAATCGTATCTGATTTTATATTTTAATCGCTGCTCAGGGTTTAGTGCTTTGAAAAATTCAACCACCTTATTTTCGAAATTTAAAAACCAAGGTTGATCATCTGGATGTATTTTGTCTAAAAAAAATGGAACATCAACCTGACTTGTTTTATACCCAAGCACCTCAGTTAATTCATTACTTATTAAATCGAATTGGGCCGCTTTTACATTAAAAACCATGTAATAATAATCGCCAACCTGGAAAAAATTGAGTAGTTTTTTATGAATTTCTAATTCTAAATTCAATGCAGCATATGAGTCGTCTTTGGAAAGAAGTTTCCATATTTTATTGGCTTCACTGAAAACTATTGGTTTCATACCTTGAACGATGTAAACCTAAATATACCTTTTTTCTAGAAATAACTAGAAAATCCAAATTGAATTATTGCAGTATTTGCAGCAGGGTTCCCTAATAAATCAGTTTGTGTATGATACCTGTAATTCAAACGGAGTACAGTTTGTGATGATGGTCGGAAACTTAATGCAGGTGATATAGCAAAAATATGATCGTAAATATTACCACCAGTTTCTCTAAAAGTACCTTTATTCCAATCAACAAATTCTGTTCTCAACGCAAGATTAATTGTCGCATTTTCGAAATTGAACATTCTCTTTTTTAAGATGGGTTGAACAATATCTATAAAACCTCCGTATTGTTTATCGCCAAATTGTTGCGTATAAGTTTGTGGTACGTCTAACATTATCCATGCAAACTCTGTATTTATGCTAGTATTAGATACAGGTATGGTGGTGTTGTAGTCGAGAGCAACTACATCCACTCTTCTTTTTTTATCTACTGTAAAGCCGTCGATAATAAACTGATTATATACTCCTCCCATGTAAGAGAGACCAAGCTCTCCAACTTTTTTTATTCTTAATGATGTTTTGGCACTTAATAGAGGGATGCCATTGAAGCTTTCCTCAAATCGATTGGGGTCCAATTTTGTTGCAGGTAAAAATGTTTTATTTTCTGTGTTTGTAATAATATTATCGTTAAATCCATTGGTGAGGTATATTTCATAAGCCCACACATAATTGGGTTTATAGCTTTTGCCAAATAGTCCAAAACCCACATTACTAAAGGTCGCTGGTAAGAGTTGTGTTGCCGATATAGGGCGATCAATAAATTCCCAACGGGGCCCATCATGATTTTGATTAAATCCTCCAATTGGATTCATTACTATTCCTCCTCTTAGATTTAATAGCGGATGAAATTGGATATCGATAGCAGCAAATTCTATATTTATTTCTTTCGTACCATCTTCAAATTCTATTTCAGATAAAAATTTGATGTTACGTTGTATACTTGATGAAAAGAATAAGGTTAAGCGTCGCATCTGAAAACTCAATCCTTCATCAATACCATCCGTTACACCATATTGAACGTTTGCTTCTGCATAACCCCCAATAGTAATTGGCATTTTACCAAATTGTAAAAACGGACGATTATATACAGCATCCATATTCAGTTGTAGTTTTACACTGTCTTTCTTAAGTAGGGTAATTACACTACTATCCGACTGTGCAGATACTATATTATAAAATAATAAGAATGTTAATAGGTATAGATATTTTCTCATGCTTACAATTGGATATAAATATTTTCTTTATCGTTTGATGTGATAAATGTTTTTAAGTTTTTTTCAGCTGGTCCTTGACTCACACTTCCTGTAGGAGTAAATTCGGCACCGTGACATGGACAAACCATCATGGTTTCATGCGGATTGAGTTCACAGCCTTGATGTGTGCACTGTAAATACAATGCATGGTATTCGTTATCGTTAATTTTATATAAGGCGATAGGATATTCTAGAAAAGTTTTTATGATGATAAATTTCTGCTCAATCTCTTTCTCTTTTTTAATTACTATAAATTCCGATTTGCTGATAGTAATTTTATTGTTTTCTACTTTCGCGTTGCTAATGTATTTCTGACTTGTACATGCTTGTAAAAGCCAAGTAAGGCCTAATGCACCAGCGCAAGTAAGTCCAGAACTTTTAATAAAATCTCTTCTTTCCATTATAAACTTTCTAAAAAGATAATTAATTTTTGCTTGTCACTTTCTGATAAGCTTTCGTATGCTTGTTTACTTTGAGTAGATTCTCCACCATGCAATAGTATTGCATCTTCTATGGAGCGAGCTCTACCGTCGTGCATTAAAAAATAAGAGCCTCCTTGTGAATTCTTTGATAAGCCTAATCCCCATAGGGCAGGAGTTCTCCATTCACTTGTTTTTGCAGTCCCTTCCGTGTAGTTATCATCTAAACCTGGTCCCATATCATGTAAAAGCATGTCTGTATATGGATAGAAAGTTTGGTAACTCAATGCAGCTATACTCGATGAACTGGTTTTAAGTTCTTCTTTATGACATTTATTACAGTTGATGTTTAGGAAGATTTGTTTTCCTAATATAACATCGTTGTTGTCGGCATTTCTTTGAATTGGAGCCTTTAATGTTTTTAAGTAGAACACTACATCATACACAGTTGCATTACTTACTTCAGGGTCTACTTCTAATTTCGAGTAGGTATCATAAGGTTCAAAAATAGTATTTACACCCATGTCTTGATTGTAAGCATTAGCAGTTTGATGAAGCAAATCGTAAGCAGCAGCTTTTTTACCGAATCGACCGATATGTTTATTGTTCTGCGAGATTACGTTTGCTCGATGTACTATATAATTTGGAGTGCTAATCCAATTTGGTACTCCAGAAATACCATCTCCATCAGCATCATTAGGATCAGCCATCGCAAGGATATCAGCATCGGAAACAGCATCTAAAAATCCTAATCCAGTATTTGCAGGAGCAAGAATTTTTGTAGATGAAACATTACTCGGTAAAAGTTCAGGAGTATAACCCGGAATTGCACGATGTTGAAGTTGAGGGGCACCTTGATCTAAGTACAGATTCCCATTACTATCTGTTTGTCCAAAACGAGTTAATGCAGAAAATGGATGACCTTTTCCATCACCAGGGTGACAAGAACCGCAAGAGTTAGCCACGAATAAAGGACCCAAACCCGTTTCGGGAGTGAATATTTCATCATTAAAGGCGATATCACCTTTAATAAATTGATGAAGCTCCTGATTACTTAATCCAGCAACAGCTCCATCTAGTATATCCTCCTCTTTTGGAGAGGTAGGTATTAATTTCTGACAACTCGCTATAAAAGAAGTTAACAGGATAAAAGCTATAAAAACGATCAATTTGTTCATAAAATGGCATTATGATACAAATTTGCACATTATTTTAAACTTATAAAAATATATTTTTAGATTAGTCTAAAATCGTAACTCGTATTTCGTAACTCGTAACTCGTAACTCGTTGTTCTTTTTATTAACCATTCACGAGCTACGAGCTACGAAATACGAGCTACCAACTACCAGAAAAGATGAAACCCAAACGTTACCACCATCGTCCAAATAAAATATATAGGCAAGAAAAGCGCTATACTTTTTCCTACTTCATTTAAAGGAGCTTTATCAGAAATTACTTTTAAAAGTTTTGTGGTTACCATAAGAAGATTAATTAAAATAAGCACATTGCTTCCTAATACCGCTAATCGATTCGGTGTAATTCCCCATTCATTTATACGAAATACAATCGCCGAAAGAGCAATACTATTTACAGCGATAGTAACTACAGAGAGTAAGAGCAATACCCAAACTTCCCAACTGCTTTTTGATGTATTACTAGTTTCAGCAACTGAGAAAAAGATGATGGCCATTACACCAATTAATAAAACATTAAAAATAAGCAAGAATTCTCTGTCGTTGTAAGGATCTTTGCCCGAATACACCATTGCAATAAGGTATACAATTAGCATTACTAATACCAGTGGACTAAATATTTTGGCTATTACAGGAGATATTTTTCCAACCAATTGAGGATTACTTCTAATTAAATATGTTGCTACAAAAGGAATTGCTGCAAGTCCAAATATTCCAATGTTCTCAAAGTAGAAATCTTCAATACTATAACCAATCAATTCAAACAAACCTATGGTTACACCAGATAGAATTCCGCATGAAATTAAAATGAGAGCCGACATCACTAGTAAGTCGCCATTGAATTTTAAAAAATGTAAACGACGATCTACATTCTTAAAATCACCAACAAATGCAAATCCGAATATCGACCATAGAAACAATACCAAGTGTACACACGATAAAGTTATCACATCGCTTTGTTGGATATTGGGTAAAGTATTAATAAATATGACGCTCAAAAGAGTAACACCCGACATTAATACAATTTTATTTAGCGATAATTTATTTATCCAAGCAAAATATGCGGTTAATAAGGGGAAGATAATAAAACCAATATTTCTAGGGTAGAAGAAATCTTCTGATATAGTAAATATTGAAGGAATTTTGGCAATAACTCCAGCTAAGAGAGCTGCAATAATGATAAACAGTAAATTGTTTTTACTATTCAAATTATGCTCTTGGCTCATATAGTTCAAACGCTGGTTCCAAAAGTTGGCAAGCTCATTATCTTGGTACAAGGTGTAAATAGAATTAAACACACGCTTGAACATTGATTTATCTGTGCGATACATTTTTTCTAATTCATGACTTTGTTTTAGAGAAGCAAATTGCTTACTCATTTCCTGTTTCATTTGCTCTTCATTTCCTAGAGCAGTGGTGATTTGATTTTCCATATTAATTATTTTTTAAAAGAACTTTGTAGTTCAAAGTAAATAGATAAAAAAATTTATTTTTGCGATTTGATTAATTTTTCCATTGCTTTTAAATGATCACTAAATGCTTTTCTTCCGAGCTTAGTGATATAATATTTTGTATTGGGTTTTCTTCCAACAAAAGATTTTTCAATAGCAATAAACTCTTCTTTTTCTAATCCTTTCAGATGGCTGGCTAAATTACCATCAGTAAGGTCGAGGTATTCTTTTAGTGCATTAAAATCGAGCATATCGTTAACAGCAAGAGCCGACATAATGCCAAGCCTTATTCTGCTCTCAAATGCTTTATGTAAACCATTAATAGATATTCTCACTTCTCGTATCTGTAATAAATATATATACCATAAATAACATGCACTAGTCCGAAACCAATAGCCCACAATAACAAGCCATAGCTAACAAAATATGCACTAATAAGTCCTAATGTAATTTCAATTATTGCTAAAGATCTTAAGTCCTCAAACGTAAATTTACTTGCATTATATAGGGCTAAGCCGTAAAAGATTAAACTAAATGGTGCTAGTAATCCCATTAGATTATTAATAATTAATAAAAGAATAAGTACACCACCTACGAGTAGGGGTACAGCCATATTGATGAGTAAACGACGAGCAGTAGCGTTCCAGATTCTTTCACCAGCTTGTTGCGCCTTTCTGTACGAAAGTATCGTTGCAGTAGCTAGTGTAAGCACAAGTACTGTTATGGCTACAGACATCAATTTAGTTAAATCGTTCGGAATGTAATTTATACCCTGTGGACTAAAGCCTAATATCTTATGTGCATAATAAGCTCCTGTTAAAGCATAAACTCCAGCCATAACACCCGATAGTCCGGAAAGCGACAAGAATTTCGTCGAGCGCTCCATCATGCTGCGAATCTCAGCAATGTCTTGTAAATAGTCCTTTTCTTCTTTCATCTAAAAGTACTTTTTTTTTCAAAGTAAAATGAAAAAAATGAGATTTGCAATTTTTTTAATAAAAAGACTGAATTTAGAGCAATATGGGCGATTTTGTAAGCTTGTAGGACTATAGAAAAGTAAATAATAAGGAGTATTGCTGTTTTTTTGTTAACTTTATAACGTGAAGAGAATCATTCTCATATTAATATTATTTATTTTTTCCAACTCCATAGAGAGTTTTGGAAATGAGAATTATTCATATTGGCTCAAACATCAAATTGATGTTTTAAAGAAAGATAAATCTATTGATAATGAAAAATCAGATTTTAATCCTTTCGAAAAAAATAAATCAAAAAAGCATCCATCACCTTATAAAAAGAAAAAAAGACTAAAAGGGACTGAGCCATTATCCTATTTTTTGTTTGAAGTACATGAACATCGTATTCATAAGCAAAATCAAATTAGCACAATATGTTTTTTCATTACTCAGTCTGATTATTCGTTCAATTTTTTCTTTAGTAACGAAAAAAGAGGCCCCCCAACCTCTAGTCTTATTTAAGTAAATTCTATTTTATTTTCTTGTGCCATTTATCTCAACATGATAACATGTTTGGGTTAATCAATGCGTATATGCTATTATAAAATATGATTTATGATAATTATTCATAATACTAATACATATTTTATTAAATAAATTACTATGAAAGCGATTACTTTAAGTATTGCTCTAATTATTTTAACAACAACAACAATTTTTTCTCAAAGTATAGGTAACTATACAGCATCAAGAACCACTGGGATTACCTATTCTTCAATTTCTTCAAACGGTAATTCCGTTGCTACATGGAGAAATACAGGACAATACTCTCAAGATGACAACCGAAGTATTCCATTGGATATTGGGTTCGATTTTTGGTATAATGGCGTTAGGTATACACAGTTTAATGTATCTACAAATGGATATGTAGATTTTTCTAGCTCTACAGCTAATGGTACTGGTACGGGTGCCTATGGTTATTCAAATACACGGTTTACAAATACAAGTCCTACGGGTATTGCACTTGCTCCAATGTACGACGATATGACCGCGCAAGGAGGTGATGAAGCATTAGGAAATAGTATAAAATACCTAACAACTGGCTCAGCACCTAATAGAATATTAACCATCGAATGGATTAATATGGCTGTGTATAACAATACTTCACCAGATTTAAATTTTCAAGTTAAACTGTATGAAACATCTGGCTTAATAGAATTTATTTATGGAACAATGACTCCCGGGAATGTGAATTATTCTTACTCATTAGGGATAAATGCGGGTACGATATCTAACCCACCAACATCGTCGCAGTTGCTAATGCAACAATCATCTAATTCGAATACATTTAGTAATTCAGCAGCGAACTCTTTGGGTACGGTTCCAGCATCAAACTCAAAAATTACATTTACTCCACCAAATCATTCTGGAACTTTTAATAGTTCCATCTCTTTCTCTAGCATCACTGCTTCAGGGATGAATGTAAACTATAGTAATTGGTGTACAAACGAAATAGGCTATGCAATATATATGTCGACAAATAATGTTGATTTTGATTTTGTTACACAGAATGCAGTAAATACAACTTCGTACACAGCAAGTGGGTTGTTACCAAATACAACTTATTATTGGAAGGTATATGCAATTACAGAAGGCAAATTGAGCAGTGCGGCAAGTGGAAATCAAATAACAAGTGCTGCAGGAACAAAAACATCGAACGTAACTTCTGGAAATTGGAATACCAGTGGATCATGGACTCCAAGTGGAGTACCATCGGCAACAGACAATGTGATTATAAAAAATGGACACACCATTACCATTAATGCGAATGCTCAATGTAATAATTTAACAATAGGAGAAGGAAGCTCCGGCACACTACGTATAGGAAATAGTGGTACTACAAGAAACTTAACAGTAAATGGCAATCTGGTTGTAAATACAGGGGCAACAATAATTGCAGGTACTAGTAACGCTACTCACAACGCGGTAATTTCTGGTAACATTACTAATAATGGAACGCTGAATTTTCGTCCAACAAGCTCAAGAGTTGTAAATGTAACTTTTGATAAAGACGGAAATCAAACTATTTCAGGAAGCGGAGCTACAACGGCATTTAACAACATTATTCAAAATATGGGAACTAATATTTCGAATACACTCGACATTAGCTCAACAAATTTTACAGCTCCAGATAATTTTTTAACCTTAACTAATGGAACCTTTAAATTGGGATCTACAAATAATCTGACGATTAACTTATATGCATCAGATATAACTTTTTCAACAACTAATGGATTTCATTTGAACAATTCTAATGCAACAATAAATTTTAATGGAGATTTAGTTTTGAATGGTGCATTAACTGTACAATCGGGTACTGTTAACATTGGGAATGATGCTGATGAGTATATAGAATCTAAAGGTGGGGTAGTGCAAGTAAGTGGTGGTAATTTAAATATTGCGTCTAGGTATTTTTCTTCTGATATAAACACCCTGACGGACTTTACAATGACAGGTGGGGTATTGACAATTCCTTCAATTGGGTCAACTAATACAAATATATACCCTTTTCAAATTCATGCAACAGGTTCTACATTCAACATGTCGGGCGGTAGTATTATTATTCCCGTTGAAGGTGGTGATGGAACTCAAGATTTAGGTATGTATATTGATGGGCTAGCTGTTAATAATATTTCAGGAGGTACTATACAATTTGGAAATGGTTCTACTCCTGCAAATCAAATCTTCAAATTATTCTCAAGTGGAACACTTCCAAATTTACTCGTTCATAATTCTAATTCTACAGTAAATTTGATGAGTGATATTGATTGCTCTGGAAATCTTTCTATTAATGGAGGAGTGCTCGATGCTAATAATAATGACATAAGTTTATCCGGAAATTGGACTAATACTGGATCCTTTATCGAAGGACAAAATACGGTAATATTAAATGGATCTGGTACGCAAGTTATTTCCACTACAGGTGGAGAAAATTTTTATAATCTTACTTTAGCAAAAAATTCTGGTAGCGTAAATGCGGGATCAGATAGCTTATGGATAAGAGGTACACTAGATGTTCAAAGTGGAACTTTAACCACAAATAATAAATTGGTGCTTCGCTCAGATGCAAATGGAACAGCGCGTGTAGCAGCAATTAATTCAGGAGTAATCTCTGGTAATGTAATTGCGCAACGTTTTATGCCTGGAGGTGAAAACAAAAGAAAATGGAGGTACATGTCTTCTCCTGTTAATGTTGGAGGCAGTATAAGCTTAACACAATTTATTGATGATATATATGTAAGCGGAGAAGGTGGTTCTAACAATGGTTTCGACGATAGTCCGAATAATAATCATTCCATTCGTTCATATAATGAAAGTTTAGATGGAGGTGTAGATATAGGATGGGTTGGTCCCGCTAGTATTAACACTACTTATACCACTGGTTCTGGTTTTGAAGTATTTGGAAGAGGTAGCAGAAGTACTCAAAATCCTTTCGATGTTAATACGATTCCATTAGATGCAACCATTGATTTAATTGGAACTATTAATCAAGGAAACATAACAACCAATTTATCGTTTACAGATCACGATATTTCAACAGCCGATGGTTTTAATCTTATCGGAAATCCATATCCTTCAGCAATAGATTTTAATAGCGCAAATGTAACCAAAACAAACATGTTGAATACTTTTTGGGTGTATAACCCCAATACAGGTTCTTATGGTGTTTATGATGGAAATTTAAATGTAGGAACTAATGGTATAAGTAGATACATCTCATCTGGTCAGGGTTTCTTCGTAAAAGCAACCTCAGCAAATGCTTCAATCTCTTATACAGAAAACTGCAAAACAGCTAATGTTCCATTTACTTATTTTCGAGGCGCTACATCAAACTCAAATGGAAATATACTAAGCATGAAGGTGGTGCTTGATAGCATTACCTCGGACGAACTACTTATTGCATTTAGAGAAAATGCAAATAAAACAGATGTAGATCAGTCTGATGCAAGGAAATTCTTTAGCGACCAATTAAATTTTTATTCTAAATCTTCAAATGGAACAAATTTAGCAATCAATGAGTATCCAGTTCCTACAGAATCAGATACCATTTCGTTGAGTTTCTTCTCATACGACGAGCTAAGTATTCCTATTGAGGGTAGTTATACGATAAATAGTAAGTTTGATCAAATAAACACTAATATCAGTATACTACTATTTGATACGTACAATGGTGAAACGATAAATCTGAAAAAAATAAAATCTTATTCTTTTGATGTTACTAGCGATCCATTAACATTTGGAAATAATCGATTTAAATTAATTCTTAATGGTCAGCTTACTGCTGTTAATAAAACAATATCGAATAATAATTTTGTGTTATTATATCCAAACCCAGTAGAAAGTAAACTGTTTGTACGATTTAGTAATTTGTTAAGGGATAAATCTTGTAAGGTTTCTTTATTTAATCAAGCAGGTAAACTTTTACATGAGGAGGAATATGAGATTAATAACTCAGAACTTAGTATTCCAGTAGAAGAATTAGAGTCGGGTGTATACATTATTGTTTTAGATAAAGAATCAGGAGAGATTAGAGAGAAGTTTACAAAAGAATAATAGTTTACATATTGAAATGATCTTCCATTATTATAGTTGAACATGATAATGGAAGATCTAATTAATACACGGTATGCTAGTTGTTTTTTAGGTAATCACAATGAGGACTCATTACACATTCTCCACATTTTGGGTTTGTGGGTCTGCAAATTTCTCTTCCAAGGAATGAAATAGCCATTCCAATTTCTCCCCAATCTTTGGCATCAATTTCGTCCATAAGTTGTTTTTCTATTTTCTTTGGATCTGTTCCAGTTGCAATACCTATACGAGGAGCGACCCTAACAACATGCAAATCGACAATGATACCCTCTGCTTTAACACCAGCTTCTCTCATAATTACATTTGCCGACTTTCTGCCGATTCCGGGTAGGGCAGTTAGAGCTTCCATGCTAGTTGGTATATTTTTATCTGTTTTTATTTCCGCAGATAATTGCATTAGCCATTTAATTTTATTGCCGAAATTTCTAATCTTTGAAACGTAGGGTTGAAGGTTATCTTCTGTAGCCATACTTAAGGCTTTCATATCCGGGAATGCTTTAAATAAAGCGGGAGCTAAATTATTGATGTTCTTATCCGAATCTTGAGCCGATAATACGACCATCACCAGTAATTGATATAGATTTTGATACTCTAGTGGATGTTTTTTCCCTTTATATACTTTTAATAGGGGTTTGAATTTTTCTTGCCAAGTTATAGTTGCCATTTTCTTGTTTATTATTCTATACAAGTTACAATATATTTATTTTATATTTAAGTATGATGGATAAAGATCAAATAATTATCGACTTAGAAACTCAGTTAGCTGAAACATTAACTAGGCTTCAAAAAAAGATAGCTATTTTAAATAGTATTACAGAAAGTGTAATCTCTGTTGATAATAATTGGAGATATACATTTTTAAATGATGCTGCTTTGTCTACTCACCCTTTACCTAAAGAAGAATTAATTGGAAGAGTAATTTGGGATATTCATCCCGAGATACAAGGAACAATTTTTTGGGATAAATATCATGAAGCTATGTAAACTAAGCAAATGTTATCGTTCCAAAGTTATTATTCACCTCTTAACGCATGGTTTGAAGTTAAAATATATCCTTCTAATGAAGGACTGACTATACTTTATCATGATGTTACAAAGGCCAAACAAGCTGAAGAAGAAATTCAGAAGCAACAGCAATTTTCAGCTTTTATTATCAACAGTTTGCCTGGCATTTTTTATTTATACGATAGGGATGGGAATTTTTTACAGTGGAATAAAAATTTTCAGGAAATATCTGAGTACAGTGCAGAGGAAATAAAACACATGCATCCATTAGATTTTTTTGAAGACACAGAAAAACAATTATTAGCAGAACGAATTGGTAAAGCGTTTGAAGATAAATTGGCAGATGTAGAAGCTCATTTTTATACAAAATCAAAAAAGAAAATCCCATATTATTTTAATGGGCATGTGTTTAGTATGAATGGCAAAGACTACTTGATGGGTGTTGGGATAGACATCACCGAACGTAAAGCCGCTGAGAAATCACTAATTGAATCGGAAAACGAATTGCGTAGATTGAATACGCATTTACAAACAGTTAGAGAAGAAGAAAGAACTGCTATTTCTAGAGAGATACACGACGAATTGGGGCAACAGCTTACCGCAATAAAAATGGACGCCTATTGGTTAAGCAAGAAAATAGATCATCTTAATCAAACGCAGTTAGACAAAATCAATAGTATGCTTCTTTTAATTGATAATACAGTAAAAACGGTAAGAAGAATATCTACTGATTTAAGACCTGGGATTTTAGACGATTTAGGTTTATTAGCCGCATTAGAATGGCAAGCAACAGAATTTGAAAAGAGAACTGGAATAAGGAACCTATTTTCTACAAATATTAACGAACTAAATTTAGATAAGAATAAAACCATAGGGATTTTTAGAATTTATCAAGAAGCTCTTACGAATATTATGCGGCATGCCGAAGCATCATTAGTGGAAACTAGTATTATAGTTGATAAAGGCAAACTACAATTTAAAATAAAAGATAACGGCAAGGGTTTTAATCCAGATACTGTAAAAATAAAACAAACACTAGGTCTAACAGGGATTAGAGAGAGGGCTAATATGCTTGGCACTGATATAAATATCATCTCTTCTTTACAGAATGGAACTGAAATTATACTTACATTAGATTTAAATGAATTAGTATAGTATGAATATCCTAATTGCAGATGATCATGCCATTGTGCGTAAAGGTTTGGTACAACTTCTACTGGAAGAGTATCCCAATGCTACTATTGTAGAAACTACCAATAGTGTTGAGGTATTTGATAAAACAAAGCAATACATTTGGGATATTATACTTTTAGATATTTCCATGCCTGGAAGAAACGGAGTAGAAGTATTGAAGCAGTTAAGAGCAGATGGAATTAAAGCACCTATATTGATGTTAAGTATGCATTCTGAAGATCAATACGCCATTAGAGTATTAAAGGCAGGAGCTTCTGGCTTTATGAATAAAGACAGCGCTACAGAAGAACTTATATTGGCAATAAGAAAAGTCTTATCGGGTAAAAAATACATTTCAGAATCGCTTACAGAAAAGATTGCCGATGGATCCATAGATACCTCAGATAAACCATTACACGAATTACTATCGGATAGAGAAATGCAGGTTTTTCAATTGTTGGCTGCTGGAAAGTCTGTTTCAGAAATAGCCACAGAAATTTCTCTTAGTGTTAATACTATTAGTACCTACAGGACTAGGGTACTGGAAAAACTAAATCTTCAGAATAATTCGGAAATTACTCGTTATGCTATAGATAACGCACTTTTATAGTCATTTGTAGTACAAACCACTACACAAATTTCATTTTTTATACTACTGTCTAATAAGCTTATTATCATCTCCTTTGTAGAAGATAATACAACAATGGTTCAGAAAATAACGGTTTACCCATTCAATGTCTTTATAGTCGACGATTCTGTAATTATTGCAGAAAGGTTGAAAGATTTATTAAAGGACCTGAAGTTTATTACTAGCATTGGAAGTGCAGAAAACATAGAAGATGCGAAATTGCATATTGAAGTGCATGAACCCAAAGTAGTTTTCCTCGACATAAATTTAAAGGAAGACGCACCAAATGCTAATGGAATAAGCCTTTTAGAGTTTCTCAGAAAGGCTTATCCCAATATGTTTATTGTAATGCTAACAAACTTGTCTCTCCCCCAATATAAACAGAAATGCTTAGATCTTGGAGCTGATTATTTCTACGATAAAACAAACGATTTTGATAAAATTCTGGATATGATGATTGGGATAAATAATTTTTTAATAAATAAATAAGCTAGTGAAGATGTTTTTAACTGAAGATTTTTTAAGAGGAACACTTAATAGCTTGGAGGAAGGCGTAATTACTACCGACAAGAACGGTATAATCTATGGCATGAACCCTTCTGCCGAAAAATTAACTGGTTGGTCTCAAGGAGATGTAATTGATCAACCCTTAGAAAAAATCTATCATGTAGTTAATGAAGAAACGGGAATGCCTTTTGAAAACATTGTTTCGAGAATACTAAGAGAAGGTAAAACGATAGAGTTTGAAAACAATACAATATTAAAAAAGAAAAATGCTGAACAAATAATAATTAGTAATAATGGATCTCCGATACGAAATAAACAAGGTGAAATTATTGGGTCGGTATTAGTTTTTAGAGATATTACAGATAAGTATTTACTAGCAAAGGAAAAGAGAGAATTAACAAACAGATTATTACTTGCTACAAAAATTAATGGGATGGGTATATGGGAATGGGATGTAACAACAAATAAATTGAACTGGGACGATGGAATGAGACGTTTGTTTAATGTTTCAACCGAGCAAACAGAAAGTATAGAAAATATTTGGATGAGAAGCGTGCATCCTGATGACAGGATAAGAGTATTTAATGAACTTGAGTTAGCATTTGTCTCTAAGAAAGAATATTCTTCCGAGTATAGAATAATATTAGATGATGGAACATTACATTATCTAAAAGCATCGGGTACTATAGAATATAATGAATTAAACGAGGTAGTGAGAATGATAGGTGTAAATTGGGATATTACCGAATCCAAGTTAGCCGAACAACATAGAGAGCGAGTAACCTCAGACTTAATTCAAAGAAATAAAAATATGGAACAATTCTCTTTTATTGTTTCACATAATTTAAGAGGCCCATTAGCAAATATCATGGGTTTTGCCGAATTGCTAAAATCAAATACACTTAGTCAGGAAGAATTGTTAGACGCTATGAAAAATATGGCTTCAGCTGCTTATAAACTCGATGATGTAGTAAAAGATCTAAATGAAATTCTACAAATAAAAACCCAATTTCTGGAACATAAGGAATGGGTAAATTTTCAGGAAATTGTAGATGCAATAAAAGTAAGTATTGAGAATATTATAAAATACCAAAATGTAAATATTATAACAGAATTTAATGAGCTTGATGGGATGGAGTCGGTTAAAAGTTACATGCACAGTATATTTTATAACTTAATATATAATAGTATTAAATATAAAAAACCAGGGAAGCAAATTAAGATTGTAATAAAAAGCGTAAAAACTAAAGATGGCATAAAACTCATTTTTAGAGATAACGGTATGGGTATCGACCTCGATAAATACCGTGATAATATCTTTGTTTTGTATAAGAGATTTCATTTGAATACAGAAGGGAAGGGGATGGGATTATTTATGGTAAAAACTCAAGTAGAAACCCTGGGTGGCGACATTAGCATTAATAGTAAAGTAGAAGTAGGAACAGAGTTTACCTTAACTTTTTAATCTTTATAGGGTAATATTTATTATATTGAACACCATTACCTACGTGTTTTATATCCTTCTATGAAGAACTCATTTTTTATCCTTTACAGTTGCCTTTTTTTCATTAGCATTTCCTCACAAGGCCAATCAAAATCCAGTATAAGTGATAGAATATCAAAATATCACTTAAATGCTAAATATTTCGTAGATGAAAATGGGAATCCATATTTTACAGATGAAGAAATAAACACAATCATGGATAATCAAAGTAATGTTGATAACGATGAGATATATAAGGCTGTATTGAAAAATGGATACAAAATACCCAAAATAAGAGGACTAGTAGATAGAAAAAGAATTGATTCATTGATAAGTGTTAGAGAAAATACACATGATTGGCAAATTCAATATACGATGGCCACTAGCGATGCTATTGTTGTGGCTAAAGTAATTGAAATTAATTACCTGAATACTGACAAATGTTTGTTCTTTAAAACGGAATATTTGTTAAAAATTGAAAAGATTTTTTCTAGTCAATTCGATCTAAAGGTCAATGATACCATTCTTCTGTTAGGAATAAACGGCTATGAAGCAGGATGCGCTCCTAAAGATGATATGAGAAATTTATTTAGTATTGATGTTCATTCAAAAGCTTATTCATTAAATGAAATTAACGTGTTTGAGTTATCACATTTTAGTTACTACAATTTTTTTGTAAAGCAACAGTTACTCAAAGACAAAAAAGATGAGAAAATTTACCAAGATGAGTACTGCCCAAGAGCTTTTAAGCTTAATATATCAAATGATTATTTTGATATTTCTAAGACAGAGATACAGTATTTATTAGAAAAATATTCTGCGAATTACAGCAAATGAAGTAGATAATTAATTTTTTTTTCATTGTTTATTACATTTTGTTATTTTTAGACATGAAAAACAGCATTATTCTACTATTACTCCTATTAATACCCTATAGTCTATTTTCACAGAAATTAGAATTAATTAAAGATTTTAATACCAATGCAATAGAAGAGATATCTGAAAACGTATATAATATATCTACAACCAGTAATAGTGGTTATTTATATTTTGTAACTAGTAATGAACAATATTCATTAATAAACAGAACAAAGAACGGCAATAATGCAGAATTAATCAGTTTAGACATTCCTTTAAACTATGTTGTAGAGATTAAGGCGATACAATCAAAAGTATACATACTTACATTAGAGAATTTATTTATTTACGATGAAATTTTAGACTCTTTATACGAATTTTCTACTATCCTTCCCACTAATAATAATTTTGAAAGAATATACCCTTCTGGAGTATCGAGTAAAACACTTAATCATTGTTTGTATACGGATTCTGGAGTCATAATACTTTCCAAAAAGTTAAACTCTTATGATTTACAACTTTGGAAAACAGACGGAACAAGCCCGGGGACATCGTTACTTAAGACATTACCCAGTTTTTTATACAACGGTGATTATCTAGGGATGATGAAATTTAATGATATCTTATTCCTTCAGTTTAATGCCCTTTATTTATATGATCTTTCTTCTAATTCTTATACTTCTAAGAATGTACAAATCATTAAACCATTATTAAAAAACAATCAATTCTTTTTTTTAGGAAAAGACATTAATTATGGTGATGAATTATGGAAAACTGATGGGACTGTGAGCGGGACAGAAATGGTTTATGATATTTATCCAGGAGATATTGGATCTCAGATTGAAAATATTCAGATTGTTGATTCCATTTTTTTCTTTAATGCTCGTCACCCAAATTTTGGATATGAACCTTGGATATCTAACGGAAGCGCATCAGGAACAAGAGTATTAAAAGATTTTACCAGTGGGAATAATTTGGGCAACTCACAAAATTTTAATATTGTTAAATGTCGAAACAAATTTTATTTCACCTTAGACGATACTATTTATAAAGCAGATTTATCTTTACATTCAAATACTATTGTAAAACTATTCATTCAAGGTATAGGAACCAGCCCTAAACATTTATTTGTAATGAATGATACGGTATATTTTTCTTTATATAAAAATAATATAGGTAGAAAATTTTATAAATACACGGGAATAAATCCAGTTATACAAGTTACCGACTTAAATCCAACTGGCAACGATGTTTTGGAAGATTCACCCATATATCTTTTAGATAACACCTGGATTTTCAGATACAATAATAATGTTTTTGCAAAATCAAATGGAACAATACAAGGGTCAAAATTTATTATAAAGCCCAATAAAGTGAACTATTCTACTAACATACTTGATTTTGCGATACACCAGAATAATCTATTATGTTTTGTAAGAGGAAGTTATAATTCTGTGGGTGGAAGAGTGTTAATGTTAAAAATCAATGCAGCAAGCGACACCGCTCAAATGATTAACCACTGGGCATTAACTACATCGAGTATATCTACATTTAAGTACATCAAAATTTTACATAACAACCTACTCATAAATTCTGAGTTTTATTTTAGTTATAATTTAGTAAGCAAGGAATCCCAACTTTGGCATTATAATTTTAATGGGGATAAAACTAAACTAATTGCTAATCCATTAGAATATATTAATGGACCAACATCCTTTAGCAATTTTTTTGTGGTAAATAACAATTGCTATTTTGTTGTGAATAGAAAGTTATATACTTCTAATGGAAAGAAGAATAATGTTGTTTTGTTAAAAGAGGAAATTTATGATGATGTTGAAAATTCATTATATTTTAATAATGAACTATATTTTAAATTTAGAGACGACGTTTACAAAACGAATGGAACACAACAAGGAACTGTAAAAGCGTTTGATTTCGGAGTAAATATCAATATTCAAGATCTTGAAATGGTGCAGTTCGATACAAGTATTGCTCTATTAGTAAAACATAGTGGCGTAAGAAACCTTTATCTTTCTAATGGAACCCAACAAGGTACACATTTAGTGAAAAGTTTTGTTGAAAATCAAAATTCAAACTCTTATGTATCCGACTTATTTGTTTATAATAATTTTATATTATTTAAATTATCTACAAATAATTCCAAAACAGAATTGTGGAAATCGGATGGAACTTCAATGGGTACTGTGCTGTTGAAGAGTCTAGATATGAATTCCTCCAACGTATCATTGTCACCCACTATTTTCAAAGGTAAATTTTACTTTAATGGGAAAATTATCAATTCTAGTATCCCTTATACTACTATAATTGTTAGTGATGGAACAACCACAGGAACTGTTCCTTTTGTGAAAATTAGTAACCTCAATCAAGATATACCTTGCTCTAATTTCACAGTAGTAGGCGACAAGATGTTTTTTGTTGCAGACGTTAACAACAATAAACAATTATATTATACGAATGGAATTTCTACCACTATAGTTATTGATATTAATTCTAACCCTACGATACAACCCGAATATTCTTCCTTTATTTCTTATGACAATAAATTATTTTTCGTGGGATATCAAGATAATAAAGGAGCTGAATTATGGAGAAGCAACGGAACGGCATTAGGTACAAGATTAATTAAGGAATTTATACCTGGACCTTCTTCTGGTGTAAATTCAGGATTTGTCATGTTTGATTCGAAACTATATTTTAGAGCGTATGATCCAAAGCTGGGTTATGAGCTATGGAGTATTAATAAGAATGAAGAATTAAAGTTAGAATGTGATATTGCCAAAGGTATTTTGTCATCAAATGTTGCTAATATTAATGCTCTAAATGATTCTACTTTGATTTTTACAGCCAATCATGCTAAATATTCTAATGAGCTATTTTCTTTTAACCCTCATAAACTAGATGCAGAAATTATATCTGAAAGAACTTGTAGTGATCCTGAATTTAAGTTTAGTGTACAATTAAATACTACTTCCGACTCAATTATTAACTACCAATGGGATTTTGGTAATGGAGAAACTTCTTCTTTAAGCGAACCAATATTAGTGAGTCAGGCTGATACCATAAATTGTAATGTGAAGGTAGAATGTGTATCCGGACGATTTGATACTTTATATTATACATATATCAATCATCATAAAATTGAGATTAATCTTCACATTAATAATAAAAATCAATGTTTAGTAACTAACAATTTTAAATTTACCGACAAATCGATTAGGAGTGATTCTGTAATTTCATATTCAAGAAAGTGGGATTTAGGTGATGGTACAATAATTACTAACGACAGTATTATTGAGCATAACTATAAAAGTGTAGGGGCCTATACAGTTAAACTAGAATTAACAGATAATAGAGGTTGTATTACAAGTGTAAGTGATGTGATTAAGGTAAATAAAAATATGTCTAGCGCATTCCTTGGTAAGGACTCTGTATTAGGTGATAGTACCTATGCATACTATTTACCTCATAGCTCTGGGAATAGTTATTTATGGACTGTAATTGATGGGGATGGTATAATTGTGGGAAATAACAATATCAATGAAGTGAAAATAAAATGGAAGCCAGTTAACGATAATTCAATAATTAGATTGAACACTACAGATTCTAATAATTGTTCGATTGTGCTTTATAAAACCGTGAATATAAGTAATGTAGTTGGAGTTAAATTAGATAAAGATAATAGTGAGTTACAAATAATCCCTAACCCATCTGATGAGTTCATTTATATTAAGTCGAAGAGTAATGTGTCTACATATAAGATTTACGACCAAACAGGCAGACTTATATTGGATAATGTATATAGTCCAGGAATGATAGATGTTTCGATTCTATCACCTGGAATATATATTTTAAAGGTTGAACTGGAAGGTAATAGATATCATTTTGAAAAACTGATTGTAAAATAAAATTTATTGTTTTTCTTTTAATCGAACAATTACTTTAGTTCCTTTCCCTTCAATGGATTGTACTCGGATGCTACCTTCATTTTTTTCGAGGTATTCTTTGGTAATCAACAATCCCAAACCAATGCCTTTTTCACCTTGTGTACCATAGCTGCTGTTATAAGTATTTCCGAATAATTTTTCTATTTGCTCTTTATTCATCCCTACACCATTATCTGTAATATTTATGTATATATCTTCCTCCTTACGCTCTGCATCAATAATGATGTTACCATCAGCAGGGGTAAATTTTATAGCATTAGCGAGAATATTACGGAATATAATTTTCAATTGTTCATGATTCGCTTCAGTATATATATCCTCCGTAATGTTATTCAAAATTAGTATACTTTTTTCGTCTGCAATACTTTTTAAGATATCAATGTTTTTTTGAATACAGTTTTTTATAGAAATTATTTCTTTGGTATGTTCCTCGCCCTTCTTAAATGAGAAGCTTGCCCAATGAAGCATATTATCTAACAAATCATTAACAACCAGCAATTGTTTTTTTAATTTTAGTTTCGCTGCTTTTATTAATTCAGGGCTTGCATGATCATCCTCTACTGATACTACTCCTGTTAAAGAAGCTAGAGGGCCTCTTATATCGTGAGCCAGTATAGCCAGCACTTTATCTTTAAATAAATTAAGGGAAGTAATCTCTTCGTTTAATTCAGTAAGCTCTTTTAAATTCTTTTTAGTAGTTCTGTTATTTTTTAAGATAAAATATATTACCAATAATGTCATTAATCCAACAATTAGAGCCGAAATTAAATACAGATTTTTTAATCGGTTATCTTTTTTAAGAATGTCTATTTCATAGCGCTGAGATAGACTTTCAAACGTTTCACTGAAGTCAGTTCCTTCTAAATCTTTTCGTGCCGAATCAAAACTGTCTTTGTAATCTATGTATGCTTGATAATGTTTATAGGCACTATCAATATTTTTTAGCTTTTCATAATATTGCCAACTTAGTTTTTTCCATCTTAATTCCGCCTTGTCATACGCTAAACTATCTAACGCTGCTCTCGCAATGTTAATATACTCTTTTGCTTTTTCATATTGCCCAGTTTCTAGATACAACTGTGCTAATTTTATCATACTAAATTGAGCATCTCTTTTATCATAACCTTTTTTGTAATTAGTTGCAATACTCGATTTTAGTAGTTGTTCAGCACGCGAATAATCACCAAGTTTCATATAGCTACTTCCCAGATTTCCATTTACAACAGCTATGGCAATTTTTTTCGATCGATGCTCATGCGAGTTTAAGCTTTCAGATGAGTTGATAAAATCTAATACTCTTTGATAATATATTATCGCACTGTCTGTCATATTCGCTCGCTCATAACATAGTGCAATGTTATTCATATAACCTTGTCGTAGTTCGAATGACCTTACAAAATCTTTATGTTCACAATATTTTGCTTCTTTACTTGCAGAACTGAAGTAATCTTTTGCCTCTAAATATTTTTGTTGTGCAAATAGTACCAAGCCTAACCCATTGCTAAGTGCAGCAAATGAACAGCTATCAGAATGTTTTACGGCAAATTGCTTGCCTTCGTAATAAGCTTTGTATGCTTCTATGAAATTATTTGAATTAAATAATACATATCCTCGTATTATTAATGTACTCGAATAATCGTGAATATGTTCTTCAGGAAAATGGGATAGCATTAATAACATACTATCAATATATATTGTTGCCTTTTGGTAGTCTTTCTGAATTACTGCGTAATATTCTCCTTTTATTTTATACTTCCTGTACAAGTCGAATTTACTTGGGTTTGGAAACTGCGCATAACATGAATCTAAATATGCAAATGCCTCGGTAGGATAACCAGAGTCGGTGAGGTTTTTCGCCTTAATAATAATATTATCAAAAAAATCTGGATGTTCTTTGCCTCTCTCAGACTGAATACAGCCTGAAATTATTGAGAATCCGATGAGCGTAAATAAAAGTCTTTTATATTTTAAAAAGACAGTTGTTTTGTCTACCATGTTACCTATCTATACACAATATAAATATTTTTTAGAATAATATTAGTCGACAAAGCCAATTTGTACAGCTTATTTACTAATCCTGCAATATTGCGTACATTTAATTTGCTTATTAAGTTTTTTAGGTATGTTTCAACGGTATGGTGACTGATAAATAGTTTTCTGCGATTTCGTTCGTTGTAAGCTCTTATGCAATTATTTGACAATTCAAATGTAGAACCTAAAAAGCCTGCTCATCACCACTTCTATTGAAAATTAGATATCCCTGAATTCAGGGATGAACAAAATGTATGCTCCAATAAGTAGAAATCAAATAGCTATCTTTGCATTCTATATTATGCTCAACAATCTCCCCACTCTTACCATAGATGCTGATGAATCTGACTATCTATATGTAGATCCTTCTCAAATTGTTGGGGCTGGTAATGGCTTGTACACAGCTGTAAAAATATTTAAAGATGAAATCATTTCACTTTTCCAAGGAGAGTTGATTAATAGTTCAGAACAACGCAAAAGAATTTCTGAAAATAAAAACGCTTATTTTATCTCATTGCCCAATGGGAGAGTATTAGACTCCATGAATACTCCTTGCTTTGCGAAATATGCTAACGATGCTAATGGATCTCAAAAATCAGCATTTAAAAACAATGCGTTTATCACTCTCAATGAAAATGACCAAGCTTGTATAGTAGCCAAAAGAACCATTAAGCCAGGTGAAGAAATCTTCTGCGATTATGGCCCTCAATATTGGAAATAACATTATTTCTAACTCATTTTTAATTACTTAAACACTTATTTAGAATAATTTTAAATAAGTCTTGCAATTATCAAAATTCTACTACACTTTTGCATTGTTTATAATAAGTCTAAATAAAAATAAATTTATATCCAATGAAAAAAACTATACAAATATTGATTTTAGGCCTCTTAATGGCTCATTCCAGCATTGCTCAATACACCGACACTGTATCTGTGGGAGCTGCATACACTCAGCAAACTTGGTATAATATCGAAACCAAAGCGAAGCACAGTCAGCCTTTAAATAATTGGGACCTAGGTTTCGAAATCTCGGGATTTTCAGCATCTATTTTATTTAATAATGCATCTGGCAATATCCTCTTTGCTGTACCAAATGTATCTGCTTCGGAATCGAACTTTCTGTCTTTAGATACCAATGGAATTTCTCATTGGCAAAAATTATACAACAGCGACACTTCATGGAATTTGGGTGCTTTTAATCAAAATATATCAGCTGATCCATTCGATTTAGGTTGGGGTATATACAACATGAATACGCATATTATCACCGGAGATTCTTTGTATGTAATCAAATTTGCAGATGGTAGTTTCAAAAAGTTATGGATAATTAATTTGATGGGTGGAGTATATAATTTCAGATTTGCCAATTTAGATGGCACTGACGATACTCAAGCTTCAATTACTAAATCTAATTTTATTGGAAAGAACTTTGGTTATTATTCTATCCAAACAAAATCATCGCTTGATAGAGAGCAATTAAACAGCGATTATAATTTGATTTTTACCAAGTACATTACTTTTTTACCTACTCCTTATTCGGTTACAGGAGTATTATTAAATAAAGGGGTACAAGCAATTAAAGCAAGTGGTGTTGATGTAAATACAGTTACCCCAGATCAATATTTTTATAGCGATAAGATTAATACCATTGGGTACGATTGGAAAAAATTCGATTTTACTTTAGGCTATGTGATCGAAGATAGTTTAGCATTTTTTGTGAAGCCGGACTCTACATCTATTTATAAAATAATTTTTACAGGTTTCGGTGGAAGTGCGGATGGCAATTTTATGTTCAATTCAGAAAAACTAAATGTTACTGGTGTTTATAATAATGAACAAAAACATATCGGTTCCTTATCTATTTATCCGAATCCAAGTACTAATAGTGATATTACTTTAGTATATGATGTACAATCAGAGTTAACTAGCATCAAGATTTCTGTACATAGCCTAGAAGGGAAACAGGTACTTCAAGAAAATATTGCAACAGCAAAAAGCTTACAAAAACATACTATTGCAGCAAGTCAATTATCAAAAGGGGTATATATCGTAGCTCTTGAAGCTGGAAATCAAATTTCTTACCAAAAACTAATCAAATACTAATTTATAATATATAAAAAATGAAAAGAGTTTTAACCTTATTAATATTAATTTTATTTGTTTCATTCTCTGCTATTGCACAGAAGAGTAAAGTACAGCAAGATCGCGAAGCTATACTTTCGATGGTAGGTTGCTATAAAGTAACATTTAACTTTGCAGAAACATTTTCTCCTGATACAAGCTATAAAATTCATAAACCACATTCTTCATGGGGTATAGAGTTAGTGTCTGTTGTTGAAGACAAACCAGGAAAGATTGTTTTACAACATTTATTGATTGTCGACGATTCTACTATCATTAAACATTGGCGTCAGGATTGGTTATATGAAAACACCGAGCTATTACAATACCATAAAGACAATACTTGGAAAAAAATAAGTTTGTCGAAAAAAGAGGTTAAAGGTCAATGGACTCAAAAAGTTTATCAAGTCGACGATTCTCCTCGTTACGAAGCAACAGCAACTTGGACTCATACTGATGGTAAACACAAATGGGAGAGTACTACAGATGCTCCTCTTCCAAGAAGAGAGTTTACAACCAGAAGCGATTATAATGTATTGAACAGACGTAATAACATTTATTTGACAAATGATGGGTGGATGTTTGAACAAGACAATAAAAAAATAGTGAGAGATGATCAGGGTGATAAATTAATTGCTTGGGAAAAAGGTTTCGAAAGCTTTACACGTTTGAGCGATAATCAATGTTTGGCAGGTCTTAACTGGTGGAATATCCAAAAAGAATATTGGCAAGATGTAAGAGTAGTTTGGAGTGATGTATTTAACCAAAAAAGTTCCTTAAGCATCAAGAAAAAAGTAGATGATACATTGCTCTGGGAGAAATTATTCAAACTAGGTGATGAGAAATCGAAAAACACAAATTATAATTCATCGGAGAGTAGAGAGGCTATTCGTAAGGTAATTGAAAAGCATTTAAACAGCTAAATAAAGTGCAGCGTATTTCTATTTTGTGTTTACTATTATTATTTAATATTCAGCAGTCTATTGCCTCTATTGATACTACAGACCATTCAATAGAGGTACAAGATGTTGTAGTAACTGCTCAGTATGCACCTCAAAGTGCTGCAAGATCATTACATAAAATAAATATTATTACAAGAGAACAAATTGAACTAAGTGCAGCTCAAAATTTAAGAGATGTATTGAGAAATGAATTAAACATCAGACTTTCTCAAGATAATATTTTGGGTAGTAGTATGAGCATGCAAGGTATATCTGGTGAAAATGTTAAAATACTAATAGATGGTGTACCAATTATTGGGAGGCAAGACGGGAATATTGATCTATCACAAATTAACCTTAATAATATAGATAGAATAGAAATAGTTGAGGGTCCATTATCTGTGAACTATGGTACAAATGCTTTAGCTGGAGTAATAAACTTGATTACTAGAAAGGGTATAGACGCGAAGTTTAATTCTTCCTTACATTCTTATTTCGAAAGTATTGGTCAGTATAATTTTTCATTAAATACCGCTTTTCAACATAAGAAAAATCAATTTCAAGTTTCAGTTGGAAGTAATTATTTCGATGGTTGGAATGATGGAGAAAAGCTAAGATTCGATAATCAACCTCGTTATGCCGATAGTACTAGGTTTATGCAATGGAAACCTAAAGAACAAAAATTTGCAGACTGGCAATACATAAGAACAGAAAGAGATTGGAAATGGATTTATAAAGGTGCAGCGTTTCACGAAAAAATTACTAATGCTGGTAAACCTCGAGCGCCATACAATGAAACCGCATTCGATGATTATTATTATACTAAACGTATAGATCATTCATTGCAAACGGAAAGGAAAACATTGAACTACAGATTTAATGCAATAATTGCTTTCAATAAGTACACGAGAGTGAAAAATACTTATTTTAAAGACCTCACTACTCTTAATCAACAGTTAACAAGTAATGTTGATGATCAGGATACAAGCGATTTGTTTTTAATAAATTCTCGTGCTTCTTTGTCGACTAATTTTGACGACAAAAAAATTAATCTAGAAATCGGATATGATATTAATATCGAACAAGCATCTGGGGCCCGAATAGAAAATGAAAAACAAAGCATTGCCGATTTTGCGGTGTTTATGAGTTCGGAGTATAAGGCTCTGCCATCATTAACAATTAAACCTGCAGTACGTTATGCATATAATACCGATTACAAAGCACCACTAACACCTTCAGTTCATATTAAATATCAGATAAGTCAACGTATTGCTCTTCGATCTTCTTACGCTAAAGGGTTTCGTTCCCCCTCTTTAAAAGAACTATACTTTTATTTTGTAGATATCAATCATAACATCGTTGGTAATAAAAATCTTTTAGCCGAATATTCTGATAATTATATTATTGCATTAGGCTATACATTACCTAAAAGTAATTTTGTATTAAAACTAGAACCCTCTCTCTTTTACAACAATATTCAAAATCTTATATCATTGGCACAAAAGAGTGGCACGGAGTATACCTATTTTAATGTTGGTGAATTTAAAACCAAAGGAATTCAACTCAACAATACGCTATCTTTTAATCAACTGAAAATAAATTTAGGATATTCTTATATCGGACGCTATAATATTATTTCAAAGAGTTCAAGCATAGATGAATTTAGTTACTCATCTGAATTAAAATTTAATACACAGTATGAGTTCGAAAAACAAAATATAATTATCGCTTTATTTTATAAGTATTCGGGTAAATTACCGCAATATATAATTAACGATAATACTGGACAACCAGAAAGAGGCTATATCGACGACTATCATACTATGGATCTTAGTTTAACGAAATATTTCTTCTCTAAATCTATGCAAATAGGAGTAGGGGCAAAAAATATTTTTAATGTTAAAAATATCAATTCTTTTTCATCTACTGGAGCGCATTCATCAGGCGGCTCATCCATCCCCATGTCTATGGGAAGAACCTATTTTATAAAGTTAGACTATACATTTTTGAAAAGATGAGAAATATACTCTTAGGTTGTTTCGTGTTGTTTTTTATCGCTTGTGAAAAAGCAGAATTACCTGTAAAGTCTTATGATAGAGGCTCATCAATTACCGCATCGGTAGCAATGGATCCTAATTATATCAATCAAGTATATTTTAAATTACATACTAATACCATTACTACCACACGAAATAAATTTATTTGGGATATAGCCTTTAGTTCATTGCCTCAATCGAATGCCATCTTGCTTAATTCATCTAAAGCAATGTATGTTTGGCCTATAAAAAATAAATCATTTGAATCGCTAACAGATACATTGGGTTTTGAAAAGAACAAATGTTGGGATGCATCGGGCGGATCACTTGATAGTACAGGATTTGGTAGTATAGAAGATACCTCTAAATTATATCTAGTTTTTTTGGGATATTCGGAAATGGGTACTTCATTGGGGTTTAAAAAAATCAAAATAAAATCAACAACACCAGATTCTTATCATTTTATTTATGCTGATCTTAATGGAAATAATAAAAACGAAATCACAATTATTAAAGATCAAGCATATAATGCGATTAACTATTCATTGACTAGTAATTCTATTACTCAATCTGAGCCATATAAAAGTGAATATGATATTGTGTTCACACAATATACGTACACCTTCCAGGACCCCTATCAGCCTTACCTAGTAACAGGAGTGCTCATTAATCCTACAAATGTTTTGGTTGGAAAACTCAGTGGTAAAAATTATTCTGATATTACTATTAAAGATACTTCGTCGACTACATTAAGTAATCGACTAGATGGAATTGGATACAACTGGAAAGATTTTAATTTTAACACTAATAAATTTACAGTTGACCCAACCATCATCTATATTATTAAAGACCAAAATGGATTTTTCTATAAACTACATTTTATCGACTTCTATAATGACGCAGGTCAGAAAGGAAATCCAAAATTTGAGTTCCAGAAATTATGATTTTATTGTTTTATGAATTTAGCCGTTTTTACAATTACATCAGAATTGTTTTTTAATACTAATATGTAATTTCCAGATTTATACTTTTCTAAAGTTATATCTGTACTATATTCTTTACCTTTTATTTTAAAGATGTTAGAATCTATCGTTTTACCCAAAGCATCATAAATCAATAGTTTATACCCTCCGGATTCAATATGTTTTATACTAACCGTTAAACTATTTTTTGCCGGATTAGGGTAGATATTCATTAGCGAATGCTCATTTATTAAGTGATTTTTCCCTAGACTAATATCTTCTAAAGCTTTCAGTTTTTTATTAATAGCGATATTGGTGTATTTATCTACCTTATTTGACGGCCACTCGATAATCAAACTGTCTATGATTGTTACATTGCCTAATCCAAAATGTGCGGCAATCATATTCTGCCCGTTATGCCCCGACTGTGTATTAATCTCTCTCATTTGCCATACATTTTGCCCGTTAATATTTGCTTTGATTTTAACCTTTGCACCAATCCCCGATTTATTACTAATCGTACCTACACATTCTAAGACAAACCATGCATTCCCATTACCATTATTTAAATACAATGAATTATTTTGTGTTTTTTCAAAACAATTTGCAGTTGCTAAGTCTAAGAACCCATCATTATTATAATCGCCAAATGCACAGCCATAACTCCATCCTGAATCTAAAGTAGTTACATTGGTTGTATCCATGGTAAATACACCGTTTGTATTAATATACATTTGATTTCTCATCTTATTTGGTCCAAAAGCATTAGTAATGTATAGATCTAAATCGCCATCATTATCTATATCACCCCATGCACTACCGAATGAATATTGAAAGGAATCTGTAGGAAATGACTGTTCTGTAAAATTTAAATTTCCTTCATTTCTATATAACAGATTTTTAGAACCATCATTACATAGTATTACATCTTGATCTCCATCGTTATCATAATCACCCCAACTGCTACTTATGGTACTCTTTCCTAAATTTACAAGTATACAAGTGGTATTTTTCTCGAATGTACCATCTCCTTTATTGAGGTATAAATTCTCATTCTGATTACTTTCGTTGGTAACAAAAATATCTAAGTCGTTATCATTATCTATATCCACCCAGTTTACTGTTCTTGAATTAAAAGCATCAGTAGATTGTGATCCTGTAAGTACTTTAGTAAAACTTGTATCTCCATTGCCTTTAAAAAGAGCGTTTCTTTTCTGCCCTTCGGAGTTGGTGATGTATAAATCTAATTTTCCATCATTATCGTAATCAGCCCAAGATGCCGTTTCAGAATAAGTTAAATCTAATGCAATAGAGCCAGTTTTAACCTGACGAAAGTGGTTATTCCCTTCATTGATATAAAATAAGTTCCTTTTATTGTACCATGTCACCACATAACAATCCATATCGCCATCGTTATCTACATCAGCCCAACTTGCTCCATCAGAAGGCGATTTATCGTTAACAATTATTTCTGTGCTGTCTATTTTTTCAAATTCACCATTCCCTTTGTTAATGTATAAGAAATTATTTTCTCCAACATTTAAACCATTTGTAATCATGAGATCAAGTAGTCCGTCGTTGTTAATGTCGACCCAATTAACAGATCTCGAATCTCCAGCATCATTACATACAATACTATTTATCTGCTTAGTGAATTGTTGCGATTGAACATCAATATGCATATACAGCATTAACCCTATAAGTATTATTCTTTTCATATCTTTTTTTATTCAATTTTAACTTAATCAGTCTGAACATAAAATGATTTCTATATACAGCGTCGAATGTAATTTCAAATACTATTAGAGCACTACTAATGTCGTTTGTAGATACTTACCTTGTTTTAGTAGACGGTTATAAGATTTAATAGCAAAAAATTGCAGTGGTAGGATATATTGCTAAAATTTGTAAATTGTATTCAGATGAAATTTATCCGACATTTTCTGTTTTGGTTATTGTACTTATTGTTCCAAACGTATATTGAATATACTTGGATTAGTAAGTCGTTTGCCGATTTAAATGATGTTAGGATTTATTTTATGGCCCTTCAGGTAGAAGTTATTTTGCTCATACCCAAACTGTTTTTTTGTTATGCAGTAGCAGTTGTTTTTGAATATAAATTCGAATCAAAGGCATTCCTTTTGATGCTGCTAAAAGTATTTCTTTTATTATTTGTATCGGTAGTGATGTATAGGGTGCTTACAATGGAACTTATTTTGCCTAAAATATATATGGATGCAGAGGGTAGTTACTATTCTTTATTAAGAGCATTTACAGCGGCAATAGATATTATCACCATTTCAGGTGTATATCATGTAGTAAAATTATATAAACTTCAGATAAAGAATGTCAAGCAAGAAAAAGAACTAATAAAATCTAAACTTGAAACAGAGCTTAATTTCTTGAAGGCTCAAACAAATCCCCATTTCTTATTTAATACCTTAAATAATGTTTATGGTATTTCTAAAAGAAACCCAGATCTCAGTTCAGATATTATTTTGAAGTTGTCTAAAATCCTAAGATATACAACGTATGGTGTGCAGAAAGAATTGGTAAATATTGAGGATGAGATTAATGTTATTCAGTACTATATTGAGATAGAACGATTGAGATATGCTAATAAATTGCAATTGACATTACAAATTGATATTGATTCTTCACATGCAGAAATTACACCAATGATTTTATTGCCTATAGTAGAGAATGCTTTTAAACATGGAGTTGCAGAGAGTATCGATACTTCTTATGTTAACATAGCTTTAAATCTAAACTCAAATTTTGAGTTGAATTTTACAGTAGAAAATTCAAAAGCGGATGAGCAAGTAAATAACAATGAAGGGGGTATAGGACTTAAGAATATAAAGCGTCAGCTCGATTTATTATATTCTGATTATAAACTTAATATTGTTGATATAGAACATTTATTTAAAGTAGAATTATACATTAATTTAAAATCGTATGAAAAAATTTAATTGTATAATTGTTGAAGACGAACCAATAGCAGCTGAAATAATTTCTGATTATATTTCAGAAATAAATGATTTAGAATTATTAGCTGTATATACTAATGCCATTTCTGCAAGAGAATTTCTTGAGACCAATTCGGTTGACTTGGTATTCTTGGATATTAATCTTCCAAAATTAAAAGGCTTAGATTTTTTAAGCACCTTAACTAAGCAACCACATGTAATTATTACCACAGCATATGATGAGTATGCTTTAAAAAGCTACCAATATAAAGTAATCGATTATTTGATTAAACCCATTGAGTTCAGTCGATTTTTATTGGCCATTAATAAATTTAAAGAACTATACTATCCATTAAAAGAGAATAATGTGTTAAGTGTAGAAGATGAATTCATATATATTAATATTAACAAAAAGCAGATTCGTTTAAACTTAAATGAGATTTTATTTATAGAGAGTCAAAGAGAATACCTAAACATACAATTAGTAGATAGGAAATTAATTTGTAAAATGACTTTGTCGGAAATAGAACAAAAATTAAATAATAATAAATTTGTGCGTGTTCATCGCTCTTTTATTGTGGCTATTGATAAAATTGAAACAATTTCATTGTCGCAAATTGAGTTGAATGGCTTTAGTATACCTATTGGAAGAAATTACAGGGAGGCGTCTAAGAAATTATGGAAGTAACGCTATTCTTCATCAACTACAGTTTTAGAAACTATGTCTTTTATCTTACTGTCTAAATCTTGAGATACTTTTTTTAGATTTTCTATAATCTCGGTATTCAAAGGGTCATTAATGTCGTCGTGATTAAACATACTCACTAAGCCCATGATGCTTGCTATAGGACCTCTCATGTCGTGTGCTTGCATATGCGCAATATCATCGAGTGTGTTTTTTTGTTTCTGTGTCCTTTGAATAAGTTTACGAACTACATAAATGCCAATTAGTAGAATGAAGAGAATACCAATAATCCATATGCTTCTTTCTCTTTTTTTATTTTCAGAAGCTAGTTGTTCGATTAATAGCTCTTTATCTTTAATAACAATGTCTTTGTTTTTTATATCAAGCTCGTGTTGGGCTTCTAGTTTTTTTATTTCTATTTTACTTTGCTCCGATTGTGTAAGTTCTTTTAATATTTGCGACTCTTTGTTTATTCTATAAGCTTTCTCAAAATCTTCTAATGATGCATATGCATTAGCTAAGTATTGAGTGAATTCTAATTGCGGTCCAGCAAAATTTATTTTCTTACATTTATCTATAGCATCTTCCAGATAGGTAATTGCTTTTTTTAAGTATTGTTGCTTTTCTACATAAGAAATACCTTCTTTTTTAGTACCTAATAAATAATAAGTTTCTCCAATGTTGCCAGTATTGATAGCAATGTTTGTTTTTACTTTAAGTTTTTCACTTATTCTTAAAGCTTTTTCTTGATATAAAATAGCTTTTTCATAATCTTCTAAATGAGAATAAACTAATCCAACATTCGCTAAATTAATTTGTATCCCATTATCGTTACCTAGTTCCTCATTAATTTGTAAAGCTTTTAAATGAGCAGATAGGGCCTGTTTGTAATTCCCTTTAGCGTCCATCACGATTCCGTTGTTGCCAAGGTTTCTGGCAATACCTGCCTTGTCGCCAATCTTCTCATAAATTGCAAGCGCTTCAGTATAATATTTTATGGTTTTAGCATAGTTTAATTGCTCTAAGTATATTGTTCCAATATTTTCTAACTGAATAGCAAAGGAACGTTCTGGAATATAATCTTTGTACTTTATAGCCTTAAAACTATATTCTAGTGCTTTAGGGTAATTGCTTTGAGATTTGTATAGCAAGCCTATATTCGAATATACGGCCGATATACCTCTTTCGTCTGATAAATTTTCGTAATAGTTGAGGGCATTTTCAAAGGCAATTAATGCGTCTTTATTATTTGATAATGATGCATGGTTCATCCCAATATCTAACCACGACATAGCAAGCCCTTTTTTCCATTTTAGTTGTTCAGATAGGTTTTTGGCTTCTATTGCGTACTTTAAACCTTCCTCAGGATCTACTTTAGAGTATTTGTAAGATAATTTGTCGTATAGCTTAACCTTATCAGTATCCGATTCAGCTTTTTTTATTTCTAGTTTTAATGAATCAATTTGTTGTTCTGTTTGTTTACTAATACAGAAGCTGGTATTTGAGAAAAGAATAACAAATATTATAATTAAATATAGTCTAATAGCTGTCATACTTATAAAGTTAACAAATGGTAATCTGGTAATTATCTTAATAAAGTAAAATAAATGATATAGTTTAGCTGTTGGGCAATAATAAATGTATATCATTATCCTCTAATTTTCAATTTTAAATTAAAATATATTCTGATGAAATGGACATATAGTATTAAAAACAAGATAATAGCCTCTGTATTACTGTTTATGATCTTAATTGCAGTATTAGTCAATAATATTTCTGGAAGATATGATAATCAACAGTTTGAAAAACACATTAAAACGATATACGATGATAGATTAATGGTAGAAAACTATATTTTTCAATTAACAGACAACATGTATAAATTAATTGAAGAGTTGAATTTATCTAATGAAAGCCAGACAATAGCGATGCATCGTATTGTTGATATTAAAAACATTAATGAATTATACGCAAAAACAATTCTAACACCTCAAGAAAAGTTATATTTTGAACAGTTTGTCGTTTTAACAGACAAATTATATGTAGGGCTAAATAAAACCCCTAACGCTGAGTTAATTTCCAATGCAAAACAAAGTATAAAAGTGCTGCATAAACTTTCAGAAATACAAATTAACGAAGCTCAATTAGCATTAAAAGAGTCGCAGAACCTACTTAAGAGCAGTTTATCATCAGCACAATTCGAAATGGTATTATTAATCTTTATAGGGTTAGTAATTCAAGCACTTATTTTTGCTAATAACACCATTCAAGCTCCTACAAAATCAAATAAAGATTTTAATTTGAATTAGCTTGCTTTCTGCTTACTAGATAGCCAAAAATTGCAGCTGTAAAAAACATAATTAGACTGTATACAGCAGGAGGGATACTCATTGTACTACTACCTATTACACTTAATGCAATGTAAATAGCTAACGTTCCATTATGTATTCCAATTTCCATGCCTATTGCAATAGCCTGTTTTTTACCTATGTTAAATAAGTAAGGGATATAATACCCAATCATCATACTTAATACATTAAATACTAAACATGCTAATCCTACTTGTTGGAAATACTCGGCAATCTGACTTTTTTCTTTCACTATCGTTGCAACTATAATTAATACTAAGAACAACGCGGATAGAATCTTTACAGGCTTATCGAGTTTTTGTGAAATAGCATTTGAACGGGATTTGATAAACATTCCTATAGTTACAGGCACTAAAACAATTGCAAATACCTCCATAACTTTTTTGAATTGCATAGGTATAAATTGTCCGCTTTCCAAAAAGTAGCCGATAGATAGGTTAACTATAAAAGGGAGAGTAAATAAGGTTAACAAACTGTTAACGGCAGTTAAGCTTATGTTAAGTGCTACATCACCTTTAGATAGATGACTGTATAAATTTGCTGTAGCGCCACCAGGAGATGCTGATAGTAACATTAGACCTACGGCCAATTCTTGAGGTAACTTAAAGAAAATAGCTATTCCAAAGCAAATTATGGGTAATAAGATCATTTGACAGAGTAATCCAATTAACATTGCTTTTGGATATACTACTACTCTTTTAAAATCGTCGATGGTTAATGATAAACCTAAGCCCAACATTATTATTCCTAATGCTAGAGGTAAAAATAAGCTTGTTATTAATGATGATTCCATGGTTTAGGGTGTTTGGATTACTCTAAAATAACTAATAAATTATTGAAATACAGACAAAAATAAATTTATACATTTTTTTTATTTCATGCAGTTAATTGTATATATTACACTATAAACCTGATTTACCTCCTATGATTAAGTATTTTCTCACACTAGTGTTTGTGCTGGTAGGCATATTTGCTAACGCAAGGCAGCAAACAATTGTTGAATTAAGACAAGAGTTGCAGAAAACTAGCGATAAAGACACCCTTAAGATTCATATTTACGAAAAACTAATTAATGGATATAATCTATACAAAGTAGATTCCGCATATTATTTTTTATCTGAAGCTCGAGAATATGTGGACAAGCTTAAGTTTACTAAAGGAGAGGCTTTACTCTTTATGTGCGAAAGCAGAATAAAAGAAGGGCACGGGCAGTTGCCAGAGGCAAGGAAATTAGTATTAAAGTCTATTGAACTTTTTTATCATATCGATTACAAACAAGGTGTTGCTGTAGCTTATAATCAATTAGGAGTGATTGAAGCAAAATCAGGAAATTACTCTCAAGCTACATCTTATTTTTTGCGTGCTTTAACTATTAACGAAAAAATTAAGAACAATAATGGGATAGTGCAGAATTCTACTTCATTGGGAGTAGTGAATATACACATGGAGAATTTTGATAAAGCCTATAAATATTTGAATAGAGCATTATCAATCATGGGTAAAGATTCTAACAATGTTTCTTACTGTAATATCCTAAATAACCTAGGAACTATCTTTGCCATGAAAGGTGATTTCAAAACAGCATTATCATATTTTCAACGTTGTTATGCTATTGCCGGCAATATTATTAACCCTGCTCTAGAAGTTACCTTAGCCACAAATATTGCTAATTCTTACTCTAATCTTAACCAGCCTCAAAAAGCGATGGAATACTATCAAAAATCTGTTGAGATTAGTAAGGCACAAAGAATACCAGAAGAAGAGGCTAGAGCTATATATAATATGGCTTTGCTTTTTCAAGATAACGCTCCTCAGAAAAGTTTACCCTATTTAGAAGAGGCATTAACCATTGCAAAAAGAATTGATCAGAAATTTCTTCAAGTAGATATTTATGAGACTCTATATGTTATAAAAAAGAAGTTAGGAGATTATAGAGGAGCTTGTGAAGCCAGTGAAAAATATATGGCTTATAGAGATTCAGTTAAAAGTACTCAAACAAAAGATGAGATTGCCTTATTACAATCTAATTTTGAATTGGAACGTTCAAAAGCCGAAATTAAAGAACTCGAATTCCAAACACAGAAACAATCTTTTCAGAAATTAATTTCTTTTGTAATTATTGCAGCAATTTTAGTTATTCTCTTTATAGTTGCATACACCTCATATAAACGTAATAAATTAAATAAAGCGTTGGTGCATTCACTTCAGGTAAGAGAAAAACTACTATCAATTATCACACACGATCTAAAATCACCAATAAATAACGTACTTGCTTTATTACTAGAATTAGAGAGCGAAGAGCTTTCTCCTACTGTAAGAAAAGAGTTGTTTGATGTGTTGAAGAAACAAACACAAATGTCGTTAACAACCTTAGAGAATATTCTTCAATGGGGTCAAGCTCAATTGAGAGGAGTGAATACCAGTCCAGAAATATTTTCAATGAATGATATTATTCAAAAAAACATTGATTTATTTGAAATTAATACAAAACAAAAAAACATAAATATAAACCTAGAAATTGAACCTAATACTAATGGTTTGGCAGATATAAATCAAATCGATTTTGTTGTACGTAATTTATTGTCTAACGCAATTAAATTTTCAAATACACATTCAGCCATAAACATATCTGTAAGTAAAGAAAGTAGCAACTTCATTAAAGTAACCATTAAAGACTATGGGGTAGGAATGTCGAAAGATACAATAACCTCATTATTTGGTGTTCAGCAACAAATAAGAATTGGTACTGCACAAGAGAAGGGTAGTGGTTTGGGTTTGCTATTATGCAAAGAGTTTGTGGAAGCAAACAATGGTACAATAGGAGCAGAAAGCACACTTAGCGAGGGGAGCACTTTCTACTTCACTTGCAAGGCTGCATAAACATGTATTTAAATTAAATTCAATACAAGATCAATTTCATCAATTATTGCTTGTACTCTTGCTTGAGTTTCTTCTATACTATAAGTATTTGTTTCTAAGTCTTTACTAAGATCAGATAATAACTCCATACCTATTGTGCTGGTCATTCCATACATTTTATGTGCAATTCTTTTACAAGCTATATGGTCTATGTTTTTTAGTTGAGCATTTAATTCAAGTTTGTAATTATTTAACTCTAAATTAAGTTGACTCAATAACTCCTCTACCATTTCTTCATTATCATCCACCAACTCTCTTAATACTTTAATTCTGAAATGCCTTAGAGATTTGTTTTCGTTATCAGTTTGATCATTTAAATCTAACCACTTATGTAAAAAACTTGCAATGGTTTCATAGGTAATAGGCTTTACTATGAAATCATCCATCCCATGCTCTAAACATTTTTCTTTTTCTCCTTTTACATTTCCAGCTGTAAGAGCAATAATAGGCACATGATTATCTTGTTCTAATGCCCTTATCCTTTGTGTCGCTTCATATCCATTCATTTCAGGCATCTGTATATCCATAAATATTATAGAAGGGTTTTCTTTCTCAAATATTTCAATGGCCTCTATACCATCTTTTGCTTCCAAAATCACACTGTTTGGCATGCATCTTTTAATGAGTGTTTTGCTTAAAAGCATGTTCACAGAATTGTCTTCAGCAATAAGTATTTTGGAATATGTGGTATTAGTGAGTATCTCTTCTTGATTTTGAATCTGATTTATTTTTGGTCTATTTAAATGTGAAAAGGTATGGAACAAATCGTTCATTTTTATTGGTTTTACTAAACGATAGTTAACTTTGTACTCCTCGCATGCTTTAATTATTTTTTGATCGTCAGAAGAACTGTATAGTAATATTATAGGTTGTAAAGTTTCATTTGCCTGGAAATTTTCTCTTATTTTCTTTATAGTTTCTAACCCATCCATATATGGCATATGGTAGTCCATAATTATTACGTCGAATTTTTTATTTTCTGATAATAATTGTATTGCTTCAATGCCATTAGTTGCTTCAGTACTTGATATTTTATTAAGAGATAACATTTGTTTTAGTATTAAACGGTTGTTCTGATTATCATCCACAATTAATACATTTTTGATGTCATTAGCATTGTTCCACAATTCCTCACTTCCAAATTCTACTTTTAATTTTATATCGAAATAAAATACACTCCCTTCTCCTAAAGTGCTATGGAGTTCTAACTTAGAATTCATAATACCTAATAATTTATTTGATATTGTTAATCCCAAACCAGTTCCGCCGTATTTTTTAGTGGTAGAGCTGTCTTCTTGAGCAAATGCTTCAAATATTTTATCTAATTTTTCGGGATGAATACCGATGCCAGTATCTTTTACCTGGAATCTTAACACCATCTCGTTATCGTTGATTTTTTCTTGAATATTTATCTTTAATTCAATCTCGCCTTTTGACGTAAATTTTACTGCATTTCCAAGCAGATTAATTATAATTTGTTTTAATCGTACTGTATCTGTATAAATGAATCGTGGTAGGGTAGTTGATATATTCAATAATACTTCTAGCCCTTTACTGTGTGCTTGATAGGTAATGATGTCAGTAGCCTGACTTGCAATTTCGAATAAATCGGCTCTTTCTATGTCGAGTTCCAATTTGCCTGCTTCTATTTTAGAGAAATCTAGGATGTCATTAATCACACCTAATAACGAATTAGCAGATTGGTTTACGATAGAAATATATTGCTCTTGTGTTTCATCTAAATTGGTTTTCAATACCAAATCAGTGAATCCAATAATTCCGTTTAGTGGCGTTCGTATTTCATGACTCATATTGGCTAAGAATTCAGATTTTGCAACACTTGCTTGTTCCGCTAAACGTTTAGCGGCCTCCAATTCTATACGTTGTTTGTGAGCTTCAGTAATGTCGGTCGCGATACCTAAGAATCCAATGATTTGATTTTTTTCATCATAAATTGGAGAGACAACTAATGAGACTAAAATTTTAGTTCCATCTTTCTTTATGTAAGTCCATTCTTTCTGATCGGCACCTTCTTGTATGGCTTTATATACAAATACTTCAAAGCCTTCAACTTCGACATTGTACTCATGGTAAAGTTCAATAGCCCTTTGTTTTATTTCAACATGGTCGTGTATAATACTAGGGTTTTTCTTTCCTACCATTTCTTCAGAACTATACCCAAGCATCATCTCCGAGCCAGAATTAAATAGAGTAATTACCCCATTCTTATCTGTTGCGATAATGCTTACTTCTACTGCTGATTTTAATACATCGTCTAATAATTTTCTTTGTCGAATAATTTCTATCTCTATACGCTTACGATCGTCGATGTCTTGAAATGCTCCATACAATCGGATACATTTTCCATCGATCATTTCAGCATTACCTTGTACTCTTACCCATTTCTCATTTCCGTTGGCGGTTATAATTTGTACTTCCACATCGTATGAAGTCCCTTCATTTATGGCCTTCTCAATGGCAGCATTCATAAGTATGCTATTCTCACCTTTATAAAAGGATACACCTTTCTCCAATGTTGGAATATAGTCGAGAGGTACTTCATGTATGGTTTTGGTTATATCACTCCAATAAATTTCATTTGTAATAAAATTTACTTCCCAAGCTCCCACTTTCGCTAATTGATTCGTTTGCTCTAAACGTTCTTTCGATTTATTTAAATCGATTTGTAGAAAGTATTGATCGCTGATGTCAATGGAATTACCAATTACGTATTTACCCTTTTCATCTTCAGCTAAAATATTGCTGTACATCCAAATGTGCATCCGGCCATTTTTATGCCTTGTAACCATTTGCCCTGCTGATTTTCCTTTCTCTTGAACTTCTTTTAGATATCTCGCCAATTCATCATGATACCTGTTAGGTATTATACTACTTAAGTTTTGTCCCAAGATTTCCGATACTTCATACCCTAGAAGCCTTGCCCCAGCTTCGTTTACCGTAATGAAATTTCCTTTTAAATCATGAGTACACATTAAACCTTGTGAGTTCTCGAAAAACGTACGAAACTTGTTTTCACTTATTATTAATTGTTCCTCATGTCGTTTTTCAGAACTCACATCTCTTGCAATTGCAAATAATGAATCTGTATCAGGGTCTGGAGTTGATACCCATTGTAAATGGATATAGTTTCCATTGGAAGTGATAAATCTGTTGTAGAAATTGATGGTCTCTTGTCCCTTTTTTAAATTTTCTATTTCTAGTAGGGTAGACTTTACATCATCAGGATGTACAAAATTTATAAAAGGAGTTTTTAAAATATGCCTTTCATCGAAACCAAGCTTCACAGCAAATGCCGGATTAATTCTTCTAAAATATCCATCTAATCCAGCAACACAAATTAAGTCGTTGGAGTAATTAAACAATTTTTCAAAACTCTTAAGTTCTAATTTCTGTCTACGCGCTTGTATCAACGACATAACCTCTTCAGAAATCAATCTTAATGCATCTTCTTGCTCTGGTGTTAGTTCTCTTGGGATTCTATCTATTACACAGATGGTGCCTAATGCATATCCATCAGGGTCGATTAATGGATAACCAGCATAGAATCTAATATTAGGAGATCCGGTAACTAATGGATTGTCGCTAAATCTTTTATCTTCTTTTGCATCTTTTACCGTAAACAGATTTACATCTAAAATAGCATGTTGACAAAAGGCTACTTCTCTTGCAGTGCTTCTATCCTCTATGCCAATTTTAGATTTAAACCATTGCCTGTCTTCATCAATTAAGGTAATAGTTGATATCGGAACCTCACAAATGATTGAAGCAAGTTTGGTTAAACGGTCGTAGTCAACTTCTTCAATGGTATCGAGTATATGATAGGATTTTAAAGCAGCTAAACGCTCCGTTTCATTTGCCGGCAAAATTTTTTTCATCTTTATCTATTTAATTCAATGGAGAGCGAACTGTAGATACAGAGTATAAATATAATCAATTATATATTATTCCTGATATATACGAAAACATGTTTATTATGGTTCTTAAGGGGTATAAAACGAAAAAAGGTCGCTCGAAAGCGACCTTTTATAGATCTTTATATTTGTTGAAATATATTATCTTACCACTTCAACACGAACAGCGTTCATGCCTTTTTTACCACGTTCAACTTCGTAAGTTACTTCGTCGTTTTCACGGATCTCATCAATTAATCCTGAAATGTGTACGAAGATATCTTCGCTTGAATCTGATGGTGTAATAAACCCAAAACCTTTTGAGTTATTAAAAAATTTAACTTTTCCTTGCATTGTATTTTTTTGTTTGTTTTTAATATCTGTTTAAAACAGAATGCCAAATGTACATCGAATAACTCGATAAACCTAATTATATTTATATAATGCCCTCTCTGATAGCCTAAACACATAAAATATTTTCTATTCTACTACAGCAGATTAGCTTAATTTCATTTGATGCATAATTTTTAGTACTTTGTTGAATTAAATTTAATGTTATGGCAAAAGAGAAAAGTGCTAAAAAAGAAGCTAAAAAAGCTCCAGCAAAGACTCCTAAAGAGAAGAAATTAGCAAAAGCTGAGAAAAAAGCGAAGAAGGAGTATTAGTAGATATGAGATATGAGATATGAGATGTGAGATATGAGATGTGGGTGGCATTAATTGTTTAAATTGCTGCTGGGGAGATACTGGTAGTCTTTGTTCTTAATAAAACTTTCGTCGTTTAGTGTTCTTAGGAATGCTAGAAGTGCGCCCTTATCCTGCTCTGTAAGCTCGTATTGTGTCGAATAGTGGTATATCACCATCTGTAAGTTTTTATATCTCCCGTCGTGCATATAAGGCGCTGTGAAGCTTAAATTTCTTAAAGTGGGTACTTTAAATTTTAGGGAATCATTCGGATTATTCGTTACAGCCATTCTGCCTTTATCCATTAAACTAGTATCCATGGCTAGTCCATTGTTTTCAAATGAATAGTTGCTAAACAATGGTTCTGTATGACATTTATTGCAATATTTCTTAAATAATGTATAACCTTCCTTCTCTATAGCTGTAAATGTGTAGTTGGAGTTATTAGCCATAACTTTATCATATTTAGCATTAGCACTGATAAGCGTTAAATTAAATTGAGCAATAGCTTTTAGTATACGCTCCCCAGTAATTGAAGTATCACCAAATGCCTTTTTAAATCCACTTTTATAATCACTTGATTGTTTAAGTTTTTGAATTATCTGTTGAAGTGTATGGCCCATTTCCGACGGATGCTCAATAGGCGCTAATGCTTGTACATCTAAATGATGTACGGCGCCATCCCACATGTAATTTTTTGCCCAAGCCAAATTTACTAAGGCTATAGAATTTCTTTTTCCAATTTTTCCATCAATGCCATGACTTAAATCGTGATCGGTATGTGTAAATCCTGTATATGGTAAATGACAACTCGCGCAACTGATGGTATTATCTCTCGATAAAATAGGGTCGTAAAATAATACTCTACCAAGTTTTATCTTGTTACTATCAAGAGGATTATTACTAAAATTATATGAGGGTTTGGGCCAATAACTAGGATAATGAAGAGTATAGTTGCTTTTCTTTACAAATGCAATAAACAGTAGAAAAGCAAAAATTAAACTAAGATTCCTCATTCAAAACAGTTTGTAATTTTTTTACTTAATTCAATAGCCTCTTTGCCTGGTATCATCACAGAATTCTCTTTTGCTAAATCTATAGATGAGAAAAATTTCATAATATCTATTTCATAGATCACTCCAGTTTCTGATATCCTACTTGTTCGAATAATTTGTTCTGTATACTGATTAGGAAGAAAACCACCTAAATGGAAATGATATTTATGTTGGCGGGTATTGCATCTAGAACTTGTTCCTTCAATTTTAATATTGATATAACCACTTTGCCACGACCAATACATGCCCATCATAGGGTCTAAATCACCAGCCTGTACACCCATGTTGTTGGTTGAGCTATCAATACCAAGCTGTAATTCTAGCTCATCATAATGCAGTTTAAATGGTATAGAACTAGTAATGATTTGAAAAGTATCCGATGATAAATTTATAAGATGATAAAAATTCTCTGGTTTATACACTAACTCATTCTTATAAATGTACTTCGCATTTGAAATATAAAATTTTAATGCATCAATTTTAATATCCTCTTTTAGTTCTAATGTTGATTTATTGATTAATTTAAATTCAATAGTATGTGGTGTTAACTGTTGAGTATAGGAAATGTGGCTAGTAAAAAACAATCCTAAAAGTAAAACATATCTAATCATTGATTTAATCTTTGTGTTTAGGCTTAGGTCTAAATAGTTTTGATAAATCATTTGTTAAAGCAATAAAATCCTTTTGTTGTTTTTCATCACATAACAGTTGTATATCTTTAAAATGTTTAATATGTATTAATTCTATTTGATATTGTACCTTATTTATTTCTGAAATAATAGAATCACTAAATTGTTCATCTGCATTTAAATTTTTGTATAAAACGGATTTTAATTTAGCAATTGCTATTTCATTTAAACGGATATTTGTTCGATGCCAACTTATGAGTTCGTCGTATTGTTGGATTTGTTCTTCGTTGAAATGCAAACGCTCGATAATAATATTTCTTGGCCCATCATGCTTCCCTTTACTGGTATTGAATTCTGATGAGGTATTATAATAAATGCCTAATAGACATAAATTGCTAATAAATAAAAAGATGATAACGATATAATAAAACTTTTTTGCGGGCATAATAATTAGTATAATGAGTAATTACCTTTTAAGTGCATAGTATTTGCAATAGTATTTATATCTGAATGATTAGAACTTGCATTAAAAATTATTATTGCTGTAATAATTAGCATACATAAACTAGGTATTGCGATTGCAAACAACTCTTTTTTTGTAATCAGCTCCCATTTTCTTTCTTCAATTTTTTGTAAAATACGGGTATATAAAAAAGGAGAAGGTTCTTCTTTACTAATATTTTTTAATATTTCTAACGAATCTTTCATACTCATGTTTAATTAGACGATATTTTTACTTTATTCCTTCTTTGAGTTCATTTTTTTTAAAAGCGTATTTTTAGCCCTTTGCATTAGCGATTCTACAGCTTTTGGTGATATTCCCATAATCTCAGCTATTTTCTGTTGAGGTAATTGCTCAATTTTATGGAGTATAAGAACTGTTCTCTGATTTTCAGTTAATGAATTTATGGCTATAAAAAGGTTTTTGTAAGCTTCTTTTTGTTCTAGTTGTATACCAGGATGATTAAACTCATCTGCTATATCTTGTAATTTACCTTCTGAATTAAATAATGATTGAACAAAGGCAAACCTTTTTTTTCTTTTTCTAGCCTTTATATAATCTAAACATTTGTTTATTGTGATTCGGTATATCCATGTCGAATATGCCGATTGTTCCTCAAACTTATTACTATTACGATAAACAGAAACAAAAACATCTTGCGTAATTTCTTCCGCATCTTCTTTATTCTGAAGATATTGTAAGGCAAGATTGTACACCAACTTGCAATGTTGTTTGTATAGTTCAGAAAAATTCAAAAGTGTGTTTAGATATACTCTAATATATAAAAAAAAGCAGCATTAATTTATATACTCTTTCCTTTCAATTTTAAATGAGATATCTAAATTATTGTTTAATTATTTTCTTTTTAACAGTACCACCTCTACTTATTATTTCAATCCAATATAAACCTGTTTCTAAATCTGATAGGTTGATACGGAACTCTTTAGATACAGTTTCTATGGAGTCTGATTGTACTTTCTTTCCTGTTAGGTCGTATACATGATAGGTAATGTGTTCGTCTGTTGGGTTTGTATGAAGAATAATATGTAATAAGCCACTGCTAGGATTTGGATAAATTGAAATATTTTTTTGGGGTTCAGTTGGCATGCTTAGATTTACATCTTTTACAAATAATGCAAATCTGTTTCTACCCCAAGAACTGCTATCTGAGTTTATTGAAAATGTATAAGTTTTTTCTAACTTCAAATTTTGATAATTGTTTAGGTATTTATCCCATAGTATAATGTCAATTGTATTTGGAATATTTACTATTTCATTTAATTTAATTTGATGAGATGTAGTCATTATATCCGAACCATTATAACTATATAAGGCTAATAAAATAGTATCTATCCCATTAATAAAAGGCCTTGCATCCATACATAGTGATGTGTTGCCCTTAGAAACGGAAAAAATATTTAAAGCATCGTTAAATAGCTTATATGCATCGTATTTATCTCTAGCACTATCTGTACTGGCACTATTAAATACTATAACTACTTCGTCTTTATATAAGCTGTCGTTTACAACACCTAATTTGATAAATGAACTTTCTCCAGATGATGGTTTAAAGTAACTATTTCCAGGCTGAATACATTTGGTATTTTCATAAAAAATTATTCCCGGATTTGCAGCATTGGCTTTTACAAAAAAGCCTTGGCCAGAGGCTATGTATGGTGTTATCCCGTTTGTTCCAATGTTTAGGTCTGCATCATATAATCCGTATAATCCAGTATTAGGGTCATAACTCCAGAACTTATTATCTATTCTTACTTTTACCAATGATAAGGTATCAAAATTAATGGGACTTGGATAGGGGTTGCCAATTAGATTAAATCCATCACCAGTATTATTAGTATTTGTATAGGATAATTCTAAAAAGTATGTTCCTTTATTCAGAGTTCCTGTATAATCGATGGTTACATCATCAGGTACGGTCCAGTTTAAAAATGGATTAGCAAGAGAACGAGAGCCTCTAACAAATACTTCTAGACCTTTCGCTGTCGAAATCGTATTACTTATATGAGTTGGGTCTTGCCAACCAATGTTTGCTGTACCGATACTGCTTTCGGTATATGTTCTTATGGAAGCATTATTACTAGGACTAGGGTCGAAACCTCCTGCACTTGATGCTGGAGCTGTAACGTAAATATCATCGATAAACTCAGAAAGTGCGATGCTACCATTATTGTTAACTGGAGAACTAAGAAGTCGCCATTTGCGTTTGCCTTGCCCTCCAGGAATATACCTTTCTACAGTAATACTTCCATTAATAGGGTTGGTATTACTTGTTGGAATAGTCGACACTCGCGCCGTACCACTAGAACTCGACTTTAAAGTTAATAAGTTATTTGTATTCAGAGTGCCAGTATTTAGATCCAAAACACCTGTGATTTCAACAGGTATATCCACGATGTTTAATCCATTAGTGAGATAGATACTCAGGTTAGTTAATTTCAATGGATTGGTAGAAAATAATGAACTGTTAATATTCAACGGACCTCCTGTTGTTGAGCATCCTCCAAGATATAATGATGAGGTAGATTCCATATTTAATTTTCCTCCAGAACTTGTAATCGGAGTATTGGAAGTATGGAAGGTGAGTCCATTTTTTACTGTGACATCGGTATTAGCTATATTAAGTGTTCCATAAATGGCAACATCTGAGCCTAAGGTGACATTGCAATTTGAACTTATATTGATGTTTTTAAAAAGGTTATTTGTAGGATGAAAATAGATAGGGTTATAAGTTCCAACTTTTGAAAAAAGTATGCTGGATTCGCTGAGGTTTCCACAAGACCCACCAGAAACTGTGCCTGTACCATTAATCGTGCAATTTAGATCAAGTAGCTTACCACTTGCTATTTGTAAATTTGCATCAGTATTGAGCGTAAGCGTGCCATTAATTTTTATATTCTGTGCTATATTTTTTGTTCCACCACTCATACTAATCGTATTAAATGTGATGGTATCTGTGCTGTTATCGGTATAGTTCTGGGTTTCCCCTGTAAGAGAAACATTTAAGCCGCTGGTATACATTAATGAACCACTGTTATTAAAATCACCACTCAAATCTAAACTATAACTTAGCAGATCAAGTGTGCTACCTTCATCTATTGTCAGTGATTTAATCGATTTGTTGCCATTTAATTTTATGGTGCCAGTATTGCTAATAATCACTTGACTTGCGTTTAAGGGTGTAGGCCACTCAATACTTTTTACATCTTTTGTATAGGTAGTATTGTATTTTAAAGTTGCGTTACTTCCATAGTTAATGGTATTTCCTGTTAGAGTTGGATTATTCTCTATCGTTAAGATACCATTCACAATAACTGAGGAAGCAATACTTATGGTGGATGTACCACCTAATATGAGATTCTGATAGGTGGCATTTGGGACTGTTCCATTTAAAGATAGTTTTAGTGTACTGCTTGTTGAATTGTTAATCATTGCAACATTGCCCATTGTACCGGCTACACTAAGTAAGCTAGTATTATTTAACTTAACAATGTTGTAGATATTACTTGCCGAGGTCAACGAACCTGCAATAATTACGGATGAATTATTAAGTATTAATGAATCGTATTTGGGGTCGGAAGATGAATTAGCGCTTAATGCTATGGAATTACACGTTAAGGTTGTATTATTTAAGATGACTTTATTATAATATGAAGCAGTAGTAGGGCCAGTTAAATTTAACATGCCGGTAATAGTTACTGCTGAATCGATAATCAAGATGGTATTTACAGATGCACCCGTTGCTAAACTTAGTCCTGAACAAGTAATTCTTAAGTCAATAGTTAAGCTTGTTCCTGCCTTAACCTGAATTTGATCGATACGACCTGAACCCTTAATTCCATAACTGATAACACTATTGTCGCTAAGAGCATTTTCTTCTAATTCTAAACTAGTAGAACTAGTAATTGATTTTACTTTGCCAATAATAATACCAGAGGTGTTGCTGATGTAAGATCCAATGTTAAATTCGTTTATAAAGTTAGTAGATGTTCCAGTAATGGTTTTACTACTTACACTAGAACTAATGTACCCAGTTCTTAAGGTGTATGGCCACACACTGGAACTGCTGTAGTTCCCAGAGGCTTGTGTCATTATTGTGGCTGCCATAGAACTACTAAAGCAGAATAAAAATAAACTATAAAGTAAATACTTGTATAGGAGTGATAGCTTAGGGGTGTTCATTAAATATATAGTAATTAATCAATCAATTACCAATAATCATGCAGTAAAACCTAATATTTTTATTGTATTCCTATATTAAATAAGTTATTATTTTTAGGTAACATATTTAGTCTTCTTGGAACTAAATATGCGGTGTGCTATTACACTAGTTTTATTAAGAATCTTATAATACCTACAACACCAGACTAGAATATTTTATTTTTCCCAAAAAAATATTTATTGAATGTTTTTGGGAGAAAATCACATATTATATAACCCATTTTCTTTATTTTTTTTGCTTTACATACAGATTAATGGTAATATATTATTGATAGATAACGAATAATCAATATCTTTAGGTTGTAATTAAGTACTTACCCAGATTGCAATGCGTAGACTTACTATCTTTATATCAGTATTCTTACTAATATTAATGCATTATAAAGGATATGCATTTTCAGAAAAAGATTCCTTATTAAATATCACTCAAACCAACAAGAATAAAAATCAAGTTGCAGAGGCGGCTTTACAATTATCTGCAATTTATACAAACTCCGCTAGTTACGACACTGCACTAAGCTTGTTAAAAAAAGCATATGAAATTTATACTGCCGAAAACAATGAGAAAAGAATTATCGATTGTTATATGCAGTATGGGATTTTAGAATCGTATAGAGGGGATTATCCAAGGTCAGCGAATTATTTTTTACGTTCGCTACAATATGCAGAACGAACTAATGATACTAATACATTTTATGCAGTATGTGTGAATTTAGCATCAGTATATTCGGCTTTAGAAGAGTATAAGAAAGCTAGGTATTACCTTCATAAAATTAATCCTGAGGATATTTCACAAAACCTACTTCTTCACGTAAACTATTTAGGCAATTTAGGTCAAATTGAATATGAATTAGGAAATTTTCAAATCGCATTAAATTATTTAAAACAAGGAATACAATTATTTGGTCAAAATTCCGAAGACTTAAACCTAATTCAATTTTATATTTTGGCTGGGGATTGTGCACTTAAATTGAATTTAGATAACGAGGCCAAGGAATATTATCAGAAAGCTAAAGCATTTACAGACAATGGGATGTTTCCTATACAAGAAGCACACGTATATTATGGTTTAGCTCAATTGTACATTAAATCTAATCCTCATATAGCTTTAGAAAACTCAAAGAAATCATTAGATATTGCACATAAAAATTCTGTACTGGATTTAGTGGCAGATAATCACGAATTGCAAAGTAAAATATATGTTATTTTGGGTGATTATAAAGAATCACTTAATCAATATAAATTATTTGATAGTGCTCAAGCAAAAGTGTTTTCGGAAGAAACCAAAAACGACATAAAATTATTAGAAGCAAATTATCAGGTTCAAAAATCGAAAAGTGATATCGAAAAATTATTACTTACAAATGAAAAAAATAAATTAAAAGACCTATTATATTTATTTGGAGTATTATCCACTTTGGCAATTATTGTGGTTTTATTTATTTTGCTTAGAAGAAGAAAAATTATTAATAACAAACTCAATAAATCAAATAGTGTAAAAGATAAACTCTTATCTATTATTGCCCATGATCTTAAATCACCATTAAACAATATTGTTGCAGTTATAGACGGTATTCATAAAGAAGAGTATTCTCAAGAGGAGCTTAATAAGATTATAGAAAGTTTAAATACACAAACCTCAATAACATTAGAGACCTTAGAGAATTTATTAAAATGGGGGCAAGCACAACTCAGGGGAATACAAACGAACCCTGTTCAATTATCTTTAAAGAAAGAAATCGATGCTATTATTAAATTGAATAAAGTATATGCTCAATCAAAGCATATTGAAGTCTTTAATGAACTTTCAGAAGATATTAAAGTTGTATTTGATAAAGACCACTTCGATTTTATTATTAGAAATTTTATTTCTAATGCCATTAAATTCAGTTTCCCAAAATCGAAAGTTAGCATTAAGGTAGAAAATAAAACAACTACTGATGAAGTTATTATTAGTGTATACGATGAAGGTGTAGGGGTATCAACTTCTGCCGAGAAATCTTTATTTAAAACTTCACCAATAGTAAATGAAGGAACATTGCACGAAAAGGGGAGTGGTTTAGCCTTGAATTTATGTAATGAATTTGCATTGTTAAATAACTCTGAAGTAGCCTATAAAGCTAATAGCCCTAAAGGTTCTATTTTCTATTTAGTAATACATATTTAATTTTTTTGTATATTTAATTGTGTTACCCATTTTCATTCAAGAAAATTAGCAACAACATTTTTCTCTTAAATACAAAAAGCCCCTAGTGTTTAAACTAAGGGCTTTTTTATGAGATCTTAAAATATTTATCGTTTTATAAATTTCTTTACTACTGTATTTCCTTTATTTGTTGTTCTGAGCAAATAAGTGCCATTTGGAAGGTTATCAATATTTATTTGCGTTAAATTATTCACTAGTTGGCGTTTCTCTTCAGAAATTAAATTGCCCATTAAATCGTACACACTGATTTCTATTTCCGATTCATTATTAATGGTGCTGATGTATTGAATATATAATGTTTCATTCGCAGGATTTGGATATAATGCAACCGCATATTGATTGGTTTTATTGTTCAACCCTTGAGCAGAACCATTTTTATTGAATACTATTTTGAATCGACTGTTTCCGTATGTTGCAGGATCTTCTGTAATCATAAAATGATGCTCATTATGAGTACGAATATCGAAGGTTAAGTTCATGTAGTTGTCAATTAAATACAAGTGAGTATTTGTATCTATACTTTCAAAACGATTAAACCCTAAAACATGATGAGTTTTTGCAATACTAGTGGTGTCGTAACTCCATACTGGTAATGATAATGTGTCGTTTATTTTGGTATTAGGAATGGCATTCATACTCATTACACTTTTATCTTCACTAAATGTATAAACGTTTAAAGCATCGTTATAAAATTTCAACATATCACTAGGATCGTCTGAATTATATGTGCTTTGCGGATCAAGTATAACCAATGTTTCATCCGTATCAGAACTATCATTTGTTAATGTAATCCTCAATACCGGGAATTTACCTGCTGAACTTTGAGTAGAGCGATAATAATTGTTTCCTCCGCTAGTAGTTTTAATACTTTCTGTAAAAGTAATAACAGGTGATGCTGCTGTTGCTCTAACAAAAAATGCCTGTCCAGATGAAATGTACCTAGTCATTGAATTTATACTTTCATCCGTTGTCGCATTATAAGAACCCCAAAGAGTAGTGTTTGGATTATAGCACCAGTACTTGTTTTCAATATTAGTTTTTGTCCAACCTGTGGTATCGAAGTTAATCGTACTTGCATAAGGATTCCCAACCAAGTTAAAACCGTCGTTAGTTCCTGAACTAGTATTAGTATAGGTTATCGTTGGAGAAATTGTTCCAGTATTTAATGATCCAATATAATCTATTGTTACATCATCTGGCACTGTCCAGTTTAAATATGGATTTGCTAAGTTGCGACTTCCTCTTACAAATACTTCTGCTCCAATTCCTCTAGGAATAGTATTGGTAATGTTTGTTGGATTAGTCCAACCGTTATTTAAACTTCCACTTGTAGATTCAGTATATGTTCTAATAGATGCATTATTTGTAAAAGGGTTCACATCGAATCCTCCTCCAGCAGCAGCTGGTGCAGTAACAAAAATGTCGTCTTGGTATTGCGATAAAGCTATCGAATTACTTACATGAACTGGTGATGATAAGAATCTCCATTTACGTTTGCCAGAACCACCAGGTATAAAACGTTCTGCGGTAACGTTTCCTGTTATAGCACCTGTTACTGGAGCCACTCTAGCAGTTTTTGAAGCTGTTGAGACTAAAGTAAGATTACCTCCAGTTGTTAGTGTTCCTAAAGTTAGAGTTAATACATCTGTAACTTTAATCATCTGGTTGCCTAAGGTTAATCCGTTTGAACTATTAACTGTTAAATTTCTAATAGTTGGTGCAGCTGAAAAGGCATTGGTAGGAATTGTAATAGCAGCTGTTCCTGTAACGCATCCTCCAATAGTTAACGAGGAAGTAGTTGCCATAGTTACTTTACTTGGTAAATTACTTGCAGTAAAACTTGCTCCGTATAAATTTAAATTATCATTGAATGTTGCTACAAAAGTTCCAGAACTTGGGAATTGCATACTAGTTGCTAATGCTATAGCTGTGTTGAAAGTTACAGAGCCTGCCGTTTTAGTAATCACTAAATTACTCAAATGTTCGAAGCCAGATTCTAAATTAATACTTCCTGTAGCTGATGTGCCTGATAAAGTAAGTGTGTTGTTTGCATTACCACAACTTTTTGCTTTAATAGTTCCTGTACCTGTAATAGTTCCAGCAATTTCTAAAGTAGTAGAGCTGCCATAAACAAATTTAGCCCCAGAATTTATGGTAAGGGTTCCATTTACTTTCACATTACTGTTGAATGTTTTTTCTCCGTTCGAAATGGTTAAGCCATTGAGTGTACTCAAGCCATTACTATTACTGAATGCTTGTGTTGTACCGTTTAATGATAGGGTAGTCAGACTTAAGTCGACAGTAGTACCTGAAGCGATACTCACATCACCCCCTATACTATATGTAAATGCTCCTGGCGAAAAGGTCGCTGTATTTGAAACAATAAGATCGTTGCTAATGAGTAATCCAATCACACCAGTTGCAGATGCAGTACCCGAAATCGTTAGGTCGCCATTAATAGTTGTGGTTCCTGTTTGTAATGTTTTTGCTCCTGATGTACCTAAATTTAGATGATAATAGTTTGTTGGGTTAATAGTTTGTGCACCTGCAAAAGTATAGTTAACAATATTGTCTAAGTTCGTTGCAGTTAAGTTTGCAAAACTAAAAGAACCAGTAAAGTTTACATTTAATACACCGTTATTTCCATTTACAAGCGTACCAGCACCTGATGGATTTGCTGTAAGTGAAAGAGTACCTATATTTGTATATACTCCAGAAATGTCAAGGTTAGAAAACGTTACTGTCCCAGAAATTTCTTTTCCAGCTCCAGCTAAAGTATATGTATTAGTGCCTGTAGTAAATGTTCCGTTATTTTTTAAATGACCATTTATGGTAATAGCAGCATTTGCAGAATTTACAAAATCACCGTTTGTATTGATAATTAAATTTCCAAATGTTTTAGCTCCTGTTGATGAAGTAATATTTAGCGTTCCTCCAGTACCTGTTCCGATAATAGTAGAATCGCTTACGGTTAGAGAGAAGGCTCCGGCATTATAAGTGTTCCCGTCGCCGATTATAAAATCACCTCCAACACTAAGGTTTGCTGAGGAACTTGTACTAGCTGTCCCCGACATAATAAAATCGTTATTAATGGTTGTAAAGGTGTAGGTTGTTTTCACACTCGATCCACCAAACTCTATATTGTAATAGGTAACACTCGAAATATCTTGAGCAGCTTCATTACTCATCCATCTCACTGTACTCGTTTCTGCAGTAAAAGTACCAGTACTACTAAATGCACTATCAGTAAAGGTAAGTACACTTGATCCTCCTTTTAATGTTCCAGGACCTCTTGTAAATTTTGTAAAAGAATGCTCTAAGTCGGTTCCCAATGATAAGGTGCCACCTGTTCCATTTAATGTTAATGGACCACCAGTAACATTTCCTGTAAATGTAGCTTGAGCGGCTGTTTTCGTAAGTGTTATAGTACCACCTGTGCTAAATGAACCTATCGACTGAGTGGCTGTACCAGCTATATTGACATTACAAGTTCCACCCGAAAATGTTCCAGTATTAATATAATCAGCATTTAAGGTAATGTTAGAAGTATTACCGTTAAAAGTTCCATTGTTAGTAAGATTTTTATTGAACAAAAGCGTAGCACTTCCTGCATTAAATGTACCATTGTTTTTAAAATCACCTGATAAGGTGAGTCCAAAATTTCCTGTGTTTAATGTTCCTCCAGATAGAATAGTTAAAGTATCATCAGTACCTAAAGTTTTAGCTTCGTTTAAAGTAATCACCGCAGCATCACCAATAGTTACCCCTCCAGAATTGCTGAAAGATGCGGGCCACTGATTTGAGGCTACTGTTCTTGTGGTATTACTGAAATGTATTCCAGATGAACTACCGAAAGTAATAGTTGTACTTAATGTAGCTGTCCCTTGTATACCTAAAATTCCATTTACAGTTACCGTTGTAACTGTTTTAGTTCCAGAACCCGCTAGGGTTAAATTTGCATAAGTAATCGGACGAACAGTTTGTGCTGCACCGTCGTATACTATTGTACTTGTTGTGCCTGGTGTAAGGGTTATATCCACATCTACAGTTCCTCCGAATTTGAGTGTGCCTGTGCTAGAAATGGTAAAAACACTACCTGATGAATTTGCTGAAGTAAGGGTACCATTAATATCTAACAAACCAGTAGTAATGTTAATGTTCGACCTTCTACTGCTAGATGATCCACTCATGGTTAGTGATCCACATATCACGGTTCCTGCATTTACATTTATGGTTGATGCCCTTGTATTTGAGGCTGGGGTATTCATGGTTATTAAACCAGTAACCGTTAACATATTTGAATTACTTATCGTAATACTGTTTTGAGTATTCGCTGCGGTAAAGCTAATCGATGCTACTGTAAAGGTATCATCAACAGTAATCGCATGTGCAGCTCCAATAGTAATGGCATCAACTGGCCCTACTCCTTGTGTCCTGAAAGCAATATTTGTATTGCTAGAAGCTGCATTACTTGTAAGTGTTATGGAAGTATTACTATTAATCTTTGCCACAGTACCAATAACTACGTTACTTGTGTTTTTAATAATATTTCCTACACTCACCTCAGTAGTGAAACTCGTTCCAGAACCAGTTACTGTATTATTTGATGTACTAGTTGTGATGGTTCCTGTTCTACCAGTATTAGGCCAAGCGCTTGCCGACCAGTTTCCACTACCTGCTGAAGATACACTTGCAGCATAAACAGACAGATTGGTAAGGATAAATACAAAAAGTACTATCCAGCTTTTTTTAATGATGAAATTGTTGTTCATACAGTTTATGTTATCGAGGGGACACTCGATGGGTATTTAGTTTATTACTACAAAGTTAATAATATTCTTCTTCAGAATATTACTATATTATACTATAATATCCTAAATCATGCCACTTTTTACATTATACAGAGGAATGGCTAATTCAAGTATTCTTTTAGGTACTTTTTTATGATTTTTGCTTGTTATTTGCCTATATAGACTGGGTAATCTTCCCAAATTAGGATAAGTTGGAGTTTAATGAGAACTAGTTATATTTTATAAATTACAAACTAGTTAGTTTACTTTAGTTCTTAATGAATCGTTTCGTAATGCTTGTATGACCGTTGTTAATTCTTAAGAAATATTGCCCTTTCTGTAGAGTATTTATGGCTATTTCCGCTGTATTATTATACAATAGTGCATTGTTTTGTAGAAGCATTTTACCCATGTAATCGTATATGATATAATCTATACGATTAGTATTTCCGCTAACATATTTAACATATAATTTATCGTTAGCAGGATTAGGGAAGAGGTTCACTGTCGAAGCATTTTCTGTATTATTTATGCCGCTCGACGTATTATTAAATAATAATTTAAATCTATTGTTCCCATACGATTTTGAATCAGATGTGATTACAAAATCATATTGGTTTGTGGTTCGTATATCTGTTATTGTGTTTAAGAAATTATCGAATAAAAATATATTTATTGACTTATCAATACTTTCATACTCTTCAAAAGAAAGTTGATGTTTCTTAGTTGATATGCCCGAAGAATCGTAACTCCAAACGGATAAGTTGATGGTGTCATTTTCTGCAGGAGTGTTGATGGCATTTATAGTTAAGTTTACACGATCTTTTGTTACAGTGTAAATATTTAAGGCATCATTAAATAATTTTCCTGCATCGTGTTTATCGTATGCTGAAGAGCTACCATTAATAGGGTCAATAATAATAAGTGCTTCGTCGTAATCTGTACTCTCGTGTTTAAGTTTAATTCGTAGCATAGGAAATACAGATTGGCTAGGGCGGAAATAGTTATTTCCTGATTGTACAGCTTTTATATTCTCTGTAAATGTTAGAGAAGGTGAAAGTTGATTTGCTCGAACAAAAAAACCTTGCCCTGAAGCAATGTATTTAGTTATTCCATTTGTCCCAGTATGAAGATCAGCATCGTAAATTCCATAGTTAGCGGTGTTTGGATTATAACACCAGAATTTATTTTCGATTCTGGTTTTGGTCCAACCAGTGGTGTCGAAATTAATCGGACTAGCATAAGGATTACCTACTAAGTTAAAACCATCTGCTGTTGTACCATCTCCATTACTTGGATTAAAGGATAAAGTAACTGGAATTGCGCCTGAGTTTAATTCACCAGTATAATCAAGCGTAACATCATTTGGAATAGTCCAATTTAAATAGGGATTTGCTAAATCTCTTGTACCTCGAACAAACACCCCTATTCCATATCCAGTGTTTATCATATTGCTAATGTTTGTTGGATCAGTCCAACCTAAATTCGACGACCCAGGAACAGATTCGTTATATGTTCTAATGGATGCAGCATCGCTCGGACTATCATCAAAACCTCCATCAATAGATGATGGAGCAGTAACTAGAATATCATCTATAAATTGTGAGAGCATAATGCTTCCGCTTACGTTTATAGGGGAGGAGAGTAATCTCCATTTTCTTTTGTTTGATCCGCCAGGTATATAACGTTCTACTGTTACTGATCCAGTAATGCTAGCTGTTGTGCCCAGTGGAGCAACTCTTGCGGTTTGACTTGAGGTAGAAGCTAAAATTAATTTATGGTTTGTATTTAAATTTCCAGAACTTAAAGTTACTACACCCGTTACCTTTATGTTTTGTGTGGAGAATTTTACTCCATTTGTTCTGTCTACTGTTAAATTTTTTAAGACAATGGTATCTTTATTAAAAAAATCATTGGGTAAAGTGATGAGGGACCCATTAGTAGAACAGCCACCAAATTTTAGTGAAGAATTTGGTCCTCCAGCAACCAACACATTGCTGAGATTGCTAAAGGTTAGGTTGTTTCCATATAAATTAAGTTCATCGTAAAATACAGTGTACACATTATTAGCACCTGACATGATGAACTGATAGTTAATGGCTATTGCAGTCATAAAATTGAGGTTCCCACTCGTTTTTACATTGCTTACCGTAGCAATATGGTACAATACAGGGTCCATGTACAGATTAACGTTTGCCGCTGTACCAGAAATAATAATTTGGTTTCCATAGTATTCGCAAGCTTTGGCGGCGAATACTCCTGTACCAGAAAGATTTTTTATTTCTATTCCCAAATTAACCTGTTCTCCAAATTGGTATTTACTGTCGCTGTTAATGTTCAATGTATTGGCAACATACACGGTAGAGTTGAAGGTCTTTATTCCTCCAATAAGGGTGAGGTTGGCAATAGGGATGGTTGTTCCACCAGTACTTGTAAAAGTTTGATTAATTCCATCTAATATTAATGTACCCGCAAAATTAAGTTGGTCTCTGTTTATGCATGTAAAATCTCCAGAAAGATTTACCGTAAAGCTATTTGAAGTGAATATACCTGTCCCAGATAAATTTGCATTGCCATTTATATCTAAGTTTCTAACAAGTGTTGTACTTGCAGAACCAGATAAAGATAAGTTGCCATTAATGGTTGTAGTGCCCGTTTGTAGATTTTTTAAACCAGAGCCTGATAGGCTAAGATTATGATAATTTATATTTAATATAGTTTGTGCACCCTCGTAGCCATAAGTTATAGTATTTCCTGGTATGTTCGCACTTAAACTAGTAATTGTAGGAGTGTTCGAACAATTGATTTGCATTTTGCCTGTAGCTCCCATGGTAAGTGTTCCTGATCCACTTAAAGAGTTTGTAATAATCAATTCTGAATTTAAAGTATAAGTACCAGAAATTGCTAAATTATTGATGCTAGCGATTACGGTACCATTTATTGATTTTGATGTTCCTGAAAAAGTAATCGTACCAGTTCCTGAACTGAAATTGCTATTATTCGTGAAATTACCTTTTACCGTGTAGGAATGATTTAAGGTGTTTAAAATTGTCCCGTTGGTGTTTATTGTTAAATCATTAAAAATAATGGTTGGTGATACGCTATTAATGGATAACCATCCTCCTGTATTAATTGTTGTTGTTCCATTCACTGTTATATTGTAAGAAGCTATGTTGAATGTACATCCATTACCAATGGTTAAATTCCCAGCCAAGTTTAAGACAGAACTTGTGGTTGTATTTGCTGTTCCAGATAATACAAAATTGTTTTGAATACCATAGGAAAAACCTGTTTTTGTACCCGATCCTGATAATTCTATATTATAGTATATAATTTGTGGTAAGGTTTGATCTCCTTCGGCATCAAAATAAATTGTACTCGTATTTCCTCCAGCTAATACTAAAGTTAAGTTAGTACTTATAGATCCACCAAATTTTAATTTCCCAGATGAGCTAATATTGATGCTATTAGCAAAAGCATTAGTGCAGGTTAAGCTTCCATTGATATCTAATGTGCCCGAAGTAATTAATACTTCAGTTTTTCTTAAGAATGTACTACCATATAAATTTAAACTAGCACACTCTACTTTTCCATTTTGTATGGAAAGAGATGAACTTAGATTATTCACACTTGGGTCATTAAGGGTTATTGCTCCATTGACGGTAAGTTTGAAAGTGTCTGAAAAGTATATCGCATTACTCGCAGTAACAGATGAATTAAATGAGACTGAATTACAAGTATAGTTATTATCTATAAATAGTGTTGTGGCATCACTTACCACTATATTATCGGATGAAGTAGGAATAATACTAGCATTGTAGCTTGCTTCAGTAACATTAACTTGTGCCGTGTTTGTAAGCGTTAATAATACATCGCTCGTAATACTTTCTACAGTACCAATAATCTGATGAGATGAATTTCTAATGACAACACCCACACTTAGTTCAGAACTAAAAAGCGTACCAGTACCATTTACAGTGGTTGAATTTGTAGCACTAGTAATTTGCCCTGTTCTGGAGGTCGACCAAATATTTGATGAACTCCATGTTCCAGTTGTTATTATAGTAGAGGTGAAAGTAGTTGAAAAAGTGTTTTTACTGAGAAATACCAAACTCAATAAAACTAAAAAAAACAATCTCTTTGAAATTGATTTAATTTCTATCATAAATAAAAAAAATAATTAGAATGGAGTTGTTGATAGAAATATTGAGCCTTACAAAACTAAGTTTATATATGTTCTAATAATGCATGTTTTGATACTTACATATTCTTTAATAACACTTTTTTTGCTAGATTTTTAAGATATTATTTCGATAGTATTTGTAGGAATATTTTATTTTATTTTGAGTTATATATAATTTTTTATACAATTGTTTTATTCTTGAATTGACAAGATTTTTTTTACCCAAAAAAACAACGATTTTATTTTTTAACAACAACAAATGGTGGAAGCCAAGTGGAGTTTATGCTCTGCCTAGGTTTCTTATGGTTTTACAGTAATAAAAAATGTAATGAGAAAATTATCTCGAAATGTTGTTGTTGTTGTTGTGATTTTAGTTTTGGTTAACACTTATGCCCAAGCTAAAATTTCAAAGGATTCTCTATTTATTAAAATTGCACAGTCGGAAAATCCTGAAGAGCAAATAAAAGCATACACAAATGTGTTGTTGTATTATTCTTCAAGGGATTTAGATTCATCCATTTACTTTTCAGAAAAAGCAATTCAATTATTTAAAGAGAAAAAAGATAAAGTTTCTGAAGGAAGAATATACCATACCATGGCTAATATTTATAAAGATAGATTAAGCTATGATACTGCTGAGATATATTTAGATAAAGCCTTTTTGGTGTTTAATTCTATAAACTATGATAAAGGAATTGCGAAATGTTATAATACTCATGGAATAATTGCAGCGCAGAAAGCAGATTATAAACTTGCAGCGAATTATTTTATGAGAGGATTAAAAATATTTGAAAAGCTAAACGATATTAACGGTGTTATTCAAGGATATGCTAATATGGGTAGTGTTTACGGGTATCTAAATAATCCGAAAAAAGCAATCTACTATTTTGAGAAGGCACAAGAATTAAATCAGAAAGAATTTGGGGTTTCATATTATAAAATTTTTGCCAACATGGCCTCTGCGTATTTTGAGATGGGTGATTTTCATTCGGCATTAAAATATTATGAATTGTGTATAGAAGAGTATAGCACTAATGAAGCGGAATCCGACGATTATATTACTTTTTTAACTGAAGCAGGAGATTGTGAAAGAGAGTTAAATAATATTGATAAAGCTTTATATTATTATAATAAAGCGTATCCTATGGCTTTAGAAGCCGAATTGCCTATGCAACAAGCAGATATTCAATATCAATTATCATTGTTATATACTAAAAATAAACAGTTTGATAAATCGATTGAACATGCTAAAAGAGCTATAGTTCTTGCAAAAAAACATGAAATGCTGGAGTTATTGGTTAACGCATTAGAAACCCTTGGTGAGAACTATGAAACAACTAATAATTATGTAGAAGCATTTAATACAATTAAAGAATATAACGTTTATAAGGATAGCTTACAAAGCTATGCTCAGAAAAAAGATGTTGAGTTATTGGAAGCTGATTATAAGGTTGAAAAATCGGCCATAGAAATTGATAAACTTGAGCTGTTAAATCAGAAAAGCACTTTACAGAAGTCAATTTATTTAATCTTATTTATTTCATTTTTGATTATTGCTATTCTGCTTTATTCTTCATTAAAGAAAAGAAATGCCTTAAATGAAATGTTAGAAAAATCGAACAAAGTTAAGGATAGATTATTGTCGATTATAGCGCACGACCTTAAAACACCATTAAATAATATTGTTAATGTTCTTGAAGCAATAGATCAAGAAGTATTTACAAAGGAAGAACAAACAGAGATTGTTACAGCTTTAAAAAATCAAACGAATGTGACCATCGAAACACTCGAAAATTTATTAAAATGGGGGCAAGCACAACTCAGAGGAATTGCTATTAAACCTGAAAAATTTAAACTTAAAGATCAATTATCTAAAGCAATATTGTTTGTAACTGCACAAGCTAATTCTAAAAAAATTAAAATTAATTTATCCGTAGAAAACGATTGGAATGGTCATTTTGATCAAGAGCATTTTAATTTTATTGTTAGAAATTACTTGGCTAATGCCATAAAATTTAGCCCTGAGGAGAGTACTATTGATGTTAAAACAGAATTAGATCCCAAATCAAATAAATTTAAAATATCAATTGTTGATAGAGGAATGGGCATTAAAGAAGAAGATGCACATACTATATTTCAACCTAGTCCCAAGGTAAATTTTGGAACTAATAATGAAAGGGGTAGTGGACTCGGTTTACGTTTATGTAAAGAGTTTGCAGAAGCTAATAAAGGAATTGTTGGTTTTAATACAAAACCAGGTAAAGGATCAGAATTTTACTTTACCTGTGATGCTGCATAAAACACATTTATTCTTATCGTGTAATGATAAAGCTTTTGCTAAGTGTCTTATTGTTCTTTAATTCAATGTTTACTGTGTATGTCCCAACTGATAAATTTGATACATCTATGATTAATGGATTGTTCTGATCGTTCTTTTCTACACTCATCGATTTTGCTCCACTTGAATTGAAAATATTAACTTTTAGAATGTTTTTAATTTCTTCGTTTAGTATTTTTATTTCTATTGATTTATTTGCAGGGTTAGGGAAAATTTCAATTGCAATATTTTCCCTTTTTTTGTTGGTGTTAAGGCCCACAAAATTTGATTTTCCAATACCTATACAATATTGACCTAATGCTAAACTATCAATAGTAATAAAACCTAATTTGTTGGTAGTGTTATTACCCATTTCTTTTTTGTAATATGGATACTCTTCCCAAATTGCCGATTCATCTTTTCTATACAATAGGAGTACACTATCCTCTTGAGTAATATTAAGGAGATGGTCTAAATAAGCATTACCACTAAATATTCCAGTTCTCCCGTCGTATGCTATTTTACTCGAGGTTTTGAATTCGCTTGGTAGTATCCCATCTACAGTCCAATATCTTTGTTTAGATATTCTATTAATATTATTTCCCCAATTACCAGAAGGTTCCACATAATGATGCTCTATTCTGAGCATAGCGGAGTCGACTAGTTTGCTAACATTGAGTTCCATTTTTGCTAATGGGAGTGTAATGCCAGCGCCATTCTTTGTAATTTTTACATCATTATAAGATATGGCTTGTGCAATGAGATTTCTAGGATTTAGCACCACCATCTCAGCTGCTATTGGAATAATAATTTCAGCGCTTGTATATTCTCCAGATAATATAAGCTTAGTTGTGTATTCTTGTCCGTTTCTCGCAATAAATTTTATTTCCATTGGAACGTTTTGATGGAAATGGGTACTGCCATATTTCTTCTGACGGATATTTACCTTTGCTTTATACTGTAGATTGAATTTACTTACTTCAAAAGAATCGATAGCAAAATGTGGCCAGCCTGGTTGTTTAATCCAATCGTTGAAGAAATAGGATAAATCTAATCCACTTGCTTGACTTAAACTTTGTTCAAATTGGTCGTTGGTAATTGATTTAAATGCATTTTCTGCTAATGCTTTTTTTAAGCTTGAGAAGAAAAGACTATCACCCATGTATCCTCTTAAATTGTGAGCCATAACGGCGCCCTTAATATATACATGCGTTCCATAGGTATGTTCCCATGGAATGTTGTCGAAGCTTATATCACCCTCCGAATACCTAACAAAATGTAAAAGATCGTCATGAAATCTATATAACTCATCTTCGTACATTTGACGACCATATTTAAACTCATTAAATATGTGCTCACAATAGCTTGCCCATCCTTCGTTGAGCCACATTTCTTCCTGACTGCTACAAGTTATTAAATCGCCGAACCAATGATGAGAAAGTTCGTGCACTAAAATAGATTCTCCAGAGGTTGTTCCATTAAAGATACTTTTTGGAAAGGCAATATTGGTAGCATGTTCCATTGCACCTTGTGTAAAGGGTACTGCTGAATAGCCTACTTTATTCCATGCATAAGGACCGAAAAGTTCTTCATATATTCTAATGGCGTCTTTTAAATTTTTACTAGATGCTTTTACATTATTGGTATCACCTGCTAATGCAGCAATCACAATCGGAATGTTTTTTTCTAATCCAACATGGTTCATTTTAACGTCGACATAACTTCCTACCGCTACGGAAGCTAAATAGGTTGGAATCTCTTCATTCAATACCCATGTTCTAATTCTATTGTTATTGATGTCTCTAACATCAGAAACCAGTTCTCCTCCACAATATGCGCTTTTATCCGGTGAAGTTTTTATGGTACACTCGTATTTGCTACGTTCCATAAAATTATCGAAGCAAGGGAACCAAACTCTACCATATACATGAGGATCTGAACCAAAACCTACACCTAAATTGTAGGCATATCCAGATTGGAAATAAAAACCACCCCAACCAGTAGGATCACCTTTTGGGATTCCTTGATAATATACTATTGGTTCAAGAGTATCAGTAGTTTGATAATTTGCATCGAGATTGATTGATAGTAGAGTGTCGTTATAATGATAACTTAATGGATTTCCATTTAACACAATAGAATCTATATTTAGATGTAGTAAATCGACGCGTAAGTAATGAATGTTATTTACTTTAGGATTGAATTTTATCTTTGTAAATCCTTTTATTTTCCTACCAGTGATATCTGTTATATCCAGATTTATAGTATACTTTAAGATGTCGATACTATCACTACGAGGATCATAAGTTTTTGTAAAAGTAGTATTTACATGTCCATGTCTGTACGTGCCCGCTTGTGCAAAAGCAGTAAAGCTTGCCACACATAATAATACTGTTTTATATAGTTTATTCATAACCTAAATTTTATCCATTCACTAGTCACTAGTCACCATTCACTAGTCACTATTTAACTCTCTTCCAAGTATCCGTTCTACCAATCATAGAGATACCAATATATCCTCTTACTTCAAGGGTATTGTCGTCTACTAATTTTAAATTACAACTGTATGTTTTACCATTCTCAGAATCGTAAATGGTTCCTTCTTTCCACGATTTATTTCCAGCATATTCGAATCCCAACATGTTTACATTTCCCATAAGTTTATTATTTCTTTTTGCGGGGTCTGGGTTATTTTTATCTACTTTAGGTTCTCCTTTTTCATTTAATGGATCGCGAAGCCAAACAATCTTGCCAGCATATTTCTCTCCATATTTATAAATTTGAATGTGTGCTTTCCCACTTCCAACTAACCATTTGCCAATTATTTTATCAGCATCGTCGGAACTTGAAATACTTAGTAAAGGCAATAGAATACAAAGTAATAGGCTCGAAAACAGTGTCTTTTTCATATTTCTGTATATTTAGTTATATACTAAAATACATAATAAATACTTTACTAGCAGTATCAAATCGTATCAATTCTTATATTTAGGGCAAAATAATAGATGATGAATACTAGTATTGGAACTCCTTTTACAAGTTCTGCCACCAAAGTAATGATGTTGGGTTCAGGAGAGCTCGGAAAAGAAGTGGTTATAGAATTTCAACGATACGGTGTAGAAGTAATTGCAGTAGATAAATACCCTAATGCACCAGCGATGCAAGTGGCTCATCGTTCTTATGTAATTTCGATGTTGGATGAAAAGGCATTAGCGGATCTCATTAGAAAAGAAAAACCTGATTACATAGTTCCCGAAGTAGAAGCAATTGCTACACATACTTTGAAGGAATTAGAAAAAGAAGGATTTAATATTATTCCCACAGCTAATGCAACTTGGCTAACTATGAATAGAGAAGGCATAAGAACTCTTGCTGCCGAAGAACTAAAACTAAAAACCTCTAAGTATAAATTTGCAGGCGATAAAGATGAATTTAGAAATTCAGTATTTGAGGTTGGTTTTCCTTGTGTAGTGAAACCGATAATGAGTTCTTCGGGTAAAGGTCAAAGTGTAGTAAAATCGGAGAGTGATATCGACTATGCTTGGCAATATGCACAAGAAGGTGGTCGATCGGGCGGTGGTCGTGTTATTGTAGAGGGTTTTGTTGATTTTGATTTTGAAATCACCTTACTTACGGTATCACATCGCGATGGAATAAGCTTTTGCGAACCAATTGGTCATCGTCAGGAACATGGAGATTATCAAGAGTCGTGGCAACCTCAACCTATGTCGGACATAGCCTTACAAAAGGCACAAGATATGGCTGCATTGGTAGTAAAGAGTTTAGGTGGAAGAGGAATTTTTGGAGTAGAGTTTTTTGTTAAAGATACTGAAGTTTATTTTTCAGAATTATCTCCTCGACCACACGACACTGGTATGGTGACCATGATTTCTCAAGACCTATCAGAATTTGCTTTGCATGTAAGAGCAATATTAAACTTACCCATCCCACAGATAAAATTATTAGGTCCATCGGCTAGTAAAGTAATTCTAGTAAAAGGAAATTCAAGTAATATTAGTTTTCATAATCTTAATGAAGCACTAGCATTACCAGATACTCAACTAAGGTTATTTGGTAAGCCAGAAGTAATGGGAGAAAGGCGAATGGGAGTTTGTTTGGCTAAAGCTGAAAATGTTGAGAAAGCTAGAGAAGTTGCAAATGAAATGAGGGATAAGATAATTTGTACAATTAGTTAATTTGAACAATTTGGACAATTTGAAAAATGGAAGAATATATAGATAAAGTAGTTTGGATTACTGGTGCAAGTTCAGGAATAGGAGAGGCGCTTGCTTATGGTTTTGCAAAACAAGGAGCTAAACTAATTTTGTCGGGGAGGAATCAAACACAATTAGATTTAGTAAAAAGTAATTGCCTAATGTTTACTAGCGATTGTGAAATTTTAGCATTTGATATGTTAGACATAGCACAATTTGATTCCTTAGCACTACGTGCAAAAAATATTTTCGGAAGAATTGATTATTTATGTAACAATGCAGGTGTTAGTCAACGTTCCTTAATTTTAGAATCAACACTAGAGATAGATAGAAAAATAATGGAGCTCGATTATTTTTCGCAGATAGCATTAACAAAATCAGTGCTTCCTATTTTTGTAGAACAGAATAACGGACATATCATTGTAATTAGTAGTGTTGCTGGGAAGTATGGATTTCATTATCGTTCGGCCTACAGTGCAGCAAAGCATGCTTTAGTAGGTTTCTTTGAAACACTTCGCTTAGAATTAAAAAACATTCCAGTATATGTTACTTTAGTTTATCCAGGAAGAATACATACCAATATTTCTATTAACGCATTAAAGTCTGATGGATCAAAGCACGGAGTAATGGATGAAGCACAAGAAAATGGTATTCCTGCCGATTTATGTGCACATAAAATAATTAAAGCAGTAAGAAAAAAGAAAGTTGAATTATTAATTGGTAGAGAAGAACTTATTCTTGTTTATTTGAAAAGATGGTTCCCTTCACTATATTACAAGTTCATATTAAAAGTAAAAGCAAATTAAATATGGCAAACAACAGAGTCATTATTAGTGGAATTCAACAAGTAGGCATTGGTGTAAATAATGCTGAAGAGGCATGGGCATGGTATCGTAAGCATTTCAGCATGGATATACCAGTATTTAAAGATGCAGCAACAGCAGGCTTAATGCAAAGATATACAGGTAATCAACCACAAGAACGTTATGCCATTTTAGCGATAAATATTGCTGGTGGAGGTGGCTTTGAAATTTGGCAATACACAAAACGAGTACCTGAAGCACCGAAGTTCGATATTCAATTAGGCGATTTAGGGATTTTCGCAGCAAAAATAAAATGCAGAAATGTAGAAGAAATGTATCACTATGCTAAACAACAGCAATTAAATGTGATCACAGAATTGAAAAAAAATCCAAACAATGAATACCATTTCTTCTTAAAAGACCCTTACGGAAATGTATTTGAGATTATGCAAGAAGAGGTTTGGTATAAAAATAGAAAAGACTTAACAGGTGGTATTGGTGGATGTTTAATTGGGGTAACGGATATCGAAAAATCGATTAAGTTCTATAAAGATGTGTTGGGCTACGATCAGATAGTTTATAGTAAAGAAGGTTCTTTCGATGATTTAAATGGTCTTTCAGGTGGAAATAGTCAATTTAAAAGAGTGTTATTAAAGCATTCTTCAACTAGAATTGGTGGTTTTAGCAGATTATTTGGTCCTTCGCAAATAGAGCTTTTCCAAGATTTAAATAGAAAACCGAATAAAATATTCGAAAACAGGTATTGGGGGGATTTAGGGTTTATTCATTTATGTTTCGATGTGAATGGAATGAAAGCATTAGAAGAAAAATGTGAAGCATTAAATTATCCGTTTACGGTGAATAGCAGTGATAGTTTCGATATGGGAGAGGCTGCAGGGCATTTTTCTTATACAGAAGACCCAGATGGTACTCTAATTGAATTTGTTGAAACACATAGAGTGCCTATTATTAAGAAGCTAGGTTTGTATTTAAACCTAAGAAAACGCGACGCCGAAAAAAATCTACCAAGCTGGATGATTAATGCATTAGCACTAGCAAGAGTAAAAGATTAGTGATTTCGTATAATTTTTTTTAATGTTATATTTGATACATAACTATTTGTATACAAATATAAAATGAAAAAAATCGCACTTATTATTCTGATCTTGTTTAATGCAAATTTCCTATTTGCACAGGATCAACCTTGGTTCCTGATGATGCAAGATCCGAATGTAAATTTCTACGACGTTCAACAGGCATTTAACAAAGCATGGAAAGATAAAACACCAGGCAAAGGTCAAGGCTATAAACAGTTTAAACGTTGGGAAAATTTCATGGAGCCTAGAGTTTATCCCACGGGTAAACTTCCTCACGAAATTATTGATGCAGAGTTAAGAAAAGTAATACACGATGCAAGTTTCCCTAAACAAAACAGATCATTATTTGCTGCAAATTGGCAGCCCCTAGGGCCAACAACCGTACCTGCTAATGGCTTAGGTTATGCCTCTGCTGGTATAGGAAGGGTGAATTGTGTACGCTTTGATCCTACTAATTCCAATATTATATGGATAGGCACTCCAGGTGGTGGCTTGTGGAAATCTATTGATGGTGGTGGTTCTTGGACAAACATTCCTACGACTACAGCTTCATTAGGGATATCTGATATTGCTATTCACCCAACTAATTCTAATATTATTTATGTAGCAACTGGTGATGCTGATGCAAGTGACACCTATAGTGTAGGAATATTAAAAAGTATTGATGGTGGTGCTACATGGACTGTTGTAGGTTTACAAAAAGTTCCTTCAAATTATTTCAGAATTGCACGTTTAATTATTAATCCAGTTAACCCTGATATTATTCTTGCTGCAACCAATAGTGGTTTGTATAGAACAACTACAGGCGGTGGTACATTTACTGCGGTAATAGCATCGGGTATATTTTACGACGCAGAATTTAAACCGGGTGATCCTAATATTGTATATGCTGCAAGCTATAGCTCTGGAGGTACTGGTAAATGTTATTACTCTACTAATGGAGGTTCTTCTTTTAATATTGCTACTGGTATTCCTTCATCAGATGTAATGAGAATATCAATAGCAGTAACCCCTGCAGACCCAACAGTAGTTTACGCGCTTATTGCTAATGCAACCAATTCAGGATACAAAGGATTGTATAAATCTACAAATTCAGGGCAATCTTACTCATTGGTACATAGCACTCCAAACATTCTTTCAGGAGATGAAACAGGTTCTGGCACGGGCGGACAAGGTTGGTACGACTTAGCATTAGCGGTATCTCCTTTAGATGCAAACTTGATTTATGTTGGAGGTATAAATATTTGGAAATCTACAAATGGTGGAAGTACCTTTAGTATAACAGGTCATTGGTATGCTGGTGGTACCGGTACATTACCTTTCGTTCATGCCGATCAACATAATTTTGATTTTCTACCCAATTCAAACACTATATTTTCTTGTAATGATGGTGGGTTAAGAAAATCGACAAACAATGGTTCTAGTTGGACTGACCTAAGTAATGGATTGCAAATTACTCAGTTTTACAGATTAAGTGGAGCAGCTACTAATGCAAATATAATTTATGCAGGTGCTCAAGATAATGGAACAAACAGATTATCCTCTGGAGCGTGGTCTTCAGTATATGGTGGTGATGGAATGAAATGTTTAGTAGACCATACCAATGCGAATAAGGTTTATGTTTCTTATCAATTTGGAAATTTATTTAGATCGACAAATGGAGGAAGTAGTTTTGTTGATATAAAACCAGCAGGTTCGCCAGATGGAGCCTGGATTACTCCTTATGTGATTCATCCTACAACCACTACGACACTTTATGCCGGATATACCGAAATATATAAATCAACAAATTCGGGTACATCATGGACTACAGTAACCAGTAATTTAAGTGCTGGTGCTGAGTATACCTCTATGGCTATTGCACCTAGCAACGGCGATTATGTTTATGCTGCAACTAATAATAAATTATTTAAAACTACTAATGGTGGAACTACTTGGAGCAATATCACTTCTGGGCTTCCTGTTGCATCTGCATCAATAACATATATAACTGTTTCGTCGGCAAACCCAAATCAGCTTTATGTAACATTTTCTGGATATTCAGCTAGCAATAAAATTTTTATGAGTACCAATGGAGGTTCATCATGGACAAATATCTCAACAGGTTTACCTAATGCCCCTGTAAATTGTGTGGCTTATCAAACAGCTGCTGAAGATGCTTTATATGTTGGTACTGATATCGGAGTGTATTATAAAAATAATTCTACTGCATGGACTTATTACAATACAAACATGCCTGCAGTAAGTGTTAGAGAATTAGATATTCATTATGCAACATCTAAAATTAGAGCAGCAACCTTTGGAAGAGGAATATGGGAATCGGATTTAGCAAATGTTGTTACAGTACAAATACCTATAGCTAATTTTACTGCAAATCAAACTACCATTAATGCTGGTCAGTCGATTAACTTTACTGATCAGTCGACTAATACACCTACCAATTGGACCTGGACATTCACAGGTGGAAATCCAAGTACATCAAGCTCTCAAAATCCAACAGTTAGTTATGTAAATCCAGGAACTTATACCGTTAAATTAAAAGTAAGTAATACAGCGGGTGTAGATTCATTAATTAAATTATCATATATCACTGTTAATTCTAACTCAACATCCAATTGTGTAACATGGAATACTCAAGCAACAGGTTTTACTACTGCATCTAGAGGGATTCGACATGTAGAGATTGTAAACTCAAATGTTGCCTGGGCTGTTGCTTATGATGGTAGTGGATCAAATGCTGTAATTAGAGATTATACGAGAACTATTGATGCAGGACAAACATGGGTTCCAGGAAATATACCAATAGCAAGTAGTTATGCTATTGCTAATATTACTTCTTCTCACCAAGATACAGCATGGGCTTCTCTATTCCCTAATACAGCTACAGTAGCGGCACAAGGAGTGTATCAAACTACTAATGGAGGTACAACTTGGACTCGTCAGTCTACAGCTTCATATAATACAGCATCTTCATTTATCAATTTTGTTCATTTCTTCAACGGAAATGATGGAGTTGCACAAGGAGACCCAGCAGGAGGTTACTTTGAAATTTATACTACGAATAATGGTGGCACTACTTGGACTAGAGTTAACTCTGCAAACATTCCTGCACCAATAGCTGCAGATGAGTATGGAACTATTGGGTATTTTACTGCTTCAGGAAATTCCATATGGTTTTTAACTACTAAAGGAAGAATATTTAGAAGTGCTGATAAAGGAGCTACATGGGCAGTAGCAAGTACACCACTTGGTACATCAGTAACCCTAACTAATATTGCTTTTAAAAACGCAACTAATGGTTTACTTACTGGAGTAGATTTGAACAGTGTTGATATTGGTATTTACCAAACTACTGATGCAGGTGCTACCTGGTCTTTATTAACTACGAACACGGCTGGTATAGGAAACAAATCAGGATTAACTTATGTACCTGGAACTACTGGTACCTATTATGTGTCGGGTGCGAATACAACAGCAGGTGCAGGTTCAGCGTATTCAACAGACAATGGAGCTACTTGGACTTCTATAGATGCGATACAGCATACCTCAATAGATTTCTTTTCTGAGACTGTAGGTTGGTCTGGTAGTTTTAATACAAGTTCTACTGTAGGCGGGATGTTTAAAATAGGAAATTCATCTTTGTCAGCGGTTATTAACCCACCTGCGAAGGATACTTTTTGCGTAGGAGAAACGGTTAGTTTATCAACCACTGCCAATGTAAATTATACTTATCAATGGTATTTAGGAGGTTCTATTATTTCAGGAGCAAATTCGAATACTTATAATGCAACACAAGCAGGATTATATACTGTAGAAATATCAGAAGGTTCTTGTACTACAATTTCTTCTCCTGTAGAATTGTTTACAGTGCCATCACCTAATAAACCAACTGTACAAGGGAATAACACAATATGTCAGGGTGAAACAACCATACTTACAGCAAGTACAGCAAGTAATTATCAATGGTATAAAAATGGAAGTCCAATATCAAATGCTACACAAAACACATTACAAGTTACAGAAGCAGGTGCATATACTGTTGAAGTAAAAAATGTACAAAATTGTTCAGCGGTTTCTAATCCATTAAATGTACAGGTACTGAACTACCCACCAAAACCAATGGTAAGTTTAACTGGGCCAACAGAGTTTTGTGAAGGAGGGGAAGTGACCTTAATTTCTAATGCTACTACGTTAAATAAATGGTACAAAGATGGAGTTGAAATTCCATCTGCAAATCAGATTACTTATACGGCAGTTCAGTCGGGGAAATATCATGTAACCACAAGCGCAGCTCCAAATTTATGTGTTGTAAGTTCTGATACTATTGAAGTGGAAGTGTTCCCAACACCAACAAAACCAACTATTACAAGAGATTCTTTAACATTAACTTCTAGCATTGCAAATGCTTATCAATGGTATAAAGATGACTTAAGTTTAGTTGATGATACTTTGCAAACTTATGTTGTAACAGAATCAGGTTCGTATAAAGTGGAGATATTTGATTCATTAGGATGTTCTGCAATATCAGACACTATGCATGTTGTTCTAGTTGGATTAAATGAAGGTAAATTAATCAATGAACTTAGTATTTATCCGAATCCATCTAAAGGACAATTTACATTAAAGTATACTTTAAATGAGGTAACAGAAGTAAATATTAATGTGATTAATGTTCTAGGTCAGGTTACTCAAGAAATTATATTAGAAGGCGTTCAATCAAAAGGTAAATACGAAATGCCTATTGAGCAAAATGGTGCAGGTGTTTATGTATTACAAATAAAAACTAAACAAGGAATTAGAGAAATGAAGTTCGTTGTTCAATAGTATTACATTGAGTTTGATGAAATAAAAAAGGCCTCGAATTTTCGAGGCCTTTTTTATTTAAAAAGAATTGTGATTAGTTTTTCATTAGTTTAAGTGTAGTAGGGTTTGAGTCTACTAATACTTTTACTAAGTATAAACCAGAACTTAATTCAGATAATTGAATTGGTAATTGCATTTCGCCATTTAACATGCCATAATCTTTAGTAGCTACTTTAGCTCCATTCATGTTGTAAATTTCAACTTGAACATTTGCTTCAGCAGTTAGAGATAACATGATATTAGAAATTTCAGTACCAGGATTTGGTGCGATACGAATAGCATCAGGGCCAGATAATTTGTTTATACCAACCATGTTTCCACCAATTTCAGTACCCATAACGTAACCATTAGTTACTGCTTGAGGAATTGTAGTGAAACTTCCATTAACAATATTGCCGTTTGGATTCATAACCATACCGATGATATTCATTTTTGTATCATTCCAGTTTGAAGGAAGAACATAAGTAAAGGTATAAGTTACCGACGCACCGCTATCTGTAGTAGAAGCTAATGCATCAGGATGACCAGCAAAGCTTGGGCTAATGTGACGTGCTACGTGATCGTAGATCATTTGTGCAGCAGGTACTGGGTTAGGCAATAATTCATAACCTCCCATTACACCATTACCACCACCAGCATAAGCATTTGATTGGTTGTATGCAGAACCAGTTCCTCTAACACTATCTTGAGTTAATACACAAGCAATTCTGTAATCGCCTGATAAATCTTTATTTAATGTAGTGGTAATTGATACTTTTAATTGACGTGTCATTGCATCGTAAGTAGCTCCATTCTCTAGAGTTACTTCAGGAGCAAGAACAATTTTATCATAGAAATCATCTTCTAATTCACTTGGATCTATAATTGTTAAACGATCAGCCAAAACACTTGGGTAACCAGGGATAGATGCACTTACTGCAGCATCGTATTCTGTTACTACCATTGGATCTGCGTTGTGAACAGCAATAGGAGCAAAGTAACCTTCGTAGTTATGAGACATCATATCCATAAATACAGCACCACGAGGGCACCACTGACACCAAGTTCCTGTACCTTCTTCAGCAACTACTATTTTACCTGGAGCAGGTATAACAGTTGCAATAACTATAGTTTTAGAATTATCTACAGTATCGTCATCATTAGCCATTCCATTAATATTTGAAATAGTTAATGTAGCGGTATCGTTATTTGCTGGTAATAAGAAATCTTCTGTAAGCTCCATTTTATACTCAGCTAAAGAAGCGATATTTAAACCAGATAATGATTTATTGATTGAAGTACCTTTGTGAGTAATACTCAAATCAAATGAAGTGATAGCAGTTTGACCAAGGTTTCTAACAGAAACTTTTGGTTTACGAGTTTGTCCTACTAGACCATTAGGAATAGATACATTACCTATTGCAGCATTTAAGCTAGGCAATACGTATGGAGTAAGTGAGTAAGAAACATCATCTACCCAAAAACTTGCATCAGCATTCGCAGGATAAAGGTCCAAAGAAGCAATTTTATTAACAGTATTAGTGAATGAACCTACTAGAGCACTATCAACAAATACTTCCCAATGGTTAGTACTTAAGTTTGCCTTTATTTTTAATTGATACCACTGACCTTGAGGATAACTAGCTGTAACCTGTGTTACGGCTCCATTGTTGATGTTTAATGATCCATCTGCATTCATGTAGCAATCCATTGCCCATGTTGTACCAATGGCATTCTCTGCTTGGAAATTGAAATAAGCAGTTTTTGTGCTAGGAACTTTGAACCATGCTTTGAATTCAAATACACCTTGTGTATGCGGTCCCGCAAAAGGAAGAACAACGTCGGCTGGTCCACCAGTGCTGCTTGTTGAACTAAAATAAATTGATTTAGTTCCACTGTGTGCATCTGTTGTTATCACATTGACGTCTTCTGTACCACCATCTGCATTGCTCCATGTAGTCCAATTGGTAGATTGTGGTCCTAATTTATTGCCAGCTGTATACGACTCAAAATCGTCGGAAAACGATTGAGCTTGTGTCGATAATACACCAGCAGTTAAAAGCACTAAGAGTAAACTGGTTTTTTTCATAAAATTCATTTAAAGTGTTTATAATCAGTAAATATTCAAAAAAAATATCTATTAATCAAGTATTATAATATGACTAAGAATATGCGAGGCATGATTTTCCTCATGTTTTATTAAAAAAACAGTTCTTATCATTGTATTGTTAACTTATAGACTATAATTCAAATCGATATGAAAACAATAAATATTAAAAAGATACTCATTCCGATAGATTTTTCGGATTTATCTGTTTACGCAGTAGATTATGCTATAGCAATAGCTAAAATCCATTCTTCAAACATCACTTTGGTTCATGCAGTTGAAGATATGCTTACTTTTAGCATTCCAGGCGACTTTGTGATGAGCACAGAAGAGTTTATTGAGAAAGAAAGAGCACTACAAACAATAAAGTCGGAACAACTTAACCGTTTTGCTGAATTATTAAAGAAAAAGTATCAATATGAATTTGATACTAGAGTATTATTTGGGAAAAGTCACCGCGTAATTAATGAATTGGTTTCGGAAGAGAAATATGATTTACTTGTGATGAGTACTCATGGTGTAAGTGGCTTCAGAGAATTTATAATTGGTAGTAATGCCGTAAGAATTATTTCAGAATGTCCTTGTCCAGTACTTTCGGTTCAAAAACCAATGAGTGCTCACGGCATTAAGAAAATTCTTTTACCGTTTAAAGATGATCCTTTCTCTCGTCAGAAAGTAAACGTTGCCATACAATTTGCAAAGTGGTTTAACGCAGAAGTTTTTACTTTAGGTATAGAGGATGAAGGTGAGACAAGTCATTTAATAAAAATAGAAAGAGAAGGTTTTCAGATTCAATCATACTTAGATGAGCATCAAGTAAAAAACACATTAGAAATTGTTCAACATCATAGTCCTTCTAAAGCTATACTTGATTATTGTAAACAGATTCATGCAGACATGCTATTAGTAATGGCAGATATGGAGAAAGAAGATATCGTTGAATACATAATGGGTCCTATTGCCCAACAATTAGTGAACCACTCTACTGTTCCTGTATTAAGTGTACAACCCGCCCGACATCCAGATACTATAGATTTACATCCCTACGGATGGTAATAAAATAAAAAAAAGTCCTCACATTTTCATGGAGGACTTTTTTGTTTTCGGTAGTATTTAAACTACGAAAAATTACTTGTTTACTACTTTTGCTAAAGCAGCACCTGCTTTGAATTTAGCAACTTTTTTAGCAGCAATTTTAATTGCTTTACCAGTTTTAGGATTACGTCCTGTTCTTGCTGGTCTTTTAGTTACAGAAAAAGTTCCGAAACCAACTAATGTTAATTTGTCGCCTTTTTTCAACGCTTTAGTAGTTGCATTTAAAAATGCATCTAACGCTCTTCCTGAATCAGCTTTTGTTAGCTTCGACTCTGAAGCAATTGCTTCGATTAATTCTGCTTTGTTCATAATTGTTAATTAAAAAATTTGTTAGTTAATATGTTATTTTCTTGGTTTCTTCTGAAACACCTTATTTTATTATATAAAAGAAGAAGTAAAATCTCATATTAACAAGTAGGTTCGACAAAAAAATTATTCACATTGTGTTAAAAATCTTTTTAACTACTCGGGCTCTAAGGCTTTATTTCCCTAGTAAAAGCTGAAGAATAGCCTCTATATCATTCATTTTCAAGTCATTCATACTTTTTGTTTTTTATTTAATTACCGAAATCCAAGCTCTTATTTTCTCCGTAAGTACTATCAAATTAGTTCAACTTAATCATTTTATCGCTTGTAAACATGAAAAAAAGAGTCTTATTCCGCTGGTTAATTGCTACTGGAGCTGTAGTGTTAACCTTATTTATAGTGTTGGTTATACATATATATATGGTAACTAGAACAAAGAACGACGACAAAAGAGTGCGTCAATTGGCCCGAATCGATTTTAAGCAAGACCTAACAGAAGCCGAAGGTTTGTCGATTAAAAATAAAATACTATCGATTGATGGAGTTGATGCGGCTTACTTTAATCATAATGAAAATGTGTTGGTTTATTCATTTAATCCACAATTTCAAAACGCAGATAGAATCTTCTTATCTATTGCAGAAAAAGAAAATAAATATTCAGCATTTAGATTCAGAGTGTCAAACGATCAGCTTGCTTCGGGATGCCCCGTTATTGATAAATCTTCATTTAGTTATCAACTAAGTTCATTAGTACAAAATGTGTTTAACAATTAATTATAATTAAATAAATAAACGATGAAAAAATCAACACTACTATTTGGAACATTGCTGCTTTCGGGTGCATTGTTTTTTGCTTCTTGTAAAGAAGATGAAGATCCAGTTGTTACACCTACAACTCCTACACTTTATGAAAAGCTTGGAGGAACAACGATGGTTGCCGATCCTGCAAATCCAGGACAAATGATTGAAAAAGGAAGATTAGGTTTACGCTCTGTGGTAGACAGTACCATATTTGTTATCGCTGGCGACAACGAATTGCAACCTTATTTTCAGGTTTTATTAGCTGAAGTAGGTTCAGGAAATTTAACCGGCTTTACGGCATTAAGTAAAAACTTAACAGACTTTTTCTGTGTTGCTACAGGTGCAAAAAATTTCACTTATAATGGAATTGCTTCTATGGTAGCTGCACATGATCCTGCGCAAAATAATAGAATGGGATTAAAAGCTGATAATGCAGCATACAATAAATTCGTTGCAGATGTTGTTGCTGGTGCTGCTCAAAATGGAGTTACTGATCAGGCAATTGTTTCTGAACTAGGTACAATTCTAGAAAGTCTAAGAAGCACTATTGTACAAAGATAATGCACAGTTAAATAATTAGGTGTAATTTGAGGTTTAGTTGTAGTGCTCGTAGCGTAGTTTACGAGCACTTTTTTTATACTCTATAACAAATGGCATTAATACTCATGCCAGCCCCAACCGATGCTAGTAAAATTAGATCCCCCTTTTCTATCTTGTGATTATCTATTTTTTCTTTAAAGACTAAATCTAATAATGTAGGTACAGTTGCTACTGAACTATTTCCAAGTTCATGTATACTCATTGGCATTATATGCTCAGGTATTTCTTTTATGTTATATAATTTATAAAATCTTTGAATGATAGCTTCATCCATTTTTTCATTCGCTTGATGTATAAATACCTTTTTCAAGTCTTTTATATCAACACCTGCTTTGTCCATACAATGTTTCATTGCCACAGGAACATTGTTTAATGCAAACTCATATATTTTTCTACCATGCATTTTGATGTATCGTGTACCTTCAGTATATTTTTTCTTATACGATGCACCATAAAATAAATAGTAGGCTTCTTCATTTGCGTAGGTCTGACTAGAAACACTTAATATTCCTTTATCAATATCATCTGAATAAGAAATAATAGAAGCACCAGCACCATCAGAATAAATCATTGAATCTCTATCGTATGGATCTACAACTCTTGATAGTGCTTCGGAACCTATGACTAACACATTTTTTGCTTCTTCTGCTAAAATATATTGTCTGGCTAATATTACACCCTGAACCCAGCCAGGGCATCCGAATATAATATCAAATGCAGCACAGTTGGGATTCTTTATCCCTAAATCATGTTTTACTCGAGTAGCTAAACAAGGTAGAATATCTGTTTGAACAGTATCTTTCGGAATGTTTCCGAAATTATGTGCAAAAATGATAACATCTATTTCCTCTACATTAATATTTGCATTCTCTACAGCACGTTTAGCTGCGATACTTCCCATTTCAGAATTTAACATGTTATCATCAGAATATCTTCTAGATGATATACCTGTTATATCTTTAAATTTATTGATAATAGTTTCTGTACCTTGAGGTAAAACTTCTCCCTCCTCAGAATAAAATTCGTGTTTGAAAAAATCCTGATTAGTTATGATGTTTTCTGGAATGTATGAACCAAGACCTTTTATTATAACCGACATAATTTAGTTTTTCGACAAGTTAAGCTTAATTATTAGAATATAAAAAAAAAGGGGCTGAACCACTTGTTCTAGCCCACTTCTATACTACAAACACTAAGCGTCTTTAGTAATACTCGACTTAAGCTTCGAGTTCAATTTCTTTTTTATCAACCTCATAAATATATTGCATTAAATCCACCAACTTGTTGGAGTATCCCCACTCATTGTCGTACCATGCTACTAATTTTACAAATGTTGGACTTAACATTATACCTGCATCAGCATCAAAAATACTTGTACGTGCATCACCCATAAAATCACTAGATACTACAGGGTCTTCAGTATATCCAACAATTCCTTTGAATTCATTTATTGAAGCTTCTTTCATTACTTTTTTTATTTCTTCGTAAGTTGTAGGTCTAATTAATTTACATGTTAAATCTACAACAGATACATTAGGTACTGGAACTCTAAAACTCATTCCTGTAAGTTTTCCTTTAAGCTCTGGAATAACTAACCCCACTGCCTTTGCAGCACCAGTTGAAGATGGTATTACATTTTGATATGCACTACGGCCACCTCTCCAATCTTTAACAGATGGTCCATCAACAGTTTTTTGTGTCGCCGTTACTGCATGTATTGTAGTCATTAATCCTTCCTCAATACCAAAATTATCATGAATGATTTTTGCTAATGGAGCTAAGCAATTCGTAGTGCAAGAAGCATTCGAAATGATATCCATATCAGATTGATATTTATCTTGATTTACACCCATAACAAAAGTTGGTGTATTATCTTTTGCAGGAGCTGATATAATCACTTTTTTAGCACCAGCTTTTAAATGCAATGAAGCTTGAGCTTGATCTAAAAATAACCCCGTTGACTCTACAATATGTGTAGCTCCAATTTCATCCCAAGCCAATAGCGAAGGATCTTTCTCAGAACTTACTCTTATTTTCTTTCCATTAACAACTAAGTCTTTTCCAACAACTTCAACAGTTCCCTGAAAAGGACCGTGTGTACTGTCGTATTTTAATAGATATGCCATGTATTCAGCATCTATTAAATCATTTACTCCAACAATCTCTATATCTTTTCTATCAATCGCCGCTCTAAATACTAGTCGACCAATTCTTCCAAATCCATTTATTCCAATCTTCATTTCTATGTTTGTTAATATTTACATCTAATCTTATAAATTCTAAATTCTAAACTCTAAATTCTAAACTCTAAATTCTAGTCTATTATCTCAATACTCATATCTAACATCTAACAAACGAATATAACGAAAGTGTACAAAATACACTAACTATTTTTCATTTTTTTTCGAATAATTATAAAAAACTTCATTTTTTGACGTTGTAATGGCATTTGTTAACAAAAACAATACAATGTATATTTACTTACTTTAGTATTTTTGCCCGAATGGAACTAGCTATAAAAGACGAGTTACTTTTTGCTCAAATGCGTTTAAACGACTCAAAAGCTTTTGAGATGCTATTTAAACGACATTATAAGCCACTCTGTAGAAGGGTGAATACCATGTTAAACGATGAGGATGCTACTGAAGATGTAGTTCAGCAACTCTTTATAAAAATATGGGAAAGCAGAGAAACGCTGCAAACTCCTGATTCAGTTGCAGCCTATTTATTTACTGCAGCTCGTAACAGGGCATTAAATTACATTAAATCTCAGTCGAGAAAATCTGACAATGAAGTTCCACTTACTCATTTACACGACGAGGCAGATAATAAAACAGAGGAGCAAATGGATGCAAATGAGCTTCAAAAAGCGTTGTATGCAGCCATTGATGCATTACCCGATAAACGGAAAGAAGTGTTTGTGTTGAGTCGATTTGAGGGTAAAAGCTATAAAGAGATAGCAGAAATTATGCAGATTTCTGTTAAAACCGTTGAGGCTCAAATGGGTAAGGCTTTAGCAACATTAAGAGAATTTGTGAAGAAAAACCACGACAAGCCAGTATTAATTGCTTTGTTCATCATTTGGTTGAATTCAAAATAGGGGTAATGTCTGTAGAGATTGTCAATCGAATATGAAGTCATTTCCTAAAGTATATCTTCAGTTTTTTTTAATCATAACATTGTTTATGTGTGGTTTAACAGTTAATGCTCAGCAAAAAAAAGAAGAGTATAAACAGTTAAGCGTAGAAAAATGTATACAACTTATTTCTCAAAAGTATAGAGTTACTTTTTCTTTTAGTTCAGATTTAATCAGTTTAAACAAGAAAATCGATCTTAATTTAAAAGATAAGTCGTTAAATGAAGCATTAGAGTCTTTCTCCTTCCAAGCTTCTGTCGATTATAAAATCATTAATAATCAGGTAATACTTAGCCCTAAAAGAAGAAGTGTAAGTTCGGAAATGAATAAAATGTATATCCACGGATATGTAAGAGATTTGTATACTAAGGAATTACTGCCCGACATCATGATTTATTGTTCATCAAACAATAGTTCTACGTTTAGTAATAAGTATGGATATTATTCGATACAAGTTCCTGCAAATATAGATTCAATAGAATTACAGGCACATATTGTAGGATATAAAGTAAGTAAAAGGAAATTGCCTATCATATCTGAGAGTATAGTAAATTGGGAGTTGGAGTCGAGTATAAAATTAGAAGCAATTGAAATTAACGATCAAAGGATAGAGGACAAAGCTTTTCATAAGTCGATGATTGCTGATATTATCGATCCAGAAATGAGGGAGAACACTCCAAGGATGCTTGGACAAAAAGATGCATTAACCTCTACTCGATATTTATCTGGTGTAAATAGAGAGACCGATATCAGTAATGGGTATAATATTAGGGGAGGAAGAGCAGATCAGAACTTAATTATATTAGATGATGCTCCACTATATCATGCATTCCATTTGTTTGGAATGTATTCTGTTTTTAATGAGGATGCATTAAAACAAATGAATGTATTAAAAGGCGGTTTCCCTGCTCGTTACGGTGGGCGTTTATCTTCGGTAGTAGAATTAATTACTAAGGACGGAAATTTGCAAGACTATAATGTAGAGGCGGGTACAGGTTTTATATCTAGTCATTTTGGAATAGAAGGTCCTATCATAAAAAACAAACTCAGTTTTTTTCTAAATGCAAGAGCTTCTCATGTCAAGGAGATTATGAAAATATATGAACCTGGGGATCCTTTAGGGTATAGATTTTATGATATTAATACAAAATTGCAATGGAAAATAAACGATAAAAACCGTTTATTTTTTTCTTATTATAAGGGAGCAGATTCTTTTGATCAAAGTGAAAGCGATTCATTTAACAATGAGTTGAGTAATTATTTGGGTTGGGGAAATCAAACGGCAACTTTCAGGTGGAATCATCTCTTTCATCCTAAATGGTTTGCTAATACTTCTATCATTTATACAGATTATAATATTGAAAGTGAGCAAGGTGATACCTCTTTTAAATTATCTTTTTCTTCTGGAGTTAGGGATTTAACATTGAAGTATGATGTAGATTATTTTCATTCTAATATGCATCATTTCAAAGCAGGCTTACAGGTTACTACACACAAATTTATACCTAATGAATATGTAGATATCGTTGGGTTTCTAACCAGTGCTTCAGAAGAACAATTAATAAACGAAGAATTTGCTGTTTATATAGAGGATGAAATTAAATTTTCAGACAAACTTTCATCAAATGTAGGACTGAGATATAGTGGTTATAAGTATAAGAAAGCTATTAAATTCTATCCAGAACCTCGATTAATGTTGACTTATTTATTTACTCCTAAAGTTGCATTAAAAGCATCATACGGGAGGATGTATCAGTATTCTCATTACTTAAATTCCTTTGTTGGGGTAGGTTTTCCAACAGACTTATGGTTACCAAGTACTGATAAATTACGTCCAGAATCTTCTGACCAAACAACACTGGGCGTTTATTTTAACGATAAAAAACAATGGAAGTTAAACGTTGAAGGTTTTTATAAATTCCAGAAGAATATATTGAGTTACGGACCCAATTCAAGTGTATTTAGTTCTTTACTTGATCCTACTGTTAATGCGGATGCAACATGGGCTGAAAAGACGATGGAAGGACTTGCAGAAATTTATGGAGTCGAATTTCAAGCAGAACTACATAGAGATAAGTTAAGATTTATTTTTGCTTATACTTTATCGTATAATAAAAACAAATTCGACGATTCGGGTTATCATAAATGGTATTGGGCCTCAAACGATAGAAGACACAACCTAAGTTTGATGAATATTTTCCAGATTAATAATCATTGGAGCGTAAACACTACCTGGATTTTTACCACTGGAACGCCGTTTACCCTGCCAGAATCGAGTTATTTGATTTACGATAATGAACCTGGCTACACGAATTTAATGGGCTCATTTGGCCCTAATCAATATTATGCCTATGAGTATAAGGGTGTGAACACCTATAGGATGTCTAATTATCATAGACTTGACTTGAATATTGCTTACAGCAAAAAGTTTAAAAGAGCAAAGTGGGAAGTTCAAGCAGGAGCGATAAATGTTTATAATAGAAAGAATTCTATATACTATATGGTTACATATAATGAAGCTTCAGGTCAGAATGAATTAAAAAAGATGGCATTTGTTGGTATAATACCTTCTTTAAGTATTAATGTAAATTTTTAATGAAAAGAATCTCTTACATATTGTTTTTATTTTCACTACTTCTAAGTTCTTGTTATGAGTACCCTTCGGATATTGATGTGAAAAATGGAGAATCTAAATTAGTGCTGAATGCTTATTTATCGCCATCGGATACTGTAATTGTAATTAAAGTATCTCAAACTATGCCTACATTAGGACCAGTAGTAGACCCTAATGTGTATGATGCCGTGGTTTATATAACAGATGGTGTGGATACTATTTATTTGAATTATAATTTTAACTCACAAGCTTATACATCATTAGAGAAATTAAAACCAGAAACTAAGTATACTATCAAAGCAATTTGCCCAGATGGAAGATGGGCTGAAGCCACATGTACTACATTGGCAGATGTTCCCTTAGATTTTGAGTACACCATTGATTCGGTGGTTTCTGGTGGTAGTGTAAAGTATACGGTAAATATTACGTGGATAGATAGTGCGAATTTTAGTCAGAGTTATTATAGAGTTGATGCAGAATTAAGTTACTTATTGATAGATACAGTCAATCAGATATATAACTTCATTCAAGAAGAACTTAGTCCGAGTGTTAAAGAAGTAATGCCAGGTGCTGGATTTAATAAAATGATGAGCATACAGTACAAAAGTAATTTAGCTCCTCGTCATACTTCTAAGTTCTTAACCTTACATTTACTTACAGTAGATGAAGATTATTATAAATTTGAATTAATGAAAAAAAATAATAACGGCGGTTTTCCTAATTATGAATTTACAGAGTTGTATTCTAATGTGAAGAATGGATTTGGGATTATTGCTACCTATCATAATTATATTGTCAAACCTATAAACATTAATTAAGATGGCATTTGAAAATATAGATGAGTTAATTGCACTTAAATTAGTAGCAGAACTCGATGAAGAAGGCGAACGTCAACTAGAAAGTTGGTTGGCCGAATCGGAGGAAAATAGAATGCATTTCTTACAAATGCAAAAAATTTGGGATGCAGGTAAAATCGATGATCAATTTAATCCTGATGTCGATAGAGCTTGGGCGAAAGTTTCAAAACAACTTCAGCTTGATACTGAAACCAAAGTTATTCAAATGCCTCAGAGAAATAAGCATTTATTTACAAAAATTGCAGCAGCAATTGTAGTTGTGCTTGGTATTGCACTTGTATTTACTAATAAACTAACAACTCCTGATACAATTATTGTTGCAAGTTTAGCAAATGAACAAAAGGAAATTACTTTACCCGATCAATCTAAAGTTTTTCTTAATGCTAATTCAAGTGTAGAATACCCTGAAGATTTTAATGGAGATACCAGAGAGATAAAACTAGAAGGTGAAGCTTTTTTCGAAATCACTAAAGATCCAGAACATCCTTTTATTATTCATACAGGGGAAGTATATACAAAAGTACTAGGTACCTCTTTTAATATTTTGGCTAGAAAAAATGCATCGAAAGTGGTAGTTAGTGTTAAAACAGGTAAAGTAGAAGTTGGATTGAAAAACAAAAATGTAAAATTAGAACCTGGATACGAAGCTAAAGTTGATTTGATAAATAATACACTCGATAAAACTACTAGTCAATCTGATAATTATTTAAGTTGGAAAACAAAAGAAATGAATTTCAATGATGTAACAATCGAATATTTGATTTCATTCTTGAACACTTATTACGATGTAACTATTACAGCGAATGATGAAATATTACAGTGTCATTTTACAGGTAATTTTAATAATGCAAGCTTAGCTGATATACTTAATGTACTTGAGCTCAGTAATGGAATTAAATATAAAATTGTAGATAAAAATATTTCATTAGAAGGTGTTGCTTGTCAATAGGTTAAAAATATTTTATAGAAAAAAGACTCAGATATCTGGGTCTTTTTTTTTGTGGAGTAGGGGTATAGAGCTTTTTGTTTTGTCTTGGGAGTATAATTAATAAATTTTTAGATAGAATGAAAAGGATATTTTTACTTATTACAGGGTTACTAGCTTTAAATTTCACTTCAAATGCACAAGCAAAATTTTCAAAAGGAATAGAAGGAGATAAAGCTAGAATAAAAAAAGCATCAGAATTATTTGCAGGAAAAAGTTTGTCGAGTGGCATATTAAATGGAGATTTAGAAACTTGGGTTCTAGATTCAATTGAGGCTAGCACAGGTAGAACGGTTAGGTTTATGAGACCTGATGGATGGGCTCCACTGAATGGATTTTTAATTTCTTATTTCTTTGGTACCGATATTCCAATCACAGCTGTGTACGATGTAGCTTCTTCAAACACCTCAGCTAGAATAGAAATTGATACCATGAATTTTGGATCAGACTTAGCAACAATTTTTCCAGCAAACGAAAGAGTGTCGGCACTTAGAGGGAAATACGAATTTAATGGAAGTCCTTCAACTGCGTATTTCGATATCTTCGCAACTAAATATGATCCAATAGGAGATAGCTCTACAATTGTTGGAATTGGTAGATTCGAACCTACTACAAAAACTAGTGGAAGCTTTGTTGACTTTGTAGCACCGGTAACTTATTTAGATCCAACAGTTATTCCAGATACATTTTATGTTTTTGCAACATATTTACAAGGAGATACTGCAACTTGGTTAAAGTTTGATGATTTAAAAGTTGACTTCCAAACTACTGGTATTGAGGATGTAAAAACAAATAAATTAGTGGTTTACCCTAACCCAAGTTCAAATCAAATTAAAGTGTCGTTAAAAGATGGCATGCCGTTTGATAAAGGGGAACTGTCGATTTTAGGAATGGATGGTGCGGTAAAATTGACAATAAACAATTATAAACCGAATGATGAGATTGACCTCTCAAGTTTGGGTTGTGGTATGTACATTATTAAATTGATAGATGGGAATACTGTACTAACACAAAAAATTAACAAGATTTAATTTGTAAAAATTAAATACATAAACGTTCCGTGGCCTTTGCGATTTTGGCCACGGTTTTTTTATTTTGGTAGCTTAATTTTTCCCTCTTGTATAAATCGATAGATTGTCGATTTTCCTATATCCAGTTTCTTTGCAACATTCAATACATTACCGTTGTATTTATTTAAAAAGAACTGAATGATTTTTTGATTGTATTGATCTAAGGTAAGTTCTTCTAGTAAGAAATCATCAGGCTCAGCATTCCTCATAAAAGTAAGGTCTTCTAATTGTATAATATCACTCTCCGACATTACAATTGCTAAATCGATAATAGCTTTTAACTCTCTAATATTCCCTGGAAAAGAATACGATAATAGTTTGTCTTTAGCCTCTGCACTTAATTGTTTTTGTTTCATTCCATTCTCTTTGCAGAAAGTTTGGATAAAATGTTTTGCAATTAATAATACGTCATTTTCTCTTTCACGTAAAGGTGAAAGCATTATCGGTAGTCCGATAAGACGATAATATAAATCCTCTCTAAATCTCCCTGCTTTTACTTCCTCGGCTAAATTTTTATGCGTTGCTGTTATTATTCTTACATCAACAGGAACAATACCGTTACTCCCAATTCTAGTAATCTCTCTTTCTTGTAACACCCTGAGTAATTTCGATTGAAGATTTAAATCAAATTCTCCAATTTCATCTAAAAATAATGTTCCATGGTGAGCCTCTTCAAATTTCCCAATTCTCCTGCCTTGTGCTCCTGTAAATGCTCCCTTCTCATGTCCAAATAATTCGCTTTCAATTAAATCTCTAGGTATTGCTGCAACATTTACTGCAACAAATGGCATCTTATTTCTTTTCGATTGGAAATGAATGGTTTTTGCCACTAATTCTTTTCCAGTTCCAGTTTCGCCAGTAATGGATACATTAATGTTTGTGGTACATGCTTTTTGAATCAGCGTATATATTTTTTTAATAGAAGTACTATTCCCTATAATATTTTTCTCGAAATCATATTTCTCAATGACCTCTTCTCTTAATTGATTGAGTTCATTTTGTAATCCTATATTATCTCTAATGTGATTGATGATATTGAAAATCCTATTTTTGGTATTATCATCCTTTGTGATATAATCGTAAGCCCCATCTTTTAACAAATTAATGGCAGTTTGAATATCTTCTTGTCCTGAAATAATAATCACATTGGTGTTTGGTGAAATATTTTTTATTTTTTTCAATATTTCTGAACCATTCATATCTGGAAGATTGTAATCCAACGTGATGATATCTGGAAGTTCGTGCATTGAGGCTAAAAAAGATTTCGCATCGTTGAAAATTTTCACTTCGTATTCTGGGTTCAATGAAAGCTGATGATTTAGGTATTTACTGTACCATAAATCGTCTTCAACCACAAAGATTTTATAAGTCTTGTTTGGCATTAGAATTAATTAGTTTTCCCAAATTTATAGTTTTCCCAATAGAATAAAAGGAATAAGATATTCTTATTTAATCAATAAGGATTCTATCTTTTTCATTAATTCAGGCTCGTGAATGGGCTTTGAGATGTAATCGTTCATTCCCCGATCGAGGTAGGGTTGTAGCTCATTTTCGAATGGATTGGCAGAAATTCCTATGATGGGAATGTTTTTTAGCCATTCATTTTCAATATTTCGTATTCTTCTCGTGGTTTCAAATCCGCTGATAATGGGCATTTCGATGTCCATTAATACTAAATCAAAATGTTCTTTTTGGAGTAATTCGATGGCATCGGGGCCATTTGAGCATATTTCGGCTGAAAAGCCCAAATCACTCATCATCTTCATTATTAAGAATTGACTTATTTCATCGTCTTCTACTACAAGAATGCGATTTGCAGACTGGCTATTATCCATATTTATTCCCCTTTATACGAAATTGACGGAAAAGGTTACAAATTTTATTGATTATTTATTTCTTTCCAAAGCATATCTTTCAAGGTTAGGATACCTTGTTGAGCTACAGATGAAATAAATACATGTGGAATATTGGGTAAATCGAGTTTTATTTCAGCTATTAGTTCATCATCGAGCAAATCTGATTTGGTGATGGCTAGTAAACGCGGTTTAAATAATAACTCTGGATTATATTGTTCTAACTCCTTTAAAAGGATATCATATTCCTTATGGATATCTTTACTATCAGCAGGAACCATAAATAGTAGCACTGCATTTCTTTCAATATGTCTTAAGAATCGAATACCTAGACCTTTACCTTGCGATGCCCCTTCAATAATTCCAGGAATATCTGCCATCACAAAAGATTTGTTATCTCGATATGAAACGATACCTAAATTCGGAACTAGTGTAGTAAAGGGATAATCTGCAATTTCTGGTTTTGCAGCACTTACAACAGACAATAATGTTGATTTACCTGCATTAGGAAAGCCTACGAGACCCACATCAGCAAGTATTTTGAGTTCTAGTATTTTCCACGATTCTTTTCCTTCCTCACCGGGCTGCGCATAACGTGGAGTTTGATTTGTAGAAGTTCTAAAATGCCAGTTGCCTAATCCTCCTCTTCCTCCTGGAAGTAAAATTTTTTCTTGCCCGTCTTCAGTTATCTCAAATTCTATTTCACCAGTTTCGGCATCACGTGCAATTGTTCCCAAAGGAACTTCTAGTATTTCGTCTTCACCTCTTTTTCCTGTTCGTAAGCCACCCTGACCAGATACTCCGGCTTCGGCAATTACATGTTTACGATATTTTAAGTGTAATAAGGTCCAAAACTGTTTATTGCCCCTAAGAATAATATGTCCACCTCTTCCTCCATCTCCACCGTCGGGGCCACCCATCGCCGTTTTTTTATCACGATGTAAGTGCATTGACCCACTTCCCCCAGCACCAGAACGGCAACAAATTTTTACGTAATCGACAAAGTTGGATCCTGACATAATTTTAATAATATGTTAATGTGTTAATGTGATAATATGTTAATACCTACTTTTCATCAGCATATTAGCATATTAGCATATCAGCATATTAATTATTGTACTTTATTACATATAGAATCAAATATCTCCTCGATTGTGCCGATTCCGTTTATTGATTCAAATTTGCGTTGTGTTTTATAGTATTCTGCAACTGGTGCAGTTTTGTTAAGGTACTCTTGAATTCTTTTTTCAATAATTTCAGGATTAGCATCATCGGGTCTTCCCGAATCTTTACCTCTTAACAGTAACCTCTTTTTTAATTCTTCATGCTCAACTTCCAAGGCTACCATTTTGCTTATCGACGATCCTTTAGATTCTAATAAATTATCCAAAGCTTCCGCTTGTGCTACTGTACGTGGAAAACCATCGAAAATAAACCCTTTAGCATCTTTATTGGCATCAAGTTTATTGCTAATCATTCCAATAACTACTTCATCCGGGACTAATATCCCTTGGTCCATAAGCTTTTTAGCTTCTAAGCCAAGCTGTGTACCGTTAGCGATTTCATTTCTTAAGATATCGCCTGTTGATAGATGTACTAACTGATATTTTGCAATCAGCTTTTCCGATTGGGTTCCTTTTCCAGCACCTGGAGGTCCAAATAGCACTAGGTTTAACATTGTTCAGTTCTTTAGGTTAAACAAAAAAGCCCGAAATATTTTTCGGGCTTTGTGGACTCGTAGGGATTCGAACCCCAAACCTTCTGATCCGTAGTCAGATGCTCTATCCAATTGAGCTACGGGTCCATCATTATTTCAATTCCATGAGAAAAATGGCTCTCAAGGGCTGCAAATGTAGAGTATTTTTTTGTATTTACAAAAAATTAGTGACTGGTGACTAGTCACTGGTGAATAGTAATGCTTCTAATCAACTACCAGTCACCAGTCACTATTCACCAGTTACTAAATTAAGCTACAGCTTCTGCAATTTTGTTGAAATCTGGCAAATCACCAGCGCTTTCTAATACTTCAGCGTATTTTACAATGCCGTTTTCGTCGATTACAAATGCCGCTCTTTTTGCAACACCTTTCATCCCTAAAATCCAATCTTCGTATATAGCACCGTAACTTCTCGATACTTCTTTGTTAAAATCTGATAATAAATTGAAATTATAGCTTTCTGTTTCTTTGAACTTTGCTAGGGTAAATACTGAGTCGACAGAAATGCCTAATACTTCTGCATTTAAATTGGTGTAATAATTTAAATTATCACGCATAGTACACAATTGTGTGGTACATGTACCAGTAAATGCTTGTGGGAAGAAGTGTATAACCACTTTTTTCCCTTTTAAATCCGATAATTTAATCTCTTTTTTTTCAGTGTTATACAAACTGAAATCTGGTGCTTGTTGACCTACTGTTATGCTCATATATTTTCTATTTTATTGTTTAACTTAATTTTGAATTAATTGTTTTTGAACGATTGCCAGACCTTCTTCAAAAGAATGTGGTTGATAATTTAGTTCTTTTATTGCTTTATCGAGCACGAACCCGGTTCTTGGTGGACGTTTTGCCGCTTGATTTAAGGTGCTAGAATCAGTTTCTTCTATAATAGAGTCGTCCAAGTTAAAGAACTTAGCAATTCTTCTCACCATCTCAATTACACTCATGTAATCTTTACCCGAAATGTGATATATTCCTTGAGCATGCTTTTCTATAGCCAATAAACAAGCTTTTGCTAAGTCTTCGGCTAGGGTAGGCATCCTGTACTGATCGTTTACCACTTTAATAGGACTCCCTTTTTCTAAAGCCGACTTCGCCCATAATACGATATTCGACCTGCTCATGCTTGCAGCAACTCCATAAACTATTATTGTTCTTAAAATCGAATAACTAATATTCGAATGAATTAATAATTGCTCGGCATCATTTTTAGATTGACCATAAAAGCTTAAGGGCTTAGGCGTATCCGTTTCTTTATAGGGCCCATTCTCTCCGTCGAAAATAAAATCGGTGGAAAGGTGAACTAAATAGAAAGGAGTTTCCTCTGCAATTTTTATAAGGTGCTTCACCGAATTCACATTTAAATCGATGCAAGCTTCTTTATCCGTTTCACACTGATCTACATTAGTCATGGCTGCAGTATGTATTACAGCCTCTGGTTTATGTTTTTCGATGAGAGCGTTCAACTCGGTATAATTACAAACATCTAATTCTTCATAAATATAACCCTCAGTATATGGGTATCTATTAGGACCTTTAGAACTTGCAATTAATTCGTAATCAGGAAGATTTCTGAACAAGTCGATGAGTTTCTGACCCAACAAACCATTACTACCTGTTACCAATATTTTTTTCGACATAAAATCGTGATAAATTTTGCCTCGAAAATAAGAAAAGGTTTTATAAACTAATGAATCTTCTATATATTCGCGCATCTTTCAATTTAACATTTAATCAATATGAAAATCACTGTAGTAGGTGCTGGTGCTGTAGGTGCAACATGTGCCGACAATATTGCTCGTAAGGAGCTTGCTGAAGAGTTAGTTTTAGTAGATATCAAGGAAGGTTTTGCCGAAGGTAAAGCTATGGATATGATGCAGACTGCTGCTTTACTTGGATTTGATACAAAAATTATCGGAAGCACAAACGATTATACCAAAACAGCAGGTACTGATGTTGCGGTGATTACTTCGGGTATTCCTCGTAAACCAGGAATGACTAGAGAGGAACTTATTGGAATTAATGCTGGGATAGTAAAAGGGGTAACAGAAAATATTTTAAAGTACTCGCCGAATGCAATTATCGTGGTTATTTCTAATCCTATGGATACCATGACTTACCTTGCATTAAAATCGAGTGGTTTACCAAAAAATAGAATTATAGGAATGGGTGGTATTTTAGATAGCGCTCGTTTTAAATATTATTTATCACAAGCCTTAAATTGCTCATCAAACGATTTACATGGTGTAGTAATTGGTGGCCATGGTGATACTACCATGATTCCATTAACTCGTTTAGCTCATATCAATGGCTTACCAGTTTCTAACTTGTTAGATGCTGAAAGTTTGAAGAAAATAGCAGCAGATACTATGGTGGGTGGTGCTACTCTTACAGGTTTATTAGGCACTTCAGCTTGGTATGCTCCAGGTGCAGCAGGTGCTGCTTTGGTAGAAAGCATTGTACGCGATGAGAAAAAATTATTCCCTTGCTGTGTTGCTTTAGAAGGTGAATACGGCCAATCGGATATTTGTATGGGTGTGCCAGTGGTAATTGGCAAAAATGGTTGGGAGAAAATAGTAGATTATAAATTAAACGATGAAGAACAAGCATTATTTAACAAGAGTGCAGATGCTGTTCGTAACATGAATAATGTTTTAGTAGACATGAAGCTTGTTTAATTCATTTTTTTAAATATTTTTATAAAGGCATTGAATTTCAATGCCTTTATTGTTTTATGAAAACACAAAAAGCTATCCCCTTTGAAATTATTTCATTAAATGAAGAAGGTTATCATTTAATGATTATTGCCTATATTAACAAAAATCAGATCAGATTGATTTTGGATACAGGTGCTTCTCAAACAGCTTTCGATACCAACTTCATTTTAGATAAGATGAGTGAGTTGGAAGTGACAAAAGCAGAACAAATTTCTTCTGGATTAGGAACCAATACTATGGAAAGTTTCGAGTGCGAGTTAAGTTCTTTTGAAATAGGAGAGTTAAAAATAAATAATTACAAAGCAGCTTTGCTCGATTTATCTCATGTGAATCATACCTATCAGAAATTAAATATTGAAACCATTCAAGGCGTATTGGGAAATGATATTTTATTAAAGTACGATGCCTTAATCGATTATAAGAATAAACAGATTTGGTTGAATAGATAGAGGAGAGATGTGAGATATGAGATGTGAGATATGAGATGTGAGATATGAGATGTGAGTATGGAGTATAAATAGTTTTAGATATGAAATATAAAGTTTTAATTATTGCGATGGTTTTCTTTTTGTTTTCATCGTGCAAAGTTGGGCGTTTTTTTATTTATAATTTCGCTGATATTAACGACCATAAAAAATTTCCGAGCAGAGAATTAAAAGCATCTGAAACACCTTTTAAATTCAAGGATGGCAGAGGTACTGCTAAAATTCCAAACTTCAATATAAAAGGCAAATCGCTTAGTTTAGACGAACTGAATGAAAAGAATAAAACGGTTGCTTTTCTGATCATCAGAAACGATAGTATATTATTCGAGAATTATTATAGGGGATATACTAGTACCGATATTGTTCCTTCTTTTTCTGTTGCAAAATCGTTTACCTCGGCATTAATTGGCTGTGCTATTGCCGATGGTTATATTAAATCGGAGAACGAGCCCATTACTAATTACATTCCAGAATTAAAAGAAGCAGGATTCGAAAAGGTGAGTATTCGTCATGTACTACAAATGACATCGGGCTTAAAGTTTAATGAAAGTTATTATAATCCATTTGGGGATGCAGCAACTTTTTATTACGGACGTCAATTGAGAAAATCTATTGGTAAAATGAAAATGGAAGAGGAGCCAGGGAAAGATTTCGAGTACCAAAGCGGCAACACACAACTATTAGGATTAATTTTGGAGCGTGCATTAAAAACGAAAACCGTTACTCAATATTTACAAGAAAAAATTTGGACTCCTTTGCAAATGGAAACACCGGCAAGTTGGAGTATCGATAAGAAAAATGACGGCTTAGAAAAAACCTTTTGCTGTATAAATGCAACAGCTATTGATTTTGCAAAGTTCGGTAGATTGTATTTGAATAGAGGCAATTGGAACGGACAACAATTAGTGCCAGCATCATGGGTAGAAGCTTCAACAAAATTAGATACGGCAGATGCAAGTGTAAAATATTACCAATACCAATGGTGGATTCCAAGACCGGGCAGAGACTTTATGGCCGAAGGAATTTTGGGACAGTTTATATACGTATGTCCAGAAAAAAACCTAGTCGTGGTTAGACTAGGTTCTGTATACGGCGATGCTCCATGGTGGAGCGTGTTTGTAAAAATTGCAGAGAAGTTATAAAATACAACTTCGTTGTATATCTATTTTATAGGTTTACTTACTCAACACCTCATTTCATTAAGAAGTTATTGGTAATATTATATTAATGTTATTGATAGTTAATAAAAATATTATCTGTATATATTTCACCTACGCAAATTGGGGTAAAAAAACTAATAAAAATTAAATGAGAGTAATTGCATTCATACTTTTTGTTTTTTTAACTAGATTTTCTTTTGCTCAGCAAATTGAAAAAATTGGGAATGGAGTGATTCCAGATATTCCAGTGTATACTTTTGCCTGGAATGATTCGATAATATTGAGAGGTAATTTTACTCATTTACCAGATAATACTCCATGTGAAGGTATGGCTCTTTGGGATGGGACACAATGGAAAGATTTAGCTCTTAATTCTACAAATTCTGATAGAAAGTCTTTGTTGATTTATAATGGTCAACTTTTATTGGGTGGAGGACTTTCTTTAAAGGGCAATCCTAATAGTTTACCATTATTACAATTAAACGGAAATACCTGGGTAAATGTATTTGGTGTTACCTCTTCGAACTCTTTAGGCTATATAATAGATATGATTGTCTACAAAAATGAATTATATGTGGCGGGTAAGTTGCAGAGGATAGGCGGGAAGTACGTGAAAAATATAGCGAAATGGGATGGGGTTTCTTGGTCGGATGTTGGTGGTGGATGTGGAGAAGCTGTAAATGGAATTAATTCTTTGGCCATATTTAACGATGAATTATATGTTGGTGGGTTTTTCGATAATGCGGGTCCTGTAGTTGCAAAACATGTGGCTAAATGGAATGGAGCAAATTGGTTTGCTTTAGATAGTGGAGTTCATCAAGGGGGGGTTGCTAAAATAATACCATATAAAAACAAGTTGATTGTTGTAGGCGGTTTTACGCGCGCCGGTTCTTATTCACATTTATCAAATGTATATAAAGGTAGCGCAATATGGGATGGAACAAGTTGGAGTAGATTAGATGGTTTTATGGAATTGGCTTACCCTTCTGCCATTAAAGAATACCGAGGAGAGTTGTATATAGGGTCTATCATGAATTCTAAGACCAAAACAGTAAATGATACAGTAATGATGTCATGGGATGGTACGAAATACACGAATAGATTAGGTGTAGATGCAGAGATTTATAGCCTCTCAGTAGTAAACGATAAATTGATTATTACAGGAGAATTTGAACATGTATTAACAAAAACCATATCAAAAATGGCGAGTTATTATTTAGACCCTGTAGGAGTACCCATTATAAAAAAAAGTAAAGCAAAATTTATTGTATATCCTAATCCTAGTTCAAATCAAGTTTATATTTCAAATGGTTCTAACACAAAAAACATCAGACTTATCATTAGAAATAGTTTATCGAAAAAAATAAAAGAAATAGGCATCGAATTTAATAAAGTAGACTTTGTTTTATCAATTGAAGACTTGAGTACAGGAATGTACTTTATTCAATTTTATGATGGAGAAATTTTATTAGATACACAGAAGTTGATGGTTTATTGATAAGTAACCTAAATAGAATTTAAACCGCTTATCAATAAACACATTAACAGATTTCCTTAAACATCTATTCTCGCATACTTCGCATTTCTTTCGATGAAATCTCTACGAGGTGCTACTTCGTCGCCCATAAGCATTGAGAAGATATGATCACACTCAGCAGCGTTTTCAATAGTTACTTGACGAAGTGTACGTGTTTCAGGGTTCATGGTTGTTTCCCATAATTGCTCTGCGTTCATCTCTCCCAAACCTTTGTAACGTTGTACGTTTACACTTTCTTCTTTACCTGCACCCTTTAAACGTTGAATAGCGATGTCGCGTTGATCGTCGTTCCAAGCATATTCTTGTTCTTTTCCTTTTTTTACTAAGTAAAGTGGAGGTGTAGCGATATAAATATAACCTGATTCGATTAGTTCTTTCATGTAACGGAAGAAGAAAGTAAGAATCAATGTAGTGATGTGAGAACCGTCGATATCAGCATCCGTCATGATGATGATTTTATGGTATCTCAATTTATCTACATTTAAAGCTTTCACATCGTCGTTGGTCCCGATACTCACACCCATTGCGGTGAAAATATTTTTTATCTCGTCGTTTTCGTAAATCTTATGCTCCATTGCTTTCTCCACGTTAAGGATTTTACCTTTTAATGGTAAGATAGCTTGGAATGCACGGTTACGTCCTTGTTTTGCAGTACCACCCGCAGAGTCCCCTTCGACAAGGTATAATTCACAAATGCTAGGATCCGATTCCGAACAATCGGAAAGTTTACCAGGCAAGCCAGTTCCTGTTAATACATTTTTACGTTGTACTAATTCACGAGCCTTACGAGCAGCGTGACGAGCAGTAGCAGCCAAAATAACTTTCTGTACAATCATCTTAGCTTCTTTAGGATTTTCTTCTAAATAAATATTTAGAATTTCACCTACAGCTTGATCTACTGCACCAGTAACTTCGTTATTTCCTAACTTGGTTTTTGTTTGACCTTCGAATTGAGGTTCTTGAACTTTTACTGAGATTACAGCAGTTAGACCTTCTCTAAAGTCATCACCTGTAATTTCAATTTTTAAATTTTTAAGCATTCCCGATTTCTCAGCATACGCTTTTAAGGTACGGGTTAATCCTCTACGGAAACCAGCAACGTGAGTACCACCTTCGTGGGTGTTGATGTTGTTAACGTAAGAGTGAATATTCTCATTATAAGTGCTGTTGTATTGTAAAGCTAATTCCACAGGGATACCTGCTTTAGAACCATCTACATAGATAGGTTCAGGAATTAATGGTTCTCGAGTTCCGTCTAAGAATTTAACGAACTCTTTTAGTCCACCCTCAGAATAAAACTCCTCCATTAGAAACTCACCATTATCAGTAGTTTCACGCTCATCTGTTAAGGTAAGGCGAATCCCTTTGTTTAGGTAAGCTAGTTCTCTTAAACGAGCAGCAAGGGTGTCGAATTTATATTCTGTTGTTTGAGTGAAGATTTCAGCATCAGGCTGAAAAGTTACTATAGTACCACGATAATCAGTTTCTCCTGTATTTTTTACATCGTAAAGAGGTTTCCCTTTAGCATATTCTTGTACATATACTTTGCCTTCGCGGTGTACTTCTGCTTTTAATTCAATAGAAAGCGCATTCACGCAACTTACCCCAACACCGTGTAAACCACCAGATACTTTGTAAGTATCCTTGTCGAATTTACCACCAGCATGTAAAACGGTCATTACAACCTCTAAAGCTGATTTTTTTTCTTTAGGGTGCATGTCGGTAGGTATACCACGACCATTATCTTTTACCCTAATGGCATTGCTTTTTAGAATGGTTACGTTGATATCGGTACAATAACCTGCTAAGGCTTCGTCGATAGAGTTATCAACTACTTCATAAACAAGATGATGTAATCCTTTCACACCGGTATCACCGATATACATGGCTGGACGTTTACGTACAGCTTCTAACCCTTCTAATACCTGAATATTATCCGCCGAATAATTTGATTTGTTTGTTTTTTCCTCGATCATATACTTTTATTTCACGCTAGCTTCAAAGATACCTTTTTAAAGGGGGAAAGCCTCGAAAAATGTGCCTTAAAAATCATATTTTTTTCAACATTCTGTGAAGTATTTGTGTACATTTGTCGCATTATGAAAGTATCTCAAAATAAAGTAGTTTCCTTAACCTATGAGTTAAGCATAAACGATGGAGGTGAAGTTCTATTGGTAGAACGCGTAACTTCAGAGCAACCGTTTGTTTACCTACACGGAATGAGTGGTTTGCCAGAAAAATTTGAATTAGCTCTTGAAAATTTAGAACATGGTGCAAGCTTCGAGTTTGTATTGTCTAAAGAAGAAAGTGGTTATGGCGAAATCGACGAAAATGCAGTAGTTGATTTACCTAAATCAGTGTTTTTTGTAGATGGAATTTTCGATGAAGAAGTAATTTCTAAAGGTTCATTTATCCCAATGAGTGATCAAGAAGGAAATAAAATGCAAGGTTTAGTATTAGACGTAAACGACGATTTTGTGAAAATGGACTTTAATCATCCTTTAGCTGGAAAAGACTTAATGTTCAGCGGATCTGTTCACGCTATTCGCGAAGCAAGTGAAGAAGAATTAGATCATGGCCATGTACATGGCGAAGGCGGGCATCATCATTAATAAACTCGTAGTTCGTAATTCGTAACTCGTATCTCGTTACTTACGAGGTACGAACTACGAGCTACGAATTACCAGTCTCAAATCTCAAATCTCATATCTCACATCTAAAGAAATGAAACAAGGAAACTTAATATTTAATATTATTATCGGCATTGCAGTAGTAGTTTTATACATTCTGTATTTTACATCAAACAATACCAACACACCAGTATTTGCTAGTACTTCAGACTCATCTATAGTTGTGGATGAGAATGCAATGGCGGTATATGTTAATGGAGATTCTTTACTTGAGAATTACGATTATTTCAAAAAAGCAAAGAAAGATTTTGAAGCAAAAACACTTCGAACAGAAAACGAGATTGCAGCAAAAAGAACGGCGCTAGAAAAAGAGTTTGCTAACTATCAACAAATAGGAGCAAGCATGACAACTGAGCAAAGGGCAAAAGTAGAAGAGTCGTTGATGCGTAAAGAGCAAGAATTGAGAACTTTTGGAGAGACTGCTGCGAATAGATTACAAGAGGAGCAAGCAAAATTCAATGAGCAATTATTCGATAAAGTTTCTGCTTACCTTAAGGAGCATACCAAAGGAAAAAAATATAAAATAGTACTTAATTTCACTAAAGGTTCGGGTATTTTATATGCTAATGACAGCTTAGATATTACTAATGAAGTGCTGAAAGGACTGAATGAACAGTATAATAAAGAAAACTAAAATCTGTTTAATACGTATTAACGTATGTAGCATATATGGTTAAGTATGGAAAATAATAGTCAACATCAACATTTCATGAGGGAAGCGATTAAGCTTTCTATAGAAAATGTAATTACTAAAAAAGGTGGTCCTTTTGCTTGTGTGATTGTAAAAGATGGTGAGATTATTGCCACTGGAACAAATCAAGTTACGTCTACCAACGACCCCACAGCACATGCTGAGGTGGTGGCAATCAGAAATGCTTGTAAAAATTTATCAGCCTTTCAACTCGACGATTGTGATATCTATACTAGTTGTGAGCCTTGTCCTATGTGTTTATCAGCTATCTACTGGTCGAGAGCTCGAAAGATATATTTCGCCAATACAAAAGTTGATGCCGCAAAAATCAATTTCGATGATCAGTTCATTTATAACGAAATAGAGAAATCTCACACTGATCGAAAAATCCCCTCAGAACAAGTTTTAAGAGAAGAAGCATTAGAAGCTTTTGAACTTTGGTACAAATTAGAGGGTAATATCCAATATTAAGCCTTATAGACTGAAAAGTAGTTACTTAGATGCTTTTTAGTAAATCCACAACTTTTCTTTCTACGTAAATCTACGTAGATGAAAACGGTAAAAATACGTAGAATAGCGTATTTACATTGGTCAGTATGTTTCTCAACTTAGAGGAAACATTCTGGCAATGAAAAAACACAAACAAAAAAATCGTGAAATTGAGCTAGAAAACTCAGCTTCTGAAGGTATTGTAGGGATGCTTATCTCTTTACATACTTTCCCTCTAGAAAGTGAAGAGGATTTAATGGCTAAAAAAGCAGCTGTTAGAGAGTTAAAGAAGTTGGGAAGAACCAAGAAAGATTGAAGAGTAACTTTTTAGTAAACAACAACATATGACCATTATTATTTCATTACTTATCGTGTTAAACATTGCCCTAATCTTCGCATTGAAGAAATACAAAGGGCATCTATAAGATAGTATCTGGGGGGATACAATTTTGCTTAGGGCTGTTCGGGGAATCGAACAGCCTTTTTTTGTTACTTGATTCCAGGTGTTTAGTCGAACCCATGAAGATTGAAACTCCCAAAAACACGGCCTTCAAGACCTTCTGAGCCATTTTCTTCCAAAAAACGCCTTCTATAGGCATGTTGAAAACTTTTTGTGGTAGAATGTGGTAAAAAGTGGTAAGATTTGATAATTTTACACTAGAAAAAGAAGCCAAATTCCAGATGACACAGTTTTTAGGTGAATATGAATGCAAATTAGATCCCAAAGGAAGGGTTATGCTTCCTGCTGGACTAAAGAAGCAACTTTCGCCAGAAGCTCAAGATCGATTTGTAATTAATCGTGGTTTCGAGAAATGTTTAGTGCTTTACCCATTGAATGAATGGAAAGTGATTAGTGAAGAGGTAAATCAATTAAATCTATACTCTAAAAAGAACAGAGAATTTGCTAGGTACTTTTTTCGTGGTGCATCGGAGTTAAGCTTAGATGGCACGAGCAGACTATTACTTCCTAAGCCTTTATTAGAATATGCATCGATAGAAAAAGATCTTGTATTGTTTGCTTATTCAAATAGGATAGAAGTGTGGTCGAAAGCAAATTACGAAAGCATGTTGGGAGATGAGCCTGAAGATTTTGCAAGTTTAGCAGAAGAAGTGATGGCAAAAAATAAATCGGCTAATAATGACTAGCTACCATCAACCAGTAATGTTACAAGAATGTTTAGAGGGGCTAAACATTAAGCCAGACGGAGTTTATGTAGATGTCACCTTTGGTGGAGGTGGTCATTCTAAAGCAATACTTGAGAGATTAGGACCTGATGGGCAGTTGATTGGTTTTGATCAAGACCCTGATGCAAAAAAAAATATACCAAACGATTCGAGGTTTGTTTTTATCGATCAGAATTTTCAGTTCTTGAAAAATCAATTACGTTTTTTGGGCATAAAAAAAGTAGATGGAATATTAGCCGACTTGGGTGTATCTTCTCATCAATTTGATGCTGCAGATAGAGGTTTCTCTATTCGATTTGATGCATCATTAGATATGAGAATGGATCAAGCCAGAGAAAAAGATGCTAAGTATATCTTGAATAATTATTCGGAAGAAGATTTACATAAAATCTTCGGGATGTATGGAGAGGTACACAATGCAAAGAGTTTAGCGGCATTAATAGTAAAGGCTAGAGTAATACAACCCATAGAGAACGTAGTAGGTTTTAAGGATTTAATAAAACCAATGGTAAAGCGTGGTAAGGAGAATCAGTATTATGCTCAAGTGTTCCAAGCATTAAGAATTGAAGTGAATGAAGAGTTGGAAGTATTAAAAGATTTTTTAATGCAAACAGCAGAAGTGATAAAACCAAACGGACGATTAGTAGTGATGTCTTATCATTCTTTAGAAGATCGATTAGTGAAAAATTTTATCCAGAAAGGAAAATTTTCTGGTGAGTTAGAAAAAGATATTTACGGAAATACATTTACTCCTTTTCATGCAGTAAACAGAAAAGCAACTGTGGCAACAGAAGAGGAAGTAAAATTGAATAACAGAGCTCGAAGTGCCAAGCTTAGAGTTGCAGAAAAAACAGATGAACAAAATTAAAGACATAGTTGAAGCAGAAAGCGCTGCTGAAAAGGAGATACCACAAGAACCTGTGGTTGAAAAAGCGCCTAAGGCTGAAGCAAAGCCAAGTGCATTTAGTACTTGGGTTTCTCAAAACATGTCGAAAGAATCGGCAATTAATATTATGCCTTTTTTGTTCTTCTTAACTGTACTTGGGATGTTGTATATCGCTAATAAACATTATGCAGAAAAGAATATCCGTCAGATAGAAAAAATAAATAAAGAAATAAAAGAATTAAAGTGGGAGCACCTTACTGCAAAATCTGAATTGGTATCGAGAAGTAAGCAAAGTGAAGTAGCAAAAGCAACGGTATTATTCGGATTGAAAGAAGCGGTAGTTCCTCCAACAAAAATAATGATGAAACAAAAATGAGTATTCGTAAAGACATTATTCTTCGCGTTTATTTTACCTATGTGTTACTAGCATTAGTAGCCATTGCCATTTTTGCTCGTGCTGTACAGATTCAATTTGTTCAAGGTGATCGCTGGAAAAGAATGAGCGATAGCTTAACAACTGATTTTATTGATGTTGAAGCTGGTCGTGGGAATATCTATTCTTCTGATGGTAGTTTATTGGCTACCTCTCTTCCTGAATATGAATTGAGAATGGATTTAATGACAGAAACATTAACGAAAGAAGTATTTAATGATAATGTTGATTCACTAGCCATCTGTTTAGCAAACTTATTTAAAGATAAAACAGCATCTGAATACGAACATAAACTTATACAAGCTAGAAAAAATAAAGAAAGATATTTCTTAATTAAACGTGTTGTGAATTATCCGCAACTAAAAGCTGTAAAAACTTTTCCAATTTTCAGAATGGGAAAAAACAAAGGTGGATTATTAGTTATTCAGAAAGATAAACGAATACAACCTTTTAAACAATTAGCATCAAGAACGATTGGGTATAAAGTAAAAGGTGTTCAACCCGTTGGACTTGAAGGTGCATTCGATACTGATTTAGGTGGAACTACAGGTAAGCGTTTAGTACAAAGAATATCTGGTGGTATATGGATGCCATTAAACGAAGAAGACGAAATTGCTCCTAAAGATGGTTACGACATTTATACTACTATCGATGTAAATATTCAAGATGTTGCACAAAATGCATTAAGGGAACAGCTAACAAAACATAATGCAGATCATGGTTGCGTAATCTTAATGGAAGTAGCAACAGGTGAAATAAAAGCAATTGCTAATCTCACTCGTATAGAAGAAGGGGTTTACCAAGAAAAATATAATTATGCGATTGGTGAAGCTATGGAACCTGGTTCCACTTTTAAGCTAGCTTCTTATATGGCTGCATTGGAGGATGGGATATTTAAACCTTCTGATACTGTTGATACAGATGGTGGAAAATTTAGATTATACAATTCAACCTTGAGCGATTCTCATGAAGGTGGATATGGACGTATTCCAATGTTAAAAGCTTTTGAACTTTCATCTAACGTTGCAATCGCGAAAAAAATTCATAATGGATATAAAAATAATCCAGAACAATTTATTGAACGCTTAAAACAATTTGGATTAGATCGTCAGATCCAATTACAAATACCTGGAACTCCTAAACCTAGAGTGAAAGATCCAAGTTCAAGCGATTGGAGTGGCTTAAGCTTATCGCGTTTAGCTATAGGATACGAAATAAAAATGACTCCTCTGCAAACCCTTGTATTATATAATGCAGTAGCGAATGGTGGCAATATGATTTCTCCTGTTATTGTGAGAGAAAAAAGAAGTTTAGGTCAAGTGGTGGAGACTTATAAATGCAAAGTAATTAAGAAAAAAATATGTTCTGATGAAACACTTGCAATGGTGAAAATGATGATGGAAGGTGTAGTAAGTGATGGAACAGCAAAGAATTTAAGTACTACGATTTATCCTATTGCTGGGAAAACTGGTACAGCTCAAGTAGCACAAGGTAGACAAGGATATAAAAATGGAAAGAAAACATACCAAGCTTCTTTTTGTGGATACTTCCCTGCCGACAATCCTAAGTATTCGATGATTGTGGTAGTAATCGATCCTTCACATGCAGGATACTATGGTAATGTAGTTGCTGGTCCAGTATTTAAAAATATTGCTGATAAAGTTTATGCAAGTCGTTTAGATATGCATAAAGATATTGAAGTGTTATATGCTCAGCAAGCTACTGATGTACCTGTGTCTAAAATTGGATTAAAAAATAAAACGGCAGAGGTATACGAGAAGATTGGCATAAAAGCAATAATGCCAAACGATGTGGACTGGGTTGAAACAAAAAAAGAAAATCAAAAACTAGCTTTTCAGGCAAAAGAAACTGAAGCAGGTATAGTGCCGAATGTAGTGGGAATGGGACTTCAAGATGCTATTTACTTATTAGAGAATGTTGGATTAAAAGCTAGAGCAATAGGTAATGGTAAGGTAGTTCAACAATCATTAGCATCGGGGCAAGCCATCAGAAAAGGTGCAAGTATATTATTGGAATTGAAATAGTGAAAAAATTATACGACATATTACAAGGGTTAAAACCAATTAATGCAGGTGAGTTTGCCGATGCAGAGATTAAATCTATTTGTTTCGATTCTCGAAAAGTAGAAACTAATTCTCTATTTGTAGCAACCAGAGGCACAGTAGTCGATGGCCATAACTTTATGGAGAGTGCTGTAATTAAAGGGGCAATAGCAATTGTGTGTGAAGAACTGCCTAAAGATTTACAACCTAACGTTAGTTATGTACTTGTTGAAAATAGCAGTAGAGCATTAGGTTTTATAGCAGCAAATTTTTTCAATCATCCATCAAAAAAAATAAAATTAGTAGGTATAACAGGTACAAATGGAAAAACCACTATTGCCACTTTATTGTATAAATTATTTAGAGAATTAGGTAATAATGTTGGGTTGATTTCTACTGTTGAAAATAAAATCAATGATGATATAATTCCTTCTACACATACAACTCCAGATGTAATAAGCATTAACGAGCTGTTAAATAAAATGATTGACAAAGGATGTGATTACTGCTTTATGGAAGTGAGTTCACATGCTACCGTACAAGAACGTATTGCAGGATTAAATTTCACCGGTGGAGTTTTTAGTAACATCACTCACGATCATTTAGATTTTCATAAAACTTTCGACGAATACATAAAAGCAAAAAAATATTTCTTCGATCAATTGCCTAAATCGGCATTCGCATTAACAAATAGCGATGATAAGCGTGGAGCAATAATGTTGCAAAATACAGAAGCCTATAAAAAATCGTATGCATTGCTAACTCTTGCCGACTTCAAAGGGAAAGTGATTGAAAACCAATTCTCGGGTCTGTTATTAAATATAGATAACCTAGATGTATGGTTTAAAATGGTTGGGAGTTTTAATGCCTACAATATATTAGCAGTATATGGTACAGCAGTATTATTGGAACAAGATAAGATGAGGGTGCTTACTCTCCTTTCATCATTAGATGGAGCAGAAGGAAGGTTCGAATACATAGTGGCTAATAACGGTACTATTGGTGTTGTCGATTACGCGCATACACCAGATGCCTTGAAAAATGTTTTACAAACCATCCATAACATACGAAAAGGGAATGAGCGTATTATCACCATTGTAGGATGTGGAGGAGATAGAGATAAAACTAAACGCCCAATTATGGCGGAAGTGGCTTGTAAACTAAGTGATAAAATTATTCTGACTTCAGACAATCCAAGAACTGAAGACCCCGCTGAAATCATTAAAGAGATGGAAGCTGGAGTAAGCATTACCAATAGAAACAAAACAATCAGTATTGTAGATAGAAAAGAAGCCATTAAAACGGCTTGTCATCTTGCAAAGCCTGGAGATATTATACTCTTGGCGGGTAAGGGACACGAGAAATACCAAGAGATTGCTGGAGTAAAATATCCTTTCGACGACAAGAAAGTGTTGAAAGAGCAATTAGATTTATTAGACACCTAAAATTATAAGATATGTTATACTACTTGTTTACATATTTAGATCAACACTTTGATATTCCTGGAGCAGGGGTATTTCAATACATTACTTTCCGTACTACTATGGCAGTAATTGTGTCTCTAATTATTTCCTTGTTAATGGGTAAACGTTTGATTGCTTATTTACACAGGAAGCAAGTAGGAGAAACCATTCGCGATTTAGGATTAGAAGGTCAAAAAGAAAAACAAGGAACTCCTACAATGGGAGGCTTAATCATTTTAGCAGCCATATTAATTCCAACCTTATTGTTTGCGAAACTAAATAATGTGTATATCATCTTGATGATTATTACTACTGTATGGATGGGAACGATTGGTTTTATTGATGATTACATTAAAGTATTTAAGAAAAATAAAGAGGGATTAGCGGGTCGTTTTAAAATAGTTGGACAAGTAGGATTAGGATTAATTGTTGGATATACGATGTTTTTTCATCCATCAATAGTTGTGAAAGAAAAAGTTCCTGCAGATTCAGTAGGATTGTCGCAATATCAATCATTCGAAGAAACCAGTAGCAATTCTAAGTTTCATTTAACAAAAGAAAGTAAATCGACAAAAACGAATGTTCCTTTTTATAAAAACAATGAGTTCGACTATGCAAAATTGTTGAAGTTTATTGGAGATGATTATGAGAAATATGCTTTCTGGATTTTTATTCCGATAGTAATTATCATTATTACTGCGGTATCCAACGGAGCAAATATTACAGATGGAATTGATGGATTGGCCACAGGGACATCCGCAATTATTGGAGCCACACTTGGTGTACTGGCTTATGTTTCTGGTAATATGGTATTTGCCGATTACCTGAACATTATGTACATCCCGAACTCTGGAGAGTTGGTGATTTTTGCAGGTGCTTTCATAGGAGCTTGTATAGGTTTCTTGTGGTACAATGCTTACCCAGCACAAGTGTTTATGGGCGATACAGGAAGTTTAGCTATAGGTGGTATTATCGCTTCGTATGCTATTATGATTCGTAAAGAATTATTAATCCCAGTATTGTGTGGAATATTTCTTGTAGAAAATTTATCGGTAATGATACAGGTAGGATACTTTAAATATACCAAGAGAAAATATGGAGAGGGAAGAAGAATATTTAAAATGTCGCCGCTACATCATCACTTTCAAAAATCGGGATATAGTGAACCAAAAATTGTAACCAGGTTTTGGATTATAGGAATTATCCTAGCGGTAGTAACTATAGTGACTTTAAAACTACGATAATTTAATACGAGCAAACGAGCACATGAACAAATGAGCAAACGAATTATAATACTTGGAGGTGGGGAAAGTGGTACGGGAGCTGCAGTGCTTGCTAAGCGCAAGGGCTTCGAGGTATTTTTATCAGATGCTGGAACTCTAAAAGATTCTTATCAAAAAATATTGAATGAAGAAGGGGTAGAATGGGAACATGGAAATCATACTGAAGCTAAAATTTTAAATGCAGATGAGGTGATAAAAAGTCCGGGTATACCTGAGAAAGCTCCATTGATAAAAGCATTGAGAAAACAAGGGACTTCGGTGATTTCAGAAATAGAATTTGCTTCGAGATACACCAATGCTAAACTCATTTGCATTACAGGTACTAATGGTAAAACAACCACTACATTGTTAACTTATCATTTGTTAAAGAAAGCTGGATTAAATGTAGGCTTAGCAGGAAACATCGGGCATAGTTTTGCTTACCAAGTGGCTACTCAGAATTTCGATTACTATGTATTAGAGTTGAGTAGTTTTATGTTAGATGATATGTATGAGTTTAAAGCCGACATTGCCATCTTAACCAATATCACACCCGACCATTTAGACAGATACGATTATAAGTTAGAGAATTATATAGACTCTAAATTTCGTATTACTAGAAATCAAACAAAGAACGATTACTTCATTTACTGTATCGACGATGAAGAAACATTAAATGGCCTGAAACGCCATCAGATACAAGCAACCATGCTTCCTTTTAGTATTCAACAAGAAGTGCAAGAAGGAGCATACTTAAAAGGAAATCAATTTTACATACACATACTTAATTATACATTCAACATGACTATTCAAGAACTAGCCCTACAAGGAAAACACAACTTGTACAATTCGATGGCTTCTGGTATTGCTGCTAAACTTTTAGAGATTCGTAATGAATCGATGAAAGAAAGTTTTTCAGATTTTAAGAATGCAGAACATCGTTTAGAACATGTTGCCCGCATTCAAGATATTGAATTCATAAACGATAGCAAGGCTACTAACGTGAATTCGGCTTGGTATGCATTAGAGAGTATAACTACTCCTATTGTTTGGATTGCTGGAGGTGTTGATAAAGGTAACGATTATTCGATATTGAAAAATTTGGTAAAGGATAAAGTTCGTGCAATCGTATGCTTAGGTACCGATAATGGTAAGATTCATGAAGCTTTCGACAACGATGTAGACATTATTGTGAATACTAGCTCAGCACGTGAAGCTGCAGAGGTGAGTTTCCATTTAGCTAAAAAAGGTGATACTGTTTTGTTATCTCCAGCTTGTGCGAGTTTCGATTTATTTAAAAATTACGAAGATAGAGGCGACCAATTTAAGGCTGCTGTAAAAGAATTATAAAATGAATTGGATATTAAGTAAAACAAAAGGTGATATCTGGATTTGGCTAGTAGTAGCCTTCCTGTCATTGGTTTCTTTGTTGGCTGTATACAGCTCAACAGGAACATTGGCTTATAAATTCCAATCAGGAAATACAGAATATTATCTTTTCAAACACTTATCTCTAATGATTGTGGGTATTGGATTAATGTGGTTTGCACATTTACTTGATTACCGTTATTATTCACGTATCTCACAAATTTTGTTGTTCATTTCTATTCCTTTATTGTTGTACACCTTGTTGTTTGGAAATGAAATTAATCAAGCAAGTAGATGGATTACCATCCCATTTACTGGACAAACATTCCAATCGTCGGATTTGGCGAAGCTTGCATTGATTATGTTCTTGGCTCGTGAACTATCACGCCGACAAGAAAATATTAAGGATTTTAAAAAATCTTTTTTGCCCATCTTGGGCTCAGTGTGTATGGTGATTGGTTTAATTGCACCTGCGAATTTCTCAACAGCAATTATGTTATTCGGTACAAGTTGCCTGATTATGCTGATAGGAAGAGTAAGCTTTAAACAAATCTTTTTATCGTGTTTCGCAGTAGGAGCAATTTTATTAGTAGTTATTTTCTTTGGTCCAAGAAGAGAAACCTACCGTTCGAGAGTAAATACATTTTTAAGTCAAGATAAAGTTGATCCAGATAAAAGCTTCCAATCTGATCAGTCGAAAATTGCAATAGCAACCGGAGGCATAATGGGTAAAGGTCCAGGTAATAGTCGACAAAGAAACTATTTACCGCATCCTTACTCAGATTTTATTTATTCTATAATTATCGAAGAATACGGATTATTTGGAGGAGCAATGGTTATACTAGCTTATTTGTTTTTCCTTTATCGATCCATAAAAATAATTACAAAAGCACCAAAAGCTTTTGGTGCATTACTCGCCTGTGGACTGAGCTTTAGTTTGGTTATACAAGCTTTTGCCAACATGGCTGTGGCGGTTAACTTAATGCCAGTTACGGGAGTCCCCTTACCCTTAGTGAGTATGGGGGGAACATCAATATTATTTACCAGCATAGCATTCGGTATCATACTTAGTATAAGTAGAGATATTGAAGAGATGCAAAAAGCAGAAAAAGCAAATGAAGCCGCCTAAAATAGTAATTAGTGGAGGAGGAACTGGAGGCCATTTGTTTCCAGCACTTGCTATTGCCAACGCTATTATGAAAAAACGTGCCGATGCAGAGATTCTTTTTGTAGGAGCATTAGGTAAAATTGAGATGGAGAAAGTCCCTCAAGCTGGGTATAAAATTATAGGATTGGATATTAAAGGACTTCAACGAAAACTAACGTTTGATAATTTAAAATTTCCTATACGATTGATAAAAAGTTTATGGAAATCAGCAAAAATTTTAAAAGATTTTAATGCTGATGTTGCGGTTGGAGTTGGGGGATATGCTTCTGGACCTTTGTTGTACATGGCTTCCAGAAAAAAAATTCCTTATGTTATACAAGAACAAAATTCTTATCCAGGGATAACAAATAAATTGTTGGCTGAGAATGCTACAAAAATTTGTGTGGCTTACGAAGGGATGGAGAAATTTTTCGGAGCAGAAAAATTGATGTATACTGGAAATCCAGTTCGAGCAGAACTATTGGAAATAAAGGGTTTGAGAGATCAGGCTTATGCACATTTTGGATTAGATAAAACGAAAAAAACAATCTTCATTACAGGGGGGAGTTTAGGAGCAAGAACATTAAACGAGAGTGTGATGAAATTTGTGAAGGAGATAAATGCCTCAGAAGTGCAGCTAATATGGCAAACTGGGAGGTTTTACTATTCCACAATTGTTGAAAATGCGACAAAACAATTCCACTCAGGAGTCAAGATATTTGAGTTTATTAGTAGTATGGATATGGCATATGCTGTTGCGGACCTAATCATTGCAAGAGCAGGTGCTGGTACCATCTCAGAATTGTGTTTGGTAGGGAAGCCGGTAGTGCTAGTTCCATCACCTAATGTAGCTGAGGATCACCAAACTAAGAACGCGATGGCATTGGTGAAAAACAATGCAGCAGTGTTGGTAAAAGATAACGAGGCTGTGCTGAAATTAATACCCACAGCATTAGAACTTTTAAAAAACGAAGAGCAGTTAGGAAAGTTAGCAGAAGAAATAAAAAAATTAGCAATGCCAAATGCTGCTGAAGTAATAGCAGATGAAGTGTTGAAATTAGTGAAGAGATAAAAAATGAAATTAGAACATATCCATAGGGTGTATTTGATTGGTATCGGAGGAATCGGTATGAGCGGATTAGCGAGGTACTTCAATCGTCGTGGATGTGTGGTTGCAGGGTATGATAAAACACCCACGAATTTAACTAAAGAATTAGAGCAAGAAGGAATTCAAATTACTTACCAAGATGATGCAGCAGAAATCCACGCGGATTTCTTAGTGCATGATCCGAGTACATTAGTGATTTATACTCCAGCGATTCCGAAAGACAGTGCGATATTTAATTTTTTCTCTACGTATGATTTTGTATTGAGAAAACGCTCACAAGTTTTAGGAATAATTTCGGAAGGTTCTTTCACCATTGCAGTAGCAGGTACTCATGGTAAAACAACCACTTCGTCAATTATCGCTCATTTGTTAAAAGATTCTGGATACGATTGTTCAGCATTTTTAGGTGGTATTGCAAGTAACTACAATACGAATGTGTTGTTTGGAGATAATAATGTGATGGTGGTTGAAGCAGATGAGTTCGATCGTTCGTTCTTAACCTTACACCCCGACATCGCCATTGTGACTTCGATGGATGCTGATCATTTGGATATCTATGGAGATAAAAACCATATAGAGGAATCGTTCAGATTGTTTGCATCGCAAGTGAAAAGAGCAGGGAAGTTGATTTATAAATATCAATTACCGATAAAAAGAGAAGGAATTACTTACGGTATAAATTCGAGCTCTGCCGATTATACTGCACATAATATTAGGATTGAAAATGGAACATTTATTTTCGATTTTAAAAATGGAACTAAGGAAATTAAAAATATAGAACTTGGCATTGCAGGATTTCATAATGTAGAGAATGCAACTGCTGCAATTATTGTGGGAATGCAATTGGGTATTTCCGACGAAAAAATAAAAGCAGCATTTAAAAGTTTTAAAGGAGTAAAAAGAAGGTTCGAATATATAGTGAAAGACGATTCGCATGTATACATTGATGACTATGCGCATCATCCGGAAGAGTTAAGAGCATGTTTAAATTCTGTTCGTCAACTTTATCCGAATAGAAAACTCACTACCGTATTTCAGCCACACTTGTATACACGTACTAGAGATTTCGCTGATGGATTCTCTGAGGTGTTAAGTAATAGTGATGAATTAATTCTACTCGACATCTATCCAGCAAGAGAATTACCTATTGCAGGTGTAAACTCAGAAATGATTTTGGAGAATGTGGATTTAAAAAATAAAATGATGTGTACGAAACAAAATTTAGTTTCCGTTTTAGCATCAAAAGAGTTAGAAGTATTATTAACCGTTGGAGCGGGCGATATTGATACATTAGTAGAACCCATCCGACAAATGTTGACGAAATGAAAAAGATCAACTGGAAACTAATTGGAATTGTTTTCCTGTGGATCATCGGAGTAAGTGCAGTAGTAACATCATTAGCATTTACCGAGATAAGGCAACAAAGCGTTCTTTGTAAAAAAATAGAGATTAACATTAATCGCGAGGATGAAAATTATTTCATCAACAAACAAGATGTGTTAAAAATTTTATACTCAACAGGAGATTCTTTAGTAGGTACACCCATTCATAGAGTTCCAGTGAGTTTGTTGGAAAGGTTGCTAAGCATCAACAAGTATGTTCAAAATGCAGAGGTTTTTATCGATGTTAAAGGGAACTTACAAGTAAAAGTTGAACAACGTAAACCCATGTTGAGAATTTTTAACAGTAACAATCAGAGTTATTATGTTGATGAGAACGGAGGAAAGATGCCATTGTCGCCATTATATACTGCTCACGTGTTGGTAGCAAATGGGGCAATAGAGGAACAGTATAACGGGAAAGACGATAGTATTAATACTCCAATATTACATTCATTGTATTACTTAACGAGAGTGATTAAAGCAGATAAGTTTTGGGATGCACAAGTAGAGCAAATTTATATTGAGCAGAACCAAGACATCGTGTTAATACCAAGAGTGGGCGACCACAAAATTATTTTTGGAGATACCAGCAATGCAGTAGAGAAATTCGAAAACTTGTTGGTGTTTTATCAAAAAGCATTGCCAAAGGTTGGATGGCAAACATATCATACCATCAATGTTAAATTTAAAGGACAGTTGGTATGTAGTAGAAGAGACAAAGCCGATTTACCAGTAATAAGTTTGAACGATAGTTTAGGCAAAGCGGTAGATTCAGTAAAAATAAATTAGATTAAAAAATAGAGAAGATATGGAACATTCAGACATCGTAGTAGGACTAGACATTGGAACCACAAAAATTTGTGCAATAGTTGGCTTACGTACTGAGCACGGAAAAATACAAGTATTGGGAATGGGGAAGGCAGAATCTGCAGGGGTTTCGAGAGGAGTGGTAACCAATATTGAGAAAACGATTAAAGGTATAAAAGAAGCCATTGAAGTGGCAGCGGCAAAATCGAACTGCGATATTTCGGAGGTAGTAGTGGGTATAGCAGGTCAGCATATTAAAAGTTTACAACATAGAGGAATTATTGTTCGTAATTCTACAGAAGACGAAATCAGCAGAACTGATGTGGATCGTTTAATAGAAGACATGTACAGATTGGCGATGCCTCCAGGTGAGAAAATTATCCATGTATTACCACAAGAGTTTACGGTTGATAACGAGCAAGGAATTTTAGAGCCTATTGGGATGTCGGGAATTAGATTGGAAGCAAACTTTCATGTTATTACTGGGCAAATTACAGCGGCTAACAATATCATTAAATGTATAGAGCGTTCTAATTTATACGCGACAGATATGGTGTTAGAACCATTGGCATCTGCAGATGCAGTATTAAGTGATGAAGAGAAAGAAGCAGGAGTAGTGCTTGTGGATATCGGAGGAGGAACAACAGATATTGCGATTTTCTATGAAGGAATTATTCGCCATACTGCGGTTATTCCATTCGGAGGAAACAGTATTACAGAAGACATACGCGAAGGATGTGCGGTAATGAAAAATACAGCTGAAGCATTAAAAGTAAAATTCGGATCAGCATTAGCGGATGAGAATAAAGAAGAGGAAGTAATATCGATTCAAGGATTGAAAGGTAGAGAGCCTAAAGAAGTTTCAGTAAAAAACTTAGCGTACATTATACAAGCACGCATGGAAGAAATCTTGGAGCAAGTGAAATATGAAATACAAGCATCAGGATTTGAAAAGAAAATAAGAGCAGGAGCAGGTATTGTAGTAACAGGAGGAGGAGCTCAATTGAAACATGTTACGCAATTGGTGGAATACATCACAGGAATTGATGCGCGTATTGGATATCCGAATGAGCATTTAGCAAAATCGAATTTCGATGATATCAAGAGTCCAATGTATTCTACAGGTATAGGCTTAGTGATAAAAGGATTGCAATATTTAGAAATGCAAAGAGAAAAAGAAGAGCGTATGCGTAAAGGAAAACCAGTGGCCGACATCAAAGAAACGAAAGTAGAGAGAGAAAAAAATCAAGGTCATTCGTTCTTAGAAGGTATCATTAAAAAAAGTGAAAAGTTCTTTTTAAAGGATATTGAAAATATAGATGATGATAAAGGGTTTACGAAGTAACCCAAATAATTTAATTACGTAAAACATAAAACATTATAACATGAAATTCGAAATGTTGAAAGACAAATCATCAATTATAAAAGTAATTGGTGTCGGTGGAGGCGGTGGTAACGCTGTCAATCACATGTACAATCAGGGGATTGTGGGTGTTGATTTCATCATTTGTAATACAGATGCGCAAGCATTGGAGTTAAGTCCTATTCCGAACAAGATACAATTAGGTGCAAGTTTAACAGAGGGAAGAGGAGCAGGATCTATGCCAGAAGTGGGTAAGAATTCGGCAATCGAATCTATCGACGATGTAAAGGAATTATTAGGTAGTACAACCAAAATGATTTTCATTACAGCAGGAATGGGTGGTGGTACAGGAACTGGAGCGAGCCCGATTATTGCACAAGCAGCAAAAGAGTTGGGCATATTAACAGTGGGTATTGTTACTACACCTTTTAACTTCGAAGGTAAACGCAGAAAGCAACAAGCAGAAGAAGGTTTAGAGGCATTTAAGAAACATGTAGATACCTTGCTGGTTATCTCTAACGATAAATTACGTGAGATGTATGGAAACTTAACTCTTTCCAATGCATTTGCCGAAGCGGATAATATTTTAACCACAGCAGCAAAAGGTATTGCAGAGATCATTACTGTTCCAGGTTATATCAACGTTGACTTTGAAGATGTGAAAACGGTAATGCAAAACTCTGGAGTGGCTATAATGGGATCAGCATCTGCAGAAGGAGAAGGAAGAGCATTTAAAGCAGTACAAAACGCATTAGCATCTCCATTATTAAATGATAATGATATTGAAGGAGCTCGATACATTTTATTGAACATTACTTCAGGAGAGAAAGAAGTATTAATGGATGAAGTTTCTGAAATTACAGATTACATACAAAACCAAGCAGGCTTAACTGCAGATATTATTTGGGGTAACTGTTATGATGAAACATTAGGAGATAAAATCTCGGTAACCCTTATTGCTACAGGATTTCAGACTAAAGAAGAGCGATTCTCAAAAGCTGTTCCGAATACTGATAAGAAAGTAATTCCGTTATCTATTGAAAATAAAACATCAGTAGAAAATGCTATTCCTAATTTGAACATTACCATAGAAAACGACGAATTAGTTCCAGCGATTTCTAAGTTAGACGATTTGATTCCAGCACAAGAAGATGTGGTAGAGGAGAAAAAAGTGGAAGAAGAATCAACGGCGGTGAAAAAAGCACCGGCAATGGTATTGAAAAAACATATTGTAGAAGAGTCGGAGCAAAGCACCTTCATTAAAGAGGATGTTAAGAAAGAAGCAGCTTCAACTAAACAAGTTAATTTATTCGATTTCATTCCTGCACCAAGTCCTAAAATGGAGACGCCAGCTGAGCCAGAACCAGAGCCGTTCCGTTTGTTGGATAAAGAAAATGTAGAGTTTAAAATCATCAACAAAACTCCAGTAGAGAACGAAGAAGCAGAGGAGTTGGATGAGCAAATGAGAAAGAATAAAGAGCGTATTAATCGTTTGAAAGAATTGAGTATGCGATTGAGAACACCCAATGGAGTAAACGATTTAGAGAACGAGCCAGCCTATTTACGTAAGAAACAGGCATTGGAGAATACGCCACATTCAACAGAATCACAAGTGTCGCGTTATACCTTGAACGATGATAATGGGCAGCCACAAATCAGGCCAAACAATCCGTTCTTGCACGATAATGTAGATTAGTATAACTTATTTAAGATAGCCGTAAGCGTTATTCGGGAAACCGGGTGGCGCTTTTTTTGATTAATGAAGTATTAAAGGTCGTTGAAAAATGCATCGTAAGATGCGATACCGTTTCGACTTTGTTGGAAATCATCCGTTTTTGAAATATAGATTTTTATATCTATTTTGTATATTAACTTAACGCAAACATATTCATGAAACTATTTTTCTTTATCGTTTTTCTTTTTCTTTTTAATTCTCTTTTTGCTGAAGAGAAAGTAAATCTAAGTAGTAATGCTAATCATATAGATTCAACTAAAGTAGAGGATGAGCCAGCTTTTTTGGCGGTCGAAAATCCACCAGAGTTTCCTGGTGGTGACCAAGCTTTATCTGCGTTTATTGCAAGAAATGTAAGATATCCCCCTCAAGCTAGGGAAAATCGAATTGAAGGTAAAGTCTTTGTTTCTTTTATTATTGAGAAAGATGGTTCTGTTAGTAATATTAAGGTAGTAAAAGGAGTTGGTGGAAGTTGCGATGAAGAGGCTAAAAGGGTGGTAAGTATTTTACCAAATTTTATTCCAGGAAAACAGAATGGTAGGCCTGTTAGAGTTCAGTATTTTGTTCCTATAAATTTTAAATTATCTAGTAAACAATAGATTACAACTTAATAAAATTAAGTTCTATTTTCGTTTTCCATTATTGATATTTTGATACTCTCTTAAATGATTTTTCATTAAGTAATTAAATGTAAAATAATAAATATGGAACCTAGAAAAAGCTTGTCTTGCAAACCTCGTGAGATACGATATCGATTCTCCTCAAATAAAAAAACCATACAATAAAGTGCCCCAATTAAAATTCAATATATTGGGGCACTATGATATTTTATATTTTTTATTTTATAAACTTCAGCACTTCTTTGTGTCCTCTGCTTTCTAACTGAATAAAATAAACTCCTTTCTCTACCTCTTGTAGATTTAACTGCAATTTATTTTCTCCGATTTTAGATTTCACATTGCTTGCATTCAATATCACTTTTCCCATTAGATCTATAATGGTAATATCCACATCCCCATCTTCTAAAAGAGTATAAGCGATGGTAAGGTCAGATTGCACTGGATTTGGATATGCATTAAATTGTAAAGCATTATTCTTTGCTGAAGAAACTGTACTTACTAATGGTGTAGAATCTAATCTTACCACAATATCTTTTATTGCAATACCCATTCCTATCGAACCTATTTCAGTAACTGCTCCTGTATTTACATTTAAACTAAACAACTTATCGTTTGCTCCAATTGTATTTGCAGAAAAATAAGCCATATTCATTTGTGTAGCATGGTCGAAATAAATATCCATGTCGCTGGTTTTATCCATGGTGTTTACCATTATTCCCGAAGCTCCTATAGTATTTAATATTCCATCGTTTGGTGGATTTTGTGTGAGTAATGCATGTAGTGCATCATCATAAGCATAAAGTAATGTAGAGCTTGTACCTACCTTGCTATTTGTATAAGCTACAGTTGCAACATCAGGATCGGTTCCAAAGTTTACATCTCCTGTTTTATATCTTAATGTAGAGTCGGTCGCGGCAAGTAAACCTGTTAACTGATTTATTCTATAATTTTTATTGTTTGAAGTCACTACTCTGATACGATCGGCAACAGGGTTAAAATCTACTCCAACATTACCACTTAAATCGATATTACTTATCGAATCCATGCTCACAGGAGTTGCCATTGCATTTGCTGGATCTATTGTGTATACACGAGCAACCATGCTTGTAGCATTATATCCTATTGCATAAATTTTTAAATCAACCGCTCGCATATCCATACCTACTAATGTTTGTCCAGCTTGTACCCCAGTTACTGGCATCGCACTAATAATAAAACTTGGATCTTCTGAATTAAATTTTAACAAATTATTGTTTGAACTTAAGGCATAAAAATCATTTCCATTCAACATTCTTGGTGTGCGATCTATCATTACTGCAATATCTTTTACCGACATATTTAGATTACTAATAGCTACTGCTGCACCAGTACTTAAATTGATGCTGTATAAACTATCGGTGTTCGACATTCCAGTGTTTGCAACTAAATATGCTTTGTTCATCATGCTGCTTGGATCGAAATAAATATCTAAATCTGAACTAGCATCAGAAAGGTTCAGCATAATACCAGAACTTCCTACAGTATTTTGAATTCCATTGTTAGGTGGATTTTGTATGGTCAACACATTCAATGAATCATCATAATTGTAGAGTGTAGTAGAAGTAGCACCGATATAACTGTTAGTATATGCACCTGATCCAATGTTTGGATTTTTACCTGCATTAATATCGTTCATAGCATACATTAGTGCACCATCTGTTGCTACCAATGCTCCCGTTACTGGGTGTAAACGATAGTCGTGCTCATCGCTAGAGATTACACGAATGCGATCAACAGTTGGATTGAAATCGAATCCCACTCTGCCACTTAGCATGAAAGAGGAAATCCCTTGTCCAATTGCATTTAAAGTTTTACTAGCGGTATCCAATGTATACAATTGAGCTTTTTGCATTGTAGAGTTATATCCTAAAACATATAACTGTCCGGTTGCGGGGCGTACATCCATCCCAACTAATTCTGTACCTTGGCTGATTCCCATAATAGCCACGGGGCTCGACATATTGGAAGGATTTGCGGCATCCATCCAATAAAACATATCGTTATTGGTTAATACATAGATTTTTTGGGCTGATACCCTGCTGTTTAGCGACAGAACTATAAGTACTGTTAAGCATAATAGATGTAAATTCTTTCTCATATGATTTATGGTTTTATACCACATAAACGAGAATTCATTTTATTTGGATTTTCTCATTTACGCATTTACAGTTTTATTCGTATTTTTGCCCGATAAGTATTTAAAACCCCTTTAAACATTGGATTTATTTAATAAACTTTCGAATAGAGGGCCTCTTGGTCAGCACCAAAAGATGGCTCATGGATATTTCACGTTCCCTAAACTAGAAGGTGAAATCAGCAACCGCATGGTATTTCGTGGTAAAGAACATTTAGTGTGGAGCTTAAACAATTATTTAGGTTTAGCAAATCATCCTGAAGTGCGTAAAGCCGATGCCGATGCTGCTGCTCAATACGGTTTAGCATTACCTATGGGTGCGCGTATGATGTCTGGAAATTCTAATTTCCACGAACAATTAGAGCGTAATTTAGCTGAATTTGTAAAGCGTGAAGATGCATTCTTATTAAACTTCGGATACCAAGGAATGGTATCTATCATTGATACTTTAGTGAATCGCCATGATGTGATTGTATACGACGCAGAGTCGCATGCTTGCATTATTGATGGGGTTCGTTTACATCAAGGTAAACGTTATGTATATACTCATAACGATATGGAAAGCCTTGAAAAACAATTAGAAAGAGCAACTAAATTAGTAGAAGGTACAGAAGGTGGTATTTTAGTAATTACAGAAGGTGTATTCGGAATGTCGGGTGCACAAGGTAACCTAAAAGGTGTGGTAGAATTAAAGAAAAAGTTCGATTTCCGTTTATTGGTAGACGATGCACACGGATTTGGTACTATGGGCCCAACAGGAGCAGGTACTGATGAAGAACAAGGTGTTCAGGATGGGGTAGACGTGTACTTCGGTACTTTTGCGAAATCGATGGCAGGTATAGGAGCTTTCGTAGCTGCTTCAGAAGATGTGGTGAATTTCTTACGCTATAACATGCGTTCTCAAACTTTTGCCAAATCATTACCTATGCCTATGGTTATTGGTTTATTAAAAAGACTAGAATTATTGCGTTCAAAACCCGAATTAAAAGACAATTTGTGGAAAATTGTGAACGCTTTACAGTCGGGATTACGTGAGAGAGGATTCGATATTGGCAAAACCACCTCCCCAGTTACCCCTGTATTTTTGTCGGGTTCCCTAAACGAGGCAACCAATATCGTAATGGATTTACGTGAGAATTACAGCATATTTTGCTCGATTGTAACCTACCCAGTAGTACCTAAAGGCGTGATAATGTTGAGGTTAATACCTTCAGCTATTCATACCTTGGCTGATGTAGAGGAAACACTTAAAGCCTACTCAGAGGTGGCAGAAAAGCTAAAAGCGGGGTATTATGAGAACAAATCGGCAGTAGAAATTAATGCGTAAATTAATTCATTTAGGTATTGATAAGCTCAAAAATTCATTTTACATTAGCTAAAACAAACAAATTATTGTAAAACCAAAACGTAAAAGGAGTTTTCAAAAATGAAAAAATTCAACGAATTCAAAAAAATGCTCGCTGATTTAGAAGCGGATGCTGACAAATTTTATAACAAAGGTAACAGCGCTGCTGGAACTCGTGTTAGAAAAGGAATGCAGGACTTAAAAAACTTAGCGCAAGCAATTCGCTTAGAAGTTCAAGAAATGAAAAATACTGAAAAGTAGTCTATATTCCCTTAAAAGATATACAAAAAGGTTTCTGTAGTAATACAGGAACCTTTTTTGCTTTTATGACTTTGCTCATTTTATTTTGATGTTACTACCCTCATTTTTGGGTATGAATTTACATCATCAATTAATATCGAAATATAATAAACCTATACCAAGGTATACCAGTTATCCTACCGTTCCTGCTTGGTATAATAGTCCTAGTCAGGAAGATTGGAAAACAAAGGTCAGTAATAGTTTTTCGGCAAGCAATGCCAAGGAAGGAATCAGTTTATATATTCATCTTCCTTTTTGTGAGAGTTTATGTACGTATTGTGGATGCAATACACGCATTACAGTTAATCATGGAGTGGAATTACCCTACCTCGAAGCCATAGAAAAGGAGTATTCTATGTATTTGAATGTGTTTAATGAAAAACCTAGAATAGCTGAATTGCATTTAGGAGGGGGGACGCCTACATTTTTTAAAGCAGAGAATTTAGCTCGTTTATTGCAATATATTTTCGATCATTCGATTATTGCTCCTGATGCTATTTTTTCTTTTGAAGCGCATCCGAATAATACGAACAAAGATCATTTAGAAGTACTATCAAAATTTGGCTTTAAACGCCTGAGTTTAGGGATTCAAGATTTCGATCCTCATGTTCAAGAGTTAATTAACAGGCATCAATCTGTTGCCGATGTGGATAGGGTAATGCAAGAGGCAAGAAGCTTAGGGTATAACTCAATTAATTTCGATTTAATTTATGGTTTGCCCGATCAAACAATGGATAGTATTAAGGATACAATTGCAGAAGTGGTACGCTTAATGCCTGAGCGTATTGCATTTTATTCTTATGCACATGTTCCATGGTTAAAACCAGGGCAACGTAAATACAACGAGTCTAATCTGCCATCGGGTAAAGAAAAATATGCATTGTATGAAGAGGGTAGGAACATGCTCGAGAAAGCTGGATACATTGAAATAGGAATGGATCATTTTGCATTGGTAAATGATTCATTATTTAAAGCGATGTACAATCAAAAGTTGCATCGTAATTTCATGGGTTATACCGAGAAACACACTCATTTGTTATTAGCACTTGGTGTGTCGTCGATTTCCGATTCGTGGACATGCTTTGCACAAAACGAAAAGAAATTAGAAGATTATTACCGACGCCTCGACGATAATGAATTTCCAATAATGAAAGGACATATATTGACGGATGATGACCTGGTACGTAGAAAACTTATTCTCGATTTGATGTGTAATCTAAAAACAGAATTTCGTCCAGAGTTAATGAACGACGCCTCATGTAGTCTGTTTAATGAACTTATTTCAGATGGTATTATCAATGTCATTAACAATACCATAGAAGTAAGTTACATGGGAAGAGCTTTTTTAAGGAACTGTTGTTCTATCTACGATGATTATTTAAAAGATGAAGATAAGAATCTTCAACGCTTCAGCATGGCAGTATAGTGCTGAGCAGGACGTCTACGTCCTGCTTTTACACTTCCTTGTTGTTGTTATTAAAGTATTATTTTTTTCGAAGCGAATACTGTTTTTTCAGCATTGATATTTACAATGTACATTCCTTTTGCAAATCCTTCTGTAGAGATGGCGTCTAGGTTTGTCGATTTGTAAATAATTTTACCACTCATATCTGAAATACTAAGGCTAATATTTTCTTTGTTATTTTCTGGTAACACAACTTCAAGTTGATTTGAAGATTGTTTAATGGTAAATTCTTTTTTCTTTTTAGAATTGACACCCAATGAACTCTCGTAGTTGTAGATAGTTTCCTCTATCCATTCTCTATATGCCGATACTCTTGTGTATACACCAGGGTGCATCGAAGTACTGTGTGGTCCATTTCCAAAACTAACTACACCAATTTGTATAGGATTACCTGCCGAATCAGTGTCGAATAATGGTCCTCCACTATCACCTGCTGCTGCACCTGTAGCAGAAGTATCAATTCTACCTGCACAAATCATGGTGGTATCTACTAAGCCTGCGTACCTTTCTATTGTATTTGCAATAGAATTTGGTATCACATCTATTTCTGCGATACGTAAAGTATCGGTTTGATACCACCAATCTGCTGTGTCTGAGATACCAAATCCAATGACTTCTACACGATTAAAAGGTTTTTCATATTTACGGTCTGTAGGGTCGATTAAGTTAATGGTTGGTCCGTTTATTGGTTCTCTCAAATGAATTAATGCGATATCTCCTATTAATGAGCTCCCACTCATGTCGAATATAGGGTGACTAATAATATAATCAGATCGTACTCTGATATAGGTAGGATTAGGGTTGCTTAAACTGTAAAGATTTACTAGAACATCGATACTATCTGATACATTACCAGAAAAATCAAACACACAATGTCCTGCGGTAAGTACCCATTGAGGTCTAATTAATGATCCGCCACAATATGGGCTATAAGGGGCACCAGGAGCCTCTGGTTCAGTTAAACTAACAAAATAAGGGTAATTATTAGGTGCTATCTGACCTCCAACTACATCTGGTTGTATCTCCTGAGCATGAGATTTTTTAGAGCTGAGTATAACCACAACACTAAAAATAAATAAGAGTAAGGTTCTTTTCATAATGTCTTTTTTAAGCAAGACATCAAATATCGAACCAACCCCTATTCTAATTGTAAATTGTAAATTACAAATTGTAAACTTATTGAACATTTACAATTTGTAATTTACAATTGATTAATAGTTCTCCACTGCGCTTTTAAGTTTCTTTAATACAGTATCACTTGGTGGGAATAATGGAAGTCGTACCGTTTCGCCACAGATGCCTTTCATTTTCAGTACTGCTTTAATGCCGCCCGGACTACCGTCTGCAAATAGCAAGTTGATGATATCAGTGAGTTTATAATGTAGTTTTCTTGCTTTTTCATAATCTCCCGCTAAAGCGAGTCTAGTCATTTGGGCATAATCTTTTGGCCATGCATTCGCAACCACTGAGATTACTCCACTTGCTCCTAAAGAAACTAAAGGTAAGGTCAGGTTATCGTCGCCCGAAATCACCATAAAGTTTTTGGGTTTATTTTTCAGAATAGCCATAATCTGGTCTAAATTTCCAGAGGCTTCTTTTACGGCGATAATATTTTTAAAGTCGTTGGCTAATCGTAAGGTGGTCTCTGCAGTCATGTTCATCCCCGTTCTACCTGGAACATTATATAATATCACGGGTAGGGGAGAATGCTCTGCAACCATTCTGTAATGTTGGTACAAACCTTCTTGATTTGGTTTATTGTAATAAGGAGCGACAGATAATATAGCGGTAAATCCTTTTTTATCGAATGAGTTTAAGTAATCGCAAACTTCGCGGGTATTGTTTCCGCCAATTCCTGCCACTACAGGAACACGTCCATCAACTGTTTCAAGAGTAATATCAAATATAGCCTGCTTCTCATCCTTCGTAAGTGTTGCCGATTCTCCCGTGGTTCCCATAGGAACTAAGTAATCAACCTTATTGGCAATTAAATTATTGATCAGCTTTTTATAGCTTTTAAAATCAATATTTCCATCAGAATGAAAGGGCGTTACTAAGGCTACGCCTGTGCCGACTAATTTTGTACTCATTTTTTTAATAATTGTAAGTAGTGATTCAATTGATTTATATACGAAGTCATGCTCTCTCCTTTGTCATCTATCATAAAATCGTAGGCATTAACCGTTCCCATATAAAATTTACCAATACGCATACGAGCCGACGATAATGAAGAAATATAATTTAAACTAAATTGATTCGTATAATTTAAGCTGATTAATAAATCGAAATTACTCTTGTAAAATTTTTGTATTAATCCTCTTTTCGGGCGATGAAAAAAATCAAAATCTCTATCAAAAATATAATGTGGATTTCTTTCTTGCCCTTTCGTTCTCTTTAAATAGTCTTTTATCCCAATGTAGCCGATGTATTCAACACTCTTGCCTTGCTGCTCTAAATCGCTGATGTATTTAAATGCAGTTTCTATATCCTCATCGCTGTGTGCAGTAAATAAAACACCTATCGTTTTGGCCTCTGCAAATGTAACGGTTTCACGTTGAATACGTCGATTAAGGAGTTCTCTCTTTAAATTTCTTCCTGCAAAAAAATGCCCTATCCTTCTAATTACCTTTTTCATCTATTTGTTGACGCTACTTAATCTCCTGCAAAGGTATTAATTCTACTCAATTATCAGAATTTTCTAGCATCTTCTCCAGCTCATCTTCAGAAATAATAGGGATGTTTAATTTCTGCGCTTTTTGTAGTTTGCTTGGTCCCATATTGTCACCAGCTACCAAGAAATTTAACTTTGCAGAAATTCCACTCGCTATTTTCCCTCCGTTCGATTCTATTTTTTCTTTTAATTCTTCTCTAGAATATTTGCTAAATACACCAGAAATCAGAAATGTCTTTCCAGCAAGTACTTCGCTTTCTTTAATAATTTCTTTTTCAATAATTTCAAATTGCAATCCTTGCTCTTTTAAAAATTGAATAAGTAGTTGATGTTCTTCTTTTGAAAAATATTCTAAAATACTTTGTGCAATGCGTTCTCCAATTTCGTCAACTCCAATAAGCTCTTCAAAACTTGCTTGCATTAATGCATCGATGTTTTTAAATGCCTGAGCTAATTTTTTGGCTACAGTTTCTCCAACATATCGAATTCCTAAACCGAACAATACTTTTTCAAATGGATTTTCTTTCGATTTCTCTATTCCTTGAATGAGGTTATGTACAGATTTAGAACCAAAACGATCGAGTTGCAACAATTGCAATTCTTTATCTTTTAATCGATAGATGTCGGCTATTCCTGAAATTAAATTTGCATGGAACAACTGATCAATAGTTTCATCTCCTAAACTATCAATATTCATTGCCTTGCGAGAAGTGAAATGTTGCATCTTGCCAATAATCTGTGGAGCACATGCATCTTCATTTGTACAATAATGTTGAGCTTCTCCTTCTTTTCTTACCAATTCTGATCCACAAACTGGGCAATCTGTAATGTATTGAATCTTGTTCGCGTTGATTTTCCTTTTTTCAAGATTTACTCCTGTAATCTTTGGAATAATTTCTCCTCCCTTTTCAACTTTTACAATATCGTGTTCGTGTAAGTCGAGTTTTTCGATTTGATCAGCATTATGTAGCGACGCACGTTTAACGGTAGTTCCCGCTAACAATACTGGACTTAAATTTGCTACTGGTGTAATGGCTCCTGTTCGACCTACTTGATAGTCGACCGATAATAATTCCGTTTCTACTTCAGCTGCTTTGAATTTATAGGCAATTGCCCAACGTGGCGATTTAGCAGTAAAACCTAGCTCTTTCTGCTGCTCGTAATTATTCACTTTTATAACGATACCATCGATGTCGAAACTTAATTTCTCTCTTTCGGTATCCCAGTATTTAATGTATTCGAATACTTCTTCAATACTTTTGCAAAGTTTGTATGTAGGTGAAACATTAAATCCCCATTTCTTTGCTTGCACCAAACTTTCGTAATGTGTTTTAAACGATAGCTGATCTCCCAATAAAAAATACAAATAACAATCGAGCCCTCTTTTTGCAACTTCTCTAGAGTCTTGCATTTTTAAGGTTCCCGAAGCAAAGTTTCTTGGATTGGCAAATGGAGCTTCCCCAATTTCTTCTCGTTCTCTATTCAACTCATCGAAAGTATTTCGATGCATAAAAACTTCTCCTCTGATTTCAAACTCATCAGGGTAATCGCCTTTCTGTAATACCAATGGAATGGTGTTGATTGTTTTTACATTGGCAGTTACATCGTCTCCTTTGGTACCATCGCCTCGTGTTAATGCTTGTGTGAGTTTTCCTTTTTCGTAGGTTAACCCGATGGCTAGTCCATCATATTTTAATTCACAAACATATTCGAAAGGAGTATCAATAATTTTTTTAATCCTAATATCGAAATCCAACAATTCTTGTTCCGAATAGGTGTTACCTAAGGAAAGCATTGGATATTTGTGAGCAACGGTATTGAAATTTTTAGTAATGGTTCCACCAACACGCTGACTCGGAGAATCTTCTTTTATTAAGCTAGGGAATTCTTTTTCTAAAGCAATTAATTCTTCTAGTAATAAATCGAATTCTCTATCGGAAATTTCTGGTGAAGATTGTTGATAATATAAAAAATTGTGTCGATGTAATTCTTGTGAAAGCTCCTCAATACGTGCTTTTGCTGCTTCGATGTTCATGTTACTAAAATACACAAATATTGCGCAAATGCGAAAATGTGTAAATTAGTTTTTAGCGAAGAAATCGATGCGTAATGAGAAGATATTAGAATATAAAGCATCCGATAAATTACCAATATTGGTAAGTGCGTAATCGATACTTACATTTTTAATTTTCAGGCCTATTCCAAAATTAGGTTGTATGCTCGTTGATTCTGAACCATCGAATTCTTTTACTTTTTGGATATTCCCAACACCTGTTCTTAAGTAGGCAATTTTTCTGTAATCAACTTCTAATCCTACATGAGGGTCTATACTAAATGGATCAGCGGATATCAGTGTATTTCTTTGTCCGTCGCTGCTAATGTCGGCATCGAGTTCTGCAAGTAATCCGAATTTAGAACCAATTTTAGTTTGATAAGCGGCACCTAATATGAATTTTGGATTTGTAATTTCTATTGAATTTTCAGGGATTTCATTTCCTGTTCTGGTATATACTTCTTTGGTTTCATCATTGAGTGTATAAGACCAAGTATTGAAAGTGGTGCTAACATCTCTTGCCATTGCAGCAAAAGTAAAATGTTTCATTTGGTATTGTGCTCCAAAATCTAAACCGAAGCCCCAAGCTTTAGCAAAGTCGCCAACTTTACGATTAATTACTTTTACGTTCCCACCAATGCTCCATTTTTCGTTCTGCAATTTGCGTGCATATGTTCCGATGAATGCATAATCCACTGCGGAGAATGAACTAATTCTATCGTAATTAATATTTCCTCCTGCATCAATCAATTCCGTGGTATTCGGAATATCGTCGACTCCAAAGCGAATAACTGAAAAAGCGAAATTAGATTTATCGTCGATTTTATAACCTACAGCTCCATAGTCGTATTTAGCGATATCACCAAAATATTCAGCATGCATTAAACCTACTTGTAAATTACCACTCATTTGGGTTAGTCCAGCCGGATTCCAATAGCCCGAATGCACATCGTTAGTAGAAGCTACTACCGCATTCGACATCCCAAATGCCCTAGAGCCAACTCCTAAAGAAAGAAACTCATTGCTATATTTTCTGCTTTGAGAAAAGCTAGAAAAGCTAATTGATAATAGGCTTAAACTAAGTAGTACGGTTCTTTTCATTAATTAAATGGGCCTGTATTTCGTCAAATATAGTAAGATAATCTAGTTCTACATTATCCATTAAATCAGCAATATGATGATGTAATTGTCGGACATCATTTTCGGTAAAATACTGTTGATTTAAACGATATTGTATCCTGTTTAACGCATAAACGATGCTTTCATTACTTTGGTAGCTTAATAAATATTTTACCTCACAAAAACGTTCATAAAAGTGTCGGAATGTGTCTGCATCTGTTATTCCGTTGATACTTAAGAACTTTACCACGGTGTTTAAATCACATTTTTCAAACTGTTCGTAGAAGCGTTGCCCGTCAATCTTTTTTCTGATGAGTAGAAGGGTATCGAGCATGAGTTCTAAGCCAATATGCCCAATCATGAAGGGTTTTATTTTATTGTGCTCGAAAGGGATACTGCGCATTCTTTCGGTAATTAAACTACTTTTTTGAATGAAGAAAGCCGACTCATGGAAATAGTAGTCGACACTTAAATGCCGTTCCCAGCCTTTGTAAATAGATTGAAAATGAGGATTATCCTTGTATAGTTCGATGTATTTATGAGGATGAACATTCCAACGTCGGTGATGATTTTTAACTAAATCAGGTAAAGCAATGCCCAAGATGTAGTAGGGGTCGGTATTTTCTTGATCGAAATAATAATGTGATAAGTAGTTCATTCCCCTGCGGCTGTTTTATTATATTTGGAACCTAAAATAATGAATTAACCGATGAACACGAATTTTGTTGAAGAACTTAAATGGAGAGGCATGTTGCACGATATTATGCCAGGAACGGAAGAGCAACTCACTAAAGAGATGACGGCAGGGTATATAGGCTTCGACCCAACAGCAGATTCTTTACACGTGGGGCATTTGGTGCAAATCATGACATTAATCCATTTTCAAAAAGCTGGACATAAACCATTTGCTTTAGTAGGTGGTGCAACGGGTATGGTGGGCGATCCTTCTGGAAAATCAGAAGAACGTAATTTGTTAGATGAAGAGAGCTTAACACACAATGTAAATTGCTTAAAGGCTCAATTGTCGATGTTCTTAGATTTTGAATCGGGTGCGGCTAATTCGGCTGTGATGGTAAATAATTACGATTGGTTTAAAGAATTTTCATTTTTAAGTTTCATTCGTGATGTAGGTAAACACATTACTGTGAACTATATGATGGCAAAAGATTCGGTGAAGAAGAGGTTAGAGGGTGATACAGGCATGTCGTTTACAGAATTTTCATACCAACTTGTTCAAGGCTATGATTTTTACTATTTGTGGAAAAACCATAAATGTTTAATACAAATGGGTGGTTCCGACCAGTGGGGCAATATTGTTACAGGAACAGAATTTATCAGAAGAAAAGATGCGGGTACTGCTTACGCAATTACCACTCAACTCATAAAAAAAGCCGACGGTACAAAGTTTGGAAAAACAGAGAGCGGAAGTGTATGGTTAGATCCCAAGAAAACAAGTCCGTATAAGTTTTACCAATTCTGGTTAAATACTTCCGATGCAGATGCTAAATCGTACATCAGAATATTTACCTTGATGAAACAAGCAGAGATTGAAAGTTTAGAAAAAGAACACGATGCTGCTCCTCATTTAAGGATTTTACAAAAAGCAATAGCCAACGATATCACGATACGTGTACATGGTGAAGATGCTTTGGAGATGGCTATTAAAACTTCTGAATTTTTATTTGGTGCGGGTGATTTAGCCTTTTTGCAAAAACTAAATAACGAAGAAATATTAGAAGTATTTGAAGGGATTCCTCAATTTGATATTCAAACCGCTGAGCTAAAGAACGGAATCAACATTGTTGATTTATTAGCAGAGCAAACCAAAGTGTTTCCATCAAAAGGAGAGGCAAAAAAAATGATATTAGGGGGTGGAGTGTCATTAAATAAAGAGAAAATTAATAATGTGGAATTAATAGTGGATTCATCCTCATTAATCAACAACAAGTTTTTAGTCGCACAAAAAGGAAAGAAAAACTACTTTTTAATTCAGGCAAAATAAATTATGGATCAGCAAACCATTACTTGTAAAAATTGCGAAACTCAGTTTCAAGGAAAATTTTGTCCAAGTTGTGGGGAGAAAGTACTTTCTGATAAAGATTTTCAATTAAAAACTTTTATCACTCAAGGGATAGATATTTTCACACATGTAGATTCTAAAATTGCAAAATCTATAATATCGTTAATACGTAGACCTGGTGAGTTAACCTTTAATAACTGGACAGGCATACGAGTCCCTTTCGCAAAACCAATGCAGTTATTTATTGTATTGAACGCTCTTTTTTATTTGCTTAATCATTATACCGTTAATTTTAATATTTTCAATACCCCATTAAAAGGACAGGTTTCTTATTTTAGGTATTCTGATTTAGCAAAGAAACAAGTAGATGAAGTAGTGGCGAAGAAGAATATTTCTTATGCAGATTTTGAAACTTCGTTCAATACTAAGTCGGATAGCTTATCTAAAACACTAATATTTATTTTAATTCCGATACAAGCTGTGTTTTTGTGGTTGTTGTTTTTCTGGAAGAAAAAATATTTTGTACAGCATTTAATCTATGCTACACATTTCATTTCTTTTTTATTGATTTATTGTTTGTTGATGATAGGGTTGACACTAGTGTTACTTTTGATCAATAATTTAGCCCCTCAGCTTGAATTGATGAACTATACAAACGACAGATCATTTTCTATACTGGGCTTTATTCTATTGGGGTATTATTTTTACAGGTCAATATTAAAGTGTTACGAGATAAATAAGTTAGCAGCATTTGCGTTTACTTTTATACTAGTATATACCAATCATATTCTACTAGAAATCTATAGATTTATTTTGTTTGAGGTTGTATTATACAGCTTGTAATTATTGCACAAGTAAATTGCATCCGCGGATATCAGAAGAATCAAATCTTCCAATTACTTCAAATCGTTCGTCAGGATATAATCTTCCTAAATCTTCGGTAGCAATAAATGAACACGAATGGATATTGGCTAAGTCGATAATATTGATGCCTCCCGACTTATGAAATTGTTGATAGCTGAAAGGGTCGTGGGTTTCTCTCACTAGCACTTTCATCCAAGGAGGGCAACGGAAAATTCCATCACCATTTGAGTATGCCTGTGAAAGTAGTTCGGTCATTCCGTATTCAGAATGAATACGATTCAAATGAAATGCCTTTTTCAAAATAAGATGGACTTCTTCTCTGAGCATTTCTTTTCTTTTCCCTTTCATTCCACCAGTCTCCATTACTATACAGTTTTGCATTTGGAAAGGAAAAGCTTCAGCAAAGTCGAGGAGCGCATAAGTAACGCCAATAAGAAGTACTTTTTTTTCAGACTCGTTGCTTTCTTCTATTATATTTTTAATCTTTTCGAATTCATTCAAATAAAAACCGCTACGCACGTCTTCTGACTTCTTAATAAGATCGTCGCACATATAGATTAGCGAAGATCCAGAACGCTCTAAATAGGAGGGAAGCAATGCTATAATGATGTATTCTTTTACATCACCATAAAACAACTCAAATCCCTTTCTGAAACTATTAATATACCAAGAAGTGTCTTTAACGATATGTTTACTCTGTATCGTTCCTGTGGTGCCACTTGAGCTAAATATTGTTTCATTTCCCAAGCTAGGTTGGGTAATAATTTCTTGCGATTTGAAAAATTCTATGGGTAAAAAAGGAATATCGTGTATAGAATCAACTTTTTCTGCATCAATGCCTAAATGTGAAATGAACTCGGTATAAACTTTGTTGTATTTGGCCTGGAACCTAAATACATGCATGGCAATTTCTTCAAAATCAAGTTGGTTTTGTATCGAAAAAACATCGTTTTGAGTAATTTCAAGCATAGTTGAACGTTCATTATTTTGTTGTAAATTTACAATCTAAATATTAGAATGAGTAAATACTTTAAAAATATAGCCCTACTAATTGGCTTGTCGGTTTTAGTGCTTGCTTGTAATAAGCTAGAGACTTACGATAATAGACCAATTATTACAGAGAGCTCCTACTCTTTACTTCAAAATGCTTCAGGTTTTGATACAAGTTTGGTATTGAAATTTACTTTTACCGATGGAGATGGGAATGTGGGATTATCAAATTCGGATACTATGCCGCCATACGACTTTAATGTGATGATTGATTATTTTGAAAAGAGAGATGGGAAGTTTACCAAAATATTAATACCAGGAAGTACAGATACTTTAAATTTTAATTCAAGGATTAAAGAGTTTGGTTCGAAAAATCCAACTAAAGCTGAAGTGGAATTAAAAGTGAACATTAGTGTAGTTATTGCAGATACGGTTAAGTTCGATTATTATATTTTAGATAAGAGTTTAAATAAAAGCAATGTAATTACTACTGGCCCAATAGTATTAAATAACTAACACAACACATAACTCATATCTCATAACTCACACCTCATAACTAACATCTAACATCTATGCTTTATTGGAAAGCTTTACACATCATTTTTGTCGTTACTTGGTTTGCAGGTTTGTTTTATATCGTACGATTATTTATTTACGATGTAGAAGCAAATGAAAAAGAAAACGATGTGCGCGATATTCTTCAGAAACAATTTAGAATTATGGAGCGTCGGTTGTGGTTTGGTATTACCTGGCCCTCTGCTATCTTAACGCTAATTACAGGTACATATTTAGTATATATTACAGGTTATTATACTTCCTTTTGGATGATGTTGAAGTTTGGGTTTGTGATTTTGTTATTCTTATACCATCTATTATGTCATCGCATATATAAGCAACTTCAAAATAGCGAGGTTCGATGGACTTCAATGAAATTGAGGTTATGGAATGAATTAGCTACACTCTTTTTAGTAAGTATAGTATTTATAGTAGTATTAAAAGATGCCTTAGGCTTGTTGTACGGAATGGTAGGATTATTAGTCGTAACCATTGTACTACTCATAGCTATTAAACTTTATAAAAAGTCGAGAGCCAACTAACTTTCATTATTATCTTCTTCTTCTTCAACAGTGGCAGAACTGATTGCTTGAGATAATGCATTTTGTATTTTACTGATGATTTCTGGATGCCAGTTTTCTTCAGCTAGTTTACTCACTAAACCCATGGCTAGGTGAGCGATTCCATACTTTACAAGTACATTAGATTTTCTTAAAATAATACGTTCTACAAGAAATCCAGCTAGTATTGTTAAGCCAGTAGTTACAATACTCTTGTTAGTGGTTTGCTTACGAAAGAAAGATTTCACCCCCATATTCAAAATAGCACCTGGCTCTAAAGAATCGGCCAAGCGATCGAATTTCAATTGTAAGTTTTCTTCTTTCGCTTTTAGCTCCAGTTGTAGTCTGTATATTTCTTTTTCTAATTGAGCTTTATTCTTTATCGTCTTCATGTTCTTCTTCTTTAAATAAGGTGCTAATAATAGTATTACTGATGTAATTTTTAATAGTGTTTCTTAATAGTAATGCAAGAATTAACAAGAAGAAATAAATCCCTGTAACACTTATAAAACCAATAAACAAACTATTGTATTTTTCACCAATAAAATAGGCTAGAGCAAAACTTCCAAAGACAAAAACAAAGGAAGCAAAAATGATTACAATTAAATTTGAGCCTATACTTGAAATAAGTTCAGCAGATAATTTTTTTATCTGTAAGCTTACCAAGTTAGCTCTTAAGGTGGCATATGCTTTTAAGTCGTTAACTAAATCGACTACATTTTCTTTTATATTTTGTTGTTCCATTTTATCTGTAATTTATTAATTCGGGTTTCGATACATCGAAATCTCTAAAGTTTAAATTGTTAATTCCTATTGGGTTGTATTTAAAATTACTTCCAGTTCCTGAAGGAATATTAGGATATATACCGATTGAAATTTGAACGGTATTAACCACTAAGTTTTCCTTTCTCAATAAAAAACCTAAACCATAAGCCTGATATACTGTGTTTGGGTTGATATTGGGCACTATTGGTTTTCCAATTTTTCCGAAGCCAGCAAATGCAACCGTTGCAACCTGTATACCAGCAAAGTTAAAGGGGGTGTATATTATCGACTCAAATTTAAGCATTGTTTTGTTCTGTCCGAGCACAGCAAAGCTATTAAATCCATATAATCCCTCTTGTCCTCTACCATTAAGGGAAATACTCTCACCTGCAAGCCTATTTAAGCCATTTGTTGACTGAAAATAAACGAACTGACGCATATTCCATTTCCCTTTAGTCCATAAATCGGAGAAATAACTTAAGTCGAGATGAAATACACCTCTTGAAGCAATATAGTTGTTATTATAAACACCATATTGAGCCGAACCCGATAGGTACCCAAAGTTATTGATATGTTGACCAGCCGAATATTTAAGTGCATTGTAAATGTATTCCACATTTCCTTCTTGATAAATCCCAAAAATGGCATTAAATGCCCGACCTTCTGGAATATCCTCAGTATTTCCAAATCGAAATATTTTTTTGTCTTTATAATATCTTCTACTCGAAAAACCAAAGCTTGCCAAGTAAAGATTGCGATCTTGGTACGAATCAAGTGTGTCTAACAGTAAACTAGGTTTTTCAATGAAATCTGTTTTCACATAACGAACACCAATTACTAATGAATTGGATCTTCCATTTTCATCAGATTGATTAATTCTTAAACTTCTTCCTAACCAAACATCACTTAAATTATACATTAATCGAGAGGGTATAATAACTCCATCTGATACAGGAAATTCAAGTGTTTGTACATATCTACTAATACCTGCAGAACCAGCCCATTTAGTAAGAGGAGAGAAGAATGTTCGATCGAAATTTATCCCATGATTACGAACAAGAGGGGAGATGTTATAAAACATTTTCCCATCAATATAAGTGTTGAATAAATTATTGTCGCTTAATTCTCCTTGCCAGTTAGAAAATTTTTGGTTAGCAAAATCGTATTTCCCCCCTTGAATTACTTTCGATCCTGTTCCTACTAAGTTTGATTCTGTAATCTTAAAATCCGATGAAGAAGTACTTACTCCAACACTGGCGTTAATAGACCAACGATCTTGAACAATTACGATAACATCAACAGAATCGGCTTTTCTTTTCGTATTAGATGGTATTATAATCCTTGCATCACGTATGTACTCCTGACGACGTAAAAGACGTTCAGATTCTTTTAAACGTAAGGGTTCGAGTTTATCACCCACTTCGAATAAAATTAAACTATTTAAATTTCGTTCACGTGTAGCAATGTTTATTTTATTACCAATATTTTCAATAACACCTTTTCTGTGTATTAAGGTATCGTCGACTTCCGTACCAAAAGGGTCTAATACTTTAAACCTTATTGAACGGATTATTTTCCCTTCATAGCGGTTGATGCGATCTTGCTTCTGTCGCGATTGCATATTATCAATAGGTTTAGGGCCATTATTCTCAGGAGGATCGTAAATATTTTTGAAAAGCCAGTTTCCTACTTTCGATTCTTTAGAGAAACGCATTAAGCTACTATCGATTTTAGTATATGTTTTCTTAGGAACAGAATCAACAAAAGTTAATGTAACAGCACCAGCATGTTCTGATAGAATTAAAAAGAAGAAAAAGCAAATAAGACTAGTTGTCTTTTTCCGTTTCATCATTTTTATTTAATATAATCTTTGTTTTATAGATGGATGGAGTTGTACTTCTGTTTTCGTAAATAGATATTAATAGAATGAAAAATGAGATTAATAATGGGCCAAATACTAATCCCAATATGCCGAACATTGGTAGTCCTATAATTACTCCAATGATAGATATTACAGGGTGAATATTAGCAATCTTTTTATTGATGATGAGTCTTAAAGCATTATCGATATTTGCTACAATAATTACACCCCACACTAATATTCCTATGCCGCTATAATAATTATTATAACTTAATGCGATTAATCCAGCAGGAACAAATACCAATGCTGAACCAACAACTGGTACAAAACTCAATAATGCGGATAACACTCCCCAAAAGATTGGGTCGTCTATTTTGAAAATTAAAAAACCTAAGCCAACACAAAGCCCTTGTGCTAATGCAATAATACCTTGGCCAATTACATTGGTTTGAGTAACTTTTTGTAATTCCTGTGCAAGCATTAAAGCATTCTTTTCTTTAAAGGGTAGATATTTAAGTAGAGAACGTTCGAAACTTTCATATTCGGTAAACATGAAATATAGAATGAAGTACATTATAGAAATCAAAAAGAAAATATTTACCAAGGCATTTACCAGACTTGGAAAAGAGCCTAAAGCCCAAGTTTCTATTTTCTGTACTATTTCAACAACCCTTACCGAATGAGTATCGATTCCTAGTAGTGCCGAAAAGTGATTTAAAATTTCTGTAATGGTATTTGGATTATCTGTGTAAAACCCAATTTTATTGATCACCATCCAGCTTAAAGTAAAAAAGGGGAGGATGATTACTACGAAAGAAATCAGGATTATAAAAAGTGCTGATAAAGATCTCTTCCATTTCCTAACTTCTATTAAACGAATAAAATACGATCGAAGTAAGGTGTATAACACTATTGCCCCTAAGCCAGCAGAAATAATATCTTTTAATGAATAGGCCAGAAAAGCTCCTAAAAGTATAATTAGGATTAATATGATAATTCTTTGCTGTTTAGTGTTGTATATCGACATGGTCTATTCTTAATCCTTAAATATAAGGAATTCGAGCTAAAAGAAAAACCGAGGCGGGCGCCTCGGTTATTTCTGTAAACGGAGTTACCCATTCTCCGTATAAACTAAACTAAACTGTAGGAAGGCTCTTTATGATAGTCGTTTACGATATAATACTCCTATCAGTAAACTAATATTCGACATCAATAATAAAAAATGTATTAATCCTTTAATGCCTAATACAAAGTATACATAGCTCCATGCTATGAAAAAAAGTAAGGCAATCAAAAACATAATACTTCTAATCATTATATTAATCTTTGTTTTTCTACTTTATTAAATTTTGCTTTCTTGAGGAACATATTCCCCATTTTGTGGAAATTGTTCTATGTGGAAAGCTAAGATTCTTTGTGAATGTTTTTAAAAAACCTATCCTATTTTCACAGAATAGGCTTTTTTGAGGCAGACATAGAATCTTACACCTAATAGTGCTAAAACTAGGCCAAAAGAATAAAATAGTATTTTTAAGATGGTTAAATGTTTTGTAGAGGTAAAGAAATGATGAAACTAGTTCCAACATTTAACTCAGATTTAACTTGAATATTCCCCTGATGATTAAAAATAATGGTCTGACTGGCGGTAAGTCCGATTCCAATACCTTTCGACTTATTCGTATAAAAAGGTTCAAATAAACGTTGTTGATTTTCTATGGATATACCTATGCCATTATCTATGATTTCGAATATATAGCTATCGTTCTTTTTGTATCCATTAATATTGATTTTCCCTTCTTTGCCAACAACAGCTTCAATGGCATTTAGAATTATATTTGAAATGGCAATTTTAATTTTTTCAATGTCGACGAATAAAACAACCTTATCTATAATACTCACTTCAAGTTTAATATTTTGTAATTGAATTCTATCGTGTACTAATTTTATACATTCATTAATTAATACATCAGATTTAATGTCGGAGATATTTAGCTCCGTCATTTTAGAAGCATTCATTACTTCAGAAATCAATTCATTAATACGTATAGTATTTCTTTGTAAAATATCGATATAAATATTTTTATCAGAATTCTCGTCGATATCTTCTTTCAATTGTTCAACTGATAAAAGGATATTGGTGAGTGGATTCCTTATTTCGTGTGTCATTAACCTAGCAAATTTACTAGTGGCTTGTATTCTCTGATTATTTAATATTGCTTCTTGCCCGAATTTCTGATCAGTAATATCGTTGAATGTTACAGCTATTTCATCTGCATATTTCGTTACAGCAATTTCGTAATATTTGTTCCTTAGATCTGAAAATATCTCGAACCTATCAGAAACACCAGTTAGATAAACCTTTTTATATTTTTCAAACAAATAAGTTCCATTAGGTAGAATGGAGAAGAAGCGCCTGTTTATGAGCTCTTCACTTGAATAGCCCATATCTATTTGAGCTTTGTTGTTTACTAAAGTCCATTTAAAATCCACGACTTCATCCAGTTCGTTTTTAATAGGAAAGAGCGACATTACACCATTAAAAGAAGCATCTAATACACCAACAAGTGTGTCTTCTATTTTTTGTTTCGATTTTAGTTGAACGTCTAATTCTTCTGATATGTCGATTTCTTTTTTATAAGTTTCGATGTAATTTATGGTTAAACCAATAAATGGTACTAAGTATGAAATCGATTTTAATACTTGAGCGGCAAAGAAATGATAATCGTAAATACTCTTAGAGCCAAAAGCCATGTGTAGTTGAGCAATAATGGCAGGAATTAAACTAAGGATCAAAGTTTGCGAAAATGTGCTTTTATTTAATTGGTAATATTTCGGAAAAATATAAACCCCAGCTATAATGTATAATACTAATGGTATTAAGTCGTAAGGGTGGGAGATAAGAGAATCTGGATAAATCATTGCTGGAATTTCCAAGGATTTATCAGTAACAATTAAAACAGCGTTTATAGAGAGTAAAATAAAGATGAAGCCAATAAATCCGACGAAGTACTTTTCATTTTTGTACTCTTCAATAAATTGGTCCTTGCCTTGTAATAAAAATATACCTACTCCTAATATTAATATTAATGCATGAAAAACTCTTGAGAAAAGCCATGTGAAAGAACTTATATCTGGATTTGCGAATTCATAGCTGATAAACTGATTGGAGGTCATGATATGAATAAAATCAAGCATTCCAGAGCAAAACAAAGCTATACCCACAATAGGTGTACTTACATTTTTTTTGATAATGTAATCGATAAAGCTAAGTATGGTTGTTACAAAGGCAATGGTGATGGAAAACCCTACTAATAAGGTGTGAATAAATTTGCCTTTAAGTAAAGGGCTTAAAGTGTTTTTATTCCCGAGCTCATTAACCGTTTCAATATTTTGTAGATCAATTATTGGGTTATTATAGTTTAGTCGGAATCCTAAGAGGTAAAAAATAAAAGGTAAACTACAAATGATAGTTGTAGCAAAAAAGTAAGGATAGTTTATGCCATACTTATTCGTCTTCATTCTTTTGATTATTGAGTAGATTGAATGCCTTCATTTTATTGTAAAGCGTTTTTCGATCTATATTTAATAATTTCGCCGCTTTGGTTTTATTAAACTCTACCTGACGGAGAACATTTAATATAGTATCAGCTTCAGCATTTGCAGCTGCTCCTTTTAAACTTAAATTGCTTTCCTTACTTTTTAAATTTTCTCTTTTATTTTCGGCAAAGTTTAAGTGTATATTATTTGATATTTCTAATGGTAAGCATTTGCTTTCAATGAAGCTTCCATTACAAAGTAAACAAGCTCTTTTAACAACATTGTTTAATTCGCGTAAATTTCCGGGCCAAGGATAGGTGTTTATACTTTGTATTACTTCATCGTCGAATCCCAACACATTTTTTTGTAATTCTTTGTTAGCAATGGCTAAAAAATGTTGTGCAAAGAGTAAAATATCTTTACCTCTCTCTCTTAGAGGTGCTATTTGCATACCAAATTGATTGAAACGGTGATACAAATCTTCTCTAAATTTTCCTTGTTTTACAGCTTCTGCTAAATTCTCGTTTGAAGCAACAATAATGCGTACATCAACAGGAATATCAGTAATGCCGCCTATTTTTTTAATAGTTTGTTCTTGAACAACTCTTAGTAATAAGGTTTGTATATCGTATGGAAGATTAGCTACTTCATCCAAAAATAGTGTTCCTTTATTCGCTAACTCAAACAAACCTGTTTTATTAAAAAGTGCTCCTGTGAACGAGCCTTTTTCGTGACCAAACAGTTCAGAGCCTGCTAATTCTTTTGAGATTGCCCCACAATCGAGCGCTACAAATTGCTGGTCACTTCTATTACTTCTCTCATGAATGGTTCTTGCTACCGATTCTTTTCCCGTACCAGTTTCTCCATATATAATTACACTATAGGGAGTAGGGGCAACTAAATCTATTTGGTTGTATAGTTCTTTTGATTGTTTACTAGTGCCAACAATGTAATCATATGTTTTCTTTGAACTAATTTTATTTTCACTAGAGCTTGGAGTACTACTTTGTTCTGTTGATAATGCTTTCGACAATGCAACTAATAGTTCATCTGGAATAATTGGTTTGGTTAAATAGTCTAAAGCTCCCATTTTTATTACTTGAACCGCAACTTTAATATCTGAATATCCAGTAATCATTAATATCTTAATGTCCTTGTGTAATGCTCTGATATTTTGTATGAGCTCTAAACCATCCATATCACCTAATCGGAAATCGCAAATACATAAATCATATTGCTCCTCTTTAAGCATTTCAATAGCTGTTCTTCCTTTATGTGCACAGTTTACATCATATCCTTTTTTTTGTAAGAATTTGCCCAGTAATTGGCACATGTCCACATCATCGTCTACAATTAATATCTTATGTTGTTTAGTTGAGCTCATTTTATTATTGTTGTTTAATTCAATTTTACACGTACTAGTTGGGCATTAGATTTGGGTTTTAATCCTTTACCAGCATGCATAGCATACATGTGTGTAAATTCAGCGCCAAAATAAAGTATAATTGCCGAGTAATATATCCAAAGTAGAATAATTACAAGAGAGGCCGCAGCACCATAAGTGGTACTAATACTTATAATACCAAGATAATAAGAAATTGCCCATTTGCCAATCATAAATAAACAAGCAGTAAAAATAGAGCCCACCAATGCATCTTTCCAATATATTATGGCATCTGGTAATACTTTAAATATTACTATAAATAACATGCAAAGTACCGCGAAAATAAATATGCTATTAATTGAATTGGCAAATTCTATAGGGAAAAAAGGAGCCAATTCGTTTATTCTTTGACTAAAGCCTACTATGAGTCCATTTATGGCTAAACTAACTAATAATATTAAACCCATACCAATTACTATAATGAAAGAGATTAATCTGTTAAGTAAGTATTTTAAGAAAGCTCTTTTTGACTTGGTTTTTACACCCCACATAAAATTGATAGAATCTTGAATTTCTGCAAAAACTCCAGTTGCACCAATAAGCATAGTTACAATACCAATAATGCTAGCCACGAAGCTTCCTTTAAGTACGTCTGCATCACCTATCATACTTTGTATCTGTATAGCGGCTCCATCGCCTACATAGTTTCTTATTTGATCGAATAATTGCCCTTCTACGGCTTGTTTACCAAATAGAATTCCACATAACGAGATGATAACAATTAACATCGGAGCTAAAGAAAATATAGTATAATAAGCAAGTGAAGCACTTAACTTAAAAGCTTTATCGTCAATAAATTCATTCCAAGTGCTCTTAAGTATTAAGAACGAAAGCAGTATTTTTCTGATTATGGGGTGTTTAGATTTCATGTTTTCTAAACTTATTTATCGTGTTTATTATCTCTTCTTGTCCAAATGGTTTACCCAAAAATAAATCAGCTCCTTTTTCAATGGCACTCATACGCTCTGATACAGTATCGAAGGCACTTATCGCAACAATTTTTATTTTGGGATGGCTGGTTTTTATATTTTGTATTTCTTCGAATCCACTACCATCCGATAAATTGTTATCTAAGAAGATAATATCGTATTCGTTTAGATTTATTTTATGATATTCTGATAAAGAGTTTACACTATCTACTTTTTCGTAATGTTTTTTTAGAAAACCAGATAATAGGAAACAAATATCCAGTTCATCATCTACAATTAGAATTGAAGCGACTCTTTCCATATTAACTGATATTAAATTCAATTCTTATAGTTGATCCTCCACCAGAATTGTTTTTAATGAGAATTTTGGCATTGTTTTTTTCTGCTAATTCTTTTGAGATAATGAGCCCTAACCCATTGCCGATTTCATCATTAGTACCAATTTGTTGGCTTGTGCCTTTGTATTCTTCGAACTCGTTGGTTTGGTAATCCTCAAATCCAATTCCATCGTCTTCTATGTCGATACGATATTTATTGAATTCATTAGTAGTTGTAATATAAATATGGCCTTTGTTCTTCGTAAATTTTATAGCATTAAATAAAATGTTTTTGAAAATAATTCCTAAATGCGTTTTGTCGCATTTTGTTTTATCGCTTCCACAGATTGAAATGCCTAAATTAATTTCTTTTTGATTGATGTTGTAATTTAATTCTTTTATAGTGTTTACTATAAGTTGATCAACATCCACTAATTCATAGTTTACATTAATTTCCGATAATTGGTTTTGCGACCATTTTAAGAGGTTATCTATCGACTCAAATTGATTGATAAATTCTTTTCTAATTTTATTTAATAGGTCATTCAGTTCTTGATTATTTAACTCTCTGTCTTTCTGTAATTCTAAAACAAGATTTAATGAATTGATTGGATTTCTGATGTCGTGTGTGATAATAGAAATAAGTTTTGTTTTATTTACATTTATCTTTTCTAATTCTATTTTTTGTTCTAAAATAATCTGTTGATATTCTGTATTAATCTTTAGGAAATAATGAATAATTACTAATATCCCTGTGAACATGGTAAGTACGTCGAGCACATATATAATAGGGTCGAAGGGCAATTGCGATTGAATATGTGGTTGTAAATAATCTAACCCAAAATACAATATTACACATAGCACTAAACCGAGTACTCTATTAATCGTTTTGTTATATAAAACGAATGAAATCATTGCTATTCCAAAAAAATAGTTTAATGTGAAACTACTAGGATTATCCAGTAATGAATAGGCGCTGATTTCTATACATAGTCCAAAAAACAATAAATTTCTGGCTAGTTTTCTTTTTTTATAATAGTTGCTTACAAAAACAAGGGTGTAGAATATGGGAGAAATAATAAGTGCAAAACTTAATAGTGAGTTACCAATTTGTAAACTTTCAATAAAAAATGCGATGCCTGCGATGGTAACGAATAGTGCACCAAAATTTACAATTTTTACTTGATTGAGTTCAATATGATTTAATTCGGAGCTTGCTCCGAGGTTCAACAATTTATTCCAAAATTTCTGCATGTATCTGGGCTATGTTTTGTAAAAATAGCATTAAAGTACCTCTGCTACAACAAAAGTACTGCCTCCAACTAAAATTAAATCGTCTTTCCCTGCATTTGCAAGCGCCTGCTCTAGAGCTATTTTTACACTTTCGTATGATTTACCCTTTAAATGATAGGGTTTCGCCAACAGAGCGCATTCCTCAGCATCTAATCCTCTGGGAATATTTGGCTTACAGAAATAATAAGTTGCCGATTTAGGTAGTAACGGAAAAACTTTCGCTGGATCTTTGTCGTTTACCATGCCCCAAACCCAATGCAATGTATTGTAATGATATGATTGTAGTTGTTTTAATACTTCTTTTATACCATCCTCATTATGTCCTGTATCAGCAATTACCAATGGATTTGTTTGTAAACAATCCCAACGACCTCTTAAGCCTGTTTGCATCTTTACATGTTTAATGCCATGCAACAATTGCTGTTCAGATATATGGTAGCCAAGTAATTTTAATTCATCTACTACGCAAAGTACTCCCGCTAAATTTTTTTCCTGGTATGTACCAGTTAATGAGCTTTCCAATTTATACGTTTCGTGCCCATCTTTGTATACAGTGAAGTTGGCAACACTTAAATCGTTTGGTGTCTCTTTTTTTATTCGATAACGATTGTTTGCAAATACAATGTCAGCATTTACTTCTTTAGCAACTTCTTCAAATACAAATGCACACTCTTGCTGATATTCTGAGATAATTATTTTTTTGTTTGGTTTAATAATACCTGCTTTCTCTCTAGCTATTTTTGGCAAGGTGTCTCCTAGGAACTGTGTATGATCATAGCTAATATTAGTTATTAAAGATAGCTCGGGCATAATTACGTTAGTAGAATCCAATCGCCCTCCCATACCCACTTCAATTACTGCTATATCAACTTTTTCATCTGCAAAATATTTAAATGCCATTGCTACACACAACTCAAAGAAAGAAGGTTTTATTCGATCAATTGTTTCTTTATGTTGTTCTACAAATTCTACTACTCTTTGCTCCAGAATCATCTCTCCATTTATCCTAATACGTTCCCTAAAATCTTTCAAATGAGGGGAGGTGTATAATCCTGTTTTATAACCACTACTTTGAAGTACAGAAGCTAAGTAATGCGAGCTAGATCCTTTTCCATTTGTTCCAGCAATGTGAATAGATTTAAATTGGTGTTGAGGGTTACCCAATGTTTCACATAAGGCAATAGTATTGTCTAAACTGGGCTTGTATGCTTGAGCCCCAATTCTATGAAACATGGGTAATTGAGCATACAGAAATGCTAATGTTTCTTGATAGTTCAAAACGAATAGTGTTATTCTAAAATAAATGTAAATATTACAGAACCTGCCTGAATTTCTGGTCCCGATGTAATCGCATTAAGTTTACAACCCAACACAGCTCTTTCACATTTATCCCAAAGGTTCGCATTTGAAATGGTAGTTCCTCTACCACCCGCTTTTGCAGTTACAATGGTTCCCGTTTTATCTACAGAAATATCTACAGTAATTTTTCCAGATGTTTGTCCGTCGTCTTGTATACGTGGTAAACTAATGAATTTTCGACCTGCCAAGTTTAGCGCAACCCCACCGCCACCAGATCCTGTTCCTGTATATGATTTACTGTTAGGGTCGCCATCTGGTGCTCCTTGATTACCTGGTGTATTACCAGTGCCATCGCCTCCTCCAGTTCCATTGTTCTTTTTACCTTTAAATATCGCACGTTGATCGACACTTGGTTTTGCCGGTTCAGCAGGAGTATTAGTGGTAGAAGAATTATTTGAACTGTTTGGATTCTTATCATTTACTACTGGTGCATCTTCGGTGTTTTGTGTTAATACATCTCTGTCGGCACTACTGTTTTCAGTTGGATTTGAGTTAGGTCTATTAGGATCTTCTATCGGCTCCGAAGAAATATTTTCGCCAATAGCTGGCTCATCCATACTAGTATAATCGTTGCCCATTCCAGTTTCGCTGGTCCCATAATTAATTACAATTCCACCTGTTTCAATTTCTTCGGTAGGTATTTGAACATTGATGTAGAAGAAATAACAAGCTAATAATAAAAGCACATGTAAGATACTAGTACCCAATACCGCTTTTATGCGTTGTGATTTTTCTCTTTGTCCTGCTGCTTCCATCTTCAATTATTTTGGATCGGTAGCCAATACTAGTTTAACTTTTAAACGATTAGAGATATCCATTACATTCACAATGTCTTGAATTTGCACCGTTTTATCTACATACAGAATAACTGTTAATTCATCAGCTTTGCTTAAATAAGAATTGAGTACTTGCTCAATTTGATCTGGCCCAACTAATTGCTTCTCTACAAAGTATTGCAAATCTTTAGTGATAGAAACACTAATGGTCTTTTTTGCTACCGATTGTCCGCTAGATGCCTTTGGTAGCAAAAGTTTTATCACATTGGGGTTTACTACTGTAGATGCAATTAAAAAGAACAGCATTAAGAAAAACATAATGTCGTTCATCGAAGCAGTACTTACTTCTGGCGTAATTTTATGTCGTCGGCGTAGATTCATTATTTACTGGGTTCCTCTAATAAATCGATAAAATCAATACTTTCGGTTTCTAATTTTAAAATAATTTTATCAACCATTAAGTTTAAAACATGGTGACCAATATATGCGAGTATACCAATAATTAAACCAGCCGCAGAGGTAATCATCTTCTCATATAAACCACCTGCGATTATACCTATGCTAATGTTATCAGATAATGAAATATTATAGAAAATTTTGATTACTCCAGAGATAGTTCCCACAAAGCCCAACATTGGAGCTATACCAGCAATAATCCCTAATACACTTATGTTTTTCTCGAGTTTAGCAACTTCTAGTTTTCCAACATTCTCTATTGCACCTTCAATTTCTTTTATAGGTTTACCAATTCTTAGTAATCCTTTTTGAAGCATTCTTCCAATAGGAGTGTTCGACTGACGGCAAAGCGATACTGCAGAGCTTAAATTTCCTTGTTTTATTAATTCTCTAACTTGTAACATCAATGAGCTCTCGTCTTTATTTGCCTTTCTTAGTGTAAAATACCTCTCAAAGAAAATATAAAAACCCATTATAGATAATAGTAAGATAGGATACATTACCCATCCACCTTTCATTATTAGTTGCAATAAATTTAATTGTTCAGGATTTGCTTTGGTGGCTACCTGTTGTGCAACTTGTTGTACAGCTTGCTGAACTGTATCAGCTCCTATGGTTTCTGTAATTTGTAATAAAATCATTTATCGTTTGGTTTTACGGTCGTTAAATAGAATTTTGCATCAATGTTATTGGCAAAAGATAATTCTTCTCTTGCTTTTGCTTCGTTATTAAACTCAGCTACTACTACATGATATTTTTTACCAGTACTGGTTTCAATAATTTTAGCCTCGAACCCAGTATAATCTAAATTTTGTTTTTCTAATTCAGCCTCTTGTTTAGATGAATAAGCTCCACTGGTTACATAATATGTAAGCTCAGTAACATTGCCTTTTAAGATAACGTCTTTGCCTTTAGGAATGTTGTTCGTTACAATTTCATTTGTTGGAGTACTCGGGCTTTCGGTAACTGTTGGTGTGGTAGAAGTTATTTCTGCATTTACCTCATTTAGAGTATCCGAAAGTTGTTGTAAGTTTTCGTCGCTAATTAATTGAGTGCTGTCATTAGTTACTGTTGGTTTACTAAGATTGGCGAGTTCGTCTTGAAAAAAGTAATATGTACCTCCAAGAATTACAATAATTAGTATGATTAACAAAGGAACCTTTATGTTTGATTCCTCTGATTTTTTCTTTGGAATGTTTTTAGTGGGTTTGTATTCTTCTTCTTTAACCTTGGATTCTGGCACAGATGGACTAGTATTGAACGTCGTTTCTATTTTTGGTTCTTCCCTTGGTTCTTCTTTTGTAACAACTACCTCTTCTTTAACTAGAATCGGTTCTGGTTTTTTATCTTCTTCTACTTTAATTGTAGGAGGAGGAGTAGAGGGGGTAGTTCTTTTTATATACTGCTCGTCGTATGGTTTAAATACAATTCTCTCGTTTATAGCTCTAAACTCTCCAATTCCTTCAACGTTATAAATCCCTTTATCGTTAATCTCTTCAAAAATTTGTTCTAATTCAGTAGCGATAAATTCTTCAATATCCTCATTGCCGATATTTTCTGTTGTAGCAATATGAGTACTTAAAACTCCATCATCATGCTGCTGTTGAGCTGAGAAAATTATTGATATGTATTCGCCATCGTTTAAAAACGTGGTTGTTTTTTGTAAAACGAAAGCACCAAAATCGGGCACAATAACACTTTCTTTTTCTGCAAGTATTTCATGCACATAATCAAAGAGTTTTTTTGTCATAGTTTACAATTTTAGAATCTGAAGCTAGCTCCTAACATGGCCTGAAAGCCCAATCCACTATAGTAATTGAATTGCTCTCTCTTGTAGCTCAGCATGTTATTTAAGTTTAAATATACAGAAATGATTTTAGAATATCGATAATCAATACCTAAGTTCAAATCTACTCCTCCTTTAATATCTTCTACAGCACCAGTAACTGTTTGCGTTTTCATTTTTGAATAAGAATACAACTGCACATCTAGAAGAAATTTATTGGAAATATTGTAATTGCTACCTAATCTAAAGATAGTGCTTGGCTTATTCCAAGCTTCTTTTAACGTGTCAGTTTTATATATGGTGTAGTCGAATGTGCTATATATCCTAAGTTTCTCTGAACTTTGGTGAGTATAATTTAAATTGATGTTCGTTTCCGAAGCTTTAGGCCCATCGTAGATAACTTGATATGTTCTGTATTGATCGTTATTCGCTACATAATAAACTTCTCTGGAAATCGACTTGTAAGAAAGGTTTATTTGATAAGTATTTTTTAAATCAATCTTTCCTCTTATCCCTCCATATAAATTTATTTTTTCATTGGTATTTAAAACTTGTAGGTTTTTTCCAATAAATGGGTTGTTGGTATAGAAATCTTTCAAGCTATTTTTTCGCATTTTACCGTTTAATCCAACATAAACTAAGGCATCTAAATCAGCTAATCGATAATTCGCGTTAATTTTTGGATAAATATGGAAAAGTTTATTATCTCCAAATTCTTGATACGCTGCAAATCCTAATTCGAAATTAATCCCCGATTCCTTTAAATGAATACTTGGCTCAACATAAAATAGATTGTTTTTTGAAGTAATAGAGTCTTCAAAAGTTGCAATATCCACACCTATTTTTGTTTGATATTCTTTATACTTAATCGCTGTGTTTAAGCCAAACCTGTTCTCAGCTGCATCAAATCGATCTTTAACCGTGTAGAAATCAAAATTACCTACATATGTTGTGCTGTTGAAATCAGTGTTGTTCGATTTAAGTTCTGTTTGTATTCCAAACAAGTTGTAATGCTGACGAACATCTTTTGCCTTATATTTAAATAGTGAGTGATCATAACCATAGAAATGATTAACATCTCTATCATATAATATCCCAATGCCCAAAGTTTGCTTGCTATATATTCTTTTTGCATAGGCATCTAAAGTATTATCGCTATACGCCATGTTCTCTACAGAACCTACTTGTGCATGATGGCGATAATGAGCTCCAATTATCCATTCTTTAGAACGTAAATTGTTAACCCATGCTTCAACATAAGAACTGCGGTAGTTTCCTCCACCTACTCTAATATAGGTTTTGTATAATTTCGCAATGCTTTCGTTTTTCATTTTTTCTATTTGAATAGCATTTATTTTCAAACTACTATCAATTCTATGCGAGAGGAAATTATAATTTGGATTTTCTTTCCCTGTTTCTTCAATTTTTATTTCAGGATTAGAATTTATCTTAATCGCTTCTGCAAGTATAGGTTTATACTGACGTACAACATTAACCTCTTCAGATAAGTTCTTCTGTGCGTAGCTGTTCGCATTTATCAAAGCAACAGCCAATAGTGTGAATAGTATTCTGTTCATATTATTTTGGCTGACTGATTTCTAAAAGTTTTTTATTGGCTTCATCTATTACTCCATCATCTGTTACACTATACTCTTCAATAATTGATTGCAGTGTGCTTTTTGCCTGAAAATCGTTACCCAATTTCGCATAGGTTTCTGCTAAGATGATAAACCCACGTGCCACCCAATATTCGTATGCTGGAACTTGGTTACTCAAGTCGAAGCAAGCTTGTTGAGCATCTAAATACTTTCCTTTAGTAAATAAAATACTAGCTAGCATATATTTCGCTTCTGCTCCAGCCTCTGTTTTGGTCATCTTGGCTACTGCTCTGTAATAATTATCCGCTTCATCTATTCTATTTTGACTGTAGTAATAACGACCTAGGTATAGGTTTGCTAAATATTGATCTTCAATACTCGATTTTTCAAAAGATAAAACACGCTGACTGTATTTTAAAATACCTGTGCTATCTTTTAATTCTGCGTATGATTTTAATGCTCCCGAAATAGCTTCAGAATAATTATCCTTAAACTCTGCTTGCGATTCTAACTGTGTATAATACTTTGCAGATTTTTCGTATTCTTTATTCTTAAAGTATATTCTTGCTGCTTGTAATAATGAGCGCTCTAAATATTTGGTATTGGTTATCGAAATTAAATATTCAAAATCAATGAGTGCCGATTTTTCCCTTTTGGTTTTCATAAAACACTCTGCTCGATTGGCATGTGCTTCTACAATAAAATTACCATTCTGGAATCGTTCAATATAAGAGTTAAAGCCATTTATAGCATTCTCACAATCGCCAATAAGGAAGCGATTATTCGCTGCTTGGTAAGTGATTGAATCTTGAGCACCCGCACTTACACTCGCAAATGGAAGTGTTTTTACATAGTTTAAATATCCATCTGCATTGCCTGCATCAACATAAATATTCTTAATAGCTAACAATGCTTCTTTGGCTTCTTCTGTACCTGCATAGTCAACAATAATAGCCTTGTACATTGCCAAAGCTTTTTCATCTTGAGATTCGTTATAGTAAATCAATCCTAAGCTTAAGCGCGATTTAGATACATATCTGCTATTTGGAAATTTCTGAATTAGTTGCAAAAAGTATTGAATAGCTTCAGTTGTATTATTCATTATAAAAAATCCATTTCCAACTTCATAGGTAGCATCATCTGCATAACTAGAGTTTGGAAAACTACTCAATAGACTTTTTAGGTTAACTATTTTGTCATTTTGTTTATTCTGTAATCCTAAAATCATACTTTTTTGGAAAATAGAATAATCAGATCCACTGGCTTTATCATTAATTATTTTATTGTAAGAGAACAAGGCCTTATCGTAATCTTTAATTACAAAGTATCCATCTGCCAGGCGAAGTATCGCATCATTTATTTTTTTTGTGTTGTTGGGATTGTTGATTTTTGTTTCAGCCTTCACGAAGCGATCGAAATACACTATAGACGACTTGTAATCCTCTTTCTTGAAATAAGTATATCCCAATTGGTAATTCACCATTGAGTTTAACTCAGCACTTCCATTGTTCGATTGATCGTATATAGAAAAGTATTTTAATGCTTCATCGAAATTGTTGAGCTGATAATAACTTTCACCTTTCCAGTACCAAGCTAATTGTTGAATGTTTTTATCTAAAGCATTGTTCAACGATTGATTAAACAAGGTGATGGCTTCGTTATATTTCCCTTCATTAAATAATTCGATACCTCTATAATAACTTACTTTTTGAAAGGCTAGATTTGCTCTTTTTGTACGAGGTTGTATTTTCTCAAGAATCTGAATGGCTTGTTTATAATTTCTTGTAAATAACAACGACTCTCCCAATAAAGCTTGCGCATCTTCAGCATCTGCAGATTCTGGATATTCATCTAAATAATCCTGAAAAGATTCAATAGCTGTTTGATAGAAGTTTAATTCGTAGGATAATTTTGCATAATTCATTAACGACGATGCACTAATGAATTTCTCTTGATCTAGTTTCGAAGCTTTAGAAAATGCATTCCTAGCAGAAGGCTTGTCGCCTAATTGATAGAAACACTGAGCGATAACGTACAAAGAATGTTGGCTGTATGCATTTTTTCTATCCGCATTAGATTTTAAATAATCGATAGCTCTTTGATACAATTGGTTTTGGAATAAAGCATAGCCAATTTCGTAAGTAGCCAAGTCGTTCAATGCACTTTTTTTTGCTGCTAGTTCGTAGTATTCAATAGTTTTCGACCAATCTTTTAAAACAAAAGCACTTGATCCACCTATTAAATATATTTCGTTAATGTTTTTAACATTTGCTACAAGTATGGCCTCTGAAACAGCTGTTAGAGCTTTTGCATAATTCTTTTGCTCATAATATATTTTACAAATGTAATTTGGAGCTATTTCGGCATAAGTTTTAGAAGCTTTAATAAATTCAAAGCGAGTTAATGCTAAATCATAATTTTTAGTTCTATACTGAATAATACCATCGTAATAGGCAGCAGGGTATGAGTATTTAGAGTTCTTGTCAATTAATTTCTCAAATCGCTCAGATGCTTCAGGATATTTATCTTCTTCAAAGAGTGAGTATGCAAAACGGAAATTAAACTCATTTTGCATGGTAGGGCTCAATAAATTCTGCTCGGTTTTTTCAAACCATTGTATTGCTTTTTTATAGTCTTTTTGTCGGTAATAGAAGCTCCCTAACTCGAAACTTGCTGTTTTGGATAGGGGATGTTCTGGATATCGGTCGACAAAAGCCATTAGCTTGTTTTCGGCACCTTGATGGTATAACTCCAAATCACATATTGCGATGTAATACGTCGACTGGATAAGCATTTGTTTGGCATTATCGTTTAAACTTAAACTCGACTCTTGTAGAAGTTTTTTGTTAATAGACTCAAAACTATGCAGTGCAGCGTTATATTGCTGACGATCGAATAGGTGTAAGCCTTGCCTGAATTCAACATCTGTCTCATAGAAAGTAGAACTTTCTTGAGAAAAAGTATTGAGAGAGAGTAAAATGAAAGGGATATATACTAGTAGTTTCTTTGATAGAACCATGATTTAATCGAAATTCTTGATATAACGTTCAAATCTATGTGTTTTTATATAATGAAACTTGTTAAAAACTCAGTAAAATATCCACAAATACACGATTCTATCTCTTATTCGTTGGGGATTACCACCAAATAGGGCGATCTAGAGATTAATCCAGGGTTAATTCCAGGTAGACCTTCTGGAATAAATGATTGAAGTCCTTTGTAATATTCAGTCCATGCTTTAAAAAAATCCCTAGTGTTAGGGTCTTTATAGGTCATGGGTTGTAATTGAAATATAGATTCGTTTTTACTTTCAAAGGCATGGAATACCAATTCTGAGCAGTATAAAGAATCGTTATTCATTATAAATCTATCGTCGTATGGCTTGCCAATAGTACTAATAGCATATTTACAAGCTTTTGGTATACGATTTTCATACTCAGGTATTACTCTCATAGCCAAATACTTTTGTGGCTGAGGTGTTCTCATAAAAAAACTGTCGATAGAATTGCTTTGTACTTTCGATCCTATAGCCTCTACCACTCTCAATTCATCATTAATTTTTACCACCATACCCACATGCGAGAAATCTCTCCCTTGGTAACCCTCTGTTACGGCTTCAATGGCATCACATAATGGGCCGCAATCTAAATCTTGAAAGATTAAATCACCTTCTTTTAATTTGGGAAGTTTATGTTGTGCAAGAATATCTTGTGATAAACTTAATAGAATAACCAGTACCAGTATTTTTCTCATCCCCAAAACTGTTTAAAAATTAATTAATATGCAACGATGGGATGCAGGTTAATAGTACTTATACAATAAGATTAATAAGCTTGAGCGACCATTTGGCTAGCAATGTCGACATGTGGGAATGATAATGGATAAACTCCACCATTAATGTATTTGATGTAAGAATTTGGAGCGTCTTGTAATTTAACTTCAGTATCGTCGGTGTTCACATATTGAACTACTAATGATAGGGGATTTTTTACTACATGTACTTGTAAGAATCCATTATTACTTCCCCAACGAGCTTTATTTACTGAACCTGCTGAAATCATTAGCGGGCCTGAATTTTCTAATCCCTCAGGAACTCTACGTTCAAAGTAATGTGAGGTGCCAGCCAACATTAAATCACATTTAGAAGTTACAATTTTTTGTTGAGAAGGACTTAAATTATCTATCCAAGATCCATACATAGAATGTGCAGAAGTGATAATAATATCGTTAGCTCCTTTGTTTATTTTGTTAAGGGTATTGATTAAGAATTGTTTGCTAGTTTCTGGAAATGCAATACTTTGATCATTTGGATTATCTGGGAAATGCAATACGATGTAATGAACAGTAATTCCATTTACAATCATTTTTGCATAATATTCAGCACCATTATCATTCATCTCTACATTCCAACGTCTGTTTAAACCTAGCAGATTTAATAATTTACCTCCACTTCCCCAATCCGCTTGACCAGAACCGAAATAATCGTTCTCAGCATCAGCAATAGTAGGGTAGAAGTTGTTTCTCCACCATTCATTACGAATTAAATAGGTTAAGAAATCATTGTCTTTATTTTTTTCTAAGTGATCTCCTACACCTAATACAAAAGCATCATTCGATTCTTGTACCCATTTAACCATTTTAGCCATTTGAATATTGTCAATCGGACTAGCACCATGATTATCTGAAATGATAGAGAAAGAGAACGATTCAGCAGCTTCTAACTCCTGAACAGATTTAATATCTAGGAAGCCATATTGTTTTTTAACCGGACGAGCTGGAGAGAAGGCAAATAAGCCCACAGCAGCCACCGCTAAAATGTTCAATATGTTTTTCCTTAATTTCATTTGTTGATTTTGGGTTTTGAGGTTGTTTACGATGCCTCAAAGGAATATGTTACAACAAATGTGGAAAAAAGTTATAAGTGATTGTAAAACTTGATGTTACAATTGATTTTTATACACTTTTTCGTCGAATCCTAGGATGATATTATTCTTTAATTCGATAATAGGGCGTTTAATTATACTGCTATTTGCTTGAATAATGGGTAAAGCAGTGTCTAATTGATTCAGTTTTTCTTTGTCTTCTTCAGACAATAGACGATAAGTGGAGCTTTTTTTATTTACGATTTGATCTAATGGAGCAAGTTTAGCCCATGATTTTAACTTTTTCGCATCAATTCCAAGCTTTTTATAATCGTGAAATTCAAATTCTATGTGATGGGTATTGAGGTACTTAATTGCTTTTTGTACCGTGTCGCAGTTGTTAATTCCGTAAACTTTTATGTGTTCGTTTGCTCGCTTGCTCATATGGTCGTAAAATTAAGAACAAACGAGCACACGAGCAAACGATTCACGAGCACACAATTCACGAGCACACGAGCACACGAACTACCCTCCTTGTTGTCCTCCGCTTTTCCCTTTCACGTCGTCGTTGCTAATTCCTCTTTGATTTTTCTTTACACCTCCGTCTAATTTTCCGAAACGGTAGCTGATGCTACATCCATAAGAGCGATAAAAGTTTTGGTAGTTGCTTCTTTGTATAAATTGTGCAGTATTAAAATCTTGTGTCCAGTCGCGATATTTTTTCCATGGATTACTGATGTTCGCATTTACGGTTAATTTTTTATCGAAGAAGTCTCTTGATACACTAAATGATGTATAAACATATTCGTTCGATTGACCTTGTAATAATATCCATGGACTATAGTAACCCATGTTTACACGAAAACGAAATTCTTTAGGGAGAGTATAGCTGGCAAATGCATAAGCATTACCTTGGAAACCTTCATTAGTAAAGAACTGTGAGTTGTATGTACCTTCAATCCAAATGTAAGATAACATTGCATTAAAGTTTACATTTAACTTTTTAGAAAATGGATAACTAATGTTTGCATTGAAGCCAAGCTTACGATCTTTACCCACATTCTCATAAGTGTCTCTGCTAATAGTATCAGTTCCAAGTGTAGTTACATTTTGTACTGTGTTATTTGCGAATGAATAACTAGCACCAACATTGATAGATCCTTTCTTAAAAGTGCTAAATCCAACTTCGAAGTTATTTGTAAGTACTGCTTTTAAGTTAGGATTACCATAACTAATAAAGCGAGGATTAGTTTGATTTACAAATGGATTAAGTTCCCAAATACTCGGGCGTTCTATACGTTGTGTATATCCTAAGTTTAGGCTGTTCATGTTTTTAAATTTACGTTGAACAGAAATAGATGGAATTACATTTGTATAATCTTGTTTAACTGTAGTTGCTGTTGTTTTGAAATCAGCGTCTACTTTAGTTTTCTCCACACGTACACCTAATCGAATACCCCATGAATCTAACTTTACATTATAAGAATTATAAAAGCTATATACATCTTGTTGATAGTCGAATGTATTGCTATTCGTAGAATCGTATACAAATGTATTTAGATTCGGGTCGTAATTTTCTTGCACATAATCACTAAAATTATTTCTTGTGATTGCTTTTACACCTGCTTCTATATCTAATTTTTTATTGATAGGGTGAACGTAATCCATTTGATAGGTCTGTTCTTTTGTTCCCGATTCGTTGCGTTGGTTATACGGATTGAAAGCGAAATTCACATTGTCTCTGCTGCTAATTTTTGTATCGCTACTGTTTGAGTTTGGAGAGTATTTATAGGAAAGAGTTAATAATTGCTCTTTGTTCTTTTTAAAACCATGTTGGAAGTTCACTCCTAAATCAACACCATTCCAATCGTTGTGTCCATCGTTTACTAAGATAAAATATTGATCTAATGCTCCTGTTGAATTATAAAGAGAACTTGTTTGTGTGCTTTTTTGATTCCCATATCCAGGGTTAGCACCAATAGTAGCGGTTAATAGATTTAAAGTATCGAATTCGTAACTCATTTCCGACTCCATGTATTGCCACATCCACATGTTTTTATTCGTACCATTCTGAAGTAATTTTGTTTCTTGTAGAACACCGATTCTGCTTGAGTTGAAATTCGTACTTGGAATATCTTGATAACCTGATCCATAGTAACCACTCATAGCAAACTTATTTTTTTTCAAAGTAAGTGAAGCGTTTACACCAGGTCCCCAAGGGAAATTATATCGAGCTCCAATAGTACCATTATATCCCGATTCTAATTTTTGTGTAGTAATAACATTTATAATACCAGCAAGACCTTCGGCATCATATTTTGCAGGAGGATTAGTAATTACCTCAATTTTTACAATACTGCTGGCAGGCATAGCTTTAAAAACATCTTTCGGACTACGTGCTACTAAAGAAGAAGGACGACCGTTGATGAGTACTTTAAAATTTGCACTTCCTTTAACTTGTATGTTATCATCAGCATCAACACTTATCAACGGAACTTTACGTAACATATCTAATGCTGTTTGAAATTTACTCTCGGGATCCGATTGTACATCGTAGGATATACGATCTACTTCTTGTTTTACCAATGGCTTATCAGTAGTTACTTCTACTTCTTGTAGGTTGTTACCTTGAGGGGATAGATATAGCTGCCCTATATTTATTGATGATTGGGCGTCACTAATTTCAATGTCTCTACTAATTTTTTTAAACCCTACACTTATAATATTTAATTGATGCTTCCCATTAGGAATTTTCTCAAGAATAAATGTTCCGTCTTCTTTAGTTAATGTACTCCTCATGGTAGGTACATTTTCTAGTTTAATGGAGATGGTAGCATAAGCTAGTTTCTGATTGTTACTCGAGTCGATTATAGTACCGCGTATTGTACCTTTCGCCTCAGGAGTTTGCGCGTAGGATGCTAACGACATTAATCCTACACATAAGGTGATGATAAATTTTTTCATGCGTTTTTTCTAGATGAACGTACTAAAGTAGCAAATCTAGTCTTTGAGTTTTGTAACTAAGGAGTTACTCGCAGAAATGTTGCATTCGATGTTTTGACTTGTAACTTGTAGTTTGTAGCCGTTTACTCGTAGTTCGTAACTCGTAGTTCGTAACTCGTAATTTAGAATTTACAATTTGTAATTTACAATTTACAATTACAATTAAAGTATCTCCTCCACATTGCGCTCTATAGTAAGCACAATATTATCCAGAGGTAAATCATTTGCATCTTTACCAAATGGGTCTTCTATTTCTTCTGCAATTAATTCTAAACTGGCAAGAACATAAAAAACAAATGCAATTACTGGAATGATATAATAACCAAGCGTAAATACATATCCTATGGGAAGAGTTATAACATACATGAAAATAAACTTCTTCAAGAATGCAGAATAGGAATAGGGGATTGGTGTGTTTTTAATTCGTTCGCAAGCACCACAAATATCATTGTATGCTAGTACTTCATTGTTGAGGAAAAGGAGTTGTTCCTGAGTAATCTTTCCTTGACGAAGCATATTTTGCAAACGGATGTTGATTAGTAATGAAATCTGATTTGGCCTGTGTTTAGTATGGTCGACCGTAAACCCAGATTCAGGGTCTTCAAATAATTCCATTTGTGTTTCTTCGGAACGAAGGTGATTTTTTAGTGTTGATGCAAATGCGGGAATTGTTTTCTTGAAAAATTTTCTTTCTGCTAGATCTTCAGGTGCAAGTATCGCTGATAACTTAATAGCAAGACCTCTAGAATTATTCACCAATGCACCCCATTGCTTACGACCCTCCCACCAACGGTCGTAAGCGGTGTTCGTTCTAAATACGAGTAACATCGAAATCACAAAACCTAAAAGGTTATGCATCACGGTCACATTTTTAATATGAGAATTTTCTGAAAGTTTAAAATGATGAATTTCTAAATAGGCTACTCCATAAGCATATACGCACATAAATAAAATGGCAGGTAATAGGGTACGAATAGTATCCGATTTATGAAACTTGAAAATAAAGCTAAGCCAATCTTTTGGGTCGTTTTTTATCATACGCGAAGATAATAGATTATCGTCATAGAATAAATCTCTACATAAAACAATTATTTGTACTGTTTTTTATTTTATTCTAGTCAGATTTTAGTAATATTTTCACTAAATCCCTTCATTTTGGCCGAGAATTAATTATATTTAATTCTAATACATTATTCTTTTAATAGAGATTTCTTATGGAAAAAAATTACTCAACTAAATTACTTAAGTACCTTTTTGCGTTCTTATGTTTTTTTAACACAACAGCATTTGCACAAAATTGGGGCTTCGAATCAACAACAGTATCTACGCCTCCAAATAATTGGTCTGCGGTTACAGGAACTTGGTCGGTTCATACTACTCCAGCTAATGTGCGATCGGGAACAAATTCGATGGCGATTACAGACCCAGCAACATCGGGAACTACGATTGGAACAACAAATCCATTTGTAACAGTACCTGGTACAGGTTATTATTTAATCACGATAGGTTGGGGTAAATCGAACACAGCAAATAACGCGTTGTTCCATTTGGGTTATAGGTCAGGAACAACCAATACATTAAATCCATCTACAACGTCTACTGGTCAGCCTGCAAATTTGAATGATGTTACATGGAGCAGAATAACTTCCGTTTCAACTGCTACAGTAGCGGCTGGTAACTACGGAATTTCGTTAAGAGCTTTTCGTTCAGCTTCAGTTGCGGGAACAACAATATATATTGATGATTTGATTATGTATCCGAGTACATCTAATGTACCCGATTATACTGCACCAGATCCTGTTAACGGGGTAATTTTAAATGGTAATGTACTTACTTGGAATAATGGGATTGATAATGGAGCACCAGCATCGGGTATTGGTGGTGTATTAATATTAAGAGCCAATGGAGTAAATGTTACTCCACCAACTATAAATCCACAGGCGATGTACGATCCAGGAGCAAGTGGTGCTGCAGGAGCAAGTACTTTGGTGAATGGAACAGATACTTGGACTGTATTAGCAAATATACAAGGATCTGCTACAACTACATTTACAGATGCAAGCGCTTCTGGAGGGCCTTATACTTATGCGGTATATATGCGAGATTTGGCTTATAATTACTCAAATGGAGTATCTGCAGTATTGGCTAGTCCATGTTCAAATCCTGCAACTGCGGGAACTGCAATTTCATCTGCAAGTAATGCAGTGTGTCCAGGACAACAAGTAAATCTAAATTTAACAGGAAATTCTTTTGGTATCGGACAAACCTATCAATGGCAAAGTTCGAGTACGCTTAATGGTACTTATACCAATATTGGTTCAGCACAATCAAGTACTTCATTTTCTGTTAATCCATTAGATACAACTTATTATAGATGTGAAGTGGTGTGTAGTTCTGGATCCGCAGTTTATTCTACACCTGTACAAGTGAATGTATTGTTGGGTTACTCGGGAACGTTTACCATTAATGCATCGCAACCTACCGCAGGTAATAATTACCAAACGTTTGCAGCAGCAATAGCAGCAATGAGCTCATGTGGTATTACTGGCCCAGTAGTATTTAATGTTGATTCAGCTAGTGGTCCATTTACATCACAGATTGTAATACCTCATATTAATGGAGCATCGGCAACAAACACCATTACTATTAACGGAAATGGTGCATTATTAAATTTCTTGTCGACTACTACTGGTGAGCGTGCTGGTATAAAATTAAACGGCACTGATTACACAAGAATAAAAGGATTTAGAATTACAGCATCTGGAACTGCTACAACTGAGTACGGTTATGGTATTCAATTGTTGAATGATGCAAATCATAATATTATAGAAAACAATACAATTACCATAAATCAAACATCAACCTCTACTTCAAATTACGCAGGTATATTAGTTAATAGCACAGCTTCTGCAATTACCACAGCAGGTGCAAGCTTGTGCGATAGTAACATTATTCAAAATAATAATATTTCAGGAGGCTATGCTGGTATAGCATTGGTTGGTAATGGATCAACTAGTGTCATTAACGGAAATAAAGTAATGAATAATGTGATTAAAGATTTCTATACTTATGGCATTTATTTAAATGGTGGAGATAGAACAGTTATTGAATCAAATGATATTAGCAGACCAAACAGAGCATCAGTTATTGCTTTTAATGGTGTATATCTAACAGGTGTAAGTACTAATACTTCTATCTCAAAAAATAGTATTCACGATCCGTATGTAGGAAATTTAGCAGCTACAACTACAACTTTTGCTATCTATTTAAACTCATCTACTGCAACGGTAGGAAATGAAAATGTGATAAGTAATAATGTTATTTATAATCTTATCGGAGCAACAGGAAATAAAAATGGTGTATTATTAAATGCATCAAGTAATGTTAAAGTGTATCACAATACTATTTATTTGAATGATGTAAGTGCTACTTGTACTGCATGTGCAAATAGAGGTATTTATGTACAATCGACAGGTACTACAGGGTTAGATTTCAGAAATAATAATATCTATATTTCTAGTGGAGGTACTGCACCAAAACAATGTGTATTTTTCGAACCAACTGCAGTTACCTCATATACTCTAGAGAATAACAATTATTACATAACTTCAACTACAGGAACAATAAATGAAATTGCAAGGGTAGGAGGAAGTGCTTCAACACCTACTCAAGGTACAGGCTATATAACTATTGCAGATTGGAAAACAGGAAGTGCTAAAGAAGTTGCTTCAACATCAGTAGATCCTTTATTTGTAAATGTATCTGCTGGTAATTTAGAACCTGCTACTTCGACATTAAATAATACAGGTGTTGGTGTTGGTATTACAACTGATATAATGAACAGAAGTAGATCTACTCTTACTCCAGATGTAGGAGCCTACGAGTTTAGTATTTTAGTGTCGGGAGTTGAAATGTCGGCAGAAAATATTGTTGCTCCAACAAACAATGCAAGTGGTTGTTATTCTGCAGCCGAACCTGTAATTGTTAGAATAAGAAACAACAGTACTCAAACCATTAATTTTGCTGTTAATCCCGTTACTGTTTTTGTAGATGTAACAGGCACAACTGTGCAAGCTTTTTCAAAAATTATTAATACTGATACATTGGCTTCAAATGCATTTGTAGATGTAACAATGAATTCTACAATTAATTTAAGTCAAACTGGTTCATATACAATTACTGCTCGCACTTCTACGGCAAACGATGTAAATATTAATAACGATACTGTTGATGTAGAAAGAATCAAAACTGATGTGATTGCTGGAACAGTAAATGCATCACCTTCTACATTATGTGTTAATCCTGGAACTACAGTGGTTACCGCTACTGGATTTTCTGGTTATAGTTCATTGCAATGGCAAGAGAGCTCTACTTCAGGAACTGGCTTTGTAGATATTCCTAATGCAACATCTATAAATTATACGGAAACAACACCAATTACTCAAACTAAATATTATAGGTTAGCAGCTACATGCGGTTCTACTACTGTTTATTCGGTAGAAGACACTGTAAGCTTATCCAATCCTCAAGTATTAAGTACTACACCTTCTACTAATTGTGGTACTGGTACGGTCACTCTATCAGCAACTGGTTCAGCTGGTACTACTTTAAATTGGTACGATACTCCAACAGGTGGTGTATCTCTTGGAACAGGAAATACTTTTGTTACTCCAGTAATTTCTTCTACTACAAATTATTACGTTTCAGCATCCGAAGGTGGTAGTTTGAATACTGTTGGACCTGCTTCACCTGCAAGCGTTGGAACAAGTGGTACTATTGCTTCTCCTATTACTACCTATTATATGGAGTTCCAAGTATTAAGTAACTTAACTATTTATTCTGTTGATATTTTTCCTGATGTAGCGATTGGTTCTAGCGGAACAATAGTGATTCAAACTCCAGGTGGTACTGTAATGGGAAGCGCTCCATATACAACTACTGTTACTGGTGGATCTAAACAAACCGTTTCATTAAATATTTCATTACCTCCTGGAACATATAGAATGGGTCAACTTGCTCCAGCACTTTTATTAACAAGAAACTCAGCTGGTGCTGTATACCCATACACTTCTCCTGGAATTAATATTTTAAGTAATAACTTTAATGTTGCGTACTATTATTATTTCTATAATTGGTCGTATGGTAGTGGTTGCGAGTCGCCACGACAAACAGTTGCAGCTACAATACAACCTGCGTCATCTGCAACATTAAGTTACCCTGGTACTCCTTTCTGTGGTACTTCAGGAACTGTAAACCCAACTTTAGTTGGTACATATGGAGGAAAATATTCTTCTACTAGTGGTTTATCAATTGATACAACAACAGGTGTTATTAATTTAGCAAATAGTAGTTTAGGTACATATATAGTAACGTATACTGTTGCAGCTAATGGCAGTTGCCCTGTATTTACAACTACTGCACCAGTGGTAATTGCTAGTCCTCCTTCTGCTACTATTAATTATGCTGGATCTCCGTATTGTACTGGTGGCGGACAAGCAACTGTAACATTAACAGGAACAAGTGGTGGAATATTTTCATCTACTGCAGGATTAATAATCAATTCAAATACTGGAACAATCAGCTTAGCTAACAGTACTCCTGGAACCTATACAGTTCAATATACTGTATTGGCAGCAGGTTCTTGCCCTTCATTTAATACGAGCACAACTGTAACTATTACACAATCAGAAACGGCTTCTATTACTTATGTTGGTTCTCCTTTCTGTACAAGCGAAGGAACTATTAATCCGAATAGAACAGGAAGTGCTAATGGAACGTACAGCTCTACTGCTGGTTTAAGTATTGATGCTAATACTGGAGCAATAAATTTGGGTGCTAGTTTACCCGGATCTTATACTATTTCATATACTATTGCAGCAACATCAAATTGCCCTGCATTTGTTACTACTTATAATATTGTAATTATTGCTAGTCCAACAGCTACAGTTCAATATTCAGCTAATACATTCTGTTTAGGATCTGGATCTGCAACACCTACTGTTAATTCTACTGCTACTGGTACATTTAGTTCAAGTGCTGGATTAGTAATAAACAGCTCAACAGGTCAAATTAATTTAGCAACAAGTACAGCAGGTACTTATACTGTAAATTATGTAATTGTACCAACTAATGGCTGCCCTAATGTTGTGGTATCTAATACAATCACTCTACAAGCTCCTGCAACTGCAACTATAAGTTATGCTAGTCCAGCTTTCTGTAGCAATTCAGGTGTTAAACAAGTAAATAGAACAGGAGCATCGGATGGTAAATATTCGAGTTCGGTTGGTCTTGATATAGATTCTATTACAGGTGCAATTAATACTGATAATAGTGCAGCTGGTAACTACGTAGTTAATTATACTCTACCAGCTTCAGGATTTTGTGGTCCTGTAATTATATCTACAAACGTAGAGATTATTGCTTTACCTAATTCTGGATTTACTTACACTGTGTCAACAAGTAATCCATTACAATATGATTTTGTTTCTAATACAACTTCTGGAGCAACTCATTTATGGAACTTTGGTGATACAAGTAGTACAAGTAATACTTCAATATTTACAAACCCTTCGCATACATTCACGGAAGAGGGAACTTATATCGTATCTCATAAAATTGTAACAACAATAAACGGTTGTGAAAATACTACATTAGATACTGTACTAGTAACCAGCATTGGTGTTTCGAGAGTTTCGAAATCTATATTTAATTTCAATGCATATCCAAATCCGTATGTTGATAATACTCTCGTAGTATTTGAATTAAACGACGATGCAAAAGTAAGTTTAGAAGTATACGATTTAGTAGGAAAGAAAATAAATACTATTGTAGAAAATCAGGATTTAAGAAAAGGAAAACATCAGTATAATTTTAATGAAGACCTACAAGTGACGAATGGAGTGTATCTACTCAAATTAAATGTCGACGGACAATCATCGGTATTAAGAGTGATGCAATTGAAATAGAATATTAAAGTTGTTATTTTGATAAAAAGTCGGAACCTAAAAAATTCCGACTTTTTTTGTGAATGGTGAATAGTGAATAGTGACTGGTGACTTGTACTAGTAACTTGTACCAGTGACTAGTCACTAGTCACCAGTCACCAAATAAAACTAGTATATCATTTGCTCAAACAAAGCCTTTAACTCTGCATCCTCTTTAACTACATAAGAATCTTTGTTCTTTTCTATAAAATCATTGAGGTACTTAATTCGATTATCGCTCATGGGATGAGTACTCATAAATTCTGGTACGCTAAGGACTTCTTTTTTCTTGAGAGATTCTATTAAATGTCTCATACCTTCTATATCAATATTGTTTTCCATTAAGAGTTGCATTGATTTTTCATCAGACTCTTGCTCAAAAGTTCTAGAATAGGTAAGAGAGTGTATTGCATTTGCATTGTCAATTAATAGAGCCATTGCTCCATTGATATCGTTTAGTACAAGTGAAACAATTAAATAACCTGAAATATTTTTCCCAAGAATTCTCATCGAATGTCTTTCGAATACATGTGCAGATTCGTGTCCGAGCAATGCTGCTAATTCTGAATAGTGTTTCATAGAATCTAAAATCCCTGTGTATACAATAATATGACCGTCGGGTAGGGCATAGGCATTTTGTATGGGATAATCGATAACTACAATTTCTATGTTCCTAGTAGTATCTTTATTAATCTTCGCAAAAAATTTATTCAGCAATTCCGATCGAGGTGTATCTATGGTCGAATTTACCGACATGTTTAGAAAAACTTGTTCTCCTAATTGATCGTCGTAATACGTGGGTAGTTTTAATACAATGGTATCGGCAATAAATGGCATAATAACAAAGTATACTAATGCCATAAATGAGATACAGATAGCCGTTATACCTAAGTGTACATATATACCAGCACTAAACAAACGATCGAACCATTTCGTGCTTCCAGAATTAGGGTTTATTACTTTTAACTTATGAATGATATTTTTATCATAGCAATGGATGTAATATTCGGGGTGATGAATATTTTTCAAGGTTAAGAAAGTATGATTGATTTCTAAAAGTAAATCTTGATAATTCCAAAACATAGAAGCTTCATCTCTGCTACTAATTTCTAGTACAGCATTAGAGTCGTCGAAAATAAATTCAACCGATATCGGCTTTGCTTGATTTTGCTTGAAGAAATAAATCTTTTCCATTAAATGATAAATCCTAAGTCTAACATATCGCCAATATCTTCACCCATGGCATCATTATATTCTTCTTCGGTTTGTTGCATTTCATCAATATCAACATAACCATCTATACGTATATTTTCAAAGATGAAAGTTAAGGTTCTAGTTACTACCCAAGCATACCCTAAGCCGAATGTGAAAATGATAATTAATAAATTAACCACAAGCAATTGTAAGATGTCTATAGAACTTGCCATTGAGAAAAAATGAATAGTATGCTTGTCGTTTTTCAACTTTAGGTTATTTACATAAAACTCATATTTTTCTTTATACCACCAGAAGTAATAAATCCCAAGAGTAATCATAGTTAAGAAGAACCCTTTTAGGTTAATCATGAAATAATCAGCCCCATCTTCGTCGTACTCAAATTGTAAACTCCCAAAACGAATATTGCTCAATACATAATTTCTTATGTTTATAGTCATCCAAGAGCTATATAAGCCTAAGGAAATTATAGTGAAGAATACCCATTTGTAAAAACTTAATGCAAATATTGTTCTATGGCCTCTATATCCTAAACGAATACCCCTCCAACTGGTTCTCGACATTCTATATCGATAAGAGCCATGAATGGCAAATGGTACGATAAGAATGATTCCAACGTATAAAGCTAATGTTGATAGTATAGGATGTTGAAAATAGACAAGTAAAAATGTAGCAATGTAAATTAAAATAAAGAAGCCAATCGCTTTAATATAACCCTTAAACATCTCGGAGCCTGTACCCGAAAACACAAAGGCATGTTCGTTTAAAAAAGTAGTATTATATAAGTATTTTAATTGGCGCTCTTTAGCCCATGGATAATACAAACCCAATGTGATAATACTCAATAAAAAATTGACAATTAAAATTCCGAAATAATCAGCCCCTTCTCCTTTATACCTCAGTTTGTACTTAAAATAATTCGCAGATTGCGATTGATCAATAATTTCCATACTTAGTTTAGTTAGTAAAAACGATTATAATAAAAAGTTTTTAGGGAAAGAAATAAATATGATCGAAATTGCTTATAATATTCGCCCAGGAAAAACTACTAATTGTATAAAATTAAATTCTAATTGGTCGAAAGCCACTTTTTTGCCATCAGGCATTTCAATATTTAGATTCGGGAAATACCTAAGATTAGTTCTTAGGTACCACGATTGTATTCGATTAGGACGTATATCCCAACCAAAAATTAGTCCTGGTTTAATCCCCGAATACTCTTCAGTACTTTGTATCTGTGTTTGGTCTGTTTCTTTCACTTGCAATGATTCATAACTTGCAATAGCCCCTACAAAGGCAGCAAAGCCATGGTAGTCGAATAGGAATTTATAAGCCTCAAAGGAAATTGCTTTCCGTATAGCTACTTGTGAGAAACCGTACGCTTCTATTTTACTATTCATGCTTCTATACGAAAGATTTAGTTGCAAATCTGGTTTATGAAAATAATACCCTATTCCTAAATCTGGTGTAAGGGCTCCTTTATGATTGTCTATGTAGGGTATTTTACTTTCGTTATGCTCCGATGATTGTAAAAAGAATGTAGATGAAAAACCTACCCCAATGGTTAATCCATTTAATCGTTTTAAAGAAGCTAAAGTATCGGTCAGCCATTTAGTTTTTCCACTTTGCCAATTTTTTTCAGCGCTTAGGGTAGTTTCTATCATCCATTTATATCCAATAGAAAACCATAAAGGATGTTTTTTAATAGTGGTTGATGTAGTGGTATTAATATAATATGGATTGGAGTGTTTAGGGATATATCCTCCTCCCAATTCAATCAAATGATTATTATGATTAAATACTATTCCCGCCGTTAATGGATATTTTAAACGAATTTGTTCGGTTCCATTTTGTTGTTGATAGGAAGTTCTGAGTAGTGCAGTGCCGATATATGGACGAATTCTATGGTGTTCTATTCTCCATGGAAAATATTTTGCTCCAGTTTCTACACCTGTAGCAAATCCACTCTTACCAAATGAAGCAATCGGAATGGCTACATAGAAATCAGCATGACCCCAAAAATGAGTACCTCCAATAATGAGCCTGCTTTCGGAATGTGGCACTAATTCAAAATGCTCTAATTGCCCGAGAGTATTGAGAACAGAAGCTCTTGTTCCATTGCCCGAAAAAAAACGATAATCGCTGCCCAACGTTAATTGAGCAAAACGATGCCTTGTATTTCCTCCATCCACATAAGGTTGTGCTTTAAGTGTTGTATCAAAAAATAATAATATTATGATAACAATGTATAAATAAAGTGTTCTCTGTTTCATAGTGTTTTCTTTTTTAACTCAATTTTTTCACACCATATTTTCTACTCCATTTCATAATAAATGGAACCAAAAGCATTGAAGGAAATATCCAGAAAAGAAACAAGGGAAATTCAAAAGGAATATATTTTGCATTCACCACTAAAAATGCAGTAAGCGAGGCAATATATCCTCCTACCATGCGCGAAATATGTGCTAGTAGCCAATAATTTTTATATCGCGACTTCTCTCGGAAATTATTGATATCTTCTCTAACGAATAGGAGTCCGAATATCCCAAATACCAGAAATACCAATCCGAATGAAATAGCATTGATGATATATATTATGCCTAATCCAAGCAGAAATAAATCCACCAGCCCCATAGTTAAGCTTAAGCTCCAATCGAACCAAGTAGCTTTACGTCCTTTTCCAATAAGCTTTAAATAGAGGTAACGACTACCTGTAACTACCATGTATATTGTAAATATCCCAACCATAAATAAGAAGTAGTTAGGATGGAGTAGGGAGAGTATTAAAGAAGAGCCTCCTGCTATTAACATTCCCCACACAAATAGCTTCCCAATTTTTTTATGTAAGAGTCCTCCTTTTTTCATTAAAAGATTTACACTTCCTGCTAATAAGCCCGTAAGGCCTCCTAGGATATGAAGGATTAGAAATAATGTAAATAGAATGTCCATGTTTCTTGGAATTGATGACAACAAATAAAGAGCAAACAAATTCCAGCGTCAAGTTTTAGTGATGACTAGCATAGAATAGTGACGAATGGAGTTTTCAATAGAGATAAAGCAAGAAAAGTGACGAATAGCAAAGCTATTATCTTTATAGATTTGCCTTTATTTCGGGTACGAATGCGCGAGATACAGGGATTTCTTCTAGGCCCTCCGTTTTGAATTGAAGGCTTAGTCCTTGAGCATTACCTGAGAATGAAGCGATGTGGTGTAGGTTCACTAGATAACTTCTGTGGCAACGCTTAATTTGAGGATAATCAGATAACGATTGCTCTATGGCCTTTAAGGTATTTCTAACTATTATTTTTTCGGTGTCGGTACCTATTTCCACATAATTTTCAATCGCTTTAATGTAATGTAGTTTATCGAGAGCCAAGTGAACTTGTTCAGATTTATTTTGTGATGGAATTTGTAAGATTTGTTTATCTGACGATTGTTGGGTATGAATATTTTGGTTGAGTGATTGAGCATCCTTTAATGCCTCTTTCAATCGCTTAAAATAAATGATAAAAGTACTAATGGTGATAGGGAAGATCCCAATAACTAAAGTTAATGCTTGAAAAATGAATAAGGTGTATAAACTATACTCTCCGAAAATGATGGCAGAGGAATAAAGCCAATTACAAATCCCAATTAAAAAGAATACCCAAAGAACATAGAGTATGTTTTTCCCTACAGTCCAAGTTTTACGACTATACCAGGCAGGAAAAAGAAAAGAAAATAAAAGGTTACTGCCCATCATACAGATGGAAGTGAGTAGCCCATATCCAGCTAAAATTGGTGTTTTATTCGGGTTCTGGTATTGTTGTAGCCCGAAAGGTTGAAATATAACTAAGAATATAAATATGAATAACCCAAAATAGAAGGCCTGTAAACCATGGCTCTTTAACGAGCTTTTAAAAGGGTAGGCCTGATGGAGGATGTTAGTATTCACAAGTTGAAGATAATTATTTTTGATGTCTCAGTTTATAATTATCAAATTTTTTGCTCATCTAAATAATTAATTTATAAATAGAATTTTATAATCTCTACTGGTTACTTTTTTGCTTGCTCTTAGTATATATGTACCAGCAGGAAGATGATCTTTTAAAATTTTTATGGAATTGTCGTTATCTGCAACGTATGATTTTACTTTAACGCCATATAGGTTGTATAAAATAAATTCATCTCCTCGTTTGATGTCATTAGAGTTAACAATAGCAAAATTTGAAGAAGGATTAGGGTAAATGCTATATCTATTTATGTCGTCATTAGTTTCAATACCTACAGTATAATAGGTGTATTCATAATCCGTATCAAATATATATTTAGCTTGATATGTATTTACATTTGCAGCTAGAGTAGGAGCATGGTTGCCATAAAAAACAATTTTATTCTGAGACTCTGCTGTTGCTGATAAAATTTTTTGGAAGTAATACCCGTTTAATCTAATAGAATATCGATTCATTTCAGTAAGTTGATTATCTAAATCAAAATGAGTGACCAGAGAGATTGGATACTGGCTGTTATTTTCTATTACATTTCTGTACGAAATTAACATCCCCCACCCAACAGATTTCTTTATCAAAATTGGTAGATAGCAAATGGATGTCGATTCTTTTGCTTTACCTACTAATGGGTTTTCTGTTCTTTTAATAATGTTGCCAGTTGAAAAATATCTGTTTTCTATAAAGTAACTCCATAGAGAATCTTTAGGATAACATCCATAACTAAAGAATGTACTGTCTGTGTTTTTAATTAGGTTAACAGTGTTGCGGTTAGAGTATACTCCACTTATTGGCATTTCCCATTTTTTCTGACCTAATGTATCAGAGGAAATAATGTGATATTCCTCTTGGTAAGGAAAATTTCTACTAACCTTTTTAAGAAGAGCAACTTGTTCATTCATACTGGTAATGATTGTAGGAATGGAAATCGATGCATCTTCCACTTGAAATGAAACGTTAAATGAATTACTTTGAAGTAATGCACCAGATAAATTCAGCCGTTTAAAGTTTAACACTGAAGTGTTGTTTATACCTGCACTTATAGAGTAAATATAAATAGATGAGCCATGGTTTAATATCTTAAAATTACCATTACTTGGAATAGAGTATGGTGTAACGATTGATGAAACGGTATTGCCATCTGTACTGATTTTTTTTATTATAAATGTAGTATCATCATTTGATATCAATTTATTATATACCATTAGTGTGTCATTGTGAAATCCTATATAATGACTTCTAACACCTTCTTGAAGGAAGGTTTTTATGGTATCACCTGTATTGCGATTAAACAGACAAATAATATTTCCCACTTCATTAGCCCATGGAGTTTGGTATGAGTAGTTTAGTGTTGCAGCATACACATGTTCACTTTCAGTATAGTTACTCCAAGATCCATTACCAATGACTTGAAAATTTTTTGAAGAAATAATATTGTTTGAAGTGTCTGTATAATAAACTGAAGTTCCAGAGAATACAACTCGATAATTAGGGTCTTTTGCCGTAACCATCATTTGTATTGGGAAATTAAGGTCTTTCATGAATGTGGGGAGCGTCTGACTATTACTATTTATAGCAAAAGTGAATAGTAGAAATAGAGACAAGGCAATTTTTTTCATAGGTATGTTATAATAGATATAATAAATTTAACTAAAAATGTTTTAGCAACGAAATTTTATTGATATTTCTGATTATTTATGAGGAATATGGTTATTTGGAGCTGTGGCTTGCCACACCAGAACTCCAAACAAACCTCGCATAATAGTATTGAAAAAAAAGAAACTGTCTACTCACTTAAATCAGTACATTAAGCGATATATTGAGTTTCTTCAATATGAGCTTTTTTTATTGTACAGAGTGCAGTCCCAACTTATTGCCTTCAGTATCGATAAACAGCGCGAAATATCCCATCTCAGGACTGATTTCTGTTTTTGCTACGATTACTTTTTTAATGCTCCGATTGCATATAATTACATAATTTGATAGCTCCAATAATTGAATCTTGATTTTTTTATTATTAGATTTGATATGCAAGAGTCCTAATAATTAGATTTCTAGATGAAGTAATAGAATCTATTTTGAACTTATTTCAATTACATTTTACAAGCGTTAGTTATATGAATTTTATAAGAAAAATTAGAAATCTAGGAGTGATATTGACTTTCGTTTATAGTTGTATTTCTTGCAACAAAGTAGAAATAGGGAGTCCAATTCCAAATTCTATTGATACTTCTTGGTATACCGTTTCAGGGAAGTATATTAATGGTACTACAAACAAACCTTATAGAAATATTGAATTGACTTTGATGATGGATAACTATGGTTTTCCTAGAGTTTTAAAAACTATTGAAGGTCCCATATTAACTAATGATGAAGGTAATTTTAGTTTTAGCTATCAACATATAAATGAAATAGCTGGATTGGTTTATTTAAAAGTATTTCCAACAGATTTATATCCAACAGTTGACAGTATTACAATCAATCAGAATTTTAATAAAACGGTTTACATGTCGGATTATTCCAGACTTATTTTAGAATTAAATCCTATTACAGCTTCAGAACTGTATGTCTATACTGGAAAATCAGATACCTTACATTATACTAATATCCTTTCAACAAAGCTCGATACGGTTTATCAAATTCCATTGCGTACAACTCTAGTGGCATGGGGGAGAACAATGGAAGAACTTAGAGACGCTTTAAAAGGAAAGAATTCTAATCAGCAATACGTAAAAACAACAGGAGATCCGTTTTATAATAAGTTTAAAATAACATTCTAAGAAAAGGTACATCTGACTTGATTTTACTTGAATCATATTACACAAAATGTTTCCTTTTTATTGTACAGAGTGCAGTCCTAGCTTGTTGCCTTCAGTATCGATAAACAGCGCGAAGTATCCCATCTCTGGACTGATTTCAGTTTTTGCTACGATTACTTTTCCGCCATTTTGTTCTACTTTGTCCAATACAGGTTGTAGGTCCGTGCCTGCATTTAAGTACAGGACGGCTCCGTTCGTTGTTGGTTTGTAATCGTTGCCTTTTACCAACACTACATTTACAGTTCCTGCTTCGTTCGGGAAAATACCCATTTGGTTTCCATCCATTTCCATTTCTTCAATGGTAATGCCTAAAATGTTTTGATAAAATTTTACAGCTCTTGAAAAATCAGACGAGGGAATTTCAATAATGGAGATTAAGTTGTTCATAGGAGTTGTTTTTTGAGGTTGATTATTTTCTGTTTTTTCTTCATTGCTTTTGGCGTCGGTACAAGCCGAAAAACCAATGGCGATTAGTATCATCGCACTGAATAATATTCTTTTCATCTTATGTGTTTTTTAACAAAGATGGAATGCTAGAAATTTAGGAAATAGTAAAAATGCGACACCTTAGTCTTTGGTATAAAAAAGAGAAGATAAAATCAATTGATCGTCTGTTAAAAACTCTTTTGGGGTAGTGCCTGTAAATTCTTTAAAATCTTTGATAAAATGGTTTTGGTCGTAATATTCGCTTTCGTAAGCAATTTGAGTAAGTGTTTCTGTCTTTTGATTGATCAACATTTTTAAGGCTGTTTGCAATCGTACCACTTTGCTTAACTGTTTTGGACTCATTCCAATTTGCTTCAAAAATTTTCTTTCGAGTTGTCGGCGTTTCGATAAATCTTCTTTTAAAATAGATTTGATAGGGGAGCTTCCACTGGTTTCAAAAAGAATATCTACAGTCGATTTTACGATGTGATCAATTGTAGCCGTTTCATGGAGCTTGTTCAGTAGAAAAGTTTCAATAATCTGAATTCGCTGTTGCGTATCGCTTGCCTGAATAATTTTTTGTTCTAACTCATTGGCTATCGATTCTTCGAAAAGTTCTGTAATTGGTGTTTCTTTGTTTTCTAATTTTTTAAGAGGAGCATTTATAAAGTTAGCAACACCGTAAGGATAAAAGCGAGTGGCAAAACAATGAACTTCGCCAAGGGGTTGTATAGTAAAGGGCTCAGTAATTTGCCCTACCACCATGGCACGAGGCTGAATTATAAATTCGTTTTCAGAAGTAAATCGTTTTATATCATCGGCTAATATAAATATCAATTCCATGCAACCATCAGGCACAATTCTCTGCTTTTCCGAAGAGTATTCACTTGGAACTTCCAAGGTCCAATAGCATTTAATTACCGAACTTAAGTCGTTGCTGGGTTTGAAAGTCTGATAGTTCATGTGTAGGCAGATGTTTATTTAATGGTTATTTAAATATAGGAATCTTCTATTGAGATTTCGAACCCTCTACTCGGGTAGCAACCCAATCTAACAAAAAGAAAAAGCCTTTGTCGAAGACAAAGGCTTTTTCTTTTTGTGGAGCTCTCAGGCTTATTTCGCTGCGCTCAATGCACCCGCAAGGCGGATTCCTTGTGCTCAACGAAATTAATGCCGCCGCTTCGCTGAATGAATGAGCTGTCGGGGTTAGCTTCGCTACGCTCCGCTGAATCTCAATGGTATCTGCTTTTTTTATATGATAAAGTATTGCATTGAGATTTCGAACCCTCTACTCGGGTAGAAACCCAATCGAACAAAAAGAAAAGCCTTTGTCGAAGACAAAGGCTTTTTCTTTTTGTGGAGCTGGAGGGAGTCGAACCCTCGTCCAAACATGGGACCTGTAACGCTTTCTACATGCTTAGTTCACTGTAGATTTTCGACCCGATACTGATCGCAAACTATCTATACCGAGCTTAGTTTCTTAAGTTTTGAGAAGCATCGAAACCCTTTCTTCTCTATTCCGACTTTTTCAGTACCCCAGACTCAGTCGCGGCCGGTCAGCGCTCCTGTGAGGTATTCAGCTTCCCTATCTGATAGGGACGAAGCAATTTAACATCCTGTTAAAATTAAGCAGCTAAAGCGTAGTTATTTTCGCCAATTATGGTTTGAAAGTTTCTTTTAAGGGTATCCTAACAAAACCCTGCATGCTTACATTCAAATCTTCCACCCTGTCAATTCCAAGCAGCCCCTTTGTTCGTGTGCTCGTGTGCTCGTGTGCTCGTGTGCTCGTGTGCTCGTGTGCTCGTGTGCTCGTGTGCTAAATAAGATTACAAAGATACAAAATCCTAATGAAATTTTACGAGCACACGAGCACATGAGCACACTATTTCTTTCCTGGATAAACCTCCAACGCTTTTTCTAAACATCGCATCGCGGCTTCTAAGTCTTGTTTATTTAAAACATAGGCAATTCGCACTTCGTTTTTACCTGCTCCTGGTGTAGAGTAGAATCCTGTTGCTGGTGCCATCATTACAGTTTGACCTTCGAACGAAAATTCTTCTAACATCCATTGACAGAACTTATCCGAATCGTCTATCGGTAATCGTACCACTGCGTAAAATGCTCCTCCTGGATTCGGACAAAATACTCCGTCCATTTTATTCAATGCCTCTACTACTAAATTTCTTCTTTCTGTATATTCTTTATTTACCGCCTCGAAATACGATGCTGGAGTATCAATTGCTGCCTCGCCTGCAATTTGTGCCACTCCCGGTGGCGATAATCTTGCTTGTGCAAATCGTAACGCTGCTCCTAATACTTCTTTGTTTTTTGTTACCAATGCTCCAAGTCTTGCCCCACATGCCGAGTATCTTTTAGAAACTGTATCTAACACAATTACGTGCTCTTCTAAGCCATCTAAATGCATAGGTGATACAAACTCTTTGCCGTCATAACAAAACTCTCTATACGCCTCGTCAGAGAAGATAAATAGGTCGTGCTTTAATGCCAACTCTTTTAATGCTTCTAGCTCTGCTCTCGAATATAAATAACCAGTGGGGTTATTCGGATTGCAAATCATAATGGCCTTCGTTTTCGGTCCGATCAACTTTTCAAACTCCGAAATAGGAGGTAAGGCAAAACCATTGTCGATTACCGATACGATGGGTTTAATCACCACATCTGCCATACATGTAAAGCCATTATAGTTCGCATAAAAAGGTTCAGGAATAATAACTTCATCGCCTGGATTTAAACACGAATTCACCGCAATGGTAATGGCTTCCGAGCCTCCAGTAGTAACAATTATATTGCTCGCTTCAATTCCTTTAAATCCTACCTTTTGGTAATATCCCGCTAATTTTTCTCTATAACTCGGTATTCCTTCCGAATGAGTATAGGCCCAAACTTTAAAATCGATATTCTTTATTGCATTTAACATGCCTTCTGGAGTTTCAATGTCGGGCTGACCAATATTCAAGTGGTAAATTTTCTTTCCTTCTCTTTTGGCTTTGTCGGCAAAAGGTACCAATTTACGAATTGGTGAAGCTGGCATGTTTACGCCTTTGTTAGATATTTTTGGCATCTGATGAGTTTATTAAAATAAAAAGTCCCGTCTCTTTTTTTCGAGACGGGACAAAAGTCTTAAAATTCTATTACAATAAAAAATATTATGGTTTAGCAACTGGAGTTGCTGCATCTTTTTTCACTGGCATAGCCGATTCCGACGACTCTCCTGATGCCTCAACATTACCTTTAATAAACAATACTTTTTGTGCAGTTTTTGCATTTGAAGTAATGGTTACCGCTTTGTTGAAGTTACCCGGACGACCTTTAGAATTGTAAATAGCAGTTACTGAACCCGATTCTCCTGGTTTAACTGGCTCTTTAGTCCATTTTGGTGTAGTACATCCGCAAGAAGCTTGTACGTTAGTAATTACTAATGGCTCTTTACCTGTGTTTGTAAATTTAAATACGTACTCAGCTTGTGTGCCTTCTTTAATGTTTCCGAAATCATGTACTTCTTTTTCAAACTTGAAGTCAGCAGCGTTCGGGTTAGCTGGTGCTGCTGGAGCAGCTGGTGCTTGTGCCATACTAGCTGTACCTAATGCAGCTAAAGCGAAGATTGATAATATTAATTTTTTCATTTTTTTGATTGATTTGTTACTCAAATTTATATTCTATTTTTTTATTTCTACTATCTAAAATAGACTTTAACATATCATTAACATCAAAAGGCATTCCAATGTACCTAATTGCGGTTGTTAATTAACAGTTTTTCTCTATATATCGATTTAGTAGTCTCTATTTCAAAGAAGTAATAGGCTGGTGCTAATTTTTCAGTATTTATTTCAATCCTGTCGCTTACCGTCAAATCGTCGTATATCTGCAATAATTGTCCTTGTAAACTATACAAACGTACCCTCTTTATTTCATCTATTCCTGTATTCTCTATATAGCACTTATCTTGTGCTGGGTTAGGATAAATTTCAATAGGATTATATTCTTTTTTAGTCACAAATGTTTTCAGGGTAGAATCAACCACAAATTGATACCTAATTTCCGCACCAAAATTTGGGTTGAAAGTATGAATAATAATGTCGGCCATATTTCTTATTCTTAACGATCCCGACCCATCTGTATTAGCAAAGAAAACGATTCCATCTTTATCACTATCATGGAAAATAAAAGTGTAACATCCGTTCGCTAAATTCACAGTGTCTCTATGCATTTTTACCGCGCTGAAATTATCTCTTGCTAAAATCACATTCCCTTGTGCATCTAATAGTTCATAACTGTTTTCAGCGGGAGCATTATTCGATCTGAACTCTATACCGAATTTTTGTGGAAATGCTTTGGGTTTAAGAATGGTATTTGTTTTAGAATTATTAAAGTTGATATGCTCGGTTAAATTGCTATCTGCATAAGAAATACTTACATAGAATTGTTCTCCATTCATCGGTATACTTGGCAAATCAATTTCTCTACTTTCGTAAGGTTGAAGTGTGTTGTTCCATAAGTAGTTTACCACCGCTCCATTCGGTAATACTTGATATTGAATGTTGATACCTTCAACAGTAGTATTGCCATTGTTTTTTACTTTTATTTTGGCTGATGAACAAACGGGGTTAATTCTACTGTAATTCCAATCGGTACTCGGAGAAATAATATCTTCTAGTGATAGGTCTAAACTATCCACTCTGTTTTTGTAATAAATTAAATTAGCCGCAATATTATAAGAACAAGAATTATTACCTACGTTGGTGAAAGGAGTCATGTCCATATCTACTATGTTGGTAGTATCTAAATGTAAGTAAGGACTTAAGTCGTGGTAATACGAACGAACCATTTCTCCAGGACACCAGTTTGCTCGATCGTATAACCAAGTTCCAGGTTGAGGAAATAATGGGTTCTTTCCACAATCGTCTTTCCATACTAAGTTGCTGTAACGTTGTACACCATTTACTTTAATAAAATTGTACTTCGGACAAAATTCTGCACAGTCTTCATTTCCTCCAAAACCATGTCCGGTTTGTAAGATATGTATTCCTACTTCTGTAGTTCCCGAATCGGGCGTAAAAGAAACAGGTTTAATGTAATTTTCAATGGAGTTATTAGGGTCGCCATATGGAAATCCACCGTAATAAATCGGCACTACTTTATACGCTTCTCTAATCGGAGTTCCTTTGATAAAATAGTAATCTAAACTAACTGTAAATCCATCAGAATAGCCTTCGTATTTTACTCCAATTTCTACCGAATCGGTAAGGACTGATCGGAAGTCAGTAATTTCTGTAATGTACTCTCTGTAGAAACCTGCCACCTTATCGCCAGAATATGGAGTAATATATCGTGCAAATTCGATGTATTCGTATATAGGTAGACCTGCTGTATCTGTACCGATGGGTCTGCGAGCAAATACTTTGGTTGTATAATCCCAATCGCTGCAACCATTACTTGGGCATCCAATGGTATATTTCAATATAATTTTTTTAAAAGAGCTATCGGCAGCTGGAAATTTCGTTTTAGTGAAGAAATCACCATACCAATTCATATGTGTTTCATTATGAGAACGTATATGTAAAGTATCTTGTGCAAATAATGTGGAAATGCTTAAGTAAAAGAAACTTAATAGAACAAGTAGCTTTTTAATCATGCTTTTAGGGGCTAAGTTTTCGCTAAAGTACAAAATCTTCATTATTTTTGGCCAATACGCAATAATTCCGATTATGTCATCAAACCCCAAAGTACAACCAAATCACGTCGCTGGTCATTTAAGTTTCGACGATTTTAAAGAAGTGGTATTAAACGATTTTCGTATTGCTAATGAAAGTCGCCAAGCTAGCTTATTAGGAAGAAAGGAAGTGTTAACGGGTAAAGCGAAGTTTGGGATTTTTGGTGATGGAAAGGAAGTGGCGCAAATTGCCATGGCAAAAGTTTTTCGCGATGGTGATTTTCGTTCGGGATATTATCGCGACCAGACTTTCATGTTTGCTACAGGAATGTCTAATGTTAAGGAGTTCTTTGCGCAATTGTACGCATTGCCAGATGTAGAAGCAGAGCCATGCTCGGCAGGAAGAAGCATGAATGGACATTTCGGTACACGTAGTTTAAATGAAGATGGTTCTTGGAAGAGTTTAACTTCAATGAAAAATTCTTCGGCAGATATTTCACCTACAGCAGGGCAGATGCCCCGTTTAGTAGGTTTAGCTCAAGCATCAAAATTGTATCGTAATAATCAAGAGTTACATCAGTTTGAAAATTTTTCTATCAAAGGAAATGAAGTAGCTTTCGGGACTATCGGAAATGCAAGTACATCAGAAGGACATTTCTTTGAAGCGATAAATGCAGCGGGTGTATTGCAAATACCCATGGCAATTTCGATATGGGATGATGGTTATGGAATTTCTGTACATGCTAAATATCAAACTACAAAAGAAAACATATCAGAAATATTAAAAGGATTTCAACGAGATGAAAAAGGAGAAGGTTTTGAAATCTATAGAGTGAACGGATGGGATTATCCTGCACTATGTGAAACGTACGAAAAAGCAGTACAGTTGTGTAGAGAGAAACATATCCCCGTGATGATTCATGTTCAAGAATTAACACAACCTCAGGGACATTCTACTTCAGGATCTCATGAGCGATATAAATCGAAAGAAAGATTAGAGTGGGAAGCGGAATACGATTGTATAAAACAAATGCGCGAATGGATGATATCTTCGGCTATTGCAAGTGCAGAAGAATTAGATGCCATTGAACAAGAAGCAAAAAAATACGTACGTGCTTGTCAGAAAGAAGTGTGGGAAGCATTTAACAGTCCAATAAAAACGGAGATTACAGAAGTGTCTTCGATGTTAGAAGAATTGGCAGCAAGCTCATCGGCTTCATCAGAAATATTAACTTTAGTGAATCAATTAAAATCTACAGTTGATGCGATTCGCAAAGATATTTTAATGGCTGTTCGTCGTTCGTTGCGTTTAACTAGAAATGAGGATTCAGATGCCAGAAGAAATTTAGTAATCTGGTTGAATCAATACAATAACCAAAATTACGATAGATACAATTCGTATTTATTTACCAATACCGAACACTCTGCAATGAATATTGCGGAAGTAAAAGCACAATACAGTGAAGATGCAAAACAACTAGACGGAAGAGAAATTGTACAAGCATGTTTCGACGCTGCGTTTGCTCGTGATCCAAGAGTAGTAGCTTTTGGTGAAGACGTTGGAAAAATTGGCGACGTAAATCAAGGCTTTGCAGGATTACAAGAAAAATACGGAGAGATAAGAATTTCGGATACTGGTATTCGCGAAGCTACAATTATAGGGCAGGGGATAGGTTTAGCGATGCGAGGCTTAAGACCAATTGCAGAAATTCAATACTTAGATTATTTGTTGTATGGGTTACAATCGTTGAGTGATGATTTAGCTTCATTATCATACAGAACAAAAGCTGGACAAAAAGCACCATTGATTGTGCGTACACGTGGGCATCGTTTAGAAGGGATCTGGCATTCGGGTTCGCCTATAGGAATGATATTGCATGCACTAAGAGGAATGCATGTTTTAGTGCCGCGCAATATGACACAGGCTGCGGGTTTTTACAATACTTTATTGAAAGCTGATGAACCAGCCTTAGTAATTGAGTGTTTAAATGGGTATCGTTTGAAAGAAGCATTACCAGATAACATTGGAGAATTTACTTTACCATTAGGTATACCTGAAACTTTGAAAGAAGGAAGTGATGTGACCCTTGTTACCTATGGTTCTTGTGTAAGAGTAGCACAAGAAGCGATACAAGAATTGGAGCAATTAGGAATTTCTGTAGAACTAATAGATGTTCAATCGTTATTACCTTTCGATATACATCATCATATTGTAGATTCCTTAAAGAAAACCAATAGAATTTTGTTCTTAGATGAAGATGTACCAGGTGGAGCAACTTCGTACATGATGCAACAAGTACTAGAAGAACAAAAAGGATATTATTATTTAGATTCGGCACCACGCACCTTAACTGCTAAAGCGCATCGCCCTGCTTACGGAACAGATGGAGATTACTTCTCTAAACCAAGTGCAGATGATGTTGTAGAAGTAGTGATGGAGATGATGGTCAATTAACCCATTAACCCATTAACCCATTAACATATTAACACATTATATAAATGAATAAATTTACACTAACCATCTTCTTCGCATTAAGTTTAACTACGGTTAACGCGCAAGACGATTTAATTAAAAAAATCAGCGATAATAAAACGCTTACTAGTAAAGAAGCATTTGGATTTAAAACAGTAGTGAGTGCTGAAGCTACTTCAGTAAAAAATCAAGGATCATCAGGAACATGTTGGAGTTATTCTGCGAATTCGTTCATTGAATCAGAAATGATTCGTATGGGTAAAAAGCCAGTAGATATCGCAGAGATGTATACTGTTAGAAACATGTATATCGATAAAGCAGAAGTTTATGTTCGTATGCATGGTGGATTGAATTACGGACAAGGTGGTGCTGCACACGACCCTATTGACTTATATGCAAAATATGGTGCTTTACCACAAGATGTATATGTTGGTTTACAACCTGGTCAAGTAAAAAACGATCACTCTGAAGTAGAGATGGTATTGAAATCAATAATAGAGCCCATTGCAAAAAGCGAAAAACCAATTTCATTAGTATGGAAGAAAGCTGTAACTGCAGTAGTTGATGCTTACTTAGGAGATGTTCCTTCTACCTTTAAGTATGAAGGGAAAGAATATACACCAATGACTTTTGCAAAAGATGTAGTTGGTATTAACCCGAAAGATTATGTGGAGATTACTTCGTTCATGTCGAATCCATATTATCAACCAATGATTGTGATGGTGCCTGATAACTGGACATTTAAACCTTCTTACAATGTACAATTAAACGATATGATTGAAACGATTGATCATGCGATAAACAAAGGATATACAGTAGTATGGGCTACAGATGTGAGTGAAAAATCGTTCAGTTGGAAAAATGGAGTGGCTTATGTTCCTACTAAGAACTATAACGATATGAGCGATGAAGAGAAAAAAGAATTATTCTCTAAACCTCAGCCAGAAATGGAAATTACACCAGAGTTACGTCAGAAAGCTTTTGATACTTACGAAACTACCGACGACCACGGGATGCAAATTACTGGTATTGCTAAAGACTTAAATGGAAAAGAGTACTACATCGTGAAAAATTCTTGGGGTACTAAAAACGATTACGATGGATATTTATATGTAACGAAAAATTTTGTGAAGTATAAAACCACATCAATCTTATTGCATAAAGATGGAGTGCCATCTGGTTTGAAGAGAAAACTTTCTTTATAGTTTGAGAGTTGTGAATTGTGAGTTAAATATTAATTTACAATTCACAATTTACAATTGCTTTAATCATCGTATCCACTTTTAATTACAGTGGAAATCATTTTGAATTGTTGTTTAGCGTTAAATCGGTGTAATGAGTTTGCAGGTATGATGATGCCTTCGCCAATAACCAGCTGATGTTCTTTATTATCGATAGTGATAGAGGCTTTGCCGTGTATAATTTGGATATAGGTATCGTATGGACTTGTTTTTTCTGCCAGTTCTTCACCTTCGAAGAACGACATCGCTGTAATGTTTCCAGTAGACTTTCTAATGATTGTTTTACTTACAACAGCGTTGGGCAAGTATTCAATAATTTCAACAATGATATGAATAGTTCCCTTGAGTAATTCTGTATTGTCCATAATAGCCTTTAAGTACTTCTAGCAAGGTAGCTATTATTTATCGGCTTTTAGTTTTTATTACTTAATAGCAGGAAATCGAGTATAACCATTGCTGCCATTGCCTCTACAATAGGTACAGCTCTTGGTAGTACACAAGGATCATGTCGGCCTTGGTTTTTTATTTGGATGTTTTCTCCTTTATTGTTTACACTTTGTTGTTCTTTCAGAATAGTAGCAACAGGTTTAAATGCCACATTAAAATATATATCTTCACCAGTACTTATACCACCAAGTATTCCTCCCGAATGGTTTGTTTTTGTTTTCACACGATTTCCATCATTTGTCCATTCATCGTTATTTTCTGAACCTTTCTTCGAAGTTCCTAAAAAGCCTGATCCATATTCGAATCCATGCACTGCATTAATGCTCATCATTGCATGAGCCAGCACAGCATGTAATTTATCGAACACAGGTTCTCCTAAACCAACTGGGGTGTTTTTAATGATGCATTGTATTACACCTCCTAAGGTATCTCCCTCTTTTTTCACTTCTTCTATAGCAGCAATCATTTTTTCTGCTGTAGCACTATCAGGGCAGCGCACTATGTTATTGTCGGTAGTATTTAAATCGAGCTCTGTATAATGTTTTTCTAATTTGATGTGACCAACTTGTTGAACGAAGGCTTGCACACTAATTCCTTTTTTTAATAATATCTGTTTCGCAATAGCACCTGCAGCTACTCTTGCAATTGTTTCTCGAGCAGATGATCGTCCACCTCCTCTGTAATCGCGTATCCCATACTTCTGTTCGTAAGTATAGTCGGCATGAGAGGGGCGATAAGCATCTTTTAAATAATCGTAGTCTTTCGACTTTGCATCTTCATTGCGAACAATAATGGCTATTGGTGTTCCAAGAGTTTTCCCTTCAAATATTCCAGAAAGTATTTCAAACTCATCTTTTTCTTTTCTGCTGCTTGTAATGTTCGATTGACCAGGTTTTCTTCTATTCAACTCATGTTGTATAGCAGTAGTATCTAGTTCTATACCCGGGGGGCAACCATCAATAACAACACCTATTGCTGGTCCGTGAGATTCACCAAATGTGCTTATTCTAAATAATTGTCCGAATGAATTGCCTGCCATAAATACTAAATTCTAAATACTAAATATCAAATTCTAAATTCTAATATCAACTTATTACTTCTATTTTTTTAGAATTTAGATATTAGAATTTTAACGTAAACCCTATACTTTCCAAATCTACCCAAAAATTCGGATAAGATTTTGATACCACCCTGTCGTCGACAATGGTTAATTGATCAATATAAAAACTCATGGCACTAAAAGCCATAGCCATACGATGATCGCTATATGTATTTATGGTTAACTCATCAGGGAAATGAGCAGCATTCGTATCTATTTGATAGTTATTTTGCTCATTACTCCAGTCGACTCCAATTTTGCTTAATTCGTTTTTTAACCCCTCTATACGATTCGTTTCTTTAATAGCTAAGCTTTCTATTCCAGAGAACAACAGGGGATGTTTTCTTAATGCTGCAAGCACTATAAGTGTTTGTGCTAAGTCTGGACAATCGATAAAATGATAATGCGACTTAGGCTCAAAACGATTACTCCGTTTTAGTTTTACTCCTCCTTCAACAAATTCTGTTTCTACATTCCAATCGTTCATCCAAGTTGAAATAACGGCATCACCTTGTATACTGTTTGGCCCTAAACCTAAAAGAGTAATTTCTGGTAAGCCCAATGAAACCATTGCATACCAATAGGAAGCAGCACTCCAATCGGATTCAATTTGAAAGGTAGTTTGCCCGTACTCTTGTTCAGGAATAATAATACTCTGGTCGTTTTTTATGATATGAATTTTTGCTTGATGCATCATGTCCATAGTCATGTGTAAGTATGGAGCAGAAATGAGTTCATTCTGAATATGAAGCTGCAATCCATTTTTAATCTTTGGAGCGATCATGAGCAATGCAGAAATAAACTGACTGCTTACATCTCCTTGTATATTGATATAAGAATGAGAAACCAATTCTTTCCCTTTTATTTTAATGGGTGCATAACCTTGTTTTTCTAAATACTCGATATGAGCACCTAACTCTTTAAGTGCATCTACTAAAATTTTTAATGGACGTTCTTTTAAACGTTGACTCCCTGTAAGTATAATTTCCTTTTTGGGTTGTATAGAAAAATAAGCGCATAAGAAACGAAGAGCAGCACCCGAGTGTTCACAGTCGATAATGCTGGCATTACCTTGTAGGGCATCTTGGATAATCTTTGTATCGTCGGCAGTAGAGAGGTTGTTAATCCTAATAGGCTCTTCTGCTAGTGCCTGCATTACTAAAGCTCTGTTCGATTCACTTTTTGAACCAGGTAACTGGATACTTGAGTTATTGAATACAACAGGCTTCTTTAGTATCATCTTTTAATCATTAAAATAATGAATACATGTTAATAATGCTGATGAGATTTGATCTTCAGAACAGCTAATGTTTACTGAGGGTTCGGCAATTGCACTGAGTAAACTAAATTTTATTTCAGCAAATTCGTTCTTTTTGTCTTTCTTCATGAAGTCTATTAAATCGAGAATCATATCTTGATTTAATTTGGCAGGCTCTAAATGTTTAGGAATAATTTCTAAAATATATTTTACATCTTCTTCTTTTAAGCCACAAAGTTCTTTACTTAAAAAAGCTTCTACCATCATTCCACAAGCAATAGCACTTCCGTGCATGATGAGTTTTCCCTTAGATAAGTAGTAACTTTCTATCGCATGGCCAATGGTATGTCCAAAGTTTAATGCCTTGCGGATATTCTGTTCATAAGGGTCTTGCTCAACTATCGATAATTTTATTTTTACACTTTGAGGAATAAGTTGATCAATTCCTGGTAAGCCATTTTCTAAATAGGATAAGGCATCTCTCAAATGTAAATGATCAGCAATAAGTCCGTGTTTGATCATTTCAGAAAATCCCGATTTAATTTCTAACTCATGTAAACTTCCTAAGAACTCAGGAATAATGAATATTCCTTTCGGATGATTAAATGTACCTAGATGATTTTTATAATGTTGTAAATCGATACCCGTTTTGCCTCCAATACTTGCATCTACCATAGCTAATAGGGTAGTAGGGATATGAATAAAATCGATACCTCTCATATATGTTGATGCAGCAAAACCACCTATATCGGTAATTACACCGCCTCCCAAGTTAATGAGTAGAGATTTTCTGTCGAGACCAAACTCTTGCATCATACTCCAAATGCCGATGCAAATGTCGATGTTCTTGTTGTCCTCACCTGGATCTATTTCTATGAGATCGTAAGCAGAAGTATGCGACGAATATAGGTTGAGGTAGGGAAGACATTCCTCTAGCGTATGAGTATCCCCAAGTATTGCAACTTTAGAGTACTGTTGCGACGATAGCCATTGGTCTAAGGAAGCAATAGGATCTTCAAAATAAATGGTATACCCTAAACTACTTTTTATATTGTTCATCTTGCATAACTTTAGTTTGTACAGAAATCGATTCTCGGTGAATAATTTTCACTAAATCTAAAATCATTTCTTCAGAAAGATGAATTTCTTTGCCGTATTTTTTTCTGGTATCAACAATTTCTGCCCAACGCTCAGGTTGAAATATGGTAATGTTGTTTTCCTTTTTATATAAACCGATTTGATGAACAAGCTTTGATCGTGAAGCCAATAGTTCCAACACCTCGTAATCAATCTTATCAATTTCGTTTCTTAATCGGATTAACTGATCTTTAAACTCTATATTCTCCGACTCCGTATCGCGAATAATTAATTGTTGGAGTAAGGTAGATACTTCGTAAGGTGTTAATTGTTGATCTTTATCGCTTAATGCATGACTAGGATCATAATGAGATTCGATCATTAAGCCATCAAAATTTAAGTCCATGGCTTTCTGACTTACATGAGGAATTAAATCGATGCTACCGCAAATATGACTAGGGTCGCAAATTACGGGTAGATTAGGCACTAAACGCTTTAGTTCTAAAGGGATGTTCCAATTAGGAGTATTCCTATACGTGTTTTTTTCATACTGAGAAAATCCACGATGAATAGCAGCAATTTTAGTTATTCCGGCTTGATGAATTCTTTCGATAGCACCAATCCATAATTCGATATCCGGATTGATAGGGTTTTTTACCATTACTGGGATATTGGTACCTCTTAAAGCATCGGCAATTTCTTGCACAACAAAAGGACTAACCGTTGATCGGGCACCAATCCAAAAAATATCTATTCCAGCTTTTAAGCAATCTTCAACATGCTTTGCATTCGCTACTTCAACAGCACTTAACATTTGGTTTGATTTCGCAGCATCAGCTAACCATTGTATACCATCTGTTCCCAAGCCAGTAAAGTTACCCGGACGAGTACGAGGCTTCCAAATACCACCTCTTAAAACAGGTATTTTATATTTAGATAATTCTTGTGCGGTATGGTGAATTTGCTCTTCAGATTCTACACTGCAAGGACCCGCTATGATAAAGGTCTTTAACTCAGTGCTTAACCAAGAATTTAATTGTTCGGATTGGATATTAGTAGTCATCGATATCAAATATAATCACTCTTTACAGAAGATGATTTGTTTACAAAACAAATAAAAACAAATGGGGTTTCAAGTATTCAATTAATTATTTATAAAAAGAGCTCATTTTTCCTATTTTTGGGCAATCCATTTGACACGCAATGAGTAAAGAAATTTCTTTTGATAATACCGAAATCGCATTCTCAGGAATGAGTAATGCAGACTTAAATAGAGCATACTGGTTGTTTAAAGTTATTAATATTAATTTTTTGGTAAAAATAGGTCCCCCAATAACTAATGCAGCTATAAAAATCGGCTTACCTATATCGGGATTAATCAAAGCAACCATTTTCAGGCAATTTTGCGGAGGAGAGTCGATAAACGATTGCAACAGAACCATCGCTCATTTGAGCAAATATAACATCGGAACAATACTCGATTATTCGGTAGAAGGAGAATCAACAGAGCATGCATTTGACACAACCGCAGAAGAAATTATCGCAACAATTAATAGAGCAAAAGGAAGTAAAGAAATACCGTTTAGCGTTTTTAAAGTTACAGGAGTAGCTCGATTTGGATTACTAGAAAAATTAGATGCGAAGTCGAGTTTAACCTTCGAAGAGAAAAAAGAATACGAACGAGTTAAAGATCGCGTACGAAGAATCTGCGAAACAGCACATCGTTTAGATGTTAGAATTTTTATAGATGCCGAAGAAAGTTGGATACAAGATACTATTGATGATTTAGCATTAAGTATGATGCGATTGTTCAATAAAGAAAAAACGATTGTATATAATACCTATCAATACTACAGACACGACAGATTAATTGCAATAAAAAAACACAACGAAGAATTAATGGCAGAAGGAGTAAGCATGGGAGTGAAATTAGTGAGAGGAGCTTACATGGAAAAAGAACGTAAACGTGCAGAGGAAATGAATTATCCATCTCCAATTAATCCAGATAAAGAGTCTACCGACAAAGAATATGATGCAGCATTAGAGTATTGTGTAGAACACATCGATAGAATTTCTATTTGCGCAGGAACACATAATGAAAATAGTTCGCGACATCTGATAAACCTAATTTCGAAAAAAGGAATCGCCAATAACGATAAAAGAATCTACTTCTCACAATTATTAGGTATGAGCGACAATTTAAGTTACAACTTAGCAAACGCAGGCTACAATGTGGCTAAGTATGTGCCTTATGGTCCAGTGAAATCTGTTCTGCCATATCTATTTCGTAGAGCACAAGAAAACACAGCAATTGCAGGGCAAATGGGTAGGGAGTTGAGTTTGATTTTAAAAGAGAAAGCACGCCGTCGTTAATTTGAACAATTAGATAATTTGAACAATTTGAACAATTTTTGTATTTGGTGATACCTATTTCGAATGATTTCGTTTTGAGGTTGCAATAATTGAATTCGTAATTTTTGCTAGGATTTTCTCATATGTAAATATTGCAATAAGAGATGTACTATACAACCGCACATATGCGGGTTTATTTATCATCCTTATAATATCAGTATATTTTTTTCGAATTAATAATTAACTTTACTAGTAATAAAATGATATTGAAATGGAAGAGCGCATAAAAACCTATTCAGAATTTTACAAGTTTTACCTTACTGAACATGAAAATAAAATAAGTAGAAGACTACATTTTATTGGAACTGCACTTGTATTTTTGGAAGTATTTCTTTTATCCTATTATGATCGTTGGGATATGTGGTATGCTTTACCAATAACAGGCTATTTTTTTGCTTGGGTTGGTCATTTCTTTTTCGAAAAAAATAAACCAGCAACTTTCAAATATCCACTCTGGAGTTTACTAAGCGATTTTAAACTATTCTTCGAAATTCTTTTAGGCAAACAAAAACTATAAACCTATTAGCAACTAACAAATTGTCCACATTGTCCACATTGTCCAAATTGTTCAAATTTTTCAAATTGTCCAAATTGGCTAATTAATTAATAAATCCTAAATTTGCTCCAAAGTCAAAAAAAATGAGCGGATTAAGCGAACAAGAATTATTAAGACGAGAGAGTATGCAAGAGTTAATGCGATTGGGCATTAATCCTTACCCTGCAGATTTATTTGAAGTAAATGTTACTGCTGCGGATATTTTAGAGAACTACGAGCGCGATAAAACCAGCTATAAGAACATTAGTATTGCAGGAAGAGTAATGAGTCGTAGGATTATGGGTAATGCTTCGTTTGCAGAGCTACAAGATGCTACTGGTAGAATTCAGGTGTATTTCAGAAGAGACGATTTATGTCCTGATGAGGATAAAACGCTTTACAATACTGTATTTAAAAAATTAATTGATATTGGTGATATCATTGGTATTACTGGATATGTATTTACTACCCAAGTAGGGGAGATTAGTATTCATGTTACCAGTTTTAAGGTATTGAGTAAATCATTACGTCCATTACCAGTAGTGAAAATTGATGCAGAAGGTAATGCACACGATGTGGTAACTGACCCAGAGTTTAGATACCGTCAGCGTTATGCCGATTTAATTATCAACCAAGAGGTCAGAGAAGTTTTTAGAAAAAGAACACAAATTATTCAATCGTTACGAAATACATTTAACGATAAAGGATATTTAGAAGTGGAGACTCCAATTCTTCAGGCAATACCAGGAGGAGCGGCAGCACGTCCATTTATTACACATCACAATGCTTTAGATATGCCATTGTATTTAAGGATTGCGAATGAATTGTATTTAAAGAGATTAATTGTTGGTGGATATGATGGAGTGTATGAATTTGCGAAAGACTTCAGAAATGAAGGAATGGACAGAACACATAATCCAGAATTTACGGTGATGGAAATCTATGTGGCCTATAAGGATTATAACTGGATGATGGATTTCACGGAAGAGATGTTAGAAAAAGTAGCCTTGGATTTACATGGTACTACCAAAGTTCAAGTAGGAGATAAGGTCATCGATTTTCAGCGTCCGTTTAAGAGGATTACCATGTACGATTCAATTAAAGAATTTACAGGAATTGATATTTCTGAGATGGATGAAGCACAATTAAGAGAAACCTGTAAGAGCTTAGGAATAGAGGTGAGTGAAAGCATGGGTAAAGGGAAGTTGGTGGACGAGATTTTTGGAGAGAAGTGCGAAGGGAATTATATTCAGCCAACCTTTATTATCGACTATCCAGTAGAGATGTCGCCACTATGTAAGAAACACAGAACTAAAGAAGGCTTGGTAGAGCGATTTGAATTAATGGTAAATGGAAAGGAATTAGCCAACGCATATTCAGAGTTGAACGACCCTATTGATCAAAGAGCACGATTTGAAGATCAAGTGAAATTGATGGAGAGAGGAGATGATGAAGCGATGTATATTGATTACGATTTCTTGAGAGCATTAGAGTATGGTATGCCACCAACAGCAGGTATGGGAATTGGTATTGATCGATTAACCATGATCATGACTAATCAAGTGTCTATTCAAGATGTATTGTTCTTCCCGCAAATGAGACCAGAGAAAGTTCAGAAAGTAGCAAGTATATCAGATTTTGTGGAAGCAGGAGTACCAGAAGCATGGGTTCCAGTGTTGAACAAAATGAATATTAATTCTGTGGAAGAATTAAAAGCTGCAAATCCTAATAAAATATTTAACGATATGGGAGGGATGAGAAAGAAAATGAAATTAGAAATTCCTATTCCGAGTAAGGAAGAAGTAATGAAATGGTTTGAATAAAAAAAGCCTTCCTTTTTCAAGGAAGGCTTTTTTTTATTATTTTCTTTTGTATTTTTCTATGACAATACTTTTAATGGTGTTGCCTCCAGTAACTTGAGTTTTGTAACTACCCAAAATCAAAGAGTCTTTGGTCATGGTTACTTTATTGAAAAGTGTAGTATCGTTTCTTTCAGGAAAATTTACTTCTATTCTCATTAATGCAGTATCAGCGTATGATACATATAATAAAGTGTCCATTGGCATTGTTGCCAAGTAATTAATCCATTTACCATCTGCTCTTAATTGCGATTCATAAACCCCTCCCTCATATTCAAAAGAGTCGCTTCTAGTTACCGTATTGTTTACTTCAGTTCTAGATACAGTAAGTAATTGAGTCCAAGTTGCAATAATACTTGGAGCAGGTTCTGGTGTTTTTGTTTCATCGTCTTTTGAGCAAGCAACAATACTTATTGCTATCCCTAAAAACAATACTGGTTTTAATAGTAGTTTTTTCATAATAATTTGTAGTAATTTGTTTATCTCGAAATATAGAGTTTTTTATGTTTGAATTGAAAAACATCAATGGTTTTTTTTCTGAAATAGCCCAAAATGAGAGCCGAAAAGACTATTGGCTACGATTGAAAGACTTTTTATCCCATGAAATTGGACTAAAAAAAACAGTTTATCCAGCACCGCAATATTTTTTTAGAGCATTAGAACTTTGTTCTTTTGAAGAAACTAAAGTGGTCATAATCGGGCAAGATCCCTATCACGGAGAAGGACAAGCAAATGGATTGGCATTTTCTGTTAACGATGGAATAAAATTACCCCCATCATTAAAAAATATATTTAAGGAAGTTAAAAACGATACAGGGGAATTGAATATTGAAGGAGGGAATTTAGAACCATGGGCAAGACAAGGAGTATTATTATTAAATACAATTTTAAGCGTAGAAGAAGCTAAGCCAGGTTCACATCAACAAAAAGGTTGGGAAATATTTACTAAAGAAATTATTACCCAACTTAATGAAAAAAAATCAGGATTGGTTTTTATGCTTTGGGGAAATTATGCAAAACAATTTCAATTTCAGATTGATAGCAATAAGCATTTAATATTATTAGCTCCACACCCTTCCCCTTTATCAGCTTATCAAGGTTTTTTTAATTGTAAACACTTCAGCTTAGCAAATACATACTTACTACAACAAGGTAAAGATGCAATACTATGGTAGTCTAGTATTGCAAAGGTACTGAGTGAGAGTATTTGTTTGTAGATAAAATCATCATTGTTTGTAAATGAGAAATCTCTTGCATTTTACTAATCTTATCTAAAATTAAACGTTCATAACTTTTAATATCAGGTACAATAACTTTTAATAAGAAATCAGCAGAGCCAGAAATATGATGACATTCAACGACTTCATCTATCCCTTGAATTTGTTTAGTGAAATTCTTTATCGCATCGCTCTTGTGATAATTAATAGATACCTGTATAAAGGTTTTAATTTTTAATCCTAGTAATTCTTCATCAACCATTGCATGATAACTTTTGATGAAACCACTAGCCTCTAATTTACGAACACGCTCAAGTGTTGGTGCTGGTGATAAACCAATATCTATTGATAATTGAATATTTGTTATCCTTCCGTTTTCTTGTAAGATTTTTAGTATTTTAAAATCTGTTGCATCTAGACCGATCATAGTTATATTTTATAAGCAATAAATTTAGAGAAAAAATTCATTCTATAGAATTTTATTTTGATAATAATCAAATAATGATGTTGTTACATAATAAAATTTTTTTGTAATTTAGAGCGGTCTAAAAAAATTATTAGATTTTGAAAAATTCATTTACAGAAGAAAACTACCTTAAGGCAATTTACAAGCTTCAAGAAAAAACTGAGGCTGAGGTGAGTACAAACGACATTGCGAGCGTTGTTCAAACAAAAGCGGCATCTGTTACCGACATGTTAAAGAAGCTTGCGGAAAAGAAAATGATACTTTATAAGAAGTATCAGGGTGTAAGTTTAACGCCATTGGGGACTAAAGTAGCACTAGCTATAGTTAGAAAACATAGGTTATGGGAAAGTTTTTTAGTGGAGAAACTAAAGTTTAAATGGGATGAGGTGCATGATATTGCAGAACAATTGGAGCATATTGAATCGGAAGAGCTGATTGATCGTTTGAACGAGTTCTTGGATTTTCCTCAGTATGATCCTCATGGAGATCCCATTCCAACTAAGAATGGAATATTTAATGGACGTAAAATGAATGTGTTGTATGAAATGCCAGTAGGATATATTGGGAATATTTCAGGAGTAAGTGAACATAGCACTTTGTTTTTACGCCACCTAGAGAAAATTGGAATTGCATTGGGAGTTAAGGTGAGAGTTGAAGACAAAAATGAGTATGACAATTCATTTTGGATTAGTATAGAGAACAACGAACCTTTATTTATCAGTAAAGAAGTAGCACAGAACTTATTAGTATTTAAGAAATAACATGCAAGAGGAATCATTAAGTGAGGTACATCGCTCGGTAAAAATACCCGAAGGGAAAAACAAGTGGAGAAAATTCTTCGCCTTTGTTGGTCCTGCCTATTTAGTAAGTGTTGGTTATATGGATCCTGGGAACTGGGCGACAGACATTGCAGGTGGTAGCATGTATGGCTATAAATTGGTATGGGTATTACTCATGTCGAACTTAATGGCATTACTTCTTCAAAGCTTGAGCGCAAGATTGGGTATTGTACGTGGATTAGATTTAGCTCAAGCATCACGTAAGATTTATCCGTCGTGGGTAAATATTCCTTTATATGTTCTAGCAGAATTGGCCATAGCTGCTTGCGATTTAGCTGAAATTATTGGTATGGCCATTGGTTTACAACTATTATTTGGCTTACCCTTAATTGTTGGAATCAGCATTACTGTATTTGATACCTTACTACTTTTATTCTTAATGAATAGAGGGATTCGAATATTAGAACGATTCATTATTTCATTAATTTTTGTTATTGGGCTTTCCTTTTTAATGGAACTTTTTATTGCTCAACCTCAAATTGCAGAAGTGTTAAGTGGTTTTGTTCCTTCTACTCTAGATGGTAGTGCTTTATATATTGCAATTGGTATTATCGGAGCAACTGTAATGCCTCATAATTTGTATTTGCATTCCTCTTTAGTACAAACACGATCGATAAAAAAGGATGAAGCAGGAATTAGGGATGCTATAAAATATAATTTTATCGACTCAACAATTGCTTTAAACTTAGCCTTCTTTGTAAATGCTGCGATATTAATTTTGGCAGCTACAGCATTTTTTAAAAATGGATTATTAGAGGTTGCCGAAATACAAGATGCACATCGTTTGTTGAACGATATCTTTGGCAGTTTATCTCCAACTCTATTTGCTATAGCGCTAATTTGTGCCGGACAAAGTTCTACCATCACGGGAACTTTAGCAGGTCAAATTGTAATGGAAGGATATTTGAACCTGAGAATAAGACCTTGGCTTCGTAGATTAATCACACGTTTAATAGCCGTAGTACCTGCATTTATTACCATTCTCTATTTTGGAGAAGAGAAGTTGGGTGAGTTATTAATATTTAGTCAGGTTGTATTAAGCTTACAACTTGGTTTTGCCATTGTACCATTAATACATATTACGTCTGATAAAAATGAAATGAAATTATTCGTAATTAAGAATTGGGTTAAAATTTTAGCTTGGTTATCTGCGATTATTATTATAGGATTAAATATTAAATTGGTATACGAGCAAATATATTCGTGGCTCAGCGATGGTAGCAGTCATGTATTAGTGTATACTATAGTTCTAGGGGCAGTAGGCTTTTTCTTATTCTTATTGTTTTATATCATATTTCAACCTTTCACCACAAAAAATAGTAAGCCCGTATCCTTACCGCATGCAGGTTTCGATTCATTTGAAATAAATCTACCTTCGCAACCCAATAGAATTTTAGTTCCATTAGATTTTTCATCATTTGATAAAATAGCACTCAACCAAGCCTTACAAATAGGAGGAAAGAGCGCTCAATATCTTTTAGTGCATGTTGTAGAAACGGTGGCAGCTAGGTATTCGGGTAAAGATTCCGATGATAGAGAAACGCGAACAGATGAAACAGAATTACAACAATACGAAAAAGAATTGCAGCGAAATGGTTATCAATGTAAATCGATGATTTCATTCGGAAATCCAGCGAAGGCCTTAGCAGATGTAGCAACTAAAGAAAATGTTGAATTGATTGTAATGGCTGCTCACGGACACAGAGGGTTGAAAGATTTATGGTTGGGTTCAACACTAGATTCATTACGACATAGAGTGAAGATACCAGTGATGATTGCTAGATAATATGCTGATATGCTAATATGCTAACACTTTATTTTTATTAGCATACTAGCATATTAGCATATCAGCATATTATCCAGCATATTACTTATTGTATCGAGAAATCTCAATCTTTGCATCACGCTCTTTTAGAGAGTCGCGTTTATCGTGGAGTTTTTTACCTTGGGCAAGTGCAATTTCCATTTTAGCAAAACCTCTTTCATTGAAGAAAATTTGCAAAGGAATTATGGTCATGCCTTTGTCTTGAGTTTTTGCTTGTAATTTTTTTAGTTCTTTTTTGTTAAGCAACAATCGGCGATTTCTTTTGGGTTCGTGATTGTAGAATGAACCCATACTATATTCAGAGATGTGAATGTTAAATGCAAACAACTCATTTCCCACAAAAGTACAGAAGCCATCGGTAAGGTTAGCTTTACCAGCACGAATAGACTTTATTTCGGTACCGAGCAGTTCAATCCCAGCAACATATTTATCTAAAATATGATATTCGAAATAAGCTTTCTTGTTCTTTATGGTAATGTTTTCCGACATGGGATGCAAATATACAAAATAAAAAAGTCTCGATTTTGTCGAGACTTTTTTATTTTAACAAAAGAGATTTCTTATTGACATAATAGGTTACCCGAACCTTTTACCTTTTTACCCATAGTAAAATCATTACCTTGATCAAAAGTAATTTCTGCGAAGTCGGCATTACTATATACATATGCACCATTGGTAGCATCTAATGTACCTTTTACCGATACGTATAATTTAGCATCTTCGATGTTTTCGAATGAACCGTCTTGTTTTAATTTAGAAAAATCAATAATCTCAATTAGTCCGAATTTACCTACAGGTTCTTCACCTAATAATAAATCGAAATCAAGTTTATAGCTTCCAGTAGTACCATCGCTAAACATAATCATGAATACCATGTAGTCTAAGCGAGCATCTTCAGGACTTTCGAATTCTCCAGAGATACCAACAAGAACTTTAATGTCGTCGCCAGAAAAACCAGAAAGATCACCAAAAATAGAATCTTCTTCTGCACAGAACACATAGTCTAATGATACTGATTTACCGTTAACGATAAAACTACCACCACCAGCATTTAATGTTCCGCCTAAATCGTAAGAAGAATTATTTGAAGCACCAGAGCTATAAGATACAGAACCTTGATCAGCTGCAAAACTTGTACTACCACCAATATCTGTAAATGAAGAAGAGTTAGATCCTGAGCTAAAGCTCATGTTAGCACTCATTCCTCCATTACCAGTTACAAGCACAGTACCACCATCTGCGGTCTTTAATTTAAAGGTCATGTTTCTCACCCTATTCAATATCTGCTTCTGAGTAGATTGAACAGCTTGAGCATTTACACCATCGTATTCCTTTTCAGAACAACCTGAAATGCTTAGGATAAAAAATGCAAATGCCCCAACTAGGAGCATTTGCATAAAGCCTTTATTTGCTTTCATATTTTTTTTTGTTTTTAGAATGCATAACCTAAACGGAACGCTCCGTTGAAGTTTGGTCCAAAGTTAAATGTAGAACCTGGTTTTTGGTCTTTAACAGTTGGTGCACCCGATACTGAAGTCTCAGTTTTAATAGTTGCGCTATTTACTAACTGTAAACCATAACCTACTTCAAGACCAATATACAATTTATTTGAGATATAATAGTCAGCACCCGCAACTGCGTTAACGCCTACTCTCAAAAAGCCATTTGTACCTGTTGTAGTAACGGTTTCTACTTGGTTAGCAGTAGTACCACTTTCCGACTCAACAATATCTTTAGAAGTTTGTAGTCCTAAATCTAAAATTGCTCCCATGTATGGAGATAATCTGTTTGTTCCACCCATGTGTTTCTCAATACCTGGTTGGATGCTAAAACCTAAAGCTGAAGATTTGTCGTACAATTCTTTGCTGCCATCTGCAGTAGTACCAGTTCTAGTTTTTGAACTTGCATAGTTGATGTTTACACCCAATCTGTAAGCAGTTGTAGCGTCGTTGAACATCCTTAATCTGATGCCATTGATGCTAATAGGAGAACCGCCAAGTGGAGTAAAGTTTACTTCCAATGTCTTGTTTCCTGCTTCAGGCTTGAATTGTGCGTTAGCAAAAGATGCAACCCCTGCGAATAACGCGATTAACATTAATTTTTTCATACTTTTTTTGTTTTAAGTTTAATATAAATTAATAATTGTATCTCAAATCTAACTATTTTTATTACCCCTTCAAGTGATAAAAATCATAACTGGCTTTGTATTTATTAACATGTGTTGATAAGTTATTAACACATGTTAATTGTAAAATGTGCTTAAATAAGCTTTAAAGAGGCTTTTTTGAAAAATCGAACCTACCAAGCTTGCTCTCCAATCATCGGTACAAATCTAAAGGACTCAAGTACTTCGGTGTGAAATTCTGTATCATTTATTCGCTCTACCAAATTCATTTTTTGCTGGTTTTCGTCACCCACAGGAATCACCATTCTTCCTCCTACTTTCAATTGGGAAAGGAGGGTATTGGGTATACTTGGAGAGCCTGCTGTGCAAATAATTTTGTCGAATGGGGCAAAAGCCGGTATTCCTTTAGATCCGTCACCAAAAAAGTATTTGGGTTTATAGGAAAGTTGACTCAAAAGCTTTTTAGTCTTATCAAAAAGCTCTTTTTGACGTTCAATGGTGTAAACTTCGGCACCCAGCTCCAACAAAATAGAAGTCTGATAACCAGAACCTGTTCCTATTTCTAACACTTTGTCTTTTACTTGTATATCTAATAGCTGGGTTTGGTAAGCTACAGTATGTGGATGTGAAATGGTTTGACCTGCTCCAATTTGAAACGCCTTATCTTCATAGGCATGATCCCAAAAGTCTTTGTGAAAATAATAATGCCTAGGTATCAGTCCAATTACTTCTAAAACCTTTTCGTTACATATACCTCTCTTGCGTAAGTGTTCTACAAGAATCTTGCGCTCTCCTTTATGTTTATATGAATCTATAAATTGCTCTGTCGATTCTTTTATCTTCATTTGCATGTATACTAGCTCCTCACTTTTATCGTTTTTAAGATAATGAATTCATTTGAAATCATTATTTTCGGCCAAGTTTATAATTATTCATGAAGCAACTGCTACAAAACCTTAACCTATATATTTCAATTATAATTTTAGCAATCACCATTTCATCTTGCGAAATTATAAATCCTAGCGAAGAAATTCCATTCTATTTGAGAATAGATTCAATTAGTTTTTTAGATACAAATAAAACCCCTGTTGGTCCGGCAAAAGCTGGATCACAACGTATAGTTGATGCTTGGGTATATGTTGATGGTATTTTCGTAGGCACATACGAGTTACCTGCTACATTCCCTGTTTTGGCCTCAGCTGGTCAGCATAAGATTAGTGTTTCTCCTGGTGTGCTGGTTAATGCTCAAAATTCGGATAGAAGGATATATCCTTTCTTTAAAAATTATACGGTAACCATCGACACTGAATTAGGTAAGACTGATACAATAAAACCTGTTACTACTTACGACCCTGCTGCAGTAAAATATCCTCCAAACGCAACAGGTCAATTTCCCGAAACTTTTGAGGGGATAGGTACTATCTTTAAATATACTCAGAACTCAAAGGTAGACACTATATATAGAACAGATAATGATAGTTTAGTATTTGATGGGAACTTTTCGTTGTTGATGGAAATGGATGATACTAAAGATTATATGGAATTCGAAACCATAGACTCGTATTCATTACCTAATAATTTAAGACCTACCTATTTAGATTTTAATTATAGAACAGATGTAAGTTTAACAATAGGGATATATGTGATAAATAATTCTACTGGTGATTTTACTGATGTAAATTTTATTACTTTGTTTTCTACTGGTGGCGAATGGAAGAAAGCTTATCTTAACGTATCAGCTGATTTATCAGCATATACGAATTCAACCTATAAATTTTATTTTAAGGCTAACCACAATAGTGGTACTGCTAGTTCGAAAGTGTTATTAGATAACTTTAGGATAATGTACAAGTGAACAAGCTAAAACAAACCATAACCTATTTATTAACGGATTATGCTACTGCAATGATCGTATGGGTTTGTTTTTTCGCATACAGAAAGATTTATGTTGAACCTTTAAAATTTGGATATCATATCCCAGTTGATTTTGATAAAAATTTTTACTTGGGTTTATTACTCATTCCCTTTTATTGGTTAGTCATTTATACGCTTTGGGGTACTTACAGAAATATTTATAAAAAGTCGAGGCTAAAAGAAATCATACAAACTGCTTCACAAACATTTATTGGAGTACTTGTATTATTTTTTGTGTTGATACTTGATGATGAGGTAGCAGATTATACCAATTATTATGCATCATTCCTTACCCTTGTTACACTACATTTTTTTGTTACTGCTGTTCCTCGCTTTGTATTGACCACCAGAACGAAGATGAAAATTAAGAGGCGTATCATTGGATTTAATACACTCTTAGTGGGCAGTAACGATAAAGCATACAAACTATATAATGAAATTGAATCGGAGAAGGAATCTGTCGGATTCAAATTTATAGGATTTGTAAATGGCGATGTTAATCATAAAAATCAATTAGCTCAACATCTACCTCAACTAGGGAAATACGAAGATGTAGCCACTGTGGTGGAAGATTATAATATCGACGAAGTGATTATTGCGATAGAATCATCGGAACATGATAATCTTAAAAGGATTATCGAAGAACTCGAAAATTGCCGCGCTGATGTAAAGATTATTCCAGATATGTACGATATTATTTCTGGATCGGTTAAGATGAATCATTTATTTGGGATACCACTTATCCAAATAAAAACAGACTTAATGCCTGCGTGGCAAATCTATACCAAAAGAATTCTCGATGTCTGTGTGTCTTTATTCTTTTTAGTATTGATGTCGCCCGTATATCTCATTACAGCAATTCTTGTGAAATTCAGCTCCCCTGGTCCAATATTTTTTAAACAGTCGAGAATTGGATTACATGGAAAGGAATTTAAAATTATAAAGTTTCGTTCCATGTTTGTAGGTGCTGAAAATAAAGGCCCTCAGTTGTCGAGCGAAAATGATACTCGTATTACACCTTTTGGTCGTTTTATGAGAAAAACGAGATTAGATGAAATTCCTCAGTTTTACAATGTTCTGGTTGGTGATATGTCGTTAGTTGGTCCTCGCCCAGAACGCCAGTTCTTTATTGATCAGATTTTGAAATATGCCCCTCACTATAAACATTTACATAAAGTAAGACCTGGAATCACATCTTGGGGCCAAGTAAAATATGGCTATGCAGAAAATGTTGAGCAAATGTTAGAGCGTTTAAAATACGATATTATTTATATCGAAAACATGAGCTTAGCTGTAGACTTTAAGATATTATTTTTCACCATAGCTACCGTTATACAGGGTAGAGGGAAATAATGCTATAGAGGATCTACATCAATTAAAACAGTACAAGTGCTATATTCTTTCTGACTCTTCAATTCCGCTATTTTAATTTTAATAATCTCTTTGTTCTTCTCAAGATTGGCTGATAGTCGATCGAGTTTTAATATGATTTTTTGAATGTATTGATTTCTTATTTTTGATACTGCAGGAAATTCTGGACCGAGCACCGATTTTTGTCCAAACAATTTCACTAAATCTTTGGCTAGCTTCTGAGATGCTAATTGTGCAGTTTGGCCATTTTTGTGTTTTATGGTTAATTCTATTAGTCGAACAAAAGGTGGATAATAAAATTGTTTTCTTTCGTTTAGTTGTTGTTTTAAGAAAGTATCGTAATCGTGTCTTGATGCTAATTGTAATATGGGATGATCGGGTTTGTAAGTTTGAATGATAACTTTTCCTTGTTCAGCTCTTCTTCCTGCTCTACCACTTACCTGTGCTATTAATTGAAATGCTCGCTCATGTGCCCTAAAATCGGGGTGATTGAGTAAAGAGTCTGCCAAAATAATACCAACTAAACTTACCCGTTCAAAATCCAGTCCTTTAGTAACCATTTGTGTGCCTACTAAAATATCAATTTGCCCTGCTTCAAAATCATTTACCAAATCTTGTAAAGTATTTTTTCTGCGTGTAGTGTCTAAATCCATTCGGGCAATTTTTGCATTTGGAAATAACAACTCCAATTCTTCTTCAATTTTTTCGGTTCCCATACCTTTCATCACCAGATGTGAGGAACCACAACTAGGGCATACCTTTAATACGGGAGTGTGGTATCCGCAATAATGACATCTCAATTCGTTCTTCCATTTATGGTAAGTTAAACTTACATCACATTGGTTGCATTGTGGGGAATGCCCACAAATATTACATTGTAGGAAAGGGGCATAACCTCTTCTGTTTTGAAATAAAATAATTTGCTCTTTCTTCGCGAGGCGTTGTTCAATCTCTTTAATTAAAGTTTGTCCGAATAAATCTTGTGAGCTTTCTTTATCAAAATCGTTTTGTAATGGTACCAATTGTATTTGAGGAAGCGCCGCTGCACCATACCTGTTTTTTAGTTCCACAAGAGTATATTTTTCTTGTAAACAATTGTAATAGGATTCTATAGAAGGTGTGGCGGAGCCAAGTATTACCGAAGCTTTATAATGTTGTGATAAATATATTGCAACATCTCTTGCATGGTACCTAGGGTTGGGTTCTACTTGTTTATAAGAAGTGTCGTGTTCTTCGTCTACAATTATTAACCCTAAATTATCAAAGGGTAAAAATACCGAAGAGCGTGTACCTAATATTACCTTATGTTTTTGAGTGCTTACACTTTGCCAGATTTCTGCACGTTGGTTTTCATTATACCTCGAATGATATACACCTATATCTGAATCGAAATGTTTACGATACCTTTCTATAAGTTGTGTTGTTAATCCAATTTCGGGCACTAGTATCAATACCTGTTTACCTTCATCAAGCTTTTGTTTTATCAACTCTATATATACCATAGTTTTACCAGAAGAGGTAATGCCATATAGTAAAACTGGTTTTTTATTGGCGAAAGATTGTTGGATTTCTGTAAGGGCATTTTCTTGTTCTTCACTTAGTGATAATGTCAATACCTCTTGAGTTTCTAACTTTTCAATTCTACTGGTTTCTATTTCGATAACCGATAAAATATCGTTTTTTATTAAAGTATTTAATGCTGATGGACTAATTCCGTACTCCAACAGTTCTTTTTGTTTTACCTGCTTATTTTGTTTAGACAAACTAAGGTATTGTTGCAGTACCTCTACTTGTTTCTGTTTCTTCTCTAATACCTCAAATAACGATTTTAATAAAGCTGGCTCTTGGTATATAGGATTTAAAAAAATATGCTTAACGGTTTTTACCTTATATCTTTCTTGAATTTCTTCTTCCAAGAACAGTATCCCTTTCTGGATCATCGACTTGATGATGGGCATTACCGTTTTTTGATCTAATATTTTTTGTATGTCGTGAATCCCTATAGAACCCTGTATTTCAATCGCTTCAACAATTAAATATTCTTTATCGTCAAGAGAGTTCTTATCATAATCGCTACTAGTATTTAGTATAACTCTGGTTTCGCTACCAAGTTTTAAAGCTGATGGTAAGGCTGCATTCATCACTTCTCCAGGGAAACAAGCGTAATACTTTGCTATCCATTTCCAAAATTCTAAATGTTTGCTTGATACAATTGCCTCTTCATCTAAAATATTTAATAAGTATTTAGCTTGATAGTGTTCTGGGGTATTGTGGTGAATATTTAATACAATAGCCGTATACAACCTGTTGCCTTGAAATGGAACAATTACCCTTGAACCGATTTTGATTTTATCAACTAGTTCTATACTAACTCTATATGTATACGATTGAGCTAGTGCTAATGGTAGTATTACATCAACATATACATCATATTTACTAGTGTGGGTACTACTCATTTTTACTTGTTACAACTGTCCAACACACTAACAACCAAGCAGCAATAAAACATACTCCACCCATAGGAGTAATGGGTCCGAGGAATGTCCAATGACCTATTCCCAAACTTTGTTTTAATGCTAATAAATAAAGGGAAAAAGAAAACAAGATGATACCCAAAAGCATTAGGTATGCAGCTCTAATCAGGTTCTTATGTTGAATGGTGTTGTAGAGTATTCCTATAATAAGTATTCCTAATGCATGATAAAAATGATATTTCACACCAGTCTCAAAAGTTTGATTCTGAGTAACCGACATTAAAGGTTTTAAGGCATGTGCTCCGAAGGCACCAATGATAACAGCTAAAGCCATCATTATACTACCTATACTTACAAGTTTTTTCATTTTGAATTTCCTGAGTAACAAATATACTGAAAGGTAATGGATAATAGCAGAATCACAATTGTTGAAAACTGAACATGTTGAAATAGAACGATAATGCATATTTCAGAGTATTTTTGTTCAAAATTTACGCTAATTATTATTTAAGAATGAAGAAAGCTATTTGGATAGTTTCGGCTTTAGTAACGGTGATTATCTGCATGGCCTATTTCTTTTTTAAAGGCTCCATTCAATTAAACAAGAAATCAGATTTATTTTCTTTTGTTTCTGAACGAAATGCGATAGTACTTGAGTTTAAGTATGAAGCAGACTTGTCGGAAATATTGAAATCAGATTTGAATTTTCATAGCCTTTTTTACGAGTCTTTCATTTCTGAAATAAAAGAGTTTGATCAAATCATTAAAAATAACAAAGCATTTGAGGCGGCTTTAACAACTCAAGATGTTATAATAGCGGCTCAAAAGTTAAACTCTAAAGAGTTAGGTTGTATTTATTTTGCCAATTTAACTGAATATGAGATCGACGATGCTGCGACTTTGTTTAATAGTGATGATGAGTTGGTTATTAAATCGAAGTCGAGAACTTTTGAAGGAGAAAATATTTTTCATTTTGAACAACAGAACCGTAACTTTTTTTACAGTTATATAGAGCCTTATTTATTAGTTTCTAAACATCAGAAATTAATAGAAGATGCAATTCGAGCAAAAGCGAAGGCTACTAATTTCTCAAAATCTCCAATATTTGAGAAATGGCAAAAAGAACAAGCAGGCAGTAAAAGTTTGTTGAGTGTTTTTGTTAATCATAAAAGCTTACCTGAGTTTTATTCATTATTTTTCGATATCCCCTTCCAAAAAAGTTTAGGAATAACGGCAGACTTTGCTGATTTCTCCTATACAGAATTAAATTATAAGTCTGATGCTTGGATTTTAAATGGGGAGATTGAGGCATCGGAGAAAAAGTATTTTCATTTATTAAAAGGACAAACAGAGAATAGAAGCTATTTAACCAATTATTTGTCGTCTAATACCTGGGCTTTTCAAAATATAGTTTTGTCGGATCCCGTATTGTTTAGAAATGAATTACAAAAATTATGCGCCTTAAATCAAGATTTCTATTTTGACGCAGAGCAGCGTTTAATCGAGAAAAAATATGGGCTTAATATAAAGCAGTTATTAAACGAGCATATGGGTACAGAGCTCATTGCAGCCTATTACCCAAACTACTCCATTTTGAAGCATACTGGTTATATTTCTATGCTTGTGCTTCAACAACCAGAAGAGTTTGTTAAAAAGATAGACTTATTGCAGAAAAATTTAAAGACTACTCTGTATAAAGATTTTTCAATTAAAACATTTCCGATTCGAAAATTTATGTACTTATGTGGTGGAGAGCCTTTTAAAGAGCTAGACGCTAAGTATTATGTGTTAATAGAAGATCGATTAATATTAAGTTCTGATGTTGAAGATATAAAAAGATATCTCGACGATTATCAAACAGAGCAATTACTTAAGAAGAAAGTTTCTTTTCAAAATTATATAGTAAGCTTAAATGATCAATATAATTATTTGTTCTATTGTTCGGTATCGGGTTATGAGATGAGCTTAAAAAATCTATTTAACAGTAAAGCATCTACAAAGGTTGATAATAAAAATGGATGGTCTAATTACAATGCATTTTCTTACCAAGTGACCAGTTCAGATGCTGGTCTGATAAATAGTATTTTTCTTCCAATCAAAGAGAACACGTCGGAAGCGAGTTTAGAAGAAAAATGGCAAATCAATTTAGATGCTGGTGCTGGCTCTGTAGCTCAATGGATTACAACGGTTGATAAAAGCAAGCATTATATCATCACTCAAGACGATACGAATACCATTTATTTAATTGATGAAGAGTCGAATATAGTATGGAAGTCTAAAATTGAGAGCCCAATAATTTCGGCTATATATCCCGTTGATTATTATAAAAACGGACAAACACAATTCTTGTTTAATACTTCATCACGATTGTATTTATTAGATATAGATGGAAAAATAATGCCTAATTATCCAATCCGATTAAGTGTAGAAACGAATTTAGGGTTGAGTTTATTTGATTACGACAAAAATAAGAACTACCGAATTTTTATTGCTTGCACTAATCAAAGTATATATGGGTACGACTTAAGCGGGCGACCACTCGATGGATGGAATCCTAAACGAGTTGGTACAGTAATAGACAGGATACAACATGTTAATGTAAACAATAAAGACATTATTTTCGTGCCAACTGCACAGGGGTATTTTTATTTTCTTAATAGGAGAGGGGAGCAAATGGCTCAGTTTAAAGACTCTGCACATATTCAATATGCTAATCCATTTTACTTTGATGAGAATACAGATTATGCTAAGAATCGTTTTATCAGTACAGACCAAATGGGAAAGATAAAAAGCTTATATGTAGATGGTCATCGACTGTATAAATCGGTAGGAACTTGGACAGACAGCCATTCTTTTTTATATGCCAATGTAATGGGGGATGATAAAAAGGATTACATTTTTATCGATAATAATCAGTTAATGGTTTATCAAGACGACACTACTGTGGGCTTTAATTATCAGTTTAATACTACCATTTCTGATAAGGCATTTGCCTTTCAGTATAATGAAAAAGAGAGCTTATTGGGGGTAATTTCTAAAGAAACAGAACAGGTATTCCTATTTGACAGAGAAGGTAAAGTGCTTAATGGTTTCCCAGTAAAGTCGTTTACAAAACCTTCGTTCTTGGTTACTGGTAATCAAAAAAGAATGGTGGTTTGCACCCAATCAGGAAAGTTAATTTATTATAATCTATAAAAATCTATTTCATAAATTATTATTACTTATCTACTTTTCATTATATTTAACCATTCAAAACTAACAACCTAAATTAAATAACTATGTATTTATTGAGACCTTTAAAGAGGATTGGTCTGTTACTTATCGCTTCAACTTACCTTTTATTGAGTGCGTGTAGTATCGACGAGGATTTAGCAAAACCCACCCTCTCTCCAGATTACATTTTGCCATTAGCCTATGGCGAATTAGATCTTAAGAATCTGGTAAAAGATACCAGCTTTATTAAAACAGACCCTACGGGCTATCTTAAAATTGGATTTGCAGATACACTTGAGGTACTTAATGCCACTACGCTAGGGGATGCTTTGGGTATTATCACACTTAATCCAGTACCGCCAACTGTTTTAACTTTTACCCCTGCGGGAGGTGGAAATGAGACTTTTCCAACCGAAGCAAGTTTAGATATTAATTTACTTGCAGGCTTGAGTAAATTAAAAACTCTAGCAATGCATAATGCAAACTTTAAGATAATTATACAAAATCAAAAATCGTTTGCTTTCAATGGTTTAGTAATTAAAATCCCAGGATTATTAGAGAATGGCGTTCCTTATGAGTCGGCTCCAATAAATGTACCTGCTGGTCAAACTTTCGAACATGTAATAAATATTGGCGAATGTATTTGGGATTTAACAGGTAAACCAGGAGGAGTATTAGATACGAGTATGGTATACTTCCAATTCAGTTCAGCTACACCTATTACAGGTACAGCTGGAGGTGCGGCCCTAATTTCCATGCAATTTTTAACAAAACCATCTGTGAAATACTGGCAAGGAAGATCTCCAATTTTATTTCAGGTATTATCAACCCCAATATCTAACAGTTCTTCAAACAGCTTAGTGCCAAAAGATACTTATAAAGGTATTGTTAGTGGATCTTTAGGATTAAAGGGAGTAGATGTAAAATTGAATTTTAGAAGTAAAGTAGGTATTCCACTTGGTTTGAATTTAGTACTCGAAACTACCAATGGGGTAAATGGTAATAAAGTAGCAATGAATCCATTGGCCGTTAATATCCAACAAGGAACTATTGTTAACAATGAGCCAGTAGAAAGAGATAACCTTGATACTTTAGATGAGCAATCGAGTAACTTGGCAGATGTATTAACCAATTTCCCTACTACCATTAAAGTTACAGCTGGTATTGCAAGTACATTTAATAATCCAGACCCATTAGCATATTACATGCATGAGAATAGTGATTTGAATTTGTTAGTTGATGCAACTATTCCTTTTGCGGTATCCTTTAACCAATTACGTTTGGTATCTGTTAAACCATTTACATTATTCGAAACTTTTAATATCGATACATCAATTGCGGTGTTAGATACTGGTGTTTTCTATTTTACGGTTAGTAATGGATTCCCATATGATATTGATATCGATTTGAATGCCTTGAACGGTGCAACCGACTCAGTGGCTAAATTGGCTACGATATCAATGGCTGCAGCAGTAACAGGAATGGTAAACGGTGAGGAAAAAGTAATTTCTCCAACAAAATCTACCTTCAATGTTGCTATTTCACAACAATTGTTTGAGAAGCTAAAAGTGGTTAAGAATTTAGGAATAAAAGCTAAGATTAATACTCCTGGCAATGGACCGAAAATTTATACAGACTATAAACTTGGCTTTGAAGTAAAAGCTAGAGTGAAAGTAAAAGTAGATCCATTTAAAGAATAGTAATTAACAAAAAGAAGATTTTAACCTAAAAAATCATGAAACGACTAACCCGATATATCTTTTTGCCGATGCTATTCTTAATGGTAGTATCTGCAGCTAGCGCGCAAAAGTATTCCTTATATTATACACGTTCGTTGTACGACGGAATACAAAACCCACATCATAAAGCACTAGACTCTTGTAGAGCATTTGCTTCTAACTTTCTTTTATTTGTTCCTACTCTAAGTGTAGACTTAGCGATAGATGGGCAATTAAATGATGTGATAAAATCAACATTAGCCAGTGAAAATTTATCAGAATTATCACTCACTAATGGTGGAAAGAATTCAATTACAAATCGAATGAACTTGAACCTGTTCATGCTTAAACAAAGATTAAGCAGAAAACGTGAGGCAGAAGTTGGTTTGTATGTTCAATTAAAAACACAAACTGCAGTTAATATTAACAATGGTTTGTTTAATTTTTTAACTCAAGGTAACTACGCATACAGAGGAAAAACTATTGATGGCTTCCTCGATATTGGTATGCTATCAAATGTATATGGTGAAGCAGGATTAACTTATCGTCAGAAAATCTATGGTAAATTATCAGGAGGTTTTAAAGTAGGTTATGTATTAGGTATTGTGAACGCTACCGTCGACATTCAAGATTCTAAGTTCCAGACATCGGCTAATGGCGACACTATAAATATTTCATTGAACGGGGTGATTAAATCTCCTGTGAGTGTATTTGTTAAAGATACCGCAGGTAAATTTCAAATTAAACCGAGTATAGATGCTGATGCATTAGTAAAAGACATGTTTAAGAATTCTGGTCTTTCTATCTCTGCTGGTTTGCAATATGATTTAAATCGTAAAGCAACATTGAGTTTTGGATTATTAGACTTTGGATATATTAAATGGAACGATAACTCTAAAACTTATAACATTAGTAAAAATGTTCAGTACGTTGGTGTGCCTGCTTTAGAAGACGAAGACTTTAAGGATTCTATCATGAAAGACTTAACTAATTTTGATGTAGATAGTACTATTGGTGGCTATACATCGAAGTTATTAGGTAGGGTAGAGCTTTCTGGTCAATACAGATGGGCAAATTGGTTCCATCAAACGGTTATTGCTTCAAAAACGATGGAATCTGATAATATGGACTTAGTATTAATCAATAATCTTAGATTAATAAAAAGATTCAATTTTATTGTATTAGGTACATATAATACTGCAGGATATAAATCTGTGGGAGCACAGTTCCTATATAGAGCAAAAGGTTCGGGTATCGATCTTTATTTTGGTTCTGAGAAAATCTTAAATACTTATCAAGCTTCTCAACAACTTTCAGATCACACTAAAAAACCAAGTACAAGTTATGGTGCAGATTTCAACTTTGGTATAAACTGGGGTTTTGGTCGTTGCCCTCGTAAGAAAGAACCTCAAGCGGCATTGCCTTCAGATTCTGATGGTGATGGTGTTATAGATGTTATCGACGATTGTCAGTTCTCTGCTGGTCCTGCTGAAAACAAAGGTTGTCCTTGGCCAGATGTGGATAATGATGGTGTGTTCGATAAAGACGATGCATGTCCAGTTACTCCTGGTCCGGTTGAAAACAAAGGTTGCCCATGGCCAGATGCAGATAACGATAGTATTCCTGATAAAGATGATAGTTGCCCAACAAGCGCAGGTCTAAAAGTGAATGCTGGTTGCCCAGATACAGATGGTGATGGATTGTTTGATAATGTAGACTCATGTATCAATACAGCGGGTGCATTAGAAAATAAAGGTTGCCCATGGCCAGATACTGATGGTGATGGCATCTTCGATAAAGATGATAAATGCCCTAATGTTGCTGGTCCAGCAGATAATAATGGCTGCCCTGCAATTCCTCAGAAAGTAGAACTTACCGTTGAGGAGCAAGAGGTAATTAATAAAGTGTTTAGTAACTTGAATTTCGAATCGGGTAAAGCAGTTATTGCTGCTTCTTCGTACGCTTCGTTAGAATCGTTAAGTGAATTACTTATTAAGAAACCTTCTTTCAAATTATTAATTGAAGGACATACTGATAATGCTGGAAAATCTACAGTGAACTTTAAATTATCACAAAGCAGAGCCGATGCTGTGAAAAAATTCATTACCGAAAAAGGTATAGATGCTTCACGTATCACTGCTAAAGGATATGGCCCAAGCAAACCAATTGCAGATAACAAAACTGCTGCTGGTAGAGCTAAAAATAGAAGGGTAGAGTTTACAATCTTAGAATAATAGTATTAGTAACATAAAATAAAAAGTCTCGATAATTTATCGAGACTTTTTATTTTTTAGGGATGTAGAACTCCTTAAGGTAATAGGGTTCAAAATAAATAAGGTCTTCTAAATTAGTAGAATGGAAATTTTCTAATGCTTCCTTTTGCATATACGATGCACTAGGAAATACATGATCTATAAAATGTGCATTAGCATGGTTACTGTAAATCGGTTTTATTTTTTCTGCACCATCTCCGAAAAAAATAATTTTATGAGTACTAAGTTTTTCTGTAAATGTATTTTCGTCGATAATCAAAGCCTCTATATCACTCAAACGTTCTCCTGAATAAGAATATAAACAAGTATATACTTCCATTCTCCTTGCATCAATTAATGGGCAGTATAAGGCGTCCGAATCTTTTATTGTTTGTTTGCAGTTCTCGAACATTGTTCTCAAGCTATTACACGATAAAAGAGGGATTTCTAATGCATAACACAACCCCTTTGCTGTAGAAACACCAATACGTAATCCGGTATATGATCCGGGGCCTTTTCCCACTACTATGTAGTTTAGGTCACTCATTTTTATTCCAGCTTTATTTATTGCTTCTTCAATAAATAGGGTAATAGCTGTAGCATGTATATTAGCTTCCTGTTTTTCTATTACGGCTAAAATAGTTTCTTCATTACCTATTGCTACCGAGCAGTTAATACTTGATGTCTCTATAAATAGAAAATAGTTCATTAGATACTCAATAACATTTTTGTAATTACAACCAACAAGAAAATGATTAGTATGAGTCGGATATGACTTGGTTTTAAACGATTAGAAATGCTAACTCCAATGGGTGATGCAATTAAGCTACCTATGGCTACTGGTAAAGCTAGAGAGAATACTAAGAGAGATTGACTATTGGTAGAAACAGTGCTCGACATTCCATTGAAAATAGAAGTAAACAAAGCCATAATACTTATCACTCCAAGAGAAATTGAAGTGGATTTTTTTATGGGTAGTTTAATAATGTCGGTTAATATTGGCACAATAATTACACCACCACCAATTCCAGAAAAGGCGGCAATAGTTCCTGAGATTAATCCTGTAATGCTTAGTGCAACCGGACTAGGTTTTACAGTATCGGGATTTTCAGCTTTTTTACGTTGAGTAAATAATCGGATAGCAATAAGTAAAAGGAGTACAATAAACACAATACTAAATTTCTCTTTTGTGTACCAAGTTCCTGTACTAATTACATAAGAAAAAAATATTGCACTAACTGATGCCGCAAGTCCAGTTATAATCATTTCGGAAGGAAAGAAATTTTTGTTTTTCCACTGTTTATAACTACCACTTACACCTGCAAATAGAATAGCAAACATAGAGTTAGCAATAATTGAGGGAACTATAAGTTCTTTGGGAATACCTATACGGTTTAAAAAATAGTCGAAGATGAGTACATAAATTATACCCCCACCAATACCAAGTAAACCTGCTAATAATCCACCTATACCTCCTAGTAAAACCAGGATAACTACTTCAACAATTGAGCTCATGCGTTTAGTTTAGCGCAATTTCCTAATTTTTATTGGAAAGTTCTTTATATTTTAATGTATTTGTATAAAGTTGCTTATCATTTAATACAGAAATAGCTTTTTTCACTTCAAGATCATTTTTTAACGATTGCTGTATTCTGCCTTTTTGGTAATAATACCTTGCAATAATTTCCTCTTCTAATATCTCTTTAATCTCTGGTTCAAACTTTAATAAATCTGCGTTTTTATCGTGTAGTAATTTAGATTTTAATTGCTCAAAATCATTCTTAACAGCATCATAGTACTTTTCTTTTATAGCAGCCTCTTTATAATCGTCGAGCATCTTTTCCGATTTGGTTTTATAATCGAAATCTGTAGTTTTTACATACTCTACAAAATTATTGTAGTCTGCTTTACTTAGGCTGAATGTGGTTAAATTTGGTGCTGTAGGATGTTGGTTTACGTATTTCCCTACATAATCAAATATTATATTTTTATTAAGTAAGGTTTGAGTAACTATTGAGTAAGAACTAGGTTCTATAGCAAAGTCGGGCGCTACACCACCTCCATCGTATACTTTTCTACCTGATTTTGTTTTGAATTCTTTAATAAGAGAATCTGGAATTTTACCAACAGATCCATCTTCGTTTCTATTTGAATAGTCGAGTGCCTGTATACATCTTCCACTTGGAATATAATACTTTGCAGTAGTAATTTTTAGTTGAGCATTATAACTTAATGGTCTTGTAGTTTGAACTAAACCTTTACCGAAGGTACGTTGACCAACAATTACACCTCTATCTAAATCTTGAATTACACCCGAAACAATTTCTGATGCTGATGCAGAACTACTACTTGTAAGTACTGCCAATGGAATGTTTGCATCAATTGGGTCGTTTATGGTATAGTATTTTTTATTAGCTTCTTTGTTTTTACCTCTAGTGTCTACTGCAAACTCTCCTTTGTTTACAAATATGTTTGAAATATTTACAGCTTCATGGAGTAAACCTCCAGGGTTACCTCTAAGGTCGAGGATAACTGCTTTTAAATTTTGATTCTTTTTCAATTCTCTTAATGCATGAGTAACCTCTTTACTCGCATTCTGAGTAAATCCTTGAAGAATAATAATACCAACATCTTCATTCACCATTCCATAGTAAGGCACGTTTTCAATTTGAATGTCGACACGTTTAACAGTTACTTTAAATGGTTTCTCTTCTCCATCACGTTTCACTAAAACAGTTAACTCTGTTCCAGCTTGCCCTTTTAGAAATTTACTCACTTCTGCATTGGTTTTTCCGTAAAGCGATTTACCATCAATTTCAACTAATTGATCACCTGCTCGTAAACCAGCTTTTTGAGCGGCATAGCCTTCGTAAATCTCCCTGATGTATATATTCTTATCTCTTTGGAATATTGTTGCTCCAACGCCTCCATATTGCCCTGTAGTCATGAAACGATAATCCTCCACTTCCGATTCAGAAATATAGTTGGTATAGGGGTCGAGAGACTCAACCATAGCTTCAATGCCAGTACGCATCAATTTTGCGGGGTCTACATCATCTACATAATTAGAATTTAGTTCTTTATACGTGGTTGTAAATATTTCGAGGTTTTTAGAAATCTCGAAATAGTTATCTACAAACGCGAGAGAGCCAAAAGATGCAATTGCTATACCGAGCGCAAGGGTGATTTTTTTAAATTTATTCATATTCTTAAACTAATGGGTCGTAACCACTACCACCCCAAGGATGGCAGCGTGAAATTCTTTTAATAGCTTTCCATCCACCTCTCCATGCACCATACTTTTTTATTGCTTGCACACCATACTCAGAGCAAGTAGGAGTATAGCGGCATGCGTTGGGTAATATCGGAGATATTAACCTTTGGTAAATTTTAATAAGTAGGGTGAACAAAAAGGCAAACATAATTATAGCTTTTTTACTAAACGTTCTAGAGCTAAATTTAGTTTTTTTCTAATGGATGTAGTAGTAATTATTTCGTTACTGGTAAAAACAATCATCAGATTCATTTGGATGCCTCTCGATTGTAGTTCGGGGTATAAATAATCCTCCTTCAAATGCCTGTACACTTCTTTTATTTGACGTTTAATGCGGTTGCGCTCTACGGCGAGCTTAAACTTACGTTTAGGAACAGCAATAACCACTTTTACTGGTGGTCCTTCAGTTTCAGTAAGCTTGTAGGTGATGCGGAAAGGGTAAAAAGAAAAAGAAGAACCTTGGCTGTATAGCTCATCAATAAGCTTTACACTACTCAAGCGTTCTTCTTTTCTGAAGTAATATTTTTTCATCGGGTCTCCGTATGATTATGGAAATTTTGAATTGACCCACAATCAAAAAGTCCCACCGGAAAATTAGCGTTTATGTTGTTTCTCGCTAGAAACAGTTAATTTTTTTCTGCCTTTAGCTCTTCTCGAAGCTAAAACACGACGACCGTTTGCAGAAGACATTCTCTCTCTGAATCCGTGTTTATTTCTTCTTTTTCTTTGCGATGGTTGGAATGTACGTTTCATTTCTATTTATTTCTTAAAACAAGGCTGCAAATATAAGGAAGCTTCCTTTAGAATGCAATTTTTATTTAAAATATCAGAATTTATAGCTCAGACCTAATGAGAAAACCTGCTTAAACTGCACTCTAGGCTTGTTTTCTACGGTAAATACACCCGGGCTACTTTCTACATTTTTTGGGATTAATATGTCTTGATCATACAATAAATTGGTCGTTAGAGACACATTTAAGAGTTTAGTAATCTGAAAGGCAAATATATTTTCCCAGTTTACATCTATTGCTTGAATATCTTCGAAATTTCCAAATAGGTCGAGTTTCGACTTTAATTGAATATTGTTTTTAAAAATTTTCTGGTATTTAGCTGATAAGGACGCCCCGAACTCAAAACGTACGGTTTTACCAGTATCAACCCCATAAGCTCCTGCGTTTGATAGCTGAGCATCAGTAACAGTAGTGATTTTACCAGTAATTGGAGATAAGTAAACACTTAGTGCTTCCATTGGGCGGTAATCTAATCCGACAGAAATGGTAGTGAATGAGGGTGATAGGAAATTTGATACATAGACTGTACTCGTATCGGTATAGTTAAAACCTTGAGCAAATTGTGACCTAAAATTAAATAGGGCGGAATAATTCAACTTGTCGTTAATCTTTCTTCCATATTTGCTGTTCAACTCTATTCTGTCTTCACTTTTACGGTAGTCGCCTCCATCAATTTTTTGTAACCCGAAACCTAAATCTAGGTTATTTTCCCAATTTGCCGTTAGCGTTTTTTTGTTGGCATACAAACTGATTAATGACCCAACATTCACATTACTAATACCTCCAGCTGCCCAGTTTGTAAAGGAAGCCTGACTAACACCTAGTTGCATAAGACCACCTTTTTTCCATTGACTGGTATCGGATTTTGGAATGGTATCCGTTTGAGCCATGGATACTTTAGATACCACCAAAGAAGTGGTTAGTAAAATTGTAGGTATGATTTTTTTTCTCATAATTAACACATTAACACATTATCTCATTAACATATTTTTTTAGGGTAAATTCACCAACTCTTCATTTCTCCTCATGCGATTTAGCAATTTTACCACCAAGAAAATAGTGAAGGCTATAATAGTAAATTGGATTAGTGTTTGTATAAAGCTACCGTAGTTTATCGTGACCACTTCTCCTAGGCGTAATTTCAAGTCTTTAAAATCGACTTTACCAATTAAGTACCCTATAGGAGGCATAATAATATCATTTACAATAGAGTCGACAACCTTTTGAAAGGCTGCACCAATAACCACACCTATAGCGAGTTCTACTGCATTTCCTCTAGAAACGAAGAGTTTAAATTCTTTAATAATTCCCATTGTATTTGATTTATGTTGATAAACTAATATAATGGGAATAAATGATTACGGCAATAGCCTTCCGTACATTCTTGGGAAAGGAATGGTTTCTCTCACATGAGGGAGTTTACATACCCAAGCTACTAAACGTTCGAGACCTAGTCCAAAGCCAGAATGAGGAACACTACCATATCTACGAAGGTCGAGGTACCATTCGAAGGCCTCCATAGGTAATTCATGTTCATTAATTTTTGCAATTAGTAAGTCTTTATCTGTTTCACGTTCGCCACCACCAACAATTTCTCCATAACCTTCAGGGGCAAGTACATCTACACCTTTAGCAAATCTCGAGTCATCAGCACGCTTTAGGTAAAATGCTTTTACTTCATGTGGCCAGTTGTAAACCATTATTGGGGTTTCGAATAATCGGGTTAATACCGTTTCATCAGAACCACCGAAATCGTTTCCATATTCAAATGTTCTTGCTGATTCTAACCATTGTGGAATGTTACGAGCATCTTCTTCACAATCTTTTAATTCGTCGCGTAATTCCGAAATTTTATTCACGTTGAAGTTTACTTCTCCTTTTTTCATTCCAGGAGTAGCTACTTTTTCTTCGCGTTCTTTTATTTCTGCTTCAATTTCAGCTATACGAGCTTTTACTTTAGCAAGATCAGACTCTAATGTTTTAATAGAGTTTTTACCGTTTACATCTTGTTCCCCTTTAATAATTCTTACTGCTTCATCGTATGGGAGGCGAGGGAATTTAGTGATGATGTTTTTTAATATGGTTGTGTCTCTTTCTATTATCGCTAATTCTTCTTCACATTTTTCTAATACATCAGTAACCACATATCTCAAGAAGTTTTCGATAAGATCCATGTTCATATCTAAATCATAGAAAGCCATTTCTGGTTCTATCATCCAAAATTCTGATAAGTGACGACGTGTTTTCGATTTTTCAGCACGGAAAGTTGGTCCGAAGGTATAAATCTTACCCATTGCCATTGCCATAGCCTCACCATATAGCTGCCCCGATTGTGATAGATAAGCAGGAGCATCATAAAAATCTGTTTCAAAAAGATTGGTTGTACCCTCGCAAGCGTTACCTGTAAAAATAGGAGCATCCATTTGCACGAATTCATTCTCTTGGAAGAACTTATGAATAGCGAATGAGATGGTATTTCTAATACGCATGATAGCCCATTGTCTACGAGAACGTAACCATAAGTGACGGTTATCCATTAAAAACTCAATCCCATGTGCTTTCTTAGAAATAGGGTACTCTTCAGCTACATGATAAACATGTAAGTCGCTTACTTGCAATTCGTAACCACCTACTTGACGTTCGTCTTTACGTACTGTTCCAGTTACTTTTATTGAGCTTTCTAAGCTTAATTTATCTGCAATTTGAAATAAATTCTGATCAATAGATTCTTCAGTTACAACACATTGACACAAGCCAGTACCATCGCGTAGTATGATAAATACAATACCTTTCCCACTGCGTTTGTTTGATACCCAACCGTTTAAGCTAACTACCTTGCCTTCTTCTTTTTTTAAATCTCTGATGTATGTCATAAGAATCTCATTTGTCTTTTTTTGGAAATGCAAAAATAGTGTTTTTTCTTTTTTTTTGTTGTATTTTCGAGCGAATAAAAAGTATGCTAAAGCAGAGTCTACAACAGAAACTACTTCAAAAGTTATCTCCACAGCAAATTCAATTCATCAAATTGCTGCAGATACCTACTGTTATGCTCGATTCGAGGATTAAAGAAGAGCTCGAGGAGAACCCTGCATTAGAAGACGGTAGCTTATCGAGCGTAGAAGAAATTCCTGAATATTCTTTAGATGATGAACATACCAATGATGTAAAAGAAGAGGTAAACGAACAGCCGGATGAATTCAATATCGACGATTATCTTCAAGATGATGATCAAGATGATGGATACAAAATGATGAACGATAATGATTCTGATGATGAAGAGAAAAAGGAAATGCCTATTGCAGTAACCACTTCTTTTCATGAAATGCTTCAAGTACAATTGAGTTTATGTGTGATGGCCGATCATGAATTTATGGTTGCTCAACATATACTAGGAAGTTTAGATGATGATGGTTATCTGAGAAGACCTATTACAGCTTTGGTTGATGATTTAGCCTTTTCTCAAAATATTTTTAGCAACGAAACAGAAATAGAGCACTTATTAGAAATTATCCAATCATTCGATCCTGCTGGAGTTGGTGCTCGTAATTTGCAAGAATGTTTGCTGTTACAGTTAAAACGCAAAAATCAACAACAAAAAAGCATTGTGCTTGCCACTACCATTGTACGCGATTATTTAGAAGAGTTTACTAAAAAACATTACGATAAATTAGAGAAGAGTTTAGGTATTACAGGCGACGACTTAAAGAATGCCATTAATGAAATTCTTCGATTAAACCCAAAACCTGGAAATTCATTTGCAGATAATTCTAAGCAATTACAAGTAATACCAGATTTTATCATCAATAAAAACGATCAATACCTTATACTTACTTTAAATTCTAAAAATGCACCTGAGTTAAGAGTAAGTAAATCGTACCAAGAGATGTTTCAGACTTACGATAAGGCCGTGCAGAAAGATAAAAAGATGAAGGAAGCGGTGCAATTTGTAAAGCAAAAACTAGATTCAGCAAAGTGGTTTATAGATGCGATTAAACAACGCCAACAAACATTGATTAAAACAATGAATGCCATTATGAATTATCAATATGATTACTTCTTAACTGGTGATGAGCGTAAATTAAGACCGATGATCTTGAAGGATATCGCAGATCAAGTGCAAATGGATATATCTACCGTGTCGCGTGTTGCAAACAGTAAATATGTACAAACTGAATTTGGAACATTTTTATTGAAATCTTTTTTCTCAGAAGGTATACAAACTGAAAGTGGGGAAGAGGTTTCAAATAGAGAGGTAAAGAAAATTCTAGAAGAATGTATTGGTAAAGAAGATAAGAAACATCCTCTTGCTGATGAAAAATTAGCTGAGATTTTAAAAGAAAATGGCTACAACATCGCTAGAAGAACAGTAGCAAAATACAGAGAACAGCTAAACATACCAGTTGCTCGTTTGAGAAAAGAACTGTAATGAAATCGGTTACCATAGTAGGTTTAGGTTGGTTAGGAAAAGCATGTGCAGATGATTTACATCAAAATGGATACCTAGTAAAAGCAACAAAAAGAAAATCACAAGAAATTCATTCTCCATACCCTGTTTTCGAATGGTCGTTATCAGAAAAATTTCCTTCTGAAGCCATATCGGATACAATGATTATATGTATCGCAGAGAAAGAGCATGACGTAATTCATTACCAACATTTATTTCAAGAACTAATACATGTTGAGCAAATTATTTTTATTTCAACGACTGCTGTTTATGAAGGTCTATCGGGATGTATATCAGAAGATACTACTCTCGAAGTGAATTCTCTAGCACATAGCAAGGAGATGGCTTTAATGGAAACAGGAGCCAGCTATCTGATATTAAGATTAGCGGGCTTAGTTGGCCCGAATAGAAATCCAGCTCGTTTTTTAGCAGGTAGAAAAGAAGTTCAGAATCCTAATCAAAAAGTGAACTTAGTGCATCAAACAGATGTGATAAACATATTAAAACTAGCATTGCAAAAAAACACCAAAGGGATTGTAAATGTATGCTCTTCAGAACATCCAAGTAGAGTAGAATTTTATTCAAAAGTTTGTGCCTATCATGGATATGAACCTCCAATGTTTGCTGCATCGGAAACAGAACCTGTTAGATGGATAAATAATGAAAAATCAAAAGAAGTATTTAATTATAAATATATTTATGATAACTTATTAAACTATTATTTAAGTGAAAACTCCCATTAACTTTTCTGATTTTGAAAAAATCGCCATTCATTCAGGTACAATTATAGAAGTACAAGATTTTTTAAAAGCAAAGAAACCTGCGTATAAACTTACTATTGACTTTGGTGAATTTGGAATAAAAAAATCAAGTGCTCAAATAACTTCTCGTTATCAGAAAGAGGAGTTGATAGGCATGCAGATTCTTGCTGTATTGAATTTTCCTCCTAAACAGATTGCAGATTTTATGTCGGAATGCCTTGTTCTTGGAGTTTATGCCAATGGACCCCACGATGTAGTGCTGATTAAGCCAGAACAACAAGTGCCCAATGGATCTAAATTAGGCTAATCTACTTTAATTCGTTAGATAATGCTGCTTTAATAAATTCAAACAAGCTATTAATTTTTTCTTCCAAGTTGTTTATTTTTTCTTGGTAGACATTGGGGTCGACTGCTGTTTTTGAATAATGTTCTAAGTCTTTCATCATATCTGAAATAGTAGTAAATCCTAATGTTGCTAAACTAGATTTTAGTTTATGAGCCAATTTTCCAGCGGCTTCAAATTCAGCATTAGCACTTAATTTCTTCATCTCATTGAAATCGGCACTACCCAATTCTAAAGTCATTTCTAGTAGAGTTCTTGCCATTCCTTTATCATTATCTACTATTCTTAATACTTTGTTTAAATCGAAATCAGACATTATTCAATATTTTAGATTAAGCTAAAGGTATAAATAATGAATTAAATTGTTACAATAAATTGATAATTATCAGATGTTTGGCACACAATTGGTATAATTCAAACCATGAAAAAAATACTAAGCCTATTCGCATTACTTGGCAGCACTTCAGTTGCATTAGCACAAGCAAATGGTGATATACTTGAACAGTTTACAGAAATTTATCCAGCACCAGCTAATGCCAAAATAGTATCAGTCGATCATGTTGGTCCGGTTGATGTTGGGGCATATATTTTACCTGAGAAGAGTAATTCGCAAGTTCCTGAACAACAGTGTGGTACTATGAATGTTTTCGAACTAAATTTTTTAATGGGTAATCCCTATCGCTGGAACAAACAAGTAAAAGGGAATTTATTCCCCTTCGATATTATTAAAACTGTAAATAATAATACCATAGTGGTTGGAACTTTCATAGATTCTATAAGTGTCGACAATTACTACGTAGAATCTAGGGATTTTATAAACTCAAGTTTTGTATTGTCTATTAATCCATTCGGTCAGGTTAATTGGTTGACAGTTTTACAAGACACTATTTTTAACACTATAGCTAGTTCGGTAGAGGAGTTACCTAACGGAAATATCATTGTTGTTGGTCTTACCAACGATGTGGAATCGAGTATTTGGAAAATTAACCCATCTAATGGAGATGTGATGCTAACTAAGCAATTTACTCAAGTAAGAACCTTCTCGTGTGTCATTGAGCGCGATAATAAATTATTTGTTTCAGGAACTGCCGACGGTTTCTCTACTATTGATACATTTTCTGTAGAGGATCCTTATCAAACAGGCTATGTTAATTTTCTAGCAGAAATGGATACAAATTTTAATGTAACTGCTTTGCATTGCAGGTCGTATTTCACATTCGATTTTTCAAGTCATCTAATAAAGAATACAAACTCTCAAAACATATTATGGGCATATTTCGATGTTGATAGTTTTAATACTTTACTTCAAACTTTTGAAGTGATTAATCCTCAGGGGCAATTTGTTTATGATTATTCGAGAAAAACTAATTTTGTACAGGGTGAATTCGATAATAAATTGGTCGTACCGAATGAAGAAACTGGGATGTTCTACTTTGTTAATAAGCAAGCAAATAAAGACATTTATCTATTCGAATTAGGAAACGCGTTAAAAGATTCTTTTTTGCTAATTAAAAATTCAGACGCTACGATATACGATGCCTCATGGGATTATTTACAAGGATTCACTTTAGTAGGAACCTTTAAATCAGATTCATTAAGAACAATGAATTTCACCTTACCTAATATTCATGTAGATAGTTTCTATACCGAAAATTTTATTGGACACTATTTTCAGTTGCTTTCTGGATTAGAAAATAATAAATCAATTCCTGTAACGGTATACCCGAATCCTAGCGCTGGTAATTTATACTTGAAAATTGAAGAGGAAGTAGAAGAGGCCATTGTTTACGACCTGACAGGAAGAGAATATGCAAGGTACACTAAACAAAAAAATCTTGATGTAAAATCATATCCTTCTGGCATGTATTACATCAAGATTTTATCTGATAAAAAATTATACAGTGCTAAATTTATTAAAATGTAGCGGGTAAGGTTAATTCTTTACCCTCTCTTTGTATTTTTAATTGTACTGTCTGGCCTTTGCTGTATTTACTTAATCCTTTCATGTAATCTTGGATGTTTTCAATCTTGAGATCGTCCATCATTAGAATAATATCACCTTGTTTTAATCCTGCCTTTTGAGCAGCTTTTCCTTCACTAACTCCATCTAGACGTAGTCCAGTTCCATCAAATGCATAATCAGGTATTACACCCAATGTTACTTTAAAACTAGCAGAAGATGAAGACGCGTTGTTTGTTTTGGTAGGAGTAAAGTTTAATTTTTCCTCTTTGTCTATATCATTAAATACTTCTATGATAAAGTTAAGTACATAAGCTTCTCCTTTAGCATTTATTTTATTAGCATCGTCGCTAGGTTTGTGGTAATCGGTATGTGTGCCTGTATAAAAATGTAATGCTGGGATATTCTTTAAATAGAATGATGCATGATCTGATGGACCCATACCTGCACTGTCGGCTTTATATTTTATCGTATTATTCGATAATTTTAATAATGCTGGACCCCAACTCGGACTAGTACCTACTCCAGAGATGATAATTTTTTTAGTTGAGTCGTTTAATCGACCTACCATATCCATGTTAATCATACAGCTAATGCTATTGATATCTATTGTCGGATTGTTAGTGAAATATTTTGAACCTAATAAACCTTCCTCTTCACCAGAGAAACAGATAAAAAGAATATTGTGGTTTTCTGTAATATTGTTTGTAGCAAAATAACGAGCAAGTTCCATTACACCTGCTGTACCAGAAGCATTATCATCGGCTCCGTTATGTATTTTATTTTTTGGATTTGCATCTAAAGAATTACCGCCATGACCTAATCCTAGATGATCGTAATGAGCACCAATAACAATAGTGTTTTTTGCATTATTATTTAAGAAACCAATTACATTGTGCGCAGTTCCTTTTTGCTCCATTTGATCTTCTGTTGCATGAGGGTTTGTACTTGTTTTAAAAGGGAATGCCTGTAAGTAACCATTAGTTCCCTTTGGCTCTAGATTGCTTTTTGAGAAGCTTTTAATAATGTATTGAGCTGCTTTAAGTTCTTCCTTTGTGCCAGGGTATCTACCTTTCATCTTATCAGAACTTAAAACTGTGATATCCTTTTTTACACGTGCGAAATCGGTTTGCCCTATGGCAACCTGACTAAGCAACAATAAAACTATTAGTATTCTTTTCATATCTTCTATGTTTCTATTAATCTACCCACTCTGCAATAAACAAATTGGTGTCTCTTGTTCCACCATTATTTCTATTCGACGAAAATACAATTTTCTTACCGTCAGGAGAGAACATTGGGAATGCATTGAATATACTTGCATTAGTTACGCGTTCTAATCCAGTTCCATCTATGTTAATTAGATAGAGTTGGAAGTCGTAACCTCTTTGAGAGTGGTGGTTCGAAGAAAAAATAATTTTATTCCCTTTAGGTGTATAGAAAGGAGCCCAATTTGCTTTTCCTAGTTTGGTGATTTGTTTTAAATCTGAACCATCAATATTACAAGTATAGATTTCCATATTCGTTGGTGCTACGAGCCCATCTTTTAGTAAATCTTGGTATTCTTTTATTTCTTCAGGAGTTGTAGGTCTCGATGCTCTAAATACAATTTTTTTACCATCGGGTGAGAAGAATGCTCCACCGTCGTAACCTAGTCCATTTGTAATCTGACGTTGGTTGCTTCCGTCGCTATTCATTGTCCAAAGTTCTAAATCTCCTGAGCGTGTAGAAGTAAATACAATTGTTTTTCCATCGGGAGATACAGTTGCTTCGGCATCATATCCTTCTGAATTGGTTAGTTGTTTAACAATACTACCTTTTAGGTCGGCAACAAAAATATCGTACTCTGGAGATACTTGCCATAAATATTTTTTATCTGCACGAGGAGCAGGAGGGGGAGGGCACTCACTATTTTTTAAATGCGTAGAGGCATAAATAATATGCTTATTGTCTGAAAGGTAATAAGAGCAAGTGGTACGTCCTTTGCCAGTTGAAATTAATGGCGGACGATAGTTAGAATCTTTACTTGCTTTATCTATGTCCATAGCAAATATTTGGTCGCATTGTAAGCCCCATGCTTTGTTGTTCGATTGAAAAGCCAGTGACTTTCCATCGAAGCTAAAATAAGCCTCGGCATTGTCGCCACCACGTGTTAATTGTTTAATATTTTTAAGATGCTTTTCTTCTTGTGCGTATGAAAATTGTATAGCAAAAAGTGAGATGAGTAATAGTGGAAGTAGTTTTTTCATTTTAAAAATTTTCAGTAAAAATATTCATTATTAGTACAATAGCTCAGAGTGAATGTCATGGTTTTGTCATTATCCCAGAATACTTGGTATTAGCGTTCTTAGGTCCTCACTCTTAAGCATAAGGTGAGTGTGCAAACCTAATCGTTTAGCTGTTTCAAGGTGTTGTGGACTATCGTCGATAAATAGTGTTTCGCTTGGGTTTAATTGTTGTTCATGGAGTACAAATTCGAAAATGTCGGCATTAGGTTTTCGCATTTTCATAAGGTGTGAATAATAGTCTTTTTCGAAGAAAGGCGACATGTTTTCTACATCGAACTGCTGTTGTAGGTAATTGTTAATCCAATTGTAATGTATTTCGTTATTGTTGCTCAATAAAAATGTTCTATACTTTGGTTTTAACTCGAGGAGGTAGTCTAGATATCCATCGCGAATGCCGAGTAATAGTGTATTCCAAGCAGTATCAATGGTTTCATCAGAAAATGCTTGTTGAGCAATATCTCTTACCTTATCGCGAAATTCTGCAGCAGTAACATTACCTTTTTCAAAATCGTCGAATAATGGGTTTTGCTTGAGATGACCAAAAAAGTCTTTATCGTGTTGTAAGCCCAAATCTTGGAATGCTTTTATAGTTAATTGGTGATCGATATCGAAGATTACATTTCCGTAATCAAAAATGATGTTTTTTATCATGATACAATGATAAAAAAAGTCTTCTAAATACTGAACTTAAAGGGATTTGTAATCGAAATATTATCTTAAGAAAATTGTTTCGGCTTTTGTTTTATGGCGGCTAAAGATGCAAGTTCATGAATCCTCTTTTCCCTTGTTTCTGTTCTTTTCGCGGTCACAATCCAGTGTAATAATTGTTTTTTTACTGATTTACTTAAGCTTTCAAAATACTCTTTTGCGCCAGTATGTTTCTTAAATGCGGCAGATAGGTCTTTGGGAATAATAAGTTCTTCTACATCATCCATTATCGACCAGGATCCGTTTTGCTTAGCTCTTTCTATGCTTTCTAATCCAGCTGCCTCCATTAGACCTTCTTTTATCAAACCATCTATTTTTGCTTTGTTAATTTTCGACCAAACGCTATTGGGTTTACGTTTACAGAAGAATTGAATATAGGACTCACTGTCTCTGGTTTTCTTAGTACTATCAATCCAACCAAAGCATAGGGCCTCGTCTACAGCGTCGCTGTAACTTAGGGTAGGAACCGTCGATTGTTTTTTATAATAGATGAGCCAGATGGATTGTTTTTTTTGATGGTTTTTCTTTAACCATTTTCTCCAATCTTGTCGGCTCTTGGGGTAATAAGTTTCTGTTTCGTCTATCATAAGATTAAAGTAAGGATTCCTTGATAAAAAAGAAAGCCTTTTTGTTATACAACAAAAAGGCTTGTGGTGGTGGGCCCAGAAGGACTCGAACCTTCGACCAAAAGATTATGAGTCTCCTACTCTAACCGACTGAGCTATGGGCCCTGAAATAGGCTGCAATTATAGGGAAAATTAGTTTTAATTCAAAAAACTCTTGTGTAAATGTGTAATTGCTTCTGAATCTGTGGGGTTTGTTTTTTGGCCATAAGGCACAAGGAAAGTAGCACTTCCACCTTTCAATAAAAATCCCTACCTTTGTGCCTTAGTGACACATCCATGAGTGATTCAATTAAGCACGAGTGCGGCATCGCATTAATCCGACTTAAAAAACCTTTAGCATTTTATCAGGAAAAATACGGAACAAGCCTTTATGGGCTAAATAAACTGTATTTATTGATGTCGAAACAACAGAACCGTGGACAAGACGGGGCTGGGGTTGCCACCATCAAATTAGATATTCCTCCCGGCGAAAGGTATATTTCTAGGCATCGTTCTACCAGTAAAAATGCAGTGCCTGAGATTTTTGAGCATATACATAACCGTTTAATTGAAGTTGAAGCAAACGACCCCATAAATTTTATGGACCCTGAATGGCTAAAGCATAATGCACCATATACTGGAGAATTGCTTTTAGGTCATCTTCGCTATGGAACTTTTGGAGGTAATAATATAGAACAATGTCATCCTTTCCTTCGTCAGAATAATTGGATTACTAGAAACTTAATTGTTGCTGGTAATTTTAACATGACGAATGTGAATGAATTATTAGAGCAATTATACGAATTAGGTCAGCACCCAAAAGAGAAGGCGGATACAGTAACGGTATTAGAAAAAATTGGTCATTTCCTAGATGATGAAAATCAAAAGTTATTCGATTATTACCGCTCTTTAGGACATGGTAATGTTGAGATTACAAAATTAATTGCAGAGAATTTAGATGTTGCAAATGTATTAACTCGTTCGGCTAAAAGTTGGGATGGGGGATATACCATATGTGGAATGATTGGACATGGTGATGCCTTTGTGATGAGAGATCCTGCGGGGATTCGTCCGGCATTTTTCTATGATGATGAAGAAATCGTAGTGGTTACATCTGAACGACCAGCCATACAAACGGCTTTCAATATTCCAATTGACCAGATTAAAGAAGTTAAACCTGGGCATGCGCTAATCATTAAGAAAAACGGACATGTATCTGAACAAATGTTCAGAGAACCGGTAGAGAAAAAAGCCTGTTCATTTGAGCGAATTTATTTCTCGAGAGGGAATGATGCTTCTATCTACAGAGAGCGTAAACAATTGGGAAGATTATTAGTAGATAAGATTTTGCATTCTGTTAATCATGATTTTGAAAATACGGTTTTCTCTTACATCCCTAATACTGCAGAAGTTGCATTTTATGGAATGGTAGAAGGAGTTCACAAGTACATTAAAGATTATCAGAAAGAAAAAATATTAAATCATCAACACGAATTACAAAACGATAAGTTGGAGAAATTATTAAACATGGCTCCTCGTGTTGAGAAGATTACATTGAAAGATGTTAAACTAAGAACATTTATTACCCAAGATGCAGATCGTAAAGACATGGTTGCCCATGTATACGATACTACCTATGGCGTAGTAAAGAGAGGGATTGATAACTTAGTTGTTCTTGATGATTCTATAGTAAGAGGTACTACCTTAAAACAAAGTATACTGAGAATTTTAGATCGACTTGGTCCTAAAAAAATTATCATTGTATCATCGGCACCACAAATTAGATATCCTGATTGTTATGGTATAGATATGTCGAGGATGGGAGAATTTGTTGCCTTTACAGCAGCTATCGAATTGCTAAAAGATAATGGAAATGAAGGCTTAATTCAAGATGTATATAAACGTTGCAAAGCACAATCACATTTACCAGATGATAAGATTGAAAATTTTGTAAAAGATATATACCGACCATTTACTGCTGAGCAAATTTCTAAAAAAATTGCCGAGATTGTTCGACCAGAAGATATCGATGCAGAAGTAGAAGTAATCTATCAAAGCTTAGAAGATTTGCATTATGCTTGTCCGGATAATTTAGGAGATTGGTACTTCTCTGGTGATTTCCCAACACCAGGAGGAATGCGAGTGGTAAACAATGCATTCATCAATTATGTAGAGGGAAATAATAAGAGGGCGTATTGATATGCTGGTATGTTAATGTGTTGGTATTAAAAGAAAAATACTTTAACAATCATTACCATAGCAAATACTATAAGAGCTGTACCTACAATTCTATTCATCCACATTACTACTTTTTTACTAAAGAGATGACGGACTTTACTTGCGAAATATGCTTTTGCTAAATCGGTACTTAATACTGTAACCATAGAACAGAAAATAAATACTTTAATATCATCTGAACTGTAATCTACATTTGTACCAAGGTAACTTACAAGCCCAATCCAATAGAACAACATTCCAGGATTTAGCAAATTCATAAATAAACCTTTAAAAAAATACCCTGTGTTCTTAAGTTTACTAGACACGGCAACTTCATCGTCGCCCAACTCTTCTACCTTTTTAGTAAGATATCGGTACCCTATAATGATGATGAATAATCCGCCAAATACAGCAATATATTTTTGATTTTTTTCGGCAAGTGTAATTAAACTAGCTCCAAGAAATGTAGTAGCTACAAAAAAAGTGTCGGCCATAAATACACCGAGTGCAAAGAGCGCACCCGATAAGAATCCTTTTTGGATGCTTGTTCTGATAAGAGCAAAAAATGCTGGACCTGTCATGAATGTCATGATTAAGCCCGCACTAATCCCCCCTAAAATTATTTTAATTAACATCTTTGCTAAAATGAGGAAAAAAACATCAACTTACAAGAATAGTTAATGTATTTTAAATTGAATTTTGTTTACTTTGCTTTAATTTGTAACTCGTAATTCGTTGCTCGTAGTTCGTAACTCGTTGTTCGAATAACAGTTTAACTCACAATTCACAATTCACAACTCACAATTCAAAATGAAACCTAGTTTTGATCAAATATTCATGAATTTAGCAGGAGAGCTTGCACAACGCTCTCATTGTATTAAGGCTCAGGTGGGTGCTGTGCTAGTGAAGGATACCAGAATTATTTCAATTGGTTATAATGGACCTCCTGCGGGTACGCATAATTGCGACGAGGAGTGGCCTGAGCAGGGTTGCCCAAGAGATTCCAAAGGGAGTTGTTCTTTAGCCCTACATGCCGAAGAGAATGCTATTTTATTTGCAGCAAAAAATGGCTCTACATTAGAAGGAGCAACACTTTATACTACTTTGTCGCCTTGTATTTCATGTGCTCGACTAATTTTTTCATCTGGGATTAAACATGTTTTTTTCCAGAAATCGTATGCCGAATACAAAGGTTTGTCTAGCGATGAGGGGGTTGATTTTCTCAAGAAATTCGGAGTCGACGTGAAAATGTATTGAGATTCATTTTCAATTTGCACATTTTCGCATTTACGCATTTGCACATTTACTTATTTGCACATTTCTCTTAACTTTGTGCCATGCCTGAAAAAATTATTATCCTCGATTTTGGCTCTCAATTTACACAATTGATAGCCCGCAGAGTTAGAGAATTGAACATTTACTGCGAAATTCATCCCTACAACAAGGTTCCAAGTTTAAATGCTGATGTAAAAGGGGTAATTCTCTCAGGCAGCCCACATTCAGTACGTGAAGAAAATGCTCCTGAAGTTGATTTTCAGAGCATTGCAGTAAATTACCCGCTTTTAGGCGTATGTTATGGCGCTCAACTAATTGCTCAAAAGTCTGGAGGAAACGTAAAGCCTTCTAATACTCGTGAGTATGGTAGAGCAAACCTTAGCTTTGTAAACCACGAAAACAATTTACTTTCTGCAGTAAGTCTAAATTCACAAGTTTGGATGTCGCATGGCGATACTATAACTGAGATTCCTTCTAATTTTGAGGTGATTGCAAGTACAGAGTCGGTAAAAATTGCGGCTTATCACATAAAAGGAACAAATACATATGGTATTCAATTCCATCCTGAGGTAACACATTCTACAGAAGGCAAACATTTATTATATAATTTCTTAGTTGGAATTTGTGGATGTAAACAAGATTGGACTCCAGATTCGTTTATTGAAACTACTATTGCAGAGTTAAAGTCGAAGTTAGGCGACGATAAAGTAATATTAGGTTTATCAGGTGGAGTTGATTCTTCTGTAGCCGCAGTATTATTGCATAAAGCAATTGGAACTAACTTACATTGTATTTTTGTTGACAATGGGTTACTTCGTAAAAACGAATTTGAAGAAGTATTAGAATCCTATAAACACATGGGCTTAAATGTTCGTGGGGTTGATGCCAAAGAATTGTTTTATTCGGCTCTGAAAGGATTGTCTGATCCCGAACAAAAACGTAAAGCTATAGGGAAAGTATTTATCGATGTTTTCGATGAAGCTTCTCATACTGTTGAAAATGCAAAATGGCTTGGTCAAGGTACGATTTACCCCGATGTTATCGAATCGGTTTCGGTTAAAGGTCCTTCAGCAACAATAAAATCTCATCATAATGTGGGTGGACTTCCCGACTATATGAAATTAAAAGTAGTTGAGCCTCTAAATACTTTGTTTAAAGATGAAGTGAGAAGAGTAGGCCATAGCTTAGGAATTGATCCCAAAATATTGAACAGACATCCTTTCCCAGGTCCTGGTTTAGCCATTAGAATACTAGGAGAGATTACCAAAGAAAAAATTGCTATCTTACAAGAAGCAGATGCGATATACATTGAGAATTTAAAAAATTCGGGATGGTATGAAAAAGTATGGCAAGCAGGTGCAATATTTCTACCGATTCAATCGGTAGGTGTTATGGGCGACGAAAGAACCTACGAACATGTTATTGCCATCAGAGCTGTAGAATCATTAGATGGAATGACTGCCGATTGGTCGCATTTACCGTATGATTTATTAGCCAAAATATCAAACGATATTATAAACAAAGTAAAAGGAGTAAACCGTGTAGTATATGACATTAGTTCGAAACCTCCTGCAACCATTGAGTGGGAATAAGCTTATCTACTTTTTCTTTATATTACTTTATCTGATTTTTCCAACAGACAGTCGGGCTAAGGATAAAAGTTTTAAAGTAGCGTTAATCTTACCATTAAATTTCCAGAATCTTAATGACGATGCTAATATTGATCAAAAATCATTTGAGTTTTCTAATCTTGCCATCGATTATTACCGAGGTGTTAAACTAGCAGCCGATTCATTAACTAAATTAGGATATACATTCGATATTAAAGTATTCGATACTCAATCAGACACTCTACAAATAAAAACTATTGCCTTAGATCCATTTTTGTTGTTGGCAGACTTTATTATTGGCCCTTTCCAGCCATCAGAAATTAAAGTTTTGCTCAAAAAGAATCCTCAATTAAAACATAAAATAATTTCACCCATCTCTCCATTAGTTGTTACAGGGTTTAAGGCTACCGATGTAGTGATGGCCAACAATAGCTTAGAAAATCACGCAGTGAATATGGCGAAGTATTTTATTGATAAAAAACTGAGTCAGTCTGTTATTATTGTTCGTAGTGGATTACTAGCAGAAACCCGATATTCTAAAACTTTCGACAGGTATATAGATAGTGTAGAAAAGAAATTGATAAGAAAAGAAATCTTAACTTCTCAAAAAGGATATGGAAGTATAGAAGGTAATCTGTCGAAAACAAAAGAGAATTATTTGTTAATTCCTTCAGCCGATCAGGCATACGCCATCAATCTTTTCAAGTATTTAGAGACATTAAACGAACAGTATCCTATTACTCTTTTAGTGCATCCTAAATGGTTAGACTTTCAAACTATAGATCCAACACTTTTTATAAAATATAAGGTAACACTTAGCTCATCATACTACGTGAATTACAACGAACCTAAAGTGATGGAGTATGTATATAACTATAGAACAGTTTTTGGTACAGAGCCCACTGAAATGTCGTTTAGAGGATTTGATCAGATGAAGTTTTATTCGTGGTTATTCTCCGAAGAGAGAAACAAAAGATCGAACAATGTTCAATTTGGCTTAGGTTCTGTTTTTGCTTACCCTAAGTTCTCTTCCAATACTACCAACCAAGTGGTGTTTATTTTAAAGTATAATGATGATGGATTAAGTTTTCAGCCATGATTCATCAAAACAGATTAAGAATTTTTTTGGAGTGTTTAGAGAATTATAAACACGACCTGCCCTTATCGAAATACCTAAAAGAATTTTTCAAACGTAACAAACAAATGGGCTCTAGGGATAGAAAAAACCTGAGTCATATGATGTATGCTTATTTCCGAATTGGATTTCTTTGCAAAGAACGAAGCTATGAGGAACGCCTTATGATAGCGTTGCTGCTCAATGCAGAAATCAACAATACATTATTACCCTTGTTTAAACCAGAGTGGGAAGAGTTACAAGCATTGTCGATACAAGAAAAGATTAACTTTCTATCCAATACATATTCAGATTTCGATATCAACGATGTATTTCCATTGCATTCTGAAATAAGTAACAAAATAAAGGTCGATGAATTTATTTTATCACATTTTCATCAACCAGATTTGTTTTTAAGAGCAATAAAGGGCAAGCACGAGCAACTAAAAAGTTTTTTACAAGCACAAGATATTCCTTACCAACAAGAAGGAAATTGTTTTCGATTACCAAATGCGAGTAAGTTAGAAGAGCCTCAAGAGTATTTGTATGAGGTGCAAGATAAATCGTCGCAACAAACATTAGAATGGCTACAACCAGAGGTAAACGAATATTGGTGGGATTGTTGTTCGGCAAGTGGTGGCAAGAGTTTGCTATTAAAAGAGAAACAAGCCGATGTGTATTTAATGTGCTCTGATAATAGAGAAAGTATTTTAACAAATTTAGATGAACGCTTTAAAAAAGCTGGAATTACAAAATATAAGCGAAGGTTAATTGATTTAAAAGCAGAGATACAATCCTTTGAGCCCGAAACTTTCGATGGTATTATTATGGATGCCCCTTGTACAGGCTCTGGAACTTGGGCACGCACACCAGAACGAATAGTTCAGGTAGACGAAACCAATGTGAACTATTTTGCTAACCTGCAATTTGATTTAGCTGATAATGCGATACAGTTTCTTAAAAAAGGCAAACCATTTTTATATATCACTTGCTCTGTTTTTGAGAAAGAAAATGAGCAAGTTGTAACTCGCCTAGCAGAAAAACATCAACTTAAAATTGAGCAAATGGAATACATAAAAGGCTACAACGACAAAGCAGATACGATGTTTGTAGCTCAAATTGGCTAATTATTCAACCTCTTCCAACAAATACATCTCATCAATTTCTGCAGCGAATTTCTTTTCTACCACTCTACGTTTAATTTTTAGAGTAGGAGTCATTTCACCGTCGTCGATTGTAAATGGATTTCTTTTAACGATAAAGTTTTTGATGCGTTCGAATTTGGCTAATTCCGGAGAGAGTTTGCGAATATCTTCTTGTATCCAGTTGATAATATTTTCGTCGGTTATAAAAGTATCAGGCTCTTGGAAATAAGCTTCCGTTAAACCAAATTTTTCCATCATATTTTCTTTTGATGGTACAACAATCGCTGTGATGTATTCTCTTTTATCTCCGATTAAAAATAATTGGTCGATACGATTACTTTTTAAGTAAATGTTTTCGATAGGAGTAGGGTATACATTTTTACCTAAAGAATTTACCAACATATTTTTAATGCGATCAGTAATTTTTAAGTTCCCTTTATAAAACTTCCCAATATCACCAGTGTGGAACCAACCGTCTTTATCTATTGCTACTGCTGTATCTTCTGGTTTATTCCAATATCCTTTCATCACGTTATCACCTTTAAGAATAATTTCACCCTCTTCGCTTTCGAAGTTCATGTCGAACGTATCGTGAGTTTGTTGAGTAATGATTTTCTTTGTATCAGGGTCTTGTATACCAATAGTAATTTCTGGTATTACTCTCCCTACAGTGCCATATACTTGTCGGTTAAATTCAGTTACTGCCATCACAGGAGAAGTTTCGGTTAAGCCGTAACCTTCTAGTATTTTGATGCCAAGATTTCCAAAGAATTCACCAATATTTTGAGGTAAGGCAGCACCACCTGAAATCATGAATTTTAATCGCCCGCCTGTTTTCTCTTTAATTTTAGAGAACACAAGTTTGTCGGCAATATTTCGTTGAATGCTTAGCAATAGGCTAGGCGATTTTCCAGCTTCAACGGTGTTTCTATATTTAGATCCAATAGCTAGTGACCATAAGAAAATTTTCGCTTTAATGCCACCAGCGGAAGTTCCGTTCTTCATGGCCTTCTCATTTATTTTTTCTAATAAACGAGGGACAACGTTCATCACCGTCGGACGAACTTCCATCATGTTTTTGCCCAATAATTCTAAGCTTTGTGCGAATGCAATTTTACTTCCTTGAGCACAGCAAATATGATAAGTTGCCGTTCTTTCGAATACATGCGATAATGGAAGAAATGATAAGAATGTTTCTTCTGAAGTAATGTGAGGAATTTGAATTAAACAAACTCTTACATTATGACAAAAATTTAGATGCGTTAACATTACACCTTTAGGGGTACCTGTTGTTCCAGAAGTATATATTAATGCTGATAAGTCTGATGGTAAAACTTCATCTCGCATTCTATTGATTATCTCTTTATGTCCTTGAACAGATTTATTACCTTCTTTTATTAATTCATTTAGGCTCAGTACTCGAACTGGACCAGTATAATGTTCAGCAATTTTGGGATAATCGTCGAATTTAGGAATGATATGAGTTAAGGAAGGGCAATTAGGAGCAATTTTTAATAATTTTTTTAATAGGAAGTGATTTCCTACTAAAATCGTTTTCATTTGTGAATCATTGATAATATACTCAACATCGTCGTCGGCAAGAGTTGGGTAAATAGATACATTGATACAACCCAATTGCTGAAGTGCCTGATCATAATATACATACTCTGGGCAGTTTTCAATCATGAAACCTATGCGATCACCTTTTTGTATTCCATTACTTAAAAAGAAAGATGAAATGGCGTCCGCTTTATCAAGTGTTTCTTTATAAGTGATAGGAATATATTGTTCACCCACCTTTTCCAACATAAAGGTATCAGTTTCTGGATGGATGTACTTTACCACATTGCGTAGTAATTGAGGTATAGTAGCTTGTTCAGTTAATTGCATAATATATAAGTTAAAAAAAAAGGTCTTCTCTGGGGTAGAGAAGACCTAAAATAATAAAAAATCTTATTTATACTGAAAAACTTTCGCCACAACCGCAGGTTCTGGAAGCATTTGGGTTCACAAAATTGAATCCCTTGCCGTTTAAACCATCAGAAAAATCTAATTCTGTACCAGCTAAGTACAAGAAGCTTTTCATGTCGAGTACAATTTTCTCACCTTTATCTTCGAATTCTTGGTCGCCAGTTTTGATTTCATTATCAAAATCGAGCTTATACGACAAACCAGAGCAACCTCCACCAGCTACTGCTACACGAAGAAAAAAACTATTATCAAGATTTGCATTTTGTTTCAAATCTGTGATTTTCGATTTTGCTTTGTCTGTAATTGTTATCATCTAAATTGTAAATTTTAAATTGTAAATTTTAAATCAAATGTTTTCAGGCATTTAAAATTTGTAATTTATAATTTGTAATTAATCAATGGTGTGATTTTTCCGTTTCTATTGGTGCCATTCCATTTTTCACACGGAAATCGTTTATCGCTGCTTTAATAGCGTCTTCAGCCAATACTGAGCAGTGAATTTTCACTGGAGGTAAAGCCAATTCTTCAACGATATCCATGTTATCAATTTCTAATGCTTGGTCGATAGATTTACCTTTCAACCATTCTGTAGCTAATGATGAAGAAGCAATCGCAGAGCCACATCCAAATGTTTTGAATTTAGCATCTTTAATTACATTGTTCTCATCAACTTCAATTTGCAGGCGCATCACGTCGCCACACTCAGGAGCACCTACTAAACCAGTACCCACGGTGTTTTTACTTTTGTCCAACGTCCCTACATTTCTAGGGTTGTTATAGTGATCTATTACTTTATCTGAATATGCCATATATAAGGGTGTATATGTTAATGTGTTAATTTGTTAATGTGTTAATGTGTTAATTAATGTTCTGCCCATTCTACTGAATCCAAGTCGATGCCATCTTTAAACATCTCCCATAAAGGACTCATGTCTCTCAATTTATTTACAGCTTTAATTGTACACTCAATTGCATAATCTACCTCTTCTTCTGTAGAAAATCTTCCTAATCCGAAACGGATAGAAGAGTGTGCTAAGTCATCATTCAATCCTAAGCTTTTCAACACATACGATGGTTCTAATGATGCTGATGTACATGCAGAACCTGATGATACTGCTAAATCTTTCATTGCCATCATTAAACCTTCTCCTTCAACATATTTGAAAGAAATGTTTGTAGTATGTGGTAAACGATGTTCTTTATTTCCGTTTACATATGATTCTTCTAAGCTTAACAATGCATTTTCTAGTTTATCTCTTAATGCTGATAAACGTTTTGCATCTTTTTCCATATCTGTTAAAGCAATTTCAGCTGCTTTACCTAATCCAACAATACCTGGAACGTTTAGGGTTCCCGAGCGCATTCCGCGTTCGTGACCACCTCCGTCCATTTGAGCGGTAACTTTAACTCTTGGGTTTTTACGACGAACGTAAAGTGCACCAATGCCTTTCGGACCATACATTTTATGACCAGAGAACGACATTAAGTCGATTCCATCAGTTTCCACGTTTACAGGAATTTTACCCACTGCTTGTGTGGCATCGGTATGAAATAATACCCCGTGTTTACGAGCTATTTCTGATATTTTTTTAATTTCTTGAACTACACCAATCTCATTATTTCCATACATAATAGAAATCAAGATAGTTTTAGGTGTGATGGCTGCCTCTAATTTAGCTAAATCGACCATACCATCCGCTTGAACGTCGAGATAGGTTACTTCTGCACCTAATTTCTCGATATGATGACAAGTGTCTAATACCGCTTTGTGTTCTGTAGTAAGGGTGATGATGTGATTACCTTTCGATTGATACATCTCAAATACCCCTTTTATTGCCAAGTTATTCGATTCTGTTGCTCCTGAGGTAAAGATGATTTCTTTCTCTGTACAACCGATTAATTTTGCAATTTGCTCTCTAGCATAATCTACCGCTTCTTCGGCCACCCATCCAAAAGGATGATTTCTGCTCGCTGCATTACCAAACTTTTCTGTAAAATACGGCAACATTGCTTCTAGCACACGAGGATCCATTGGAGTCGTAGCGTTGTTGTCGAGATATATTGGAAGTTTTAACATATTTATTTAGACTTTATATAAATTACATGCAAATATAGCCATTTTATTAAAATCAATGGCATTTTTTAGCTTTTACTTTTTACATTTTCTACCTTATAAATGGTATTTTTGGCCATGAATAAAATAGAACACATCGGTATTGCCGTAAAAAACCTCGATTCATCAACACTTATTTTCGAAAAATTGTTTGCTCAAAAAGCATATAAAAGGGAAGCAGTGGAATCGGAAGGAGTTATGACCGAATTTTTTCAGGTAGGCCCGAATAAAATTGAGCTTTTAGAAGCCACCAATCCCGAAAGCCCTATTTCTAAATTTATTGAAAAAAGAGGCGAGGGTATTCATCATATCGCCTTCGACGTTACTGATATACATGCAGAAATGGCTCGTTTAGCCTCAGAAGGCTTTACTTTACTTAATAAAGAGCCTAAAAGGGGGGCCGACAATAAATGGGTATGTTTTGTGCATCCCAAAGACTCCAACGGAGTGCTAATTGAGCTCTGTCAGGAAATAAATGAAGAAAAATAGAAATACATTTGCAAATTAGGCATTGCTTTTCTACATTTGCAGTCCGAATTTTAAAGAGAAGATGAAAGCAGAAATACATCCTAAGAACTATAGATTAGTCGTTTTCAAAGACTTATCTTGCGATTATTCATTCATGACACAGTCAGCAATCGATACTAAAGACACTATCGTTTGGGAAGATGGAAACGAATATCCACTAGTAAAACTTGAGATTTCACACAAATCTCACCCATTTTACACTGGTAAATTGAAATTGGTTGATACCGCAGGTCGTATCGACAAATTCAAAACTCGTTACGCAAAAAAATAATTTAAGCATAAATAATAATATGTTATCGAAAGTCTGGCCATTGGTCAGACTTTCTTATTTTACAAGCGTTGGTAATTTTCTCCTCGATATGTTCAGTATGCTTTTATCTTTGCTAAATGAACATAATACTATTCGACGACGCTAGTAGAGCTCAGTTATTGCCCCTAACGTTTACACGACCAGTGGCCGACATTCGTATCGGTATGCTTAAAATAGTTGAGAAATGGCAGTACTATTTCCCAGAATCTCATATTTCTTTTGCTACAGAAGATTACTTACAGGAGAAATTTCCCATTAAAGAAGCGGATCATAATCTTTGGATTAATGCATCTGTTTTACCTAATGAGCAATTAATTTCATCGATAGCTGCACTAAAATCGGATTCGGCGATTGCTAAATCAGATTTAATTATTGCTAAATATTCAAAGGATTTTAATGCTGATGTTCAGACTGAACAGATAGACGTAAAGTTTGATCACTTAAATTCTTTACCTAAAATATTTTCACTAAACGATAAAGAATCTCGTAAAGACTTTATTCTGTTAACCAAAAATAAAAAGAGTTTAGCCTTATCTACTTCCAACACGTTAATTGGTGATGCTAAACATTTGTTTATTGAAGATGGTGCCATTGTAGAAGCCTCAATATTAAATGTAAACGCTGGTCCGATATATATTGCTAAAGATGCGGAGGTGATGGAAGGTTCAATGATACGCGGTCCTTTTTATCTGGGAGAGCATTCTCAAACAAAAATGGGAACCAAAATTTATGGCGCTACAACTATTGGTCCGCATTCTAAAGTTGGAGGAGAACTCAATAATGTAGTGGTTTTTGGTTATAGTAACAAAGCACACGATGGTTTTATAGGTAATGCAGTAATTGGAGAGTGGTGTAATATTGGTGCCGATAGTAATAATTCCAATTTGAAAAATAATTATGCTGAGGTAAAACTTTGGAATTATGTGAGTAATAATTTTAAACGCACAGGACTACAATTTTGCGGACTCATTATGGGCGATCATGCTAAATGTGGAATCAATACCATGTTTAATACAGGTACAGTAGTGGGAGTGGGTAGCAATGTATTTGGTTCTGGTTTCCCAAGAAATTTCATTCCCGATTTTTCGTGGGGTGGAGCTCAAGGAATGGAAGTGTTTGCAATGAATAAAATGTTTGAAGTTGCTGCCAAAGTTTACGAACGTAGAGGTATGGTACTCGACGAAAAAGAGAAAATAATATTGAATACGGTATTTGAATTGACCAAAGAATATAGAAAAAATTATGAGTAGAAAAAAAATTGTAGCGGGTAATTGGAAAATGAATAAGGATTACCAAGCAGGCTTAGAGTTAATCTCTGAAGCAGTATATATGATAAAGGATGAGTTGCATAAAGAAGTAACCACCATTTTCGCTAGTCCGTATATTCATTTGTCGTCTATTCATAAATTAATTTTAGCGGAAAGTAATTTTCATGTGGCAGCTCAAAATTGCCATCATGAGAAATCAGGAGCTTACACAGGAGAGGTATCTGCAGAAATGCTTAAATCTGTTGGGGTTGAGTATGTTATTATTGGACATTCTGAACGAAGAGAATACCAGAAAGAAGACGATGCAACACTTGCTAAAAAAGTTGACATCACATTGGCTTATCAGATGATTCCTATTTTTTGTATTGGTGAAAAACTAGATGAGAGAGAAAGTCATTTACATTTCACAACAGTTCAATCGCAATTAGAAAATGCATTGTTTCATTTGAGTGAAGATCAAGTAAAAAAAGTTGTACTTGCTTATGAGCCTGTTTGGGCAATAGGTACAGGCAAAACGGCTAGCCCGGAACAAGCGCAAGAAATGCATGCATTTATTCGTTCGTTATTAGCTTCAAAATATTCCAACGACATCGCTGAGTCGATAAGTATATTATACGGAGGTAGCTGCAACCCTGGCAACGCAAAAAGTTTATTCTCACAAAAAGATATTGATGGTGGATTAATAGGAGGAGCTTCTTTAAAATCGAGAGACTTTACAGATATTCACCTTGCATTTAATGAATTATAAAAATGACAGGTAATTATATAGAACTAGTGTTTACGGTACTTCCAGGCGAAGAATTTGTGTCGGATATTTTAATGGCCGAGTTAGCTGATATAGGGTTTGATTCTTTTGATCAAAATGAATTGGGATTTAGAGCATATATTCCTTCCTCTAAATTTTCGGAGGAGAAGCTTCAAGAGTCGCTTCAAAATTATAAAGATCAGTTTTCATTTTCTTATGAAGTAAACTTAATACCATATAAAAACTGGAATGAGGTGTGGGAAAGTAATTTTCAAGCTATAGTAATTAAAGATCAATTGTACATCTATGCTGATTTTCATGAGAAAAAAGATTATCCATATACCATAAAAATTCATCCTAAGATGGCTTTTGGTACAGGACACCACGAAACCACTTTTCAAATGGCAGAATACATGCTCGATTTGGATTTTGAAGGTAAAACTGTTTTGGATATGGGATGTGGTACAGGAATACTAGCCATATTAGCTCATCAGAAAGGAGCTAAATCGATTACAGCAATAGATAATGACCCCATTGCAGCAGATAGCGCTGAAGAAAATGCGCAATTGAATCAACTTAACGATGCAACAATTTTCTGTGGAGATGCATCAGATTTAAAAGGTAAAAATTTCGATATCATTTTAGCAAATATTAACCGAAATATCTTACTTAACGATATGAATGCTTATGCTGATTCTTTAAATAAAGAAGGCTTAATCTTATTTAGTGGATTTTATACCGAAGATTTAGTCATGATACAAGCATCAGCAGAACAACATGGGATGTTCTATCAACAACATCAATCTAAAAATAATTGGGTAGTAGCATCGTTTAAGAAACGATAGATCAAACAATAATGAGAGCATTAAGAATATTAACATCAATTTTAGTTTTTACGTTCATTGCTGCGAAGTCTTTCGCACAACCCAAAAGTTTCAGTAATAATCCTGATAAATTTATTTCAGAATTAGAGACTTATTTTAAAGACACAAAAGCTGATGAAGAAACCAGAAAGGCTTTAAATGCTTTTCAAAAGATTTTCGACTCTCCCATTTATACTTCAGATCAAAAGCTGACCATCATTACTACAGCAAATAAGATGGCTGAAAAGAAAATGAAGGCAGACCAAGAGTACCAAGATTATTTATTAACTCTTATCGATATTCAAAAATCGAATAAAGCAATAGATAATTTTGATATAGTACATAAGATATTAGAAGCTTCATTGAAAAAAAGAAATAGAGAAGCATCGTTGTTTCTAAATTTTACATCTCGTTTTTTTAATGGAAATGTATTGTATGAATCGAAATCAACGAAATGGTTTTTACCTTCCGACGATTATGAATTAAAAATGGATTCTATCCCAGTAGTTGTTGTTAAGGGGCCGATTAATTTAAGTGCAGAAGCTAGAGGAGACCGTTCTGTTATATATAATACAAAAGGAGTTTATTATCCAACCAAAAAGCTATGGAAAGGTAAAGAGGGTGTAGTGAACTGGTCGAGAGCAGGGCTTGATTCTACCGTGGTTTATGCTAAATTAAAAAACTATCAAATAGATTGTACCAAATCGGATTTTAGTGCCGACTCTGTCCAGTTTTTTCATACCAAATTATTTAAGTCTGCCTTAATTGGAAAAATTGAAGACCGATTAACAACAAATAACAAACCCGAAACTGCTACTTATCCGAAATTCGATTCTTACCAGAAGAAATATGAAATAAAAAACTTCTTTTCAAATGTAGATTATCAAGGTGGATTTAGCATGGTAGGTAGTAAATTGTATGGGATAGGATCCGATGATGAAAAGGCGAGCATTATTATCTATTCTAATGGAAAAGTAGCGCTAAGAACATATTCAAATGCCTATGTACTTCAATCAGATGAAGTGGTATCATATCCTGCAGAGGTTTCCATCTATCTACAGAAAGATTCTATTTATCATCCTGGAGTAGAGTTTAAATTTAATGCAGCTAAACGTACCATGATTTTGTTGAGAAGAGATTCTGGTATAGGTAACGCTTCATTTTACGATTCATATCATCAGATGTCGTTTGAAGTTGAACGTATGGAGTGGAATATCGACAAACCTGTGATAGAGATGGGTATGATTAAAGGGAGGTTTCAACAAGAGTCGTACTTCGAATCGAAAAATTTTTATAAAGAAGAAAAGTTCAGAAAACTTTCGGGAGTAGCAGATTATAATCCACTTACCGTATTGAAAAGGTTATCGATAAGAGAACGTTCGAAAACCATTGCTATTAGCACGTATGCAAAAGAAGTGAAGTTGAGAGAACAAGATGTGATAGGTTTATTAAGAATGTTGTTAGAGTATGGGTTTATAGGTTTGAATGAAAACAAAGGACTTATTTATATCAAAGAGAAAACCTTCAATTTTATTAGTAATGAAGCAGGGAATTTAGACTATGATGTAATTCGTTTTGGGTCTCTAGCCGACTCTAACATCAATGCCTACCTTAATATTAATTCAAAAGACTTAGTGATACAAGGGATAGAGCAGATTTATCTTAGCGATTCGCAAAGTGTAAATATTAAACCATACAATGGAAGAGTAACGATGAAGCAAAATCGTGATATTCAATTTGGTGGTAAAGTACATGCAGGAACCCTAGATTTTTATGGTAATGATTTCAGTTTTAGTTACGATAATTTTAAAATTGACATGCCGAAAATTGATTCCCTAAAAATAAAAGTTCTAGGAGAGGCGAATATAAATGGATACAGGCAATTACTCAGTTTAAAAACGGTATTAAAAGACATTACAGGTAAATTATATATTGATGAGCCTAATAATAAATCAGGTTTAAAGAGCTATCCTCAATACCCGTATTTCGAATCATTAGGAGAGTCTTATGTTTATTACGATTATCCGTATATACAAAATTCAAATTACAGGAGGTCGGATTTCTGGTTTAGGATAGAACCTTTTATAATTGATAGTTTAGATAATTTGAGTTCTACTAGTGGATTAGCATTCCCTGGCTTAATGCATTCGGGAGGTATATTCCCAGATTTCAAAGAAACTTTAACTTATCAACCAGATACTTCATTAGGGTATGTTACTAGGACCCCAGCAGAAGGTTATCCAATGTATAAAGGCAAAGGAACTTATTACGATATCATCAAATTAAGTGATAAAGGATTTTATGGTTCAGGTACAATTAAATATTTATCGTCGGTTACACAGTCGGATAGATTTTTATTTTTACTCGACTCTACAAACTCAAAAATTCAAACCTTCGACTTAGAAGAGCAATCGCATCATCCATTAGCAGTTTCGCGCATGTCGTATTTCCATTGGGAACCCTACGAAGACAGTATGTTTGTAAGTAGTTTAAAAACACCTACAGATTTATATAAAGGTAAGAATGAATTTACGGGAACGATTTGCTATACTCCACAGGATTTAACAGGAAATGGACGTTCGCATATAGAAGGGGCAGATTTATATTCACAGAGATTTGTGTTTAATAATTCTGATTTTACTGCAGAGCATAGTATTGCAAAAATATATGCGATTGATACAACCAAGTTGGCAATTGAAGCAGGTGATGTAAAATCTAAGATCGATTTTATGGCTAGAAGAGGAGACTTTGTAGCGAATAATCCTGATGAGTTAATAAAATTCCCTTATAATCTGTATGCAACATCACTACCAGTATTTACGTGGTATTTCGATGAGAAGAAAATGGATTTCAGTATGCCAATATCAGGTACAGGTAAATATGAATTTGTTTCTTTACATCCTTCTCAAGACTCTCTTGACTTTCAAGCAGAGAAGGCAGTATATGATTTAGTGAAAGAGGATATTAAGATTGATGGAGTTCCGAAAATACTAGTGGCCGATGCTGAAATTATTCCGAAAGACAAGCATGTGGAAATTTATGGACTGGCTATTATGAAAAGGATTGAAGATGCTGAAATATTTGCGAACACTACAACTAGATATCACAGATTATATGAATCGAAAGTAGATGTGTTTGGTAAAAATAAATACGCGGCAAATGCATACTACGATTATAGAACAAAATCAGATACAGTTGCGCAAAAAATACATTTCTTAGAGACTAAAGTAGATACAGGTTTACAAACATTTGCTAAAGGTACTATTACCGATACCATGAATTTCTTATTGAATTCTAAAGTAAGGTATAAAGGCGATGTATACTTAAAAGCGTCTAATAGATTCCTCGATTACGATGGATTTATAAAGATGAATCACACGAGTAAATTTATAAAATCGCAATACTTCAGATATAAAGGATTTGTTAATCCAGACACCGTAGCTTTAGTATTAAACGATCCAAGAGATGAAAATAAAAACAGATTGTACAGTGGTATACATATTGGTATTACGAACTATGAAGCCTATGGAACTTTCTTAAGTAAGAAAATAGAACCTAATGATGTGGATGTAATTAATGTGGAGGGGAAATTAATTTACGATGAAAAGCAGCAAATATTTAAAGTTGGTTCAGACGCTAAATTGTTTGGTGAAGGAAAGGTCGGTAATTACATGACTTTCGATGACAAAAAAGAATTCTTGTACGCAGAAGGTGCTTTAAATTTAGGAGTAGATTTTGGAGAGAAATTGAAAATTACTGCTGCAGGAAATGTGAGCAATCAGATAGAAAATGATAAGGTGGTATTGGATATGGTTGCGGTACTCGACTTTGAATTTTTACCAGATGCAACATCATTAATGCTCAAGTTTATTGATTTGAATGGATTTGATATTAATGGAGATAACAAAGAGCGACCTGTTTTTGAAAAGGCAATGTATGAGTTGTTCCCAGAGAAGGATGTGAAAAATGTGATGAGCGATTTACAGCAAACGGGCTTGTATAAACTTCCGAAATCGATGGAAAAAGGTTTTATTATATCAGGTGTAAAATTAGCATGGGATCAACAAAAAAGATCGTGGAGGTCGGTAGATAATAAAATCAGCATCATGTCTGTGTACGATAAACAAGTAAATAAAGAGTTTAGAGGATACATGGAGGTAGTAAGAAAACGAAGTGGAAACATCGTCAATATTTATTTTGAGGTGAGTGGCGATTGGTTCTTCTATACCTTCCGTCAGGGGCAGATGGAAGCTATTTCTTCAGATGAGAGTTTCAATAAATTATTAACGGAGAAAACAAAAGCAAATTCACCATACAGCATTTCAGCAATAAAACGTAAGTTGGATTTTGTAAGAAGTTTTCAAAACAATTAATGAATGAGAGTACATTTTATTTCGATAGGTGGTAGTGCAATGCACAACTTGGCTTTAGCACTGAAAGAGAAAAACTATATCATTACGGGTTCCGATGATGAAATCTTTGAGCCCTCAAAAAGTAGATTAGAAAAAGCAGGATTGTTGCCTGCTGAAATGGGATGGTTCCCAGAGAAAATAACTCAGCAGTTGGATGCAGTAATATTAGGTATGCATGCGAGAGCCGATAATCCGGAGTTATTAAAAGCAAAAGAACTAGGACTATCCATTTATTCATATCCCGAATACCTATACGAGCAGTCGAAAAATAAGACACGTTTGGTTATTGGAGGAAGTCATGGTAAGACATCGATCACAGCGATGATTTTACATGTTTTACAATTAATGGATATGCCGATTGATTATATGGTTGGAGCGCAACTTAGCGGTTTTACTACTATGGTAAAATTATCGGAAGAAGCAAAGGTGATGGTGTTAGAAGGAGATGAATATTTATCGTCGCCAATAGATAGAAGACCTAAGTTTCATTTGTATAAAGGTAATATCGCAATATTGAGTGGAATAGCCTGGGATCATATCAATGTATTTCCAACGTTCGAAAATTATTTAGAACAGTTTAGCATTTTCATCGATACACTTGAACCTAATGCAAGTTTAATTTATTGTGAACTTGATAAAGAGTTGAAAAAACTCGTGGAGAATCATCCCAGAACAGACATCAAAAAAATACCTTATCAAGCTCATCCACATATAAAGGAGAGAGGTACTACTTATTTAAATTGGGGCAATGAGCAGGTTCCTTTATTGGTTTTCGGAAATCATAATATGCAAAACTTAATGGCAGCGTATTATGCTTGTAAAAGCTTAGGGGTATCTGATAAATATTTTTATACACATATACAAACCTTTAAAGGAGCTGCAAAACGATTGGAGCTTATTGCTAAAAAAGATAATGCAAGAGTGTTTAAAGACTTTGCACATTCACCATCTAAATTGGTTGCCACTCTTAATGCTGTAAAAGAGCAATTCGATGAACAAAAACTGGTTGCTTGTATGGAGTTGCATACCTTTAGCAGTTTAAATAAACAGTTTTTAATGGAGTATAAAGGTACTATGGATAAAGCGGATGTGGCGATAGTCTATTATAATCAGCATACCATAGAACACAAGAAATTGGAAAATATTAGCAGAGATGAGGTTAAGGAAGCATTTGCAAGGGAGGATTTGTTGATTTTTAATGAATCTAAGGACTTAAAAGAGTATTTAGAAAAGCAGAATTGGGAGGGAGTAAACTTATTGCTCATGAGTTCAGGCAATTACGATGGAATAGATGTGGATATTTTCGCGAAAAAACTTTTAGAATAAAATTATATTTGCATATTAAGCAAGAGAATGGCCAATAAGTTAAGATCACAAGTAACAGCTCCGGATACCGATATAGAGGATGAGGTAATAGAAAAACCTGTTGCTAAATCGAAAGAAAAGAATTCGGTAAAAAAAGAGAAGATAGAGAAAGAAGCAAAACCTAAAACGAAACGTAATGTAGATCCACGTTTTGTTAAAATTATGGGATTGCTTTTGTTGCTATTTTCTTTGTATTTATTCGTAGCATTTTTCTCCTATTTATTTACTTGGGATGAAGATCAAAGTGTAGTGGGTGCCTCGAACCTAGGGATAGTGTTTGATGCTGCAAACCATAAAGTAGAGAATTGGTTAGGGATATTAGGAGCAATGGTTTCGCATTTATTTTTGTATAGATGGTTTGGAATCTCATCATTTCTATTTGCTTTTTGTAGTTTCCTAATAGGATATCGTTTATTGTTTAAAGTGAGCATAATGAAGCTAGGTAGAACCTTAGCTTATTCATTATTCTTTTTAATTTTTCTTTCCATCAGCTTTGCATTTATAATCAGTTTTGTAAAAACAGATTTGTATTTCTTGGCAGGAGCTTATGGTATACAAATGAACGATTGGTTTAATCAGGTGCTTGGTAAGACAGGTACTGCAGGATTATTAGCTTTTGCAGGTTTATCGTGTGCAGTAATTGCCTATAATTTAGAATTCAAATCGCCAATAAAACCTAAAGAAGAAAATGAAGAAGTAAAAGGTTTAGAAGAAGAGGAGTTAATGCCTGTAGAGTTGAATCGCAAGCCAGAACTAACTACTTCAGAGTTTGAAGCTAAACCGAAATCATTTGAATTACCGCTACGTAATCAACCTTTAGAAGAGGAGAGAATGCCTATTCTAAAAAACAAATTAAATGAACCTATTGCAGAATTTGATAACGACGAAGAAGAAGAGATTGAAATTGCAGAAGAGGAGTTGGTAGATAATTATCAAGAAGTAATTACTACAGAGCAGAAGCAAGAGGAGTACGAAGAGAAGAAAGTTGATGAGGATGGTTTCGAGAAAGTCGATTTTATAAAAGCAGATAAACAAGAACCAGCAAGTGGTTTAGCTTTAGAAGTTGCGGAAGTGGAAGAAGACATCCCTACAGTAGTTGCAACTACTAATTCAGGTGATATTACAGCAGAAGATTTGGTAAAAGAATTGGGAGAGTACGACCCCACATTAGATTTATCTTCTTATAAATACCCACCATTAGAATTATTAGAAAATTACGGCAGTACTAAAATTTCTGTGAATACAGAAGAGTTAGAACGCAATAAAAACAGAATTGTAGAAACCCTAGGACATTATAATATTGATATTGCTAAGATTAAAGCTACCATTGGACCTACGGTTACTTTATATGAAATTGTACCAGCAGCAGGGGTACGTATTTCTAAGATTAAAAACTTAGAAGACGATATTGCTTTAAGTTTATCCGCGTTAGGAATTAGGATTATTGCACCAATACCAGGAAAAGGAACAATAGGTATAGAGGTTCCTAACCAAACCCCAGAAATGGTATCTATGCGTTCGGTATTAGCGTCGGAAAAATATCAGATGGCACAAATGGATTTACCTATAGCATTAGGTAAAACTATTTCTAATGAAGTATTTGTAGCCGATCTGGCGAAAATGCCCCATTTATTGATGGCAGGGGCTACAGGACAAGGTAAATCGGTAGGGATAAATGCCTTGTTAGTTTCACTGTTGTACAAAAAACATCCATCGCAAATAAAATTCGTAATGGTGGACCCTAAAAAAGTGGAGTTAACCTTATTTAGAAAAATTGAACGACATTTTTTAGCGAAGCTTCCAGGTGATGGTGATGCTATTATAACAGATACGAAGAAAGTAATACATACACTGAATTCATTGTGTATAGAAATGGATCAACGATATGAGTTATTAAAAGATGCTCATGTTAGAAATCTTAAAGAGTACAATGCGAAATTTATTGCCAGAAAATTAAATCCAAATGAAGGACATCGTTATTTACCATTTATTGTATTAGTAATTGATGAGTTTGCCGATTTGATGATGACAGCAGGTAAAGAAATTGAAACGCCTATTGCCCGATTAGCACAGTTAGCTAGAGCAATTGGAATTCATTTGGTTATTGCCACACAAAGACCATCGGTAAATGTTATTACTGGTACAATTAAAGCAAACTTCCCGGCACGTTTGGCGTTTAGAGTAAGTTCGAAGATTGATTCGAGAACGATATTAGATGCAGGGGGAGCAGAGCAGTTGATTGGTAGAGGAGATATGTTGTTATCATTAGGAAGTGATATTATTCGTATACAATGTGCCTTTGTAGACACTCCAGAGGTAGAAAAGGTAACAGATTTCATTGGAGCACAAAGAGCATATCCTAGCGCGCATATCTTACCAGAGTATGTTGATGAGAGTGGAGAAGGGTCAAGTTCGAGGGAAATGGACTTAAATGAACGCGATGCACTTTTTGAAGAAGCAGCACGTTTAATAGTGATGCATCAGCAAGGTTCAACCTCATTGGTGCAAAGAAAATTAAAATTAGGCTACAATAGAGCTGGTAGAATTATAGATCAATTAGAAGCATTCGGTATAGTTGGCCCTTTTGAAGGCTCTAAGGCAAGAGAAGTATTAATTAAAGATGAGTATTCGTTAGAGCAACATTTAAATGCACTAATGAATCCAGAGAAATAACAAAATGAAAAAAGTAATATTAGTAGTCACGGTATTAGTGATAGGATTACAAGCGATTGCCCAAGGCGACAAAAAAGCAAAGGATATTTTAACGGGTGTGAGTGCGAAATATCGATCATATAAATCGATGAAAGCTGAGTTTTCGTACACACTTGAAAATCCGCAAGCTAAAATTAAAGAAACTCAAGTGGGTAATATAATTTTGTCGGGGAGCAAGTACAGATTAGGTATTGCAGGGCAAGAGGTAATTTGTGATGGTAAAACCATCTGGACATACATGAAAGAGGCAAAAGAAGTGCAAGTGAACGATGTGGATCCAGACGCAGAAGGAATAAAACCTTCGGAGATATTTACGATGTATGAAAAAGGATTTCTGTATAAATTTGTCGATGAGAAAAAAGTGGGTAAGCAAACCTTACAAAACTTAGAACTCACACCAACAGATAAAACGAAGAACTTTTTCAAGATTAAATTAACAGTAGATAAAGCAACAAAGCAAATAGTTAAAAGTATCATCTACGAAAAAACTGGAAATAGATATACTTACGCGATAAAAACCTTTACCCCTAATTTCGCGGTAAATACGAGTACATTTAGTTTTGATACTAAGAAATATCCAGGAGTAGAAGTGGTTGATTTAAGATAAGACTATGAAGATTTCACAAGGAACATTAGATAAGATAGAAGATTTATTCAAGGCGCAGCAATATAAAGTTCGTTACGAGAAAGGAAATTTTAAGCCAGGTTCTTGTTTGATTTTAGAAGCAAAAGTGGTTGTAGTGAATAAGTTTGCAACCATGGATGTTAAAATTGCGGCCTTAGCAGAAATTCTTCAACAAATAGAAATTGATGAGAATTTGTTTGATGAGAATCAACAGAAATTCTTTCATTCCATAAAACCGATAAAAGCGAGTTAGTGAAAATTACTTTTTTAGGTACCGGAACTTCACAAGGTGTACCTGTTATTGCATGTAACTGTAGGGTATGTACATCAGACGATGTAAGGAATAAGCGTTTGCGCAGTTCGGTAATGATTGAAGTAAACAATAAGGTGTTTGTGATTGATGCTGGTCCCGACTTTCGCTATCAAATGCTCAGAGAGAAAGTTCACCAATTAGATGCCATTCTATTTACACACGAACACAAAGACCATGTAGCGGGCTTAGACGACGTAAGAGCGTTTAATTTTAAGCATGATAGGGAAATAGACGTTTATGCAGAGGAACGTGTTCAGCACGCGTTAAAGAACGAATTCTCCTATATATTTTCTGGTATTAACTATCCAGGTATCCCAAGAGTTATTTTACACCCAATAGAGAATCAATTACTGAACATACAAGGCGTTGAGGTACTACCTATACGGGTAATGCATTTTAAACTACCAGTATATGGCTTTCGGATAGGAGATTTTACATATATCACCGATGCCAAAACTATTTCAGAAGAAGAGAAAGAGAAGATAAAAGGAACAAAGATTTTAGTCTTAAATGCATTGCGAAGAGAAGAGCACATTTCTCATTTTACTTTATCTGAAGCAATCGATTTAGCACAAGAGATAGGGGCTGAACAAACCTATTTTACACATATTTCCCATCAGTTGGGTACACACGAAGAAGTGGAAGCCGAATTGCCAAAGGGGATTCATTTGGCTTATGATACTCTACAAGTCGTAGTTCGTAGTTCGTAGCTCGTACCTCGTGGTTCGTACCTCGTAATTAGTATATGTTGACTGGCAGTTACGAGTTACGAGTTACGAACTACGAGGTACGAACAAGCATTAATCTGAAAAACAGGCCTTAAGCGATAAATTTCAAATTTTTCTTGACAGGATACCTAAAATATCTATATTTGCAGTCCACAATCAAAAAAGCGAAAGTAGCTCAGTTGGTAGAGCACGACCTTGCCAAGGTCGGGGTCGCGAGTTCGAACCTCGTCTTTCGCTCAATCTTCCCCCTCTCGGACGAGAGGATTTTTTTTTGAAGATGCCTAGGTGGTGGAACTGGTAGACACGCAGGACTTAAAATCCTGTGACCCTTACAGGTCGTGCGGGTTCGATTCCCGCCCTAGGTACTGAAAGTAAAAAGCCCCGAAAATTTCGGGGCTTTTTTTATTGCTTGATAATTTGCTTTACCCAGCTTAGCTTTCCGTCTAAGCTTTCGAGTTTAATGATATAGACTCCATTTGTTAAATCAGAAATGTCTATTTGATTCACTTGGTGCTTTTGCGTCAGCAACCTGCCATCACTGCTATAAAGCTTTATATTTTTTAAAACATTGTCGCTGAAATAAACTACAGACTGTGTTGGGTTTGGGTAAAGTTTAAAATCTTTACTGTTTTTATTGTCTATACCTACTCCAAGTATTCTCAATGTAGCATAGTCTGAAAAATCATCACAGAACTTTGGAGTTTTAATTACACATCTATACTTGTTGTTATTTAAAGATTCGGTTATATTTGTTAACACCAAGCTATCATTATTTTCACCTTGAATAAATTTTAACCCAGTTCCATCATTATATTGCCAATAATATAATGCTAATGTATCGGTGTGCTTAACTCTGAATGTTACAGTGCTATTTAGCGCGGCATATTGACTTTTTGGGTGTTCTATAAGAGATGACATGCAATCTGTAATTAAAAGTGTAGATGTATGTATTACAGAACCTATTTTTTTCCCATTTTTATATTCATGAATTGCCACACTAAATAAATAATTGCCTATTTGTTTTGGTTTCATGGTTATTAAACCAGTATGTCTGTTAATCTTAAAGTAAGGATCGGATGGTATTATTAAATTATCTGAAAAACCTTCAGCCCAAATTATTTTGTCAAAAGGTTTAGAGTTGGTTGCTTGTGCTGGGTTAAAAGCAGTGGATAGATAACCTTCTAGAGGCGTCACAATTTCATAAACTAGTGAATCACCATCGGGGTCTATATATGAAAAATCAAAATTAAAGTCTTTATTCAAGCATAATAGTGGGAAATAAAAGTTAATTTTTTTGTACGGACTACTATTTATAAAAGGGGTAGTATCGTTAGAGGAGATATTTAATTTAGGAATATCTATATAATTTAAGAATGTAGATTCAGTTGGGTCAAAAATATTAACAATGTCATGTGTTAAACAGCATCGTTCCCAACTAAAATAATATCCAGTTGAGTCATAAGAACTAATAAAATCTTTGTCAATGTAAATGCTTGCTGAGTAATAACCAGATTCAAAACTGCGGTATGGAGTAGTACAATCAAAATCGTATCTATTTCTTACAATACTGTCTTTGTACAAGCTGAATTTTTTTATTAATTGGTTACTACTTTTAGAATACATACCAATAATAAATATAGATTCAAAGCCCGCACCGCCAGAGCTTTTGTCTAAATTTAATTCTATTTGAATTTTAAATTCATTTTTAGAAACGTAAAAATATCTAAATTGACCTCCAATAATGTGTGCACTATATGCATTACTATGTAAACAAACGAATAGAATTAGTATTTGTAGAAATCTTTTCATCGTCTAGTGTTAGTTTTACTGAAATTACTGATATAAATTATATTTTTGCTGGTGTTTAATTAAATCTGACATTACCATGAAAAAGTATATATCATTTATTCTTATCTCTTATTTACTAGTAAATACTTCTTGTGAAAAGGATACAAATTCTACCCCTGCATCCAGTGTAACACAAGAAATAGTGAACATAAGATTTTCTGAGGGTGATTTTATTCCTACTGATGGTAAAGGTGTATTAGGCTTAACGAATACTTATTCGAGTATCATTATTCCTTTTGATACTCTTGATACATTAACGAGTTTTTATTCTGCAGCAGCTGCAATTTTTTATCACTCCGTTAACGATGAAGTTTTCTTAAATGCGGGAGATGTATTTCTAAATCAAGATACTTTGTATTTTTTCGATTCATTCAGTGCGTATGTAAATTATCACAACATGCTATACTTTAAAAATGGAATGCATTGGAAAGTAACAGGGAATGTTTTTACTGGGATTCCAGCCATCGATTATCATTTAGCACCAGATACTCCATATTTTGCTATGTGGAATGGTTCTCAAAATTATACCAAAGAAGATGGAATAAGCATCAATTTTAATGGAGCTTTTACAAATACAGATTCCTTAATCGCGGTTGTAGAATCGGAGACTAACCCCGACAATAGTTATAGTAAACCTTTTTCTCCCAAGGCTACAAGTCTTACCTTTTTGGATTCTGAACTCATATCAATTCCAACTGGTCCAGTACGCATTAGAATTAGGGCATTTAATTATATCCCAAAAACAGTTAATAGTAAAAAGTATTACTTCCTATTGGAGTTAGAGAGAAGCATAAATGCAACTTTGAATTAATACAAAGCCCTAATTCATAGCTTGTTCGAGCATTGTAATGTAACATCAGCATTACATTTGAAGTTTTTTTTAAAATAAACGTAGGAAACTTTGTTATTGTTAAAAGTTTCTATAGTTTTGCGGCCATAATTACAATAAATAGGCCGTGGAACTACAAGAACGCATATTAAACAAAGGGGATGAGCTTTTCCGCCGTTATGGCATAAGGAGTATCACCATGGATGATATTGCCAAACAATTAGGGGTTTCCAAAAAGACCATTTACCAGCATTATCCCGACAAAGATGAATTGGTTATAGCAGTAACTAAACTAAATATTAGTCGACATTTTGATGAGGTGGAAAATTGTTGTGGCCCCGCAGCTCACGATGCAATATCAGAATTATTAGCTGTTAATAGCTCGGTAGGAGAGATGATTAGAAGTTTTAACCCTATCATGTTTTACGATTTACAAAAATATCACCCAAAGGGTTGGATAGAATTCAGAGAGTTTAGAAATAAATACGTGTTGAATAAAATTGTAGATAACATGAATAGAGGGATTAGAGAAGGCGTATACCGAGATGATATCAATATCGAGATTTTATCAAGAATGAGGTTAGAGCAGGTAGACATGACTTTTAATTATGAAATTTATCCACCTACTGATTTTCAATTCAACGTAGTTATGGAAGAGTTAACCGTCCATTTTTTAAGAGGTTTGGTTAACGAAAAAGGAATGAAACTAATTAATCAATATAAAAACACCATAGAAGCAAAATAATTTATTTACAAATTATGAAACCTAAAATAATATACATTTTAATGCTAAGCTTGGGATTTTCTTCAGTAGGATTTTCTCAAACGAGCTACCAATTTAGCTTGCAACAAGCGATTGAGTATGCATATCAAAACCAAAATGATGTAAAGAATGCATCCATTGATGCAGAAATTTCGAGAAGTAAAGTGAAAGAAACAGTAGCCATTGGTTTACCACAAATAAATGGTTCGGCATCTATTCAGAGAAACATCGATATTCCTACTCAAGTATTACCCGATTTCTTATCTCCATCATTATACGGAGTATTGGTGAAAGAAGGTGTAAGGGATGGAAATGGAAATCCAATTCAAATGCCAACAGAATTTGGATATTTCCCTGCACAATTCGGAACTAATTACAACATGAATTATGGGATTGAAATCTCTCAACTTTTATTCGATGGGAATTATCTTATTGGATTGAAAGCAAGTACTGTTTACAAAGATTTAACTGTAAAAGCATTGCAAAGAACAAAAATTGAAACCAATGTAGCTGTTACTAAAGCTTATTATTCGGTTTTAGTTAACCGTAAACGTTTAGAGTTGTTAGACGCAAATATTATTCGTTTAAAGAAAACATTAGATGATACAAAAGCTTATTTCGATAATGGATTTGCAGAGAAAGTAGACTATGATCGTTTAAGTGTGTTGTTTAATAACCTTACAACAGAACGCGATAACGTAGCTAAGATGATAGAGCTTAGTCTTTCACTTCTAAAATTTCAAATTGGAATGCCAATAGGAAATGAGCTAGTATTAACAGACAAGTTGGAGTCTATTCAGTTGAATGCAATGATAGAATCTAATCAGGTATTATCTCCAGAAGAGCGTGTAGAATATCAATTATTGAAAACTTCTATGAAGCTTAATGAATTAGATTACAGAAGAAACATTGTTACTCATGCTCCAAGTTTAGTAGCCTTTGGTAATATTGCTAAATCTTATCAGAACAACGATTTAAGCAAATTAACTGATCAATCGTTTCCTACAACTATAGTTGGATTACAATTAAAAATTCCAATTACTGGATCTGGAAAGAAATATCATCAAACCCGACAAGCTAAATTAGCGTTGGAAAAATCTAAAAATGATTTAGCTAATGCTGAGAATGCCTTGAACTTACAAAGTAAACAAGCTCAAATTTCTTACAATAACAGTGTACGTTCTTTAGATAATCAAAGAAAAAACATGGACTTAGCAAAAGAAGTGTTGAGAGTGTCGAAAGCGAAATACGACCAAGGCTTGGGCTCTAGTTTAGAGGTTACAACTGCCGAAACCTCATTAAAAGAAGCAGAAACAAATTATATCAGTTCATTATACGATGCATTAATTGCTAAAGTAGAATTGGACAAAGCATTTGGAAAAATACAATAAATAAAACACCTAGAAATATATATTCGATATGAAACGTATTTTAATATTACTAACCGCAGCAAGTATTTTAGTAGCATGTGGCAAAACTGCTAGTACAGATAAAAAAACTGAACTAGAGAATTTGAAAAAACAACATTCAGAAATCACTAAGAAAATAGCAGATTTAGAAGCTGAATTAGCAAAAGAGAATCCAGAAGCAAATCAAAAATTGAAATATGTTGCTTTGGATACCGTTCAAACGACTTCATTTACACACTATGTAGAAGTACATGGTCAGGTTCAATCGGATCAAAACGTAAATGTTTTTCCTCGTAGTATGGGTCCTGTTGTTCGTGTATACGCACAAGTGGGTCAGCAAGTGAAGAAAGGACAAATACTTGCTAAAATCGACGATGCGATGATTCGTAAAAGTATAGACGAACTGAACACTCGTTTAGAATTAGCGACTACAGTTTACAATAAACAAAAAAATCTTTGGGATCAAAAAATAGGAACAGAGATCGCTTACTTACAAGCTAAAAACAACAAAGAAGCATTAGAAAATAGTATCCTTACAGCTAAAGAGCAATTAGATAACACTAATATTAAATCACCAATCGATGGTATTGTTGATGAGGCTGAAGTGAAAGAAGGTGAAATGGTAAATGGTGCTCGTCCGGCTTTCCGTGTAGTGAACTCTAGTCAATTAAAAGCTACTGGTGAATTAGCAGAAAGCTATTTAAATTCAGTATCAACTGGTGACCCAGTAGTGGTTACTTTCCCTGATTTGAAAAAAGAAATTAATGCTAAAATTAATTTTGCAGCTAGAGCGATTAATCCAGTAAGCAGAACATTTAAAGTAGAAGTTAATTTGGCTAACAATCCAGATTTTCGTCCGAATATGATTAGTGTGTTAAAAATTATCGATTACCAAACTAATAAAGCAATTACAGTACCTATGAATATAATCCAAAGCGATCAATCGGGTAATTATGTATATGTTGCTGTAGGTAATAAAGATAAGTTAACCGTAAAAAAAGCTAGCATTAAAGTTGGCCAAGTATATCGTGGTACAGCAGAAGTATTATCTGGATTAGCTGTTGGTGATAAAGTAATCACTGTGGGTTATCAAGATTTGAATGAAGGCGATTTAGTGAAATTGTAATTTTTTTACACTCAAAATTTCAGATGATGAAAGACGAACACAAAGAATTTAAGCCCTCAAGTTGGGCCATAGATAACAAAACTTCTGTTTATGTAATAACGGTATTGTTATTCTTAATTGGATATTTTGCTTATCAAAGTTTACCTAAAGAGAATTTTCCAGAGATTACTATTCCGAAAATTTTTGTGAGCACTGTGTACCCAGGTACTTCTCCTCAAAATATGGAGAACTTGGTTACTAAACAGATAGAAAAGCAATTGAAATCGACTCCTGGATTGAAGAAAGTAACTTCAAATTCGTATCAAGATTTCTCTTTTATAACGGCAGAATTCAATACTAATGTTGATATAAAGGAAGCTAAACAAAGGGTTAAAGATGCGGTTGATAAAGCAAAAACAGATTTGCCTAATAACCTTCCTAATGACCCAGATGTAATGGATATTAACTTATCCGATTTGCCTATTTTGTATTTGAATATTTCTGGTGATTTTGATTTGAAAAAATTAAAAGACTATGCCGATGATTTAAAGGATAGAGTAGAAGGATTAAAAGAAATATCTGGTGTTGATATAGTAGGTGCTTTAGAACAAGAGATTCAGATTAATGTTGATTTGAATAGAATGACAGCTGCTCAAATTTCTTTTTCGGATATTGAGCGCGCTATTGGTTATGAAAACATTTCAGCTTCGGGAGGTACTATTAAAGTGGATGGTGTTCGTAGAACATTAAACGTTAAAAAAGAATACCCAAATGCATTAGAAATTGCTAATACTATTATAAAAACTCCTTCTGGTGGTTCTGTATATTTAAAAGATATAGCAACTGTTATCGATGGATTTAAAGAGCAAGAAAGTTATGCTCGTTTATACGGTAAAAATGTAATCACATTAAACGTAAAAAAACGTAGTGGCGAAAACTTAATCGAGGCTTCAGATAAAATCCGTGAAATTGTTGCAGATATGCAAGCCAATAATTTTCCTAAAGGATTAGAAATTAAAATTACTGGCGACCAGTCTGACCAAACTCGTGTAACACTACACGATTTGATTAACACCATTATCATTGGATTTATTTTAGTAACCATCATCTTGATGTTTTTCATGGGGGTTACCAATGCATTATTCGTGGCATTATCTGTTCCCTTATCAATGTGTGTAGCCTTTATTGCTATGCCTGCATTGGGTGGATTATTCGGGTTCAGTTACACCATGAATATGATTGTACTCTTCTCTTTCTTATTGGGATTAGGTATCGTGGTGGATGACGCGATTGTGGTTATTGAAAATACTCATCGTATTTTTGATAATGGTAAAGTGCCAATTAAAAAAGCAGCAAAAGTAGCAACTGGAGAAGTGTTCTTACCTGTATTTTCAGGTACCTTAACTACGTTGGCACCATTTGTTCCTTTATTGTTCTGGCCAGGTATCATTGGTAAATTCATGTTTTACTTGCCAGTAACATTAATCATTACCTTATTAGCTTCATTATTGGTAGCGTATATCATTAACCCTGTGTTTGCAGTTGATTTTATGAAACCGCATACTCATAGTGATGATAAACCTACATTTGATAAATCGGTTCGTAAGACATTAATAAGAATGGGTATTGCAGCTGTAGTGGGTTATCTAATCAATTTTGGTTTGGGTAATTTCATTGTCATCTTGGCCTTACTGTATTTATTACATCATTTTTATTTAGAAAAAGCAGTATATAATTTCCAAAATAAAACATGGCCTCGTTTCCAAGATTGGTATGCTAAGAAATTAGATTGGGCATTACATCGTCCGTGGACAATGCTAGCAAGTACATTTGGTTTGTTTGTATTAACCATAATGTTTATGATGGTAAGAACGCCTAAATTCGTGTTCTTCCCAGAGGCAGATCCGAACTTTGTTTATGTTTATGTGAGCTTACCTGTAGGTACCGATCAAGCCTATACCAATGAGGTTATTAAAGATGTGGAAAGTAGAGTGACTAAAGTAGTGGGTAGAGATAATCCAGTTGTTTCTTCAATAATTTCTAACGTAACAGTTGGTGTAACCGACCCTCAGGATGAAGACCAAGGTAAATATCCAAATAGAGGAAAAGTATCTGTAGCCTTTGTTGAATTCGGGAAACGTCATGGCGTTAAAACATCTCAATATTTAGATAAAATCCGTGAAGCAGTGAAAGGTATACCAGGTGCTGAAATTTCAGTTACGCAAGAACAATCTGGTCCTCCAACAGCTAAGCCGATCTCTATTGAGATTACTGGTGATGATCTTGATTCTCTTGTTTCAACATCTCAAACCTTAAAGAAATATTTAGATAAGAAAAATATTGCAGGGGTAGAGGAATTGAAATCAGATTTCCAAAACAATAAACCTGAAATTATTTTTGATATCGATCGTGAACGTGCAAATAGAGAAGGGATATCATCAGGTCAAGTAGCTATGGAGCTAAGAACAGCTTTATATGGTAAAGAAATTTCAAAATTCCGCGATTTAAAAGACGATTATGAAATTAATGTTCGTGCACAAGAAGATCAACGTAATAACTTAGATGTGTTAAAAAACATGAGTATTACTTATCGTGATATGGGAATGGGTGGAATGATTCGTCAGGTTCCTTTATCATCTTTTGCAGATATTAAATATGTAAATACATATGGTGGAATAAAACGTAAACAAAGTAAACGTATCATCATATTATCTTCGAATGTATTAGGAGCTTACAATCCGAATGAGGTTGTAGCAAACATTCAAAAAGAGATTGATCAGTTTAATACTCCAAATGGTGTGACTATTAAAATGGCTGGTGAACAAGAAGAGCAATTAGAAACCGTTAAATTCTTAGGTACTGCATTATTAGTATCATTCGGTTTAATTCTAATGATTCTTGTTACTCAGTTTAACTCAATAGGAAAACCATTAATTATTCTGAGTGAGATTTTCTTCAGTATTATTGGGGTACTATTAGGTATTACCATTTTCAAAATGACTATGTCTACAGTTATGATGGGTGTTGGTATTATTGCATTAGCGGGAATTGTGGTGCGAAATGGTATCTTATTGGTAGAATTTGCCGATCTGATGATATCACAGGGGATGTCGACCTACGATGCGGTATTAGAGGCTGGTAGAACTCGTATGACTCCAGTGCTATTAACTGCATTTGCTACCATTTTAGGGTTAATTCCATTGGCAGTAGGGTTGAACCTCGACTTTGCTAAATTACTTACAGAATTTAACCCACACATTTACTTTGGAGGAGATAACGTTGCCTTCTGGGGTCCTTTATCATGGACAATGATTTTTGGTTTAATTTTCGCAACATTTTTAACCTTGATTTTAGTACCAGTAATGTATTTATTGGTTACTAATTTGAAACAAAAATGGTTTGGAAAAACTAAAGTGGAAGAAAATACGTTAATACAATAAATGCCTTTTATAGGACACTTTTCATAAGTGGTTTTTCAATAATTTAGGTTAGTTAGGTTAGGAGTCTCGGTTTTTGCCGGGGCTCCTTTTTTTATAGCTTATAGCCCAAAATAAGTAAATCTATCTTTTGTTGATCTATTTCTGCTACAGCGGGCAGATTGCCATATTCGATATAACCGTGTTTTTTGAAAAAATAAACACTACTTCCATTATTTGCGAATATAAAAGCTAGGATTGTTTCTATTTTATTCTCTTTACAAAAACGATGTGCATGTAGTAACATCAATTCTCCTATTCCTTTGTTTCGGTATGATGAAGCTATATATATCCCTATTTCTACAGTTGCATGATATGCAGGTCGACCATAAAAACTACGTAGACTAGTCCACGCTACCACACCATCTTCATTTTCGTATACCCAAATCGGTCTTTGTTCGTTAAATTGACTAAACCATTCTGTTCTGCTTTCTACACTTACTGGCACAGTATCTGCTGTAACATTCTTAAGTGGGATAGTTTGATTATATATACTAACAATTTGAGGTAGATCACTAAGTTTTGCAGGTCTAATCATAAAATAATGATATAAAAGTGTTTTCACTTGAAAGATATTTAACTATTTTTGAAATAACAACAACAAAGAGTTCATGGATTCAGTGATAAAGGATAAGACGATAAAAATACTTCTAGCCGAAGATAATTTGGTTAATCAATTACTCATTAGGAAAGTAATTGAGAAGGCTGGTTATTCTCTCGATTTAGCAACCAATGGATTACAAGCCCTAGAAAAATTAACTCAATCGACTTACGACTTAGTTTTAATGGATGTTCAAATGCCTGAATTAAATGGCTTAGAAACTACCAGAGAAATAATAAAAACCTACAAAGAGGAACGTCCTAAAATTATTGCCATTACCGCGGGTTCATTCGGCGACGATGAAAAGCAATGTTTAGATGCAGGTATGGATGATACGCTAGAAAAGCCTTTTAAAATTGAGCAGTTGCAAGAAAAAATGCTGAAGCTTGAAATTATTTAATTACCTATCTACTTCCCCCAATACAATATCAATGGAACCCAATATAGCGACAATGTCTGCTATCATTGCTCCTCTTGCTATTTCGGGTAGTACTGATAAATTAGAGAATGCTCCAGAGCGTGCTTTACATCGTATTGGTCGTTCGGTTTTTCCATCGGCTACAAAGAAAAAGCCTAGTTCACCTTTAGGGCTTTCCCCTCTTATATAAAACTCTTGCGCCTTAGGAATTATTTTTTTCGGCATGTTTGCTCTTGGGTCGTAACTAGGATCTCTTTTTAATGGCCCTTTTAATCGCTCTAAACACTGTTCAATTATTTTTAGCGATTCGTATACTTCTTGCACCCTAACGTAGTATCTGTCCCAGCAATCGCCTGTTGTTCCCATTAATCCTTGTCCAACCGGAATATCAAATTCTAACTCTGGATATACAGAATATTCGTCGACTCTGCGTAAATCCCATTTCAACCCAGATCCTCTTAACATTGGTCCAGAACATCCGTAGTTAACAGCAACGTCGAGTGGGAGTACACCTACATTTTTTGTTCTATTAATAAATATTTGATTATTGGTTAAGAGATCATCCAGCTCTCTCATTTTTGGTTTAAAATATTCTACAAACTCCGAACATCTATCTTCGAAACCTACTGGGACATCGTAGTAGTTTCCACCAATCCAAATGTAATTGTATAGTAAGCGAGCACCAGATGCCCATTCCAAAAGATTAAGAATGTGTTCACGATCTCTAAAACACCAGAAGAATGGCGTTACTGCACCAATGTCCATTCCATAAGTACCTATAGCGATAAGGTGAGAAGCAATTCTATTTAATTCAGATACTAATACTCTGATGTATTCTGTGCGCTGAGGAATATTTTTATCGATACCTAGCATTTTTTCAACACCCATCACAAAGATGTGATCGTTGTTCATTGAGGTGAGATAATCTAATCGGTCGACAAAAGGAATAGACTGCTGATAGGTTAAATTTTCCGCATGTTTTTCGAAGCAACGGTGTAGGTAACCAATATGTGGAGTACATTCTTTTACAATTTCACCATCAGTTAATAATTCTAAACGGAGTACACCATGCATAGAAGGATGTTGTGGCCCCATGTTGAGCACCATTTCTTCGTTCTTCAGCTTACTGGTATCTGTTCTATAGTTTGTCATTGTTGGTGTTGCGATCGAAAGTAATTTTTAAACCATTGTAATATTCGGCAGCTACGTAATCTTTACGTAAGGGGAACCCTTCCCAATCGTCGGGACATAATATTCTACGCAAGTCGTCATGCCCATCGAAATAAATCCCATATAAATCGAATACTTCACGTTCGTGCCAATCGGCAGAACGCCAAATTTTAGAAACGCTAGGAGCATGCGGTAGCTCTTTACTTGTTCTATCAAAAGGAATATTAATTTTTAATACGATACTATGTTTATATGGAATAGAAGAAAGATGGTACACAATGCTTAACTCATTTTTATCAGCAGCATAATCTACACCCGATAAGCAATTCAAATAATCGAAATACAACTCTTCATCATCGCGTAAAAAAGCAGCCACTTTTGTTAGTGCATCAGGTTCAAGTGTTAATGATGCTTGAGCCTGATCAGCTTGTTCGGCAAGTATTACACTATCACCAAATGTGGTAATTATTTTATTTTTTATCTCTTCAAAATTCATTGTTGTTATGGAGCTAAGCGTTCAATTTTCCATTTCCCTTTTTCCATTAATACATATTTCATTCTGTCGTGTAATCTGCTTGGGCGACCTTGCCAGAATTCAATGGCAATAGGCGATAGGAGGTATCCACCCCAATGAGCAGGTTTAGGAACAGATTGCCCTTTGTATTTTTCTTCCATATTCTTATAAACCACATCGAGGCTCTCTCTGTTTGGAATCACCTGACTTTGTGGAGAACTTATTGCACCAATTCTGCTTTCAAATGGTCGAGAATTAAAATAGGCTTCCGATTCTTCTTTAGAAAGTTTTACAATCTTTCCATCTATTCTTACCTGACGTTGTAACTCAGGCCAAAAGAAAACCATGCTTGCAAAAGGATTCTTTGCCATATCTTTTCCTTTTT